>NZ_JAARZJ010000001.1 GCF_014229245.1 Listeria farberi | reverse complement strand
CGCTAGCAATTAAATTACTAGTTTGTTTTTGTTGAAAACAGCTTTCTGTTTTCTGCCCTGCGATTACCAGTGAGACTTTACGTCTCATTGCTTTTCGTCTTCTTCTTTGTTCAGTTTTCAAAGGTCAGTTGCTTTGTTAACGCAACTTTTAAATCTTACCATAAAGTTGAAATCACGTCAACAACTATTTTTAAAATGTTTTTTGATGAATTAATTTGTATCAATTCAGCTTTATCATTATATAACAGCTTTATATTAAAAACAAGCTTTTTAATTTATATTTCTAATTCTTTCTCTAGTGCGTGTATAAAATCCTGCATAATTCTTTGTTTTCCTGCTGCAAGTTCCCTACCAGTCTTTGTTTTTAGCTGATTCTGAATTAAGAGTAATTTATCGTAAAAATGCTGTAATGTGGTATTCTCTGGGTGAGCTCGATTAACGATTTCTCTATTGTGTGCTCCTCCGTAAGTAAATGTTCTAGCTATACCGATTGCTCCAATTGCATCTAAACGGTCTGCATCTTGGACTATTTTTTCTTCTATTGCGGAAGCATGGATAGGATTTTTTCCATTTTTAAAGGAAACTGCTTGGATAATTCGTATGATCTTATTGATTACATCTTCAGGTACTTCTTTTTCTTTCATCCAATGCGTGATTATTTCGGTAGCTTGCAGTGGGTCTCGTGTTAATTTGCTATCATTATAATCGTGGAATAATGCGGCTAATTCAATTACAAATTTATCTCCGCCTTCTGTTGCTTGGATTTGTTTACTTAAATGCCAGACTCGCTTAACGTGCTCCCAATCGTGTCCAGTATTTTCCTTTTCAAAATGGGCCTGCATCCATTTTTGCGCATCAATTATTATTTCTTCATGCTTCATTGGTATTTGCTCCTTTTTTACATTATTTTCATGTACAATAGTAGAAAATGGAAATGGGGTATTCGATGTTTGCTTTTGAGAATGTTTATTTAAAGCGAGATAATAAAATGATTTTGTCGAATATTAATTGGGTGGTTAATAATAAGGAAAACTGGGCGATTCTCGGACTTAATGGTTCTGGAAAAACCACTTTATTACAACTTTTAAATGGGTACCTTTGGCCTAGTAGTGGTAAACTTCAAGTGCTTGGGCATATATTCGGCGAGACTTCTTTGCCGGAGTTACGTAAATCGATTGGTTGGGTTAGTAATGCGCTTGATCATCAGCTGAAAGAATATGAGTTAAGTGAGCAAATTGTACTTAGCGGAAAATTTGCGAGTATTGGTATTTATGCGAAAGTTACAACCGAAGAAATACATCTAGCGAAAAAAGTGCTTACTGATTGTGGTGGCGCATCGCTTATTGGAAAATCGTATAAAATTTTATCACAAGGCGAGCGCCAAATTGTATTGATTGCTCGTGCCTTAATGGCTAGTCCTAAGTTGCTTATTTTAGATGAACCTTGTAATGGGCTTGATTTATTTGCGAAAAATCGTCTATTAGAAAGAATTAAGAAGATTGCAGAATTTCCAGAATCGCCAACGATGCTCTTTGTGACGCATCATACGGAAGAAATTCTACCCTGCTTTGATAATATCATTTTACTCCGTGACGGGGAAATAACTCATCACGGAAAAACAGAAAATCTTTTAACAGAGGAAATTCTTCACGACTTTTATCAAAAGCCAGTCGAATTAATTCGGATAAAAGATGGTTCCATTGCAGTCTATCCGAAGTAAGTGGTATAGTTATTATACGAAAAATGCGTATGTAGAGGGGCGAAAATTTTTGTATGAAACGATGATTGCAAAAGCTGGTGTCCGTGAGCTTCTCGGGATAGATACTAGTTTGATTTATGGTGCGTTTACGTATAAAATGGAAGGCGAATGGATGGATTTAACGGGGCTTTGGATTTCAAATGAAGATGCGTTAATTTTTTACTTAGAAAATGAAGATGTCTACTTACTTAAGAAATTCGCTTATGAAACGATAGACCATTTAGAACAAAAAGTGAGTATTCTTTCCATGACGAAAAAATTGATTTTACATTTTAAAAATAAAGAAAGCTATACGTTACTCGTTGCAAACGGCGAAGCAAAAGTATTTGCCGCTAGGGTAAATGAGCGTATAGAAAAAGTGAGTCTAGGTTGAACTAGACTCACTTTTTTATTATTCTTTTTCTTCAAATAAACGGGCCACTTCAATGATTACTTCTGTAGCTTTAACCATGCTTTCTAGTGCAACATATTCGAATTTACCGTGGAAGTTCTCTCCCCCGCCGAAAATATTTGGTGTTGGTAAGCCTTTGTAGGAAAGTTGAGCACCATCTGTTCCGCCACGAATTGGGCTGATTTTTGGTTCAATGTCAAGATTTCTCATTGCCGCGCTAACAATATCCACAATTTCTTTTACGGGCTCGATTTTTTCGCGCATATTGTAATATTGATCATTTAATTTTAATTCTACTGACCCTTTACCATATTTTTCTTCTAACTCTTTAGCAATACTAGCCACATGCGTTTTTCGTTCTACAAATTTCAAGTGGTCGAAATCGCGGATAAGGTAATAGGTGTTGGCTTGTTCTACATCCCCGTTTAAAGAGATTAAATGATAAAAACCTTCGTAGCCTTCTGTGTACTCTGGTACTTCATCTTTTGGAATATACGCATCGAATTCCATCGCCATTTTGATTGCATTAACCATCTTATTTTTGGCTGTACCAGGATGAACACTATTACCATTAAAAGTGATTTTTGCAGATGCGGCGTTAAAACTTTCATATTCGAGTTCGCCGAGTGGGCCCCCGTCCATAGTATAAGCATATTTGGCACCAAATGCTTCTACATCAAAACGTTCTGGACCTCGGCCGATTTCTTCATCTGGTGTGAAGGCAACACGAATTTTACCGTGCTTGATTTCTGGATGGTTGATTAAATAGTTCATTGCCACCATAATCTCTGTAATACCTGCTTTATCATCCGCACCAAGCAAGGTTGTTCCATCTGTAGTTATTAGGGTTTTTCCTTTGTAATTAGCTAGTTCTGGAAATTGTTTCGGTGATAGTACCACGTTTAAGTCTTTGTTTAAAACGATGTCTTTACCATCATATTTTTCGTGCACTTGTGGTTGCACGTTTTTACCTGTTAAATCAGTCGCCGTGTCTAAATGAGCTAAAAATCCAATAACCGGAACTTCTTTCGTTGTGTTAGAAGGAAGTGTTGCCATAACATAACCAAATTCGTCGACTGTAACTTCTTGCATACCGATTTCTTTTAGTTCTGTAACAAGAATATTTGCTAGTTCCATTTGACCTGGCGTTGTTGGGCAAACTGTGCTTTCTTCATTTGACTGTGTATCTACTTTTACATATTTTGTAAATCGTTTTAATAGTTCTTCTTTCAATTCTATCACTCCCTTAGATTAATCCTTTTTCATTATAAACTTGATTTTCAAAAAATTCTATTCCTGGCTTTCGAGTAATGTTTGTAATTTAACAGTTGTTCGCCAGTTACGCGTTGTCATGAGCGCTTTTTTATATTCTCCAAGAAAAGCAGGTAATTTTAAGTGATGAATTTGGTTGGAGAAAACATGGATATATAAGGCACGCCCTATTGCTATTACTTCAGCTTGGGTATTTTTTTGTTTAGGGATAGGCATATTTTCATTGTAAAAAGCCACCAGCCAACGTTCTTCTTCCCCAATTATTTCTGGAGGGAACGGGTTGTTTTTGATGATTGATTTGTAATTCTCTCCTGAAAAAACAAATACGTCAATGTTTAAATCAAATTTATGCTTAATTACTTCTGTTATTCTTACTGCTACTTCAGTTTCTGTCTGTAAATTCGAACTGAGAACGAGGTTACCACTTTGGATATACGTTGTTATGTTTTGGAAATCCTTTTCTTGCAATACTTCTTTTAGTTGTTTCATGTTCACTTTATTTTTCCCACCAACATTTACTGCTCTTAGTAAAGCGACGTACTTCTCCATACTATCCCTCCCAATCGTTTAACTACATTATAGCATGTTACTTACGTTATAATAGTTCTATTAGAGATGGGAGGCTTTTAGATGAAATTAATTTCCTGGAATGTAAATGGACTTCGAGCAGCTGTAAAAAAAGGTTTTTTGGAGTATTTTGAAGAAGTGGATGCGGATATATTTTGTTTGCAAGAGACTAAATTACAAGAAGGTCAAATTGAACTTGATTTGCCAGCGTATAAAGATTATTGGAATTATGCAGTAAAAAAAGGGTATTCCGGTACTGCCATTTTTACAAAAGTTGAGCCATTATCGGTGCAATATGGCTTAGGTATTCCAGAACATGATACTGAAGGTCGCGTAATCACACTTGAATTTGAAGATTTTTATATGGTAACGGTTTATACACCAAATTCGCAAGCTGAGTTAAAAAGATTAGATTATCGTATGACGTTTGAGGATGCGATTTTGGAATATGTCAAAAACTTGGATAAAACGAAGCCGGTTGTACTTTGTGGTGATTTAAATGTTGCTCACGAAGAAATTGATTTAAAAAATCCGAAGACAAATCGCAAAAATGCGGGTTTCTCGGACGAGGAACGTGCAAAATTTTCTGCGTTTTTAGACGCTGGTTTTATTGATAGTTTCCGTTATTTTTATCCTGATTTGACCGATGCTTATTCTTGGTGGTCATACCGAATGAACGCGCGAGCTAGGAACACTGGTTGGCGGATTGATTATTTTGTTGTTTCAAAGCGACTGAAAGATAAATTAGTTGATGCTAAAATTCATGCGGATGTGCTTGGTTCGGATCATTGTCCAGTAGAGCTAGAACTTAATTTATAACATAAAAAAATCCCCACTCCAAAGAGTGAGGATTTTTGAATTATTTAGCTAATGCTTTTTTTGCTGAATCAGCAAGTGTGTTAAATGAAGCAATATCATTTACTGCTAAGTCTGCAAGCATTTTACGGTTAATATCAATACCAGCTAATTTTAAGCCGTGCATTAATTTGCTGTAAGAAAGATCTTGCATACGAGCTGCCGCATTGATACGTGCGATCCATAATCTACGGAAATCACGTTTCTTTTGACGACGATCTCTATAAGCATATTGGTAAGATTTCATTACCGCTTGGTTAGCTACTTTGAATAATAAATGTTTAGAGCCGTAATACCCTTTGGCTAATTTAACTATCTTTTTACGACGTTTGCGTGTTACTGTTCCGCCTTTTACGCGTGGCATATTGTCTACCTCCTAGAATTTACAAAAATGTTGTTTCTCTTATTTCATTTTAGCGACCATTTGACGAATACGTTTGAAGTCGCCAGCTGATACCATTGCTGATTTACGCAATTTACGTTTTTGTTTTTGGGATTTGTTAGCGAACATATGGCTAGTGAAGCCGTGTCTGCGTTTTAATTTTCCAGATCCTGTTCTCTTGAAACGTTTAGCGGAACCGCGGTGGGTTTTCATTTTTGGCATGAATTTTTCCTCCTCAAAACTTTACTTTTCATGAAGTGGTGCTAGGACTAAGAACATGGAACGTCCGTCCATTTTTGGTCTTTGCTCAATTGTACAAAGGTCTTCGCACGCTTTTGCAAAACGGTCAAGCACCTTCTGACCGATTTCTTTGTGTGTAATGGCACGGCCTTTAAAACGGATAGAGCATTTTACTTTATCGCCTTTTTCAAGGAATTTACGTGCATTACGTAGCTTCGTATCAAAATCATGTTCGTCAATTGTTGGACTTAAACGAACTTCCTTCATTACGATGACTTTTTGGTTCTTACGGGCTTCTTTATCTTTCTTCTGTTGTTCAAAACGGAATTTACCGTAGTCCATGATACGAGCTACTGGCGGTTTCGCTGTTGGAGCAACAAGCACTAGATCAAGATTAGCCTTTTCAGCAATTTGAAGCGCATCGATTTTACTCTTCACGCCTAATTGTTCACCGTCTTGGTCGATCAATCTTACTTCACGTGCACGAATCCCATCGTTTACCAACATGTCTTTGCTAATGGTGAGCCACCTCCACTTAATTTTGTTACAACAAGATAGAAAATAGCTGTTCAAATCTGCGGCCTGCTAACTCATTCGTTCGAAGGCCATAAAAAAACGGGCTGCTTTTCAGCAATCCCGCACATTCAAAATCGCGTAAGTTACGCGACGAAAGTTTGAATTTTTTGCCTGAAAACGTTCGTGTTGACGAGGCGAGAAGCGGGTTGCTTCTTCTTTCTTGTTTAATAACCTTAATAACTATATCATATGAGGTTTTCAGTGTCAAGGTGAAGTGTAGATAAGATAGTTAGAAAGCATTTATGAATTCACTCGCATAGACTTCTGCATTCTCTGCTATTTCCTCATTCGTAACTTCAAAAGAACTACCATATATAGTATGAGCTCCTCTGTAGTCCGCTTTTATATGATTAATTGTCGCTTGAAATGGGCTTAGTAGTGTTTCGAGCGTGTAACCGATTGGTGCGTCTTCTTGGTAGTTATATTGTTTGTCACCAATGGAGATTGCTAAAGCTAGTTTTTTGCCAGCCATCTTATCCCCTTTCGAACCGTATGCCCAGCCATATGAAAAAACATCATCGAACCATTTTTTTAGTAATGGAGGATAACTGTACCAATAAAATGGAAATTGGATAATGACTTTGTCGTAGTTTTGCAGTTGTTGCTGCTCAAACGCTATGTCGATATCCCAGTTCGGGTACGCTTGATATAATTCGTGAATTTGCACATCTGCTGAATTTTTTAAAAGAGCTTCTTTCCATACTTTATTTACTCGTGAATTTTCGATATTTGGGTGTGCGATAATAACTAATGTTTTCATTCGATTGCTCCTTTATTCTGTAATTAGTATTAATCGTAATTTAGTTTTAAGAGAAAGTAAATACACACTCGAAAGTGGCTTAGTTACTTGTAAGTAAGTGTCTACTAGTGGTATTATTTGCAAGTAATAGAAATGGAGGCTGGAAAGAGTTGAAGGTATATAATTTGGGTGTAGAAGCCACGTTAGACATTATGGGTGGAAAATGGAAACCTTTAATTATTTGTTTTCTTGCTCAAGGGACTAAAAGAACTGGAGAGCTACAACGATGCATTCCAAAAATATCACAGAAGGTTCTGATTCAGCAGTTAAGAGAATTAGAGCAAGATGGTATTATTAATCGAACAGTATTTAATGAGTTGCCTCCTAAAGTGGAGTATAGTATAACAACTTACGGACTTACTTTAAATAAAGTAATTGATACGATGTGTCAGTGGGGTAAAGAAAATATCGCCCTTAGAAATAATCAAGGGGAGCCAGTGACACTGATAGAGAAATCTTATAACCTTTAGCAAATAAAGCAAACCAAACAGCTAGAATACAATCCTAGCTGTTTGGTTTTTTAACGAAATAATTATCATTGTTACCTCTTCAACTAGCAAAAGAATTTATTTCGAAGGTTTATAAAAATTGTTCTTTATTATCTTCCACATATTGTGCAAAGGAGATAGGCGCTCTGTTTAATATCTGCTCCACAGATTGTGTTACTTTTTTTGCATTACCAAGCTGTGTGATAAAATAAAGCATTACCATTACATTAACAAAATTTTTAGGCATACCTCTTTGCAACATTACTTTTCTAAATTTCCAGAGTGATGGTTTGCTATAAGAAATCGTTACCCCTAAAACATCGCTCATTATGTCAGCAGCCTGGTGATAAGAAATGGCTTTTGCTCCGGTAATTTCTATTTTTTGTCCAATATATTTTTCTTCCAATAAACAAACTGCTGCGACTGCTGCAATATCTCTCGTATCAATAAAACTAGTGAGTGAATTCCCCGCTGGAACAAATAAGTCACGGTTTTCTCTGATATCTTGCTGGTGGGTTGTATTTAAATTTTGCATAAAAAAGCTAGGTCTTATAAAAGTATAGGGCAAATTTAATGCTGTTATTTTTTTCTCTATTTTGTTATGTGGTGTCATTGGATTTTTCTCTACACCTATTAAAGAAATAAATACTACTTGCTTCACTTTTAGAAGCTGAACCTTTTCCAAAAAAGGAAACATATCATCTTTTGGTGTAGATAGTTCAGGAGGACGAACAAAAAATAGACGGTCTACATCTTGTAAACAAGATTCATATGTGGAAGCATCTAAAAAATCAAATGCTCTCACTTCTACTCGATTAAAATGTGCTAACTTTTTCTTATATTTTTCCACATTGCGTGCACCAGCTATAATGTTAACTTTTCCTTTATTATTTAGTTCTTCTATTAATGGGTAACCAATATTACCAGTCCCGCCTATTACTAAAATTGTTTCCACTGAACTTCCTCCTTATTTAGCTTCATAAGTACTTTTTGAAGGCAGGTAACTTCTTGGGGTGTTAACGGTTCTAAAAACAGCTCCATTAAATCATCACTCAATTGTTGACATGTTTGAACAATTCTCTTACCTTCAGCAGTTAGCTGCAAACAATAAGAACGACTATCTTCTATGTTTCTCGTTTTTGTAATTAACTTCTTTTTTTCTAGACGTTTTACTATACCAGAGATAGTAGGTTTATCCATATCTAGTATTTTCGCTATTTCTACCGCCTTACTAGTTTTGTCTCTTCTACTATTTAATTCAATTTGGTTTACTACTGCCCATTGTTGAATAGTAATATTTTTTACCATCAAAGCTTCATTTAATTCGTACTTTAACTTTTTGGAGCAATTCATAAATAAATAACCGATATTATCCATATTTATCACCTCTATATAGTTAGTATGCTAACTAAAATAATGTGAATTGTCAATATGTAGAAAGGCTTAAAAAGTTCTAATATTTAATAGTAGCTGCTTTACCACTTAAATGGTTCTTTTCAACATAGCAAATGTATTTAAAGTGAGTAAAGCTAACTAACCTCAATCATAATCTTGCATAAAATAATATCATTGCATTATTCTTTTGTTCTCAAGAAACGATAAAATATACTTCTCTTTCCAAAAAATAAAAAGCATGCAATTAAGCACACTTTTTATTTTTTATCATTGATTTTCTACTTCTTTAATTTCCTCTTTATAAGTGTCTAATGCCTCTTCTTGTACTTTATTAATCTCTTCTTCTTGAATATCACTATCATCACCATATAATTCCGTTTCTTTTTCACTATCGACATTCATTTTTCCGAAATTAACTCCTACTGGAACATAGTATTTATAATCTGAGTCATAAGTCAAAAACAACATATAGGTTTCTTTATTTTCCATTTTCTCATAGCCCGCAACATGATAAGTCGTATTGGTTTTTTCGTCATGTCCTTCATTTTCATATATTGGTATGATATTGTCTTTAGCTAAGCTTTCTTTAGTATCATTTTTTATAACTTGTGCTACCTTAAAATCAGACATTCTATAGACAGCTAAAATCCCGCCTTCAGTATCACGATCAACTTGGAATTCACCTCGCTTACTCAGTGAACCAATAACAATCACGTTACTTGCCTTACTAAGTTCTTCTTCATTATCAAAACCATCTGTTTTAGCCTCTGCAACCACTTCAGTAAAAGGTTTTGGCTTCATTTTCTGATATGTCATATAGCCTCCTACACTTACTAAAAGCACTATGATAATACCAAATATCGTTATTTTTCTTTTCATAACAAAACCTCCATTTAAAATTAGCATTTATACCTTTTTTATCATCAGCTAATGGATACGCTTTTTGATTGACATTTAGAGTTCTGATAAAAGATACAGAATTATTTTTACTTTGCCCAATTGTATAGTTCCATTTTGTTGTGTAAGTTATATAACTGTCAAGCTTTTCCTTAACTATAGAAGATAAGGGATAAAACAGCATCATTATTCCTTAATGTTTTTACCTTTTAATTATTCGCAGTTTCATATGACTCCAACTCTTTATTTTAATTTATAAAAAACAAAAAAACCCTTGATTTCTCAAGGGTTTTAGCCGTTAAATAATTAACGAATTTCTTTAATACGAGCCGCTTTACCACGTAGGTTACGTAGGTAGTAAAGTTTCGCACGACGTACTTTACCACGACGGATAACTTCTAATTTTGCGATACGTGGAGTATGTACTGGGAAAGTACGTTCCACACCAACACTGTTAGAAATTTTACGAACAGTGAAAGTTTCGCTGATTCCAGCTCCGCGACGTTTGATTACAACGCCTTCGAATAATTGGATACGTTCGCGAGTACCTTCGACTACTTTCGCATGTACACGTACAGTATCACCCGGACGGAAATTTGGAACATCTGGGTTTAGTTGACTTTTTGTGATTTCATCAATCAGTTTGTTCATGTTTTTCTCTCCTTCCAACAAACATTCATTCATATTTATAATGAAGCGGAATATCGTTATCAGACTGGTCTCTCCAGTCACCTTATTTAGGTTACCATAAACTAGATTCGCTGTAAAGTTTTTTTCTTACTTTTCTTTAATAAAAAGCTTGACCTTGGAGTATGGTTTAATGTTATCTTTAATATATCAACTTGGAGGTGTCGAATTTGGAACAATGGACAGTAAAGGAAATGGCTGCTTGTGTTGGGATTCGTGCAGATACATTACGATATTATGAAAAAAATAAGATAATAGTACCTAATCGGTTGGAAAATGGGTATCGTGTTTATAACGCACAACATTTACTAGAATTAAAATTCATCTTAGTGATGAAGTATGCACGCTTCTCTCTATCAGAAATAAAACTGATGATGGAGTGGCTAAGGAGTGAACCTTCTGCTTCGTGTAATACTGCGTCCAAAGATTTACTTGCACTCAAGGCAGCCGAAATTAAGCAAACCATCGCTCATTATACTAAAATCGCAGCACTATTAGAAGAACTACCTCAGATAGATGAAGTACAGGATTATTCCGCTATTCAACAAGATGTTAATAGCTTTGTCGAACATATATTTTCAGACATCAGAAAGGACGGATTTTAATGAAAAAAATCGTTGCAATTATCGGAGACCCTCGTGAAAAAGGAACATCTAGAGTCATGTTTTATCAATATTTGGCTTACTTAGAAACAAATTCAAAAATAGAAGTGAAGATTTATGACATTCGAAAATTGGCTTTTGATCCTAATTTAGCTGAGGGGTATCGTACAGAACAAACACCTGAAATAATTGCTTTAAAGCAAGATGCTAGTTCTGCTGATTTATTGCTATTTTCCTATCCTGTTTGGTGGTTTAATGTTCCTGCTGTACTTAAAGGTGTGATTGATCACTTATTCTGGCGCGGAGAGAGTTATAGTTTTAAAGATAAAAAATTTTTGTTTACAGGACCTTGGCGAAAAAAACGTGCACGACTGATTTATACAGTTGGAGGAATGGAACTACAACATAGACTTTTTGGCCGACCAGCATTAACAGCTTTGCGTTACCCTCTTTGGATGAGTGGTGTTCTTTCTGTTAAAGCTACTGTCATAGACCGCCTCGACCTTTCCATTCGAAAGTCTGATGAATACTATTATAAAAAAATAGTACGTGCAGCAAGGAAAGATCTACGTTTCTTATTAAAAAAGTAATTTAGAAAGAATTTTGTTAATCCATGCACTCAACAATTATTTTAAAGTTTTAGTCACGTTGTTGAGAACTTTTCCTGCAATGGGTTCCTGGAGTTTGCACTGTTTCCATAAAAAAACTAGAAAGCCAGTTACCCAGCTTTCTAGTTTTTTTAGAATCGAGTAATTTTAATGTTTACAGCTGTTCCATAAGCAAGTTGGTATACTAATCCATCAACAAATTGCTCAGTGAATGAGCAATGAATTAACCCATTACCACCAGCATCTAATGCTTTTTTTTGTAGTTCCTGTAACAAATTTTCAAATCCCACCGTTTCTAAGTATGCTTCTGGGTCGCTTTTGATTCTTGGACGGACACTCTTGGCGAAGACCACGGTTAGGATGTCATGGTTTACATTGATCGGTCCAGTGGAGACTTGGATGTCTTGCCATTTTTGGCCAATTCGTTTTTGGTCATTTTCTTCCTGCACATAGGCTTCTCGTTCTTTTTGTCGTTCGGATTTTTTAGCTTCTTTTTCATCAGGTGTCCCGAAGATTGCCATTTAAAATCACGTCCTTTTTATTTACTGTCAGACCATTCTTTGAGCCAAGTTTTTTGCTTGTCTGTTAAGGGATAGTTTTTAAGTAAATCTGGTCGACGCTCGTATGTTCTTTTAAGTGATTCTTTGTCGCGCCATTCTTCTATCCAGGCATGATTCCCACTGAGTAGAATATCTGGCACTTTCATTCCCCTAAAATCAGCTGGGCGCGTGTAGTGTGGATGTTCGAGTAATCCAGTCGAAAACGAATCCGTTACTGCCGAATCTTTATTACCAAGTACTCCCGGTAAAAGACGGATTACGCTATCCATCATAATCATTGCGCCAATTTCGCCACCAGTTAAAATATAATCCCCTATCGAAACTTCGTCGGTAACAAGGTGTTCACGAATCCGTTCATCGTAGCCTTCATAATGGCCACAAATAAAAACAAGATGCTCTTCTTCAGCAAATTCTTCTGCCATCTTTTGATTGAA
The DNA here is from genome assembly GCF_014229245.1 of Listeria farberi. Taxonomy (GTDB): domain Bacteria; phylum Bacillota; class Bacilli; order Lactobacillales; family Listeriaceae; genus Listeria; species Listeria farberi. The sequence continues at coordinate 348,973 of NZ_JAARZJ010000001.1, read as the reverse complement.
TCGCTTACCAGCTGGGTCCATTAAAATAACTCTTGGCTTTGTTTCTGGTTGTTTCTCTTTGACAGCTTGAACGGCATCAAAGATTGGTTGCGCTTTAAGCAACATACCTGCTCCGCCACCGTATGGATAATCGTCAACAATATGATGCTTTCCTTCTGCATATTCCCTGAAATCAGTTACTTCAACCGTGACTCGCTCGTTTTCAATTGCTTTTTTAATAATTGAGTTTCCTGTCACTCCCGAAAACATATCTGGGAAAATAGATAGAATATCGATTTTCATTAATCTAGCAGCCCTTCCATGACTTCGATAGTAATTTTTTGGTCATTAATATTAATTTCTTTAACAACATCAGCAATGTAAGGGATAAGCTTTTCCTTTTTGTCTCTGCCTTTTACAACCCATACATCATTTGCACCTGGTGTTAAAATTTCTGTGATTTCGCCAAGTTCTTCTCCATCAGTCGTTACAACGGTACAACCAATGATCTCGTGAAAGTAAAATTCATTTTCTTCTAAATCAGTTAGTTGCGCTTCTTTAATTTTAAGGACGCCTTCTTTCATACGTTCTACTTGATGAATTCCTGTGAATCCTTCAAACATTAGCAAATCAAAGTTTTTGTGTTTGCGATGTGAACGGATAATTAGTTTTTCAGGCTTTTTACTATTTTTTTCAAATAAATACACGGCATTTCCAACTTGAAACCGTTCTTCTGGAAAATCGGTCGTTGCGATAACACGAATTTCACCGATTAAGCCATGTGTATTGACAATTTTTCCTACATTATACATTTTCTCCATAAGTCACCTCTAGCGTATTTCTACTATGATTCCATCTTTCACAACAATTGTTTTATCGAAAATGGATTTATCCCACTTGTCTCCCACTTGTACATCTATGATGGTTTCCATTTCTCGTTCGCGAATTTCACTTCCGAGTTCAAGGACTTCTAATTGCTCCATTTGAAACTGAATTAATTTTTTCTTTTCGTGGCGAATTTCAAGTTCATGCGTAAAATAATCAGCCACTCTATCTGGTTGAAATTTGCTTTTTCGTTCCATTTTCTTTTGTTCAAAATGCAACTGATCACATTCTTGTTCAATTTGTCGTTTTTGTTCGGTGTAATAATCGATTAATTCTTGTTTGCTTGTTTCTGTCAGAATTTGTTTGATGACAACTTTTTGGATGATTTCCACAGGACACCTCCACTAGCGATTATGTCCTTATTTTACCATAGTTTTTTTGGATTCATCTACTAAAGCTTGGAATAATTGCTCACTTTCTGGATCTGTTTGGAACATTAATTCAGGGTGCCACTGAACACCTAAATACCAACTTGGTAAATTGTCTCCCTCCACTGCTTCAATCATTCCGTCAGCAGTCCGAGCCGTTACTTTAAAACTCGGTGCTAATTTTTTGATGAATTGGTGATGGAGTGAGTTAACTAGTTTTTTATTTGGATGGTGTTTTGCGAGTTCGCTTGTAGGTTCAATATCGATTGTATGGGAGCCGAGTTGCTCATCGACACGTTGCAGATGTTGGAGTGCTTTTATTTCAACTTGACTAATATCCTGATATAGTGTGCCACCTAGTGCAACATTGACAAGTTGCATACCACGACAAATCGCAAAAATTGGTTTTCCAGCGTCTAATGCTGCTCGAACTAAGGCAATTTCATAACTATCTCGTGGTGGAAAGTACGCACCGATTTCTTGGGACGGTTCTTCTAAATAAAATTGTGGTGTAATATCTTGTCCACCAGTTAAAAGTAAACCATCTACAAGAGAAATTGCTTGAACAGCAGTAGAAGGGTCGTCTATTGGTAAAGCGATAGGAAACCCTCCAACTTTCTGAATAGCATCTACATATCGCTGTTGTGTATAGGTTACACGGTGTCCGTAAAATGCATCCACACCTTTTACTAATCTATTTCCTGTAATTCCAATAACTGGCTTCATAACAATTCCTCCATTTCTATTTTATTTTACAACAATTGATGAGGTAATTGCTTCTCTTATGATTATTAAAAAAAGTTATAAAAAAACTCGCCAATTTGACGAGTTTTTGTTATTCGATAATTTCAAGACGAATCTTCTTATCGTTTTTGGAGCCAACTGCATAGACAAGAGTGCGAATCGCTTTTGCAATACGACCTTGCTTACCAATCACGCGTCCCATGTCTTCTTTACTGACAGACAATTTGTAGGTTAACGATGTATCCGTTTCTTCTGGCGTGATAACAACGTCTTCCGGGTGGTCAACAAGGGGTTTCACGATTGAGAGAATGAGTTCTTCCATTCGCGCCGAGACCTCCTTATTTACCTAATTTTTGGTTATGGAATTTTTCCATGATACCTTCGCGGCTAAGAAGATTGCGAACTGTATCAGATGGTTTCGCACCATTATGCATCCATTTTAAAGTTGCTTCTTCGTCGATTTTCACTTCAACCGGATCAAGTAATGGATTATAAGTACCAATAGTTTCGATTGAACGGCCATCACGTGGGAAACGAGAATCAGCGACTACAATACGGTAGAAAGGTTTCTTTTTAGAACCCATACGTTTTAAACGAATTTTAACTGCCATAGTTTAATTACACCTCCATAAAGTCTTACACAAGTATATATATTACCAGTAAAGGATTTGTTTGTAAAGTGTTTTTTCTTTACAGAGGTTATTTTTTTCTTTTTATCGAGCTATTTCAGCTTCAGCACTTAGTTTCCCTTGTTTTAAAAGATGGTAATAACGCACGTATCCAGAAATATTATGTTCTACATCATCAATTCTCACACGGAAAGACTGGTGACGAATGAAGAAACTACCTTCTATTCTGGCTGGATTTTTGTAATACATCGCAAGTTCTGGATAAAAGAAACCATTTAATTGATAGTGCGCGCGTTTTGTAATTGTTTTTTCAAGTTTTTCAAGTGAATATGTGTGTAATAATACTTGCTGTCCTTCTTCTTCCATGCGCAGCGCCATCTCTTTTGTAGCAACTGTAAGCTCTAAAAAAGTGGGAAAAGTGGTTTCACGCTCATAAATAAATTGTAAGTTATCAAAAGCATTTTGCAGTCCGAATTCATAGTAAGCTTCATCTTGAATGTGTTTAGTAATTTCATTGGCACAATAACTTAACCAGTGATCATGATTTTGCCAGTATTTATTTTGTATAAAATGATTAAAGGATTTTGCAGCTGCTCCTAACCATTTGGAATCGCGGTCAATTTCATACAGACGAAGTAGACCAAAGACAGCTTCCCCATCATAATAAATAATTCGAAAAATATCTTTTATTTCTAAAGAGGGATATTCAAGTACATGTATGAATTTTCCTTCTTCATCTTGTAATGAGAGAATTGCATTTGCTATTTTTCGGCAAAGGGGTAAGTATGTTTTAGTACCAGTGATTTGCATATATTTAGTTAATGCTAGTAGCGTCGCTGCCGAGCCACCTAATTTAACTTCGCGAAGTTCTGGTTCAATTAGAAAGGCTATATCTTCTTTTTCATAAATAAAGTGTTTTTCTAGGTATGTTAATGCTTTTGTTGCGGCTTCTAGAATAGCTTTATTTCCCGTTAATTCATATGCTTCTAACATGGAATAAGTAGTACTAGCATGTCGCAAACTATTATAATGTTTGATTTTTTTGTCAAAACAAGCAAACCAACCATAGTTAAATTCACCAGTTGCGTTTACTTGATGCGCCAAATATTCTCCAGCATCTTCAACTAATGTAGAAATAATTTCTGGTGTTAAATGTTCTATTTTCCGACGTCCGTGGTCTAAACTAGCTGCTTCTAATTCATGAATATTTTTACCATCAAAAAACCACCCTACTGTTTCGAACGTGACAATGCTAGAATCGATGGTTAGGTTTAATTGTGCTTGATTTTTATTGGCTTGAATTAAATATCTATTCATATTTTCAACGTTGATAGCTAAGCCTTCATCACCTGGTAGAAGGATAGCGTTCGCATTAATTTCCTGTTCCATTAAAGCTATTTTAAAATTTTCATTTAAGGCAATGCCTCGTCTATAATAATTTTTCTTCGTTTTTAAAGCTTTTCTATTCCATTCGCCTAGGTTTTCGAGTTGATAATTTACTGCAATATCCATTTTAAATGAAATTGCTTCTTCGGTTTGGTTTTTCAAAGCACTTTTTTTCATTTCATTAATTAAATTTGCTAGACAAAGATAACTAAAATTGATTACTGACGCTCGCTTATTTTTATAACCTATTGTTAGAAAGCCCTGCCATTTCCCATTATAAGTGGCATGCTCTTCTGCTTCTGTTAATTGATCAATAATTTTATTTTCAAGTTCATCAAGTACACCTCTCCAAGGCATATGTACCACTCCTTTTTATAATTCCCCTGCCACTAAAACTTACTTAGCAGCAGGGAATCAATATTTTGTGGCTTTATTTACGGAAAAGACGTAGTAAAAACGCGCCAGCTAGTGAGAAGAGTCCAAGCCCTACCCAAGGAAGACTATTACTAGTATCTCCTGTAGATGGGAGGTCACTTGCAGACATACTCGTTGTTCCACCAGCACTATAACCAGAGGAAAGCATTGTTCCAGAACCATTTGTACTCATATTAGAAACGGTTGCCCCCATTCCTCCGTTTGCGGTTCCAGTAGTTCCACCGTTATTAGGAGTATTAGTTCCTCCCCCATCAGCATCAGCATCAGCATCTGCGTCGGCATCCGCATCCGCATCGGCGTCGGCATCTGCATCGGCGTCGGCATCTGCATCAGCGTCCGCATCTGAATCAACTAATGGTAGAACTGATACAGATACAGCTTCACTTGTTTTTACTTCATCACCATATTTAGCTGTTACTTGAAGGCGGATAACATCTCCAGCTTTCAAATCATAATTAGGAATATTTATTGTATAGGTTCCATCTGCATTAATTAATACATTTCCAATTACATTACCATCTGGAAGCGTTAAATTAATATAAAAAACTGTTCCAGCTGGAGCATCTGCTTGTAATGATTTTAAAAGAGTGTTCATATTAAAATTCTTATAAATAGAAGAACCTGTAATAGTTTTAGTTCCTTCATAAATTGGATTAACAGTCGGTTTTTCAACTAGGAAATCTCTCCAGTCGATATCTACATCGGCATCCGCATCGGCGTCAGCATCCGCGTCGGCATCCGCATCCGCATCAGCGTCAGCATCCGCATCCGCATCGGCGTCAGCATCCGCATCAGCGTCAGCATCAGCGTCAGCATCCGCATCGGCGTCAGCATCCGCATCAGCATCAGCGTCAGCATCAGCATCCGCATCCGCATCAGCATCAGCATCAGCGTCAGCATCCGCATCCGCATCAGCATCAGCATCAGCGTCAGCATCCGCATCGGCGTCAGCATCCGCATCGGCGTCAGCATCCGCATCCGCATCCGCATCGGCATCTGCATCTGCATCGGCATCGGCATCGGCGTCAGCATCCGCATCAGCATCAGCGTCGGCGTCGGCGTCGGCATCCGCATCCGCATCCGCATCGGCGTCGGCGTCAGCATCAGCATCAGCATCAGCGTCAGCATCCGCATCCGCATCCGCGTCAGCGTCAGCATCCGCATCCGCATCGGCGTCAGCATCCGCATCCGCATCGGCGTCAGCATCCGCATCCGCATCAGCGTCGGCATCCGCATCGGCGTCCGCATCCGCATCCGCATCGGCATCCGCATCCGCATCAGCGTCAGCATCCGCATCAGCATCCGCATCGGCATCAGCGTCAGCATCAGCATCCGCATCAGCATCCGCATCAGCATCCGCATCAGCATCCGCATCGGCATCAGCATCCGCATCCGCATCCGCATCGGCATCCGCATCCGCATCCGCGTCGGCATCCGCATCAGCGTCAGCATCGGCATCAGCGTCAGCATCCGCATCAGCATCAGCATCGGCGTCAGCATCAGCGTCAGCATCCGCATCGGCATCCGCATCAGCATCCGCATCGGCGTCAGCATCGGCGTCAGCATCCGCATCGGCGTCAGCATCGGCATCCGCATCAGCGTCGGCATCCGCATCCGCATCCGCATCGGCATCGGCATCCGCATCAGCGTCCGCATCCGCATCCGCGTCGGCATCCGCATCGGCATCGGCATCCGCATCAGCGTCCGCATCCGCATCCGCGTCGGCATCAGCATCCGCGTCGGCATCAGCATCCGCGTCAGCATCCCCAACATCCGTTGTAATAAATCCACGAGCTGCATTACTATTCAACAAATCAACATCCAGCAGTCCATCTCCAGTTCTAGCCGCGAAATCCAATTTCCCATCGTTAGCACTAGGAAGTGCCGTTACACCAAGTGCAAGCAAATCAATTGTTAGCGTAAAAGTAGATACACTACTAACGCCAACTCCCAGTAAGTGATTTACTCTTGCGCCAAGGGCATTTCTCGTAGTATCAATAAAGAAGTTACTTGAGTTACTACCATTAATGGTCCCTTGATTAAATAACCCAATATTTCCAATTCCTAGATAAGCGATTTTATAATCAATTTTTGTATTTGCTCTTATATTTGGATTACTCAAAATAGAAGATAATTCACTAGGCAACTCAAAATATGGATAATAAGTAGACACAGCACTAGCACTAACTAATTGGTTCCCTGATAGAGTAATCACTAATTTCCCATTTACATATTGCGTATTCAAGTTTGAATTCCCAAGTAAATCAATCGTTGCTGCATCCGCTTGAATACCACTGAGGGCAAATTTGTGATTAAAAGAATCATAATTCACTGTGATAGGTGCTACCATCATGGTTGTTGTTGTAATTAGAGCAGCAATTAATTTTGCTTTTTGAGCTCGCTTTTGGTCAAGTTTCCTTTTGTAATCCACACGCTGTTTTTTCATCATTTTTCCCCCTTAAAAATCAATATATCTTGATTTTGAAAAACAACTGAAAACAGAATAAAGGTTTTTAATTATTGTTTACTAATAAGCTAACTATTAAGTATCCCCTGAACCTTTATTCACTATCAGATTAAAATCATTTCAGCAAAATGCTCCTCCTTTCTTGTTATGTTTCTATTGAACCTTTCATTTCATTTAATGTTATAACCCGTTAGATAACTTTACTATATAGTATATTTTTAAAAGTTAAAGTAAAAAGTACTAGAAAGAAAAAATACTTCAATTCAATAACATTAGTCTAAAAGTTACACAAATATGCGCATTTAAGGCTTATATTTAAACTTTAGCACTGGTCTTTAGTAGGTAAATATATCTACTAAATCCAACTTTACATGAATTATCTTTAAATTGTATACAAATCTTTTTGAAATGGTTCCTCACTTTAAATCTATTTGTACGCAAAAAAATAGCCCTCTTTCAAAGAGGGCCATTTTTTTAGTAAAGATAAGCTTTTTTAAGTTGCTCTTTTTTATCATCAGTTAGTCCGATTTTTTCTTTCAAAAAGTTATCCATCGAACCATATTTGGCATCAATTTCATCGAAAGCAGCATTGATATATGATTCACGAACTTCCATTACAGCTGTCATCCCATCGATAATTTTTTTATTATCTGTTTTAGCTGCGACTGCTTGGATTGCTTTTTCATTTTCCGCGGCACGATATTTATTGGATAACATGTAATCGTCTATTATGGTGTTTTTGTCTACGCCTAATGCCGAGAGAACTAGAGCTGTTCCAAATCCTGCTCTATCTTTTCCAGCTGTACAATGCCAAAGAACTGAGCCATCTTGGTTCGCTAGTAGTATCTCAAAAAATTCTTTGTAGGCTTGAATAGAAGTTTCATCCGTTACGAAGCTTTTATTGGCATTAATTAGAAAGGTTTCAGGGTTATCCATTTTAGCTAGGCTGGCGGTTAAATCTTGCGTGCTCGTGGATGCTCCATTATCTTTCATGACCGAATCATGTGTATAAGCTACTCCGGTAATCTCTGGATCTGGCTTAGTTTTCACTTCTGTATTCGTCCTAAAATCAACTATATGCGAAAGGTCATATGTATTTACGAGTTTCTTTTTATCTGAATCGCTTAAAGTAGCGAGTTCAGCGCTTCTGATTAATTTGTGAGGTTTGATTGTTAAGCCATCTGTCGTTTTATAACCGCCTAGGTCACGAACGTTTACCGCCCCTTGTAATTTTATTTGACTACCTGGTTGGAGTGTTTTTTCGGTTTTAACATTTGCTTCTGCTTTTTCTTCTGACTGAGTTCCACATCCCCCTAGTAATAATGTTGCGCTTAAAACACCTGCTCCTGTTACTTTTACCCAATTTTTCATTTTTTCTCCTCCTTTTGTAAGCTTAATTGTTATTATAGCAATGGAATTTATGGATTGAATAAAGGGTTTGTAAAGAAATGATTTGCAGGGTGTTAAGGTATGAAAAAAGCCAAAACCGCGTTAGGGTTTTGGCTTTTTGAATTAAAATGGCATTTTGAAATTGCCGAATGGATTTTTACCTTTTTTACCTTTTCCTCCACCAGTCATTTGTTTCATCATTTTTTTCATTTCAGCAAATTGTTTTAGGAGGCGATTGATTTCTTGAATTGGACGTCCGCTACCGCGAGCAATTCGCTTTCTTCTGCTCGCATTGATAATGTCCGGATTGTCTTTTTCATTTTTGGTCATGGATTTAATTATTGCTTCGATGTGACCAAGTTGTTTATCATCTACTTGCATGTTGTCGAGGCCTTTCATTTTGTTTGCCCCTGGCATCATTTTTAGTAGTTCATCTAGTGGTCCCATTTGTTTTACTTGTTGCAATTGGTCCAAGAAGTCATCTAAGGTCATGCTGTTGTCTTTCATTTTTTGTTCCATGGCTTTCATTTTCTCTGCGTCTACATCCGTTTGTGCTTTTTCAATAAGAGAAAGTACATCACCCATGCCTAGAATTCTTGAAGCCATACGATCTGGATGGAACGTTTCGATTGCTTCCATTTTTTCCCCAGTAGCAACAAATTTAATTGGTTTTCCTGTGACTGAACGGATGGAAAGTGCTGCCCCACCACGTGTATCACCGTCTAATTTTGTTAATACAACGCCAGTAATTTCTAATTGTTCGTTAAAACTTTGGGCCACGTTGACTGCGTCTTGCCCAGTCATGGAGTCAACTACAAGTAAAATTTCCGTTGGCGTGGCGATTTCTTTCACTTGTTTTAATTCGTCCATCAGTGTTTCGTCGATATGAAGCCGACCAGCTGTATCGATAATGACATAATCTAAATGTTCTTCTTTTGCTTTAGCGATAGCTTGTTTGGCGATTTCTACTGGGCTTACTTGATCACCTAGAGAAAATACTGGCATATCTAATTGTTTACCAAGCGTTTCTAATTGTTTGATTGCGGCAGGTCGATAAATATCTGCTGCGACAAGTAATGGTTTGCGGTTATATTTTTTGCGTAATAAATTAGCTAATTTTCCCGAAGTGGTTGTTTTACCAGCTCCTTGTAAACCTACCATCATAATAACGGTTGGTGGGCGATCAGCTGTTCCAATTTTACTTTCTTCGCCGCCCATAAGACTTGTTAATTCTTCTTGAACGATTTTAATTACTTGTTGACCGGGTGTTAGGCTTTTCATTACGTCCGCGCCAACTGCACGTTCGCTTACAGCTTTAATAAATTGTTTAACAACCTTAAAGTTAACATCGGCTTCTAGTAAAGCAAGACGAACTTCACGCATCATTTCTTTTACGTCAGCTTCGTTTACTTTCCCTTTGCCGCGAATTTTGTTCATTGTTTCTTGGAGTCTTCCAGCTAGTCCTTCAAATGCCATGATTCTGGCCTCCTAATCGATATTTTTAAGCTGTTCGAGCGTATCTTTCACTTGCTCGTCCAGAAAATTCTTCTTGGTTAATTGTGCTTCTAATTGGTTAAAGAGTTTTTCTCGTTGTTGATATTTTCTTAACATCCCTAGTTTTTCTTCGTATTTTTCTAGGCTTTCTTCTGTTCTTTTAATATTATCATAAATAGCTTGTCTACTCACTTCAAATTCTTCGGCAATTTCACCTAGGGAGTAATCATCCAAGTAATAAAAAGAAACATACGATTTCTGTTTTGTTGTTAGTAATTCTTGGTAAAAATCAAATAATAAATTCATACGGTTTGTCTTCTCAAACAAGGCATTTCACCTCTCTCCTTTTAAAGGATACGGGGAAATCGCGGGAATGTCAAGGAAGGTTAAATAAAAGAGAAAAAAGCCGGAATGACGGGTATCATTCGGCTTTCTCTGATTATTTTTCGTTATCAACCATATCAGCAAATAAGCCATACACATATTCATTTGCATCAAAGGCTTGCAGATCGTCCATTTGTTCTCCGAGTCCGACAAATTTTACCGGAATATCGAGTTCGTTACGGATGGCAATGACGATACCGCCTTTTGCAGTCCCATCCAGTTTTGTTAAGATAATCCCTGTTACGTCGGTTGTTTCTTTAAATTGCTTTGCTTGAACGAAGGCATTTTGACCAGTTGTTGCATCAAGTACTAATAAAACTTCATGTGGTGCGTTTGGAATTTCTCGGGTAATAACACGCTTTACTTTCTCCAGTTCGTTCATTAGATTAACCTTGTTTTGTAAGCGACCGGCTGTATCGCAGAGTAGCACATCGGCTTTGCGTGCTTTAGCGGCTTGAACGGCATCAAACATGACAGCAGCAGGATCACTTCCTTCAGCTTGTTTAATGACATCAACACCCGTTCTCTCGCCCCATACTTCTAGTTGATCAATTGCACCAGCGCGGAATGTATCTCCGGCTGCCAGCATCACTTTTTTACCTTCTTGTTTAAAGCGATGAGCCATTTTTCCAATAGAGGTTGTTTTACCAACCCCATTCACACCAACAAATAAGATAACTGTTAAACCATCTTCAGCCATATGAAGGGTTTCATCTTCTTTTTCATCGCCTTGATAAATCTCAACTAATTTTTCAACAATCACTTCTTGAACGTCTTTTGGATCGCTAATATTTCTAAGTTGTACTTCACGGCGAAGTGTATCCACTAGTTCCATTACCGTTTCAAAACCAACATCTGCTCCGATAAGAATTTCTTCTAGTTCTTCAAAGAAATCCTCATCGACTTTACGATAACGAGCGACCATTTCATTGATTTTTCCAGAAAAATTACCGCGTGTTTTCGATAAGCCGTCTTTAAATTTTCCAGAAACAGAATCAGTTTGCTGGGTTATTTTATCTTTTAATTTTTTAAAAAAGGTCATTTTGTCTACTCCTTTTATTTAATGAGTTCAGCGGTTTCTTCTAAACGAACCGATACTAATTTGGAGACGCCGGACTCTTGCATGGTAACGCCATATAATACATCGGCTTCTTCCATTGTTCCTTTACGGTGGGTGATAACAATAAACTGGGTGCCGGACTCGAATTGTTTCAAGTAACGGCTAAAGCGCGTGACATTCGCTTCATCTAGAGCTGCTTCTACTTCATCCAAAATACAAAATGGTACTGGACGAACACGGATAATAGCAAATAGTAAAGCAATCGCGGTTAAGGCCCGTTCTCCGCCGGAACGAAGCGATAAGTTTTGCAGTTTTTTGCCTGGAGGTTGAACGACGATATCAATCCCGGTTGTTAAGAGATTTTCTGGATCGAGTAGAACAAGTTCTGCACTTCCACCACCAAATAATTCTGGGAAAACAACCGCGAATTCCGTTTTAATTGCTTCAAAACTTTCACTAAAACGAATTTTCATTTCTTCGTCCATTTCGTCCATGACTTTAAAGAGAGTTTCTTTTGCTGCAAGTAAATCCGCTTGTTGCCCGGTTAAGAAGTCAAAACGTTCTTGGATACGCTCGAATTCTTCGATAGCCCCAATGTTGACGATACCTAGTTCATCAATAGAACGTTTTAATAATCGAACTTTCGAGCGCGCTTGCTCGGTATCAATTTCTGGCAAGATTTTTTCTTCTGCTTGCTCAGGCGTTAGTAAATAGGCTTCTTGCAAGCGATCGATTCGGTTTGCGATATCTACTTCTAAACGACCGATACCGATTTCTGCATTATTTTTTTGCTCCACATAAAAACTGATTTGATTATTTTTTTGCGTTAACTCAGCTTCTAATAGTTCCAGTTTTTCTTGTAGTTCGGCACGAGTTTGTCTTGTTTGCGTTAGTTTCTCGCTTGTTTCAGCCTTATCTTTGCGCAGTTCTTCGATAGATTGTCTGGCTGTTTCTTCACTTGTATGAACACTTGAAAGATTTGTTTTTAAGGATGCTAGTTTTTGTTCGGCAGCTTCTTTTTGTTCGTAATTTTCATGTAGGGTTGTGGTTACTCGTTCGACTGCTTCTGTAGCAGATTGAAGTTGCTCTCGTTTAGCGGCGATTTGCGCTTTTAAGGATGACAAGCTTTCTAAATCTGCGGTACGTTTGCTTTCTAGTGCTTTACTTGAACTTGTCATCGCTTTGATTTCTTCATCTGTTGTTTCGATTTGTTTGGCGATTTCCATTTGCTCTTGCAGTAAAGTTTCTTTTCGTTCTAGTAGTTTGTTTAATTCTTCACTACCGTCTGCTTTTTCAATATCATATAGTTGTAATTGTTTATTAAAACGTTCTAAGTTCTCGTTTTCTCGGTCTAATTTACCAAGTAATTCTTTTTCTTGCAAACGTAAATTTTCACCAATAACTCGTGTTTCTTCGAGTTCTTCACGTTTTTTCGCCATGCTATCTTTCGCTAATTGAACCGCAGATTCCATTTCACGAGTAGATGCATTTAGTTCAGTAATTTTCTCGGCTAATTGACCTAGTTCATGTTTTCTCGTTAATATAGATGATTTTCCGCCTTTGGTTGCTCCACCGGTCATCGAACCACCCGCATTCACTACGTCTCCTTCCAGTGTCACAATACGATACCTAAAGTTGACTAGACGAGCTAGCGTATTCGCGCCTTTTAAGTCTTTCGCTAAAATCGTTGTACCTAGTGCATTTAAAATCACTGGAGAAACTTTTTCATCAAAAGAAATGACCTCACTAGCAAGCGCGATAAAAGCAGGTTGATTACTTAAAGCGTTTTTCGTTGCTGCTGGCAGTTCGCGTGGTTGAATAGTCGAAAGTGGTAAGAAGGTTGCACGTCCGCTTTTCGTTTTCTTCAAGAAACTAATGGCTTCACGAGCTACACGATCATCTTCTACCACCACATTTTGCGCACTTGCTCCAAGCGCAGTTTCCATGGCTTGTTGGTATTTCTCAGGAATTTCAATGAGTTCAACTAACGCACCTAAAATCCCTGGAATTTCTTTTTTAGCTTTTAATACTTCCCGAACACCTTGGAAAAAGCCAGCATAATCATCTGCTAACTCTTCTAACGTTTCCTTCCGCGACTTCATTTGTTGCACTGTTTCATAATGTTTATATAGCGCGCGCTCTTGTGTTCCGAAAACGCCTTCTTGTTTTGCTAAAGTTTGCTGTACTTCACGATAAATTTCCATTTGTTCTGTGAGCTCATTTTGGATTTTTGTTAAATGAGACTTGGTTGTTTCGATTTGTGACAACATATCTTTTCTATCATCAACATGATGACTATTTTCTAAGTCTAATTTATCAATCCGATTAGTGATCTGACCAATTTGACGTTCAATATAACCTAAATCATTATGGATTGTTGTCTGTGTATGACGCAAATCAATATAATCACTTTTACGGTTTTCAATTGCTTCTTCGGATAAATCATTATATTTGGCAAGTGTCGCTTCTAGCTCTTTTTTTGCCTTTACAGCAATTTCAAGTGCTGTTTCTTTTTCGAGTTTTGAGCTACTTAGAACTTCTTTTTGCTCTTCTAAGGCTGTAATTTTTTCCGTAATTGCCGCCAGTGTTTCTGCATAAACTTGTTCATTTTCGCTACTGTGTTTTTTACGTTCTAATTGAAGATTTCGTTCCCCTTCTAATTGTTCGAGTTTTTCCGTTTCAACTAAAAGGCGTTCTTGTAACTTATCTAGCGCAATATCAGTTTCATTCAGTGCTTGTTTTTCACGTGAAATAACTGCTTCTTCGGTGTGTAATTCTTCGCGCAATTTGATTAAAACAGTTTGATTTTCGCCAAATTCTTTACGTACTTCGGCTAGTTTTTCTGTTAAGGAACTAATTTCACTCGAGAGCAAAGTCACTTCATATTTTTCTAATTCTTCTTGTTGGAATAAGTAATCTTTGGCAATTGAAGCTTGCATTTCAAGCGGTTCTAACTGCCCTTCTAATTCATACAAAATATCTTGTACGCGGTTTAAATTTTCTTCGGTTTCAAATAATTTATTTTCTGCTTGTTTTTTGCGGTGTTTATATTTAAGTACGCCAGCTGCTTCTTCAAAAATCGAGCGACGTTCTTCTGGTTTACTGTTTAGAATTTCATCAATTTTCCCTTGCGAAATAATCGAAAAAGACTCTCTTCCAAGTCCAGAATCCATAAATAAATCGACAATATCTTTCAGTCGACAATTTTCTTTATTAATTAAAAATTCGCTATCACCATTACGGTAAATACGCCTAGTAACAGCTACTTCGCTATAATCAAGTGGTAAAAAATGGTCTTCATTTTCGAGAATAAGCGATACTTCCGCAAAATTAATTGGTTTACGTGTATCACTTCCAGCAAAAATAACATCGCCCATTCGGCCACCACGGAGCGATTTAGCGGACTGCTCACCAAGAACCCAGCGAATTGCTTCTGTAATGTTACTTTTTCCACTGCCATTTGGTCCTACAACTGCAGTCATGCCGGGCACGAAATCTATCGCAACTTTGTCAGCAAAGGATTTAAAGCCATTCATTTCTAATCGTTTTAATAACATGTCCGGACACCTCCATTTTTGTTTATCTGTGTGTTAGTTGGTTTATAGCAAATTGTGCCGCACTTTGTTCTGCTTGTTTTTTTGTTCTGCCGCTGCCTTTTCCAAGTACTTGTCCGTTAACAATAACTTGGGCATCGAACGCTTTATTATGCGCTGGTCCAGTTTCGCCTAGGATATCGTATTCAATCAAGACATCACGGTCCCTTTGAACAATTTCTTGTAGTTGTGTTTTATAATCAACTGTTTGCAAATATGCTCCTGCGTCAATTTTTGGAAAAATAACACGTTCTAAAAATGTAACGACTTTATCGATACCATTATCTAAATAAAGCGCGCCGATAAAAGATTCGAATACATCAGCAAGAAGCGCTGGACGAGTTCTTCCGCCAGCTTTTTCTTCCCCTTTACCAAGACGTACATATTTGGAAAAATGTACTGCTTCTGCAAATTCTACTAATGAAGGCTCACAAACAATTGCTGCGCGCATTTTTGTCATGTGTCCTTCTGCCATATCTGGGTATTTATTAAATAGATAGTTTGATACTGTGAGTTCAAGTACTGCATCACCAAGAAATTCTAAGCGTTCATTATCTTTCACATTTTCCCGGCGGTGTTCGTTGACATACGAGGAATGTGTAAATGCTTGTTTTAATATTTCTACATTTTGAAAATCAAAACCGACACTTTCTTGTAATTCTTCCCATTGATTCATTTCACTTGCCCCTCTCTTTACTAGTAAGCAAGTTCATTTTCTAAACAGCCACTTGCAACAAGCTGCTTAGAAAATGAACCAACCAATCTTCTTAAGCTTGAAAAAGAGGCTACCAGTATTACTTATCTCATGTGCGGAAGTTACCACAGCAAAGATAAGTAACACGGGCACCCTCATTTATCCGGTCACATAAAGTTTTATGCGTTTGCCTCTATGTACTTCACTGCATCACCAACTGTGTTAATGTTTTCAGCGTCGCCATCAGAGATTTCAACTCCGAACTCGTCTTCAAGTTCCATTACTAATTCAACAACATCTAGAGAATCTGCACCTAGATCTTCTTTGAAGGAAGCTTCTAAAGTTACTTTGGATTCCTCGACACCTAGACGGTCGACGATGATTTTTGTAACTTTTTCTAATACTTCTGCCATTTTTCACTTCACCTCCCTCCAAGTATTATATAGGATTATTTCTCCTACGTAAACAAAAATATTTAAAGTAATGCGAGCCAAGTAAATTCGCATTCATTCACCAATTTTACATCACCATTCCGCCATCAACAGATAGTGTTTGACCCGTAATATACTTTGATGCATCACTTGCTAGAAAAAGAACTGCATTCGCAATATCTTCAGTTGTTCCGTATGCACCGAGCGGAATTTGTGCTAACATTGCTTCTTTTGTTTTATCATCTAATTTGTCTGTCATTTCTGTTGTAATGAATCCAGGAGCAACAGCATTGACGTTAATACCACGCGGAGCAAGTTCACGAGCAGTTGTTTTCGTTAAACCAATGACGCCTGCTTTACTTGCAACATAGTTTGCTTGACCTGCATTACCAATTAAGCCAACAACAGACGCCATGTTGATAATTTTACCAGCGCGTTGTTTCATCATTGTACGACTTACTGCTTTTGTACAAAGAAATGTTCCTTTTAGGTTGATGTTAATAACGTCATCCCATTCGTCTTCTTTCATACGCATTAATAAATTATCACGCGTAATTCCAGCGTTATTCACGAGAATATCAACACGACCAAAGCGTTCAATTGCTTGTTTGAAAAATGCATCCACATCTTCGGCAATTGCAACATTTGCTTTCATTGCTTCTACTTCAACGCCATGTTCGGCAACGAGTTTTGCTGTTTCTTCCGCAGCTTCTGGGCTACCATTATAATTGAAGAAGATATTCGCGCCTTCTTTAGCTAGTTTGATGGCAATATCACGACCAATTCCACGTGATCCACCTGTTACTACTGCTACTTTGCCTTGTAAAGTCATTTATTATTCTCCTTTCAATGTCGCTGCAACGCTTTTCACTGATTCAGCGTCACCTGCTGTCAGTACAGTTACATCACGATTGATTTTTTTAATTAAGCCAGCTAACACTTTTCCGGCACCAATTTCGACAAATGTATCTACGCCGTTTTTGATTAGTTCTTCGACGATGTCTTCCCATAGTACTGGGGAATAAATTTGTTTGATTAGTTTATCACTAATTTCTGCTTTGTCAGTAGTTTGTTTCGCATCCACGTTGTTTATAACTGGAATGTTGCCGTCTGAAATTTCTACTTCTGCTAAAATATCACGGAAAGCAAGTGCTGCTGGTTCCATTAAACTTGAGTGGAAAGGACCGCTCACAGCAAGTGGTAATACGCGTTTTGCACCATTTTCTTTTGCTTTTTCTCCGGCTTTTTCAACGCCAGCAGTTGTTCCAGAGATAACGATTTGACCTGGACAGTTCAGATTTGCTAATTGAACTGCATCCCCTTTTGATGTTACTTCTTCTGTTACTTTTTTTAATGTTTCTCGGTCTACGCCAAGAACCGCAGCCATCGCACCAGCTCCATTTGGTACAGCTGCTTCCATTAATTCACCGCGTTTACGTACAAGGTAAATCGCATCACTTGCTTCTAAAAATCCACCAGCAACAAGCGCGCTATATTCACCAAGGCTATGTCCTGCTACGTAATCAGCTTTAATTCCATATGTTTCTAATGCACGTAAAATAGCGACACTTGTTGAAACAAGGGCTGGTTGTGCATTTTCAGATTTAGTTAACCGTTCGATTGGGCCTTCTGTAATAACATCTGTGATGGAAAATCCTAATCTTTCGTCAGCATCATCATAGATTTTTTTTGCTTCAGAATATTCTGCTGCTACATCTTGTCCCATGCCAATTTTTTGTGCTCCTTGACCGGGAAATACGAATGCAATTTTAGTCATTAGATTCTGTTCCTCCTACTTTTACTTTATCTACTTCTGCCTTAATTGTTTCAACCACTTGTTTTTCAACCATTTCACGCACTTGACGAATAGTGGTGAAAATACCATTAGCATTGGATGAACCGTGAGCTTTTACAACTGGAGCTTGAACGCCGAACAAACAAGCACCGCCATATTCGCTATAATCCATTTTTGCTTTTAAAGCCATCAAATCTTTTTTCAAGAAACTTGCTGCGACTTTATTTTTAAAGCCATTTAGTAAACTCATTTTTAACATGCTTAGGAAAGCAGCTCCTGTTCCTTCAATTGATTTAAGAACCATATTACCAGTAAATCCATCAGTAACAACTACATCTGCTACATCCATTAATAAATCACGTGCTTCGATGTTGCCAATAAATTCGTAAGCATCTTGATTTTTCATGAGTTCAAATGATTTTTTCGTTAAATCATTTCCTTTTGTTTCTTCTGTTCCAATATTTAAAAGTGCTACACGCGGGCGATCAATTTTACGCACTTTTTCTGCGTAAACCGAGCCCATTAAACCAAATTGAAGTAAATGTTCCGGTTTTGCTTCGGCATTTGCTCCTAAATCAAGCATAACGAAACCTTTCCCTGTTACTGTTGGTAGTGTTGGCGCAAGTGCTGGGCGGTCGATTCCTTTAATACGTCCAATGACAAAGAGTCCAGTAGACATTAAAGCCCCTGTGTTTCCAGCTGAAATACATGCATCTGCTTCTCCGTCTTTTACCGCTTGGGCAGCAAGTACCATAGAAGCTTTTTTCTTCCGTTTTACAGCGCGAACTGGTTCATCATCACTTTCAATTTTTTCATCGGTATGTATGATTTTCACGCGGGTTTTATCTGTTAAATATTCATTAATTTTTGTTTCATCTCCAAAAAGAAGAATTTCGATATCTTTATATTGGGCCACAGCCTTCATCACACCTAAAACAATTTCTTTTGGTGCGTGATCTCCACCCATCGCATCTACAGCAATTTTCATTATACGTCAGTCCTTTATTTTCATTTTTGCGTTGCGTGATACATTTCAAACTTACCTTTGAGTACAATTTCATCTCCAACATAGCTTTTCACGTCTACGATTGTGATAGCCCTGTTGTCTGTTGCCGGACGTACTTTTGCTTTTGCGATGATGCGTTCTCCTTCGTTTACAGAACGAACAAAGCGAACAGTTGCTTGTGTGGTTAAAGCTAGTTCATTTGGGATGACTGCGGTTGCTAAAGAATTAGCTTGAGCAAATAAATGATGCCCACGAGCGATTTTGTTTCTTTTAAAAACATGCTCGCTTCTCACATCAAAGATGGAAATTGCACTCTTACTAAGTTGGATATCAATAATTTCACCAATCACTTCATCAATGGGAAGGCTTTTTACTGCGTCGGCATAATTGACACTCGCTACATGTTTGATTCGCTCTCTGAGTTCAGGGATAGAAAGGGCTACCCTATCTAAACGGATAGTCTGAACACTAACCCCAAATTTTTCAGCAAGTTGCTCATCGGTTATGAAAGGATTTTCTTCAATAGCAACTTGAAGTTTCATTTGTCGATCCTTCTTAGAATATTTTTTCATGCACGGTTCCTCATCTCTTTTTTTGTGAAAGGTATTAACACCAGCTACTAAACACCGGTTAAAAAAAGGAAGTTACCTCTGCTTGATAACCTTCAGAACTTCCTCGTATTTTGTTGGTACTTTAATATGTTATTAAAAATCTATCCAAGTTGCAAGTTTTTTTAAAGTTTGTTACATAGGTTTAATCTAGTTTTTGTTCTGTGAAGACGCCTTCCTCTTCCAGCAGAGCCACTAATTTGGCATATATTTTATTTTCTAACATATTTTCTTCAAAGATCATATGGACAGCATCTTGGCGAGCGATTTCAAGCACACGGTAATCATGAACCATATCAGCAACTTTGAATTCTGGAACACCACTTTGTTTTCTACCGAAGAAATCTCCTGGTCCACGAAGTTCGAGATCGCGTTCGCTGACGACAAAGCCATCGTTTGTTTCTGACATTATCATCATTCGTTCTTTTCCGACCTCGGTTTTTGGATCAGCAATTAAAATACAATAGGATTGATCAGCCCCTCGCCCAACTCGGCCTCTCAGTTGATGCAACTGTGCTAAACCAAAACGATCTGCATCATATATAACCATCATCGTAGCATTCGGAACATTTACGCCAACTTCAACTACAGTAGTAGATACGAGGCAGTCAATTTTTTTATCATTAAAGTCGCGCATAATTTGTTCTTTGTCTGCCGGTAATAGCTTGCCATGCATGAGTCCCGGGACATATTTAGTGCCCCATTTATTTTGTAAAATGTTGAAAACGTCTATCGCATTTTGTACATCGAGTTTTTCGGATTCTTCAATTAATGGACAAATAATGTATACTTGGTGACCTTTATCGATTTCTTTTTCCATAAAACCAATAACCCGATCAAGCATTTGGTGTTTTACCCAGTAGGTTTCAATTTCTTTTCGTCCAGCTGGAAGTTCATCAATGATCGATACATCCATTTCCCCGAAAGCTGTAATTGCAAGCGTTCTAGGGATTGGTGTTGCGGTCATAAATAGCACATCCGGGTATTCGCCTTTTTCACGTAGAACACGACGCTGTGCAACACCAAATCTGTGTTGTTCATCTGTAATAACCAAACCCAGTCGGTGATAAATTACTTCGTCTTGAATCAAAGCATGCGTTCCGATTAAAACATCTATTGATCCATTTTCAAGCATTGCTAGTAATTCTCTACGTTGCTTCCCTTTCACACTACTAGTAAGCAAACCCACTGTAATATCAAAGGGTTGTAATAGCTCTACTAAGGAATTAGCGTGTTGTTCGGCTAAAATTTCGGTTGGCACCATCAGAGCGCTTTGGAAACCACTCTTAGCAGCTGCATACATGGCAATAGATGCTACGACCGTTTTACCTGATCCAACATCGCCTTGCAGTAAACGATTCATATGAAAATGGGATAACATGTCGCCGCAAATTTCATTAACAACTCGTTTTTGCGCTTTTGTTAAGGGGAATGGCAAGGAATCAATATAGTGACGCAAATCTTCTACATCGTAATTAATCGAAATTCCGCCTGATTTCTCGCGTTCGATTTTACGAAAAAATTGCATTTTTAATTGAAATAATAAGAATTCTTCGTAAACCATTCGGCGTCTAGCTTGTTTTAGTTCTTCATTATTTTTTGGGAAATGAAGAACGCGAACAGCTTCTAACCGATTCATTAATTGGTATTTTTCTAGTAAATTACTTGGAATAACTTCTTCTATATCTTTACTATAGCTATCAAAAGCGAGCCTTGTATATTTTTGCATTGTTTTATTGCGCAGCGTTCCTTTTAAGCGATAAACGCCTTCTAATTCTTCTTCACTTTCTACTGCGCCAATTTTAATTTTGCTCGCTGTAACTTGTGCACGACTCTTATCCCATTTGCCAGAAATCGTCACTGTTTCCCCGACACTTATTTTACTTTTTAAATAAGGTTGGTTGAAAAAATCGATTTTGATGACTTGGCCTTCTGTTGACACACGGAAAGAGAGCTTAGATTTTTTTCGACCGTAAAAGGCAACAGTTGCTTCGGTAAGCACTTCCCCTTGAATTGTAATTCGTTCTTCATGGGCTACTTCCGATAAATCTCGCAACCGGTAATCTTCATAGCGATATGGGAAGTTCCATAGTAAATCATGTACGGTCGATAAACCTAGCTCTTTTAATGTTTTAGCTGTTTCTTCACCAATTCCTTTGATTTCAGTTGTCGGGATTCGTTTAAGTTCACTCACGTTTATCTTCTGGCGACAATCCGAAAATCTTCCGCTGAATGGCGCGTCCAGTCGGAGTAGCCGCCAATCCTCCTTCTGCTGTTTCTCTTAAAGAGCTTGGCATTTGTAAACCTACACGGTGCATTGCTTCAATAACTTCATCACACGGGATACGACTTTTAATGCCTGCTAGTGCCATATCAGCTGAAATAATTGCTTGCGAAGAACCAAGCGCATTTCTTTTCACGCATGGTACTTCTACAAGTCCTGCTACTGGATCACAAACAAGGCCAAGCATATTTTTCATTGTCATCGCCATCGCATGCGCAGATTGTTCAGGGGTTCCTCCCGCTGCTGCTACAATCGCTGCTGAAGCCATTGCACTTGCAGAACCAATTTCCGCCTGACAACCACCCGCTGCCCCGCTTATAAAAGCATTATTCGCAACTACATAACCAAATGCTCCAGCTGTGAATAAAAAGTTAACCATATCCTCACGTGTCATTTCAAGGCGATCTTTTAAAGAGAAAAGTACTCCTGGCACAACGCCTGCGCTTCCAGCAGTTGGGGTCGCACAAATAACACCCATAGCTGCATTGACTTCATTCGTTGCAATCGCTTTTGCTACCGAATCTAGCAAAACTTCCCCAGATAAGAAGTTTCCTTTTTGGATATAGTCTTGCATTAAGACAGCATCCCCACCTGTTAATCCAGTAGTTGAAGTAACACCCGCCTCGCCTTCATGAATAGCTTCTTCCATAATATCTAAATTCCGTTCCATCGCAGCCGTTATTTCCTCGCGCGGTAAACCAGAAATACTCATTTCACGTTTAATCATAATTTCTGCAATAGTTAGATTTTCGCGTTCAGCGATGTCTACTAATTCTGCCACAGTTCTAAACATTATCCACACTCACTTTCTATACTATTACCAACATACCTGATTTACAACTCAAAATAAAGCCAAATGCACGTTTTATTTACGCGCATTTGGCTTTACACAAATCGAGCGAAAGCCACCGATTCACTAAAGATAAGTAACAAAACGATTAAATCATGACACTTGCTACTTGATAAATCCCTGGTAATTCAGCAATTTTGCTTATTAGATTTTGTTCAACTTGTTGATCAACCTCAATTACCATTAAAGCTTCATCGCCCTTAACTTTACGCGATACTTTCATTTGACCGATATTGATTTTATGGTCTGCAATCACGGAAGATACTGCAGCAATTGCGCCAAATTTGTCTTGATGTAAAATAAGGATAGCTGGAGCAGTTCCAGTGAATTCTAGTTCAAATTCATTTAAGCGAATAATTTCTACTTTCCCGCCACCTATGGATGCACCAATTAAGGTCATTTGTTGCATGCCATGTTTTAACACTAATTTTACGGTGTTAGGATGAGGAGGCTCTTCTACTTCTTCAATAAACTGGATGCGCATGCCCCAATCTTCTGCAAGTTTGGCAGATTCTTTCATCCGTGGATCATCAGGCTCAAAACCAAGTAATCCACCGATCAGCGCCACATCTGTTCCGTGGCCTTTATACGTTTTAGCAAAAGAACCATATAAATGAATATCTACTTGGGATGGTTGTTCATTAAAAACAGCTCGTGCAATGGCACCAATACGACTAGCACCGGCAGTATGAGAACTGGATGGACCAATCATTACTGGACCAATAATATCAAACACGCTATTAAATTTCACTAAAATCACCCTTCCTTCTATTCATTTAAAACAAGTCTTTACTCTACCGCAAAAATATACGGATAAACTGGTTGGCCACCTTCATGAATCTCTACTTCTATGTCTGGGAATGCTTCTGTTATTTTGTCTGCTAAAAGTTCTGCTTTTTTAGCATCTGCATCTTCCCCGAAAATAATAGTAACAATTTCACTATCATCATCAAGTAATTTTTCTAATGTTTCATAAGCAGCTTCTTCTAAAGTTTCTCGGCTGACTTTGATTTTACCTTCTACCATACCGATAAAACTATCTTTTTTAATTACAACGCCCTCCACTGTAGTGTCTCTTACAGCTGTTGTAACCTGCCCACTTGCTATCTCCTGAATTGCTTCTCTCATCGCTTCAGCATTGGAAGTGAAATCTTGATCTGGTTGGAAAGTAAGCACAGCAGTAAGCCCTTGTGGAATTGTTTTAGTTGGGATGATTTGTACTTTATCTTCTCCAAGAATTTGTGCCGCTTGTTCTGCAGCCATTTGGATATTTTTATTATTTGGAAGAACAAAAACTTGTTCTGCATTTGCTGATTCAATGGCTTTTACAATATCTTCTGTACTTGGATTCATTGTTTGACCACCAGAAAGAACAATGGAAACACCCATGCTTTCAAATAGTTTTTTTAATCCTTCTCCTGCTGAAACTGTAACGATACCATAAACCGCTTTTTCTTTAGTAGTCGCTTTATTATCGCCAACAATTTCATTATGCTGTTCACGCATATTTTCTACTTTCATTTTAAGAAGACTACCATATTGTTGACCGTAATTTAAAACTTCACCGGGATGTTCTACATGGACATGTACTTTTACGACTTCATCATCTGCTGCTACAAGTAAAGAATCACCTAGTTCACTTAAGTCTTGACGGAATTGTTCTTCATCAAAAGGTTTTAACCCTGGTTTATTTTCGTTAATCTTAACAATAATTTCTGTACAATAACCAAAATGAATATCCTCAGTAGACATAAAATCTTGCACGTGGCGATGATGTTCTGCATTAATTAATTCGCCCATTGATGCCATATAATCAGGTGCTTCAGCCATTTTACCTGTTAGTACCCCGTAAAATCCTTCATAAATAATAATTAGCCCTTGGCCACCACTATCGACAACACCAACTTCTTTTAAAACTGGAAGTAAATCGGGTGTTTTTTCAAGAGCAATTTTTCCTTGTTTTAAAATTGCTTCCATTACTAATTCGATTTCTTGATGTTCATTTGCGGCAAGAACACCCGCTTTGGCAGCTTCACGTGCTACAGTTAAAATAGTTCCTTCAACTGGCTTCATTACTGCTTTATAAGCTGTCTCTACGCCTTTTACAAATGCACTTGCAAATTCTTCTGCATTAAGTGTTTCTTTATTTTCAATCGCTTTAGAAAAACCTCGGAAAAGTTGGGATAAAATAACACCAGAATTTCCACGAGCTCCCATCAATAAACCTTTTGCAAGATTTGCTCCAACAGCGCTAATCGTTTCTTTGTCATTTTTCGCTACTTCTTCTGCTCCACTAGTCATGGATAAGTTCATATTTGTACCCGTGTCACCATCTGGAACCGGGAAAACGTTTAATGAATCAACAAAATCAGCATTTTTTGCTAAATTCTCTGCTCCAAGCGCTATCATCGCTGCAAATTTCTCTGGATCTAACTGATATATACTCACTTACATAATCCTCCTTATGATTCCTTGATTACTCGGACACCTTGAACATAAATATTCACTGATTCCACTGTAATACCGAGTGTTTTCTCTAGGGTATATTTCACACGCTCTTGTACGTTATGAGCTACCTCTGAAATTTTAGTTCCAAAGCTAACAATAATATACATGTCAATATGTATACCTTCTTCTTCTTGTCTTACAATAACACCTTTTGTATAATTTTCTCTTCTAAGAATGTCTGTTAAACCATCACGTATTTGATGTCTACTTGCCATACCTACTATTCCAAAATTTTCTTCGGCAGCACCGCCAGCGATTGTTGCGATAACATCACTAGTAATATCAATTTTACCAAGCTTTGTGTCGATTTCGATTGCCATTCTATATTCCTCCCTACGGATTATATTCTCGTTCAATTATTTTTTATTATTGTTTTTATTTGTTCGTTTAGTTGTCCTTACCTATTTTACTATAATCACAGCCCTTTGGAAAGCATATCACAAATTTGACTGGTTAAATCCGTATTTATGCTGTCAAGTAAAAATTCTTTGCACTATTTTCGCATATCCTCTTGCAAAGTATACTTGTTTATGATAAATTATTCTAGTGTATGAAAAACAAATGGATAGATTATTTTAAATAAATTATCCGAAGAGCTCTGTAAGGAGGGGTAAACTATGGCTAAAGAATGTGTTATTACAGGCCGCAAATCACGTTCCGGTAACAAACGTTCCCACGCAATGAACTCCAGCAAACGTACTTGGAAAGCTAACTTGCAAAAAGTACGGATTCTGGTTAACGGCAAACCTAAAAAAGTTTGGGTATCTGCTCGTGCGCTTAAATCTGGTAAAGTGGAACGCGTTTAATCGAAGGAGAAATCAAGTGCAGCGACAATTATGTCGGTGCATTTTTTCTTTGTCTACAAATTAAAAAATACAGGCGAAAATCACCCGTATTTCTCATTAATCATTACTTTGTGTTAATAAAATCATTCCAGTTTTAAAAGAAAACTCTCCAATGTGATTGACAAATTCATTACTCGAAAGTGCAGAACCTACTGGGTAAGTAGCATTATCAAGTGGATAAACGAATCCTTTTAGCGTAAGTCCTGTAACATCTTTCATTGTTGTAAATGCTACATATTTTTTATCGGGTAGTTTTTCAATTGTGTAGCTCCCTGGGGTATACATTTTGATATAGTTATAACGGTCAATCATTTCAACTACTGGTACTGCTTTTAAAAATCGCGGCTTTGTTAACATCATCAGATTCGCAAGTAAGTGGTCTAAACGGCCTCCTGTTGCTCCAAAAATACGTATCTTATCTGGTTTCTGTTCCATTGCCCAGCTTAGCCCAATTTCTGTATCTGTTTCATCCTTTTCAGCAGGAAATTCATGTACATCAGCCACTTTTGTTTTTAAATCTGCTAGTTCCTCTTTTGTTAACGAATCAAAATCTCCCATAGCAACTGTCGGAACAATTCCCCTATCTAATAAACGCTTAGCCCCGCGGTCTACGCCAACCCAACTAATATCTGTATTCGTATATTGTATTAAATCAGGAATTTCTGACGCAGGTCCACCAACCATGATATTAATTATTTTCATATTTGTGTTCCCTTCTTTCCTAACAAATAAGGCTGGAACGAAAAATCTGTCCCAGCCCCAATATTATTCGCCTACAATAGCTCGTAATTTGTCAATTGGCGTTTGACGATTTTTATTTCCATAAATATAACTTCCAGCTACAAAAACATTTGCACCAGCGTCACGACATAGTTTCGCAGTTTCGTGATCCACACCACCATCTACTTCGATTTCGATGTCTAAGCCTTTTTCATTCACGATTTTTTTAAAGGAAGAAATTTTTTCTAGTACTTCTGGAATAAATTTTTGTCCACCAAAACCAGGATTTACTGTCATAAATAAAACCATATCTAGTTCATTTAAAACATGTTGTATTACGTCAATTGGTGTAGCTGGATTAAGAACTGCGCCTGCTTTTACACCGTACGAACGGATGAGTTGTAACGTACGATGAAGATGCGTGCACGCTTCCACATGAACGGTAATATAATCAGCACCTGCTTTTGCAAATTCAGGGATGTATGTATCAGGATTTTCAATCATTAAATGAACATCAAGTGGTAATTTTGTTTCTGGACGAATTGCTTTTACGACAGCGGGACCGAAAGTGATATTTGGAACGAAATGTCCGTCCATTACATCAATATGGATGTAATCCGCGCCGTAATTTTCTACTTCTTTAATATCTCTTGCAAGATTTGCAAAGTCTGCACTTAAAATCGAAGGAGCTATTTTCCCCATTTTTAATACCTCGGCTTTCTGTTTTTTAATTCTTGTAAAATTTGGATGTAGTGTTTATAACGAAAATCTGCTATTTCATTGGCTTCAACAGCTGTTTTTACGGCGCAACTGGGCTCATTGTCATGCATGCAACCCCGGAATTTACAGCCACTACGACGATCTTCCATTTCTGGAAAACAAAATTGTAAAGTTTCTGGTTGTAAATCGTCCCATTCAATCGAACTAAAGCCAGGAGTATCTGCTACAAAACCATCTCCAATCGGCATTAGTTCTACATGCCTAGTGGTGTGTTTACCTCGTCCAAGTGAGTTTGATATTTCGGCCGTTTTTAAGGTTAAATCACTATTTAGACTATTTAATAAGGTTGACTTCCCTACACCTGATTGCCCGGCTATAACTGCGGTTTTACCACTAATATAATCTTTAATTGCTTCTTTATCCGGTTCATCATTGGTTACAAAAACATCGTAACCAATCGTTTCATATACTTCTTTATAGACAGCGATTTGTTCTTTTTCTACATCTGTCGCTAAATCCATTTTACTAATACAAATAACAGGCTGAATGTCTTCTTTTTCAATTGCGACTAAGAAACGATCTGCCAGGTTTGTAGAAAAATCTGGTTCTACTGCTGAAAATACAAGAATCGCAATATCGATGTTTGCCACAGGAGGACGAACTAAGGCATTCTCCCGAGATAGTACATCTAAAATATAGCCATCCGTCTTATTTTCTACTTGAAATTCTACATCATCGCCAACTAGGGGGGAAATATTTCGTTTTCTAAAATTCCCCCGCGCCCTGCATTGGTATATTTTTCCTTCAGAGAATACATAGTAAAATCCGCTCAACGCTTTGATAATTTGTCCTTCCAGCACATTTCCTCCGTTCTCTTTTTTAATTTGGATAAGGGACTGTACCTTCATCGATTACTTTATCGTCACTGATAATTTTATAACCTGCGCTAGAACCTTCTTCAATTTGGAAAGTTACTTCTATTGAAGTATTTTGAGTAATATTCATTTCTCGGTATGCACTTGTCATACTATGATCTTTATCTTGTATATAAATTTGGACTTTCTGTGGTTGTGGATTTTCTTCATCGCTTGGTGTGTAAGGAATATTAAATGTTTTTGTAACTTCTTTAACTTGTTTTTCTTTTGGCCCTGCAGAAATGACGATTTCGATCGTATCACCCGTATTCATTGTCGTTCCAGCTGACGGGGATTGCGAAATTACTTGCCCTTTTTCGACGGAGCTAGAATTTTCTTCCTTACTTGAAACTTTAAGTCCAAGTGGTGAAGCATAATCTTCTACAGCTGTTTTTGTATAACCACGAAGGTCTATTAGTGTTATTGGTTCAGCGCCCTTACTTACCACAAACTTCACATCTGTAGACTTAGCAACTACTTCTGTTCCTTGAGTTGGTGTTTGGCTAATAATCATTCCTTTACCAACTTCAGAACTATAGACTTCTTCTGCAGAAATATTGTTGAAACCTTGTTGCTCTAACAAAGTTTTAGTTTCAGAGTAACTTCTGCCAGTATAGTCTTCCATAGTAATTTTCTTAGAGCCTATACTTACAAATAAATTGATTTTTGTTCCTTTTTCTTTCATTTCACCCGCTGATGGATCGGTATTAATAACTTTGCCTTCTTCCACGTCATCGCTATTTTTTTCTACTGTTTTCCCAATAACAAAACCGTCTTTTTGAAGTAAGGCAATTGCTTGATCTTCTGTTTTACCAGAAACATCGGGAACAGCGACTTCATCTGGACTTTTACCTAAAAGCCATAATAGTAAAATTCCAATGATGAAAAGGACGATAACCGAAGAAACAATTAAAATAATCTTCTTTTTCTTACTCATTTTTTTCTTCTTTTTACCTTTTTTGTCTTCAGTAACCACTTCTTCTGCAGCTACTTTACCTTCTGGGACAATAGTTTTATCTAAATTTTGCATTGCTTCTTTAGTTGCGATAATTGGAATTGTTTTTGTGTCTCCATCATCATCATTTGTCGGAAAAACATATTTAGGTTCATTCAGACGATCTTTATTTAAGCAAGTTTGTAAATCTTTTTCCATTTCTTCTGCATTTTGATAACGTAAAAATGGATCTTTTGCTGTTGCTTTCATAATAATATTTTCTAAGCTTTGTGGGATCTCTGGATTTTGCGCTCTAGCAGATGGAATTTCTGCTTGTAAATGTTTAATAGCGATAGAAACAGCTGATTCTCCATCAAAAGGAACCTTTCCAGTCAGAAGTTCGTATAAAACTATTCCAAGCGAATAAATGTCTGATTTTTGTGTTGCCATCCCACCTCTAGCTTGTTCTGGTGATAAATAATGGACGGAACCAAGTAAAGAATTTGTTTGGGTGATGGATGTTTCAGAAAGCGCCATCGCAATCCCAAAATCTGTAATTTTTACCACGCCATCATGATCAATTAAAATATTTTGAGGTTTTAAATCGCGGTGAATAATATGATGCTGATGGGCGATTGCTACTGCTGAAACGATTTGAAGCATGATATCTACAGCTTTTTCGTAGCTAATCGGATGATTTTCTTGAATATACTGTTTTAAATCCATTCCATCTACATGTTCCATCACTATATAATGTAAATCATTTTCTTCACCAACATCATACACACTAACTATATTAGGATGTACTAAGCTAGTTGCTGATTGGGCTTCACGTTGGAACCGACGGATAAGGTTGCTTTCATCTGCTAAATCAATCCGTAAAATTTTTACAGCTACATCCCTGTCAAGAATTATGTCATGCGCAAGGTATACATTGGCCATTCCGCCTCCGCCTATCGCATGTAAAATTTTGTATCGATCATTTAGTCGTTTACCAATCATCATGAAGCATCCCTCCCTTTTTGCATCAGATTTCTCTCTACTAACAACACAGTAATATTATCTTCTCCCCCGTAAGAATTCGCTTTTGTAATAAACACATCTGCTTTTTCAGAAAGAGTTCGTTTGCTTTTTAGAATTTCTTCCATTTCAGCTTCTGGAACCATATTAGTTAAGCCATCCGAACAAAGTAATAATGTATCACTTGTTTGAAACGGGACTACAAATGTGTCCACTTCTACTTTGCCTTCAACACCTAGTGCTCGTAAAAGAATATTTTTTCGCGGATGATTCATCGCATCTTCTTTACTGATTTCACCAGTTCTTAAAAGCTCGTGTACAAGTGAGTGGTCTTCAGTTAATTGGCGCATTGCATTATTTTGAAGTAAATAACCTCGGCTATCCCCTACATTGGCGATAACTACTTGTGACTGAGCCATAATTGCTGCAACAAGGGTTGTACCCATACCATTTAAATCCATTTCACTTTCCGCGTAAAGTACAATTTCTTTATTGACTTCTTGGATTGTTTTTTGAAGCCACTTTTCGATTTCTTCCGCGGTTAAAAGAGCGGTTGTTTCTTTCCACGCATCGCTAAGTAAACGGACTGCCATTTCGCTCGCTACATCTCCCGCGCGGTGCCCACCCATACCGTCTGCAACAATAACAATTGGCTGCTTATCTTTATTTTCAAACACGCCGCCATTGTCTTCATTATGATGTCTTATTCTACCCCTGTCTGTTCTAAATTCTGCATGCATTTATACGCACCTCACTATTTTTCAAGACTCACTTTTCTTAAGCTGGAAACAAAGAAACCATCGCTTCCAATATCTGTTGGTAAAAGTTGTACAACATCGTCCTTCTTAATTTGTGCCAATTTTTCAGGAAGTACTACTGGTTCTAGTATGAATTCTGGATGTTTTTCTAGGAATGCGCGCAAAACCGTTTCATTTTCTTCCTTATCAATGGTACAAGTACTATAAACTAATATACCATTTTCTTTTATTAATTGGCTAACATCATCTAAAATTGCTAGTTGAATTTCTGCTAATTTATGAATATCTTTTTCTGATTTTGCGTATTTAATATCTGGTTTTCTACGCAGAACACCAAACCCTGAACATGGAGCATCAACTAAAATACGGTCAAATGTTTCTGGTTCAAACATGGTACTTGCGGTTCTCGCATCTAAATGCGCTGTACGAATATTTAATAGTTGTAATCTTTTTGCGGCTTGATTAATCAGTTTTGTTTTCTTTTCATGAATATCAAGTGCATGAACCATACCCGTGCCGTGCATTTTCTCCGCGATATGGGTTGTTTTCCCGCCAGGAGCGGCGCAAGCATCTAGTACAGTTAAATTGTCTTCTAATTGAAGCGCATAAGCTACAAGCATTGAGCTTTCATCTTGAATACTACATTTACCGTCTTTATAAGCTTTGGTTTCTGCTACGGAGCCTTTTTCAACAAGTAAAGCCTCATGGATAAATTCATTGCGTGTAACAGTGATACCTTGGTCATTCAATTCTTTGATTAGTTGCTCGGCGCGAATTTCCGTCTCATTGACACGGATACTTTGGTGTGGAGCTACTAAGAACGCTAGTCCGATTTCACGCAGTTTTTCAAGGCCATATTGATCAGCCCATCGTCTTGCTAACCATTCCGGCAAGCTTGTTTCGACAGCGATTTTTTGCACTGGGTCTTTGATTAACTCAATACTTGGTACGCCTTTACGAATAACATTTCGCAACACTCCGTTGACAAATTTTGTTACGCCTTGGTGTCCAAGATCTTTAGCAATATCACCAGCTTCATTTAAAATCGCATGCTCTGGAACTTTATCTAAAAAGGTTAATTGATAAACGGACATTCTTAGTAAATTTTTCACCCAGTTATCTGGTTCTTTATTTAAAAACGGAGCTAAATAGTAATCAAGTGTAATTTTACGCTGTGTTGTCCCGTATACCAACTCTGTTAAAAGTCCTTTATCAAGTGGATTTAATTTTTGTTTTTTTAGTGCATCGTTAATTAACAGATGGCTATATGACTGATTGTTTTCGATTTTAATAATAAGTTCTAAAGCTATCGCACGAACTGTTTTTTGTTTTTTCATTTATTCACCAAACCTTGTTGTTTTGCTTAGATTTCTACCAGCACCAGACATGAACGAATGAATATCCATCTTCGGCTTTCCAGCTGGTTGTATTACTGTTGGGACAATGAGAGTACCATCACCTGCTACGATTTTTAGTGTTGATTTATCCGTTAAAATCGTACCTGGTGCACCCGTTGTTTTTGTATCTTCAAATGTTGCTTCCCAAATTTTAAAAGGTTTTTCTTCAAGCGTTGTATAAGCGACTGGCCAAGGAGAAAGTCCACGAATTTGGTTAAAAATCGTTCGGCCTGATTTTTCCCAATTAATTTTTTCTTGTTCTCTAGAAATATTTCGCGCGAAAGTTACTTTTTCAGGGTCTTGCGCTATAGCAGTAATTTTTCCTGCTAAAAAGTCCGGTAAGGTATCCATTAATAGCTCGGCACCGAGCTTACTTAATTTATCAAACATAGTACCTGTATTATCTTCCTCTGTAATAGGGATTTTACGCTGACTAATCATATCGCCAGCATCCAATTTTTCAACCATATACATAATGGTAACACCTGTTTCTGTTTTGCCATCAAGCAGTGCATAATGAACTGGCGCACCGCCGCGATATTCTGGTAAAAGTGATGCGTGAACGTTGATTGCGCCATGCTTTGGTGATTCAAGTAAATTATTTGGTAAAATTTGTCCATATGCAGCTGTGACAAGTAAATCAGCCTGAAGTGCAATCAGTTCTTCTAATTCGCTAGATGTCCGTAATTTTTCTGGTTGGTAGACTGGAATACCTAATTCTAAAGCAGCTTTTTTTACTGGCGGTGGTGTTAAAACTCGTTTGCGTCCAACTGGTCTGTCTGGCTGTGTAACAACTGCAACTACATCATACGTGCTGGCTAATTGTGTTAAAACGGGAACAGAAAATTCAGGTGTACCCATAAAAATAATTTTTGTCATCGGTTTGCTCCTTTTACATTAGTACATAAGGTTGTACGTCAATGGTTATAGTTAAGCCTTTTTGTTGGTCTTTTTGATAATGAGTAATTAAGGTTTTTAATTCTTTTTTCAAGTTTGGTTCGATTTTATATTTAATAATACATTGGTAACGATATTTGTTTTTTATTCTAGTAATAGTGCTAGGTACTGGACCAAGAATAACGGCATCGGGACCTAACTTACCTCGTAAAAACTGTGCCATTTCTTGTATAGTTCGAATGGCTTTCATTTCATTTTCATCACTGACATTAATCATCGTTAAATAGTAAAAAGGCGGGTAGGCCCCCATTTTCCGTAACTGCATTTCGTGATTATAAAAACCGATAAAGTCATGTTTTTTAGCAAATTCAATGCTGTAATGCTCTGGGTTGTAGCTTTGAACAACCACCTCACCTGTACGCTCATGGCGTCCAGCTCGTCCACTTACTTGGGTAAGAAGTTGAAAAGTCCGTTCTGAGGCACGAAAATCTGGCAAATGAAGCATGGTGTCAGCGTTTAATACGCCAACCAAGGTAATATCTGGGAAATCGAGCCCTTTAGCAATCATTTGTGTTCCGAGTAAAATATCAGCTTCATGATTACGAAAGCTTTTAAGTAATTTTTCATGGGCGCCTTTTGTTCTTGTTGTATCGACATCCATGCGAATCACACGTGCTTCTGGAATTAATTTCGTCAGGCTTTCTTCTACTTTTTGTGTTCCTGTTCCAAAGTAACGAATATGCTCACCTTCACAGCTTGGGCATTTTTGCGGGACACGTTCTTCATGACCGCAGTAGTGACATTTCATTTGGTTACTTGATTGATGATATGTGAGCGAAATATCACAGTTAGGACATTCCACGACATAACCACAATCACGACACATTACAAAAGAAGAATAACCACGCCGATTTAGCATTAATACCGTTTGCTCTTTTTTAGCAATTCGATCTTTGATTTTTTCTAGCAATTCAGTGGAAAATTCGGTGCGATTTTCTTTACGTAGTTCTTCACGCATGTCTACTACACGAACTTCTGGCATCGCTCGCTCATTCACTCGACTAGGAAGTTCGATCAATGTATAAACACCTTTTTTCGCCCTAGCAAAAGATTCAAGGGATGGTGTCGCGCTCCCGAGAACAACTGGACATTGATATTTAACCGCGCGCCAAATCGCTACATCTCTTGCATGGTAGCGCGGATTGTCTTCTTGTTTATAACTCGCTTCGTGTTCTTCATCAATAATAATAATGCCCAAATTCTCAAATGGTGCAAATACAGCTGAGCGAGCTCCAACGACAACTCGTGCTTCTTTACGTTCAATTTTACGCCATTCATCGTATTTTTCTCCAGAAGAAAGTGCACTGTGTAATACTGCAACTTCACTTCCAAAACGGCTTTTAAAACGCTCTACCATTTGTGGGGTAAGAGAAATTTCTGGTACTAAAACGATAGCTTCTTTACCTTCTTTTAGTTTTGCTTCAATTGTTTGTAGATAGATTTCTGTTTTTCCGCTTCCAGTAACACCATGTATTAAGAATGTTTCTTGCTCCGTTGCTGCGGTAATTTTCTCACAGGCTATCGCTTGATTTGGTAGCAACTGGAGCGATTCGCTTTTTTCAAATTGATGATGTTGATATGGATCACGTGAAATGATTTTTTCTTGGATAGTGAGTATGTTTAAATCCACTAGTTTTTTAATGGTTGCATCGGTCGTTTCAGCTTGTTTTTTTAACTCAGTGATGGGGATTTCTGTTCCTTCATATGCCTGAAAAAATGCTAATACACGTGATTGTGCTTTGGCATTTTTAGGCATATCTTCTATTATTTCAGCTAGTTGGTGTGGCGTTTTTAAGCAGTTAACAACACGAACTTTTTTGTTAGTAATTTTATTTTTCACTTGGTAGACAACTTCTACACTACCTTCTCTCACCCATTTACTAATTTCTTTAAGTAAGCCTCGTGTTTCTGCAACTTTCCAATCAAGTGTTTCATAACCTTCGAATAAGCGTTCTAATTCTTCATTTTCTTCCTCTAAGCGCAAAAAATATTTTTCATATTTCGCTCGTAATGCAGCAGGCAACATGGCTTGATAAGCAGAAACGCGAAAACTAAGCGTCTCCTCTGCTAACCAATCCCCAAGTTCCATCAACTCCTCATTTAAAACAGGCGCTAAATCCATCACTGCCTCAATACCTTTTAATTTTGGATTTTCTTCTGTTTTACCAAGCGAAATGACAAAGCCTTGTATTTTTCTATTCCCGAATGGGACACTTACTCGCATGCCAGGACGAATAAGTTCTTCTAAATCTTCTGGAATATAGTAATCAAAGGGACGGTCCACTTGCATGGCTGGAACGTCCACTATCACTTTTGCTATATTAATCATTTGTTCACTTCCTTAAAAAGTTAGCGGCTTCTTTAATGATATATTCAGCAACTTCTTTTTTATCTAATATTGGTAACGCTTCGCTAGAACCATCTTTCCGGTAAAATGTCACGATGTTTGTGTCACCAGAAAAACCTGCACCGGCTTCGCTAATATTGTTTGCGACAATCATATCAGCGTTTTTAGATGTCAGTTTTTTGCGTGCATTTACTTCTAAATTCTCTGTTTCAGCGGCAAAACCAATTACAACTTGTTCTGCAGTTTTTTGTTGACCAATTTCGAGTAAAATATCTTTCGTTCGTTTCATTTCAATCGTAAAATCACCCGGCTGTTTTTTAATTTTTTGGTCTGAAACTTGCGCTGGTGTGTAATCGGCAACTGCTGCTGTCATCACGAAAATAGCCTGTGTCTCTTTACGTTCATTTACGGCTTGGTACATTTCTTCTGCTGATTCCACATAGATAGCTTCAACACCAGGAGGTGCTGGAAGCGTCTCGCTCGTAGTAACTAGCGTGACATTCGCACCATGACGTGCTGCTGATTCTGCTATACTGAAGCCCATTTTCCCTGTTGAGTGATTAGTGAAATAGCGGACTGGATCTAATTTTTCACGAGTCGCGCCAGCTGTTACTAGTACATTTTTCCCCTGAAGTAGGTCTTTATCTTCTTGAAAAAATTCCGCAATACGGAGAACGATTTTTTCTGGTTCTTCGAGACGCCCGCGGCCAACATAGCCACATGCCAAGTAACCTTCTTCTGGTTCGATAAAACGGACACCATCTGTATATAACCTGTTAATATTGCGAATGACTGCTGGGTGCTGGATCATGTGGACATTCATCGCTGGTGCTACCCAAACAGGTGCCTCTGTTGCAAGAATGGTCGTGGTTACCATATCGTCTGCGATGCCATTTGCCATTTTGCCAATCACATTTGCGGTAGCTGGTGCGACAATTACTAAATCGGCCCAATCAGCTAAGTCAATATGCGCGACCACACTTGATTTTTTTTCGTCAAATGTATCTGTGTATACATCATTTTTAGATAATACTTGGAACGAAAGCGGTGGAACAAATTCCTGAGCATGTTCTGTCATCATCACTTTGACGTTTGCTCCTGCTTGCGTTAATTTACTTGTAAGTGCGACTGCTTTATAAACAGCAATGCCACCGGACACTGCGAGTAAGATATTTTTTCCTTGCATTGACAAGTCACCTCATTTTAATATAAAAATCATTAATTCTATTATACCTTAAATTAAGACAGGACAAAACCATGAAGAAGCTAGATTTCAGCTTATTTTTATTGTACGTGCGGCTAACAAAAAAGCCCCGCAGGAAAGCGGAGCAGTTAAGCTTATTTATCATCATTTTGTAAAACTAATTTTCCAGCATGAATTTCTTCTAATGCTTTCCCAACAAATTTGTCAGATTGGTAGCTTGGCAATACGCCTTTATCATTTTCCAGTTGCATGTAGCGTGCGCGTTTAGCAGCCACTGTGACTAGCGAGTATTTTGAGTCGATTTTTAACAATAAATTATCAATTGATGGATATAACATCATTGTAATCCCTCCAACATTTTTTTGTAGCGATGAATTACTCGCTCAGTTTTTAAGTGTTCTGTTTCGACGATGCCTTTGATTTTTTGCACGGCGCTTGATACGACATCATTCACCACAGCATAATCATAAGACGCCATCATTTCGATTTCTTTTTTCGCTGTTTCCATGCGTTCCTCGACAACTTCCATCGATTCTGTACCGCGCCCGATAATCCGGTTTTTCAGTTCGGACAAATCTGGTGGCGTTAAGAAAATAAAAATTCCTTCTGGCATCGCTTTTCGAACTTGCATTGCTCCTTGCACTTCAATTTCGAGAAAAATGTCTACTCCTGCAGCAAGTTTTTCCTCGACATATTCAAGCGGAGTGCCGTAATAGTTACCGACATACTCTGCATATTCTAACATTTTTCCGTCTTTGATAGCTTGTTCAAACACTTCTCGTGAACGAAAATAATAATCGACACCGTCTTGTTCGCCTTCACGAGGAAGACGCGTTGTCATAGAAATAGAATAATCAAAACTTGTTTCCGGATCTTTAAAAACAGCTTCCCGAACAGTTCCCTTACCTACTCCAGATGGACCTGAAAGTACAATTAACAGTCCTCTTTCTGTCATCATTTCCCCTCCTGCATATCATTCCACATTTTGTACTTGTTCCCGAATTTTCTCTAGCGTCGTTTTCATTTCAACCACTTGTTCGGTGATTTTCAGAGAACTTGCTTTGGATCCAATCGTGTTAACTTCACGGTTCATTTCTTGGATAAGAAAATCCAGTTTCCGTCCAATTGGTTCTTCGAGTAAAATAATACCATAAAATTGCTTTAAATGGCTCTTAGTTCGTTCGACTTCTTCGTTAATATCTGCCTTTTCAAGTAGCATTGCGACTTCTGTAAGAACGATACTAGGATCAAATTGGTCGCCTACAACGTTTTGTAAGCGAGTTTCAATTTTTTCTTGATAATGTTTTTCTGTATTTGGAATTTCGGCTTGAATGATTTCCAAACTTGTTTCGAGTGCTGTAAGATGTTGTTTGAAATACAGCAGTAATTCTGCTCCTTCCATACTTCTCATCTCGTCCAGTCGCTCGGTTGCACGGGCAAGGGTTTCTAAAACTAATCGCTCTAGCTCGCTACTTGCCTCCACTTCTTCTTCAATTGAAAGATAGGCTTGCTCTTGAAGTAAATCGGTCATTGTAGGTAATTCTTGTAATTCATATCTAGCGCTTGCTTGTTTGATAAAACGGTAATAGCTGTCTGCGAGGTCCCAGTCAATATGTAGTTCACGTTTTGAAATTTGCTCTCCTGTGATGGAAAAGAAAACTTCAATTCTACCACGTTTGATTTGCTTACTTATGATCTTTTTTAATTTTCCTTCTAAATAAGCGAGTTGTTTAGGCATCCGAAAAAGAAATTCGGAGTAGCGATGGTTGACTGCTTTTAATTCAATGGTTACTTTGAACGCTTCAAATTCTTTTGTGGCGCGCCCAAATCCCGTCATGCTTTTCACCATTTGGCAAGACACCTTTCATAACTTAAAGTTCCCTCTAAGATTACTTGAAATTTGTTCTGACTTCTTATTATACCAAAGCTCCTTCATGCATACAATACATTTTCGGAATGTATGTTAAAATAGAAAGTAACTAACTAAAAAAGGAATGAATAACTAATGGCGTTTGATGCAATGTTTTTAAAAGCTATGACTGAAGAACTTGCCGAACACGGTGAAAGTGGGCGCATTATGAAGATCCACCAACCGTTTTCACATGAACTTGTTTTATATATCCGAAAAAATCGTGAAAATAAACGTTTACTTATCTCATCGCATCCTAGCTATGCACGGATTCAGTGGACGGATGATATACCTGAAAACCCAGCAACTCCGCCAATGTTCTGTATGTTACTCCGGAAATATTTAGAAGGGGCAATTATTGAGTCTATCACGCAACTTCCTAATGAACGGATTTTACAATTTAGTATTCGCGGGAAAGATGATATTGGTGAAAATCGTTTTTGTGATTTATTTGTAGAAATCATGGGACGTCATAGTAATATTACCCTTGTCGACCGTGAGAAAAATGTGATTGTTGATTGTATTAAACACGTCTCTCCAGCACAAAATAGTTACCGAACACTGCTTCCTGGAGCGACTTATGTGTTACCTCCTGCAACGGATAAACTCCACCCATTTGAGGTTACTTCAGAGCAGATTCTGGATAGACTAGATTTCTCAGCGGGTCGAATGGATAAGCAACTTGTACAAAATTTTGCAGGATTCAGCCCTTTGCTTGCTCGGGAAATAGTATTTCGTGCTGGGAACTTAACGGCAGATTCGCTAGTTGCCGCCTTTTTCGAAGTAATTGGGCTAGTGAACGAGCATTTAGGACATGCAGCCGTGCCAAACGAATGGCGCATCCAAAATAAAGAGGATTACTATTTTTTCCCGCTCCGTCATATCGATGCAGACACAACAGAATTCGCTAACTTAAGTACCCTGTTAGACCATTTTTATATAGGTAAAGCACGTCGTGATCGTGTCCATCAATTCGCGCATGATTTAGAAAAACTATTATCCAACGAACTGGCTCGAAGCAGGCTGAAAATCGAAAAACTCGAAAACACTTTGCTCGAAACAGAAAAAGCAGATGTTTATCGTATTCAAGGTGAACTTCTAACTGCCAATCTGCATTTAATGGAACGCGGGATGGAAGAAATTACTGTAGAAAACTTTTACGATGATATGAAGAAAATGACGATTCCGCTTGATACTAGAAAAACGCCATCCGCCAATGCGCAAAGCTACTTTAGCCGCTACCAAAAACTACGTAACGCGGTCGAAGTAGTGAAAGAGCAAATCGCACTCACGAAAGAAGAAATTACTTACTTAGAGTCCGTGGAATCACAACTTGAAACATCCGGCCCACAAGACGTGGAAGAAATCCGCCAAGAACTAGCTGAACAAGGCTATCTTCGCTACAAACAGAAAAAAGGCGGCCGTAAAAAAGCGACTTTACCTGCTCCAGAAAAAT
Organism: Listeria farberi; assembly: GCF_014229245.1. GTDB lineage: Bacteria > Bacillota > Bacilli > Lactobacillales > Listeriaceae > Listeria > Listeria farberi. Next base: position 308,803 of record NZ_JAARZJ010000001.1, on the reverse strand, counting down.
ATACTTCTTCGACTGGCTTAACGATTTTAGTCGGAAAAAATAATAAACAAAATGATTATTTAACGAATAAATTAGCTAGGAATAATGAATACTGGTTCCATGTAAAAGATTTGCCTGGTTCGCATGTGGTCATTCAATCAAATAATCCAGATGAGATATCGATTACAGAAGCCGCAATGATTGCAGCCTATTATTCAAAAGCGCGCCTTTCAGCAACCGTCCCCGTCGACGGCACGCTTGTTAAACACGTGAAAAAACCAAATGGTGCCAAACCTGGTTATGTCATTTATGATAACCAAACGACTTATTTTGTTACACCAGATGAAAAGCTTGTTCTAGGCTTGAAAAATTAACGGTTCCTTCTTGGAGCCGTTTTTTCTTTCTATTTTTAGGGTACATATTTACTGACATTATTTTTTTATTGGAAGGATGATAGACGAATGAAAATTTTATTAATTGGTGCTTCTGGTACGCTTGGTTCTGCGGTGAAAGACCGTTTGGAGAAAAAGGCAGATGTGATTACAGCGGGCAGACATAGTGGCGACGTGACAGTGGATATTACGAGTATTAATAGTATCAAAAAAATGTACGCCCAAGTTGGCAAAGTCGATGCAATTGTTTCGGCAACAGGCAGTGCCACTTTTTCCCCTTTAACAGAATTAACGCCTGAGAAAAATGCGGTGACGATTAGTAGTAAATTAGGCGGTCAAATTAATTTGGTTTTACTGGGCATTGACTCATTGAATGACAAAGGAAGTTTTACGCTTACTACCGGTATTATGATGGAAGATCCAATCGTTCAAGGGGCTTCAGCAGCGATGGCAAACGGTGCGGTTACTGCTTTTGCTAAATCGGCTGCACTTGAAATGCCTCGTGGAATTCGGATTAACACCGTGAGCCCAAATGTTTTAGAAGAATCTTGGGACAAACTGGAATCATTTTTCCAAGGCTTCGTTCCAGTTCCAGCTGCAAAAGTCGCTCGTGCTTTTGAAAAAAGCGTTTTTGGTGCACAAACTGGTGAAAGTTATAAAGTATATTAATAGAAAAAGAAGCTCACCTGTAATAAAGGTGAGCTTCTTTTTATTTACCCCAGTTTTCTGGATTTTTCTTCCATTCTTTCAGTGTCGCCATATCTTCACCAGTCACGTAATTTTCATTTAGAGCTACTTCAATTAGCTCATCGTAGTTCGTTAATGTTACAAGTTTTGTGCCAGACTCTTTTAGCAATTGTTTCCCTTTAGCGAGTCCATATGTAAAAATGGCCGCGATTCCAACTACTTCCGCTCCAGCTTCCTCCAGCGCTTCCACTGCTTTTAATGAGCTTCCGCCAGTCGAAATCAAATCTTCAATTACCACTACTTTTTGACCTTTAGCAATTGGTCCTTCAATTTGGTTCCCTTTACCATGTTCTTTTGCTTTGGAACGCACGTAAACCATTGGTAAGTCTAGTAAATCGCTCACCCATGCGGCATGTGGAATTCCTGCAGTCGCAGTACCAGCAACAACATCTACCTCACCAAATGTTTGCTTAATTTTTTCGGCTAATGATTTGGCGATAAATTGGCGAACTTTTGGAAAGCCTAGCGTTAGGCGATTGTCGCAGTATATAGGAGATTTAATTCCAGATGCCCAAGTGAAAGGCTCATTTGGTTTTAAAAATACAGCTTTAATTTCTAATAATTGTTCAGCTACTTGTTTTTCGATGCTCATGCATTCCACTCCTCTAAAACTTGATTATAAGCTGCTACCGGGTCATCTGCGCGTGTGATAGAGCGACCAACGACAATGTTTGACGAGCCAATCAAACGCGCTTTTTCTGGTGTTACGACACGAATTTGATCATCTACTGTGTCACTTGCCAGTCGGATGCCTGGTGTTACACGTAAAAATTCAGTGCCATTTTGTCGTTTAATGTCTTCTGCTTCTAGCGCAGAACAAACCACACCATCTAGCCCAGCTTGTTTCGATAAATCGCTATAATGCATGACGGATTGAAGCAGGCTCGTTTTTATTAATTGCTCTCTTTGCATGTCCGTTTCACTTGTACTTGTCAATTGTGTTACGGCGATAATTTTTGGGCGTTTCCCACTTTGCGAACCTATTTCTAGACCTTCCCGGGCAGCTTCCATCATTTTCTTCCCACCAGCTGCGTGTACATTAACCATATCAACGCCTAGTTTTGCCAAGCCAATCATCGCACTTTTGACCGTATTGGGGATATCATGTAGTTTTAAATCTAAGAAAATTTCATGATTTTGTTGCTTTATTTTTTCGACAATGATTGGACCATTACTATAAAAAAGTTCCATGCCAACTTTCACGGATAGTGTTTCTCCAGAAAATTTGGCTAAAAAGCTCGCTACTTCTTCGTAAGTCTGGAAATCAAGCGCGATAATAGGTTTATTCATTGATTTGTTCGCTCCTTTTTAAGATCTTGTAGGGAAGAAATACCGAGTTCGTCCATTCGTTTTGGTAGTTCACTAATTAATTTCGGACAAATAAATGGGTCGGTAAAATTCATCGTTCCTACTGCGACTGCATCTGCTCCGGCAATCAAGAATTCTAGTACGTCATCTACGGTTTGCACACCGCCCATGCCAATGATAGGAATATTACTTACCGAGCGGACTTGGTGAATCATCCGAATAGCAACAGGTTTAATTGCTGGGCCAGAAAGCCCCCCTGTTCCATTTGCGATAACTGGTTTTCTAGTTTTTAAATCAATACGCATGCCAAGTAAGGTATTTATCATCGTGAGCCCATCCGCACCAGCTGTTTCAATTGCTTGCGCGATAGAAACAATATCTGCTACATTCGGGGATAGTTTTACATAAACGGGAACACTTGCGACACTTTTCACGGCTTTCGTTAAACGGTGCGCTACTTCCGGATCCGTTCCAAAAGCGATACCGCCGTGCTTCACATTTGGGCAGGAAATATTGAGTTCGATTGCTTTCACTGCTTTTGATTCCCCGATTCGGGAGCAGACTTGGACATAATCGTCCTCCGTCGCTCCCGCCACATTAGCGATAATCGGTGTTTCAAATTGTTCTAAAAATGGGAGTTCATGCGCTAACACATGTTCCAGACCAGGATTTTGTAAGCCGATTGCATTAAGCATCCCGCTCGCGGTTTCTGCTACTCGCGGAGTGGGGTTCCCAAGTCTAGGTTCTGGTGTCACTGCTTTGGCCATAATCGCACCAAGTTCATTTAAATCATAGTATTTGCTATATTCTTGCCCGAAACCAAAACATCCTGATGCGGGCATAATCGGATTTTTGAGCGATAATCCGGGAATTTCTACAGCTAATCGATTCATAAACTCACCTCATCCGCACGAAATACTGGACCATCTTCGCAAACTTTAAATTGCTTTTTCACATCATCTGCTTTTGGACAGACACAAGCGTAGCAAGCTCCAATCCCACAAGCCATCCGTTCTTCTAATGAAAGATACGTTTTCGTTTCTGGAAAATTTGCTTTCACTGCCTGTAGCATTGCTTTTGGCCCGCAACTGTAAATAACATCTGCTTCTTCCGGAAAATTTTTCGTAATATCTGTGACGAAACCCTGTGTTCCAAGCGAGCCGTCCACTGTCGCAATATGAACCGTGCCATATGCTGTCATTTCTTTTTCATAAAAACTGTCTTTCGCAGATTGGAACCCGTTTACAAACGTGACTTGAACGCCTTTTCCAGCTAATTCTTTACCGAGTTGATACATTGGAGGAACACCGATTCCGCCTCCGATTAAAAGAGCGGTTTTTGGTAAAGGTGTCCGGTCAATATCGAAACCTTTTCCAAGCGGACCCAACACATCGATAGTATCCCCTTCTGAAAGTTTACTGAAATCTCTTGTCCCATCGCCTTCTACTCGGTACAACAGAATGCATGTATTGGCCGTTTTATCATAAGAACAAATACTTATCGGACGTCTCATTAATAAATCAGAACGACTCGGTTTCAGCATTAAAAACTGTCCCGGTGACATATCGGCTACACATTCCCCTGTTAAAATTAATTCGTATACTTTATCTGCAATTTCAGTTTGCTGAATGACTTTCATTTCCGTCTGTAACACGGTTCCACCCCGTTTCTTCTATTTATACTCGTGCTTTTGGTTGTTTCACTTCACTGGCATTCATCGATTCGAGTTCAAAAGAGCGTGATTCTAGTACACGCAAGATTGCTTCTGCGGTATCAAGCGATGTACAAACTGGAATGCCATTTTCAACAGATTCGCGGCGAATTTGAAAGCCATCACGTTCGGGACGTTTACCAGTTGTTAAGGTATTCACTACGAGCGTTACTTGGCCATTGCGGATATAGTCAATTAATGTTTCTTGATTTTCACCAATTTTTTTCACTTGCGAAACTGGAATTCCTGCTTCTTCTAGTGTACTTGCAGTTCCTTTTGTTGCCATGATAGTGAAGCCAATGCGATTGAATCTTGCAGCTAGTTCTACTGCCTCTTCTTTATCGCGGTCAGCTACGGTTAAAAGTACTGTTCCATAGTCATGCATGGTTGTCCCGCTCGCAACAAAACCTTTGTAGAGTGCTTTTTCTAGTGTGACATCTTTGCCCATGACTTCACCAGTTGATTTCATTTCAGGCCCAAGTGACGTATCAACACTACGCAATTTCGCGAAAGAGAACACCGGCACTTTGACAAAAATTTCTTGTTTTTCTGGAGCAAGTCCTGGCGTGTAACCAAGGTCAATTAAGTTTTCTCCTAAAATCACTTTCGTCGCCACATTTGCCATTGGAATTTCCGTAATTTTGCTCAAAAATGGCGCGGTCCGGCTTGAACGCGGATTCACTTCGATAACAAAAACTTCTTCTCCGTCCACCACATATTGAATGTTCAGCATACCGATAATATTTAAGCCAGTTGCTAGCTTTGTCGTATAATCCACAATTGTATTTTTCACTTGAATGCTTAAACGTTGTGCTGGGTACACAGCAATTGAGTCCCCTGAATGGACACCTGCCCGTTCGATGTGTTCCATAATTCCAGGAATTAAGACGTTTTCACCGTCACTGATTGCATCCACTTCTACTTCTTGGCCGCTTACATAACGGTCTACTAAAACTGGATGTTTCGGATTTACTTTAACGGCGTTTGTCATATAATGTTTTAACGCTTCTTCTGATTCCACAATTTCCATTGCTCGACCACCTAGTACATAAGATGGACGAACTAGAACCGGATAACCGATGTCTGTCGCTACATTGATTGCTTCTTTCACGGAAGTAGCAGTTTTCCCAGCTGGTTGTGGGATTTGTAAAATTTCTAACGCTTTTTCAAAGGCATCACGATTTTCCGCACGGTCGGTATCTTCTAAGCTTGTGCCAAGAATTTTTACCCCTCGCTTAGCTAAACCGTCTGCTAAGTTAATAGCCGTTTGCCCACCAAATTGTACGACAACTCCTAGTGGCTGCTCAATTTCAATGACGTGCATCACATCTTCTAATGTCAGTGGCTCAAAATATAGTTTGTCCGAAATACTAAAGTCGGTCGAAACTGTTTCTGGGTTATTATTGATGATAATTGCTTCATAACCTGCTTGTTGAATTGCCCACACTGAATGCACAGTTGCATAATCAAATTCCACTCCTTGACCAATCCGAATCGGACCAGAGCCAAGTACAATCACGCTTTTTTTCTCAGACCGTGTGGACTCATTTTCCTCTTCATATGTGCTGTAAAAGTATGGAGTTGTTGATTCAAACTCAGCTGCACATGTGTCGACCATTTTGTAAACCGGGAAAAGATTTTGGGCTTTTCGTAAGTCGTAAATGGCTTGTTCGTCTATATTCCAGCAAGTCGCAAGGAAAGCATCAGAAAATCCAGCCCGTTTTGCTTCTGCCAAAATCTCTTGGTTTTGCGGGTTCTCTTTGATACGATTTTCAAGTTCCATTGTTTTACTAAGTTTATATAAGAAGAATAAATCTATTTTTGTTTTCGCGTGGAGTTGTTCGATTGTTTGACCACGACGCAAGGCTGCAGCTAAGAAGAATAAGCGATCATCTTCTGGGAAGCAAATTTTGCGTTCTAATGTTTCCTCGTCAGCATTTTCGGCTTCTTCAAGTAGTAAATGGTCCGCGCCAATTTCAAGCGAACGTACAGCTTTTAAAAGAGCTTCTTCCCAAGAACGACCGATTGCCATGACTTCTCCGGTTGCTTTCATCTGCGTTCCAAGACGACGATCCGCTTGTTCAAATTTGTCGAAAGCAAAGCGTGGGATTTTCGCAACCACATAATCTAGTGTTGGTTCAAAGTGAGCAAAAGTTGTTCCTGTTACTGGATTTCTAACTTCATCTAACGTTAAGCCAACTGCAATTTTCGCTGCTAGTTTTGCAATTGGGTACCCTGTCGCTTTAGATGCTAGCGCAGAAGAACGACTCACACGTGGGTTTACTTCGATAACATAGTAGTTGTAACTATCTGGATCAAGTGCCAGTTGAACGTTACAGCCTCCCTCAATTTCAAGTGCACGGATAATTTTTAAGGATACATCGCGCAATAATTGATATTCGCGGTCGGAAAGCGTTTGACTTGGTGCCACTACAATCGAATCTCCTGTATGTATACCAACTGGGTCAATATTTTCCATGTTACAAACAACCATTGCGTTATTGTTCGCATCACGCATCACTTCATACTCTACTTCTTTAAAACCAGCTATACTTTTTTCTAGCAAGCATTGTGTTACTGGACTTAACTTTAAACCACTTGTTACTGTTTCAATTAATTCTTGTTCATTATGGCATATCCCGCCGCCAGAACCACCTAACGTATAAGCCGGGCGAACAATAACCGGGTAGCCAATTCGTTCTACAAAAGTATATGCTTCGTCTAAATTGTGGATAATATCGCTTTCTGGTACTGGTTCCCCAAGTTCATTCATCAAATCACGGAAAGCTTCCCGGTCTTCTGCTTTTTTTATCGCTGTTAAATCGGTTCCAAGTACTTCCACATTACATTCATCCAAAATTCCTGCAGCTGAAAGTTCCATTGCCATGTTTAACCCTGTTTGTCCTCCAAGCGTAGGTAAAATTGCGTCAGGACGTTCTTTACGAATGATGCGCGATACAAAATCAAGTGTAATTGGCTCAATATATACTTTGTCAGCCATTTCTGCGTCTGTCATAATCGTCGCTGGATTCGAGTTCACTAATACTACCCGATAACCTTCTTCTTTTAAGCTTAAGCAAGCTTGAGTTCCCGCATAGTCAAACTCCGCTGCTTGTCCAATAACAATCGGGCCAGAGCCGATTACAAGAATTGTTTTTATATCGTCACGTTTAGGCATGTAATTCACCCTCCTCTTTCACATTCATCATTTCCATAAACTCGTCAAATAGGTAGTTAACATCACTTGGACCTGGGTTTGCTTCTGGATGATATTGTACGGTATACGCTTGGTATTCCTTATGTGCAAGACCTTCAACTGTTTCATCATTTAATTCAATATGCGTTACTTTTAAATCCGTGCCGATAAGTGATTCCTTTTCTACCGCATAACCGTGATTTTGCGCAGTAAAGTCCACACGGCCAGTTGCTAGTTCTTTTACTGGATGATTCGCACCTCGATGACCAAATTTTAGTTTGAACGTATCCGCTCCGTTCGCTAGCGCAAATAGTTGATGTCCTAAGCAAATTCCAAATAATGGTAGTTTACCTTGAATGCCGCGAATCATTTCTAATGCTTCTGGAACATCTTTTGGATCCCCTGGTCCATTGGATAACATCACACCATCTGGGTGCATCGCCAAAATTTCTTCAGCTGTTGTATTGTAAGGAACAACCGTCACATAGCAATTACGCTTATTTAATTCTCGCAAAATCGAACTTTTTACACCGTAATCAACAAGCACTACTCGTTTACCATCTCCTGGGCTTGCAAATGCTTTAGCTGAGGAAACTTCGTGTACTTGATCAACAGGAAGGCGCACAGAACGAAGGTGATGTAATAATTCTTCTTTATCTGCTGATGCTACTGACAGTATTCCTTTAAGCGTTCCTTCTTTACGAATTAATTTGGTTAATTTACGTGTATCAATTCCTGCAATTCCTGGAATACCTTTTTCTTTCAAAAAATCATTTAATGTCATTTGGTTACGCCAGTTAGAAGGGAATTCTGCAGCCTCACGTACCACAACTCCTTTAACAGCAGGATTAATGGATTCAAAATCGTCACGATTCACCCCGTAATTTCCAACAAGTGGATACGTAAAAGTGATAATTTGTCCATAATAGGAAGGGTCTGTGATTGTTTCTTGGTAGCCAGTCATTCCCGTATTAAAAACAACTTCACCGATTGTTTCTTTTTCACTACCAATCGCATCACCGATAAAGTAATTACCATCTTCTAGCATTAAAATTCGCTTTGTCATTTAATTTCCCCCTCATTGTATACAAGCGTTCCTTCTGCAAACGTTGCTACCGGCCAGCCGATACACGTTTCTCCTACAAATGGTGTGTTTTTTCCTTTTGAATAAAAAGTGTCTGGATCAATAGTTGATTCTTTTTCTAAATCAAGTACGACAATATCTGCTACTGCGCCTTCTTCTAGTTTTCCGTATGGTAGTTTAAAACATTCTGCCGGTTTTACAGTCATCCAGTCAATTAGCTGTTTCAATGTCCATTCATTCGTTTTAACAAAATGTGTGTATAAAAGTGGGAAAGCTGTTTCTAATCCTACAATTCCGAATGCTGCTTGTTCCATTGGTACATTTTTCTCTTCTGCAGCGTGTGGGGCATGGTCTGTTGCGATAAAGTCAATTGTTCCGTCAAGTAATCCCGCTAAAAGTGCCGCACGATCTTCTTTGCTACGAAGTGGTGGGTTCATTTTCCAATTACCATCATTTCCAGGAATAGCTTCTTCGTCTAAAATTAAGTGATGTGGGGAAACTTCGGCAGTGACACGAATTCCTGCCCGTTTCGCATCTCGCACAACACGAACAGATTCTTTTGTTGAAATATGACAGACATGATAGTGACAGCCTGCTGCTTCTGCTAGTAAGACGTCCCGTGCGATTTGGACTGATTCAGCAATATTTGGAATACCTTTCAGTCCTTCTCTTTCAGCAAAAATTCCATCATGGACCACTCCGCCGTAAATTAGCGAGTTGTCTTCACAGTGAGCAACGATTGCCATATCTAGTGCTGCTGCTCGTTTCATTGCCTCGTACATCGTTCCGGCTAGCTGTACCCCTACGCCATCGTCTGTAAAAGCAAATGCTCCAGCTTCTTTTAAAGCTTCAAAATCTACTAGCTCGTCCGTTCCAAGACTCGTTGTAATGGATGCGTATGGTAACACTCGAACTTCTGCTGTTTCTTTGATTTTTGCTTGTATACTTTCCATTACTTTTTTGGAATCTGGAACAGGCTTTGTATTCGGCATCGAACAAATTGTCGTATAACCACCGCGTGCCGCCGCTTTTGTTCCTGTCAAAATGGTTTCCTTATGTTCTCCGCCTGGTTCGCGAAGATGTACGTGAACATCGATAAAACCTGGTGCGATTAGCTTACCTGTAGCGTCAAATTCTTCGCCACTTGTTACTTCAATGGAATCGGTAATCAAATTAACTTTGCCGTTTTGAATAAGTACATCTCTCTTCTCTAGTTCGCCTGATTCATTTAGCACTTGACCATTTTTTAATACGTACATAATTTCGCCCTCATTTCCTGTTCTTTTAAAATAGATTCCAAAATTGCCATTCTTATAAAAACGCCATTTGTCATTTGCGTAACAATGCGTGATTTTTCGCTTTCAACTAAGCTATCAGCAATTTCAACGTCGCGGTTCACTGGACTTGGGTGCATGATGATTGCATCTTGTTTTAATTTCGCTGCCCGCTCAACTGTAAGTCCAAATTTTTCGTGATAACTTGCTTTTGTAAATTGTTCTGTTCCACTGTGTCGCTCATGTTGTACACGCAGAAGCATCATCACATCAACTTTTTCAACAAGCTCATCGACGGGTAGGTACGTGCCATATTCTAAGTAGCTTTCATCAAACCATTCTCTCGGCCCAGAGAAAAACAACTTCGCCCCAAGTCTTTTTAATACTTTCATATTTGAGTTTGCTACTCTGCTGTGCCTTATATCACCTGCAATTGCTACTTTCAAATCTTGAAATGTTCCAAATTGTTCTTTTATCGTGAATAAGTCTAGTAGTGATTGACTCGGATGTTCTCCGCATCCGTCTCCACCGTTTACGATAGCAATATTTAATTTATCAAGCCCAGCATAGTAGTTTTCTTCAGAATGCCTGATAACTGCTACATTTACTCCGACAGCTTCCATGGTTAACAGTGTGTCATAAAGCGTTTCTCCTTTTGTCATGCTAGAAGTTGCTGCGTCAAAGGAGACAACCTCCACTCCTAACTTTTTCTCCGCTACTTCAAAGCTCGTATGTGTTCTAGTACTTGGTTCAAAAAACATATTTACTGCAAAAGCTTGTTCTTTCAATGTTGCTTTTTTTCCGTGCTTAAACTGTGCCGCCTGCTCTAATAAATGCTCGATTTCATGGACAGTTAATGCTTCCATAGACAACAAATTTTTCATTCAAAGCGCCACCTTTTCTCATTCATTTTATACAAAAACCTCTGTGAAATTTTGTCTGCAGAGGTTTTTGTCGTGTGTTATGCTGATCTATGCTCGGCTGGTAAGACTAAGTTTAAGATAATTCCAATGACTGCTGCTAGTGCCATACCAGATAGTTCGAACGTTCCAGCTTTAATGAATAAGCCGCCAATTCCTACTACTAGTACAACAGATGCAATAATCATATTACGATTAACACTTAGATCAATTTTGTTTTCAATCATCATTCGAAGCCCGCTTGTTGCAATAACCCCGAAGAGTAACAGGGAAATGCCGCCTAGAACTGCCGTTGGAACCGAGGTGATAACTGCATTAATGTAGCCGATAAATCCGAAGAGGATAGCAAAAACTGCCGCTCCTCCGATAACAAACACGCTGTATACTTTTGTAATTGCAAGAACACCAATGTTTTCACCGTATGTTGTTACAGGTGGTCCCCCGATTAAAGATGCAATAATCGAAGCTGTACCATCTGCAAGCAAGGAACGATGAAGTCCTGGGTCCTTAAAGAAGTTTTTATTCGTAATTCGATTTAATAGTAATTGATGTCCCATGTGTTCTGCCATCGTAACAAACGCAAGCGGCGCCATACTTAGAACGACTGTAATTGTAATTACTGGGTCGATATTTACAAATGGAATGCTGAAATCTGGTACTTGGAAAAACGAAGCATTTTTGATTAGCGTGTAATCTACCATACCAAGCGCCATACTTGTTAAATAGCCTACTATGAAGCCGAACAAAATCGGAATCAAGCCCATAAATCCTTTGAAAAACATCATGGCGATGATGGTTGCAAGTAGCGTGACAAATGCAACTCCTAACGTTTTCAAATCATAGTTACCATTGTTCGTCCCCATTGCCATCGCCGCTGCACTTGGAGCGAGCGACAAACCGATAACCATAATGACCGGCCCAACAACAATTGGTGGTAACACCTTTTGAATCCAGTTAACACCTGCGTAGTAAACAATCAAAGAAACAATCGCATACACAACTCCGACTGAGAAAGTTCCGACCATAACTGCGCCCGGCCCTCCGCCAGATTTTGCGGCAAGTAATGCTGTAATTGGTGCAATAAAGGTAAAGGAAGAACCTAGATATGCGGGTATTTTTCCGCGAGTAATTCCTAGATAAGCAAGTGTTCCGAGCCCGCTAGATACAAGCGCCACTCCCGGACTTAACCCTGTCACACTTGGCACAAAGATAGTAGAGCCAAACATGGTGAAAAGGTGCTGGATGCTAAGAATAATCCATTTATTGAAGCTTGGTTTTTCGTGTATATCTAGTACTGGTTTTGTTACTGTTTCTGTCGTTTCTGTCATTTTCTTCCCTCTTTCTTCATAAAAAATACCCCTTGCCTTGGTCGACAAAGAGTATAGAATAATCCCCTATAGAAATTAATCACTCTTTGTCAGCCTCACAGGACTGCTTTTAAAAAAGTGTTACATTATTATTCATTTTTGTTAATGATGACCGCATCTTCTGCATGATCCACATCGGTCAAGCGAACTTCTACTCGTTCGTTTCCTGATGTCGGAATATTTTTCCCTACATAGTCTGCTCTGATTGGTAGCTCTCTATGGCCACGGTCAGCAAGTACTGCAAGGTGAATATGTGCTGGTCTACCTACATCCATTAATGCGTCCATTGCGGCACGCACAGTTCGACCAGTGTAGAGCACATCATCTACAAGAACGACTTTTTTTCCATTAATATCAAATGGAATGTTCGTCCCATGTACTGCGGGTTCGCGCGTTTTATCATCTTTGAAAGATAAGTCATCGCGATAAAGCGTAATGTCAATATCCCCGACTGGCACGTCAATACCTTCAATTTCAAGTATCCGCTTATGCAAACGCTCAGCAAGATAGATACCACGAGTCTTAATTCCGACTAGTGCTAAATTCTTTGTCCCTTTATTTCGTTCGATGATTTCGTAACTAACCCGGGTAAGCGCACGTTTGATTGCCGCCTCGTCCATGACAACTACTTGTTTTTGCATCCGAAATCTCTCCTTTTGTGCAAAAAAATAACCCTCTGCCAGTGTAAGCAAGGGAACGCGTACGAGTATACAAATAACCCGTCAAATTGTCGTCACCTTCTTAGTCTCTCTGGACTATGTTAAAGGACTTTATTTCATTAGATTCATATTACCTGAAAGAACTCTCCCTGTCAATCAAAAAAATATAAAACATGTTATACTATTTATAATAACATAAAGGAGGCCAAAATTATGGCTACATCTAAAGCGAAAAAGAAACGTCAAAAACTAGTGCGCGAAGGTCGTTTAAATCCAGAAATCAAACGAAGCCCCTTTGCACTCATTGATTTAAGTTCCAAGCAAACAAAAACTAAAAAAGGATATCTTTATAGTAGGAAAAAGAAGAATCACCAAGAAGATGATTCTTTTTTTGCGGTTTTTTTTAAGTTTTCACATTTTATACATAAAACGCTTTAAAATAATTGGCTCCTTTTAGAAATTAGTCCTCTTTTTTTATGCTTTATGCTATGCTTTAATAGCTAAAAGACATGTACTTGAGAGGTGAAGAGAATGAGTATTATGGATAGTTTATTACAACAGAAAGAAATCGTAGTAAAAGGCTGGCTCACGTATTATATATCTGTAGATGACCCTTATGTTCTCACATTAAAAGATGACCACCGTCTAATGGATGAAACTGGACTTATCTTGGAAAATTTATTTATAGGTATGACAGAAGACCTTACAAAAATGAATACATTCGCACGTGATTTAGGGAAGGCACAATTTATTACGTCACTTGGAATTTCACGAATTTTATTCCATATTCGTTTGCTAGAAGAATTTTTACTAGATTATGCCTCGGAGATACACGCAGATTATAGTAACTATCGCGATTTATATCTTTTTAGTATTAAACTGCATCAAGTATTTAGTAGTTTCACACAAAATTTAATCGAAGGATATACACTTGCTACAGAGCTGTTAGTGCAACAAAAAGAAAATCAAATCATCAAAAATTCTACAAAATTAATTTGGCTTGCTGAAAAAGTATTTCTTTTGCCACTTATTGGAAAAATTACTGATGATCGAGCAAAACAAATTACTGAAACAGCACTTTTTGAAGCTTGCGAACAACCCGTAAACTATTTGATTATTGACTTATCTGGCGCACAATTTGATTCTGCTAATATTGGAGAATATATCGAGCATTTTTTCTCCTCTCTAAAACTTGTCGGAGTGACACCAATCATTACTGGAATGCAGCCGCAAACAGCTAAGGTAATGATACAAGTTAATTTAACGGAGCAAAAAGGAATAAAAACTTTTGCCACTTTGCGTCAAGCAACCAAATCACTTATGAAAGAAAAAGAAGCAAGAAATGCCCCTAAATAGGCATTCTTGCTTCTTTTTTAGTTTTCTTGTCGTAACGATTTTAGTGCTTGCTCAAAGGAGTCTGGTAACGGTGCTTCAAAGGTCATTCGTTCATTTGTCCTCGGATGATCAAATCCTAGTTTAGCAGCATGAAGGAATTGTCCATTACCTTTGATTGTATTTTTCGGTCCATATTTTGGATCACCAGCTAGTGGATGACCAATATATTTAAGGTGAACACGTATTTGGTGTGTGCGCCCAGTATCAAGCTTACAGTTAATAAGTGTATAACCAGGTAAACGTTCTATTACTTCAAAATGTGTCCGCGCTTCCTTGCCATCACGAACAACAGCCATTTTTTGACGATCTTCTTTTGCTCGACCAATTGGCGCTTCGATTGTTCCTTTTTGGTGGACAATATCACCATGGACAAGTGCGATATATTCTCTATCTGAAGTTTTATCTTTTAATTGTTTGGCTAGTGATTCATGGGCATGGTCGTTTTTAGCAACCATAAGTAATCCCGATGTATCTTTATCAATTCGGTGAACAATCCCTGGACGAATTTTACCATTTATACCAGACAAATCGTCACAATGAAACAGCAAAGCATTTACAAGCGTTCCACTCGCATGACCAGCTGATGGATGAACGACCATTCCTTCAGGTTTATTTACAACAAGCATATCTTTGTCTTCAAAATAAATCTCAAGTGGAATATCTTCGGCTAAAATTTCCAGTTCTTCAGGTTCACGAGCTTCATAATGAATTTCGTCGCCAACTTGTACTTTGTAATTCGGCTTCGCAAGTTCTCCGTTAACTGTAATATCACCATTTTTCAGCATAAGTTGTATCGCTGAACGACTTTTCCCCATCATTTCAGCGATAACTTTATCCACACGTTCTCGCGCGTGACTTTCTTTTATAATCAATGTTTCATTCTGCATTATTTAATTCCTTTCGTTTTGCGGTCGTCTACAAAAACATACACGAGCATTAGTACGACACCAACTGAAAGCGAGGCATCTGCCACATTAAAGATAGGGAAGTAATAATTTCCCCATACTGTTTGTACAAAATCTACTACTTCTTGATGCAGGACTCGGTCGATAAAATTACCAATCGCACCACCTAGAATAAACGCTAAACTAATAGAAAATAGTCGCTTTCCTTTGGCATATTTTTGCATAATATAAATTATAATTCCAATAACAATTACAGTAATAAGATAGAAAAACCACATATGCCCTTCTAAAATACTCCAAGCTGCTCCGTCATTACGATAGCTTGTCCAGTATAAAAACCCAGGAATAACTTCTATTTTCTGTCCAATTTCCATATTTTGAACAACAATCCATTTAGTCAATTGGTCTAGCGCAATCACGGCTAGGGTGATTAGATAATAATACATTTTTCGAACCCTCTTTTCACATCAGTTAGATAAAAAGTACGCGCTCCCCTTTAAAAATAAGAAGAGCGCATTGCTTCTTTGTTATTGTATGATAAATTGGAGCAAAAATAAAGCTGCAATCACATACATGACTGGTGAAGTACGTTCTTCGTTCTTCGTAAAAGCACGAAGAATTGGATACGCGATAAAACCAGCCGCAATTCCGTCTGCAATACTATACGTCAGTGGGATTAACACAATAATCAGTAGTGCTGAAAAAGTTTCTGCCGGATTGGATAAATCCATTTCTTTAAATTCTTGCAGCATCGACATCCCAATTACAACTAAAATGGGCGCAATCGCACTGTTCGGAATAAAAGATAATACCGGCATTAAAAAAAGAGACGCGATGAAGAAAAGACCTGTCGTAATTGTTGCTAGACCGGTTTTTGCTCCACTCGCAAACATCGAGCCACTCTCAAGCGCAGAGATGGTTGGGCTTGTACCAAATAAGCCAGATAAAAAGGCAGTTAGGGAACTCGCTTTTAAAACCCGTGGTAATTTTTCGGTTTGTTTTAATTGTCTTACTTGACCATTTGTAAGACCAACCGTTTCAAACACAATGACCATTGTCATCGTAAAGACGGCACTCCAAAAACTAACGCTCGCCATTCCAGAAAAATCGGCTTTAAAGAGAACATCACTCCACGGCGCAACACTAATCGAAGCGCCATCAGCTTTCCCGGTTACACCAAACATTACTCCAACGAGTGTTCCAATAATTAAACTCCATAAAAAAGTGCCTGGAATTTTTCGGATAACTAAAATCATTGTTAGTAAAAGTGTAACTAGCGTTGCTAAGACGAATGGATCGCTTAAATCTCCAACTGCAATAATGGCATGTTTCCCACTTGTTACGATTCCGCCTTTTTCAAGCCCTAGAAAGATTAAGAATATACCTAACCCAACCGTAATTGCTTGCTTTAAAATAAGCGGGATAGCTTTATTTAGTTTTCCTGCAAGGGGTGTAAATGCAAGAATCATAAATAATATGCCACTCATCGTAACAGCAGCGAGTGCAACCTGCCAACTCAGTCCCATCCCCTGAACAAGGGTATATGCAAACAGCGCATTAATCCCCATTCCTGGCATTAGAATAAGTGGTGCATTTGCCCAAAATCCCATAATCAAACAACCTAACGCCGAAATAAAAATCGTCGCAAGGACTGCTCCTTGATAAGGAACTCCAGCTTCCGCTAAAATCGAGCTATTGACGACAATAATATATGCCACCGTAAAAAAGCCAATCATACCAGCCAAAAATTCGGTCCGGATATTGGTTTTATGCTCGTTCAGCCGAAATACTTTGTTGAAAAATTTCTGCATACTTTTTCCTCATTATGAAATTGTCCCTCTCCCAACCCGCAGAGTATTGCCCCTGCCACAGAACTTTATTATAACAAAGATAGTAGATATACGAAAGGAAAAGTTTTTTGTTACACCGCCAGAACACCTTATTTATGCTATAATCTGAATGGATGCAAAAAGGAGATGATTACTTGCAACAAACAGTCACTTATGGGGCAAAATGGAAACAATTTTTAACGATTTTCACACCAATTGTCATTACACAACTCACACTTTTCTCGATGACTTTTTTTGATACGACGATGAGTGGAAATTATTCGAATCAAGCGCTTGCGGGTGTAGCCATTGGTAGCTCCTTTTGGGCTCCTGTGAATGCCGCTTTTTCTGGTTTACTTATGGCCATCACGCCTATTATTGCTCAATTAATCGGTGCAAAAAAAGAAAAACAAGTGAAAAACACGGTTCACAATGGCCTATATATCGCCTTATTTTTAGCTTTTATTTTAATTCTTATTAATTTTTTAGTCGTTCCAACTATTTTAACGCACATGCCTGTCACCGCAGAAGTTGCACATATCGCTCGCCACTTCTTAAATGGCATTTGTATCGGAATTCCCGCTTTCTTTATTTCAGCGATTTTGCGTTCTTTTATTGATTCGCTTGGTTTAACCAGGGTGACGATGCTCATTACCCTTTGTACCGTACCATTTAATATCTTTTTAAATTACTGTTTTATTTTTGGAAACTTTGGCTTTCCAGAAATGGGCGGCGCTGGTAGTGGTTATGCGACAGGGATTACATACTGGCTCGTTGTTTTGGTTAGTGTTATTTTGATTCAAACACAAACTAGATTACGCAAATTTGGTATTTTTAAAGGACTTACGGCGCTACATTTTTCTAAAATAAAAGAAATTATCGGAATTGGTGTGCCAAATGGTTTAACAATTTTATTTGAAACGAGTATTTTCTCAGCGGTAACAATTTTAATGGGCGCTTTTGGAACGGAGACGATTGCAGCTCATCAATCAGCCAACAGTGTTTGTACACTGCTTTATGCTTTCCCGCTTAGTGTCGCCTCCACGCTAACAATTCTTGGTGGTTACGAAACGGGCGCCAAACGCTTAAAAGATGCCAAACAATATCGTCATATTGGTATGACAGCTGCGATTCTAATTGGCTGTATTAATGGAGCGCTACTGTTTTTCTTCCGTGATATTATTGCTGGTTTCTATACGAATGATGCCGCTTTGAGCAATTTAATCATGCATTTCTTAGTTTATGCGATATTGTTTCAATTTGCGGACGCTGTCTTGTCGCCAGTTCTCGGAGCACTTAGAGGATATAAAGATGTGACGGTCACCTCGATTGTCGCCTTTATTTCTTATTGGTTGATTGGGCTTCCGGTAGGCTACGGTTTATCATTTACGAATCTTGGTCCATTTGGTTATTGGATAGGATTAAGTACTGGCTTGTTTGTCGCCGCGTTTATTTTATCCATTCGGGTTCGTAAAACAGAACGTAGTCTTTCTTTAAACGCAAAAAACGCAGAGATTTCTAATTAATCTCTGCGTCTTCTTTATTTAGCTAAACCATCATGAATTTTATCAAGATTATAGCGCATCATTTCTAAATAGGTGTCGCCTACTTCGCCTTTTTTGGCGGTAGAATCGGTAAAGATTTTAGCAAAAATAGGTACACCTGTTTCTTTAGATACACTCTCCATACTACGCGGATCCACGCTTGTTTCGACAAATAAGTTAGGTACTTGCTCTTTTTCAACAATGCTAATAATTTGTTTCATTTGTTCTGGTGTGCCTTGGCTTTCTGTGTTAATCTCCCAAATGTATGATGCTTTTAATCCATAGCGAGCTGCAAAATATTTAAAAGCTCCTTCGCTCGTCACTAATGTTTTTTGATTTTCTGGTAAATCCGCAAATTTTTGTTTTGCTTCTTTATCCAGTGTAGCTAGTTTGTCGATATATTTTTTGGCGTTTTCTTTATAAAAATCAGCATTATCTGGATCAGCTTTTACAAGAGCGTCTCGTGCATTTTCAGTATAAATAATACCATTATGAAGATCTAACCAAGCATGTGGGTCTGTTTCAGAAGTTTTTCCTTTTTCTGTTAAATATTTTGATTTTACCCCTTTACTTAACTCGATTACTTGCTCTTTGTCATCTCTTGATTTATCAGCGGTTTCGAGCATTCGGTCAAACCAACCATTCCCAGTTTCTAAATTTAAGCCATTGTAAAAAATTAAATCTGCATCTGCTGCACTTTGAATATTGTCTGGCAAAGGATCATATTCATGCGGGTCAACGCCAACCGGTACAATGCTATGGAGTTCAATTTTATCCCCACCGACATTTTTAACAATGTCCGCTAGAATTGAATACGTAGCAACCACATTTAATTTGTCACTCGTTTTTTCTGAATCGCTTTTTTGGCTGGAACACCCCGCAAGCACAACTACTAATGCGAAAAGCACTACAACTATCATTTTTTTCATTCGATAACCTCCCTCTTTTTAGTAAACAATATTCCTTGTTTTGGTGCGAATAAAAAGGCAATAAAGAAAATAACTGTCGCAACTAAAACCATTGCCGCACCTGATGCTAAGTTGAAAATATAACTGAAATAAAGGCCGATAATCGCACTCACTGCTCCAAACGTGGAAGCTAAAACAATCATTTTAGATAGTTTATTCGTAAGCAGATACGCTGTTGCAGCCGGTGTAATTAACATTGCCACAACTAAGATAATTCCAACTGTTTGTAAGGCCGAAACCGTCACTAGCGTTAAAAGAAGCATTAAGAAATAGTGCAAAAACTTTACATTTAGACCATATGCTTCTGCCATCACTGGATCAAATGAGCTTACTAAAAATTCTTTGTAAAATAGTGTAACGAGCGAAATAACAAGTATCGCGATAATGATTGTCATCCACATATCCGAACTTCGCACCGCAAGCACATTTCCAAATAAGATATGATACAAATCGGTACTACTTTTCGCGAACGAAATCAAGATAATCCCAAGAGCAAAAAATGCACTAAATACAATACCAATCGCAGTGTCATTTTTTATCCGACTTTTTTGATTAACAAAACCGATTCCAAGCGCTGCTGCTATACCAAATGTCGCTGCCCCAATAAAAAAGTTCATCCCCATCATATAAGAAATCGCTACGCCTGGTAACACCGCATGAGAAATCGCATCTCCCATGAGCGACATACCCCGTAAAATAATAAAACTACCAATAACACCCGATACAATCCCAACTGTCACAGAAGTAATAAGTGCTTTCTGTAAAAAACCATATTGCATTAACCCTTCTAAAAACAACATTTCTACACCCCCGCCGCAAATGCTACTGGTGCATCACCATAAGCAAATTTAATTTTTTCTTCTGTAAATGTTTGTTCTACTGGTCCGTATGCTACTAATTTTTTATTCAGTAAAATAATCTCATCAAAGTAAGCAGCTACTTTATGAAAATCATGGTGGACTACTACGATGGTTTTTCCATTATCCCTTAGTTTTTTTAACAGCTTCATAATAAGTGCTTCACTAGTCATATCAATACCAGCAAATGGCTCATCTAAAAAGAAAATTTCTGCATGCTGAGCTAGAGCACGTGCAATAAAAACACGTTGTAATTGACCACCAGAAAGTTCCCCGATTTGCCTTTTTTTAAATGCGGTCATTTCTACTTGTTCTAAAGCATCTAATGCCAATTGTTTTTCTTTTTTTCCTGGACGTTTAATTAACCCAAGTGCCGGATAAGTACCAAGAACTACCATATCGAAAACGGTAATTGGAAAAGTTAAATCTACTTCACTACGTTGCGGAACATAAGCAATTTTCTTTCTCCAATCAGAAAGAGGCCGATTATCTAATGTTACTATGCCTTGTTCTCTGGGAACTAATCCCATCATTCCTTTTAATAACGTAGATTTACCCGCACCGTTCGGACCGACTATTCCAGTTAATTTTCCTGTTGCTATTTGAAGAGTGACATCATCAATCGCCACTTTTTGTTTGTATGCTATTGTTAAACCTTGAATGTTCATTTTTACCACCCTTTTCCCATAAGACTATTTTTTATACTTAACTAAAAATGTTTCCTTAGAGCAACTTTAATTCAAAGTATAACGAACAATTATTTTATTGTAAAGTAAAATGTTTAAAAAAAATCCTGTAGTTTTATTAACTACAGGATTTTTACTATTTATTTGATTGTGAACCATCTGCTAATTTTTTTAGTAACTTGCGAAATTCCGCCTGTTCGTACTCGGAAAAAACAGTAAAACGTTTAACGATCATTTCTTTTTTCTTTTTATCAATTTCTTTAACAAATTCCTCGGCCATGGACGTTAATTTTAATTCGATAATTCGGCGGTCTACTTCAGAACGATGACGAGTAATAAATTTCTCTTCAACTAAAGTATCTGTAATGGCTGTGATATGACTGGCTGAAACATCAAGCGTTTTAGCTAAATCAGATGTTTTCGTTAATCCACTAGAAATGAGACTCAAGACTCGATATTCGCTACCACTTAGTCTCTTGTCAAGAACTGCTTCTACCTCATGACGAAAACTATTAAAAATACGCTTAATCAATGTTTCAATTTCTAAGTATGTTTC
The DNA here is from genome assembly GCF_014229245.1 of Listeria farberi. Classification (GTDB taxonomy): domain Bacteria; phylum Bacillota; class Bacilli; order Lactobacillales; family Listeriaceae; genus Listeria; species Listeria farberi. The sequence continues at coordinate 287,426 of NZ_JAARZJ010000001.1, read as the reverse complement.
CATTTTCGCTACCTCCAGTTTTTCAAAAAAATTATGCGTTTACTTCACCAGGGCCTTTGCTTTTTGTAATTGTGGATCTGTTTCGTTTAGATGTTTTTGCGTTAACTCGACTAATTTGTCTGTTGTCACCCCTGTCATTATTCCTGTAACATCTAACTTATTTGCTGCTTGGAATCTTTGCACAGCATATTCTGTGTCTATATCGTATAAGCCGTCTACTTTTCCAACATTGTAATCTAGCGCTTTTAGCAATGTTTCTATGGTTTTAACGTCATCACCGAAATCACCATTTTTGTAGACTTTTGTGGAAGATGGAATAGTCATAGTTGCATAATTTGGCATATTCACAACCACATCTGGCGTAATACCTTTTTCATGAATCCATTCGCTGTTTGGCGTCAACCATTTCGCGACAGTCAATTTGAGTGTGGAATCATCCGATAATGTGGTTGCTGTTTGTACAGTCCCTTTACCAAATGATTTATTTCCTACAAGTTTTATTCCTCCAGATTCTTTGGCTGCCGCCGCCAGAATTTCGGATGCACTTGCACTCCCGCCATCAATAAGCATAGTTGTTGGGACTTTAACTTTATAGTCACCATGCGAGCTACTGTCAGCTTTAATGGCTGTTTTTTCTCCGTCTTTACCTTGTTCTTGAACGACAATTTTGCCATCAGGTACGAATAAACTAGAAATGGAGACTGCTTGATCGAGTAACCCACCTGGATTTCCTCGTAAATCAATCACAAGTCCTTTCATTCCGTCTTTTTCCAAAGCTTTTAACGTTTTTTCAAGCTCATCATACGTATTTTCAGAAAAGGTACTAATAGTTACGTGGGCGATTTTATCATTTCCCATTTCTTTATATACCGTTTCGATTGGAATTTCATCGCGCGTAATAGTTACGTCAAAAGGTTTATCCTCATTGGAGCGCTGAATAGTTAAAGTGACATCTGTTCCTTTTTCACCACGGATTTTTTTTGTTGCTTCTGTCGCTGTATCCCCTTTGACAGATTTACCATCAACTTGTGTAATAATATCTTGAGGGCGCAAACCAGCTTTTTCAGCCGGGGAGTTTTTAATTGGAGAAACAACTACTATTGCTCCATCTTTTTCTTGAATTTCAGCACCAATCCCTTCAAAACTAGAAGAAATTGTATCATTAAATTCCGTCGACTCTTTTTTCGACATAAAAGTAGAGTACGGATCATCTAAAGAATTTACCATACCTGTGATTGCTCCGTCTATCATGTTAGTTGATTTTGTGTCTTTATAATATTTTTCAGTGATTTCATCATAGACATCATAGAGTTTTGTAAATTCTTTTCGTTCAGGGATACTCACTTTCACTTGTTTATCATCCCCTAAAGACATGACGATAGTTGTCACTAATGCTGTAACAAATACAAAAGCAAATAAAAGCATTATAAAAGGGAATAATTTCATCTTTATGTAACCATTACCAGGTTTTATTTTTTCTTCTTCGTTTTTCTCCACGTTATCTTCTTTGTTTTGTGGGGATTGTTCCATCTTTCTTCACCACTTTCTATGTAAAATGTAGCTAATAATAGTACATTTTATTTAACTCATTTATTTTACCAGTTTTCCAAACATTTTGGTATCTTTTTTTCATGACAAAGAAAAAAGAGGGATCTACTCAAGAATCCCTCTCACTTCTTAATTTAAGCTACTTCATATCCTGCTTCTTCTACAGCATCAATCAAAGCATCTTCTGTTACTTGTCCTTTTTCGAATTCAACAGTTGCCGTTCCTTCATCTAAAGAAACTACCGCACTTTTCACACCGCTCACTTCTGCTAATGCTTTAGTTACACGAGCCTCGCAGTGTCCACAAGTCATACCTTCTACAGTTAAAGTTAATTTTTCCATTTTCTTTTCCTCCTATGATTTAAATTTATATCTTTTTAGACGTAACGCGTTAGTTACAACAGAAACGGAACTAAATGCCATTGCAAGTCCTGCTACCCACGGAGCAAGTAACCCTAATGCAGCAATTGGAATGCCCGCACAGTTATAAGCAAGTGCCCAGAAAAAGTTTTGTCTTATGTTCCGCATCGTTGCTTTTGAAAGTTCAATTGTTTCTGGAATAAGTGTTAATCGGTGACTGACGAGCGTTACATCACCTGTTTCAATCGCAATATCTGTTCCTGTTCCAATACTAATTCCAATATCACTAGCTGCAAGAGCTGGAGCATCATTAATGCCATCGCCAACGAAAGCAACGATATGACCTTCTTGTTGTAATTTTTCTACTAATGCGCTTTTATCATTTGGTAGTTGTTCCGCAAAAAACATATCGGCTCCTAAATCTTTCGCCATATTTTCTACTACAACAGATTGGTCGCCGGAACAAATAGCGGTTTTAATACCTTGTGCTTGCAGTTTTTGAATTGCTTCTTTTGCCTCTGGTCGTGGTGTATCAGATAAAGCAAGTGCACCAGCATAAGCGCCTTCGATTGCCATTGCTACGACTGTTTTCCCTGCATTCATCCAACTTTTGATTAATTCATCTTCTTCGCTTGGGATAGTTGTAAGGGAAGAAACATAGCGATAAGCGCCTAGTTCCACTTTACTATCATCTAAATTACCTGTCATCCCATGTCCAGCTTTTGCACGAATTTTCCCTTGTTTTACTTCTGATACATTAATGTCTTCAGATTCTAACATCTTAATAATTGCTTTGGCAATTGGATGTTCTGATTGTTGTTCCATCAAGAATAAATACGGGAAAAATTTATCATTTGTTGCTTTTTTATCACTAACTTCTAGTTTACCTTCTGTCAAAGTACCAGTTTTATCAAAAACAATTGTGTCAACTTTAGAAGTACGTTCTAAGTGTTCGCCACCTTTAAATAATATCCCACTTTCGGCACCTTTACCAGTTCCGGCCATAATAGCAGTCGGAGTTGCAAGACCAAGCGCACAAGGACAAGCGATAACTAATACGGCAATGGCCGCTTCTAATGAGCCATCTACTGTTCCGGTTACAAGGTACCAAATAATAAAGGTGAGAGCAGCAATGCCAAGTACGATTGGTACAAAGATACCGGAAATTTTATCTGCCAAACGTTGGATGGGTGCTTTAATTCCTTGTGCTTCTTCCACTAAACGGATAATAGATTCTAAAACTGTTTCTTCCATTCGTTTAGTAATTTTTGCTTGAAAGGCTCCGTCAAAGTTGATAGTTGCACCAATAACTGAATCGCCTGGTTTTTTCTCTACAGGCACAGGTTCACCAGTAATCATCGCTTCATCAATACTAGTTTCGCCGGAAATGATTTCTGCATCCATTGGAACTTTTTCACCTGGACGAACAAGAATAACATCGCCAATTTTTAATGAGTCTACCGGCACTAACCATTCTTTTCCTTCACGAATAACAGTTGCTTCTTTGGCTTGTAGTTCGAGTAAACCAGCAATAGATTCTGTCGTTCTAGAAGTCGCATATGATTCCAACAATTTACCTAATAAGATTAATGTGATTAATACAGCACTTGTTTCAAAATAGTAATGTGGCATTATGCTTGGATCAATCATATGACGGATGTATTCCACTACACTATAGAAGTAAGCGGCAGAAGTACCAAGTGCAACTAATACGTCCATATTTGCGCTTTTACCACGAAGCGCTTTATAAGCCCCATCATAAAATCGCCAACCAATATAAAATTGGACGATAGTTGCGAGTACTAATTGAATGGTCGGATTAATCCAGTTGCCAATTGATTCCGCAAATGCCATTTCATGAATATACGGAATATGTGTCACCATTGTGAGAAGTAACGGCAAGGAAAGAATAGCAGAAAGAATAAAACGTCTCACTTCTTTTTTGAAATTCTTTTCTAACACAGCATCTTTTTCTTCTTTGGACATTTTTTCCGCAGCATCATAACCCGCATGTTTTACTACTTTAATTAATGCTTCTGTGGATGTTACCTCTGGATCATAATATACAGCAGCATTTTCAGTTACTAAATTGACATTGGCTTTTTCAACGCCTTCTGCTTTATTTAATGATTTTTCAATTCTCGTTGAACAAGCTGCACAAGTCATCCCAAAAATATTCAAATCTTGTCTTACATATTTATCGTTCATTCTATATACCCCCCTCAGGTTTTAGAAAATTGACGTATTGCTTTAAGTAAATCCTCCATTACGTCATCTTCCCCATTTTTTGCAGCATCCACTACACAGTGTGCTGTATGATGCTCTAATACTTGCAAACCAACATTTTTGAGTGCTTTATTAGCTGCTGAAATTTGGACTAAAATGTCTGTACAATAGCGATCATCCTCGACCATTTGAGCAATACCACGAATCTGACCTTCGATACGTCGCAAACGATTTTGAAGTAATTTTGTTTCTTCTTCTTTACGTGGAACAATTGGTTGGTCATGTTTCATTTTTTCTCCTCCTTTGTTTCTACAATCAACAGTATACCCCCTATAGGTATTTTTTGCAAACATTTAATTTCTAAAATTAAAAAAAGAGCCATAAACAACTAAATGTTTATGACTCTAAAACTTGTTATTTTGCAGCATCTACTTTCTTTTGCAGTGCCTTTACATGTTCAAAAAATTCTTCTAATGTCCAGTTATTTTCGTAAATAATTGTTGCGGCATCTTTTCCAACGTAACGATAATGCCAAGACTCATATTGGTATTTCGTAATAGCTTCTCTACCTTTCATATAACGAAGGATAAAGCCATAATTATGGGCATTTTCTTCTAACCATTTACCTTCTGGGGTATTTCCAAATGCTTCCGTAAGTTCATAGGATTGATTTTCTGAGGAAATATCCATAGCTAATCCAGTTTGATGCTCACTTGTACCTGGGTAAGCCACTGCTTCTCTAGCTTTTGTATCTCCTTTTGAATTTACTTCAGCTTGGAATACTTCTTGTTGCCGTTTATACGAGCGATAACCAGATACAGCAAATAATTTCTTCCCATCTTGGTTTGCAGCTGCAAACATTTCTTCTAATGCAGTTGCTGCTTCTTTTCTTAATTGTGCTTTTTCGACTTGTTGGCTACCAAAAGAAAATGTGACATTCGGCCGAACTAAATCAGGCGGGGTATACGTTGGTTGTAAGGAATAATCTTTGTTAGCAAGTACAAGTATGTTTTCTTCATTTTCTATATACTGAATCCCATTTTTTTCGACTAATTTATTTTGTTTATCAATGTAAGGATAAAGTGGATCTTTTTCTAAGTCAGCTAATGTTTTATTACTTGTTTCCTTTTGCTCCACTTTAGCGACTGGCTCTGCATTTTGCCCACCGAAATATTGATCTTCCACCGTGTGTACACAACTGATTGTAACGGCTAAAGCAATTGTTAATAAAGAACTCATAAATGATTATCAACCTTCCTGTATACATTAAGTCAAAATCTAAGTTAGTAATTTTGATTATTTTATTGCTGCTTCTAATGCTACGACAATCATATCATTAAAAGTGGTTTGACGCTCTTCAGCTGATGTTTCTTCCCCGGTGAAGATATGATCACTTACTGTTAGAATTGCAAGTGCACGACGTCCATACTTTTGCGCTAACGTATAAAGAGCCGCTGCTTCCATTTCAATTCCTAGTACTCCGTAATCAGCTAATTGTTGCTTGTCTAATTGATCGTTATAAAAGCGATCCGCAGAAAAAACATTCCCTACTTTAAGAGATAACCCTTTTTCGATACCTGCATCATAAGCTTTTTTTAGAAGAGAAAAATCTGCTACTGGCGCAAAATCAACTCCTGCAAAAGTATTGCGATTAATTTGTGAATCTGTTGAAGCTGCTTGTGCAATAACAACGTCACGCACTTTTACGTCCGCTTGAATGCCGCCCATGGTACCAACACGAATCAAATTTTTCACATCATAGCTTTGGATTAATTCATTTACATAAATCGAAATAGATGGAATACCCATCCCCGTTCCCATAACAGAAACTTTTTCCCCTTTATATGTACCGGTAAATCCTAACATGCCACGCACTTGATTAAATAACACTACATCTTCCAAGAACGTTTCCGCAATATATTTTGCTCTTAGTGGATCTCCTGGTAATAAAATAGTTTCTGCAATTTCCCCTTGTTTTGCTTCGATATGTACGCTCATACTTTTATTCCTCCTAGTGTTTGTTTTTCTCTTCATCTAGCAAGTAAGCATCCCAAAGTTCATCAAAAATAGACATTCCTGGTAAATACGGCGCATTAAACTCAAGATAGTCACAAAGAATATGATAATTTCTAGTTTGCTTTGGAAAACTATGATCTCGGTATGCATTGTTGGCAAATTCCGTTTTCTGATCTGTTAGTTTCGGGTCCCGATATGTCATTAAAAAATGATAAAATGATCTTCCCAACGTACAACACACTCCGCTCTTTTTATGCTTTAACTATAGTTGATTTCTCAGAAAAAATAAAGTTAATTTTCGATTTTACGTAGAATTTCTTCTGCAAGGCGATGCGTTTCTAGTGCATCTTCTTTGGAAATTGGCGCTTTCTCCCCATTCCGCACAGCTGTTAAAAAGGCTTGGATAATGGATACAAAACCTCTTTTATAGAGTGTTGTTTCCCAATCACCAAAACGCTCGAAACGTTCTGTTGTACCTTCATAAATATGCGTTTCCGTGACATTCTCCACTTCGTATTTCGCACTTGGTGTCATGACCGCTAACCGCTCTTCATTCACACCACTATCCCGGTTCATAATCGCTGTCGCCACTTTACTTCCTGCTGTTACTTGAACCGTTACACTTGCAAGAAGCTCCTCTTGCCAAACTGGAAAGACATTTAATTGCTCCATTTCGGCATCCAGTAGAAATCGCACTGTATCAATTACATGAATAAAATCGTCATAAATAAATGTGCGGGCCTCAGCTGGTTGGGCTGCGCGATTTTTTTGCATAATAATCATATTAGTATCTGCTAGTGCCTTTAATTCTTGATACTTTGGCGCATAACGACGGTTAAAACCAGTCATAAGTAGCGTATTTTGTTCCTCTGCTAGATTTGTTAATTCTTCTACTTCTGCTAAATTATCCGCAATTGGTTTGTCCACATAAACCGGAATATGATGTGTTAAAAATGTCCGAATGACTTCCGGATGACTCGCCGTAGATGAATGAACAAACGCAGCATTCACACCAGATTCAATCATAGAATGAATACTTTGATGGTAATGATCAAAACGAAATTTCTCACTTAAATGCTTTAATTTCTGTGCATTTCTTGTATAAAGATGTACCTCGATATTTTCCATTTCGGCAAAAACTGGTAAATACGCTTTTTGCGCAATGCCGCCAAGTCCTACTACTGCTACTTTTAACATGTGTATCGCTCCTTTTCAGAACAATGCCAGAGAATGATTTCGCGATATTATTCTACGCATTTCATTTTCTGGCATTGTTTGTTTATTCAAAGATTTTTTTATATGCTTGGTAGCCTTCTTCTTCCAATTTATCCACAGGTATGAATCGGAGGGCTGCAGAGTTGATGCAGTAACGAAGTCCACCTTTATCTTGTGGTCCATCTGGAAAAACATGCCCCAAATGAGAATTAGCATCAGCGGATTTCACTTCCGTCCGAATCATCCCATGGGTTAAATCTCTATTTTCAATTACTTCTGTCTCGTCAATTGGCTTGGTGAAACTTGGCCAACCACAGCCAGCATCATATTGATCATTGGATGAAAAAAGTGGCTTTCCTGAAACAATATCTACATAAATTCCTTTTGCCTCATTATCATAAAATTCATTTTGAAATGGGCGTTCGGTACCCGCTTTTTGGGTCACATTATATTGTATATCTGTAAGTTGCTTAAGACGCTCATTCTTTTTACGCTCATCCATTTGATTTCACCCTTTCCAGTTGGCATCTATGAATGCAGCACGACCTGAAGCAACTTGATAACTTTCATAGTGCGCTTTTTCTTTTTTGTAGAAATCTTGATGATATTCTTCTGCTGGATAAAAAGTTTCTGCTTTGGTAATTTCTGTCACAATTGGTTTTTTAAATCTGCCACTTGCTTCAAGTGCCGCCTTTGATTTTTCAGCGATTTCTTTTTGTTCTTCATTATGATAGAAAATAACTGGTCGATACGAATCCCCGCGGTCAACAAATTGGCCAGCTGCATCAGTTGGATCCGTTTGTTGCCAATATACTTCGACTAATTTTTCGTATGGAAAAACTGCCGGATCAAATGTGATTTCAATTGCTTCTGTGTGTCCTGTTGTCCCGCTGCAAACTTCTTTATAGGTTGGATTAACTGTATGACCGCCTGTGTAACCCGAAACAACTTTTTCAATTCCCGGTTGCGTATCAAAAGGTTTTACCATACACCAAAAGCATCCTCCAGCAAATGTTGCTTTTTCCAGTGATTCTTTTGTCATAAAAATGCCCCCTAACTAGGATTCAGCCAGCTAAATTACTTAACTGGTACTAAAAGTGTAAACGAAATGTCGTCTTTCTTCAAATTTAGCGTATCAACACGTACTTTTGTGTCACCTTGAAGTTTTAGTTTGTCTAGCGATAGATAGATTTTTTCCTTTTTAGGCATAATTGTCACCCAGTTAGGGAATTTGTAGTTTTTGCTTACATAGTTCATTACGTAAGACACAGGAAGTGGTAGAGCACCTACAGACATATCTTTAAGCGTCAATTCTACGTTGCCATTATCTACTACTTTTGGTGAGAATTTTAACCGAAGTTCGACAGGTTCCCCAAAAATTTTCGCTTCTGCAGTGAAGTTAACGTTATTTGCTACGAAAACTTTATAACCGATATCTTGATCTTTACTGAAATCTTCTATATAGGAACTAATCAATTGATTTAAATCTGCTTTCGTTGTACTCGTTTGAAATTCAACCGCCGATTTATTGCTTATAAGGGATGGCGTGGGCTCCTCTTGTGGACTGAGTTTAAATACAGCAACATAAATCCAACCCGCTGAAATAAGAAGTATACTAATTAGTGTAATACAAACCCATTTCCAGTAATTACGTTTTGGTTTTTTTGGAGCTGATCGTGTTTCTCTTTGCACGATATTAACACCTTTCTATTTGGGAATATTACCTTCGTTTAATTGTTTTACAATGGCCTTATCTAATTCTTTTGTCATCTTCTCATATCCAGTATGGTTAGGATGGAAATAGTCATCTGACAGTAGTGAATTAGGCTGATCTTTACTATCTTTATTTCGGTCCTCTAAGACTTTTGCGATAGGAACAAAATAGGCATTACTATCTTGCTGGATAGTTTTCTTAGAAGCATTATTCCAATCAGTGATAATCGCGTCAAATTGTTTGATATCACTGAAATAAGTTGTATATGGATTGTAAATACCCATTAAAAATATCGCTGCATCTTTATTATAGGAACGAATATCTTTTAGAAGTGTTTCTAGCTCTTGTTGGAATTCTTTGTTTGCTTTTTTAAAATCATCTACATTTACATTTAAAAGACGTGATTGCAAAATAGCCATGACGTCATTTCCGCCAATGGTAATTGTTATTACATTCGCATTTTTGACGTCTTTCTGGAAGTCTTTATTTGTTTTTAAACGTTTTTCCAGTTGGGTTATTTTATTTCCAGATACCCCGTAGTTACTTGTTTTCACACTTGGGACATTTGGTTCTTCTTCTAGTTTTTTCGGAATAATACCTACATAACCGCCATCTTTGTTTTCATCACCGACGCCTTCTGTTAATGAATCACCCATGGCAACGAGGTTAATCGGAATTTCTTTTGATTCTTTATAATACTTGATACCAAAAACTGCACCAACAAGAAGCGCGATAACAAGCACGCCCCCTGTAAGCCACAGCCATTTTTTCTTTGTCATATGCAATCACTCGCTTAGTCAGTATAGTACATAAATGCAAACGCACCAGTTCCAGCATGTGTGGAAATGACTGGGTCTGCAAAAAATAGTGGAATTTCTTTTAAACCAGTTATTTCTTTTGATTCAGCGATGAAATCATCTGCCAGATTAAGTCCGTTTGCATGAACAACGTCCAGCTGCTGAATTTTTTTCGGTTCATCTTTAATTAAATTCAAGCAATATTGTAACACTTTTTTATTGCTACGAACTTTGGTTTCTTCTTCTAATTGACCGTCAGTTAGTTTGGCAATTAATTTGATATTTAAAAGACTACCTAAGAAGCCTTGCATCCGGCCAACACGCCCGCCTTTAATTAAGTTATCGAGTGTAACGACAACAATATAAAGTTTTGTTTTATCACGAATATCATTAATTTTTGCGTGAATTTCTTCCACAGAATAATCACCTGACTGAGCCATTTCAGCTGCTTTTAATACTTGGAATGCTTGGCCGCGAGCTGTATAATCGCAGTCTACTACAGTAATGTTTCCTTCCACCATATCAGCTGCTTGACGAGCTGCATTTACGGTACCACTTAGTTTTTCGGTTAAGTGGATAGAAAGAATTTCGTAGCCTTCTGCTGTATATTTTTCGTATGCTTCTACAAAAGAACCGATAGCAGGCTGGGAAGATTTTGGCAATTCTTTAGTCTCTGCCATTCGTACCATAAATTCTTCTGGTGTAATGTCTGTTTTAGGGTTGTAAACTTGTCCATCGATTTCTACGGTTAAATATAAAACGTCTATATTCCATTTTGCTGCTTCTTCTAATGTTAGTCCAGCAGTTGAGTCTGTGATAATTTTTATTTTTCTCATATAGCCACATCCAGTTTTGCTTATTTTATCTTATTATAACATCCCCATCGGTATACACAACCTATAAACTAGTTTTAAGAAAAGAGAAAGAAATGTTATTTGTCTTTCTATTCTGTATTTTTTAGCGTATGATAGATATACAATACACTTAAAAATTTGTAGAAAAGTATGGTGATAAAATGAATGTCACTTCTTACAACTGGAAAGAAGAAGTAGCAAATGCAGTTACACATGGTATTGGATTTATTCTTAGTATTCCCGCACTCGTCTTACTTATTGTATTCGCCGCCGGAAAAGATAATCCTCTTTATTTAACAAGTTTTTTAATTTATGGAATTTCCCTCATGTTACTTTATATTTGCTCTACACTGCTTCATAGCTTTAAGCCTTCAAAAGCACGAACGGTTTTTAATATTATGGACCACGCTGCAATTTACGTATTAATTGCTGGCAGTTATACACCATTTGTTTTAATTACCATTCAAGGAACCCTCGGATGGACGCTGTTTGGTATTATCTGGGGACTTGCAATCGCCGGAATTATTTATAAAATATTTATGACTGGCAAATTAAAACTTTTATCAACAAGTGTCTATTTATTAATGGGCTGGATGGTTATGTTTGCCATTAAGCCACTTTATGCCGGGCTTACCCCGACTGGATTTTGGCTACTTGCAACTGGTGGTATTATGTTTACCGTAGGTGCTGTTTTTTACAGTATTCCTCGTGTCCCGTATATGCATGCGATTTGGCATTTATTTGTTATCGCGGGAACAGCTTTTATGTATTTCTGTATTTTATTTTATGTTTAAATAGGGCATTTTAAAAACCTTCTCTACTATGAGAAGGTTTTTTATATAGTATGACACAATTAAGACTTGTTTTTAATTATGTCATACTATATAATATTTAGCATAACATAATAAAGGATGTGATTCCCATCGAACTTTCCCCAAGACAACATAAGATTGTTGCCTATGTTCGCGCGAATGAACCAGCTACTGGCGACTCTATCGCTGCCCATTTAAAACTAACACGGGCTACGATTCGAGCTGACTTGTCGATTTTGACAATGACTGGCATTTTAGATGCGCGTCCAAAAGTGGGTTACTTTTACTCTGGTTTAGAAACTAATCCGATTCACTTTGATGAAATTCGGCAGTTAAAAGTTGCTGACATTATGACCCAACCATTTTTTGCAAAAAAAGAAACAAGTGTTTATGACGCCATCGTTATGCTCTTTATGGAAGATATTGGTAGTTTATATGTCATTGATGAAGAGCTTTTAGTTGGACTTGTCTCCAGAAAAGATTTACTAAAAGGTGCGCTTGCTGATGCGGACACGAAAGCGACTCCCATTGCGACAATTATGACCCGGATGCCCAACCTTGTTACTGTCACGAAAAACGACACTGTGTTACATGCCGCAGAACAACTTGTTTTCCATCAAATTGATTCACTTCCCGTTCTAGAAAACGCAAAAGTCGTCGGAAAAATTTCAAAAACTCGTATTACTGCATTATTTGTAGATACGATAAAAAAGGTTTAATAGGAGGAAAATATGGAAAATCCGGTTATTATATACGTTATCTCAGATGCTATCGGAGAAACTGCTCAACATATTATTCGCGCGGTAACAGCTCAGTTTTCACTTAATAAACCTGCTGACATTCGGCGCCATGCTTTTATTCGCGATGAGAACGCTTTACTAGAAACACTAGAGGAAGCAAAAGCTGCTGATGGCATCGTCGTTCAAACACTCGTACAAGCCAAACTAGCTGAGTACGCAACTAATTTTTGTGTTCAAAACAATATTCCGAACGTAGATTTATTACATACACTAACTGCTGCTGTTGAAGCAAAAACTGGCTTAAAATCAAAACAAGACCCAGGAAATATGCGCCGTCTTGATAGCAATTATTTTGATCGCATTGCTGCCATTGAGTTTGCTGTAAAGTACGATGACTGCAAAGATCCTCGTGGCCTGTTAGATGCAGATATTGTTCTCGTCGGCGTATCAAGAACGAGTAAAACCCCACTGAGTAGCTTTCTCGCCAATCAAAATTGGAAAGTTGCTAATGTCCCACTTGTTCCCGAAATTCCGATTCCAACAGAACTTTTCCAAATCCCAGCGGAGCGTATTATTGGCCTTACAACTACCCCAGAAAAACTAGCACAAATCCGCAAAGTTCGTTTGAAATCTATCGGTTTAGACGAAGCAAGTAGTTATTCCAGTGAAAAACGTATTTTAGAGGAACTAGAATATGGTTATGATACATTCAAAAAACTTGGTTGCCAAGTCATTCATGTAGAAGATAAAGCGATTGAAGAAACTGCTGCCCTAATCACAGAAATTATCACGAGTTACCACTAATTAGAAGAGGTGAATAGTGTGAGAAAATTTGTCTATCAGTTCAGTGAAGGTTCTAAGGAAATGAAAAATCTTTTAGGAGGAAAAGGCGCTAATTTGGCCGAAATGACGAATATCGGTTTACCTGTCCCTCCTGGATTTACTATCTCAACTGCGGCTTGTAATGATTACACGATTAATAACAAACATTTATCTGAATCCATCTTTGAAGAAGTGAAAATTCATTTGGCGGAACTCGAAAAGCAAACCGGGAAAATTTTTGGATTCGCAGAAAATCCTCTGCTCGTTTCCGTACGTTCTGGCGCCCCCTTTTCGATGCCTGGCATGATGGACACTGTGCTAAATCTTGGGTTAAATGACCAAGCGACTGAAGGACTTGCCAATCTTACTGGTGACGCTCGTTCGGCCTACGATTCTTATCGCCGTTTCATACAAATGTTTGGTGATGTTGTTTTTGAAATTCCGAGCTATCAATTTGAACAGGCCCTTAGTCGCATAAAAAAAGCAAACAACTATCGCTTAGATACAGAATTAACTGCGACTGATTTAAGCAAACTCATTGATGTTTATAAACTAATTTTTAATCAAGCAACTGGTACCGATTTCCCGCAAAATCCAATGGAACAACTGCGACTTGCGATTATCGCTGTTTTTGATTCCTGGATGAACCCTCGCGCCGTTATTTACCGGAGATTACATGATATTGATGCGAGTTTTGGTACAGCTGTTAATATTCAAGCAATGGTCTTTGGAAACACTGGAGAAACGAGTGGAACCGGAATTACTTTTACTCGTAATCCATCCACTGGTGAAAAGAAAGTTTTTGGGGAATTTTTACTTAACGCGCAAGGTGAAGATGTGGTTGCAGGAATCCGTACACCTGAGCCGATTAGTGCGCTTGAAGAAAAAATGCCCGCCGTTTACAATGAGCTTATCCATACTTGTGAACTCCTTGAGAATCATTATTTAGACATGCAAGACATTGAATTTACCATCGAAAAAGGCAAACTTTATGTCTTACAAACTAGGAGTGGCAAGCGAACAGCCAAAGCAGCAATTCAATCAGCTGTCGATTTTGTCCATGAAGGAAAAATTTCCCGCCAAGAAGCCATTATGCGCGTAGAAACTAAGCAACTACATCAATTACTTCATCCAACTTTTGATGAAAGCGCTCTTAAAAAAGGGCAAATTATCGCAACTGGTTTACCTGCAAGTCCTGGCGCTGCAACTGGTCAAATTTTCTTTGAAGCAAAAGAAGCTGTCCAAGCAGCCGAACGTGGTATTCCTGTCATTTTAGTCCGTAATGAGACTTCTCCTGAGGATATTGAAGGTATGGCGCAGAGTAACGCTATCTTAACCGCTCATGGTGGTATGACTTCCCATGCTGCCGTTGTTGCTCGCGGAATGGGAAAATGCTGTATAGCTGGTTGTGCTGAACTTACTATTAATGAAAAAGAAAAAACGCTTCTTCTCCCTACTGGAAAAATGCTGCATGAAGGGGACTCTCTCTCGCTCGATGGTAGTTCCGGTAAAGTTTATCTTGGAGAAATTGCACTTAGAGAAGCGCAAATTGGCGGACATTTTGACGAGTTAATGGCCTGGGCTGATGCAGAAAAAAAATTGATAATCCGTGTTAATGCAGATACTCCAGTTGACTTTAAAAAAGCTCTTTTGTTTGGCGCAGAAGGCATTGGCCTGTGTCGCACCGAGCATATGTTTTTTGATGAAAAACGAATTCCCTATGTGCGCCAAATGATTTTGGCAGAGTCATTAAGCGAGCGCGAATCCATTTTAGCTACTTTAAAAGAAATGCAAAAAGCTGATTTCAGTGAGTTATTCCGTATTGCAGACGGTCGCGCGGTAAACATTCGCTTGCTTGATCCACCATTACATGAATTTTTACCAAAAACGGAGCAAGAAATAGAGCAATTAGCGAGTGCAATGAGTCGAACAGTTCCCCAAATTACAAAACGAATTAATGAACTAAGAGAAGCAAATCCTATGCTCGGACACCGCGGTTGTCGGCTTGCTATCACGTTTCCAGAAATTTACCGGATGCAGACGGAAGCTATTATTGAGAGCGCCGTCACGCTTCATGATGAAGGAATTGACGTTCATCCAGAAATCATGATTCCGCTCATCGCGACGAAAAGCGAATTAAGCTATATAAAAAAAGAGATGAAACAAGCGATTCATACTATTTTTGATAGAGAACGAGTGATGCTCCCATATGATATTGGTACAATGATTGAAATTCCGCGAGCATGTGTAACAGCAGATGAAATCGCCGAGGAAGCAGAGTTCTTTAGCTTTGGAACCAACGATCTAACTCAACTCACCTATGGCTTTTCACGCGATGATGCAACTAAATTTTTAGCAGATTATTATGAAAAAGATATTTTACCAAAAGATCCATTTGTCACGATTGATAAGAATGGTGTCGGGGCACTTGTTGAAATGGCGGTTACCCGTGGAAGAATGACTTCAGAACATTTAAAAATGGGAGTTTGTGGCGAACATGGTGGCGATCCAGAATCTATCCAGTTTTTCCATCAATTAGGGCTTAGCTATGTATCATGCTCCCCGTATCGCGTTCCCATTGCACGTCTCGCAGCAGCTCAAGCCGCATTAGCAGAAAAGCAACTAGTTTCAACTAACTAAAAAAAGCCAGATGACAATCGTATAGACTGTCATCTGGCTTTTTTCTAACTATTTTTCACAAATCGCAAAATAATTTCCTTCGTTATCCGAAAAATTAAACACCCGTCCCATTGGTAAATCTACTAAATCACCGACCGTAATACCTTTATTTTTATATTCTTCATAAAGTTCCGCAACATTTTTTCCAAACAATAAAATGGACGGAGTTCCAAGATTCATTTCTGGATTCATTTCGGCAACTTTCTTTTTATTTTGAAGAACAAAGGTAGTTTCTAAACCTTTTGTTGGCGCTATTTCAATCCACTGAATTTCGCCATTTACAACTTCTTCTGAAACTACGACAAAATCCAATTTTTCTACCCAAAAATCTCTTACTGCAGCTTGATTGTCCACATATAACATCACTTGACCAATTTTTTCAATCATCATTCATCGTCCTCTCGTCATTTCTTTTTCCTTTAATCCAAACTCCGCATAAAAGTCACGCTTCATTTCTAATAAATAGCGTAAATCATTCATAAATTGGAATAAAATCGCTCTATTTTCAAATTCCGCTCGTGTCTCTGGGAGTTTGCTACTTCTAAACTCATGCACCATCTTAGTAATTTCCGCTACTAAATCCTCTGCTGTATTATGCTCATCTAGTGTCTGTGCTGTTTTTTCTGTAATTTCTGCCAGCGCCATACTTTGCTCAGAAGAATGTTCGAACGCAACTAAATGTCGTTTCATCTGTGTTAAAATTCGATATTGTACAAGCCGCATATCGACATACTGTGAATAATAATGGGAGGAAGCAAAAAACTGATTATCTAGGTTTCTTGCTGCTTTTTCTTGTGCATAGTCTAATGTACCCTTTAATTGATTTAATAAGCCAAATTCATCATGGTACTCCGACTGATTCCGGAGTCCTTGTGTCATTTCCGTTAAAATTTGTCGCATAATTGCTTCTATTTTTTGTTGGCTACGTTTTAATTCGTCTTCCATTTTTGGCATATATAAATTTAAAATAATCGCAATACCAGCGCCAACTGCCATAAGTAACAGTTCATTTTTAAACCAAAAGAAGGATAATGATTGTTCGAGTAAAATATGCGATACGAGTACCGAGCTCACAACAATTCCGTCAGCAACATGTAGTCTTACTGCAAGCGGAATAAAAATCAGTAAATAAAGTCCAAAACTCACCGCGTTATAACCAATGAGCATGAAAAACACGGCAGCAATAGAAAGCGCCAAAACAGTCGAATAAACCCGCTGAATTGCTAATTGTAAAGACCCTTTTTTCGTATTTTGTACACTTAAAATTGCGATAATCCCTGCCGAAACAGCATATTCCAGGTGTAGCCATTCCGCCAAAACTATCGCCAGTGTCGCTGCAATCGCGGTTTTCACTGTTCGCATTCCAATCCGCATATATTCCCGTCCCCTTTCTATGTCCAACTTATCATAGCACGAAAGCAAAATTCGCAAAAGAAAAACCTTGAAGATCATTCCTCAAGGTCATACACTATTCTTCATCTAGTGTTTTTTTGAAACGTGCTCGGAAAAAGAAACCTAAGCCGACAACAACAAGTATCGCAATGACGCTATAAATTATAGTTGAAAAGCTATCCATAAAAACCACAATTTCATTCCATGACTCACCAAGCATGGCGCCAAGTCCAATTAAAACTGTATTCCAAAGTAAGCTTCCCGCGGTCGTCAAAATTAGAAACCGCGACATTTTCATCTTCGTCATCCCTGCTGGAATCGAAATTAAGCTTCGTATTAGCGGAATCATCCGACATAAAAATACAGCCCAACTTCCATATTTCAAAAAGAAACTTTCTGCGCGTTCAATATCAGATTCCTTCAGTCGCAAAATCCGACCGTATTTTAACACAATCTTCGTGAGTCGTTCTTTGCCAAAATAAGAAGCGACTTTATACAGTAAAATTGCGCCCACAACAGAACCTAGAGTTGCTACAATAATCACCATCACGACATTCAGTGATGTAACTGTCGTCATAAATCCACCAAAAGTTAAGATAATCTCAGAGGGAATGGGTGGAAATAAGTTTTCAACCATAATCAAAACAAAAATACCTATATAGCCAAAATCAGCCATAATACTTGTAATCCAAGTTTCCAAAAAACACACTCCTGTACTTTATTTCCCTTTTAAAGTAAGTGCTTGCTTTTTAATTTTACTATACTAGCTCTACTTTTTCAATCAATTTGGTAAAAGAAAAAGAATTTGGCATTTTACACACCAAATTCTTTTAAATTTATTTTGCAACTAGTCGCATTTGTACAGCTTCTATTCTTAAACTTTCTCCTGTTGTTCCTGCTGTTGCTCCATCTTTAACCCAACTTTGCCAACCTTTATTTTGGACATGCGCTCTATACTGCACACTATAATTTTTAGCCATATTTCCAGTTAATTTTACTTGGAAAGCTTCCAGACGTTTTGACTGTCCACGAGTTCCAGAAATTTCACCATTTTTCAACCAACCTTGCCATCCACTACCTTGTACATGTGAACGATATTGAATATCTCCAGAATACGGCATCGCTGATAAACTAATTTTCATTGCTTCTGCTCGTAAGCCAAGGCCAACTGTGCCCGAAGTCATACTATTAGCAACGTTTCCCATCCATCCCTTACTTTGGACGTGGAGCTCGTAATTTATCCCTTTTTGTTTGCTTACAGAAAGATTATTGTCAAACGCCCAAGTATAAATATTATTTAGTTTTTCTTTTGTTATTCTTGTACCAAAGTTGTCCCCGGTACCATTTAAATATTCATATGCGTTTACTGCTAAAATCTGTTTTTTAGAATTATAAACACCACTACCACTACTACCACCTGTTGTATCTAATCTATAAAAAACATTATTTGCAGTGACTTGAGAGATATTTCCAGTTTGAGTGTACAATTTCCCTTTTTTGTCACCATGATAACCACTAATAGTAATTGCACCAGATGTATTAGTTGTTAACCCCATTGTTCCAGTTTTTGACCCAATATTTTTATCTAATTTAATAACTCCATAATCTTCTGTAGAAGGTTCTTTTTTTGTCCATTCTTTTGGAACATACATTTTTCTTGCTTTTGCTGTTCCAAAAGGAGCTTTCGTGCCATTATATCCAGGATATACAGTCACTTTTTTTGCCCATCCACCATCTTTTTTACCATATAAACAATGAGCGGCTGTAAGTACAGAATCTTCACCAATCAATTGTCCACTACCTATATAAGTTTTACCATTTGGAAATTCCATTACAAGGTAAGCGCTCGTTGAATATGGATATTGAGTTGTATTTGTTACAAGTTTTCTACCATCTCCGCCAAAAATCGTTTTTAAACCTGGGGTTAGAACAGCTTCCTCATTTTCAATAGTTAATCCTGATAAATCAACCTCAACTTCATCAGATGTATCTAACGTCCCCGTTGTTGAATTAACATCTTCTAAATCACTAATCTCATCGACTATAAACTCTTCTCCGTCATTTGTTACCGTTTCCCCAACTATCTTTTCATCGATTGGGGCTTCCTCTGCTGCTTGTGCAACAATTCCTCCACCTAATAAAAATAGAGCAAAAGCAAGCATCAAAGTAAATATTCTAAGCTTTTTCATAGTTGCATCTCCTTTTTTGTCTATTAGCAAATAAATATATCAAAAAATCGCTTGATTGTATCGCATTGTTGAAACTTAAATTAGTTTAAAACTTCCCAATATAAGTCAATTTTCTTAGTAGCTATTTTTGACATATTTATTTACTGTATAACTATAATAACATGTTCACAATCATACTGTACTGTGCAGCTAGCATTATTTAGAAATCAAAGCATATTAAAAAGCAGCCAAAATATATCAGCTGCTTTGTAGTTTACATCTTTAATTCTGCTTTACTCGCGAAAAATTCTGCTAAACGATCTTTCACTTTCCTGATGCCGCCTGCTTCATCACTTTCTAAATTCATCGGCATCACTGGTTCGTGTAAACTCATTCTAAGTAAGAACCAACCTTCGCCAAGTGCACCGCTCGTATTCACACGAATTCCTTCTTGGTTCACCGGTTCTAATTTCATGTCCGCGTCAGCTTCTACAAATGTCAGAAAATCAGCTAAAACTTCTTTTCCATAAGCTTTAAAATCGGTTGCTGTAATGCTTAACCGGATTTCTTCGCTTTCTGCTGGCTCTTTTAAGTCTGCTATTAAGTCTGGCAAATCTTTTCCATTTTTTCGTAAAGTCGCATACGTCATTAAAATTTTGGCAATAAGATAAGCGCCATCATCTAAGAAATAATTTTCTTTTAATGCGGCATGCCCACTTACTTCAATAGCAATTTCCGATGGGATTCCGTCTGCATTTAGGCGAAGAGCCTCATTGATAACGTTACGATAACCACGTTTAAAACGGTGTTGTTTCCCGCCTTTTGCTTCGATAAAGGTTTGCAAATGCCCAGATGTTGTGGAGTCAGTCACGATGGTTGTTCCTGGTTTTTCTTCCAAAATAATACTAGAGATAACAGCAATTAATGGGTTGCGGTTTAAACTTTCGCCATTTTTATCCATAATCGCAGCACGGTCTACATCCGTATCAAAAATCACACCTAAATCCGCCCCACTAGCAAAGACCGCTTTTTTCAAACTAGCCATTGCTTCCTCATTGTCAGGGTTCGGGATATGATTAGGAAAATTGCCATCCGGATCTAAAAACTGGCTTCCAGAAATGTCTGCGCCAAGTTCTGCCAATACTTTCTCAGCAAAAAAGCCGCCAGCACCATTCCCTGCATCAACAATAATATGGCTTCCTTGGAGTGGTTTCATTTTGTCAGTTGCACCTGTGATCCCTGCTCTAATCTTATCTGTTAAGTCCGCTGCATATGTAGAAAGTAAATCTTGTTTTGTTACTTTACCAAGATTTATTCCATTTTCGATGAATGATTTATCTGCGTGGGCTATGATATAATCAATATCCTCGTGTTCAGCTCCACCAGATTTTGTAAATAATTTTAGTCCATTATACATAAAAGGTAAGTGACTCGCTGTAATCATAATGCCGGCATCACAGTGGTAGTCTGCGTACTGAGTAGCCATAAACATAGCTGGCGTTGTTGCAAGCCCAACATCCACGACATCTATACCAGCAAAAGTTAACCCTTTGACAAGTGCCGCTTTTAATCGTTCAGCTGAAAGTCTGCTATCATGGCCAATTGCCACTTTTGCTTGACCTTCCACTTTTTTCTCCTCTTTTAGCCATTTCGCAAAGCCATAAGCAATCTTTTCTACACGTTCGTCTGTCAGCGTAATCTGATATTTTTCCGTAGCGATTGCTATTCCACGTATGTCTGACCCGTTTTGCAGTGCTTCTAACGCTTTCGTTTCTGATTGATTCATGTCATTCCTCCAGCTTCTGTATTTTTCCCCTTCATTATAGCTTAAATTGCGCATAATTCACATAGCTTTTACAAAAGATGTGCTCGATTTGCAATAATGATTTTTAGATCTACCGTTAACTCTTTTGGCGGATTTATTAATAATTCGCTTTTTTTATCTTTATCCATGTGCCAACCAAGTGGCGTCATTTCAAGAAAATCGGCAAATAATTTTTTAGCGATTGGCGCTTTATATGTCACCCGTTCAACATGTTCGACTGTTAATTTTTCCGCTAATCGAGATGTAACAGACTCATTCGAATAACTACTCTTCTCATCAACATAAATAAATTCGCGTATCTCCCGCAAATAATTCGCCTCTGGAACTACTTTTAACAAAAAGCCATCCGTTTTTAACAGCCGCTTAAATTCCTCATAATTTGATGGTGATAAAATATTTAAAATCACATCTGCCGTTTCTGATTGAGTGGGACAATTGGCTAAATCAGCTACTGTCCAAATAATCCCGGGGTAATCTCGCGCAGCTTGTTTCACGCCTTCTTTAGCAATATCTAGCCCCATTGCTTGGACACGGCGTCCTTTTTCTTGAAGAATCTTTACAACTTGCGCTAAATGACTCCCTTCCCCGGAACCAGCATCATATATAACTACTTCTTCTTTTTTTGTCTCTGCAATGATTTCTGTCACTCGTTCGATCAATTTTTCAAAAAAGCCACTCGCAATCACTTTTTTTCGTGATTCAAATAAGGCTTGATCATATTTGGTTTTATGTCCTTGCTTGAGTAAATGTAAATATCCAGGCTTGGCAATATCAAACCCATGATGGTTTTTACATACAAATGCATTCGGTTCACTAAATGAGAATTCCTCTCCACAAATCGGGCAAGCAAGCAGTGTCATACTTTCTTTCATTGCAAGCTTATTAATCTCCATTTTCGATAACAATTAAACGTCACTCCACTCGAAAAACGTTGCCCACAAACAGGCAACGTTTCTACTAATTTCTTTCATACGTATAAAATGTGTAATTATATTTATTTTTCTCATCTTTTTCATGAGGTTCTCTCGCTACTTCTGAAAAGTTTTCCCAGTCTACTTCTGGAAATGCGGTATCTGCATCAAATTCGGCATCAATTTTTGTGACAATTAACTTATCCGCCACATCCATAAATAAACGATAAATTTCCGCTCCACCAACCACATAAATCGGTTCGCCGGTTTCGGCAAGCGCCATAACCTCATCACGTGAATGAAGAATTTCTGCGTCGTCTAGTTGCAATTCATTATCCCTAGTCAACACAATTGTCTTTCTATTTGGTAAAGCTTTACCTAGTGATTCATAGGTTTTCCGTCCCATGACGAGCGTTTTTCCAGTTGTCGTTTTTTTGAAAAATTGCAAATCTCCTGGTAAGTGCCACGGCATTTTGTTATCTTTTCCAATATTACCAGCGCGGTCTTGTGCCCAAACAAAAATTATCATCTAAGAAAACCTCCCTTATACTGAAATTGGTGCTTTAATAGCTGGATCTGGATTATAACCATCTAGTGAAATATCCGCTACTTCAAAATCAAAAATGGTTGCAGGTTTATCTGAAAGCACTAATTTTGGAAGTTTGTGCGGTGTTCTAGACAACTGTTCTTTCACTTGCTCAATATGATTGTTATAAAGATGCGCGTCTCCCATAGTATGGATAAACTCACCAACGTCAAGCCCTACTTCACGTGCAATTAAGTGTGTGAGAAGTGCATAACTCGCAATATTAAACGGTACTCCTAAGAAAATATCGGCACTACGTTGATACAGCTGGCACGATAATTTTCCGTCCGCTACATAAAATTGGAATAGCGAGTGACAAGGTGGTAAAGCCATATTCGGAATATCTTCCGGATTCCAAGCAGACACAATCAAACGACGCGAGTTCGGATTTGTTTTAATCATTTCAATTAAGTCAGCTAACTGATCAATTGTTTCCCCTTGCGAAGTTTTCCATTCACGCCATTGCTTACCGTAAATATTACCTAGTTCGCCGTATTTATTCGCGAACACTTCATCTTCTAAAATCCGCGCTTTAAACTTCTCCATTTCAGCTTGATACACTTCGTTAAATGCTGGATCACGCTCAGCACGCAGTCCAAAGTCAGTCATATCCTCGCCATTATAATCAGTACTTTTCACAAAACGCTCAAAAGCCCACTCATTCCAAATGTTATTATTATGCTGTAAAAGGTAGCGAATATTCGTATCTCCATGTAAAAACCATAATAGTTCACTTACGACAAGTTTAAATGGTACACGTTTTGTTGTCATAATTGGAAAGCCTTCCTGTAAATCAAATCGCATTTGATAACCAAATGTGCTGATTGTTCCAGTCCCAGTGCGATCTCCTTTTTGTGTGCCATTCTCTAAAACGTACTTTTCTAAATCCAAATATTGTTTCATCGTTCGCACTCCTTATTCCGCGTATTGTGATAAAAATTCCCAGCGTTCCATCATTTGTTCCAGCTCCGATTCTTTCGCTGTAATGAGTTCGCTAATTTCTGCTGCTTTTGTAAAATCTGCTCCAGTTTGTTCTAATGTTTCATTGAGCGTTTCAATCGTTTGTTCTAATTCGCTAATGGTATCTTCAATCCCGTCCCACTCGAGTTGTTCTTGGTAAGTGAGTTTAACTTTCTCTTTTTTCTCAGGTGCTTTCTTTTCGACCGAAGTATTCGCCATTTTTTTCATTGATTTCGCTGGTTTTCCTTTAGCCTCCAGCTCTTTCAAATAATCACTATATTCTCCGTAGAAAATTTCTACTTCACCAATCGCCCGGAAAACGAGCAATTTGTTCACGACTTTATCGAGGAAATATCTATCATGGCTGACCGTAATAACCGTCCCATTGAATGATTCTAAATAATCCTCTAAAACGGTTAACGTTTGCGTATCTAAGTCATTAGTCGGCTCATCTAGTAATAAGACATTTGGTCGTTCCATCAAAATGCGTAGTAAGAATAACCGACGTTTTTCTCCACCCGATAAGCTACCGATTTTCTTCCCGTGGGAATTCGGTGGGAATAAAAATCGTTCTAGCATGGCGCTCACACTAAGCACTTCTCCACCAGAAGTCGTTACTTGCTCCCCTGCCTCTTGCAAATAAGCAATCATTCGCATATCCGGGTCCATTTCTTCATTTTGTTGCGTATAGTAACCAATTTGTACGGTTTGTCCAGTGACTACTTCCCCAGCATCCGGCGCTAGTTTTCCAGCTAACATATTCAGTAATGTGGATTTTCCCGTTCCGTTATTTCCAGTAATACCAAGTCGTTCTCCTGGTTGAATTATTAGGCTAAAATCCTGTAACACTTGCTTTTCATCAAATCGTTTTTCCAAGTTTTTTAGTTCAAAAACATCTTTTCCAAGACGATTAGTAACAAAATCAATCGCCAGTTCCGAGTCATCTATTTTTGTTTTCACTTTTTTCTCTAAATCATGGAAACGGTCTTGTCTGGCATTTTGTTTAGTGGCGCGACCTTGAGGACCGCGTCGCATCCAAGCCAGTTCCTTGCGATAAAGGTTTTTATTTTTCTCAGATTCACGGACTTCGTTTTCCATCCGAATGGCTTTAGATTCCATGAATTTCTCGTAGTTCCCAACGTAGCGATAAGCCGAACCTCGGTCCAGCTCCACCATGTGATTTGTCACCCGGTCAAGGAAATAACGATCATGAGTAACGAGCAATACGGCTCCTTTAAAGCGATTTAAATATTCTTCTAACCAACGAATCGACTGAAAATCCAAGTGGTTAGTAGGCTCATCTAAAATAAGCAAATCAGGTGTCTCGATTAAGACTTGCGCCAAACCTACCCGTTTTCGTTGCCCACCAGAAAGCTCGCTTATTTTCGCGGTTAAATCCGTAATGCCTAAACGCTCCAAAATCGTTTTCGCTTCTGTATTCATATCCCAAGCCGCACTAGCATCCATTTCTTGGCTAGCTGCTGTATAAGCATCATGTAATTTAGTATTTTCTGCATCAAGGGTCATCGCAAGTAACACTTCTTCATACTTACGCATTGCCCGAAGCGCCGCAGTATCTCCGTCAAAAACAGCTGAAAGAACCGTATCATTTTCATTAAACTCAGGATCTTGCGCCAAGTAGCCTATCGTATAATCTTTCGCTTTCGTAACAGTACCTTTGTCTCCAGATTCGCTTCCAGAAATAATTTGTAATAGCGTGGATTTCCCAGTACCATTCACGCCAATCAAACCAATGCGTTCACCTTCTGTTATCGTTAATGAGATATTCTCAAACAGGCTTTTTTCGCCATATGTTTTTGTTAAATTTTCCACTTTTAATTGTTTCATTTAGTCCCATCCATTTCCGTTTCGTCCTTATCTATTCTAGCTGAAAATATAGAACATAGCAATTGCTTAAGATGAAAAAAGTTCCAAAAGCGGCTTTCCACTTTTGGAACTTTTACTTTTAAAATAAACCTTGTGCATTACCGTTTTCGTCGACATCCATATTTAATGCCGCCGGTTTCTTCGGTAAACCAGGCATTGTCATCACATCGCCAGTTAAAGCAACTACGAAGCCTGCGCCAAGTTTTGGAATAAATTCGCGAATATGAATAACAAAGTCAGTTGGACGACCAAGTAATGTTGGGTCATCCGATAAAGAATATTGTGTTTTCGCCATACAAATTGGATAGCGGTCCCAACCATATTTTTTGAATTCAACGATTTGTTTTTGTGCTTTACTTGAAAGTTCCACGCCAATACCACCGTATACTTTCGTCACAATCGCTTCTAGTTTTTCTTCAATCGACCAGGCATCATCGTAAATACGTTTGTAGTCTGCTTCCCCGCTTTCAACAGCTGCAATAACTTTATCTGCCAGTTCCAGTCCACCGTCGCCACCTTTTTCCCAAACTTCTGTCAAGGAGAATGGAATGCCATGTTCTTCGCATAGCGCTTCTAATTTCGCTACTTCAGCGTCAGAATCGGTGATGAACTTATTAATTGCTACTACGTAAGGAATCCCAAATGTTTGAATCGATTCCGTATGTTTTTGTAAATTAGTAAAGCCTTTTGCTAAGGCATCAACATTTTCTTCACTAAGTTCTGTTTTTAAAGCGCCACCGTGCATTTTCAGTGCGCGAATCGTTGCTACAATAACAACACAATCTGGTGCTTTTCCAAGGGCAGGAACTTTAATATCTAAAAATTTCTCCGCTCCGAGATCCGCTCCAAAACCAGCTTCCGTTACTACATATTCGCCAAGTTTAAGGGCTGTACTTGTTGCAGAAACACTATTACAACCATGAGCAATATTAGCAAAAGGACCGCCATGTACAATCGCTGGAGTATGTTCTAATGTTTGCACTAAATTAGGTTTTAACGCATCTTTTAATAGTAATGTTAATGCACCTTCATAACCCATTTCGCCAACAGTTATTGGTTCTTTTTTATAATTATAGCCAATCACAATTTCACTTAAGCGTTTCTTTAAGTCTTTTAAGTCACTTGCTAAACAAATGATTGCCATAATTTCAGAAGCAACTGTAATATCAAAACCATCTTCACGTGGAACGCCTTGGATTGGCCCACCTAGACCAACAACTACTTTTCGAAGCGCACGATCGTTCAAATCAACCACACGTTTCCAAACGATTCTTCGGCCATCAATATTTAAATCGTTTCCTTGCTGCATATGATTATCAATAAATGCCGATAAAGCATTGTTAGCTGCTGTAATGGCATGAAAATCACCTGTAAAATGTAAATTAATATCTTCCATTGGAATAACCTGCGCATAACCGCCGCCAGTCGCCCCACCCTTAATACCCATAGTAGGTCCAAGTGATGGTTCGCGAAGTGCAATAACAGTTTTCTTATCTTTTTTAGAGAGTGCGTCGCCAAGACCAACTGTCACAGTTGATTTCCCTTCACCAGCTGGTGTTGGATTAATAGCTGTTACAAGTACAAGTTTACCTGGCGCTTTGTCTTTTAACGAGTGAATCGTATCATAGGATAACTTTGCTTTATACTTTCCGTAAAGTTCGAGTGCATCTGTGTCTAGTCCTAATTGTTCTGCAATCGTTGTAACTGGTAGAATTTCTGCTACTGATGCAATTTCAATATCTGATTTCACTTTATTTGACATGATATCCCCTCCGAATATGTATATTGTAACAAAGAATTAAGATATTTTGGCTTCTTTAGTGCATCAAAAAAGCGCGACACCAAGCGATGTAACACCATTTTGATTCTAAAGTAAGGCCTTGATTGCGCAAAAATCAACATCTCAACCTTGGATTACCGTTATTCCTTTGTTTCTGGTTTCGTCGTCTCCATCGCCTTAAGCGCCTTAAGCGCATCCGGATGATTTTCAAAAAACTGAACAACATCCCCAATACGGTCAATCGAGTTCCAACTCAAGTGGTGTTCAATGCCTTCCACATCATGATAAATATGAGACGGTTCCACACCAATAATACTTAAAAAACTTTCTAATAATGCATGTCTTTCTAGTAGCCTTTTCCCCATTTGTGTTCCTTTTGGTGTTAAAATTAATCCACGATATTTTTCATAGATTAAATATTCGTCTTTATCTAGTTTCTGTACCATTTTTGTTACAGAAGAAGGATGGACAAATAACTCATCAGCAATATCTGAAACTCTGGCATAACCTTTCGTCTCAATAAGGGAATAGATTTTTTCAATATAATCTTCCATACTAGGTGTTGGCATAGCTATACCCTCCAACTTAAATTCTTTCACACAGCCAATTGTACTATAATATCTGACTTTCTAAAAGCAATTACCCTTTCTAAAACGAAATTTCTCCTAGGATATTCAAGTACTTTTTTTCGCATGCTATCTAACATAAAGAGACAAAATATAACATTCAAGTAAAAAGTAAGCCTTTACAAGTCCAAAAATTTAAAAAATATTGAAAATCAGCTTGACGTATATAGGTATTTTGATTTATAGTGTTAGTATCATATGCGGCAACGCTATGAACTGAAAAGGTAGTATTTGCAAGAAAAATTTTTAACAAAAATGAAAGCGTTTTAAAAATGATTCTAGCAATTATTAGCCATACTTAGGAGGATTTATTTCAATGCAAAATGGGAAAGTAAAATGGTTTAACAATGAAAAAGGTTACGGTTTTATCGAATCAGACGGCGGCGAAGATATTTTCGTTCACTTCACAGCGATCCAAGGTGACGGCTACAAATCTTTAGAAGAAGGCCAAGCGGTAACATTTGAAGTAGTAGAAGGTAATCGCGGCGCTCAAGCAGCCAATGTAGAAAAAGCCTAATCCAGTTGCCAATTAGACACAGACTTAGAAACCGGTATTCTTTTACCGGTTTTTTTATTGCAAAAATAGAGCTTTCCTTCTATAATAAAGCCACATCTACTCAAACAATAGGAGGCGCACAATATGGAAGTTTTCGTTGACGGTGCAAGTGCTGGAAATCCTGGTCCTAGTGGTGCAGGTATTGTCCTAAAAGCAGCTGGTATCTATGAACAATTCGCCATTCCTCTAGAAGTTATGACCAATCATGAAGCTGAATTTATCGCGATTAAACTAGGCCTAGAAGAAGCTTTAAAAAAACAAGCAACTTTTATTCGACTATACTCTGATTCGAAAGTCGCCATTGAAGCAATCCATAAACGACACGCTAAAAATCCTTTATTCAAACCCCATTTAGAAGCAATTTTAGAAATGGCTGATTCGGTAGAGTTATTTTTTGCAGAATGGCGTAACGTTAGCCAAAATAAACAAGCCGACCAACTCGCGCGTCAGGCTATAAAAAAACAGAAGCAACCTGGTGTCAAATAACCAGATTGCTTCTATTTTTATTCAATATCGCGCGTTAACGTTTTCAATCCATATTTTTCAACAACTGCAAAAGCATCATCGTTGAAACCATTATATTTTAAGCTTGCTATATTCATTTCTAACGGCACTTCGGTATGAATTCTAGCTAATTTTTGGCTCAGTTCAAGCATTGCTAAATCTTCTTGAATTTTCAATTGTTGGGCGGGTTTAAGTTTATCTAAGTTATTTAAAACTCCTTCAATTGATTCAAATTCTTGGATAAGTTTAATCGCTGTTTTTTCACCGATGCCACGCACTCCAGGATAACCATCAGAAGTATCTCCCATCAAGGCTTTCACATCAATAAACTGTTTCGGTGTAATGCCCATTTCTTCAAAAAAAGTTGCTTCATTATATCGTTTATAATTGCCATAACCTTTTTGCATAATCCACACATCATTCGTCGGTGCGATTAGCTGTAGTAAATCTTTATCGCCACTTAACACGGTTGTCGAAATACTATTACTAGCCTGAACTGTAATCGTACCAATGCAGTCATCTGCTTCAAAGCCAGGTACACCCAAGTTAACAAAGCCAAACCCAGCAGCTACTTCTTTTGCTAAATCGAATTGTGGTATCATTTCTTCTGGTGGCGCCGTTCTGCCCGCTTTGTAACCATCATATAATTCATTACGAAATGTTTGTGACCCCATATCCCAGCAAATAAGTGTATGCGTTGGGTTACTTTGGCGGATCGCTGCAAACATATGACGCATAAAACCTTGCACGCCGTTTGTCGGTATACCGTGTTGATTAAACATAAATTGTTTGGAAACAGCTGTTGCATAAAATGCTCTAAAAAGTAGTGCCATTCCATCTACAACGAGCAAATTTTCTCGATTTTCGTTCATATATAATCCTCCTATTTCCTTCTACTGCCATCTATTGTAGCATAATTATATCTGGCTCGCAGAAAAAAGGAGCATTTACCAGCTTGCTTTTTTCACGCCGGGTAATTGTCCTTGATGTGCTAGTTCACGAAATCGAATCCGTGACATTCCAAATTTACGCATATAACCATGCGGACGTCCTGTTAGCTCGCAACGATTGTGTAGTCGTGTTGGTGAAGAATCTCTTGGCAGCTTACGCAACTCATCAAAACGGCCTTCCGCTTTAAGCTTGCGGCGAAGTTCTGCATATTGTTCTACAAGCGCTTTTTGACGTTCATGTTTAGCAACTTTTGATTTTTTAGCCATCTGTCTCTCCTTTCATAAATAATAATCATTCCGATTTATATCATACGCCGATTTTAAAATGAATGCAAGTCTCTTGTTTTAAAAAAACCGATACCCACTTAAAATGGGTATCGGTTCGTTATTTAATTAGTACCAACGATTGGTCCATAAGCATTAGAGAAACCATTATTATAAGCTACTCCGGCACTATTTTTACCAGCGTCCCAGTTAACGGACCAGGTCATAACACCTTTTACTGGAGTTCCTTTTGCTTGTAAACGATTGAATACATTTTGGACGATTTGAGGGTCTTTAACGTAACCAGTTGCCGCTGCATCTACATTAGCTGGTAAACCAAAGACAAATTTATTCGCAGGAATTTTTAAATAGCCGCGCGTCCCGTTAATGAAAGAATCAGCCATATAATATAAGAAAGATTCTTTTAAAGTATCATTATTTTGCGCAATCCATTGGTTAGTTTCATCTACCCAAACTCCGTCACCACCTTGATTGTAAAGTTGTGGAGCAATATAGTCATAGTAATTAGCAAGGGAAGTTAAGTAGCTTTCATAAGCGCTACCTGGTTTTAAATAAGGAAATTCTGGCGCCATCGTAATTAAGAAGTTTTTGCCTTCTGCTTTGTAATGATCTTTGACGATTTTTAGCGCTGCTGGAATAACGGTTTTATTATCTCCCGCGGTAATGGCACTTTGTTCTAAGTCTATGTCTAGTCCATCAAAGCCGTATGTTTCTACTTGGCGGATAATTTCATTCGCGAACGCCTGTTCATCCCCAGCCTTCAGTTCCACGTGACCATCTGCACCACCAAGCGCTAAAAGTACTGCTCGACCTTCTTTGTTTAATGCGCCAATTTGTGCTCTGAAATCGCTATCAGTTATTCCCACTGGTTTAAAAGTTGGTATGCGATTTACACCGTCCCCTTTCATAAAGGAAACATCTACCACGTTATAAGCTTTTGGTGTATCTTTTAGCGCAATATCAGCCGAAGTCCCTTGTTGATAGCCATCTTTTCCGGAAGATTTCCAACTATGCCAGTACCCAACTAGCACCTGTTTGTTAGAAATATCTGGCATAACAGAAGCATCATCAGTCGCTGCTTGAACTGTATTGCCAAACGCTCCCAGTCCCGTACCAACTAAAAGTAAAGACAAACCACCAACCATTACTTGTTTTCCATTCATCTACTTTTCCCCCTTACTTTATCTACCCCAAACTTGCTTTTTGGAGCTACTTGAAAATACCCATCAGTATGAAAATAAAACTAGAAAAACAGCAAAAAAGCGAAATTGATATAGACCAATTCCGCTTTCAAATAAATGAATGTGTAAAAGTATATGAGAAAAAATAGCCCAATTAAAACTGTTTTATTTTTTACTCAGCATGTTGAAGTTCTGAATCTACTACTTTTTTATCTTTTCTGTGTGGAATCATATTGAAAATGATATTTAATGTGATTGCAGTCACACTTCCAGCAACAATTCCATTACTCGTAAACAAACGAACAAAGGATGGAAAAGCATTAAATAAATCTGGTACAACTGTTACGCCTAAGCCAACCCCAACTGCACATGCGATAATTAACAAGTTCTCTTGAGAGGTAAAATTAACTTTTCCAAGCATCTTAATACCTTGTGCAACAACCATTCCAAACATTGCGACCATAGCGCCCCCAAGGACTGGAGTTGGAATAATCGTAGTTACTGCGCCAATTTTTGGAATTAGACCAAGGACGATAAGGAAACCAGCCGCTGCATAAATCACTTTACGTGTTTTAATACCAGAAAGCTGAACAAGTCCCACGTTTTGCGAATAAGCAGTATATGGGAATGTATTAAATACCCCACCAAGCATAATCGCAAGGCCCTCTGCTCGGTAACCACGCGTTAAATCTTTTTGCGATAATTTTCGTTCGGTAATATCAGATAAAGCAAAATATACTCCAGTCGATTCCACCATGCTGACTAGTGCAATTAAAATCATCGTAATAATCGCTGGCCACTCAAATGTCGGCATGCCAAAATAAAATGGTTTCGGCATATGGAACCAGCTCGCCTCACTCACAGGCCCAAGCGAGATTCCTTTATAAAGCGCTGCAAAAAGCGAACCCCCAACCAGTCCTATTAAAACAGCAATTGCCTTCGAAAACCCTTGTCCAAAACGATACACTAAAATAATTAAAAGTAAAGTCCCAAAACCAAGGCCGAGATTATACATTGAGCCAAAATCTTTTGCCCCTTCTCCACCGGCCAGATTATTAATCGCCACTGGAATTAGCGTTAAACCAATCACAGTTACAACGGAGCCCGTCACTACAGGAGGAAAAAATCGTACAACTTTGGAGAAAAATGGTGCTATTAATAATACAAAAAGTCCTGAAACAATAATTGATCCATAAATCGCGCCAATGCCCATATCTTGGCCAATCAAAATAATTGGTGCAATGGCCTGAACTGCACATCCAAGTACAACTGGTAAGCCAATACCAAAGAAGCGATTAACTGTTAATTGTAGCAATGTCGCAATCCCACACATAAAAATATCAATCGAAACTAAGTAAGTCATTTCTTCTCCATTAAATCCAAGCGCTCCACCGATTAATAGTGGAACAATAACTGCTCCAGCATACATCGCTAGAACATGCTGAAATCCTAAAGCTGCAATTTTCCCTTTACCTAACATTAATTCCTATTCCTCCTCTAAAAATAAGATTTCTTCGTTTTCAAGTGAGGCAATTCGTGCTAGTGAATAAACTGGAATCCCTGTTTTATTTAATAATTCGCGACCTTGCTGGAAAGACTTTTCAATGACTATCCCAATTCCTGCAACTTTTGCTCCAGCAAGCTCAGCAATTTCAAGTAAGCCAAGAGCTGCTTGACCATTTGCGAGAAAATCATCAATAACTAAAATCGTATCTGCATCCGTTAAAAATTGCTTGGATACAGAAATATCATTTGATTCTTTTTTCGTGTAGGAATAAACCGTACTTGTATACAAATTATCCGTTAAGGTCACAGATTTTTTCTTTCTAGCAAAAACAACCGGTACTGAAAGAGCTAATCCTGCAAAAACAGCGGGTGCAATACCAGAAGATTCGATTGTGACAATTTTTGTAATACCTAAGTCTTTAAAACGTTCAGCAAACGCTTTTCCCATTTCTTGCATTAAGCCAGGATCAATTTGATGATTTAAAAATGCATCTACTTTTAAAACATTTCCTGGTAAAACTGTACCTTTTTCTTGAATAAACGCTTCCAGTAATTTCAAAAATATTCTCCTTTCAAAATAAAAAAACTGCTTCTCTAAATTTAGAGAAGCAGTATAGAAGCCACCAATTTTCGGAGTGACTTCTTTATACAAACTACTCATAGTCCGGTTATTTACGGTAACCAGGTAGAAACTCGTCGCCCAATCGCAACTATTATATAAGTATTTCGGTTTTAAGTTATGTTGTTTATTATAGCTTTCTAAAGGAGCGGGGTCAAGCTAATTTTTTACTCATTAAATTGGTAAACGTATGCATATCTTTTTTCTAGCAAATCTAGCAAATATGTTGGATTCAAGCCTTCTCCTGTTGTATCTGTTAAAATTTCTAGCGGTTTCTTCGTTTTACCAAATTTATGCACATGTTCAGTCAACCATGTTTTTAGTTCCGAATAATCATCACTGGCGATAATTGCATCAATATTTGGAATTTCTTTTCGCATTTGGTTAAAGAACTGCGCCGCATACATTAAGCCAAGTGCGTATGATGGGAAGTAACCAAAGTCGCCACCAGCCCAGTGAATATCTTGCAAGACACCATTTGTATCATTATCTGGACGAATGCCAAGATATTCTTCGTATTTATCTCCCCAAGCTTTTGGTAAATCTTTCACTTCTAATTCACCGTTAATAAGTGCTTTTTCTAGTTCATAACGAATCATAATGTGTAGTGGATAAGTTAACGTATCCGCTTCAATTCGAATCAGCGAACTTTCAGAGATATTTACTGCTCGGTAAAAACTTTCTAATGTCACGTTATCAAAAGCTGGCTTTGTTACCGCTTGAAACTCTGCATAATTGCTTTTCCAAAATGCTAAGCTAGAACCGATAATAATTTCATAGAATAATGATTGTGATTCATGAATCCCCATAGACGCACCATTTGCAAGTGGTGTTCCAACAAGTGCAGCATCAAAATTTTGTTCGTAAATCGCATGGCCACCTTCATGAATTGTACCAAACACAGCCATTTTAAAGTCATTTTCATTATAACGTGTCGTAATGCGGACATCTCCTCTATTTAAACCAGTGGCAAAAGGATGAACTGTTTTATCTAAACGACCAGCTTCAAAGTCAAAGCCCATTTTATTCAAAATACGAATACTAAATTCTTTTTGTTTTGCTTCGGAAATTTTTGTATTTAAAATCGTCCCATCTGGCTTCACGCCTTCTTTTGCGATTTTTTCACGTATCGCCATAATGCCATCACGTACTTTCTCAAATACGGAATCAAGCACAGATACGGTTACACCTGGCTCATATTGATCAAGTAATGTGTCATATTTATTTTCTTCATAACCCCAATACTCAACGAATTTACGCTTCATTTCAAGGATTTTTGTTAGGAATGGTTCAAAAGCCGCAAAATCATTTTGTTCGCGAGCTGTTGTCCACGCCGTTTCTGCTTGCGCTACTAGTTTAGTATATTCCGCGTATTCTTTACTTGGGATTTTTTTATTTAAATCATATGTTTTTTGAGATTCTTCTAATGTTTTACGAGTGATTTCGGCTAAATTTTCTTTATCTACATTAAGTCCAGCAATAAAAGCAGCCATTTCTTCTGATGTTTGCATATTGAAAATCTCTTCAGATAGAACGCCAATAACATCAGAACGGCCTTCCATCCCTTTTGCCGGCGCGCCTGTACGAAGATCCCAATAAACTAATGCGAGTGCTTCTTCTAAAGCTTCCATCTTTTTAATATACGCTAAAAATTCCTCTTCTAATGTTTCTACCAAACTTAACTCCTCCATTCAGTCTTCTTTTTTAGGACGCAGTTTTCTTGGTCCCCAATATTGATATAAATCGGTACGCAAATAACCATTATATAATTTCCGTTTTTTCGTTGCTTTTTTACCATAAACTTCTTCAAAAAGCTCATAAGAAGTAAGGACATATACTGACCATGTCGGCATGCGTTTATAAACGATACCCATTTCGCGGTATAGTTGGCGCACTGCTTCCTCGTCTTCTAACCGTTCTCCGTATGGTGGATTCGCAACAACGACCCCGTACTCATCTTCTGTTTGGAAATCAGCCACTTGAAGTTGTCTAAAAGTAATTAAATCGCCAAGACCAGCTTCAACCGCATTTTGTTTCGCGATTTCGATTAAACGAGCATCAATATCTCCGCCAATAATATTTAACGGTTGATCATAATTGGCTAAATCTTCTGCTTCTTGACGGGCATCTTCCCAGATTTGTTTCGGCATCCAGTCCCACGTTTCCGATACGAATTCTCGGTTAAAACCAGGCGCAATATTTTGGCCAATAAGTGCTGCCTCAATTGGAATCGTTCCAGAACCACAAACAGGATCATAAAATGGTCTATCTGGATGCCAACTTGTAAGTAACACAAGTGCCGCCGCCATCGTTTCTTTAATTGGTGCACTTCCTTGTGCTAGACGATAACCACGTTTATGTAATCCCGCACCACTAGTATCAATTGTCAATGTCACTTCATCTTTTAAAATAGAAACTTCTAGCTTAAATAACGCCCCTGTTTCCATCAAACGGCCAGAACGACGATATTTTTCACTGACACGGTTTACAATTGCTTTTTTCACAATCGCTTGGCAGTCAGGAACACTATAAAGCGTTGATTTAACCGATTTTCCAGCGACAGGAAATTGTGCATCTAGCGGCAAATAATCTTCCCAAGGTAAAGCTTTCGTCTTTTCAAATAGTTCATCAAATGTTGTTGCTTTAAAAACGCCAACCACAATTTTCACCCGGTCAGCTACACGAAGCCATAGATTCGCTCGAGCAATTGCAGATAAGTCTCCTTCAAAATATACTTTACCATTTTCTACTTTTGGGTTATAGCCTAAACGCGCTACTTCTTTTCCAACAATTGCCTCTAAACCGGAAGCAGCTGTTGCCACCAACTGAAATGTTTTCATTGTGTCCCATCCTTTAATTAAATTTCTAATGAAAAAAAGCTGTTTTAAGAGGGGGGAGGTTTGTTTTAAATAGGCATTCAACCAGGTCGAACACCCACCTTAAAACTTGCGCTCCGGCCTTCTAAAACAGCCTTCAATGTTAAATTAAATCCTGTAAATAACGCTCTATAAGCCATGTTCTGTTCTTTACTACATACAGGGTAATAGTAAAGAGATAACCATCTATCTGCGCGAAAATTAATTCGCACCTCGTCCCTTGTTCTTGATTCCTCGGGAAAAGTGCCCCTACCATAAGTTTGAGTTTCTCGCTCGTGGGGTTTACCTCGTTCCACTTCCGAGCATTTCTGCCGGAACTTCGTCACTGTGGCACCTTCAAGGTTATAAGACCATATCCAAAGACTTAGGTCCTTCACCTGCCGTCAAACCGGAAATCCGGAATGCCCTGGCTTATTGTTTGACCAGGCACGATCACTACGGGCATCACAGCACCGTGCGAGCATGGACTTTCCTCTGCTTTCAAAAGAAAACAGCGATTATCCGAACGTTATTCATTTACTCTTAACTTACTTATACTAGCACACCTATTCGTTATCGTCCAGCTTATTTCCAAAAACATGTTTTTCTAAATTAGAAAGTCGTTTTAGAATGTCAAAGTTGGTCGTTCCAGCAGGTTGTGCCGCTGCTTGAAAAGTTGGTGCTGGTTGTGCTGCTGTTCTCACTGGTGCATTATCTAATTCTTGCACTAAACGAATATTTTCCGCTTGCAGTGCTTCAATTTCCTGTGTAAATGTACTGTAATCTTTAATAACCATGTCTAAAAACTCATCTACATCTTCTGGGCTATAACCACGAAGTCCAGTTTTAAATTCTTTTTCCAAAATTTCTTTGCCAGTTAAGTTATACTCAAATTGTTCCGAAGTCATGTAACTCCACCTCTATCTCTATTCTTACGTATTTTGTTCTAATAATATACTTACTCTTATTTTTCCAAATCTCACTCCATTTGTCAATCTATACGGGTGTTTTTTGCAAAATTACTACTTTCTTCCATATATTAAAATGCTTGATTCATATCTTCCACCACATCTTGTAGTGCATAAAAATCAATACACTCTAAGTAGTAATTCGCTCTTTCTTTAGCTAATTTGGCACGATCATAAAAAAACTTCGGTGAACCTTCTTTTTCTAAGTCATAAATAAGTATTGCTCCGTCCGTGTTATCAATTATAAAACCATCTCTCGCTGCAAATTGGGATGGGCTTTCATAAGGTCTTTTTGTAATAAAAGCATGGTAATCCGCTACACTAAGCACTTCGCTTGCCCATAACTTATTAGCTTCATTCCAGTTATTACTTTGATTTTCAAATGGTTCTAATAGTGCAAGTTTAATAGCATATTCTTCTTTTTTTAATTCAGCCACTACTTCTCCCGCCCATAGTTCAATCCCCAGCTGTCCAGAAATAATTACCCATTCTAATCCGTCTTCTATAAGTGGAATTAAATGACGTTTAATAGTTTCTTTAATATAAACAGCCTCATCTGCGTCCTTTTTAAAAATTCCCAGTTCAAAATTTTTATACCCGGTCACTGCGATGGATTTCACATCAATT
Source organism: Listeria farberi (assembly GCF_014229245.1). GTDB lineage: Bacteria > Bacillota > Bacilli > Lactobacillales > Listeriaceae > Listeria > Listeria farberi. The sequence continues at coordinate 249,458 of NZ_JAARZJ010000001.1, read as the reverse complement.
CCTCTTTTCTTTTTAAGAAATCTCTTACTCTAGTTAGTGTATACTTGGATGACTGATAGTGATCTAGGAAATGTTTATAAAAAGACTTTCCATTAAATGCACTCACTGCAGTCATTTGGATATTATCACAAGCTTGTCTAAGTTGTAATTCCCCTAAGTAGGGTGGGCGTTCTTTGTTTACCCAGGGAATTGCTAGTTCTAAAAAATTATCTGCACAAGCTTTAGCCTCATCTACAAATGGTTTCATATCTTTATAAAAATCGAACGGTTTTGCCTCTTCACGATTACTTAAATAGAGTTCCCAGTTTTTTTCGTTTTGTAGAAGCAATTTTTCCGTACGTTCTAAAAGTTCCATAATATCACTCTTTTCATTACAATTTCACTTACCTCAAGAATAGCATAGGAAGGGAAATCTTGCCTAAAATTAGATTATTAGCTAAAATATGGTAAAATAGACGAAGGTACGTTCTATTTATTAAGTAGTTCGTTGCCGAAAAGAGTTGTTTTGCATTTTTTTGCTACTATCATTTTTATTTGTTATAATAGATGATAGTCTAAAATTCAGAATAGACATTTTCTGATTGAGGTGAAAAAAATGGCTATTGGCTATCCGAACGGCAAGAAATATGCAGCAGGTCATGAGGGAATTCCGCAAAAAAAACGGAAAGCACCTGTTACTTATGGAAAACGTGGTATGTCTTTGGAAGATGATTTAAATGATACAATTGCTTACTATTTAGCACAAAATATCGCTGTCATCCACAAAAAACCTACACCAGTCCAAATTGTCAGTGTGGATTATCCAAAAAGAAGTAGCGCAAAAATTAAGGAAGCCTACTTCAAAACACCATCCACAACCGATTACAACGGTGTTTACAAAGGAAAGTATATTGATTTCGAGGCAAAAGAAACACAAAACACTACTTCCTTTCCACTTAGTAATTTTCACGATCACCAAATGAACCATATGGCAAATGTATTAAAACAAGATGGCATTGTTTTCGTCATCATTGCCTTCCAAAAAATCGGTAAAACCTACTTCATTCCCTTTGAAAAGTTTTATCCATTTTGGCAAAGAATGCAGAATGGTGGCAGAAAATCCGTTACCATTGCAGAAATACAAGATGTATCAGACCAAATTCCTTATGGTCTAAATCCAAGGCTTGACTTTTTGAAATTAATCGAGAAACTATACTTCTAGTCAACCTTTTTTAAAGGAGAGAGATTTTTAATGGCAGATAAACCGCAGACAAGATCTCAGTATCGCAGCAAGCAAAATGGAAATTCTAAAAAGAATCCACCAAAACGAGGAAAAAGAGTTGCAGTAAATATTTTCAAAACTATTTTCTTTCTCGGGTTATTTTTAGCTTTCTTTGGTGTTGCGGCTGGTGCCACTGTCTTTTACGGTTATGCAAAAGACGCACCAAAACTGACCGACTCCAAGCTACGAGATCCCCTTTCATCCAAGTTACTTGATAAGGATGGGAAGGTTTTCGCAGAAATTGGAACCGAACGGCGGGAATATATTGAATACAAAGATATACCGGAAACACTTAAAAATGCAATTCTTACAACTGAAGATTCGCGTTTTTACGAACATGACGGGATTGATCCTATTCGACTAGGTGGGGCTGTAATCGCTAATGTTAAAGACGGATTTGGTGCAGAAGGTGCAAGTACACTTTCCCAACAAATCATCAAAATGTCCTATCTTGATTACACCAATAAAACACTCGCGCGAAAAGCACAAGAAGCATGGCTTGCACTTCAATTAGAGGAAAAATATAGCAAAAATGACATCCTTGAAATCTATGTCAATAAAGTCTATATGTCTGACCGTGTTCACGGGATGCAAACAGCTTCAGAGCATTATTTCGGTAAGAGTCTCAAAGATCTTACTTTAGCTCAGACAGCGCTTCTTGCAGGTATGCCACAAAGTCCGAATAATTATAACCCATACGATCATCCAGAAGCTGCAAAAAAACGTCGTGATCAAGTTTTAACTAATATGTATACTCATGATAAAATCACTAAAGATGAGATGACTGCTGCACAAAAAACACCTGTTGCTACCGGACTTCGCTCTAAAAAAGATCGTGAAGATAAAATTTACAAATACGATGCTTATGTAACACAAGTTTTAAGTGAAATTCCGAAAGAATACGATGTTTATCGTGATGGTTTAACAATTCATACTGCACTTGACCGCGATGCACAAGAATATACAGAAAAAATGTTGAATACTAATGAAATCATTAACTTCACTGATGATGAAATGCAGGCCGGAATTGTTCTACAAGATACAAAAACTGGCCGTGTTCAAGCAATTGGTGGCGGACGTAACCAAAAAGTTACTCGTGGTTATAACTATGCTACTCAGGTTAAACGTTCTGTAGGTTCCACCATGAAACCAATTGCCGATTATGGCCCAGCTTTTGAATATTTAGACTGGTCTACAGCTCATATTTTAGAAGATGAACCTTATTCGTATACAGGCGGAACTCCTATTAACAACTGGGATTTCGGTTACAAGGGGCCAATTTCTGTAAGACAAGCACTTTATCAATCTCGTAATATTCCTGCCCTAAAAACGCTTCAAGCTGTTGGGCTAGAAAAATCCGAACAATTTGTTAACAAACTTGGTATTACTTATGATGAAGGTCAAAATGTAGAATCCAATGCCATTGGGGCTAATAGTTCCAACCCAATGCAAATGGCAGGTGCTTATGCCGCATTCGGTAATAAAGGAATTTACAATACCCCTCATACAATTACCAAGATTGTTTTATCAGATGGGGAAACTGAAATTGACACAGAACCAAACAGTACAGTAGCAATGAAAGAATCTACAGCTTATATGGTATCGGATGTTCTAAAAGACGTTCTTTCTATCGGAACAGGTACTTCAGCAGCCGTGCCTGGTGTCCCTGCTGCTGGTAAAACAGGTACAACGAATATTCCACCAGAATTCACTTCGAAGTATTACTATCCTAGTGGGGCTGCTCGTGATTCATGGTTTGCTGGTTATACAACAAACTATTCAATTGCTGTATGGACTGGTTATGATGATAAGAAAAAATATGTTTCCGCAAGCGAGCAAAAAATTGCACAATATATGTTTAGTAAATTAATGGCTCATGCATCTGCTGGGAAAACTACAGCAGACTTCAAAATGCCAAGCAATGTCGTTTCTGTTCCAATTCTAAAAGGTAGTAACCCAATCGCTCGTGCTGCATCTGGTACATCAAGTGACAAAGTAAGCTATGAATTATTTTTAGCTGGAACTGCCCCAACAAAAACAGCTTCTACTCCAGAAGACGAGAAGAAGAAAAAAGAAGAAGCAGCTAAGAAAAAAGCTGAAGAAGAGAACAAGAAAAAAACAGATGCAGAGAAAAAAGCTGAGGAAGAAGCAAAGAAAAAGGCTGAAGAAGAGAAAAAGAAAAAAGAAGAAGAAGCCAAAAATCTTACTGCCCCTACCGGCTTAAGAGCAAGTTATGACGCAAATTCGAAACAGATTAACGCTTCTTGGTCTCCAGTAGATGGTGCAACCTACGAGGTAACAGTTAATGGTAGCACGACTACTGTCTCTTCAACCTCCGTCTCTGTAAGTGGTGGTAATCCAGGTGATACAATTTCTATCAATGTTGTCGCCGTAAAAGATGGCAAGAAGAGTCCTGCTGCTTCCACTACTGTCAAAGTTCCAGCTGAACAGGCACCCGATTAATAAATAACACAAAAAGAGAAGACGAAAATTCGTCTTCTCTTTTTTTATTTCTTAGCAATTAATTTACGCTGCTCTAACATTAATTCATTTAATTGGCGAAAACCTAAAAAAGTATTTCCTCGATTCAAAACATATTCCAATCGCTCATCTAAATTAAGTGGCTTCATTTCAAGTGTTTTCACTTGTTCCATTAAATTATTAAGTTGAACAGGTCGATGATTACTCCAGAACAAAATGGATAAAAATATTCCTAATGCATCTCTAACAGTAACTGGAGATGGCTTTTTATGCGTCTTTAAATCAGCTTCCATACTTTCAGCTAAATTGGTCATATGTTTAGCTAATTTTCGACAAGCTCTATCTGTTTCATGTTTCCACGGGATAACGCCCCCGCCCTTTGTAAAAAATTGTTGTTCTTGCCAAAAAGGTAAGCCACTCACATAAATTGATTCCGGATCATACTCTTCTGCTATCACATCAGGTGCTGGAAAATCTGGATGAGATAATTCCATTGCATACTTAAATTCAGCCATCAAATCCCCTCACTTTCGCTTGCTTCTTTCCTTCTCTGCATAGATACAGTAAAGGGCATGTCGGACATTCTGGGTTTCTTGCTTTACAATGGTATCTTCCAAAAAAAATCATATAATGATGCGCGTCAGACCATAGTTCTTTTGGTAGTTTTCGTTTGAGTGTTTCTTCTACTTCTACAACAGAGTCTTTCCACCTACAAATGCCAAGACGTTTACTAATCCGCTCTACATGTGTATCGACTGCAATCGCTGGGATACCAAAACCAACAGATAAAACAACATTGGCGGTTTTTCTGCCAACACCGGGTAAGCTTTCCAGTTCAGCATGAGTGCGTGGGACTTCTCCATTAAATTCAGTAAGTATTTTATCAGATAACCCTTGAATATTTTTTGCTTTATTTCGGTACAAACCTATCGAACGTATATCGTCCATTAATTCCTCTAATGGTACGGCTAAATAATCTTCTGGTCGGTGATATTTTTCAAAAAGTGAAGCTGTTACACGATTGACTAAAACATCTGTACACTGCGCGGATAACACAACTGCAACTAGTAATTCAAACGTATTTTTATGGATTAGTTCACAATGTGCTGCTGGAAACATTTTCGCCATTTCTTCTATGCATAATACAGTTTGTTTATTTGATAACAATTTGTTTACGTCACCCTTTTCTTTTTTCGAGCCAGTCGTATAATGGTATAGACCCTGCACTTTTTTTGACTTCGCTTTTATTCATCGTTTGGTTAGTTCGCCCGTTTTGGTGAAATTCTTCCGCTACTCTTTTAGCGTCTTCTGTTGTTTTGACACCTTGTTTAGACCAATTAAGCAATATCCTATCAATATAGCGAAAATTTAATTTTTGTGAAATAACTGCTTCCTTAAGGGCTTCTTTAATTAAATCAGGACTTGTTCGGTCTTGGTCCACCCATGCAGATAACATTTCTGCTTCCATTGGTGAAAGCGGTCTGCCAAATTCTGCTTCAAATAAACTGTATAAATTCGTTTGTTGTTCAACTTCTTGGTCTTGTCTAATATCTGCTTCCATATTTTCATATAACGCGGCTAATTTACACCATAGCGGCTCTAAATTGTATTGTTCCGAAATCATTAGCGAATTATCCTTGCTTTGTTCAATAGCAATCACGCCTTTTTTTAGGAGTGAATCCATTGTTTTAATAGTATCTTCCAGTCGAAGCGTTGTTCTATCTGTTAACATCTCCATCGAAGGAAAAAATTCTGCTTCTGCTGCAAATGATTGTATTTGAAGTAAAAGTACTAGTTCGCTTTCATTTAAGCCAAGCACTGCATAGTTTTTCACTAAAACTTGCGGCAAAGTTACTTGTCCTTCAGCCATCCATTTTCCAAGCATTTTATAATCCATTTTAAACACCTCACCCTCAAATTATAACATGGTTTTCAAGGGAAAAATATAAAAGTAATGATAAAATCACTAAATCAAGTGGAAAAACTGTTTTTATAAAAAGATAAAAAAAGTGAAGCCATTAAATGGCTTCACTTTTTTTAAGGATATAAACGGTTAAGTAAACGTGGGAATGGAATTGTTTCGCGAACATGTTCTGTTCCGGAAATCCAAGCTACTGTACGTTCTAAACCAAGTCCAAAACCAGAATGCGGTACCGAGCCGTAACGAGCTAAATCAAGATACCAGCTGTATGCTTCTTGGTCTAAATCGAAATCTTTCATTCTAGCTTGTAGTGTCTCTAAATCATGAATACGTTCAGATCCACCAATAATTTCTCCGTAACCTTCTGGAGCAATCATATCAGCGCATAAAACCACTTGATCATTTTCCGGATCTTCTGGCATATAAAATGGTTTAATTGCTTTTGGATAATGTGTAATAAAGACTGGTTTTTCGAAGCTATCCGCAATCGCTGTTTCATGTGGTGCCCCAAAGTCGTCTCCCCACACAATATCATCAAAGCCTAATTCATGTAAACGTTCGATTGCTTCTGTATAAGTAATACGCGGGAACGGAGCAACCATTTTTTCTAAATGACTAACGTCACGTCCAAGGCGATCAAGTTCTAAGCGACAGTTATCAAGTACCGCTTTTACAAGGAAAGCCACATAGTTTTCTTGTACTTGTAAACTATCTTCTAATTTGTAAAATGCCATTTCTGGTTCAATCATCCAGAACTCAATTAAATGACGGCGTGTTTTTGATTTCTCAGCGCGGAAAGTTGGACCGAATGAGAATACTTTCCCGAAAGCCATTGCTGCTGCTTCCATGTATAATTGACCACTTTGAGATAAAAAAGCATCTTCATCAAAATATTTCGTGTGAAACAGTTCTGTTGTTCCTTCAGGTGCACTACCAGTTAAGATAGGTGGATCGATTTTTAAGAATCCTTCTTTATTGAAAAATTCATAACTAGCGCGGATAATTTCATTACGAATTTTCATGATAGCGTGTTGGCGATTAGAACGTAACCATAAATGACGGTGATCCATTAAAAATTCAGTACCGTGTTCTTTCGGTGTAATCGGGTAATCATGTGATTCGCTAATTACTTCAACCCCAGATACAGCCATTTCGTAACCAAATGGTGAACGAGTATCTTCATTAATTGTACCCGTGACATATAAACTTGTTTCTTGTGTTAAAGCTTTGGCAGTAGCAAAAATATCATCGCCAACTTCTGCTTTTACGACAACGCCTTGCATAAATCCTGTTCCATCACGTAATTGTAAGAAAGCAATTTTTCCACTTGAACGCTTATTCGCAAGCCATGCTCCAATTGTTACTTCTTTTCCGACAAATTCGGATGCTTGATTGATTGTAATTTTCACTTGTCTACACTCCCTATTTCATAAAACTTTTGATTCGATTTATAGCTTCTTGGAATAAGTCTGGATTTGTTGCATAAGAAAGGCGTATATAATCTGGCATTCCGAATCCTGAGCCTGGAATGACTGCGACTTTCGCTTCTTCTAAAAGAGCTGCTACAAAAGCATCTACATCCTGAAAACCTTTTTTATGTGCCGCTTCTTTTACTTCAATAAAGAAATAAAAAGCGCCATCTGGTTTTTTCGGTTTAAACCCTGGAATGCTACTTAGTTCTGGATAAAAGCGTTCCATTCTCTCTTCAAAAGCTTTGTACATTTTTTCTGGAACTTCTTGACTACCCACATAAGCTTCCAGCGCTGCATATTGCGAATTAACAGTGGGATTGCTTGTTAAATGGTCTGCAAGCTTACTCATACCAGCGATGATTTCTTTATTTGCGGCTGCGTAACCAATACGCCATCCAGTCATAGAATATGCTTTAGACACGCCGTTAATGACGATCGTCAAATCATATAAACAATCACTCAGACTAGCGATAGAAACTAAGTCTGCTTTATTTCCATAGTATAATTTTTCGTAGATTTCATCCGATAAAATGTAAATCTGATGTTTCTCAGCAACTGCTCCAATTGCTACTAATTCATCTTTTGTATAGCACATGCCAGATGGGTTATTGGGAGAATTCAACACAATTGCTTTTGTTTTTTTGGTGATAGCTTGTTCAAAATCAGTTGCTGATATTTTGAAATCTGCATCAAAGCTGGTTTCGACAAATACTGGAATTCCACCAGCTAATTTTACTTGTTCTGGGTAAGTAACCCAGTATGGAATGGGAATAATGACTTCATCGCCAGGATCCAAAATCGTTTGAAACGCAGAATATAATACATGTTTTGCCCCTGTACCTACAAAAATCTGATTGGTTTCATAGGTTAATGACTGGTCTTTTTTGAGCTTATCCACAATTGCTTGTTTAAGTTCGAGTATTCCGCTTGAAGGAGTATATTTTGTGAATCCCTTATTCATGGACTCGGTAGCTGCATCGATAATATTTTGCGGGGTATTAAAATCTGGTTCCCCAGCACCTAATCCGATAACATCAATTCCTTCTTGTTTCATTTGTTTTGCTTTTGCCGTAATCGCGAGTGTTGGCGACGGGGCAACTCCTTTGACACGTTTTGATAACGGTAAGTCCATGTTATTCCCTCCTCTAGTTTAATTACAAGTTCTCAATTTCTCTGTACCATTCACCTGTTTCAAAGTTAATATCAAAATAGTTTAGCTTGTCATTCTTATCTAAGTAGGCAACTTCCCAAATAGGTGTTTCTTTTTCCATGCCTAGAGTGACATGTAAAATTTTTGCTGGATTTTTTTCTTTTACTACTTTGTCGTGTGCCTGACTTTCTGTAATCCCATCAGATGCGAATTTAACATATACTTTGTCGGATTTTTTCTTTGGAACCCAGACAATGATTTTCTTATTCTTACTGTTTTTGCCAGTAAGTACATAATAAACTTCTTTTGGACCATTGTATAAATAAAATTTATCCGTGGTCTTCAAATCAACTTGGCCACTTATTCGATCTAAAGCTTCTTTTTCTGCGTTGGTTACGGGTTTTTCTGCATATCTAAAGTACAGAAAAGCCGCCACGATAAGCACAATAATTATGCCGAGAATAATCGCTATCCATTTGCCAATCTTACGTTTAGGTTTTCTATTTCGCAAAGTAATCTCGCTCATTTCTATTTCTAAATTACCGGAATTATGCCCGGTGATATGCATTTTCATTTTCGCATAGATACATTATAGCAATAGCAGCCATAGATTTGAAGTCATATTAGGAAAAATTTAACCTTCCTTAAAGAATTCACTTACTTCTTTCAGTAAATCGGCTTGGTTTCCTTTTAAAATTGGTGCACTAGGAATAGATTCTAAAAAAGCTTTACCAAATCTTGTTGTGTCCACGCGGTTATCAAAAACGAAAACAATTCCACGATCTGATTCTCGCCTAATTAACCGACCAAATCCTTGTTTAAATCGCAAAACAGCTTCTGGTAAGGAATACGTTTGGAACGCATTTTCACCGCGCTCTTTTCGAAGGGCAATTTGTGCTTTCGTATAAGGATCATCCATTGGTGCAAACGGAAGCCTTACAATTACTAAACATGATAAATCTTCTCCTGGAATGTCTATCCCTTCCCAAAAACTCGTTGTTCCAAGTAAAATGGCTTTATCAAACATTTGGAATTGCTTGGTTAAACGGGCGGCACTTCCCGCTGAAACACCTTGCGCGAGAACTACATATTCTTCTAATGATTTCTCATTTTTCATATGATAATATGTTTTTTGTAACATTTCTGAGGCTGTAAAAAGAACTAACATCCGCCCATTTGTCTTCACAGCTATATGCCGAATATATTTAGCAAGTTCTGCCGTATAACGTTCAATGGGTGTATCTTTAATTGGTGGCATATCATCAGGTATCATCACACGCGCATTTTCTTTATAATCAAATGGTGATGGAATACGTTTTTCAACTAGCTGTTCCTTTTCTAACCCAATACTCTTTCGCAAATAGTCAAATTTCCCATTTACAGTAAGCGTTGCTGAAGTCATAATGACACTTTCTTTTTTGGCGAAAAATTCTTTACCAAGCGTTGGTTCGACTTCCATAAGTACCGCTTTCAGACGGATACTTGAGATAGAATGGTTTTTATCTGCTTGCAAATAGATAGTTAGAATAGGGGATTTTTTGTGAAGCATTTGCTCTAATTGTTTCACGATGTTTTTCCAATCAAGTAAAAAAGCATACATTTCTTCTAAAAAAGCGCTCTCGGCTTCCCCTAATTCATTTTCTTCTTGTTTACCTTGCTCGAGTAAAGTTTCCATATTTTTTTCAGATTCTTGAAGTAAGCGAAGTACATTTTCAGCTGCATAATATATCGCGTCATTCCAAGCGTCTTTTTCGCTATTTTCAACTAAAACAACTTCTTGTAAGTTTTTACGCGCATATTTTAGTTGCATTTTTAGGAGAGTAAAAAATTCTTCTACTGCCTCGCCTAACTTCATCGCAGCAATATCTAAGTCATATAAACTATCTGCTTCTGGAAAAGCCATTGCGAGCCTTGTGAGTAAAGAATATTTTTCTAGTGAACCAAGCTGATTTAAAAAATATTTTAGTTTACGGTAGGAAAGGATAAAACTACCTTGTGTTCTAGCACTATCAGCAAAATGATGCGCCTCATCAATGACCGCAAACGCATATTTGGGTAATGTCTGTCTCCCAGAAAAATGGTCACTCAAAAGAAGTGCGTGATTCACAATAACTAAATCAGCATTTTTAGCTTGTTCGATGTTAAATTTATAAAAATCATATAGTAACCACGGATCATGCTTCTCTGATAAAAACCAACCAGTATGCTTCATTCGATTCCAAAATAGTTCTCCACCACTTGATAAATTTACTTCATCAATATCACCGGTTGTAGTTTCAGTTAGCCATACAAGTAGTTTTAGTTTGGTTACAACCACATCATATTGCGGATCAACTTCTCGAAGCAATTGTTCGAATTTAAATAAGTTCAAATAGTGATCCCGACCTTTGAGTAAACTCGCTTTCACTTCAAAACCAGTTAATTTTGTCAAAAGGGGCACATCTTTTTCAAACAATTGTGCTTGAAGTAGATTCGTATATGTACTTATTACAACAGGTAATTCAGCTTGTTTCGCTTGATAAATAGCTGGCAAAAAGTAGCCCAATGACTTACCAATACCTGTTCCAGCCTCAATTAACGCATGTTTCCCTGATTTCATAGCTTGGAAAACTAGATTCATCATTTCAAACTGGCCACTTCTTGCATAAAGTGGGGCCCCTGCTTTTTTAAACAATGCCATCTTTGCATCAGCAGTCTCAGGAAATTCAAGCAAATCTGCTCGACTATACATTGGTTTTTTGACTTCTTTTTTTCGAATCACCAATCCACGATGTTCGATAAAAGCTGGATCAAGTGGTTTATTTTCGCGTTCTTTTTTCATCTCTATTTCAAATAAAAGTTCTGGTAAGTAACTTTTTAGGCTCCCTGAAATAGTGGCCATTTGTCGAATAATCGGAAGTGGTAAATTTTCAAGTTTATTTAAGAGTAGTAAAAGTAAGTCCGCTGTAACTTCTGCATCACTATCTGCGCGGTGTGGTTTATCATGTCCTAGACCAAATTCATCTGACAAATCTTGTAATTTATAACTATCAATCCCAGGATACATAATACGTGAGAGTTCAACAGTATCTAGCTTTTTCATTTTGCCTAATGAAATTCCAGCACGTGTCATTTCTCGTTCTAAAAAAGTCCAATCAAACGAGACATTATGCGCTACGAAAATAGTATCTTCTAATAGAGTAGCGATAATCGGGGCAACATCTTCAAATAGTGGCGCACTTTTAACATCTTTTGGAGAAATTCCCGTTAACTCTTGAATAAAAGCAGGAATAGGCTTTTCTGGATTTAAAAAAGTGGAGTATGTTTCCAGTCGTTTTCCTGATTCGACAAAACATGCAGCGAACTGAATAATACGATCTTCTCGCGAGGCTTGGTTCCCAGTTGTTTCTAAATCAACGACAATATAACGCTTCTGTTTCATTTTCTCCACCTCTTTCCTTCACTGCTTTTATTCAAAAATAACGATTCAAACAAACGAGTAGCTTGAGCAGAAATCCGCTCAAGCTCCCCGAACTGATTATAAAGTCGTATGCGCTTTTTCTTCTGGAAGAATCATTTCTATATGATTTTTTTCGTCTAATACCACAATTTTTGGTTCATGCGTTTTAGCTTCTTCCGCTGTAAACATCCCATAACTCATGATAATGACTACATCACCAACTTGAACATGTCTTGCAGCAGCTCCGTTTAAACAAATCACACCACTTCCCGGCTCACCTGGGATAATATAGGTTTCTAATCTCGCACCATTATTATTATTTACAATTTGAACTTTTTCATTTGGAAGCATATCCACCGCTTCTAAAATAGCAGAATCAATCGTAATACTTCCTACATAATTCAGATTGGCTTCTGTTACAGTCGCTCGGTGAATTTTGCCATTCATCATTGTTCTAAACATTTTTTACCGCCTCTTCACATTTATTAATTCATTATCGATTAAACGAGCTTTCGAATATTTTACTGCCGCAGCTATAATTATCCCTTTGGTCCAGTCTTTCACTGGAGTAAATTCAGGATAAGAATATAACGCTAGGTAGGCGATTTTCTCGTGAGATGTTTGCTCATTAATTTTGTCTGTCATAACTTGTACTATTTTCGCTTCATCTGTCTCGCCAGATTCAATTAATTGCCGACCAAGTTGTAAAGCAGCGTGAATTACTGGCGCTTCTTTACGTTCGGTTTCTGTGAGGTAGACATTTCGCGAGCTCTTCGCAAGTCCATCAGCCTCTCTAACTGTAGGAATGATTCGCAAATTCACCGGGAAAAAGTAATCTTCTACAAGACCAGAAACGACTGCTACTTGTTGAGCGTCTTTTTGACCAAAATAAGCATTATCTGGATTTACTAAATGAAATAGCTTCGTTAAAACTGTAACTACACCGTCAAAATGGCCTTCCCTGTCAGCACCATCAAGTACGGAAACACGTTTAATGACGTGCAATTTCGTTGCTAATTCAGTTGGATAGATTTCCTCAACTGTCGGCACAAATAAAATATCGACACCACCAGCCTCAGCAAGCTTTGCATCATGTGCTTCATCGCGTGGATATGCGTCAAAGTCTTCGTTGGGACCAAACTGGGTTGGATTAACAAACACGCTCATAACGATAAAATCCGTCTCTTTTTTTGCATGGCTTACAAGCGTCATGTGCCCTTCATGTAAAAAACCCATTGTTGGCACGAAACCAATTGTTTTATTCGCTTTTTTTTGTTTTAAAATTGCCTCTTTAAGTGCTTGTCTATTTCGAATGATTAACATTGGCTATTCCCTTCCATAAAGGCCTTTTAAGTCTTCTTCTGCCATTGTAAAGCTATGTTTCACTTCTGGAAACGCTAGTTCTTTTACGTCATTCACATAGTTTTTAAGTGCTGGTTCGATAGTTTCGTCAATATCGGCATAAGCTTTCACAAATTTTGCTCGACGATTGATACCGTAACCGATAATGTCATGGTATACAAGAACTTGACCATCTGTTTCTAAACCTGCTCCAATACCAATAGTTGGAATAGTAAGTGCCTTAGATACTTTTTCAGCTAGCTGACGAGGAATCGCTTCAAGTACGAGGGCAATAGCTCCAGCTGCTTCAACAGCTAACGCATTATCAATCAACTCTTGCGCTTCTTGAACTGATTTTGCGCGAACTTTGTAGCTTCCTGTTAAGCCAACACTTTGTGGCGTTAAGCCAAGGTGAGCGACAACTGGTGCACCGGCCTCTGTCAAACGAGCAATTTTGTTAACAACTTCTCCTGCGCCTTCTAATTTTACTGCATGAGCGCCACTTTCTTGAATAATCTTGCGCGCGTTTTGAATAGTTTCATCCACTGAACCGTGATAAGTCATAAAAGGCATATCCGTTACAACAAAAGTATCTGGCGCCCCTCGTTTCACCGCTTTCGTGTGATGAATCATATCAGTCATTGTTACTGGTACAGTTGAATCGTAGCCTAATACTACCATTCCAAGTGAATCACCAACTAAAATCATGTCGGCTTCTGCTTGTTCTACATTCTTAGCAGAAGGATAATCGTAAGCGGTAATCATCGTGATTTTTTCTCCATTTTCCTTCATAGCAAAAAAGTCTACTGGTTTTTTCATTTTCTTAGCTCCTTTTCGTCCCTGTTAAATGAATTAATCAAGGCAAAAAAACAAATTTTTGTAAGTAGCGTTAGTATGATCCAGTAAAGGTATCATCCATTCTTTGCTACCATATGTATAATAACATAAATAGATGCTTACTTAAAGTATGTAAATTGAAGAGAGGTTTACTCTGAAACCTCTCCGCTCACTTTATTCATCCATTTAGTTAACTTCGCTGGTTCATCTGTTGCAGCATAAGTAGATGCAACCTTTCCATCTTTTAAATATACCATTGTTGGAACGGAATCAATATCCATCTTTTTTAAAAGCGCAACCATATCATCACGGCTCTTTTCGGATGCTTTATCTGTATTATAATAAGCCATTTTTTGATTTGGTTGTCTTTTTTCAAGTTCTTTCTTCAAAATAGGTTGGAATGCTTGGCAGTCTTCGCATGTTGGACGCCCAACATAAACCAAACCAGTTGTTTTGTCAGCCATTTTTTGTTTAAAGTCTTTCGTGGAAATTATATTTAAAAAGGTCGCACTCTCCTTTTCGGTTTGCTTTGTTTTCTCTTCTGTTTCTTTTTTATTATCGCCACATGCCCCTAGAGTGAGAACTATGGTAAACAGTGCTAATAGTAATATAATTTTTTTCATAACAACGACTCCTTCGTGCTTATTGTACTAGATTTTTCTCAAAAAAGAAAAACTCGAAAAAGTGATTTTCACACTGCATTTTCGAGTTAAAAGATATGCTTTAGGTTATTTTATTAGGGTCAAAACAATCTTTTTATAGCGATTTTGTTATTTTTCATTATCTAGCAAAATATCTGCTGAGTAAATCGAATGAACCTCGCCTAGTGAATCTTGAAGTAAGAGCACGCCTTCATCAGAAATACCTTTTACTTGTCCGTGAATTTTTCCTTTTGTCGTGCTGGCTGTTAATTTTTCACCAAAGGGAATTGCTTTTGTTTCCCATAATAACTTTATCGGTGCAAATCCTTTATCTAAGAAAAGTTCATAATACTTCTCTAATGAAGTTAATATTGCTTGTAATAATGCTTTTCTCGATATACTTTCGCCTAGTTCAAGTTTAAGTGAACTGGCTTTCTCTTTGATTTCTTCTGGAAACGCTTGTTGATTTACATTAATCCCCATGCCAATAATGACCGCATGAATTGTTTCTGCTTCGGCTTGCATTTCTGTTAGTACGCCACAAATTTTTCGTTTACCAATATAAATATCATTCGGCCATTTGATTTTTGGCTCTAGCTGTGTGATATTTTCAATCGCTTCTGTAATCGCAAGCGAGGCGATAAAAGTGAATTGGGGTACTTTTTGAATTGGAATTTGCGGTTTTAAGATTACGCTCATCCAAATACCTTCCCCTTTTTTAGAATTCCATGGACGAAGCAAACGCCCTTTCCCAGCGGTCTGCTCATCTGCTACAATAACGGTTCCTTCTGGGCTTATTTCCATTTGTTGGTGCGCTATGATTTGCGTGGAATTCACCGATTCATATACTTCTAAATGCTGCCCGATAAATTTTGTTTCCAAACCAAGTAGTAGTGCGTCTTTCGTATATTGTCCGGCTGTAGCTGATAAGCGATAACCCCGATTTCTGACTGCTTCGATTTCAAAACCGTCTTTACGTAGTGCTTCCATTTGTTTCCAAACCGCTGTACGTGAGCAACCTAGACTATCTGCAATTTCTTGACCGGATAAATAAGCGCCATCACTTTCTGTAAATAGTGCAAGTAGTTTTTCCCGATTATTCTTCATGATAGCCAAGCCACCTTTTAATCTGATTTTTTTCATTGCTTATTTTGTTGGATAAAACTTGGCATTCAACCTTTTCAAGCGTTTCTTTTACCCAAGGACCAGCGTTTTCCCCTGTCCATTTTAATAAGTCAGCACCAGTAATCGCTAAATCTTTTTTGGAGTGAATTGGTAATAATTCGTATGCTTTTTTCAGTTCATCTTCTTTGTCCACTTGACCACGAATGTTATTTAGTTCGTTTACTAACAAAAAAACTGCTTCCTGAGCATGATATAATTCTTCTGTTAGCCAAGTTTCTTTCATATTAAGTGCACCTTGATACGCTTTATTCACTAGTTGAATGGTTTTATTCGGTAGTTTCCACGCTTTTAAAAATGTGGTAATATTACTCGGTTTAACGGCGACTACTAGTCCAAGCCAAATAGCGGTTTCGGTAGTCCGTTTTTCCCAGTTCCAACTAGCGAATTCTTTTAAGGCTTTTTTTTCGCCTTTTAAACCTGGCAAATAGACTTCCATTTCTACTTTTAAAAGTAAATCTATGGCGCGTTTGACAGCTTGACCTTTCATCATTTTTATCCATTCGACAGTGATTCTTTCAACAGAAGTATGCTGTAATAAAGCAATTTGGTTTGCTAGGGCGGTTTCGGTTTCCTTATCTAACTGAAAATCAAGCTGGCTTAGAAAGCGCACTGCTCGCATCATTCTAAGCGCATCTTCATGGAAACGTTCAGAAGCTTTGCCAACTGCTTTAATTTCTTTGTTTTGAATCGCTAATTGTCCGGAAAATGGATCATGTAAATCGAAATGTTCATCCATCGCAATCGCATTCATCGTAAAGTCGCGACGCTGTAAATCTTCTTCCAGCGAGCGAATAAATGTTACTTCACTCGGACGCCGAAAATCTTCATACGTCCCCTCTGTTCGAAAAGTAGTCACTTCATAAAATTCATTATTTTCTCTAACTGTAACTGTTCCATGTGCAATTCCAGTATCATAAGTTGCTTGAAAAATCTCTTTTACCTCTTCTGGAAAAGCACTAGTTGCAATATCTACATCGGAAATAGATCTATTTAGTAAGTAATCTCTGACAGATCCGCCCACAAAATACGCTTCAAATCCCGCTGTAGTTAATTTTTGCAATACAGGAAGCGCTTTTAGAAACACGTCATTCATCTGTCATCGCTCCTTTATTCATCATTCCGTCTTAAATCTCGCCAATCTAGAAAACCAGCTCCTAAGCCACGAATTAAAATTTCTGCTGAGCCAATATTTGTCGCTAAAGGGATTTCGTATACATCGCATAATCGAATTAGTGCTGTCACATCTGGTTCATGAGGCTGAGCGGTCAGCGGATCACGCAAGAAAATAACTAAGTCCATTTTATTTTCCGAAATGCGCGCACCAATTTGTTGATCGCCACCAAGCGGCCCAGATTTAAAACGATGCACCGTTAAGCCAGTTGCTTCAATAATCCGCAAACCAGTCGTGCCTGTTGCGTACAACTGATGTGGTTCGAGCAAATGTTTATATGCGGTTGCAAATCCAACCATCAAATCTTTCTTTTCATCGTGCGCGATTAATGCGATATGCATCTCATTCACCTATCCTTAGTCTAAAATATTTTCTAAGCCATAAATAAGTGTTTCAAGTTCTTTAGTTTTACGAACAGAAAGAGCAACACCAGACATAAAGGAAATCCGGTCATAAGAGTCATGACGAACCGTTAAGCCTTGTCCTTCTGCTCCGAAAATCACTTCTTGATGTGCAACAAGTCCTGGTAAACGCACACTATGAATACGCATGCCTTCATATTCTGCTCCTCTTGCCCCTTCAATAAGTTCTACTTCATCTGTTGCACCTTGTTTAACGAATTCACGTGTTTCTGCCATCATTTCCGCAGTTTTCACAGCTGTACCACTTGGCGCATCTAATTTATTATCATGGTGCAATTCAATAATTTCTACGTTCGGGAAATATTTGGCTGCTTTTTGAGCAAATTGCATCATTAAAACTGCTCCTACAGCAAAGTTTGGCGCAATTAAAGCTCCAATTTTTTTCGATTCTGCAATTTCTCTTAAGTGTTCGATTTGCTCTGGTGTAAAGCCTGTTGTACCAACTACCGCACTTACCCCGTGCTCTAAAATAGTTTTCGTGTTACTATACCCTACTTTAGGTGTCGTAAAATCAACAACGCAATCGGGTTTTATTTCGTCTAACATTTCGCTTAAATTGCCAAAAACAGGCACATCTAGTGTGCTGAATTCTGTAATCTCACGTATATTTTTTTCTTTTGGTTCATGGTCAACTACCGCCACCAACTCTAAATCTGCTTCTTTTAAAACCGTTTTTACAACCTCGTGTCCCATTCTTCCTTTAAATCCTGATACTGCTACTTTCATTCTGATTTTTCCTCCTTTTTTGTCCAGCGGTCTTTATCGCGTTCTTTAAATTTCGCCATGACCGTATCGTGTGCTTTTTCCATATCAATATCAAGTGAATTTGCCATACATGTAAGAACAAAAAGACAATCGCCCAGTTCCTCTGCTACGGTTTTAGTCGGTTCACTTGTTTTCTTCGGTTTTTCACCATAATAATGGTTGATTTCTCTAGCTAGTTCCCCTGTTTCTTCTGTAATCCGAGCCATCATTGCTAACGGGGAAAAGTAACCTTCCTCGAATCCACCAATGAAATCATCCACTTCTTTTTGTATTTCTGCCATGGTTTTCGCCATAGGTTTTCCCCCTTTTTGTGTTAAACTAAAATAGGTTTTAAGTCTAATTGTTAACTTCATTTCATTATACCTAAACAAATACATACAAGTCCATGATTTTTTACTTACTTATTAAATAGATTCAAGGAGGGAAAACGCTATGTTAAAAACACTTCGCACAAAAAATATTTGCTTTATTATGCTTGGTACAGCGATTTATGCATTTGGATTAGTCAATTTTAATATCGCAAATAATCTCGGTGAGGGTGGCCTTGCAGGGGTGACACTATTCCTACTCCATTTTTTCCAAATCGACCCTGCCTATTCCAACTTAGTCTTGAACATTCCTTTGTTTATTATAGGTTGGCGTGTATTAGGTAGTCGTTCCCTCATTTATACCGGAATTGGTACTGTTAGCCTTTCCTTATTTTTATGGATTTTCCAGCGCATTCCCTATACATTAGATTTACATAGCGATTTACTCTTAGTTGCCCTGTTTGCTGGGGGTTTTAGTGGTATTGGTCTAGGCCTTGTGTTTCGTTATGGTGGTACAACTGGCGGCAGTGATATTATCGCCAAATTACTTAATCACACAAAAGGCATTAGTATGGGACGGACTCTTTTTGCAATTGATGCGATAGTGCTTGCGGCTTCTCTATCTTATTTAGATGTTCGCCAAGTGATGTATACACTTGTCGCTGTTTTCATTGGCTCACGCGTTATTGATTTTGTGCAAGAAGGTGCTTATGCTGCTCGCGGTGCCTTGATTATTTCTAAAGATAATGATGCCATCGCTTCCCACGTAATGCTTTCGATGAATCGTGGTGTAACGGTACTCGAAGGTCGTGGTGGTTTTTCTAAAAATGAGCAAGATGTGCTTTATATTGTAGTTGCGAAAAATGAAATTGTGCAATTAAAGAATATTGTGCAAGCGGTCGATCCTCATGCTTTTGTTTCGGTTAGCGTTGTTCATGATGTGATGGGCGAAGGTTTCACACTCGACGAAAACAAAAATCCTATTTACTAATGTACTTTCTTGGGTCATAATTTTCTAAAGCTAAATCGGTCGTGTTTAAAAGTGCCAAGTCTACCAGCAATTTACCAACATACGGTCCAGTCGTTAAGCCAGAAGCACCAAGTCCATTGGCTAAAAAGATAGATTCAAAACCAGGTAACTGTCCGATTAGTGGTGCAAAATCAGAGGTGTATGGTCTTGTTCCAACCGCTACATTAGTGACTTTACTTTCCAAATCCCCTTCCATAAAACGGGTAACTTCTGATAATACTTCAGTCCTACCTTCTGCTGTTGGCTCCGTATTGAAGCCAGCAGCTTTTTCATGGGTAGCACCAACAATTATTTTTCCATTTTCAAACGGAACAATCGATTTTGCGCTTGGAGGTAAAATAACTGGCCAGTCCGCTGTTTCATACTCACTAAAATCAAGTTCAAGTAATTGCCCTTTTTGCGCTAAAACATCCGTATGAAAACCAGCCTCCTTTAGCAAATTAGGTAGCCAAGCGCCTGCTGCGATAATTAGTTTATCGTAACTTTCTTTTTTCCCATCAACCAAGACCTCTCCTTTTGACGAAAAGTGAGCGCGACCAACTTTGATTTCCACTCCATTTTCTTTTGCCGCGTATAATAAAGTTTCACAAAATAAACCGCCATTAACCCGTGCTGCCCCACTTACATATACAGAACCAAAACCAGGTTTTACTAAAGGAAATTTTTGTTTTGTTTCGTCTTCTGATAGTTTTTCAATATTACCCATTACATTTGCTTCTGTTCGTCTTTCTATAGCAAGGTTAAAAAGCTCCGTTACTTTTTCTTCGGTTTCCCGAAGCGCAAGTACACCGACTTGTTTATACCCTGAATCTCTTCCAGTTTCTTTACTAAGTCGCTCTGCTATCTCTTTGTAAAAAACTGCACTATTTCTTGCTAGTTCGTACCAATATTTATTCCGTCTTTTGGAAAGCCACGGACAAATAATTCCGGCAGCTGCTCTCGTTGCTTGTCCAGGTTCATTAGAATCAATTAGCGTTACTTGGACGTTTTCTTTTGATAATAAATATGCTGCGCTTGATCCAACAATTCCGCCACCAATTATTACTATTTTTTGCATTGTTACACCCCTCTATATCAATTGTGACACAAGTTGACTTTTTTATAACTCTTTGTAATAATATGTGAAAATAGTTAAGTTTACAGACTACTAAAAATCCTCTACTTCATTCTATCCATTGTACTGAAATCCAGCTTTAATTACAAAAAGGCAGATTTTGGCTCATCTCGTTGTCATTACCACATATCCTCTTAGAGATTATTTTCGCCTATAAGTTGGTTCTTTGTACTGCGTCTCAGCTAAAAATTCATTTGTTTTTTATTCTGCCTATATTAACTTTTCAGCTGATTCGTTATGCTGAGATATGGGAGATTTTTTTATGCCAAATATTCTTGATTCATTATGGAACAGCATGGCGCTTTTTTTATCAGCGCTTTTTTTTCACGGAATGGCACTGCGGTCAATTAGAGAAAAAAAGCCTGCTTGGTTCCAAATTAAATTTGCAAATGAAATTATTAATTATTCACTGGGCATTTACTACGGCTTTCTAGGTGTTTATTTTATTATCCGCGGATTACCCGGAACGGATTCTGGGATTTATACAGATATGTTATTAAATATTTTAATAGTTTTACACTTATTTTCATCAGCGGGGCCTGCTACAATGGCTTTGTTACTCATTGTGACAGGAAAACTCTTTCTAGGTGATGCTCTCTTTGCCAATTTAATTTATGTGTTTTTAATTATTGGTTTTCACTTTGTTTGTATGGAAGTAGCTAAACTACGTCTTAGCTCTGTTCAAAAAGTAGTGCTCGTCAAACTTAGCGCCATTCCACTAATGCTTTTTTATTTGCATCAAAAAATACATCTATCATATACGTTGAATGATTTGCCAGTGTGGATACTCTATTTCTTGGTTTCTTTTTTTATTACCTTTATTATTATTTCAGCGGCTTATTATATTGATACATCAAATAAGCTAATTTATGATTTGCAACAATCGACTATTCTTGATCCACTTACTGGTCTTACAAACTTTCGCCACTTTGAAAAAACGTTCGAAGCTGCTTTTAACTATGCAACTTTAAAAAAATCGAACTTAAGTTTAATCATTATTGATATTGATTATTTTAAACGGGTAAATGATACGTACGGTCATTTAGTTGGAAATGGTGTTTTATCTACTTTTAGCCAGTTGCTTTTAAAAATTAGTTTTCCACCAAATACAGTTATATCTCGAATTGGTGGAGAGGAATTCGCTATTATTTTACCGAATATAAATGTAAGTGAAACGGAACATTTAGCAGAGAAGATTCGGCGAAAAGTCGAAAAAATCGATATTCCGATTGCGACATCAGGGTCGGTTATCACCATTTCTGCTGGCATTGCGAATTATGATGGCAAAAATTATCCGAGTGCGCGTGAACTAATGCATGCAGCAGACCAAGCACTTTACAATGCAAAACGAAATGGACGAAATCAAGTGCATATTCGTGAAACAACAGATCCAATTATTTAATAAAAAGGAGATGAGTCCATTTGTTTGAGCTAGTTAATTCCTACATAGATAGTTTAGCGCTCTTTCTTGCTATCCTTTTTATCCAAGGTATGTCTTTTCGAAAAATAAGACAATATCGTCCTAATTGGTTCCAAAATGGGAATAGGCGGCTTTTTCTTTCTATTCTTCTTGGTGTTTATTATGGTTTAGCAGGTATTTATTTTATCTATGAAGGTGCTTACGAAAATAATCCTGTTATTTATACGAATATGCGGATTTTAATTTTGATGGTTACTAGTGTATTTGCAGGTCGCACTCCACTTATTGTTGCATATATAATAATGCTTTTTGGAAGAATCAGTTTTGATATCGCTTCACCTGTTACTAGTCGCTATATTATTTTAATGACACTTATTTTCGCAGCTTGTTTACTTATTACTTTTTGGAAAAAACAACGCTTTTCAAAATTTGTTGCTTTAATTATTTTGAATTTCCCAGCAATCCTTTACTATTTTGTAAATAATTTTGACGAAAATCGAATTTTGCGAGGCGTTGAAATTATAGAGTACTTCTTATTATTTTTTGTAACTGCTTTGCTCGTATTTTATGCATGTAATTATATTGATAAAAGTAATTTAGTCATTCAAAATTTGACCGAAACAGCGATGACCGATAGTTTAACTAACTTACCTAACATGCGCTTTTTTACACAGCAATTTGGTTGGATTTTTAGTAAATCACAAAAAAGAAAAAAAGCATTATCACTCTTTATTATTGATATTGATCATTTTAAAGAAATTAATGATTTTCATGGACACCAAGCTGGAAACACTGTTTTGGCCCAGTTTAGCAGTATCCTTAAAAATCGAACTTTTCCACCAAGAACGATGCTAGCTCGAATTGGCGGAGAAGAGTTCGCTGTTTTACTGCAAAATGTCGGTACAGAGCAAGCTTCCTTAATTGCTGATTTTTTACGAGATGAAATTGAACGAGCCAAGTTTCCATATAACCCGGTTAGTGGTAATGTAACGGTCTCTATTGGAGTTGCATCCATGGATTGTCATTTTACAACAACGGAATCACTTTTTGAGGCTGCCGATCAAGCACTTTATCAAGCAAAACAAAATGGGCGTAACCAAATTGCCATTCATCAGGAGGCAAGCGAATGAAACGGATAATTCTTATAGTTGTATTACTACTTTTTATTGGCACTGGAATATACATCTTTCTCCGCCCAGAACAAAAAAATACTTTAAGTGCACCTAAAGAAACAAAGCCTACTTCAAGCTCGGTACAAAGTTATGTAAAAGGAAATTATATGACCAAAAACGGTTTAATTATGGATTACAAAAATGCCCAAGAACCGCACTATTTAGCTGAGAGCATCGGACTTTATATGGAGTATTTAGTAGAAGTGAATGACAGCAAAACTTTTCAAGAACAAGTAACTACTTTACAAAAATATTTTATAACTACAGATAATTTTATTAAATGGGAAGCAACTGATAGTACAACGACCAACGCTATTGTAGATGATTTTCGGATTACAGAAGCGCTATATCAAGCTAGTGAAAAATGGAACCATCAAGCCTATCAAACGCTTGCCAATAAAATTCTCTTTAACACGAAGAAATATAGTACCAATCAAGGAATTCCAGTGGATTTCTATGATTTTGTTCATAAGAAAAAAGCAGATACACTTCATTTAAGTTATCTAAATATCCAAGCAATGCAACACATTAACTATAGCGCAAAAGCCTATACACCTATTAGAAATGTTAGCGCCACACCTTTTTTTACAGAAGTGTTTCAAAATAACCAATTTCAAAATGCTAATGCAAACGAGGTCAACATGATTGATCAAATGCTCATAGCCATCGCCTATTATGACGAAAATGGTATAGTAGAGCCAAAATTCGATCAATTTCTGCAAACAGAACTCGCTTCAACAGGAAGAATTTATGCTAGATATAATAGAGAAACAAAAAATCCGAACTCTAAAAACGAATCAACCGCCGTTTATGCCTTTTTGACACAGTATTTTAACAAGACAAATCAAGCTAAAAATGGTAAAATCACCAAAGAGTTGTTAGAGAAAATGGACACGTCAAATCCTGAAACAACCCATTTTTTCGATTATATAAATAAAGAAATAACTCTTAAGAAATAACGGAAAGAAGTTGGACAAATGAAAAAGCCCTCCGTAAGTGAGATTATTGATCAAAACCTTTTTGATACAATATACGAACCGATTGTTGCTGTCTCAAATACACAAGTTTTCGGATATGAGTCACTCACCCGCTTAAAAACAAATCACTGGAATGCTATTAGTGATTTTATTGAAGAAGCGGAACAGGATGGTCTGCAAAAAGCGTTTGAACTGCTCACGCTTCATAATGCAGTCAAGTGCTTTAAAAAAGGCGAAAATACGCCATTATTTGTCAATATTTCCTATGACACGTTTTTAGAAAATCAAGAAGAATTACATGATACCCTTCTTGATAACGGGAAAATAGTTTTTGAATTTTTGGAAACATCCAAGTTACCTCAAGAACGCATGAATGACTTAGAAAAACAACTACACTTATTCCAGAAAAAACATGAAACTAAATTTGCTATTGATGATTTTGGCTCCGGTTATGCCGACTTGCATCGCGTTTTTGCGCACCATTCTGACTTTGTCAAAACTGATCGCTTATTACTTCGAGATTTATTTGAAAGTGACGGCAAGAGAAACTTCTTTGAGCAACTTCATCATTACGTTAAAAAGCATCATAAATCCTTGATTGTTGAAGGAGTAGAAACAAAAGAACAACTAAAGTTCCTTCAAGAAATTGGCATCCCCTATGCACAAGGTTACTATTTTCATTGATATGTAAAAAAGAAAATCTGATTGGTTTCAGGTTTTCTTTTTTTGGAATCAGTTGTTATTCTCCTCTCCCCCATGTAAAATAGAATAGAATGAAAAGGAGTGCTTGAAATGACTTTAAAATCAGGTTTTGACTATATGAATAACCCATTATTAAATAAAGGAACAGCCTTTACAAAAGAAGAAAGAGAACGTTATAAATTAGACGGATTACTGCCGCCAATTATCGAAACAATCGAACAACAAGCTCTGCGCACCGAAAACCAACTAAAAAATTTAGCATCCCCTCTACATAAACACCAACTTTTAACGAACTTATATAACGAAAATCGCACACTTTATTATTACGTTGTTACAAAAAATGTGAGCGAATATTTGCCAATTATTTATACGCCAACGATTGGGGATGCGGTAATAAATTATCATACAGACTACACTGCTCCGGATGAAGCTTTATTTATTGATGCATTTACACCTGAAAAACTAAGAGCATCCGTTGAAAATTATGCGCAAAACAATCCAAATATTGATATGATCGTGATTACAGATGGTGAAGGCGTGCTTGGCATTGGTGATTGGGGCGTGAATGGAGTCAAAATAGCAGTTGGAAAATTAGCGGTTTATACGGTTGCAGCTGGGCTTTCCCCTGATCGTGTTCTCCCAGTTGTCATTGACGCAGGAACAAATAACAAAACACTACTTGAAGACTCGCGATACTTAGGAAATAAACGTCCGCGCCTGTCAGAAAGCGATTATGATACTTTTATCAATCAATTTGTGAAAGTTATGAGCGATGTTTTCCCAAGTGCTATCCTTCACTGGGAAGATTTTGGTCGAAGAAATGCAAGTCGTATCCTCCACAATTATCGTGATAAAATATGTACGTTTAATGATGATATACAAGGAACTGGCGCGATGGTTGTTGCTGCTGCTCTTGCAACAATTAACGTTTCAAACATTCCTTTAAACAAACAAAAAATTATTATTTTCGGTGCTGGAACTGCTGGGATCGGTATTGCTGATCAACTCAGTGGACAATTGATGCGCGAAACCGGCCTCCCTTTTGAAAGTGCCAAAAAACATTTTTACTTAATGGACCGAAGTGGCTTAGTACTTGATAATATGACCGACTTAACAGATGGTCAAAAGAAATATGCGCACCTTGCTTCTGACTGGTCAAGCGTGCCTACTGATACATTAGAACACTTAGTTGAAGCAATTCATCCAACAATGTTAATAGGCTGTTCTGGCGTTACTGGAGCCTTTAAAGAGAGCATCGTTAAAAAAATGGCAGAGCATACAGAACGACCTGCAATTTTGCCACTGTCAAATCCAACCAAATTAGCTGAAGCAACTGCCGCAGATTTGATTAAATGGACAGATGGAAAAGCACTAATCGTAACAGGAAGTCCGTCCCAGCCCGTGACTTATCAAAATATTACGTATGAAATTGGTCAAGCAAATAACGCCCTTCTTTATCCAGGGCTTGGGCTTGGCGCACTTGTTACACGGTCTAAATTTATTACAGACAGCATGCTAGCCGCTGCATCAAGTGCCGTTAGTGATCAAATTTCTGCAAACGAACCTGGTGCTGCTCTCTTACCACATGTGCATACACTTAGAGAAACTTCTCGCGCGGTTGCTATTGCGGTAGCGAACCAAGCAATCAAAGAAAATATCCACCAAGTCGAGTTAGCAAGTGTCACAAAAGCTGTCGAACGTGAGATGTGGCAACCAACTTATAAAGGAGTTTAAGTATGTTTTATAAAACGAAGCAATTACTAGATCAACTTGTCCAAAACGGGTCCACTCCAGGAATTAGCTATCAAATCAAAACAAATAACCTCGAAGAAAATAGAATAATGGGATTAAAGTCCGTTTTCCCTGAAGCGCAAATCCTCCCTAGAACGTCAGACAACATTTATGATATTGCTTCTTTGACCAAGGTAATTGCTACGACAACACGTGTTTTACAACTTATTGAACAAAAACATTTCCAGTTAGAAGATCCAGTACAAGCCTATCTTCCTGATTTTAAGTATGAGAATGTTACTATTTTACATTTACTCACCCATAGCTCAGGTCTGGCACAAAATATCCCTAACTACAAAATGGATGCTAGAGAAGATGTTAGAAAATATGTTTTTGCTACTCCTCAAGTAAATCCACCTGGAACTCAGGTCTCCTATGCTGATGCTAATTTTCTCTTACTCGGTTATTTGATTAGTAAGTTTGATGGAAATTATGAGCAATCAATTCAAAAAAACATCTTAGAACCGCTACAAATGTCACAAACTAGTTTTCACCCAACTGATAAAAGCCAAGTCATTCCAACTGAACTAGACCAAACACGTGGTTTAATTCAAGGTGATGTGCATGATTTTAAAGCGTGGACCGCTAAATCAGGCACTGGACACGCGGGACTTTTTAGCACACTCGCTGATCTTTCAAAATTTCGAGATGCGCTAATTTTACAAAACGGCTCCCCTATCCTTACTGAAAAAACACTTCAAATAATGCAAATTAATCATACGCCTAGGTTAAACCGGACACGCGGGCTTGGCTGGGATCTCCGTGGTGACTCTGTTTTATACCATACAGGATTTACCGGCACTTTTATGGTGCTCGATTTAAAGCATCAAGCAAGTCTCATTGTTTTATCTAATCGCGTTCACCCAAGCCGTGCCAATCCTAATTTCGTCTTAAAAAGAGATAGCATAGTCGATACTTTTTTAGAAGAAGTTACTGCAAACAAAGAAGTCTAGCCTTAACGCTAGGCTTTTTTTCTATAAAAATCTGTATTAACACAGTCAATGAAAGCATTTTCTAGTTATATAAAAGAAATTTATTTTCTTTCTAATTTTATATTGTTTTCGTTTTCACAAAGGAGTATGCTGTTCAATGAAGAAAGATTCTAAGAACAAGTTTCTGATTGTAAGTGAAAAGGAACACAATTGAAGGAGGAAATTATAATGACAAAAGCATGGGATGGTTTTAAAGGAACCGCATGGCAAGAAAACATTAGTGTAGGGCAATTCGTTCAAGACAACTACACTCCTTACGATGGCGATGAAAGCTTTTTAGAAAAGAGCACACCAAGAACAACTACACTAAATGAAAAAATAAATAAACTAGTAGAAGAAATGGACGCAAAAGGTGGCGTTCTAGATATGGATAATGCAATCGTATCAAACGTTGCCTCTCACAAAGCCGGTTACGTGGACAAAGAAAATGAAGTAATCGTTGGTTTACAAACAGACAAGCCTTTTAAATTAGCCTTTATGCCAAATGGTGGCCTTAGAACTGCAGAACAGTGTTTAACAGACAATGGCTATTCGATTGATCAAGAATTACATGACTTTTATGTGAAAAATCGTTCCACAGCAAATGATGGTATTTTTAGAGCATATACAGACGATATCAAACGTGCGCGTCACTCGCATATCGTTAGTGGTCTTCCTGATGCATACTCCCGCGGAAGAATCATCGGCTTATACCAAAAACCAGCACTTTACGGTGTGGATCGTTTAATCGCTGAAAAACAACAAGACTTGAAAAAAATCGCGATTTCTTCTGATGAAAACATTCGTTTACGTGAAGAAATTTGGTTACAAATCAAAGCACTTAAAGACTTAATCGTTTTAGGTAACGAATACGGTTTAGAACTTGGCCGTCCTGCTGAAAATGCAACAGAAGCTGTGCAATGGACTTACATGGGCTACCTTGCTTCAATTAAACAAGCAAACGGTGCTGCAAGCTCATTCGGTCGTATTCCAATTTTCCTTGATATTTATATCCAACGTGATTTAGAAAAAGGAATTATCACCGAATTCGATGCGCAAGAATTAATCGAACAATTAACTTTAAAATTAAGAATGGTTCGTTTTGCAAGAACAGATGGTTACAATGAACTTTATGCTTCCAACCCAACATTCGTAACTACTTCTATGGCTGGTATGGGTGCAGATGGTCGTCATCGTGTGACTAAAACAGATTATCGTTTCTTACACTGCTTAGATAACCTAGGAAACTCAGCAGAACCAAACTTAACTGTTCTTTGGGATGCTCGTTTACCAGAAAGCTTTAAAGAATATTGTATGAAAATGAGTGTAAAACATTCCTCCATTCAATATGAAAATGATAAATTAATGCAAGAAGAAGGCTATGGTGATATGCAATGTATCAGTTGTTGTGTAAGCCCACTTAACCCGGAAGCAGACAAAGACAAAGGTGAAACTCATAATCTGCAATATTTCGGTGCTCGTGTCAATGTGCTTAAATGTCTTCTTGGTGCTATCAATGGTGGCAAAGATGATCTTCATAAAAACCAAGTATTTGACGTTGTAGAACCAATTACAACCGAATACCTTGAATACGACGAGGTACTAGAAAAATTCGATAAATCAATGGATTGGTTAACAGACACATATGTTGATGCAATGAACATCATTCACTTCATGACAGATAAATACAACTATGAAAGCATGCAAATGGCCTTCTTACCATCCAAAGTAACAGCAAACATGGGCTTCGGTATTTGTGGATTCGCGAATGTAGTAGATAGCTTAAGTGCGATTAAATATGCCAAAGTAAAAACAATTCGCGATGAAGATGGTTTTGTATATGACTATGAAGTAGAAGGAGACTTCCCTCGTTACGGTGAAAATGATGACCGTGCCGATGACATCGCTGTAATGGTTCTAAAAATGTTTAAAGACAAATTAGACTCCCATAAACTTTACAAAGATAGTGAAGCAACTGTTTCTGTACTAACAATCACTTCAAATGTTGCTTATTCTAAACAATGTGGTAACTCCCCAGTGCATAAAGGACCAGTATTCGATGAAAATGGCAAAATCATCAAAGAACCAGAATTCTTCAGCCCAGGAGCTAACCCTTCTAACAAAGCAAAAGGTGGTTTCTTAGATAACCTTGCTAGTCTATCTAAATTACCATTTCACTATGCAAATGATGGAATTTCCTTAACAATCCAAGGAGCTCCAAAAATGTTCGGTAAAACAACCGAAGAACAACATCATAACCTCGTTGGTATTCTTGATGGTTACTTTACAAAAGGTGGTCAACACATCAACTTAAACGTTCTTAACCACGACGAAGTAATCGAAAAAATCAAAGCTGGTATCCCAGTAATCTTACGTATCAGCGGCTACTGCTTAAATACGAAAGATCTAAATGAAGAACAAAAAATGGAACTTTGCCAAAGAATGTTCCATGAAAAATTAATCGGTTAATAAGAAAAAGTACCAAATCTGCTTTTCGCAGATTTGGTACTTTTTTTATGCGTTTGAAACTTCTGCGGCATAAGCTCCTGCCGTATGCCCAGTCACTAGCGCACAAGTAATATTATATCCCCCTGTATAGCCATTAATATCAAGTATTTCTCCGCAGAAAAATAATCCTTCCATCAATTTCGATTGCATCTCTTTCGGCTTGATTTCCTTTACAGAAACCCCGCCTCCTGTCACAAACGCTTTTTCAAAATCAAGTGTGCCGTTCACTTCAAAAGTGAAATCCTTTAACAACTGAATAAACTGTTCGATTTTTTTAGGACTTACTTGTTTATATTCAGCTGTTTCATCTAGTTCTGCTTTTTCTAGTAAAAATAACAACATTTTCTCTTGTAAAAGCGAGCTTAACGAATTTTTTAATGCTTTCTTCGGATTTTCCTCTAATAATTTATACACATTTTTCGCAAGTTCCGCAGCGGGTATATTCGGGAATAAGTCAAGACGCATTTTCACAGTATCTGCACCCGTCTTCTTTCGTTCACGAAGGACAAACATACTACATCTAAGTGCTGCTGGTCCAGATACGCCAAAATGTGTAAAAATCATATCCATTTGATGCGTTATAATTGGCTTTCCTTTTGCATTTAAAACGGAAAGCGATACATCCCGAAGCGACGTTCCTTGCAACACTTTTTGTTTAATAAAAGGCTCACTGGATGTAATCGGTACTTCTGTCGGATAAAGTTCTGTGATAGTATGGCCCGCTTTTTTTGCCCAAGCATAGCCGTCCCCTGTCGAACCCGTCCGAGGAACAGATTTACCACCCACTGCAACAATAACAGCACTTGCTGAAATTTCTTGACCATCTTTTAAAGTCACACCTTTGACATGGCCACCCTCGTAATCAACTTGCTTCACCGTCGTTTGCATATAAATTTTTACACCAAGTTTTTCCATCCGTTGAATCATCGCTTCTGCAACAGAACGTGCGCTATTTGATACAGGAAACATTCTTCCGTGATCTTCTTCTTTTAATGCCACTCCAAGTCGTTCAAAAAAACGAATAATATCCTCATTATCAAATGCATGAAAAGCACTATATAAAAAGCGACCATTACCTGGAATATGTTTAATGATTTCTTCTGCTGGTCGTCTATTCGTTACATTACAACGGCCACCGCCAGACATAATTAATTTACGCCCTAGCTTTGGACCTTTCTCAATTAACAAAACGCGTTTGTTCTTCTCCGCTGCACTGATCGCTGCCATAAGTCCAGATGGCCCACCACCAATGACAATTACATCATAATCCATTGATTGTCCCGCTCCTTTACTTTATCCGAGTATAAGTATAGCAAGCATTTGGTTCACTGCCAAGTATTAATTTAACTTAAGATATAAACGTCTTGACATAAAAAAATAAGCTGTAATACATGTATAAAGAATATTTTTCAAATAATTATAGGAGACCATTTATGTCAAGCTACATATGGAAAAAAATCTTACATGAAGTTGAGAAATCACTAGATGATACGCAATCATGTATTAATCTCCCCGCAAACAATAGCCAAATTTATTTATTAGAACAAACTTTGAACTGTTCTCTTCCAGGGACTTTTAAAGAATATCTTTTGACATTTAATGGGCAAAGGCTAGTGAACACCTATCCTTATACCCCATTACTAGGGTTCCATTATTTTCTATCCAGCGAAGATATAATAGAAATTTGGACTACAATGAACAGTTTATTTAATAGAGAAGAACCATTAGAATGGATAGAAGAAAACAAAATCAAATCAGTTATATGGAGTGACAAATGGATTCCTTTCACAGATTTTGAATCTCAACAAAGGCTGATTCTTGATTTAAATCCGGGAAAGAACGGAATTTCAGGGCAAATATTTTTGTATCATTCAGGTATGGATTACCAAGAAATAGTAGCCGATTCATTTGAGGAGTTCTCCTTGAACATATTAAAAAGGCTACAAGAAAAAGACTACGTAACAACTGAACATATCATACAGTTTAATGACGACTATATTTAATTTAAAAAAACCTGAGAAAATTCTCAGGTTTTCGTTCATTCTAATTTCGATTCATATTCGTAAAAATAAGTAGCAATCTTAGGAGTTCTAGTACAGCTACGGCCATCGCAGCAACATAAGTCATTGCAGCGGCACTTAGTACTTTTTTCGCTTGTGGAAGTTCTGATGCTTGAACCAGTCCACCACTTTCTAATTGAACAAGTGCTCGTTTACTAGCGTCAAATTCGACTGGCAATGTAATTAATTGGAAAAGTACACCTACTGCCATCAAAATAATACCAAGCAACATGAAACTTGCAAAGTTTGCAAGCATCCCTATAATGAGGAACACCCAAGAAATATTAGAACTAAACATTGTTATTGGAACGAGCGCGGAACGAAAACGCATAAACGCATAATCTTGTTGATCTTGAATTGCATGTCCTACTTCATGGGCGGCAACTGCTGCTCCGGCTATAGAACGACCACGGAAATTAGCTTCAGAAAGAAAAACTGCTTTTTTACGAGGGTCATAGTGATCACTTAACATTCCTTTTGTTTCATGAACAGGAACATTCGTTAAACCATTGGTATCCAAAATATGACGTGCAACCTCGGCTCCAGTTAGACCATTTGCCACTCCAACTTTAGAATAGTGAGCATAGGTAGTTTTTACCCGGTACTGTGCCCAAAGTGGGATTGCTGCGACGATAATAAAATAAATAATATATTGACTAAACGACATTTAATCATCTTCCTCCTACTACAATTTTTCAGTGAATATCCTTATCTCTTAGTATAGATGAACCCATCTTAAGACTCAACCTCTTTCACTCATGATGAGGAAATTCTAATGTATGATGGCCTTTTTTTATTGCTTTATCATATACAAGCCATAAAACAATAACTGTTAGCCAAAAAGTTGCATAACCGATTTCTGGTAAGTATTTTTCTAATCCCATATAAATTGGCATTTGACCAAATAGATAATCAATCACATCATTGTGAAATACCCAGATAGCAGCTATCATAAAATGTCCAATACGAAAACGATAAAACGGGGCATATAAAATCCCTTCTAATGCCATAAAACCATGGGTTAAAATTAGAACTATCCCCGCCCAAACGATTGTCTTTTGTTCAAACATATAAAACATATTCATGCCAATCGCCCATATACCATACTTTACTAAACAAACAAAAGCTAGCGCCTCCATTAGCGGCCAGTGTTTTTTTGCGAGAAAAGCTACTAAAGCTAAAGTAAAAAATAAAATCGCGGTTGGACTATCAGGAACAAATAACCAAAAACGCGGCTCTGTAATTTGTAATTGCGGTATATACCATATGTATCCGTAAACCGCCCCAAGTAAATTACCGAAAAATAGTAATCGCAAAAAAGAGCGATTTGCAAGTAAATTATAAAACAAACGATTCCAACTCCTTAAAAAAACCTAGCATAACAATAAAATGGAGCACTACTTCACTCCATTTTATCACTAACTAGGATTTATCCGTTATTCTTTTTCTGTATCCATTTGCTGTAAAATCCGGACTAGCTTATGGAATGTCGCTTCATCACGATTATCAAGCGCATCATCGATTTGTTGTAACACTTTTTCTCTTGAAAATTGGTGAACAGATTGATAAATAAGCGCATCCGCCATTTCTTTTTCCTCTTCAGCAAGCTTCACTGCAGTAAAAGGATTATCTTCACGAACAAGAGCATATTCAGGTGAAGTCATTGCTTCTTCAAAATGAAGCTCAATATACAATTCCTCGTCCCAGTTTAGTCGAATATCATGAAAAGCTTTTTCTGGATCTGTTGTCATAATGTTACCTTTGAAAAATAGGAATGGTTCGGATTCAACCCCATGAGCACTAAGCGAAAGCCCACGTGCACACCCTTCCAAATTATCAACAAAATGAACATATTTTACAATTTGATCATGGCCAGCAATATAATTTAAAACCCACATTGCTTCTCTAGTTTTCATCTGGTGTTTGTTTAAAAACCAGCGAATAAAATCTTTCTTCTCGTCTATTGAAATGGATGCCTTCATCTTTCCTCAGTCCCCTCATTCTTTTTGGTTAATCAAATAAAGATAAAATCTCCGTATCTTCTGGTTCAAATTCTAAATAGTTACGTAAGACTTCTTGAGATTTCACATGTTCTCCTTCTTCTCTTAAAAATAAACCATATTCCTTTAAGAAGGTAGGATTATTTGTAAAGTGCGAGTAAGCCAGTTCAAAATTTGCTTTTGCTTTATTATATTGTTCTGTTTCCTGATATGCAACACTTACGTCCCAGAAAATTTGTGGTTCTGAAATAACTTCTTCTCCTAGACCTTCTACTAATTCAATAACACCTTCATAGTTTTCTTTTGCAAGCAATAATTTATTCAGTTCCATGATTGCCTCTGAGTACTCTTCATCAAGCACAATTGCCTGACGATAAAACGCTTCTGCTTCTTCCGGCAAACGAAGTGTAACCGCGAGTTTCCCTGCTTCTAAGAACATCTCTTTATTGTATTCATCTTGTGTTAAACCATCCCGAAGTACTGCGATAGCTTTTTCTGGTTCACCATTTTCTTCATAACTTTTTGCTAAATAGGAATATAAAGTAGTATATGACGGATCATGTTCGCGTAAATGTTCCAAGGCGTGAATTGCTTTTGTGTAATCTTTTGCCTGATAAGCCGTTAATCCCATCCCAAAAAGTGTATCCACCGATTCTTTATCTTCTAGGGCACGTTCATAGTAAGGTAACGCTTCTTCAAATGCTCCGCTAGCTGCAAAAGCTTCTGCGATACGTTCATATACAGACACAGCGCCATTTGATATAATCGTTAACCCTGCTTCTACGGCAGTTTGATAAGACTGCACAGCAGAAGCAAAGCGTGCTTGTGATAAATAATATTCTCCTAAAGCAAAATCAATAATCGGTTCATTTGGTGCCAATTGTTTGGCTTCGAGTAGTTTTTGTTCACTAACTTCGAACAAACCTTGCATTTGATATAAATCAGCTAATACAAGTAAACTTTCAATATAGGCTTCATCTTCTTTGTTTACTTTTTCTAAATAATCTTGCGCAGAATCCATATCGTCTTTTTCAAGCGCTACTTCCGCTGCACGGACAAGTAATTCGCCCTCATCTTTATATTTTGCTAACAGAAGTTCATATAAATCTTCAGTTTCATCTAAGAATCCAAGAGCGAACAACTCTTCTGCTAGATAATATTGTTCCTCGTCTGTCCCCGCTTGTACTACTTCATCAAAGTACTTCTTCGCAAGTGCCATATCTTCATGCTCTAATGCATGTAACATTTTATTCGCTAATTCCATTTCTGCACCTTCTTTAATAATAAGTCGTTTTTCTATTATACCATTACTTCGCTTATAAGAAAAAGTGATTGCCTAATAAATGCAATACCAGCGCTGGTGTTTTTGCACACAGCACTGGTAATTGTTCTTATTTTAAAAGGGAGCGAATATCTTCAAAGAAAGTTGGATAAGAAACAGATACCGCTTCTGCCCGGTCTAATTCCACATCGCCTTCTTCTACTAGAAGAGCTGCAATTTGAAGCATCATTCCGATTCGATGATCCCCGTAACTAGTCACATTTGCCGCATGAAGAGGTGTTTTACCGCGAATAATTAAGCCATCTTCGGTTGGTGTAATATCGGCACCCATTTTGTTTAATTCGGTAGCAACTGCATCAATTCGGTTTGTTTCTTTAACTTTTAATTCAGCCGCATCTTTAATAATCGTCGTTCCTTCTGCTTGTGTTGCTAAAAGTGCGATAACAGGAATTTCGTCAATTAGACGAGGAATGATATCTCCACCGATTTCCGTTCCTTTTAAATCACTTGTTTTAACCACAACAGTACCCGCTAATTTCCCAGTACTTCTGCTAGAATCTTTAACAACTAAACTTCCACCCATTTGTTCTACCACATCAAAAATCCCTGTTCTTGTAGGATTCAAACCAACATGTGTTAGTTCAATTTCACTTCCTTGTGTGATTAAGCCAGCTACGATAAAAAAAGCTGCTGATGAAACATCACCGGGAACTGTCATTTCTTGTCCAGTGAATGTTTGACCACCTTTGACACGAATGGTCAAACCATCCATTTCAATTTGACCGCCAAATTGGCGAATCATATGTTCCGTATGATCACGTGTTTTTTCTTTTTCATGAATAATCGTTTCACCTTCCGCTTGCAAGGCTGCGAAAATAATCGCACTTTTCACTTGCGCACTAGCAACTGGCATATGGTATTCCATTCGTTTTAGTGATTGCTTCCCTATAATCGTAATCGGGGCAAATTCAGAACCATCTTTACCGTGCATTTTTGCCCCCATTTGTTGTAGTGGCAGCATAACGCGGTTCATCGGACGTTTCGCGATGGACTCGTCTCCTAAAATTACAGTATCAAAATCTCGCCCAGCTAAAATCCCCATCATCAAACGAATTGTCGTACCTGAGTTACCGATATCAAGTGGCCCATCCGCCTGTTTTAACCCGTCAAAACCAGTACCATGCACAATAATTTCTTCATCCGTTTCTTCAATTTTCACACCTAACGCTTTAAATGCCTTAATCGTTCCTAGGCAATCATCTGCACGTAAGAAATGACGAATGACCGTTTTTCCTTCTGCAATTGCCCCAAACATAATGCTGCGATGGGACATTGATTTATCTCCAGGGACTGTGATTGCGCCAACCAGCCCTTGTTTATTTGTAATTAATTTCATCGTCATTTCTCTCCTATTCGTAATGGCATGTATAATTACTTCTTGTTTCAATACAACGTTTCGCCCGGTCCCTATCTTCATCTGATTGGAAAGTAATTTGTAACACACCGAAAATATCTTCGCGTGTTTCCAAAATCTTGATGTTTGTTAAACTGATTTCCTCTTCGCCGAGATACCTAGTCACTTCAGAAATAACCCCCGGATAATCTGGTACGTCAACAAATAAATCGTAAAAAGATGGAATCGCACCACCTTGATGAACTGGAAGCGAATCTCGAAATTCTTTTGCTCCGTCAAAAAAGGCATAAATCGAAGTAGCATCCTCACTTTGAAGCATATCAAGTGCTTGGTTCATACTATCTCGCCAAATCGTCAGCTGTTTCGTTAACGTTTTTTGATTGCTGATAGAAATATCCGTCCACATTCTTGGATCCGAGGAAGCGACCCGCGTTATATCACGAAATCCTCCAGCTGCTAGTCGAAATGCAGCAGGATGTTCTTCTGTAAAGCTTTGTGTCTGATTTACTAATGCTGCTGCTACAATATGTGGCAAATGGCTTAACATGCCAGTAATTTCATCATGCTCATTTGGTGATAATACTAAAAATTTCGCATTCGTGCCTGATAGCCATGTTTTTAATTCTGTTACTTTATCTTCTGACACATCTTTTGTTGGTGTTAAAAGATAGTAGGCATTTTCAAACAAAAGTTCTTTCGCAGCACGGACACCACTTTTATGCGAACCGGCCATTGGGTGACCACCAATAAACGTAATCCCACTTTCTCTGAGCGCTGTGGATGCTTCCATAATTGTTCCTTTTGTACTTCCTGTATCAGTAACAATCACGCCTTTCTTTAAACGCAGTCCAGGCAAGCGTGTCAATAACTGTTCTGTTTCTTTTACTGGACAACAGAAAATAAGTAAATCTGCTTTTGGTCCATCTATTAAAATACTTTCGCCAATTTCATCAATAACACCGAGAGACTTTCCAACTTCTAATGAATGGTAGGAAACATCAATTCCGATGATATGTGCTTTGGGGTGTTTAGCTTTAATCGCAAGGGCAATAGAACCGCCAATTAACCCAAGCCCAACAATAACTACTGTCCCTTTCACTCAAAAACGCCTCCAAACACTTACAATAATTTTTCTAAAAGTGCAATCACTGCACTATTTTCTTCTTCTTTTCCGATGGTAATTCGGACAGCTGTTGGAAAACCAAGCGCTGCGCCGGAACGCGTAATATAGCCATTTCTTTCTAAGTAACTAAAAATTGTTCCTGCTTCGATACCTAAATCTATTAAAACAAAGTTCCCATTCGCTGGGTATAGCTTCACTTTTTCAAAACGTTTTGCAAACGCTTCGTATTGTTTAATTCCATTTGCATTGGAAGTTCTACATGCTTCAATAAAAGCTTGATCTTTAATTGCCTCGATAGCTAATTTTTGACCAATACTTGTGGTGTTAAATGGCGGACGAACAATATTAAGTTGATTGATGATTTCTTTATCTGCAATACCATAACCAACACGTGCACTTGCTAAGCCATAAATTTTACTAAAAGTCCGAGTGATAATTAAATTTTTATAAGTACGAATTAGTTTTTCATGTTTTTTAGGCTGAGGTGTTACATATTCAATATACGCTTCATCTAAAACAACAAGTACATCACTTGGTACTTTGTCTAAAAAGTCTTGTATGTCTGCTAATTCAATGTAATTCCCTGTTGGGTTATTCGGATTACAAATCCAAACAATCGTAGTTTTGTCGTCTATAGCGTTTAGCATGCCTTTTAAGTCATGCTCCCCGTCCACAAGAAGCGGAATTTCTTTTACTTCTGCGCCTTCAATTAATGCATTTTGACGATACTGCACAAACGTTGGAGTTGCCATAACCGTATTTTTCGATGTATCAAGCAAAACTCGTGTTAAGAGTTCAATCAATTCGTCTACACCAGCAGTAAAAATTAATTCATCTTCTTCCAATTGGTAGAATTCAGCCACTTCTTTACGTAAACTAGAAGCCCAACCATCGGGATAAATTTCTGTTTCTACACTTGAATTGGCTTGTACTGCCGCCACTTTTGGAGAAGTTCCTAGTGGATTTTCATTGGATGATAGCTTAGTAATTTTCGTTAAACCAAGTTCTGCCATCACTTCTTCTTCGCGTTTTCCAGGTTTATAAGAAGATAGACCTGCAAGTGATTTTTTCCATCTCATTACGCATCCTCCTCTTTCACTAAATCTGGGCGCAATACTTTTGCTCCGTGTAAGTAGACATGATTAATTGCTGCTAATGGCTTATGTATATCTGTAAATACCATAAAGCGAATGCACATAGGAAGCGAATTTGGCACCGGAATTTCTTGCATTCCCATAACAGGCACGAATTCAAAACCAGGTGTTTCACGGACAGCCTTCGCTGGAAAAGCGGCAAAAATATCTTCCGTTACCGTAATAATAACCGATGTAAGTTGCTCACTATCCGT
This sequence comes from Listeria farberi, assembly GCF_014229245.1. Classification (GTDB taxonomy): domain Bacteria; phylum Bacillota; class Bacilli; order Lactobacillales; family Listeriaceae; genus Listeria; species Listeria farberi. The sequence continues at coordinate 210,152 of NZ_JAARZJ010000001.1, read as the reverse complement.
TATTTTATTCTGTATTAAAATTTCTTCAAAAAGTTCTTTCGTAGCTACATAAATTTCTTCAGGTGTGTTAGCTTCTATTGTCGTTGCCCCTCGAATCGCTCTCAAATGACATTCCCTCCCTTTCGCATCACACTTTTATATGTTTCAAAAATCAAGTCATCTTCCGCTTTAAAAATAACTGGTCTCCCAATTTCTTCAAGTAAAACCATGCTTATTTCATTAAAAGTTGTTTTTTTATCATGACGCATATTTTCCAGTATCTTGCTAAATGGAACAGTTGTGTCAAAAGTCGTATCATAGCCCAACTGTTCTAACCACGTTTTAAATTCTGCTAAGTCGAAATCCAGTCCGTAAATTGTCTTACTCATTGTTAGCGCGTAAATCATCCCATAAGTAATCGCCTCACCGTGAAGCCATTTACCAAAGTTTCCGTAAGCTTCTAGCGCATGACCAAACGTATGACCGAAATTCAAATACGCCCGCACGTCTTGCTCAGTTTCATCTTGTGCAACGATACTCGCTTTAATTTCAATCCCGCGTTGTAAAAATGGTGTCAAATCCTTCGTATAAAAGTCTTTCGGCTCTGTAAAAGTGTCCATTAAAGCACGTAGTAACGTGTGGTCGCTAATAAGGGCATGTTTAATCATTTCCGCAAAACCAGAGCGCATTTCCCGTTCTGGCAAAGTAGCAAAAAACTGCGTATCATAAATAACAGCTTCCGGTTGATAAAAGTTCCCAATCATGTTTTTGCCAAGGGGATGATTAATAGCAACCTTGCCACCAACCGCACTATCATGAGCAAGAACTGTCGTAGGTACCTGATAAAATGGAATGCCTCTCATATACGTAGCAGCGACAAAACCAGCTAAATCACCGATAACGCCTCCACCAAAAGCAATTAAAACGGCTTTACGATCAAGTCCTGTTTCAATCAATTTTGTCATCACATCTTCATAAACACGAAAGGTTTTTGCTTCTTCCCCGTTTGGCGCCACATAATAAGTGACCACAGGTAAATCAGCTAGAACCGCGTCAAGTTTTGCTTTATAAAGTTCCGCCACGTGCTCATCCGTTAAGACAAACACGTGGGAAAATTTAGCAAGGCTCTCTATCCATTTTTCCCGGACATCTTCTAATGCGAATTCATTAATATATACTGGATATGTTTTACTTTTTGCACGGACCGTAATTTCTGGCATGTTTAAAACTCCTTCGTTAAGTTTCGGTGTTCCTCCACATGTTTTTTAAGTGTATCAAAACGATCACCATCAAATTTTTCTAACACAGCAACTGCAACTTCCCAAGCGACTACAGCCTCAGCTACCACGCTTGCAGCAGGTACTGCACAGCTATCAGAACGTTCTACACTTGCGTTAAACGTTTCTTTCGAATCAATATCCACACTTTGCAGTGGTTTGTATAAAGTTGGAATTGGTTTCATTACGCCGCGAACAACAATTGGCATACCATTTGTCATTCCACCTTCAAATCCACCTAGGTTATTTGTACGTCTCGTGTAGCCGTCTTCCTTACTCCACAAAATTTCATCCATCACTTCGCTACCGGGTTTTCTAGCAGCTTCGAAACCGACACCGAATTCAGCGCCTTTAAAAGCATTGATACTTACGATTGCACGAGCGATTTTTGCATCTAATTTTTTATCCCATTGTACGTAGCTTCCAAGTCCAGCTGGTACACCACCGACAACAACTTCCACAATTCCTCCAATAGTGTCGCCATTTTTCTTGGCATCATCAATTTTTTGCATCATTTCTTCTGCAGCAACCTCGTCTAAACAACGAACTGGAGAAGCTTCGGATGTTTCTTGGATTTCTGAAACCGCGTAAGCACGTTTCAAATTTGCACGAGTTCCACCAATTTCAAGTACGTGACCAGCAACTTCAATGCCAAGTTCATGTAATAGCTTTTTCGCTACTGCACCGGCTGCTACGCGAACAGTCGTTTCACGTGCACTAGAACGTTCTAATACATTACGCATATCATTATGGCCATATTTCATACCACCAACTAAATCTGCATGTCCAGGGCGTGGACGGGATACGCGACGAGATTTTTCATTTTTTTCTGGAACTGGTTCAATACTCATAACCGTTTCCCAATGTTTCCAATCTTTATTCTCAACAAACATCGCAACAGGAGCACCTAATGTTTTTCCATGGCGAATTCCTGCCGTGATTTGTACTTGGTCTTTTTCAATACGCATACGCGCCCCGCGACCATGTCCGCCTTGTCTTCTTTTCAGTTCTTTATTTACATCTTCTGCAAGTAGAGGCATTCCTGCTGGTAACCCTTCTATAATTGTCGTAAGCCCCGGTCCATGTGATTCTCCTGCCGTTAAGTATCTCATTTCAACAACTCTCCTTTTTCTATTTAAGCTAGATATTCTAGCAATGATATTTTAGCGCTTTAAAGTATATGTGTAATATCTTAACACAAGCCCAGCGAGAACACAATACTTTAGTCTCACTCTTTCATCATAACAAAAAACCGCATCAAATGGTATTTTCTCTATGAAAAAAGAGCCTAGGTTTCCCTAAACTCTCACTTATTTTAAATCCAAGCATCTACTGCTTTTTCATAACTTAAAATTTCATGTGGTTCAAAAAACAACTGAATTTCCCGCTTTGCACTTTCAGGGCTATCAGAACCATGAATGACATTTCTGTTTGTATGTATCGCATATTCTGCACGGATTGTCCCAGAGTCTGCTTCGAGTGGATTGGTTTTCCCCATCATCCGGCGAGCAGTTTTAATCACATCATCACCTTCTAAAACCATCGCAAATACAGGGCCAGAAGTGATAAATCCAATTAAATCCTCAAAAAAAGGCTTACCGATATGTTCGGCGTAGTGTTGTTCTGCAAGCTTTCGATCAATTTGCATTAATTTACCAGCTACTAGCTTAATTCCTTTTTTCTCTATTTTTGCTAAAATTTCTCCAATAAGTCCTCGTTCTACACCATCTGGCTTAACCATTACATAAGTTTGTTCCATTATAAAGTCCTCCCTCACGCTAATAATTTCTTTTATCTAAAACACGAACAATTTGCTTTAGTGGCTTTAACTCAGGGACTTGCGGTAAAGAATCAAGTGTTTCTATAGCTTTTTTTAGATAAGCTGTTGCGACATCTTCTGCTTTTTTTGCTCCCGAATTTTTAATTTTTTCAACTAAAGCGGCAATTTCTGCTGCTTGCGTTTCTTCTGTAACTTGGCTGATTCGTTTTTTAAGAAAAGGGTCTTCCATAGCAAAAAATACTGGAAGGGTCACATTTCCTTGCCTTAAATCTTCTCCGGCTGGTTTACCAAGTTCTTTTTCAGTTCCAATAAAATCAAGGACATCATCGGTAATTTGAAACGCCATCCCCACGTAATATCCGAAACGATATAACTTCCTATAATCTGCTTCACTTTGACCTGAAACAATGCCACCAAGACCACAACTAGCAGCTATTAATAATGCTGTTTTTCTTTTGATTCGTCGTAAATAATTACGAACACTTTGGTCAAAGTTATATTTGTCTTTTAGCTGTTCGATTTCCCCAGTAGATAACTCCACTGTTACATGGGATAGCATTTTATGGGCGGCAACCTCTTTAATTTCCGTCATGTACTCTAATGACTTAGCAAACAAAAAGTCCCCAGTATACATCGCAATGTGATTGCCCCACTTGGATTTAATTGTCTCACGCCCACGCCTCAAATCAGCATCATCTACCACGTCATCATGAACAATCGATGCCATATGAATTAATTCAATCGCCACGCCCGCATTTTTCACTGCTTCAAAATTTGTCTCAGGAGCAAGTCTTGCAGATAAACAAACAAACATCGGTCTAATTCTTTTACCACCAGCTTCTAACAAATGAAGGGACGCATCAGAAGTTGTTTCAGCAGCTGCATTACTAAGAGCTTTTTTCAATTCTTTTTCAACTAAGTCAATGTCTTTTTGCATATTTGGGTATAAAAAGTTAAGTTTCATGCTTGCCACCTTATTGCTCCTTCTTTTTAAATCCAAAGTGGGTTGCACTTGCGCCACCACTGTGTGAAATATATCTTACGTATGAAAATCCGGCTTCTTGAAACATTTCCGCAAGTCTTGCCATCCCTGGAAACTCTCGAGTTGATTCTTGTAACCAGCTATATTCTTTATAACTTTTTGCAAAAAATTTACCAAAAACAGGCATGACATATCGGAAATAAGCATTAAATACTTGTTTCCACCCTGGAATATTGGGTTGCGAAGTATCAATACACGCAAGTTGTCCACCTGGTTTTAACACCCGGTACATTTCACGAAGAACTTGCATATAATCTGGTACATTTCTAAGCCCAAAACCAATTGTCACATAATCAAAACTATTATCTGGAAAAGGTAATTCCATTGCATTACCGTGAATAAGTTCTACATTATGCAAGTCCGCTTCTTTTATTTTTTCACGGCCAACTTTTAGCATATTTTCGCTAAAATCAAGCCCCGTTACATGACCTTCTGGACCAATTTCTTCCGCCATCATAATTGACCAATCTGCTGTTCCACAACAAACATCAAGAACATTTGTCCCTTTTTGAACACGCATTAGCTTCATCGTTTCTTTGCGCCATTTCACATGTAGTTTAAAACTAATAACACTATTCATTCGGTCATAACTTGGGGAAATTTTCTCAAATACTTTATGTACTTTTTCTTCTTTAGTTTCCGTCATATCCCGAATCTCCTTCTATTTATCAGTCGTTAATAATCTCAGTAATTCTTTTTTCAAGTATAGTAGAAAGTGGTTCAGACTCATTTTTAAGTCGTTTAACTTCCATCTTTACATCACGAATAATGGCTATTAACCAACTCTCAAAACTAGTTATGGCTTCTTTCGCAAAATATCCATGTTCAAAAGCACGCTTCAACCTAGATGCACCAATTTCTCGATAAGTGGCAAGCTCCATTTGTAACCTTTTAAGTAAAAAGAACTGACAGCCTAAAGCGATAAATGTTTCATCTTTCATAAAATACTTTGCAAACTTAGCAAAAATCGCCGCATTAGTCAAAGCAAGTTGTGTGAGATATTCTTCATCTGTCGCTACATGTAATTGGTAAATATTAGTCTTTGCAGTATTTGTTTCTTGAACACCGCTTTGCAAGGCTCTAAGTAAGGGAATCATTTCTAATTCCGCAAGGGTCTGGTAATAGAGAGCACTGTAAAAATCACCAGCTAATACGGTCAACTCTTGTTCTTTTCGAGTTAGCTGTACAATATCGCCTGGTTCATCGATTTTTTCATGTGTGTCATGAGCTAATATCATGTAAAGAGTTGCACTAACTACGCGATACGCAGAAGCATCCGCCAAATCAGATCCGGAAATCGCTTCATGAAGAAACAGCATTTGATCTTTGTCCATTTGCACGCCCTCATTATTCTCTTGTAAATATTGATAGACTGCTTGCTCATGTACCAACTGCTCCACTTCCTTTAGCCCAGCCTTCTTCGCCTGATAAGTCATTTAACATTCCCCTTTGAATCTCCTTATTATGTAAAATAAATTATACCATAAGGATATTTAATTATGCTTAATTAAAGCCAAAACTTCGCTTCTAAGCTTATCGTCATTTTTAAAAGCGCCTCGTACTGCACTTGTAATTGTTTTAGTTCCTGGTTTGTTCACACCACGGATAGTCATGCACATATGCTCTGCTTCCATTATCACCATAACTCCCAGTGGTTTTAATTTATCCATCATAATTTCTGCAACAGTTGTAGTAATACGCTCTTGAAGTTGTGGACGACGACTCACATCATCCACTACACGAGCAAGTTTACTAAGCCCTGCAACTCTTCCGTTTTGAGGTAAATAAGCCACATGAGCTACGCCAAAAAAAGGAACAAGATGATGTTCGCACATAGACGAAAAGCGAATGTCTTTAACAAGTACTAATTCTTCATGTTGTTCTTCAAAAATAGTATCGAAATGAACAGAAGGATCTTTTTTCAGTCCAGCAAAAACTTCTTCATACATACGAGCGACTCGCATTGGTGTATCAATAAGTCCTTCACGATCTGGATTTTCTCCTACTGCTTCTAAAATAACTTTTATCGCATCAGCAATTTTTTGTTTGTCTATTTGCTCCATCCTTAATTCCCCTATCTTTTTAGCATTATATACCTTGTATATCTTAACACAGCCGAACTTCAAGGTAAATTTAATTTGCTTAAATAAGAGATAATAATAGTGATTTACTATTTTATTCCCTATTTCATCCTTAAATAACCAAAAAAAAACTAGCCTAGCTTAATTATAAAATTAAGGCTAGACTAGAGTTAGTGCTTAAAAAGTCTATGTAACTTATTTAACAGCTTCTTTAAGCGCTTTACCAGGTTTGAATGCTGGTACTTTACTTGCAGGGATGTCGATTTCTTCTTTCGTACGAGGGTTACGGCCTTTACGGGCAGCACGTTCACGTACTTCAAAGTTACCAAATCCGATTAATTGAACTTTTTCACCTTTAGATAAAGAAGTTTGAATAGTTTCGAATACAGCTTCAACTGCTTTCGCTGCGTCTTTTTTAGAAAGATCAGCTAATTCAGCAACACTGTTTACTAAATCAGTTTTATTTGCCATTGTGTTTTTCACCTCCTTCACAGAATACTACAAAATAAGCAGGTATAAGATGGTACCTGTATTTCTCTTTTTTCCCAAAAATAAAATTAATTTTTGGAAATCTAAGGAGAATCATGACTGAAATGGCTTAACTACAAGCCTTAACAGTAATTCTGATAAAAGATTATCACATAATCCCAGCAACTGCAAGGAATAATGCCAAACTGACACTGTTTCTTAACATTTTCAATCATATATTTTTGCTCTAGTGGCTTGAAAACGTGATAGTATCAACCTGTTAACCATAATACTAACTTGGAAACCTTAGAATAGCAAGCGATACCACCATAATTAGCTAAAATAGTTCTTTTTTCATAAAAATAGAAGCAAATTCAGAGCCATTACCTGACAACTCTAGGTTTCTGAGCCTAGTTTTATTCTAACAATTGTTGTTGGATTAAGGCTTTTTCTTTTGCAGTTATTCCGATTCCTTTTTCCAAATAGTTATCAACCGAACCAAATTGTTTTTTCATTTCGTCAAAGGCTATTTCCAAATATTCGGGACGGGCTTCTGCCATCGGTCGAAAAGCTTCTAAATCGATTTTTTCATTTCCATTCGAAAAAAGCGAGACAATCCCACCCATTTCTTGTAGAATGTTATCCTGATAACGATTAGTGATTGCATAATCGTCAAAAATCGTTTTTTCCGGTACATCTAGTAACGTTAATAAAAGTGCGGCTAAGACCCCTGTACGGTCTTTTCCAGCGGTGCAATGAAAAACAAATGGCAAACCTGCTTTAGCATCTGTTAAAATTTCGCTAAAAATTTCTTTAAAACCGTCTACCGATTGTACAAAAACACGATAGCTTTCCCCCATTAAAGGTTCATAAATCGCTTTGTCTTCTGATACAGGAAGCGTCGTTTTTTCATTTTTTGCTGTACCAATAGGAATATGCTTATTAAGAACTCCTTCTATTTCCGGGGTCGGTTGTGCCTTTACTTCAGAGCTACTTCGCAAATCACAAATCCATTTAATATGTAATTTTTGGAGCAATATAGCATCTGCTTGGTTTATATTTACTAAATTGGAAGAACGATATAATTTACCCCACTTTACATGTTTTCCTTGTTTCGTTTCATAACCGCCCATATCTCGGAAGTTAAAGACGCTTTCGAGTGGTAATATCCGTTCAGTAATAACTCTTTTATCTCCAGTTGGGGTCTGTAAAATGAAATAAATTGGAACGTCTTTTGTTTCAACAGTATAATGATTGGTGGTACTGAACACTTCAAAAACAGGTTCACTATTTGCTTCAAGTATAGGACTACTACTTACAAAAACTAAAGTCCCTTCGCTGACTTCTTCTTTTTCCCATATCAATGTGACAGCTTTATCTGTACGAGTAACTTCCATATCTCCACCTACTTTTTCGAATTTAATTCTTCCACTTCATTTTAGCATAGTTCATAAAAAAAGAACCAAAATAAGCGAATAGCTTACCTTGGTTCCTTCTACTAAAATGATTCTTTTTCGATTTTCTTTTTACGACCCATTAATAAATCAACGGCTTCACGAGCATCTTTATTTTCAAATAAAATCGCATAAATCGATTCGGTAATCGGCATGTCAATATCTAGTTTTTTTGCCCAGCCATGTACTGCTTTGGCTGTTCGAACACCTTCAACGACCATACCCATTTTTTCTAAAACTTCATCTAGATTCTCGCCTTTACCGAGCATGTTTCCAGCTCGCCAATTACGTGAATGCACACTTGTACAAGTAACGATTAAGTCACCAATACCAGTTAGCCCGTAAAAGGTTTGTGGATTAGAGCCCACAGCAACACCGAGACGAGTGATTTCTGCCATTCCGCGCGTCATTAGTGCCGCTTTAGCATTATCGCCGTATCCAAGGCCATCAGAAATCCCTGCGCCAAGTGCGATAATATTTTTAAGCGCCCCACCAATTTCTGCCCCAATTACATCATCATTCGTATAAATACGTAAATTGTTATTAATAAAACGATCTTGCACGATTTCTGCCGCTTTCAAATCTTTACAGCTAGCACAAAGCGTCGTTGGGTGACGAAGAGCTACTTCTTCTGCGTGACTAGGACCTGAAAGAACTACAAGTGCTTTACGTTTTGCAGCATCTATTTCCTCTTCAATCACTTCCGACATTCGAAGGTTCGTTTCTGGTTCAATACCTTTACTTACATGCACTAAAATAGTTGGTTCTTTTAATGCTTCATTCAATTGTTTACAAACGATACGCATTGCATTTGTTGGAATAGCAATTACGACAATTTCAGCACCATCAATAGCTTCATCAAGTGATAATGTCGCTTTTACCTCAGTTGGTAAAATAATATCTGGCAAATAGTGACTATTCGTGTGCGATTCGTTAATTTCATTCACAATTTTATCTAAGTTTCCCCAAATAACAGGTTGATGATTATTATCAGCTAGGACAAGCGCAAGACCTGTTCCCCAACTTCCAGCGCCAAGAATAGCTACTTTTTTCTGTGTCATTGTATTTCCCCTCCTGAAAACTTTACTTCCGCTTACGAGCAATTACTCGAATCGGCGTACCATCAAACGGAAATGCTTCTCTAATCCGGTTTTCTAAGAAACGTTCATAAGAGAAATGCATTAGTTCTGGATCATTTACAAATACAACAAATGTTGGTGGTTTAACAGCCACTTGTGTTGTATAGAAGATTTTAAGTCGTTTACCTTTATCCATTGGTGATGGGTTCATTGCAACAGCATCACTAATAACATCATTTAGCATACTGGATTGTACACGCAGTGAATGGTTATCGCTTACTTGGTTAATGAGTGGGAATAGATTGTTTAAGCGTTGTTTTGTTTTAGCAGATACAAAAACAATTGGTGCATAGCTTAAGAATTGGAACTGCTCCCGAATATCTTCTGTCCATACATTGATTGTTTTTTCATCTTTGTTAATGGCATCCCATTTGTTTACAACAATAATAATTGCACGTCCAGCATCATGTGCATATCCAGCGATTCGTTTATCTTGCTCACGAATACCTTCTTCTGCATTGATAACCACAAGAACAACATCGGAGCGTTCAATTGCTCTCATTGCACGTAAAACACTATATTTCTCTGTGCTTTCATACACTTTCCCACGTTTTCTCATACCGGCCGTATCAATCATGACATAATCTTGACCATCAAATGTATAAGTTGTATCAATTGCATCACGAGTTGTGCCCGCAATATCTGAAACAATGACACGGTCTTCTCCAAGAAGTGCATTTAGAATAGAGGATTTACCAACATTTGGTCGACCAATCAAACTAAATTTCACTGTTTCATCTGGATATTCTTCCTCTTCTTCTTTTGGAAAATGAGCACGAACAGCATCAAGCATATCGCCAAGTCCTAGTCCATGTGAACCAGAAATTGGATATGGCTCACCAAAACCAAGAGAATAAAAGTCATAAATTTGATCTCGCATTTCTGGGTTATCTACTTTATTAATCGCTAAAACAATTGGTTTATTAGACCGGTAAAGAATTTTTGCTACTTGTTCGTCTGCATCGGTAACTCCTTCACGACCATTGGTAATAAAAATAATTACGTCCGCTTCATCAATTGCGATTTCCGCTTGTGCCCGAATTTGCTCTAAAAATGGTTCATCGGAAAGATCAATACCACCTGTATCAATAATGTTAAATTCTTTTCCAAGCCATTCCGCTGAATTATATATGCGGTCACGTGTCACACCGGGAACATCTTCCACTATGGAAACACGTTCACCAACGATTCTGTTAAAAATAGTCGATTTGCCAACGTTTGGACGTCCGACAATCGCTACAACTGGTTTTGCCATTATTTCACCTTCTTTTTTCTCGAATCCTATTTATCAAACTTTCTTTAGTTTATCAGTAAAACAGCTTACTGGCAATGAAAAGTTCGATTACAAAAATAAAAAGAGCCTATGGGAACAGTCTCCCTAGACTCTTTTCTAAACAATTATTTTTCGTCGTTTTGAAGACCTTTTAGTTTATCACCAATTAAATCGCTCATTTGGAATCCAGTATTTTCTTCTGGAAGTTCATAATCAGCTTCTTCAACTGGAGCATCTTGCAATTCTTTAATACTTAAAGATAAACGTTTATCAGCTTCATTTACTTCTAATACTTTTACTTCTACTGTTTGACCTTCTGAAAGGACTTCTTGAGGTGTTCCAATATGTTCGTGGGAGATTTGTGAAATATGAACCAAACCTTCTACCCCAGGGAAAATTTCCACAAAAGCTCCAAAAGTGACTAAACGAACTACTTTTCCTTCTAAAACAGAACCAACTGGCGCTTTTTCAGAAATACCATCCCAAGGTCCTGGTAAAGTTGCTTTAATAGAAAGAGAAATACGTTCATTTTCAGGGTCAATCCCGATAACTTTCACTTTCACTTTTTGTCCTTCTTCTAGTGCTTCTTGCGGTGTAGCTATATGTTTATAAGAAATTTGTGAAATATGAACTAGTCCATCTACTCCGCCGATATCCACGAAAGCACCAAAGTTAGCTAAGCGCTGAACAGTACCTTCGATTACATCGCCTTCTTTGATTTCATTTAAAAGGGCTTGCTTTTGACTAGCTTTTTCATTTTCCACCACAGCACGGTGACTTAAAATTACTCGATTGTTTTCTGGTTCAAATTCTACTACTTTGAAAGTAAGGGTTGTACCTTTATAATCTGCAAAATCTTCCACAAAATGATCTTCTACTAAAGAAGCAGGAACAAAAGCACGAACTCCAAGATCAACTACTAACCCGCCTTTAACAACATCACTGACAATTGCTTCGAACACTTCACCAGATTCAAATTTAGCTTTAATATCATCAGATGCTTTTTCTGCATCCACTTTTCTTTTGGATAAAACAAGTACATCATCTTCTACTTTAGTGACAATTAAATCAAGTGTGTCCCCTACGCTTACAACGTCAGAAGCTGTCTCCACATGTATATTGGAAAGTTCACTTATTGGAACGACACCATCAAGTTTGCTATCTGGAATACCAACATAAACTTGTTTATCTTCCACACTCGTAACTGTGCCAGTGACTTTGTCTCCTTCTTCAAAATTTCTAACTTCCACATCAAATAAATCTTCAGACATGTGTAGCCCTCCATTCGTTAGTCGAATTTTAGGAATTTCTAATTCAGAAGCAACTTTTCACGTTCGCTTCATCCGCTTGACTAGTTTTCCTCAATAGGCAATTTTTAATTAAATAAAGAAAAATAACAAATACACCCTCAGTAAAACTTATCTTCCAGCTAGAAAATCCTTTCAAGATACTTTTCACAAAGTAAAAAATCTCTCTTATAACATCCTACAAATCCAGACATTTGTCAAGCTCTTTTAAGGGGGTTAAATTGCCTATAGACCGTGAAATCGCTCACCTTGTTTAGAGTTTCACGGTTAAATTAAAAAAGTGCTACATTTCCATTTAGTTCTGAAAATGTAGCACTTTTCCATTAATTTTGGATTTTTTGTTCAGCAAGTGAAAGAATTTTATTTGCGACTTCATCAATTGACATCGATGTCGTATCTACTTCAATAGCATCGTCTGCTTTTTTTAGCGGAGAATGTTCCCGAGTATAATCTAAGTGATCACGTTCTTCAATTTCTTTCTTTAATTGATTTAAATCGCCTGCAAAGCCTTTAGCCATATTTTCTTTATAACGTCGTTCTGCTCGTTCTTCTACACTGGCTAATAGGAAAATTTTAAGTTCTGCATTTGGAAGCACAGCCGTCCCAATATCACGACCATCCATCACAATTCCGCCTTCTGTCGCAAAAACTTGTTGGCGTTCTTGAAGTGCTTCTCGAATAGCTGGATGTGCAGCAACGATAGAAACATGATTGGTTACTTCTAATGAGCGAATGACATCCGTCACATTTTCTTCATTTATAAATACTTGTTGCACTTCACCTGGCTCGAAACGGATCACTGTTTTTTTTAGTAAAGAATCAATTGCCATTTCGTCTTCATAAGCCACTTTATTTTTTAGCGCGATATAAGTAACTGCCCGGTACATAGCTCCCGTATCAATATAAACAAAACGCAATTTTTTTGCAACAATTTTTGCTACTGTACTTTTACCCGCTGCAGCTGGTCCATCAATTGCGATACATATTTTCTTAGTCATAAAATAAAACTCCTTTTATCTGAAATTGGTTTGATTAATCTCTTCTTGGGACGCTAATAGCACCATTAATTTCATCCGCGCTTTTTTACTATCATAATCTTTCCCTAAAATAACACCACGATTGTATAAATCAAATGTACTGCCTTCGTAATCATATGTAGTATAAACATTTCCTTCTTCCGCACTTGTCGTGATAACAACAGGAATTTTTGCTTCTAAAGCCCGAATAATTGCTGGCATCATTTTAGGAGCAACTTGTCCTCGTCCTACGCCTTCCAAGACAATTCCTGCAACACCAGTATCGATGGCTGCGTCTATAAATAAACTATCTGCACCAAGATAGCATTTGATAACTACTACTTCTGGTAAATCAAGCCGAATATCAAAACACTCATGTTCCAGTGGCTTTTGATAAAGGAATACTTGATCGTTATCTATAATGCCAAGATATCCAAACCCAAATGCGCTAAACCCTTGTATATTTGATGCATGCACTTTTTTTACATAGCGCGCGGCAAAAATACGCTCATTAAAAACTACTACTGTACCAGCTTGTCGTAAATTCACTTCACATGCAGTATAAATAGCATGGCGAATGTTCACGTAGGCATCTGTCCCTGGTTCTTCTGGCGCTCTTTGAGAACCAGTAACTACAATTGGTCTTGTATCCGTTATTGCAAGGTCAAGAAAATAGGCTGTTTCTTCAAGCGAATCTGTACCATGTGTTACAACAATGCCATCATACGTTTCATCCATAAAAATAGATTCTATTAATTGTTTTAAACTAATAAGGTCCGAAAGTGCAATATGCATAGAAGGGAGTTGAAAGGTGGAATAAATATCAATTTGGATTTCTGTGGGTAATTGGCATAATGCAGCTAATTCTTCTCCAGATAATTCCCCTGATGCAAGTTTTCCTGATGCTGTTTTTTTACTTGCAATCGTGCCACCTGTTGTAATAAGTGCTACTTTTGCCATAAATCATTTCCCCCTATCTTTTTCCATTAAAACAAACAAATGAGTCTCGGAAGCGTTTCCCAGACCCATTTAGTGTTGTTATTACTGCGGAATTGTTAAAACTGTACCAACAGGAACATTGTTATCACCAAGTCCGTTAGCTTGTTTGATTTTTTCCACGCCAGCAGCAGCTCCAGCTTGTCCATAGGCAGAACGCGCTATGCTATATAGAGTATCCCCTGCTTTAACTGTATGAGAACCTCCCGCTTTCTTTTGTGCTGCTTCTGTTGCGGCTTTTTCTTTTGCAGCTTTATCAGCAGCAGCTTTTTCTTCTGCGGCCTTTTCTTCTGCCGCTCTTTCTGCGGCAGCTTCTTGTTCTTTCTTAGCGGCTGCGGCTTTAGCAGCTTCATCTTCTTGCGCTTTTTTATCAGCAGCAGCTTTTTCTTCCGCGGCTTTCTTTTCCTCTGCAGCTTTTTTGTCTGCAGCAGCTTTTTCCTCTGCGGCTTTTTTAGCTTTTTCTTTTTCTTCTTTTGTTTTCGTGTTGTCGGAAACATTAACTGTCGATTCCGTTTCTGTTTTCACTTCGTTAGTTGATCCCATATTTTGTACTGTTACAAATACAATTACTATCACGATTGGAATTAATAGGAAAAACACAATTAATAAATTAAGCAGTGGGTATCTAAAAATAGTTTTCTTTTTTCCTTTTCTGCTATCAGAACGGGATAGCATCGGCGGTTCATTATTAAATTCGTCTTGTCCTTCAGAATTCATATCATAATCAGCCGGTTCTTCATATTCCCGTTTACTTTTTCTTGTTCTCGCCACTCAAAGTTCCTCCTTTAGTGCTTTCTACTATTATCCTATGCACTATTATTGGCACAGAGAAGTGTTACATAAGATGTTAATAAATGAAATACCTTTGAAATAATTATAACCATAAAAGCAATATACAACAACACTTAAACCGCTTTTTTAGTAGAAAAAACCAATAATCAGTATAATTTAGTACTTCTGGCATATAATTTTTTTCATTTCACACAGATTACTGAACAAAATAATAACAATTTTTTCACTATTAAACAAGTATTTTTTTTACAAAAAATGTGAAATAAGCTACTTTTTGTCAATTTTCGTAACTTACTATCTATTGAAGTAGATAAGATAAGTAATTTTCCCAGGTCAATATTTCTTTTGGACTTGTCTTTTCTTCTTTTTCAAAACTTATGGTAAAAGCACTATCTAAATCACAGCAATTTTCGGGTGTTACTTCTAGAGGGTTTTCTTCAAAATAACGCATTATATAGTTTCTACGGCACGATTCTGAATGTATATATCCAATAAATTGTTGTAAATTAGCTCTTTTCCAGCTTTTTCGATATTCCATTTTAGTCGTTAATTCTGTTGTTGTTAAACCACTTTTTTGGTAATAATCAATAAAGCGTTGTTCTGTTTCTGGGAGTGTTTTAAGCTGTTCTTTTGGTAGATGCATAAGGTTAACATCCGGTATATCTTGGTCTGCTAACTGCATTTGGATAAACTCATCTCCAATAGCATACAGTAAAATAGCAATACTTTCTTTTCCATCACGACCAGCTCTGCCAATTTCCTGCAAATAAGCTTCTATGTCTGCTGGCATATGGTAATGAATAACGAAGCGTATACTCGCCTTGTCTATTCCCATTCCAAATGCACTCGTTGCACAAATAATATCTAACTGTCCGTATACAAATTGTTGCTGAATCACAATTCTATCTTCCGTTTCCATATCGCCATGATAATAAGCAACACTTAAACCAAGTACTTCATTCAACTCTTTTGCAGTATTTTCTGCTAGTTTCTTACTAGAAAAATAAATAATACCAGGTGTTTTTAGCCTGGAAACTAGCTCATATAAACGTTCTTTTTTAGTAAGTTGATTAGAAAATTTTTCTACTTGCAAATAAATATTAGGCCGGTTAACAGAATAAATCACTTGTTCACAATCAGCTAGATGTAGCTGTTTTAATATATCTGCTCTAACTTTTTTAGTTGCAGTAGCTGTAAGTACCATCGAAACTGGAAATTTAGCCTCTTCAATAAACTGCCCAAGCATCAAGTAATCAGGTCGAAAGTCATGTCCCCACTGAGAA
This sequence comes from Listeria farberi, assembly GCF_014229245.1. GTDB lineage: Bacteria > Bacillota > Bacilli > Lactobacillales > Listeriaceae > Listeria > Listeria farberi. Next base: position 194,265 of record NZ_JAARZJ010000001.1, on the reverse strand, counting down.
ATACAGTGGGCTTCATCTATAACAAATAAGCTAATCTTTTGTTGTAGAAGCGTATTTTTAACAATTTTATTATTTAACATCTCTGGAGATAAAAATATAAACTTATATAAATGAATATTTGTAATGATTTGCTGTTTTTCTTCTTTCTTTAAAAAACTATTGAGCGCCGCCACACGTTTTTCCCCGTAAGCTCGCATTCTTTCCATCTGATCTTGCATAAGCGATAGTAGCGGAGAGACAATTAATACTAGTCCGTCCATTAGATGTCCCGCTAGCTGATAACAAACGGTTTTTCCAGTGCCAGTCGGTAGCATCGCGAAACAGTTTTTCTTTGCTAGTACTTTTTCAATTACTTCTTTTTGTCCCGGACGAAATTCCTCAAAACCAAGATAGGTCTTTAATTCTTGTTCTAAATTCATTGTTCGTCCTCCTTACTGACAACTGCTAAGCGGATTTGATAATAATCCAAATCTGGAAATGCAGCTTTTATGTCCCGAAGTAAATGCCAGTTTCTCGAATTAATTGCTTTGATTAATTCCTCCTCTGGTAAATAAGGAACTTTTGCTTCTTTCAAAGTAGCTCTAATTTCCACAAAATGATCTTGTATCGTACTTGTTTTTAAATTTCGGATCCGTTCAACCATCTCCAAATCCATTCCTTTTCCCCACAATATATAAGTTTTTATAGCTGAAGAAGTTAGGTTCATCAGTTCATTTGGTATTAAACTAGCTAAAAGCGGCCACTCCTCTTCGCTTTCTTTTATGGTAGCAAGCAACCGATGAAGTTCATGTAATACTTCAAAATAAACATCCCACTTCTCCACTTGATATTTAGTAGCAATTTGTTCTGTGGTATAACCCATTAGTTTCCCGCCGGAAAATCGTTCCACTAAAAATTCTGGTCTACTTACAGCTAAGCTATTAAACCACTTGATAAGTTCAATATATAATCTATCAGCAAGGTCATCTTGTTGCTTATTTTGTAACCAAATTTTGATAAATTGCTGTACTTTCTTATCGCGAATAACTGGTAAATAATATTTCTCTGTATGGTGTTTATTACTAACAACTTGAACTGCGAGTCGTAAATGTGCAAAGAAGGCAAAAACTTGTTGTTGAAAAGCAAATCCATGAAAGGAAGGATAACTCTTTTCAAACGAAATACTGGGCTTCTGTTCCACTTTATAGCCATTTTCAGTAACAGTAATTATACCTTGTCGCATTAATTCTTTAAGCCTTGTTTCTAAATACTTTAATTTCAAATTTGGTACTAATCCAAATAAATGCTGCATTTGAAAAAGATGCGCATCCTGAACAGCCTGACCAGTCCTTCTACCAGCCAAAATAGTATGTAAAAATGGCAATTTCCTAGGAGTAATACTCTTTTCTAAAATTGTCACGATATAATTATCAAGCTTATCCAAGACGTTTTCACCACCTTTTTTCTAACATTAATCATACCACAGAAACACCTGTTCTACATTACTTTTCCTGAAAAATCTTTATCAAAATATGGTACAATGGAAAAAGAAAAAATCTTGCTTCAAACTGTTATTTTAGAAAGGAAGCGTAGAAAATTGAAGTATTGTCTCGTTGAAAAAGACACTTGTATTGCTTGTGGTGCTTGTTCTATTCATGCTCCTGATGTTTTTGATTATGATACTGAAGGTCTTGCTTATAATATATTAGATAATAATACTGGAATAAAAGAAATTCCAGAAGACTTAGAGGAAATGGTGATGGATGCGGAATTTGCTTGTCCTTCGCTTTCTATTAAGGTTTCTGATAGACCATTTAAATAAATAGAAAAAGAGGAAGGCGCCCTACTTGAAGGGATCCTTCCTCTTTTGATGTCCTACGTGTTAATTCGAATTACGTCTTCTTTGTAAGAACATCAATAATACTAATCCAAGTCCAACCAAACTAATACCAGCCCAGAAAACCCATGGATTCTCTTGGTCACCTGTTTTGGGGATGAGTTTGATATCATCAGATGTAACCATATGTTGTGTATTATCTTTTATTGTTAACGAGCTATTTCCTTGTGCATTTGCTTGTTTAACCTCTTCTACTTGAATCGTCGCTGTTACTGATAACACTTGCTTGCCAGCATCTTTTGTACCTTCATTAGGATCTACCGAATACGTAACTTGGTATTTCCCAGCTTTATACGGATTGACATTGCCTTCTACCTTCACTTGATCAAATGAAATAGCTCGGCCGTCACGATCTAATGCTTTAATGAAATTATCTTGTGCATTCCAAGTGTCACCTGTTGTTAGAACGCTGTCTTTTACTATTAAAGTTGCATGGTTTTTCAAGACAGTTACTCTTGCGATAGCTTTTACACCATCATATAGATAGCTTATTTCGTAAGTGCCAGGTGTATTACTATTAACACTACCAGTGACAGTAATATCTTGGAAATCTATTTTTTCTCCATCTTTATTCGTAGCCTGGTCGAAATTATCTTTCGCATTCCAGTTACTTCCTGCGTAAAAACTGCTATCGTGAACTTTCACTGTAGTTTGTAATGGTTTCACAGTTATATTAATTGTGCTAGAGATACCATCATAGCTATAGGTTACTGTATAAACGCCCGGTTTTGTTGTATCAACATTGGTGTTAACAGTAATATTTTTCCATTCAACATCTTTTCCAGCTTTATCAATAGCTTTATCAAAGTTATCTTTTGCTTGCCACTTATCTCCTGCATAAATTACAGAACCGTGTGCTTGAATAGCTGTTTGTGGATTTTTCACTGTAACTTGAATCGTTTTCGTTAGACCATCGTATGCATAAGTTATAGTATAGGTCCCTGCCTGTGTTGTATCTACAGACCCAGTCACTTGCACATCATCAAATGATACAGAATTTCCGTCTTTATCACGAGCGCTGTCAAAATTGTCTGCAGCATTCCAATTATCATTAATATACAGAATAGAATCATGTGCATTAATAGCTGTTTTAATTTCTTTCACCGTTAGCGTAACCGTGGTTGATACCCCATCATAACTATAAGTGATTTGATAAGTGCCTGCTTGATGAATATTCACAGATGGATCTTCTTTTACTTTTACATCAGCAAAAGCAACTGGATTGCCATCTTTATCTACTGCATTATCAAAATTATCTTCTGCTGTCCAAGAATCCCCAACATAGATAGTAGAGTTATGTCCGTTAACACCTTTTTTATTTTCTTTTACAGTAACTGTAATCGTTTTTTCTACATTTTCATATTTATACGTAACTGTATATGTTCCAGCTTGTTTTGTATTTACTGTTCCGGTTACTGTAAGGTCGCTTAAACTCAATGCATTTCCAGTTTTATTCAATGCACTATCAAAATTATCTGCAGCACTCCAAGTATCGTTTGTATAAATGATAGAGTCATGTGCATTAACTTCTGTTAGATTATCTTTTACTTCAATCTTGGCTGTTTTTGTCATTCCTTGATAGGAATAATTGACTGAATAAATTCCAGCAGTGGTCGTATCAACTGATCCTGCTACTTGAATAGCTGCAAATGGCAATATTTCGCCTGTTTTATCAAGCGCACTATCAAAGTTATCTGAAGCAGTCCACGCATCTCCTACATATAAAATAGAATCGTGTACGTTAATTACAGTCAAGTCTTTTTCTACAGTCACTTGAATAATTACCTCTGCTGTTTGCCCATCTTTTGTTACTTGATACGTTAATGGGTAAGTGCCTCCTAGATTAGATGCTTCTTGAATAGCTTTTAATTGATTTTCATCTACTTGAAGAGAGTCAGTACTATCTTGCGCAGAAGAAAGTACACCTGTTTTTATTTCTTCAAAGGCAACCGCTTTTGCTAAATTAGTTGCTTCTGTTTCAGAAAGGTCAATCGCTTCTTTGTGTTCTAATGTGAAATCCATAGCGCCTAAAGTAATAGGTCCTTTTTGGTCCACTACTGCTTTTGAATTAGTTATATAAACAGGGGCAGTAGATTTTTTCTCTGTACCAAAAATATCTTTAATTGTGATGCTAAGATCTGTTGTAGCTATAGCTTTATCTCCAGCAGAAACCCCAACAATTATTCCAGAACCGTCACTAGCTGTGTCAACAGTTGCCACACTCGCATCTTTACTAGTCCATTTGTAACCATTTGATGGAGCTTGAATATTATGGAAAAATGAAGGTTCAATCGTATTTTCCGCCGCTTCTCCACTCGTTGCTTCCACTTTTGGTAAAGTTACTTTTAAGCTTTTACCTGCTTGTAGTGTTTTATCGCTAAGATTAACTTTTAAATCATTAGCAGGCGCATACTCCATATAACCAGCATTAATATTTTGTGAAGTTGGTTGTTCTGGATTAATTTCTTTTACCCAACCTTTGTCTGTACCCGTATTAGGTACCGTACTATTTATCGTATTATCTTGTCCTACTTTTTTCAAAGTAAATTGGTTACCTGCTCTGTCAGGGAATTTCACAGCATATTTTCCGTAAGCTAAACCTACATTGTAATTAAATGTGTATTTCCCATCTGCGTTTGTTTTAACAGTTACAGGATCTCCGTCCTTTAAGAAAGGTTCATAAGCAGAAGTAGATTCATTCCATTTATAAAGTTCCACTGTTTCGTTTGCAAGAGCCGTATCACCTTGCTCTTTTTCATATAAACCATTGGCATCTTTATCTTGGAACAGGAAACCACCTGCTTCTAAAATAACTAGCTCTGCCCCTACTTTAGTACCTGATAATGCTCCAGAATACGTATTTGTAGTTACACGATAATGGGGGTTGTACACATTACGCTCACTTATTTTATCTTCTTCTGTAGCAGAATTAAAGGTTTCATCTACTTTTAGCGGGACTTTGATTGTTTGTGATTCACCCGAATCAATCTGGGTTTTCACTCTGATACGTACCATGTTAACTTTTTCATAACTTGAAGGTGAAGAACTATAAACACTTTCTGACTCATAATTATCTGCATTTGCTTCTGTTGCATAACTAATTTCCAATTGTGCTTTTTGTTCATCAGTTAATGGTACCGCTCCATTTAGTTTCATATCCCATTTAAAGGCTTCTGATTGGAATTTAGAACCAAAGTTTTGTCCTGTCTTTGGAATTGGAACAAATACATCTAAAGCGCTTGTACTAGCACTAGAAGAGTTAGTTACTTTTACCATATAGTCTGCTTCCGTTCCAGGTGTGAAGTAAGAAACGGTACTCTCATCTCCATCCACGTAAGCTGCTTTTGTACCTTCATCAGCAACACTTAAGAAAGTTTCAACGCTAACTGTATCTTGTTTAGACACACTTAACATACTCGCTTTTGTAGAAAGCAGGTATTCTCTATCTTTACCATTTTGGTTAACATCTAATCCATTATCAGAAAACGAATTAGCTGAAATTGCTGAGTATACATTACTTCCGCCCCAAGCGAGCATTTTTTGGATGTCTGTTTGGATACTTTTATCTAACGTGACATCAAAAACAGTATCATATTCAATATTCAAATATTGTTTTTTAGCAGGATTCCCAACATATTCTCCTACTGTAGCATCTGTTGTTTTTAAAACATAAACTTTATCACCATTCAAAGCTGATTTTTCTTCCATAGAAAAATCTACTTCTTCGTCGTCTTGATTATATAATTTAATGGATCCTGGCTTAATTTTTGCCCCTTCAATTTGGCGTAAATATATTTCTGGGTCATTCAAGACGGTTCTCGTTCCAAATGGGTAACCATGTAAAACTAGTGATGCTTTAGTAGTTAAAGTATCGCCAGCTTTTGCAGTTTTAACTTTAGTTCCTTCTTGATTATAAAAACTAGCGGAACCATCTACTGCAGATGAAACATTATTTGATACGATATAGGTGGACACACCATTCACTTTGGTGTTCTCTTCGTCTCCCGCATCCCATACATTTACATTAAAATCAACTGTTTTAATACCAGGTTTAACAATCCCATACGAAAGTGAAGATGTAGAAGTAAATGCAGCAGTGGGATCAATATTTGTATAACCTACAGAGAAATCTCCTACATTGGCCTTAACCTCAGTAAAATATTCTCCTGGTTGCAAACCAATACCTGCAGCTGTCATTGTTACCATCTTATTAGCATTTGTTTTAGGCAACGAACCTTCATAAGTTCGATAAGTTGAATTAAGGTTCGTTTTATATTGTACATCTGTCACTTTATTTCCGGATAATGTTCCATCACAAGGTAAATTGACAGTATAAGCTTCCCAATTTTCATCGAATTTAATTTGATACATTTGGTTTTTTTTAACACCAGCGGAGTTTTTGTTATTAATTTGAACATGTCCACCCCATGATTCATTATCTGGGTTTATATAATGATTTCTTGGTAAAACGGACATAATATTCTCCGTTTCTTCTACGACTGTGCAAGTATCTTTCTCAGCTAGAGTTGTCATATCGCTAACGTTATTTGTTAGAGCATCTGTTTCAAATACATTATTGTCATAAGTTGTAATTACTGCATGAGGCACTTTATTAGTGGTATAAGTACCTGCTTTCGTACCCTTTGGCACCTTATATTTTACTGCATATATAGTACCTGGCGAGCTGGGAAAATTTTGCTGATTGCAATCAATTACTACTTTATTTTCTTCAGGATAGGGAGTAATAGTTCTATCAGCAGTATTTTCCAATAACGACTTAGATTCATTTACCACTCCAACGTATTCCATTCCTTCTGGATAGTAAAGAGTTACGGAGACATGTTTAGGAACAAAAGATTTTGATCCACGACCATCTTCTTGAACTATACTATTTACAACAGAGTAACACTTCGTATAGTTAAAAGAATCTTCTGTATCTGTACTAGCTGTCACACTTGACAAAGTCGCAGTAGAATACCAATTTCTAAACATTGTCTCTACATGACTTTGCTCTGCGGCACCAACTACATTTCTCCCCTCAGCATGAATAGCTTGTTGGGCTGAATCAACTGGCGTACTCTCATCTCCCTCGAATGTTTCTACTTTAATTGGTGATTTTATATCTGTCGTCCCATAATATTTTACTGCATCAACTCGTACAGAAAAACTAAAACTCACCTTTTCTGTACCTGGTTCTAAAGTGTAACTAACCGTTCCATATGTTGCTTTACCGTATGTTGATTCTTTACTTGGAACAGAAACTGAACTAATCGCACTCCCTAATGGGTCGCCCGTATTTAAATAATTCAAAACTCCTGTATCTACATCATTTGTCGCTGAATAGTTGCTTGGAACTGGAATAGAAACAAACCTCATGCCATCTGGCAGAGTAAAGTTTAATTTCTTTTGACCAGAAGTATTGTCATCAAATGATGCCGTAACATTAACTTCTTTGATTTCTCCATTCTTCCAAGCACTACCATCATAGTCGGGAATTTCTAGGGTAACATTAGATTCACTCGACTTAAGAAGATTTTTGTTAACGTCCGTCTTATTTTCATCGACTAAAATCTCGCTTACTTCATAAGTCGCTTTAAACGTTTTATTTTCTTGATATTGCCCATCTTGTTTTTCTTGATAAGTGATAATAAAATCAATCGGACCATTTTTTTCCGCAGTGAATTCTGCTTCTTGTCCCTCTGTTATCTGCTTATCAGGTGTTTCAATACTTACAATTTTTACTTCTTCGTTAGACGGAGTTGCTTTTATTTTAAGTTTAGCGCTTTTTTTGTCAGCTGAAAGCTCTTTCTGGACTTCATATGAAAGCGGCTCCTCATTTCGCTCTTCTGCAAAAGCTTGAAAAGATGTTAAATTAAGCTGGCTGATTATTAATAAACTCGTTATTAATAATAAAAATAAACGTCGAATGTTTAATGATTTCACCATATATATAACTCTCTCCTTCTCTGGATGTTGTTGTCTTTTGAATCTCCAAGGCACAAATAAATAGTAACAAACGATTTCATATACTGTATATATACTTAAGGTATCTTGTTCAAAAAAGCCGCACTATCAGCAATTCCATTCAAACATCCGTCACACTTCAAACACTTTTCCGACACATTTAAGACACATTTGAGTGGTAAGTACTATTATTAGCGAAACCAAAAATACCAGCGGATTACTCACATTTTCATTAGTTTTATGCAACAAGCCGATTGGAAGTGTTTTATATGTACAAAAGTTATATATCGTCATATATAATTACATTAAAATACTATAAAAAAATTAGGCTACTAGTTTCCTATAATTGAAGGAAACTAGTAGCCTAATCTAAATTTTTTCATTTTCATTATGCGATACAAACTCTAGGTAGTTATGGGTAATTGCTATTGGTTAATCTCTTGCTGTCTTTTTTCAAATTTGCGACGTTCTTTCACAGTTTGATTTTTAGCAATCCATTTTTTAAGTCTAGAGTATAGTAATAAGAATACAGCACTAACGATGACTCCTTTTAATAAGCTAAATGGTACAATCGTATAAGTGACTAACCAAGCAACATCTGTATCCGCTGGAAGTCCACCAAGTTTAATATAAAATGGTAATAATACAAAATAATTAAATACCACCATTGCGCCTGTCATTACTAATGTTCCAACTGCTGTTGAAAGCACCATTCCTTTTGTCGAGCGGAACCAGTGAAATAAATAATAAATCGGTAATACATAAAAAATACCATTAATAAAATTGGCTAATTCTCCAACCGGAACTCCAACTGGACTACCGGACACGATATAAAGTAGGACATTTTTAATTAATTCTACTAAAATCACCGCGAGTGGTCCGAATAATAAGCCACCAATTAAAGCTGGAATATCACTAAAATCAAGCTTTAAAAATGGTGCACTTGGTAGTAACGGAAATTGTAGCATCATTAAAACAAATGCTAAAGTGCCAAGAACCGCTACACTTACAAAAACTTTCATTGAATAATTCTTCATTGTCATTTCTCCCTTGATGTTCACCAAGAAGCGAGTGACATCACTTGACGATTGCAACCCAAGCAAATAAAAAACCTCAACTAAAAAAGTTGAGGGAGAGTTTGTGATTTAATAAACAAGCGCTAAATACTCAAATAAGCATCACAGCTTGCTAACACATGCTCGTGAAGACAAACGAAAAGGTCTGTCAACATCTTCTCCCATCCAGACTATACTGTCGGTCCTGGAATTACACCAGAGTCAACTGCTAAAAAAGCAGATCGTGGACTTTAACCACCGGTCGGGAATTGCACCCTGCCCCGAAGATGAACGAATATTTTATTACAATTTTTATTTTACCATGAAAAAATTTTTTCGCAAGTCCTTTTGTATATTTTTTCACGTAAGCGCTTTCTTTTGTTTGTTAATAAAAACCAGCCAATCAGCTGGTTTTTATTAACTCACCAAGGAATATTTGTAGACAACGATTCCGCTAATGATTGGTTTTCTTTTAAACGAATTTTACGGGCAATGCTTCTTGCTTCGGCCCCAGCATGGATTCTTTTTTGTTCATCAGTTTCTGGTTCAACTAGAGGTACTTCCACCGTTTTGCCATCTTTGTCTAGCGCGACAAAAGTTAAAAAAGATGTAGCTGCTAGATAGCGTTCTCCTGTTTTTAAATTTTCTGCAATGATTTTAACGAAGATTTCCATCGAACTTCTACCTGTTGAAGCCACATAGGACTCTAAGCAAACAGAGTGGTCGTTTTTAATTGGCTTTAAAAAATCCACCGAATCTGTCGAAGCTGTTACAATTTCTGTTCGACAGTGACGAGATGCACTGATAGAAGCAGTATCATCAATATAAGTCATTAATCTTCCACCAAAGAGTGTATTATGATTATTTGTATCGGATGGAAACACCCGACTAGTTTTAATTACTAAAGATTCTTTACAATATTTTGTTTGTCTTTTTTCCATGATTTTCGCTCCAATCTATTTATATAGCGGCAAGGTAATGATAAAGTCTGACCCTTTACCCAATACGCTTTCTACAGAAATTTTGCCGTTATGGGCTTCTACGATATTTTTTACAATTGCAAGACCAATTCCTGTACCTACAGCTTTTCCGCGTTTTCTCGCCTTGTCTACTTTATAGAAACGCTCGAATAAGTAGGGAATGTCCTCTTCTGCAATCCCGCTACCATTATCAGACACTGTAATGACGAGATTATTTTTTGTTTCGTCAATAGTTTGTTTTAAAGTAACTTTTCCAGCATACCCCTCTTTTCCGGTATGACGGATAGCATTCATAATTAAATTAATTAATACTTGCTCCATCCGGTCGGGATCATAAGAATATTCTAGATCTGGTGTTTCCAGTTCTAAACCAAGTTCTACAAAGTTTTCTTTTGCAAGCACATCAAAATTAGCAATAACTTTTCGTAGTAATGGAGCTAATAGTAATTTTTGATTGTCCATTTGATTAAAACCGGCTTCCATTCTTGCAAGGTCGAGCATATCATTAACCAATCGACCAATACGAAGGGATTCGTCATAAATAATTTGTGCAAATTCCCGAACTTCTTCATCCGACTGAGCAACTCCATCGATAATTGCTTCACTGTATCCTTGAAGCATAGAAATAGGCGTTCTAAGCTCATGTGACACATTGTTGACAAAATCACTCTTCATTTTCTCAAGTTGCTTCTCTTCTGTCATATCACGAATAACCGCAACAATACTTCGAACATGCTCACCTGTATATAACAACGTCAAAATTGCTACATACGTCCGGTCAGAAAAAGTTATTTCGCCCACTTGCGATTCTTTCTTTTCTAATGTGTCATTCAATAAATTATTTAAAGCTGTTGGTATCAGTACTTTTTCTGTATTTTCAGGCGAGAAAAACCAATTATGTAAAAATTCTTCTGCTGGTGGATTACTTAAAATAATTGTTTTGTCTACACTAAATTTAATTACCCCATCCGCCATTCCTACTAATATGTTAGATAATTGCTCTTTTTCTTGACGAAGGGCGCTAATATTATATTTTAATTGTTTGGCCATATCATTAAAAGCTACTCCCAGTTCACCTATTTCATCATGCGTGTAAGTTGGCACACGATTATCGAAATTCCCTTTTGATACAGCTATAGCGATTTTTTTCATTTCACGAAGAGGAAAGGCCATTCTAGATGAGAAGACAAAGGATAAAATGGAAGTAATAATGATAGCTATAATACCCGAAACAATAAGCGTTCTCACTGTTTTTTGATTCACTTTTAAAATATCATGGTATGATTGATAAACATAGACAACACCCGATTCTCCATTACTTAAAACAAACTTCTGCGCTGAAATTTCGACAGGTAAGGAGCTGTCTTTTGTTTTGAAATTATACTTCATCGTAATACTGTTGTCTTTTTCCAAGGCTTTATCTAACGTTTTATCTTGAACAAGTTTATTTGCAGATACGCTAGAAATTGTGTCAGGAGACTGAGATTGATAAATATTTTTTCCGTTTTCTTCAATAATGACGCCCATCGTATTATCAAGTAATGTCAGTGCGGAATCATTATTATTTTTAGTGGAAATAACTTCATCGTTTTCTTTCATAATTGTGATAATACTTGATGTGGTATCTTCTAATTCTTTTGTAATATGAGCAATATTATTTTTTTCATAAATCATTGCCACTAAGAATCCAGATATAACTAAAATCCCAATCAATAATAAAATGATTGTACTCCATATTTTGCCAACGATACTATTCCAAATCTTCATCTATCTCACCTCACTTCACAAAAAAATAACGAACAAAGCACGTGCGGCATAACACTTGCCGATTAAACGTCTTTGCCCGCTATCTTAATATTCGTTATTAATCTTCTGGAACTTCAAATTTATAGCCAAGACCCCACACAGTAACAATCATTCTAGCAGCGTCCTCAGATACATCATGTAATTTTTCACGAAGACGTTTTACGTGAGTATCAATTGTACGCAAATCACCAAAGAATTCATAACGCCACACTTCTTTTAAAAGTGATTCACGGTCAAAAACTTTATCTGGAGATTTAGCTAAATAATAAAGTAAATCGTATTCTTTTGGTGTTAGGCCGATTTCTTTTCCATCCACAATAACACGATGCGCCTCATTATCAATTTTCAAATGCGGAAATGTAATAATGTCTCCTGGTGTACTTCCAGCTGTTTCATCAGAAGATTGTTTTGCACGCCGAAGAACAGCTTTAACTCGTAGCACTACTTCCCGTGGACTAAATGGCTTAACGATATAATCATCTGCACCTACTTCAAATCCTTGCACACGATTAGCTTCTTCACCTTTCGCGGTCAACATAACAACTGGTGTAGATTTAAACTCTCTTAATTCACGACAAACTTCAATACCATCTTTACCTGGCATCATTAAATCTAGCAGAATTACTTCATAATTGTTGTTCAGTGCCATGTTTAATGCTTGGTCACCATCACCAGCTTCTTCAATTCGATAGTTTTCTCTTTCAAGATACATCTTAAGAAGGCGTCGTATCCGGTCCTCATCATCCACAACAAGCACTCTAACTTGTTCACTCATAAGTACTCATCCCCTAACTATCATTTACATAAAACGCATCACTTAAATTCAGTTAATTAAATGGAATTTCTCGTACCCACATACGGGAAACCACACAATTGCCTATACCAAATTTACTACGATTTAAATTATACATGTTTTTCACAAAACACGCTATCAGAAAGTATATTTTATCTTGAAATGTTACTTTTTATTCTTGCCAAATCTTGCTTCTGTTTTTAATTGTTTTACTTCATGATGGGATAATTCTCTTCTTTCACCTGCATTTAAACCACGTAAATTCAAGAAAGAATATTCTTCGCGCGCTAATTTTTGTACTTCAAAACCAACTGCTTCGAACATTTTACGAACTTGGCGATTTCGTCCTTCATGGATAGTGATTTCAACAATTGCTTTATCTTTTGCTTTGTCAGAAGAACGTACTTTTACTTTTGCAGGAGCAGTTTTGCGACCATCGATAACAACTCCGCGCTCTAGCTCACGAATAACTTCTCGTTCTGGAATTCCTTTAATGCGAGCAATATAAGTTTTGGAAACTTCATTTTTAGGGTGCATAAGTAAGTTTGCAAAGTCACCGTCATTTGTCATTAACAGTAAACCAGATGTATCATAATCAAGTCTTCCTACTGGGTAAAGACGTTCTGGAATATCTGTAAAATAATCTGCTACGGTTGTACGACCTTTATCATCAGTTACAGCAGACACCGTGCCTCTTGGCTTATAAAATAGAAAATAGCGGTGTTCTTCTTTAGTGAGCTGAATCCCTTCAACTTCAATTCGTTCTGTTCCGGTGACTTTGACACCGAGTTCTGTAACTACTTTTCCATTTACTGTTACTTTACCTTCTTGAATAAGTTTCTCTGCTTTTCTTCTAGAAGTTACTCCTGCATTTGCAATCACTTTTTGTAAACGTTCCATTCTTATTCCTCCTCCTGTTCTTTACTTTGGTTAAACCGGTCAAAAAACAGGTCCATTTCACTTTGGTCTGGGTCTTCTGCTTCTGGGTCAGCAAGCTTTGGCAAATCATCTAAAGAATTAAGCCCGAAAGCATCCAAAAATTCACTTGTCGTTACGTATAATTTGGCGCGACCAGCCCCATCTACGCGACCTTTATCAGTAACCAATCCTTTTGCAACAAGTGTTCTAATTGGTCCATCCGTTTGTACACCGCGAACTTCATCTACTTCCATTCGAGTCACAGGTTGGCGATACGCAATAATTGCCAACGTCTCTAAGGAGGCTTGTGATAAAACCGTATTACTAGGAACTTCCACTAATTTACGTAAAAAATCCGCATGTGCTTTTTTCGTAGCTAATTGGAAAGTGCCAGCAAGTTCTAATAAAATTAGCCCTCTATCTGCATTTTCATTATATCGTTCACTTAAAAGCTCTAATAAATTGAGCGCTTCAATATGCGTAATTTCCATGACTTCTGTTAATTGCTCTGTGGAAAGTCCTGCATCTCCCGCTGCAAAAAGCAAGCTCTCTAATATACCTAATTGTTCTTCTCTGTTCACGATAATTCTTCCCCTTTACCTTGCACATATAAATCCGCAAAACTTGCAGATTGCTCGACTTCGACTAATTTTCGTTTCATTAACTCAAGTAATGCCAAAAATGTTACGACAAGTTGTTCTTTAGTTTGTTCTTCAAATAATTCATCAAAACGTAAACGGTGATTTTCTTGTTGATGTAGTTTTCCGAGTACGGAATTCATTCTATCATCAATTGAAATTTCTTGGGTTGTAATTCTTGTATGCAGTGGTTTATTTAATTTCTTGCGTCGTAACATTTTGTTAAAAGCACTTAACATATCATTTAATGATACATCAAGTTCTGCCACTTTAGTCCCATCATCGTACTCGGCCAAATCCATTGGTGGTTTACTAAAATAAAAGCTCCGTTCAGCTTCTTTTTCCTTTAGTTCTTTTGCGGCTTCTTTAAATCGTTTGTATTCCATTAATTTTTCAACTAAAGCATCACGTGGGTCTTCTTCCTCTTCTAGTGTATCATAATCAATTTCAAGTTCTTGTTTTGGAAGGAGCATTTTACTTTTAATGGCAAGTAAAGTAGCAGCCATTACCAAATATTCGCTTGCAATATCTAGTTCCATCTCTTGCATTGTATGAACAAATTCCATATATTGGTCCGTAATTTCTGCCATCGGAATATCATAAATATCCACTTCTAATTGACCAATTAAATGAAGTAGTAAATCAAGCGGACCTTCAAAAGCTTCTACTTTAAAATTCATTTCTACCATGTTTGTCCCGCCTTACTATAATGAAAGATCATTTTGCACTAAATTTTCATAAGTTTCGCGGGCAACGATTAATTTATCCATTCCGTTTTCCACAAAAACTACTGGTGGTCTTGGAATACGGTTATAATTACTTGCCATCGCATAACCGTAAGCTCCGGTACAAAAAACTGCTAAAATTTCGCCAGCATTTGATTTTGGTAACGGTAAATCCCAAATTAACATATCACCAGACTCACAACATTTCCCTGCAATGGCCACTGTTTCTTCTGCGAATTTTTCTGGATTTGCTGCAAGAACAGCATCATAATGTGCGTCATATAATGCTGGACGAATATTATCCGACATTCCCCCGTCTACTGCAATATAATTCCGAATACCTGGAACTTCTTTACGAGATCCAACTTTATAAAGCGTCGTTCCTGCTTCACCAACAAGTGAACGACCAGGTTCAATCCAAATTTCAGGAATAGCAATATCATTACTATTAGCAACATCGCGCACTTCATCCATAATTTGACGCACATATTCACTTGGTTCGAGCGGCTCATCTTCAGCAGTATATCGAACACCAAAACCACCACCAAGATTAAGAACTTTAGAATCAAATCCCAGAGTTTGGTGCCATTCCACTAATTTATCCATAATACGACGTGCTGCGAGCTTAAAACCCGTTGTTTCAAAAATTTGTGAACCAATATGACAGTGTAAACCAATCAAATCAAATGATGCACTTGCATGAAGCACTTGTTTAATCGCTTTTTCTGCCTGACCATTCGTGAGTCCAAAACCAAATTTTGAATCGTCTTGTCCAGTTAAAATATAATCATGTGTATGCGCTTCTATCCCTGGAGTCACGCGAATTAAAACGGAAGCTTTTTCGTTTCGTTCTATTAATATATCTTCTAATAAACTAATTTCATAATAATTATCAATAACAAAGCATCCGATGCCATAATCAAGTGCCATATGTATTTCTTCTGCACTTTTATTATTTCCGTGAAAGTGAATTCTTTCAGGAGGGAAGTTCGCTTTAATAGCTGTATAGAGTTCGCCACCCGATACAACATCAAGAGACAAGCCTTCTTCAGCCATCAACTGATAAATCGCTACAGCTGAAAATGCTTTACTTGCATAAGCTACTTGTGCTTTTACACCTAATTCTTCAAATGTTTTCTTAAATCCTCTTGCACGGTCACGGATTAGCGCTACATCATAAACGTAAAGTGGTGTACCGTATTTTTCAGCCAACTTTAAAGTGTCCACCCCACCAATTTCGAGATGTCCTTCTGCATTTACATTCATTGTTCCAAGCCGTTCAAACGTCACGCCAATCCCACCTTTACATTATAGATTTTTAAAAGTTCTTTTATATAGTAGCATACTAAGAAGCCGAGCGACAATAACTATCTGAAAATATTATCAAATACGTAAAAAACTCAGCCCCAATCCATTATCTTCTTACTTCAGAAAATAATAAATTGGGGCTGAGATTAACGACCAATTTTTTTTAAGAAATTTTAGCAACAATTGCTTTTACATATTGTAAAAACGTGCTACGAACTTGATCCGTTGTTTCAATCACTTCTGTATGAGAAAGTGGTTGGTCAAGAATTCCCGCTGCCATATTCGTAATACAAGAAATACCAAGCACTCGTAACCCAGCATGGTTTGCAACAATTACTTCTGGTACGGTTGACATCCCAACAGCATCCGCTCCAAGCGTTCTCATCATTTGAATTTCAGCAGGAGTTTCGTATGTAGGACCGCTAAATCCAGCATATACACCTTCACGAATCGTTAAATCAAGTTCTTGTGCAATTAACCTAGCATCGACACGTAAAGCCAAGTTATAAGCTTCTGACATATCTGGGAAGCGAGGGCCAAAATGTTCATCATTTGGTCCAATAAGCGGATTAGTACCAGTAAAGTTAATATGGTCAGAAATTAACATTAAGTCGCCAGCGGAATAAAGTTCATTGACACCACCCGCAGCATTAGTAACAATAAGTAATCCAACACCTAGTTCTTTCATTACACGAACAGGGAAAGTAACATCTTGCATAGAATATCCTTCATAAAAATGGAAACGACCTTGCATAGCCACTACTTCTTTTCCTTCTAATTCACCAAAAACGAATTGTCCAGCATGTCCTTCTACTGTAGAAACAGGAAAATGTGGAATCTCGCTGTAGGATAGTTTTGTTGGATTATTTACTTCATCTGCTAATACACCTAGACCCGATCCAAGAATTAAACCAATTGTTGGCGTTCCAGTGTAACTTTCTCTAATTTTCGCAACAGCTTCATTTACTTTTACTAAACTCATTGTTGTTCCTCCTCTTTCCTATTTCAAATCTTTTAAGAAACTTTTTCCATATTCGGGCATCTTCACATTAAAATTATCCGCTACAGTTGCACCAAGGTCAGCAAAAGTTTGGCGTAATTCTAGTTCAGAACCTCCGTTTTTAAAGCGCGGTGAGTATACAAGTAAAGGCACAAATTCACGCGTGTGGTCTGTTCCAGTGTACGTTGGGTCATTTCCATGATCTGCTGTAATAATTAATAAATCATCATCTGTTAATTTTTCTATTACTTCTACTAATCGTCCATCAAAATCAACAAGTGCATCCGCGTAACCTTGAGGATCACGACGGTGGCCGAACAGCGCATCAAAGTCTACTAAATTAAGGAAACTCATACCATTAAAATCTTTATCTAATACATTGATAAATTGGTCCATTCCATCCATGTTTGATTTTGTACGGATAGATTCAGTTACACCTTCACCATCAAAAATGTCCGAAATTTTACCAATCGCAATCACATCTTTACCACCATCTTTTAAAGCATCCATTACAGTTGGTTTAAAAGGTTTTAGGGCATAATCGTGACGGTTCGGCGTTCTGACAAACGCACCAGGTTCACCAACAAATGGACGAGCAATAATACGACCTAGCATATACGGGTCATCTAATGTAATTTCACGACAGAATTCACAGATTTCATATAGCTCCTCTAAAGGAACAACATCTTCATGCGCAGCGATTTGTAATACAGAGTCAGCAGAAGTGTACACAATTAGCGCACCTGTTTTAACATGTTCTTCCCCAAGTTCAGCCATAATTTCTGTGCCACTAGCTGGTTTATTACCAATTACTTTACGACCTGTTTTTTCTTCAATTTGGTTGATTAAATCGTCTGGAAATCCATCAGGGAATACACGGAAAGGCGTATCAATATAAAGCCCCATAATTTCCCAGTGACCTGTCATTGTATCTTTTCCGTTAGAAGCCTCTTGCATTTTTGTATAATAAGCAAGCGGTTTTTCAGCTTTTTCAATTCCTTCGATTTCACGGATATTGGATAATCCTAATTTGCCCATTTCAGGCATTTTTAGGCCGCCAACGTGTTTTGCAATATGACCAAATGTATCCACATCAAAATCACCAAATTTAGCAGCATCTGGTGCTTCTCCAATACCAACTGAATCCATTACAATAACGTGTACTCGTTTAAATTTATCTGGCATATTTACTCATCCTTTTCAACTTTATTTTTTAAGCACGCGGGTGAAATTGTTTGTAAACATCTTTAAGCCGCAGTTTTGTTACGTGGGTATAAATTTGTGTGGTGGAGATGTCGGCGTGTCCAAGAAGCTCTTGCACCGACCTTAAATCAGCCCCGTTTTCAAGTAAATGAGTGGCAAATGAATGACGCAATGTATGCGGTGTAATCGGCTTTTCGATGCCCGACTCCTTCGCGATTCCTTTTAAAATTTTCCAGAATCCTTGTCTTGTCAGTCCTTGCCCGTGGTGATTTAAGAACACAAAATCATTACGGTATTTCGGCCTTCTAAGTTTAGGTCTTGCTTCATTTAAATATTGTTCCAATACAGTGGTTGCTGTTTTTCCAAGCGGGATAATTCTTTCTTTATCACCCTTACCAATTGTTTGAATAAAGCCCATTTGAAGATGTAAATCATCCATTTTAAGCTTTACAAGTTCTGTTACACGAAGTCCCGTCGCGTATAAAATTTCTAGCATCGCTTGGTCTCTGAGTCCGAGCGGAGTACTAGTATCTGATGAACTAAGTAATTTTTCTACATCATCTAAGTTTAATACTTTTGGTAGGCTTTGCGCTTGTTTGGGTGTTTCAATTTGAATCATTGGATCATGAGCCATTTTTCCATCGTGCATTAAATAATGAAAAAAGGACCTCAGTGAAGCAATATAACGTGCAACGCTTCTTGGTGATTTTCCTTCTTTTCTCGCGAATGCCATAAATCCAACTATATCATTTCGTTCGAGTGTATTCGGGTCCGTTAAAGTTCTAGAAGTCTCCATGTATGAAACAAAATAGTGTAAATCTCGTTCGTAAGCTTTTATTGTATTCGCGGATAAGCCTTTCTCCACAATTAAAAAGTGTAAAAAATCATCAATCAAATCATTCATAAGCATTTCCTCCACAAATCCTATTCTATCATGTTCCTTCCTCAGTGAAAACGTTTAAGCGATGAAAAAAACTTATAATACTTTTCACACAATTCAGTTCATCATTTTTGCTATAAAAAAAAGTTTGAGATGAATAATCCCAAACTCAATTATTATTTTTTTTAGATTTTTGTCTGCAATCCGCACAAATTCCTTGAAAAGTTAATCGGTGATCTTTAACAAGGAAATTCCATTTGGATTCTACGATTTTTTCTACATCTTCTAGTAAATCTTCTTGAATTTCTTCCACAGAGCCACATTCCAAACAAACAAGGTGATGATGGAAATGTTTGGCGCCTTCTTGTCTCAAGTCATAACGAGATACACCGTCACCAAAATTAATTTTATCTACCACGCGCAGTTCTGTTAAAAGCTCTAACGTTCTGTAAACTGTTGCTAGACCCGTGTCAGGCGCAATATCTTTCACCCGTAAAAAAACTTCCTCTGCACTTAAATGATCTTTTTCATTTTCCAGTAAAACACGAACAGTAGCTTCCCGCTGTGGGGTTAATTTATAACTAGCATCATGAAGTTGCGCTTTAATGCGTCCAATACGACCTTCCATTATGTTTCCTCCCTTAGTTGCGGTTGCAAGTTGTCGTTCTAAATTATCATCATTATCATTTAACAATAAATACAGTTTATAGTAATTATAATTAAAATGCAAGTTCAAAATCCACTTTTCCATTTAAAAAAAGGCACGTAGCCAATTACTATTGCTTATGTTTACTAAGATAGCATAAAAGCAATAGACTGTCTACAATGATTATCAATTACTAGTTAGTTTCTCGTTATTAATAATTATTATTATTTAGCTTTAGCAAGAAGAAATAAGAAGTACGGAGCTCCGATGATAGCGACAACAATGCCTGCAAATATTTCAGAAGGTTGAATAATCAAACGACCAATCGTATCAGCAAGTAATAACAGTAACCCTCCGGAAAGAGCTGCCGTAACCATCACCCAACGATGCGCGGAACCAACAAGTTTTCTAGCAATATGAGGACCAATCAAACCAATGAATGCAATCCCACCACTAACTGAAACACAAGCCGCTGCCAAACCAACCGCTACGATTAATAGAACAAATTTTTCTCGCTCTACTCGAACACCTAGACCTGTCGCCACTTGATCACCAAATGACAGCACATCAAGCGTTTTTACTTTCATAAAAGCAATCGCTCCGAGCACAAGTAACCATGGCAAAAGCGCATAAACATATTGCCAGCTTGAAGCCCAAATATTTCCAGCCATCCATTCAGCATATCGTTGATAATTTTGTGGGTCAAGTCGAACAGTCAAGAGCGTAATCAAAGCGGCAATCGCTGCTGCAACAGCAATCCCCGTGAGCAGCAAGCGATTAGGAAGTAATCCCTCACTTCTACTATAAGAAAGACCATATACAACAAATGCAGTTAAAATTGCTCCCACAAAGCCAATGAACGGCATAAATAAAACCGGTACATCCATCGTTGAGGGAAAAAAGGAAATATAAAGCATTACTGCCAAGCCTGCCCCATTGTTAATCCCAAGAATTCCGGGATCAGCAAGCCCGTTCCCAGAAATACCTTGTAAAATCGTTCCTGAAACCGCAAGTCCTGCACCAACTAAAAGTGCAATGACAATGCGCGGCAAGCGAAATTCTGACACAATCAGTTGTGTTCCCGCATCCGCCATTCCAAAGAAAGACTTAATCACTTCTATAAAAGGTAATTTCGAATAACCAGCATTGACACTATATGTAAATGTACAAAAAATGAGCACACTTAAAATAATTAATGTCCAAATACGTCGCGATTTCTTCCGCTTTTCAGCAACAGTCATATACATTATAAGTTCCTCCTTTCTTTACGAGCTACATATAAGAAGAAAGGAACTCCGATTAATGCAAAAATCACGCTAATAGGCGTTTCATATGGTGGATTAATCGTTCGGGCAACAATATCTGCCGCTAAAGTCAAAAGTGCACCTACTACAGCCGAACAAGGAATAATAAAGCGATAATCAACTCCGACTAAAAAACGTACCAAGTGAGGCACAATTAAACCAATAAAACCAACCGGACCAACAACAGAAACAGCCAGTCCTGCTAAAATTAAAACAACAATCATTGAAGCTATTTTAACAAAAGCCGTTTTTTCACCAAGTCCAACTGCAATATCGTCTCCTAAACTTAAAATTGTAATGGATTTGCTTAACAAGATTGCCGCAATAAGTGCACCGAGCAACCACGGCCAAATTGCCGCAAGCTGACTCCATTTCACACCAGCGACTCCCCCTGCATACCAAAAAGCCAAATCTTGACTCAACTGAAAATATATAGCAATCCCTTCACTAAGTGCTGTAAGAAGTGAACTAACCGCCGCACCCGCAAGTACTAACCGAGTTGGCGACATCGCACTTCCAGCAATAGAACTTACCCCAAAAACCAAGAACGCTCCAATCGCTGCACCAACAAAAGAAAATATAATTAGCGAGTTATAACTAAGCCAAGGCATAAAAGCAAAACACACAGCTACCATAAACGTCGATCCAGCATTCAGTCCAAGCAAACCAGAATCAGCCAGTGGATTGCGCGTAATGCCTTGCATAATTGCTCCAGCCACTGCAAAAGCAGCTCCAATTGCTATATCTGCAATAACACGAGGTACGCGCAAACTTCGAATAATTTGGTGCGATGTCTCAGAACTATTATAATGAAAAAGCGCGTCCCAAACCGTAGATAAATTAATATCGGCCGCTCCAACTGCAATCCCAAATAAAGCTAGAATAAGAAGCAACAAAAGTCCACCCGAAAGTATGAATATAGCAACAGTTGGTCTTGTATTCATTTTTATCTGTTTTGACTTATCCATCTGTACATGTTCCTTCCATCTATAATATCCGCTCATTTTTAATGATAATAATTATCAATCGTAAAGAAAATTATATCAATATCGTTCACTAAGCGCAATCTTTAGTTAGATTCAAGTAACTTCTCGACAATAATATCCAACTGTCCTTCTATAGCTATAGGATCATAATAAAACATTGTGTCAAAATCCATTTGGTAGACATGTCCTGCTTTAAATGTCGGGAGATTTTTCCAAATTGGTGAGTCGGTTAACTCTTTCAACGTTTTCTCTCCGTCTTTAGCGCTTCCAGAAGATGTATTTGTTACAAACATTCTATCTGCTGCAAACTCAGGTAATACTTCTAGAGAAATTTTTTGCCAGTCTTGACCATCTAATACATCTTTTTGAATTTTGGCTGGTGCTTTTAGTTGTAAAGCATTATATATCGCTTGACCACCACGGCCCATATTTTCTCCCATTACATAAAAATCTTTATCTTGTACTTCATAAATTCCGACTGTTTCATTTGAATCAAGTTTTCCTGCTAACTTTGCTCTACTTTCTTTGGCTTTTTGATGAAACTTCTCAAGCCAAGCTTCTCCGGCTTTCTTTTCACCGACTAAATCTGCAATTTGCCGCACATCTTCTTCCACATTTTTAGAAGTCGCATACGGGATTAACACGGTTGGCGCAATTTTAGACATTTTTTCATATTCATCTTCTTTGGAAACGACAATTAAATCTGGTTTTAATTCTGCTACTTTTTCCGCTGAAACTGGATCGCCAATATCTTGAATCCCATCCACTTTTCCTTTCAAAAACGGATTTTCGATTTGTTTCGCTCTAGCCCCAACCGGCTTTATCCCAAGCAAAACGATATTTCCTAAGTATTCCGAAGCCACAATACGTTTCGGATGTGCCGGAATTTCTACTTTCTTTCCATTTGCCATTGTATATGTACGCATTTCGACCTTGTCATTTCCTGCCGTTTTACTTTCTCCACAAGCAGCCAAAACTACTGTAGTTAAAAGCATTAATACGAGTAAAATTAAACCTTTTTTCAAATGAACCCCTCCTGTAATTGATAATAATTCTCAGTTAGTATAGCAACTTTAGCTTTAAAGTGCAAATCTTCTCTGACAAAGTATCGCTTGCATCTTTAACGTAAAAACTCTATACTTAACCATTGAGAATGATTATCACCTTAACTTTAAATTGGAGCGATGAAAATGAAAGACCTTCATACAGATAACTTACAAATTTCATACGACAAACGAATCATTGTTGATGGTTTAGATATAGCCATTCCTGCTAATAAAATAACTGCCTTAGTTGGTGCAAATGGTTCCGGGAAATCAACTATTTTAAAGACGATGTCCCGCTTGATGAAACCTAGTAAAGGCGCTGTTTACTTAGACGGCAAGAAAATTCATAATGAACCGACACGAGAAATTGCCAAACAATTAGCTATCTTGCCGCAAAATCCTTCAGCACCTGATGGTTTGACAGTATTCGAATTAATTTCTTATGGGCGTTCTCCGCATCAAAGCAGTTTTAAATCAATTACTGCAAAAGATCGGGAAATTATTTTTTGGTCATTACGCGTGACGAATTTAACTGAGTTTGCAGACCGGCCGATTGATAGCTTATCTGGGGGGCAACGGCAACGCGCTTGGATTGCAATGTCTCTTGCGCAAGAGACAGATGTGTTATTTCTGGATGAACCGACAACCTTCTTAGACATGACCCACCAACTAGATGTTCTTAACCTACTCAAACAGTTAAATCAATCAGAAAACCGTACAATCGTCATGGTTGTTCATGATTTAAATCACGCATCTCGTTATGCTCATCATATGATTGCTATTAAAGAAGGAAAAGTAGTTGCAGAAGGTTCACCCGTTAATGTAATGACAGAAGAAACGTTAGAAGACGTTTTTAATATTAAAGCAGATATTTTAATTGACCCACGCAGCGGTGTCCCTCTTTGTCTCCCATACGAAACTTGCAACGGTTGCGAAATTGTAAAGGAGCTTGATTCCATTGCTAAATGAAGTATATGATGTAACCATTATTGGCGGCGGTCCAATCGGGCTATTTTCCGCATTTTATAGTGGCCTGCGTTCCATGAAAACAAAAATCATTGATGCTGAAACAGATGTTGGTGGCAAAGTGCGCTACTTTTTCCCAGAAAAAATCATTCGCGATGTCGGCGGTATTCCAGCTATTACCGGCGCAGATCTTATCGCAAATTTAAAAGAACAAGCAGAGACATTTCATCCTACTATTGTTTGCCGTGAGCGAATTGTTGATGTGATCAAACTAACAGACGGAACTTTTCAACTAACTTCGCATAATGGCTCGATTCATTTTTCTAAAACGATAGTTATTGCAACAGGTAGTGGTACATTTGAAGTCAATAAGCTTGAAGCTGTGCACGCGGAAGATTTTCCATTAGCAATACATTATGATGTAAAAAACATCGAGCAATTTCGCGACAAAGTAGTGGCGGTTTCCGGTGGTGGAAACTCCGCTATTGACTGGGCGCAGACGCTCGAACCAATCGCCAAACAAGTACACCTTATTTACCGCGGTGAAGATTTTAAAGCCCACGAGGAAAGTATCCGTGAGCTTAAAAATTCTCGCGTTGAAATCCATATCCACCATGAAATCAGCGAACTAATCGGAAAGAACAATCAGTTAAATAAAATTACGGTATGCTGTAATCAAACCCAAACGATAAAAACAATTGAAACAGATGCACTTTTCATTAATCATGGGGTAAAAGTAGACCTTGGAACCATGGCTAAATGGGGATTTGAACAAGCGGATTTCGGTATTGTTGTGGATGATGAAATGAAAACGACGGTGCCTGGCATTTTTGCTTGTGGAGATAGTGCCACCTATCCTCGGAAAATACGCATCATCGCAGCAGGACTTCATGAAGGGCCAATCGCGATTAATAGCGCGAAAAAATATTTAGAACCAACTGCCGCAGATGAAGCAATGATTAGTACCCATCACGAAAGCTTTATTGGTTAAAAAAAGGATTTGGGCTCAATCGCCCAAATCCTTTTTTTCTTCGCATATCCCAAATTCAACAATTCGCATCATTTCCGTAAAATCATTCGCAAGTGGGACAAAATCTTCCATCGTCGCATTGGGATGGCTTTGTAAGTATATAGTACTCGTCTCTGTAATATGTTTAAAAAGAGCCGCCATCACTTTACGCGCTGCATTCATATTCACCTCTTTTTTCAACTTCATCTCACTTAAAACTTGATTCATTTGCGCCTCTGACCGCTCAATCGCCTTATCAAAAAAGCCATCTAGCTTACCCTTTAATTCTATTGGCGGGTTTCCATAAGCCTGCATAATTAAGCCAAACACAGCGGGGTATTTACGATTAAAATCCAGTTTCATCTTCGTTGACCAAATCGCCATTTCGACAAAGTCACCCCAATGTTCTCCTTCCAAACGAACCTCATTGGTCGCAAAATCAACCGCATAACTAACTGCCGCAATATAAAGCTTTTCCTTAGAACCAAAATAGTGAAAAATAAGCCCTTTCGAAACCCCAGCTTTTTTGCAAATTTTATTCGTACTAGCTGCCTGATATCCTTTTTCCGTAAATTCTTCCATTGCTGCTTCTAAAATTTTTAATCGTTTTTCATCCATTATACTTTCAAATCCTTTTTCCTATAAAGAACAAATGTCATAGCAACCATCACGACAATCACTCCACAAGAAATCAGTACATTGGTTCCTGTAATTCCTTTATCCATAATCTCCGACGGAATTGCATAGTTGATTGGTGAAAAATATTTGAAGAAATCGACCTTATCATTTAAACCAGCCATAATTCCTAAAATATATGTTAAGAACACAAGCGCAAGTGCGACTGGAGAGGCTTGCTTAGCAGAACGAAGCACCGATGAAACCATAAAGCCCGCGCTCATAAATACAGCAGCCACCAATAACTCACTAGAAAAGACGCGCACCAGTTCCATTACTAAACCACCACTATCTACCCCACTCGGCTTTAAGAAAAGAACAAGCACTACAGAGGCCACAAACGTAATCGCCCAAAAAGCTACAAACGATAACATATTACCAATCATTTTCCAAAAAACGAGGCTTGTTCGAGTAATTGGTTGCGCGTATAAAAATTCAATCGTGCCATCCGTTTCTTCTTTTATCAATGCCTGCGCACCTATTAATGCCGCATAGACACAAGCTGCAATAAAGATATATTGAAAAACATAAGCAAAATATGCATCGATATTCGTCAAATCCGCCATCGAATCCATATGCAAAATTTTCATCATATCTTGCGGAAGTGCATTCATCTTCGTATTAACTAAATCTTGCATCCCACTAGTTTGCATACTAGGGAAGAAAGCCATAAACACACCTAAAATCACAATCACCACTACAGCCCAAACAATTAGACTTTTTATTCTTGTTTTCCATTCAATGTGTAAGATGTTCACTTGACTTCTCCCCCTTCATATAATGTCATAAATTTATCTTCCAGCTCTTGATTGGTAATCGTTAAATCCGTAATTTCTTTTTCTTGTAGTAATGGCAAAATTGTTTTGATATCCTCATCAAAAATAAGTCGTGCTTTGCCTGTTTCATTTTCGATAATTCTTGCACCCGCATTCGTTAATTTTTCTAGGGGCAAATTCATCCCTTTAAGCGCAATCACTTTGCCAGTCATTTGCTGATTGGCGATGTCTTCCACCGCGATAATGTTCCCATTTCGAATAAAAGCCGCTCTCGTGCAGTATTCTTGAACCTCACGTAAATTATGACTTGAAAGAAAAATCGTCATCCCCTCTTTATTCCGCTCGGTCATTTCTTTAAATAAATAATGTTGCATCAAAGGGTCAAGACCGTTCGTTGGTTCATCCAAAATAAATAATTGCGGTTCGGTAATAAGTCCAGCAACAATCGCTACTTTTTTCTTATTTCCAAGCGACATTTCTCCAAAGCGTTTTTTCGGATCAATCGAAAACATCTCATAGTACTTGTTCATTTTTTGCGCTGCATTTTCAATATGATGGAATTTGGCAGCGTAGTGGATAATATCATTTGCCGTCATTTGTGGATAATAGCGGACTTCACTAGGCACATAGCCGACCATTTTCTTGATTTCAGCTGAATCTTTCACAACATCTTTTCCAAGAACGGTAGCACTTCCGCTCGTTGCATAAATAAAATTCAATAAGACTTTGATAGTTGTTGATTTCCCTGCACCATTTGGCCCAATAAAGCCGTATAGTTCACCTTCATTTACAGATAAATTCACATTTTCAATTGCTCGCTTTTTATGGTAGTTTTTTGTGAGCGACTCCACTTTAATTGCTTCCATGTTCTCTCCTCCAAACTCATATTGACCACTTAGTCAACTTGAGTATAATCTCTTTTGACCAGGTAGTCAATAATAAAGTATAACTTATCTTCACAAAAAAATAACCACTTATAAACTAAGGAAGTTTAATGGTTATTTTTTAGTTTATTAGACTAATGGCCATATTATCAGGAAGTTATCAGATGCACATTCATTTTTTAAAAAAATATTTAGTCTTTTTCTTCTATTAATAGTTGTAATTTCCAGTATTGCATGGCATACATTGTTTTAGCGTCAAAAATGAGTTGTTGCTCTATTAATTGTTCTGCTTCTTCTGGCATTACTTTGACCAAATTAATAAATTCATCGGCATCTTGCGCCAGTGGTTGTTCCATTTTCCGAAGATCGCGTGCTACATAAATATGTAAAAGTTCATCAGCAAATCCTGGTGATGTATAAAAGGAAGTAAGATACATTAAATCATCCGACTGAAAACCTGTTTCTTCTTCCAACTCACGTCTTGCAGTTATCGAGTGATGCTCCCCTGGTTCCATTTTACCAGCTGGAATTTCGATAATAGTTTTTTCGAGCGGTTTTCGGAATTGTTCTACTAAGTACATTCCTCCATCTGATGAAAAAGGTATAATTGCCACAGCACCGGGATGTTTGACGATTTCGCGCTTGCTTTTTTCTCCATTTGGCAGCTCTACATCATCTACTTGCAGTTCGATAATATTGCCGTTAAAAATCTTTTTTGTATGAATCGTTTTCTCCTCCAATGAGTCCATTTATGCCACCTACTCCTCGTTTTTTTCATTATAACATAACTAAGTCCGAGTTTAATTTACATCGCACGACTGATAACATCTATTTTCTAAATATGGTATGATAAGAACAAATAAAGGACACTTTCTAAAATATAAAAACCCTGCTACTTGCTTAGTGCTTGCATACTAAATATACTTAAATGGTAGTTACATTCCATCAATCTTTATTTTTAGAAAAATATACTATTAAGAAAAGCGGACCTTTTAAACAGGTACTTAAAGGAGAAGATGTATAATGACCGTTTTTAAAAAGATATTAGCATTCACAGGTTCTATTTTACTTGTCATTATTTTGGGTGGTATTCTTACTTCACTGATTCAAAGTGGCTTGGTAATTGCAACAATCGTTATCGCTGTTGCAGCTATCCTATTTTTCTTTTCATCCAAAGCTGGAGACCGGGCACAAATGATTGCAACTGGATTAACCAAGAAAGAATATAAATATATTCGTACTAACTTAGAAGAAGCACGCGTGAAAATTATCCGTCTTCAAAAAATTATGACACAAAACAAAGCACTTTATTCTTTTCAAGAGCGCAACAAAACGCTTTTACTTACTAAAAGAATTTATGGCATTGTAAAAGAAGAACCTAAACGTTTTTATGAAGCAGAAGATTTCTTTTTCTCTCATCTTGACTCTTTAGTAGAGCTAACCGAAAAATATGCTTTCTTAGAAAAACAACCTGTAAAAGACAAGAAAATTTATCAAACACTTTCTGATACGCGCACACTTTTAAATGATTTAAGTCGTGTTATTGAAAAGGATTTATTTACACTTTTAAATCAAGATGTAAACAATCTTGATTTTGAATTAGAAGTAGCGAAAAACTCCATTTCCAAACAGAAAAAGAAATTCGAAAGGGGTACAAAAGATGACCGAGAACAAGCCAAGTGAAGAAACAAATGAATTAAAAGATTTAGTAGTGGAAAAAGAGTTTAATCAAACCTTAGATGACCTTCTTGCAAACCCTTTTGGATCAGACACTGAAACAGCAAGTAGTATCGTAAATAGCGAAACAGATGCGGCTCCCCGCTTAGTAG
Organism: Listeria farberi; assembly: GCF_014229245.1. Taxonomy (GTDB): domain Bacteria; phylum Bacillota; class Bacilli; order Lactobacillales; family Listeriaceae; genus Listeria; species Listeria farberi. Next base: position 164,998 of record NZ_JAARZJ010000001.1, on the reverse strand, counting down.
ATATGCTTACAGAAACTAATAAAAAACAAGCCTTAGAATTATCCAAACAAATCGAACCAGGAAACCAATCAGCCATTCTTGGTTACGGAGCACCTGCACAAGCCAAACTGCATGACTTTTCACACTCGATGTTAGCTCATGTGCAAAAGCAAGATGTTGGGCCAATTGGCGATATTATTAGTGATTTAATGTTCCGCTTGCAAGAAGCCGACCCAGATGAACTAGCTGCTCGCAACAAAAACGTCTTCACAAAAATGTTCCACCGAGTTAAACAATCCATCAATGAAATCACTTCTAAATATCAAAAAATTGGTACCCAAATTGACCGCATCGCGTTGAAACTGGAACATTCCAAAAAGCGTTTAATGGAAGATAATTCTTTCCTAGAACAGCTTTATGATAAAAATAAAGATTACTTCCAAGCACTTAATATTTATATTGCTGCTGGAGAATTAAAATTAGAAGAAATCAATACAAAAATGCTCCCAGAACTTCGCAAAAAAGCAGAACAAACTGGCGACCAAATGGATTATCAAGAAGTGAATGATTTAACGCAATTTGCGGACCGGCTTGATAAGCGTGTATATGATTTACGCTTAAGTCGTCAAATCACTATCCAACAAGCGCCGCAAATCCGTTTAATCCAAAATACAAACCAAGCACTCGCTGAAAAAATTCAGTCTTCCATTATGACTGCAATTCCGCTTTGGAAAAACCAAGTAGCCATCGCGCTTACGTTGCTTCGTCAACAACAAGCTGTAGCTGCTCAACGCCAAGTTTCTGAAACAACGAACGAACTTCTAAAACGAAATGCCGATATGCTAAAAACAAACGCGATCGAAACAGCGCGTGAAAATGAAAGAGGTATCGTGGACATCGAAACACTTAAAGAAACTCAGTCCAGCTTAATTGAAACCTTGCAAGAAACACTTAAAATCCAACAAGAAGGCCGTGCTAAACGTGCTGTAGCAGAGAAAGAACTAGTTACAATGGAGCAAGAACTGAAAGAACGTTTACTGGAAATGAAATAAACAAAAGACTAGCACCTAATCCGTGCTAGTCTTTTTATAATCCTTCTAAACGTAAATTCTCAAAATAAACGGGTTTTAAATTGGTTACGGTAAGTCCAATCAAGCGAATACTATCCTGACCAGTATAGCTTTCTCTTAAAAGAAGGGCTGCCGCTTGATAAATTTGGCTTGCATCATTGGTATATTCGTTTAAAGTAAGTCGTTTAGTAATGGTTGTAAAGTCACTGTAGCGTAGTTTTAGTACTACCGTCTTGCCATGTTTTTGTAATTTGATGAGCCGTTCTTCTACTTTTTTGGCGAATTGCATGAGGCTTTGTTCGAGAATTCGGCTATCTAAGACATTAAATTCAAAAGTGGTTTCTTTGCCAACAGATTTGCGATCACGATGCGGGTTCACAATGTTGTTTGAACGGCCACGAACATGTCGATATAATTGATAGCCGTGTTTGTGTAATTCACGAATAAGGTCCCACTCGCTCCACTTCTTCAAATCCGCTCCCGTTTCAATTCCCAAACGGTGCAATTTTTCTGCGGTTACTTTTCCTACCCCATAAAATTTAGTGACTGGTATTTGTTCTAAAAAGGCTTCTGCTTCTTCGGGCGTAACTACCGTAATACCAGCAGGTTTTTTAAAATCAGAAGCGATTTTTGCGATAAATTTATTAAATGAAACACCGGCAGAAGCGGTTAGACCAAGCTCATGATAAATCGTCTGCTGAATCTCGCGTGCAACCATTGTGGCGGATTTCATTCCTTTTTTATTTTCAGTTACATCTAGATAAGCTTCATCTAAGGAGAGTGGTTCGATAATATCCGTATATCTGGAAAAGATTTCGCGGATTTGATTAGAAACCTCTACATAATGAGCCATATTGCCGTGAATAAAAATGCCATTCGGACAAAGTTTAGCAGCTTGCCTGGTGGGCATAGCCGAATGCACACCAAATTTGCGCGCTTCATAAGAACAAGTCGCAACAACTCCACGTTTATTAGGGTCCCCGCCAATAATAAGCGGCTTCCCTCGGAACTCAGGATGGTCGCGTTGTTCTACAGATGCATAAAAAGCGTCCATATCAATATGAATAATTTTTCTACTCGTATCCATAACTGCATCTCCCTTAAAACGAACAAGCGTTCTTATTCAATTATAAAGGTTAACCTCATTAATTACAAGAAAAAAACACCCTATTTTCATAAGGTATTTTCTTTCGTTTTATTTCTTTAAAAATGCCCCTTTGCCGAAAAATTCGATAACTTGTGGCATTATTTGATAAAGACGAGTCGCAATATTCATTACAAAAGGTAAATTGATTTCGCGTCGTTTAGTCCCCATAATTTGTACGGTTTTTCGTGCTACTTTTTCTGGTTGTAAAACTAATTTTCCAACTGTCTCTAAATAGTTACCTGATTTATCTGCTACATCGAAAAAATTCGTTGCAATAGGTCCAGGATTTATCGTTGTAACTTTGATTTTATCAGGGCTTAGTTCTAAACGAAGCGCATTAGAGAAACCTAGTACTGCATATTTTGTTGCTGAGTAAACAGTTGATTTTGGTGTGGCAATTTTGGCAGCTTGAGAAGCGATGTTAATAATGTGACCAGACTTACGTGCTTGCATTTGCGGTAAAATAAGTTGCGTTAATTGAATTAAACCAAGGACATTCGTATCGAACATTTTTTCAATAGTTTCAAATGGAATATCAACCACGTTTTCAAACAAACCAAAACCTGCACAGTTGACTAATACATCGATTTGATAAGCTGCATTTATTTCAGTACTTACTTGTTTTACTTGCTCAAAGTCTGTCATATCTAGTGTAAAATAAACAGCTTCTACTGAAAAATTACTACTTATTTCTTTCTGTAACGCAATTAGTTTTTCTGTACTTCTTGCAGTGATAATAACATTCGCACCTGATGCGGCCACTTGTCTGGTAATTTCCGCACCAAGGCCGTTAGAAGCTCCAGTGATTAATACTGTTTTATTTTTCAAAAAAGGGTTCATTTTATCACTCTCCAATTGGGAAAACAGCTAAGTCATACGCTATTTCAGTATTTTCAAAAACAGATTGTGCTTCCATTAATAATTCTCTGCTTGCTTCGCGATCATATCTCGAGCTGATGTGGGTTAAAATTAATTTTTTGACGTTGGCTTTTTTTGCAAGAGTCGCTGCCTGTATGGTGGTTGAATGCATATATTCTCCTGCTAACTTTTCTTTACCACCTTCAAACGTGGCTTCGTGTACTAGAACATCAGCATTTAGCGCTAATCCAAGTTCACTTGCTGTTGCTTTAGTATCCCCGAAAATACTAATGATTTTCCCCTTTTGCGGCTCATCAATGTAGTCTTTTCCATCAATTACACGTCCGTCAGTTAATGTGACTGATTCTCCATTTTTCAGTTTTTGAAAAATAGGGCCTGGTTCGACGCCATCATCTATTAATTTATCCGCATTGAGCGCACCCTGTTTATCCTTCTCGGTGATACGGTAACCAAAACTACGTAATCCGTGATCTAATTCATCGACTGTAATAGAGAACATCTTGTCTTCAAAAATTAAACCTGGTTCAATTTCATTAAAAATGATTTTATATGTTAGCCTAGTCCCGCTTATTCTTAAAGAAGTTTCCACATATTCGGCAATTCCAGTTGGCCCATAGATGGTTAAATCTGACTCGCCACCTTGAAAAGAACGACTACTTAATAAGCCCGGTAAGCCAAAAATATGATCGCCATGCAAATGAGTAATAAAGATTTTTTCTAGCTTACTTAGTTTAATTTGGCTTCGCATGATTTGGTGTTGAGTTGCTTCCCCGCAGTCAAAAAGCCAAATTGTATTTCGTTCATTTAACATTGAAAGTGCGATGGATGTGACATTACGGCCTCGTGACGGTATGCCTGCTCCAGTTCCTAAAAAAACAAGTTCCATTTTTGTTCCATTCCCTTCCCAGTTCGTGTCTTATTTTATCATATTCTTAAACGAACAGGAAATAAACATTTTTACATTAAAAACCCTTATAATTCAGAAATAACTGTCAAATTAAAAAAATATTCGAACCAAACAGTTGCACAAATGCTTCTTTATGGATAAAATAGTATGGACTAATGAGGAAAATTAATAGCTCATTTAATAAGGCCTTTTTTTGTGGGGTTCTTTTCAAGCTAAGAAACTTTTTTTAGCAGTTAATTTTTGCCATTAAGAGAATAAGAAAGAGGGTAAATGACGTATGACAGATGAGTTAGAACAAAAAGCACTGATTACTATTTTTGGCGGTACGGGAGATTTGGCAAATCGCAAACTTTACCCTTCGCTATATCATTTATACAGTAAGGGGTCTCTTGGCGACAATTTTGCTGTAATTGGAACGGCTCGTCGTGAATGGAGTAATGATTTCTTCCGTGATAAAGTAAAAGAGTCTATCAAAGACATTGACGGTTCTGAAAAAGACGCGGATGCATTTGCTTCTCACTTCTACTATCAATCTCATGATGTGACAAATAAAGAATCTTATGTAACATTAAAAGATTTATCTGATGAACTAGATGCTAAATATGAATTGGGTGGTAATCGCCTGTTCTATCTTGCAATGGCTCCGAATTTCTTTGGAACAATTGCAAGTCGCATTAAATCAGAAGGCTTTGTAGACACAGATGGTTTTCATCGTTTAATTATTGAAAAACCATTTGGGCATGATTTAGCTAGCGCGGAAGAACTTAATAATTCGCTTCGACAAGCATTTAAAGAAGATGAAATTTATCGTATCGACCATTATTTAGGCAAAGAAATGATCCAAAATATTTCGGTTATTCGTTTTGCCAATTCAATTATTGAATCGCTTTGGAATAATCGTTATATTGATAATATCCAAGTCACTTTAACAGAAGTACTTGGCGTTGAGGACCGTGGACGTTATTATGATGAAAGCGGAGCACTTCGAGACATGGTTCAAAACCATATCTTACAAATAGTATCCTTACTTGCGATGGAACCTCCAATTAATTTAACGACACGCGAGATTCGTCATGAAAAAGTTCGCGCGCTTCGTTCGTTACGCGTTTTTGAAGGTAAAGAAGTGCATCAAAACTTTATTCGTGGTCAGTACGGTCCTGGTGAAGTAGGCGGCAAAGAACTAAAAGGCTACCGTCAAGAAGATAATGTGGATCCCCATTCCAATACGGAAACATTTGTTGCAGCCAAACTTGAAATCGATAATTTCCGCTGGGCTGGCGTACCATTTTACATTCGTACCGGTAAACGTCTTGCAAAGAAAACAACGCAAATTGCGATTCAATTTAAAGATGTCCCGCTAAACTTATTTGGCCAACAACAATCGCTTGGTGGTAATGTGCTTGTTATTCATATCCAACCAGATGAAGGTATTACACTGCATTTGAATGTAAAAGAACCTGGTCAAGGTATGGTAACAATGCCAGTTAACTTAAATTACATTCATTCTTCTCCAGATGGCATGAATACACCTGAAGCATACGAAAAATTAATTCTGGACTGCTTGCGTGGTGACGCGACTTACTTCTCTCACTGGGATGAAGTATCGCTATCATGGAACTTTATTGACCATGTAGCAGACGTTTGGACAAATACGAAAGATCATTTCCCGAACTACAAATCCGGTTCAATGGGTCCAAAAGAAGCAGATGACCTTATTCAACGCGACGGGTTCCAGTGGTTCCCAATCGATTAATCAAAAACCAGAAATATGGCTACTCTAGCCTATTTCTGGTTTTCTTTGTTTACTTGCAAAAACCCCTATGCATGTTAGAATAGAGAGGAAAACTAACTAGTTAAAGGAGCTCATATAATGGCTGAAAATATTGATGACTACTTAGAAAAAGGCATGTATGGGGCAAAAGAGATTAATCCCGCTGAGAAGAAAAAATATTTAGGAACTTATCGCGAACGCGTTTTAGTCGCACTCACAAAAGAAGAAGTTTTGACCCAAGAGTATCTTCCAGAACTAGAAAAAGTAATACTAGAAAACAGTGACTCCAAGCTTCTCTTAAACGGATTACTCCATTATAATTCTTTACGCCCTTATATTAAACTAGCAGAAAAATGTAAACATGAATTTTCGATTGTTACTCGTTTAGAAGGAGAAACAGATGTTTACCTTGTCCTCGCCTGTCAAAAAGCGGTAAACAAGGAAGACATTCATTTATATAAAGAGGCACAAGTAGAGCAAAAAGAAGAACCTGCCTCGTTACTTGAGAAGGTTCGTAAACTGTTTAATTAAGTTTTCCGCTTACTATTTAGGAGGTCGATTTATGTTACACATCATCACTCTGTCACTCGCTATTTTGATGGCGCTACAAACGATTTATTTCTTCATTCGTAAAAATGTGAATATGGGCGTTATGTTTTTACTCATCACAGCTGCACTTCTTTTACTCAGTACGATTTAATGAAGTCCCCGTTTCGACTGCTTGCTTTAGCTTTTGCTGCATGACACCGATTCCTGATGCTCCCTCAAGTGGGAAATTAAATACTTGTTTACCTTCCGTAATGCTTGTTAATAACCCTCTGAACTTGTTGCCGCCTATCATCGGAATTGGTTCGGTAGGGTTTATTTGTAGTTTCTGCCACTGCTCCTTTAATTCCTCGAGCTGAATCGTATCTGCACCGGTCCCTTTCATGGTGAAACGAACATCATATGTTTTTATAATAATATCATCTGGTTGTAAAAAACCATATTTTGGGGACAAAATTAAATATTCATTTGCAAATTGTTCCGCATATGCTTTACTTAAAAGATGGAACGTTCCTGTATATGCTTCACTTGCTTTGACTGGACCAATATCCGGTAGCTTATCCCATATTTTTGGTTTTCCAGAGGCGATAATAATCAAGTTTGTTTTATTGGATATTCCCACATCATCACTCTTCCTTGTCTTTCTTCTGTATCTTTTTCTACTATATGTACGAAATGGTTATGTTTAAGCACTTGAATTGATGCTTCATTTTGTTCATAGCATCTAGCAAATATACGCTTTATTTCATGCTGTTCTTCCAGCCAAGCAATCATCCCTATAAGCGCTTCTGACATATATCCTTTATTTTGATAATCTGGAGCGATGCTGTAACCAATCTCTATTTCACCAGTTTCATTAGGATTTCCTTGACCACCAATTTCACCAATAATCTTGTTTTCCTTTTTTAAAACGACTAAACGTGTCCACTTAATCATTCTTTTATCTTTTTTTACATTTTCTAGCACGTAAGGTAAATAAAAAAAGAAATCAATTCCGGGCCAGTCAGGCGATACTTGATAGCCACTCGCTTTTTCTAAAGCCTCTGTTCCATTTATCGTTGCTTGAATCATCTCCAGTGTGTAATTAATCAAAATTAATCGATTCGTTTCTATATTGTTCACAACAAAAACCTGACTTTCCTCTAATTTGTTACTTTCAATTTAGCAGAATTAGACATAAAAACGCAACTAAAGTGTTGTTTTTTTCTGACTGATTAATTAAATAAAGTAAAACTATAAAAATAAAACTATTCTGACTATATACTTGACCTTTCATTTTTGAATGCGCTTCCATTTAAGTTATACTTCAAATATAAGACCTGGTACTAATTATAGCTAAAAGTGTAAGTTGCTTGAATTGTGCAAACTGATGGAAAACTTTTGAAATAACAATTGACAATCGCATTACAACCATATATATTAAATACTAACATAACATTTCTTGATATTAATTTTTTTCAAAAATGTGCGACTAATCGAAAAAATAAAACCATTTAACGAAGGAGTTAATGACTTATGAAAACGACTAAATCAGTCATTACAATTTTATTACTCTAGAAGGGCTTTGAGCACTGTAGAATTTTACAGTAGTTTGAGTCCTGTTTACGTTAAATGGGATTCTAGCAAAGCATCCCATTGTTTTCATCATTGGGGTGCTTTTTCTTTAGCTAGATTTCGAGTTTTCAAGCATCGAAAAGCCATTATCAAGCAAGCAGATACTTAAACATATATATTAATGCCACGCTATTTAGTGAATTCTAAAAATTCAGTGTCGGCAAATAATTCTTAATTAGAAATGGGGTAACGTCATATGCGTAGTGACAAAATAAAAAAAGGTGTAGAACAAGCACCAGCAAGAAGTTTGCTTCATGCTACAGGTCAAATTAAAAGTCCAGGTGATATGGATAAACCATTTATCGCTATTTGTAACTCTTATATTGATATTGTGCCAGGTCATGTTCATTTACGGGAACTTGCCGATGTGGCTAAAGAAGCAATCAGAGAGGCTGGCGGGATTCCATTTGAATTTAATACGATTGGTGTAGATGACGGAATTGCTATGGGGCACATTGGTATGAGATACTCTCTTCCCTCTCGTGAAGTTATCGCGGATGCAGCGGAAACGGTAATCAATGCGCACTGGTTTGACGGCGTTTTCTACATTCCTAATTGTGACAAAATCACGCCAGGTATGCTTCTAGCTTCGGTTCGTACAAACGTGCCTGCTATCTTCTGTTCAGGAGGCCCAATGAAAGCTGGGCTATCTGCTCACGGCAAAGCCCTCACTCTTTCTTCCGTTTTTGAGGCTGTTGGTGCTTTTAAAGAAGGTAGCATTTCTCAAGAAGATTTCCTTGATATGGAAGCAAACGCATGCCCAACTTGCGGATCTTGTGCAGGTATGTTCACAGCAAACTCAATGAACTGCTTAATGGAAATCCTAGGCATGGCTGTCCCAGGAAATGGTACAACTCTTGCTGTATCCGATGCACGACGCGACCTTATTAGAGAGTCAGCATTTCATTTAATGGATTTAGTGAAAAAAGATATTCGTCCTCGAGACATTATTACGAAGGATGCTATAGATGATGCATTTGCTCTAGACATGGCAATGGGTGGCTCGACAAATACCGTTTTACATACTCTTGCTCTTGCAAATGAAGCTGGTATTGAAGACTACGATTTGGAACGTATCAACGACATCGCTAAACGTGTCCCTTACCTTTCCAAAATCGCGCCCTCTTCTTCTTACTCTATGCATGATGTACATGAAGCTGGTGGTGTTTCTGCCATTATAAAAGAACTTGTTGATCTTGGCGGCGCTATCCATCCAGATCGAATAACGGTTACTGGAAAAACAATTAGAGAAAATGTTGCGGATGCAAAAATTAATAATACAGACGTTATCCATCCAAAAGAAAATCCATATAGCCCAGTTGGTGGACTTTCGATGTTGTTTGGAAATATCGCACCCAAAGGAGCGACTATCAAAGTTGGCGGTGTAGACCCTTCTGTACAAGTTTTTAAAGGAGAAGCGATTTGCTTTAGCTCTCATGATGAGGCAGTTGAGGCAATTGATAATCATACGGTTCGCGAAGGTCATGTAGTAGTTATTCGCTATGAAGGACCAAAAGGCGGACCAGGAATGCCAGAAATGCTAGCTCCAACTTCTAGTATCGTTGGTCGCGGTCTAGGAAAAGATGTGGCACTCATTACAGATGGCCGTTTCTCTGGAGCAACACGCGGAATTGCTGTTGGTCACATTTCTCCTGAAGCTGCTGCTGGTGGACCGATTGCACTTGTTCATGACGGGGATATTATCACGATTGATTTACCAAACCGGACATTAAATGTAGATGTTTCTGATGAAGTTTTAGAAGAACGAAGAAAAGAATTACCAAAATTTAAAGCGAAAGTAAAAACTGGTTATCTTGCAAGATACACTGCTCTCGTAACTAGTGCCCATACTGGCGGTATTTTGCAAATTCCAGAAGATTTAATCGACTAAAAAAAGGGGTGATAAGCGTGATTGATACGACAAAGACAAATGAAAAAGCCACAAAAAAGCAAAATAAAAGTGGAGCGGAACTTTTAATTGACTCCTTAAAAAAACAACAAGTCGAGATGATTTTTGGCTATCCGGGTGGCGCGGTTCTCCCTCTCTATGATGCTTTTTATGACTGCGATATCCCACATATTCTAACAAGACACGAGCAAGGAGCGATTCATGCTGCGGAAGGTTACGCTCGAGTTACTGGGAAACCTGGTGTGGTGGTTGTAACGAGTGGACCTGGAGCAACAAATGTATTAACTGGTATTGCGGATGCGATGAGTGATTCGATTCCGTTAGTAATTTTCACCGGACAAGTTCATACGCCAGGTATTGGTAAAGATGCTTTCCAAGAAGCTGATATGATTGGGCTAACGATTCCCATTACGAAATATAATTACCAAGTGCGTGATGTTCGTGACTTACCAAAAATCGTCAACGAAGCTTTTCATATCGCAAGTACTGGACGTAAAGGTCCTGTTGTCGTTGATATTCCAAAAGACATGGGGATTATCCAAACAGAGTCTATTCGACCAGATACCATTGATTTGCCAGGTTATCAACCGACTTATTCACCGAACCCGCTTCAACTCGAAAAACTAATGCAATCTCTATCCGCCGCAAGCAAACCACTCATACTTGCAGGTGCTGGCGTTAATCATGCGAGAGCTACAGCTGAATTACTTGAATTCGCTGAACGTTATCAAATCCCAATCGTTAATACACTTCTCGGTCTGGGAAGTTTCCCGCAAAGCCACGATTTGTTCCTTGGCATGGGAGGAATGCACGGTTCTTACGCAGCAAATATGGCGCTAACAGATTGTGACTTACTGATTAATTTTGGCTCTAGATTTGACGACCGGCTTGCAAGTGCGCCGAAAGAATTTGCCACAAAAGCAACCATTGCGCATATCGACATTGATCCTGCTGAAATCGGCAAAATTATCGAAACCCAAATTCCAATTGTAGCTGATATTAACGAAACGCTCACACAACTACTGCAAATGGAACTTCCGGTTCACCCAGACACATCCCATTGGTACAAGTTAAATATGACACGTAAAAACCGTCATCCTTTTAATTTTGACAGAACGAAAAAAGCAGAAATTAAACCGCAGCGGGTGATTGAACTAATTGGTGAAATTACACAAGGTGAAGCACTTGTTTCTACAGACGTTGGGCAGCATCAAATGTGGGCGGCACAGTTCTATCCGTTCCAATTTGATCATCAAATTATTACAAGTGGCGGTCTTGGTACAATGGGCTTTGGCTTCCCAGCAGCTGTTGGGGCACAACTTGCTTTTCCAGATAAAACAGTAGTTGCCATTGTTGGCGATGGTGGTTTCCAAATGACTAATCAAGAACTGGCAATTTTAAACGATTATCAAATTAATGTAAAAACAGTGATTATCAATAATGGCTCGCTCGGTATGGTTCGTCAGTGGCAAGAAAAATTCCACGGCGAAAGGTATTCCCATTCGATTTTCACGAGTCAACCAGATTTTGTCAAACTATCTGAAGCTTACGGTGTCAAAGGTGTTCGCTTGACGAATCCGGAAACACTAGAAAAAGATTTAAGAAAAGCATTTGCGCACCCTGGTCCAATTGTCATTGATGTTCATGTTGCAAAAGATGAACTAGTACTTCCAATGGTTCCAAGCGGCAAACCAAATCACCAAATGGAAGGAGTGGAATAAATGCGCCGAATCATTACTGCTACAGTGAATAACTCATCTGGCGTACTAAATCGTATAACTGGGGTTATCTCCAGACGCCAATACAATATTGATAGCATCTCTGTCGGCTGGACCGAAATCCCGAATGTTTCACGAATTACTATCGTTGTCCATGTCGATTCCTTATACGAAATCGAACAAGTAACAAAACAGCTCAACAAACAAATTGATGTGCTCAAAGTTAGTGATATTACTGACGATGCGCATATCGAACGCGAACTAGCTTTACTTAAAATCAACTCCCCTGCTGCTTTACGTTCTGAGCTAAACGCAGTAATCGAACCTTTTCGCGCCACCGTCATTGATGTTGGCACGAAAAATGTTGTTATCCAAGTAACTGGTACAAGCGAAAAAATTGATGCTTTCGTTGACACAGTTCGCCCATATGGCATTAAGCAGATGGCTAGAACCGGCGTAACCGGCTTTACAAGAAGCCCTAAAAAAATGGGTTAAATCATTTACTACAAAGCAACCCGTTGCTTTGTTAGCATCAGAAAAGCACATCGCTATTCTGAAATATAAAAAGAAATTAGTTGGAGGTTAGGAAAAATGACAAAAGTTTATTATGAAGATGCAGTAAAAAACAACGCACTAGAAGGTAAAACAGTAGCAGTAATCGGGTATGGTTCGCAAGGTCATGCACATTCGCAAAATCTACGTGACAATGGCAATAACGTTATTATCGGCATTCGTGAAGGAAAGTCTGCCGAATCTGCCAGAAATGATGGCTTTGATGTTTATTCTGTTAGCGAAGCCGCTGAAAAAGCAGATGTTATCATGATTCTCTTGCCAGATGAAACGCAAGGCGAAACATATGAAAACGAAATTAAACCTAACCTAAAAGCTGGCAACGCACTTGTTTTTGCTCACGGTTTTAATATTCATTTTGATGTAATTAATCCTCCAAGCGATGTAGATGTTTTCCTAGTAGCTCCAAAAGGTCCTGGTCACTTAGTTCGTCGCACATTTGTTGAAGGTGGCGCTGTCCCTTCCCTATTCGCCATCTACCAAGATGCCACTGGAAACGCACGTGATACGGCCCTATCTTACGCAAAAGGTATTGGCGCAACTCGCGCAGGTGTTATCGAAACAACGTTCAAAGAAGAAACAGAAACCGATCTATTCGGCGAACAAGCAGTTCTTTGTGGTGGCGCGACTCACCTTATCCAAGCTGGTTTTGAAACACTTGTTGAGGCTGGCTACCAACCTGAACTTGCTTATTTTGAAGTATTACACGAAATGAAGCTGATTGTTGATTTAATGTATGAAGGCGGCATGGAAAAAATGCGCCACTCTATCTCTAATACAGCAGAGTACGGCGACTATGTTTCCGGCCCTCGCGTTGTTACTGCCGATACGAAAAAAGCCATGAAAGAAGTACTTACAGATATTCAAAATGGTAACTTTGCTAAATCTTTCATCAACGACAATAAAAATGGTTTTAAAGAGTTCCATAGAATGCGCAAAGAACAACAAGGTCATCAAATCGAAAAAGTTGGAGCAGAACTTCGTGAAATGATGCCATTTGTCAAACCACAACATTAATACTTAACTCGGATTGCTAGGCGAAAACTCGCCTAGCAACCGTTTATCTTTTTTCCATATGAGTTTAAGATAGAACGTGTTTCTTTCTTAAACTGATACTGAAAGCAGGAAAAATCCAAGCTTCCCTATCTAATATAAAACAAGAGGTGAAATCGAATGAAGAAAATCCAGTTTTTTGATACTACACTTAGAGATGGCGAACAAACCCCTGGAGTTAATTTTGACGTAAAGGAGAAAATCCAGATTGCCTTACAACTCGAAAAACTTGGAATTGATGTGATTGAAGCCGGCTTTCCGATTTCTTCTCCTGGAGATTTTGAATGCGTCAAGGCAATTGCAAAAGCGATTAAACATTGTTCTGTAACAGGGCTAGCACGCTGTGTTGAAGCGGATATTGACCGCGCGGAAGAAGCACTTAAAGATGCAGTTTCCCCGCAAATACATATCTTCTTAGCAACGAGCGATGTGCATATGGAATACAAATTAAAAATGAGTCGGGCGGAAGTTCTTGCTTCCATTAAACACCACATTAATTATGCTAGACAAAAATTTGAAGTAGTACAGTTTTCACCAGAAGATGCAACACGGTCAGATCGTGCTTTTCTGATTGAAGCAGTGCAAACAGCGATTGATGCAGGAGCAACTGTCATCAACATTCCGGATACAGTCGGATATACAAACCCGACCGAATTCGGGCAATTATTCCAAGATTTGCGCCGCGAAATAAAGCAATTTGATGATATTATTTTCGCTTCCCATTGCCATGATGACCTTGGTATGGCAACTGCGAATGCGCTTGCTGCAATCGAAAATGGTGCAAGACGCGTTGAAGGAACGATTAATGGTATTGGTGAACGTGCCGGAAATACAGCCCTTGAAGAAGTAGCAGTCGCACTTCATATCCGTAAAGATTTTTATCAAGCAGAAACAAATATTGTCTTAAATCAATTTAAAAACTCAAGTGATTTGATTAGCCGCTTGTCTGGTATGCCTGTTCCGCGTAATAAAGCTGTAATTGGTGGAAATGCTTACGCACATGAATCCGGTATTCACCAAGATGGCGTTCTAAAAAACCCAGATACGTACGAGATCATCACCCCTGCTCTTGTTGGTGTTGATAAAAATTCTCTTCCCCTTGGCAAACTTTCTGGAAAACATGCCTTCAATACACGAATGGAAGAAATGGGTTATACGCTAAGTGAACAAGAACAAAAAGATGCTTTTAAACGTTTCAAACAACTTGCAGATGCAAAAAAAGACGTGACCGAAGAAGACTTGCATGCGCTAATTCTTGGTCAATCTTCTGAATCTCATGATGCTTTCGAATTAAAACATTTACAAGTACAGTACGTTACTGGTGGTGTCCAAGGTGCCATCGTGCGGATTGAAGAACGTGATGGCGCGTTAATAGAAGATGCAGCAACAGGTTCTGGAAGTATTGAAGCCATTTATAATACTATTAACCGACTAATGAAACAAGATATTGAATTAACCGATTATCGTATTCAAGCGATTACAGCAGGCCAAGATGCTCAAGCAGAAGTCCATGTCATCATTAAAGATGCTAATGGCACTGATTTCCATGGTATCGGTATTGATTTTGACGTTTTAACAGCTAGTGCTAAAGCTTATTTGCAAGCATCTGGAAAAAGCAAAACTACAAGTAAGCAAGCTGATTTCGAGGAGGTAAAGTAACGTGGCATATAAAATTACTTCCTTAGCAGGTGACGGTATTGGTCCGGAAATTATGGCTTCTGGAATCAAAATACTAGAAGCTATCGCTGCCAAATATAATCATACATTTGAAATTGAATCGCATCCTTTTGGAGGAGCCGGAATTGATGCAACTGGTGATCCAATCCCCCCCGAAACTTTAAAAGCGTGCCAAGATGCAGATGCTATTTTACTTGGAGCCATTGGTGGTCCTAAATGGGATAACGCGCCGAGACGCCCCGAAGACGGCTTGCTTTCGCTACGAAAAGCGCTTGGTCTCTTCGCTAACATCCGTCCCATCCAAGTTCCAAGTTCTATCACACACCTCTCTCCTTTAAAAAAGGAAATTGTCGAAAACACTGATTTTGTTGTTGTTCGTGAGTTGACTGGTGGACTTTATTTTGGGAAACCGAAACATTGGGATGACAAGGCGGCGATTGATTCTTTAACCTATACTCGCGTAGAAATCGAACGAATTATAGAAAAGGCATTCGAAATTGCTTCGACTAGAAATAAAAAAGTAACTTCTGTTGATAAAGCAAATGTACTAGCCTCAAGTAAATTATGGCGCAAAATTGCTGAAGAAGTAGCAAGCCGTCATCCAGATATTACACTAGAGCATTTATATGTTGATGCGGCTGCAATGCTAATGATTCAACGACCAACGACATTCGATGTAATCGTAACGGAAAATTTATTTGGTGACATTTTAAGCGATGAAGCTTCTGTTATTACTGGTTCTCTGGGCATGCTCCCTTCTGCTAGCCATGCGGAAGACGGACCTTCTTTATATGAACCAATTCACGGATCTGCACCAGACATTGCTAATCAAAATATTGCCAACCCGATGTCAATGATTTCTTCAGTGTCAATGATGCTCCGCCAATCTTTCTCTCTTTTTAAAGAAGCAGATGCAATTGATGCTGCTACAGCAAGAACAATGCAAGCTGGATTTTTAACGGCTGATCTTGGAGGTAATACTTCCACAACCGATTTTACAAATGAAGTTCTAAAACAAATTGAAGGAGGAGAATAAAATGGGGAAAACACTTTTTGATAAACTTTGGAACCGCCATGTGATTTATGGTAAAGAAGGTGAACCACAATTATTATATGTTGACCTTCATTTGATTCATGAAGTCACTTCTCCTCAAGCGTTTGAAGGATTAAGAATGGAAAATCGTCCACTGCGGAGACCAGATAAAACCTTTGCTACAATGGATCATAATGTTCCAACTGAAGATATTTTCAATATTCAAGATCTAGTTGCTAAAAAACAAATTGAAGCATTACAGACTAACTGCGAGGAATTCGGGGTAACGCTAGCTGATATGGGCAGCGACCGACAAGGAATCGTTCATATGGTTGGACCTGAAACTGGTCTTACTCAACCTGGAAAAGTGATTGTATGTGGAGATTCGCATACGGCAACACATGGTGCATTTGGCGCGATTGGTTTCGGGATTGGCTCTAGTGAAGTAGAACATGTTTTTGCCACTCAAACTATTTGGCAACAAAAGCCAAAATCTATGGGGATTGAAATTAACGGAAAACTTCCAAAAGGCGTTTATGCAAAAGATATTATTTTGCATTTAATTGCCACATATGGTGTCGCTTTTGGAACTGGCTATGCCGTCGAGTATTATGGCGAAACGATTCGCAATATGTCCATGGAAGAACGAATGACGATTTGTAACATGGCAATTGAAGGCGGCGCAAAAATGGGCATGATGGCGCCAGATGAAACTACTTTTGAATATGTTCGCGGTCGTGAATATGCTCCTTCTGACATGGAAAAAGCCATTCGTGATTGGGAAACACTTAAAACAGACCCAGATGCGGAATATGACCTTCATATCGAAATGGATGCTAGTATTTTAGAACCGTACGTCACTTGGGGAACAAATCCAGAGATGGGTGTCCCTTTTTCAAAAGCATTTCCGGAAATTAAAGATATGAACTATGAGCGCGCTTATGAATATATGGGCCTAAAACCTGGTCAAACTGCTGAAGAAATCGAGCTTGGCTATGTGTTTATTGGATCTTGTACGAATGCCAGACTTTCTGATTTAGAAGAAGCCGCTCGTATCGTCAAAGGAAACAAAGTAAAAAATAACATTCGTGCACTCGTTGTTCCTGGTTCTCGCCAAGTTCGTAATGCGGCAGAATCTATTGGGCTAGATAAAATTTTTATAGAAGCTGGTTTTGAATGGCGTGAACCTGGTTGTTCAATGTGTCTCGGAATGAATCCCGACCAAGTTCCAGATGGTGTCCATTGTGCTTCTACTTCAAATCGTAATTTTGAGGGGCGCCAAGGTAAAGGGGCACGTACCCATCTTGTTTCTCCAGCAATGGCTGCAGCGGCGGCAATCAACGGACACTTTATTGATGTACGAAAGGAGGCGGTTATCAGTGGAGGAAATTAAAGTACACATCGGTAAAACAGTAGCACTAATGAATGACAATATTGATACCGATCAAATCATTCCAAAAAGTTTCTTAAAACGAATCGAACGTACTGGTTTTGGTGAATTTCTATTTGATAGTTGGCGCTACCTACCGAACCGTAAACCAAATCCGGATTTTCCGCTCAATGCTCCGGACCGCCAAGAAGCGACAATTTTGATTACTGGGGATAACTTTGGTTGTGGGTCTTCGAGGGAACATGCCGCATGGGCACTACTCGACTATCGTTTTCGTGTAATTATTGCTGGCAGTTATAGTGATATTTTTTATATGAATTGTACGAAAAACGGCGTGCTCCCTATTGTCCTTCCTAGAGAAGCGCGTGAAAAACTAGCCAAACTTACTGCTGATGAGAATGTGACAATTGACTTGCCCAACCAACAAGTTATTAGTTCAGTTGGTACCTACCCTTTTGAAATTGATGCTACATGGAAAAATAAATTTATTAACGGGCTTGA
This sequence comes from Listeria farberi, assembly GCF_014229245.1. Lineage (GTDB taxonomy): Bacteria > Bacillota > Bacilli > Lactobacillales > Listeriaceae > Listeria > Listeria farberi. The sequence continues at coordinate 147,234 of NZ_JAARZJ010000001.1, read as the reverse complement.
TGATATCGCCATCACATTTGAACATATAGATGCGATTAAAGCCTACGAACAAAAAGTGGATTCAATATAAGAAAAGGTAGTGAGGATGATGGAATTAGTTGACTTATTAGTATCAGAAGAAGATGTCGAAAAAGCCTATGATGTCTTAAAGCCGGTCGTCAAACATACTCCGCTTGAATATGATTTTTATCTTTCGGAAAAATATCATTGCAATGTCTATCTAAAACGTGAAGATTTGCAAAGAGTGCGTTCCTTTAAATTACGTGGTGCTTTTTATGCTATTTCTAGATTGTCAGCCGAGCAATTAGAAAAAGGAGTCGCGTGTGCTAGTGCTGGAAACCATGCCCAAGGAGTTGCTTATACGTGTAAACGAATGACAGTTCCAGCTACGATTTTTATGCCGACGACCACCCCACAACAAAAAGTATCACAAGTAAAATTTTTCGGTGGTAGTAATGTGGAAGTAGTTTTAGTTGGTGATACGTTTGATGCTTCTGCAACTGCTGCAAAAGAATTTGCTGCCGCGCATGGCCAAACTTTTATCCCACCGTTTGATGACCCTGATATTATTGCTGGGCAAGGATCTCTTGCTGTAGAAATGGTAAAAGATTTAAATAAAGCCCATGAGCAAGCAGATTATGTTTTTGCTGGAATTGGTGGTGGTGGACTTATTAGCGGTGTTGCAACCTATCTCAAAGCGAAGAGCCCTATCACGAAAATCATTGGGGTGGAACCTGACGGCGCGCCTTCGATGACGGAAGCTTTAAAGCAAAATCAGGTCGTAGCACTAGATAAGATTGATAAATTTGTCGATGGGGCTGCGGTAAAAGAAGTTGGTAGCTTAACGTTCCAACATGCGAAAGTATTAGTCGATGAAGTGACAACTGTTTCTGAAGGTGCTGTTTGTTCTACGATTTTGGATATGTATACGAAGCAAGCGATTGTCGCAGAACCAGCTGGTGCACTATCCGTTACCGCACTTGAAACTTACCGTGAAGAGATTAAGGACAAGACAGTTGTTTGCATCGTTAGCGGTGGAAATAATGACATTAACCGAATGCAAGAAATTGAAGAGCGTTCCCTTCTGCATGAAGGATTAAAGCATTATTTTATCGTCAATTTCTCGCAACGTCCTGGGGCTTTGAAAGAGTTTGTTAACGATGTGCTCGGCCCACATGACGATATCACCAAATTCGAATATACGAAAAAAGTCAATCGCGGTAATGGACCAGTTATTATCGGTGTTTTGTTGCAAAATAAAAATGATTATGAAGGTTTGCTTGACCGGGTTGCTGCTTTTGATCCGAGTTATATACCGATTAATGATAACCAAACACTTTACACATTACTTGTTTAAAATGGGCTCTCGCATGAAGCGGGAGCCTATTTATATTACAGTTTATCCATCTGTTATAGTAACAGTTTATTTTGAGAATCAGTTTAAAATCTTTTGTTTAAGGTTATAAAGTAGTATAATGAACATATAGAAATTAAACTGTATTATTTAAAAACAACTTTTTATATATAACAATTCAAGGAGTGGCAATGATGGACACAGTAAGAAAAAATCGATTATTTCAGCATTCTACAATGGCAGCACTTGTTGGTGGTCTTTTTAGCGGAACGACAAGTTTTAAAGAATTACTACAACACGGTGACCTCGGTATAGGAACGCTTGATCAATTTGATGGCGAACTAATTATTTTGGACGGGGAAGCTTTTCAAATACGCTCAGATGGTCAAGCTTATAAAGTAAAACCAGAAGACACAACACCTTATGCGAGCACTACTTTTTTTGAAGCCGACACATCTTTTACTGTTTCAGAACCTACTTCGAAACAAGCAGTGGAAGAAAAAATCGCGGAATTAGTACAAGGACCGAACGTTTTTTACGCAGTGAAAATGACTGGGAATTTCCGTTATGTGGACACTCGTGTTGTTCCGAAACAACAAAGACCGTATCCGCCACTTATTGAAGCGGTGAAGGAACAGCCAACGTATCACTTTGAATATATTACTGGTACAATTGTCGGTTTCTGGACACCTGCTTATATTAGCGGTATTGGTGTTTCGGGTTATCATGTACACTTCATTGATGACATGCGCAAAATTGGTGGTCACGTATTTGATTACGAAATGCTTGAAGGTACGGTGGAAGTTGCACAACAAACTGAATTCGAGCTTCAGTTACCACAAACAACAGAATTTCTTAGAAGCGATTTAAGTACGCCAGATATGTTAGAACAGATTGAAGCCGCGGAAAATTGAAAAAGAAAGCTCCCAAATTAAATTGGGAGCTTTCTTTTATTCTGTAATCACTTTATGAATAAGCGTTGGTGCTGTTGCGTGGTCGGAAATTTGAATGTTTTCGTAAATTTTTGCTTTTACATTTTCGACATCTTCTTGGTCAGCGAAAATCGTTACAAGAGATTCGCCTTCTTTGACTTGTTCGCCAACTTTTTTACGCAACTTTAAACCTACAGCCAAATTGATTTCGTCTTCTTTTGTTGCGCGACCAGCGCCTAGGATCATTGCAGCAATACCAATTTCATCAGCAACGATTTGGCTTACGAAACCGGATGTTTTAGCGGGTACTTCGATCTGGTATTTGGCTTGTGGGAGTTTTTCTGGATGGTCAACAATACTTGCATCACCGCCTTGATTAGAAAGGAAGGTTTTGAATTTCTCTAGTGCTGCACCATTTTCGATTACTTCGATTAGTTTAGCACGGGCTTCATTTAGGGTTTCCGCTTGTTTAGCAAGAACGACCATTTGACTACCTAGTACGAGAACTAATTCAGTTAAGTCTTCTGGACCTTGACCTTTTAATGTATCAATAGCTTCTTTTACTTCTAAAGCATTTCCGATTGCTTCACCAAGTGGTTGAGACATATCAGAAATAACTGCCATTGTATTTCTACCAACGTTATTACCAATACGAACCATTGCATGTGCTAGGTTTTCCGCATCTTCGTCGGTTTTCATAAATGCACCAGCACCGGTTTTTACATCTAGTACGATTGCATCTGCGCCAGCTGCAATTTTTTTACTCATAATGGAGCTTGCAATGAGTGGAATTGAGTTTACGGTTCCTGTTACATCACGAAGCGCGTACATTTTTTTATCGGCTGGAGTAAGGTTCCCTGATTGGCCAATAACTGCTACTTTGTCGCGGTTTACAAGGTCAATGAAATCTTTCTTATCTAGTTCGATGTGGAAGCCTTCGATAGATTCTAGTTTATCAATGGTTCCTCCTGTGTGACCTAGGCCGCGTCCAGACATTTTCGCGACTGGCACGCCAACTGCTGCTACGAGCGGGGCAAGAACAAGTGTTGTTGTATCACCAACCCCACCAGTACTATGTTTATCGACTTTGATGCCATCGATTGCGGATAGATCAATCGTATCGCCAGAGCCAACCATTGCCATTGTTAAATCTGCGCGTTCTTGGTCATTCATATCTTGGAAAAAGATTGCCATGGCTAGAGCGCTTGCTTGATAATCTGGAATTTCCCCATTTGTATAGCCATCAATGAAAAACTGAATTTCTTCTGTTGATAAAGCTTTGCCGTCCCTTTTCTTGGAAATAATATCCACCATTCTCATTTCTCTTCACCCTTTCTTTTTGTCCACTTTAGCATTTTATGTACCTTTATTGAGAACGGTTACACTTTTTAAGTAAACCGTTTTACTAAACAAGAACATGTGCTTAACATGCTCACTATAACTTACTCTCTTACTGGTTGTCAATACTTTTTGTACTACTACGATTGATTAGTGAAATATCGAGTAAACGATTCTCTAATTTCTCGGTTGGATTTTGGAGATTTTTTAGTAATAGTTCGGCAGCAATTTCGCCAATACCATAAATTGGTTGACGGATTGTCGTAAGTGGCGGGGTCATATATTCGGAAAGTTCAATATCATCAAAACCGATGACGCTAAGATCATTAGGAATGCTCAGGTTTTTTTCGAGTGCTGCTCGGTAGGTTCCCATCGCCATTAAATCATTGGTTGCAAAAATAGCGCTCAGATTTTCTTGGAGTAATTTTTGCGTTGCAACATAGCCGCCATTCATCGTCTGATCCCCGCTCACAATCCAAGCATCTTTTACAGTAAGTTTATAGTCTTTCATGCACGCCAAGTAACCCTCGTAGCGTTCATGTACGTTATAAAAAGATGTATCCGAAATAATGATTCCGATGCGCGCATGGCCCAGCTTTATTAAATGCTCGGTCGCCATATAACCGCCTTTGAAATCATCAATTGCAATATTTCCTTCTTGCCTCGGATTTCGCTGACGATCAAGTAAAATATACGGTGAACGCTTCTCTTCCATACGTTTAATAACACCCGAAAGCAGAATATTAGGGCTGGCGATAATTAAGCCATCGACAGCCCGGTGCAATAATTCTTCTACATATAAATCTTCTCGTTCTTTATCATTAGAAGAGTTACAGAGCATAATCATGTAGCCTTCTTTATTTAAGTAATCTTCCGCCCCTTTTACCATTTGGGAGAAAAAAGGATCAGTTACTTCCGGGACAATCATTCCGATGGTGTTTGTGTGACTAACAATCATATTTTTAGCGAAAAAGTTTGGTTTGTAAGACATCTCTTTTGCTGTTTTTAGGACTTTTTCACGAGTTAAGTCGCTAAATCGTTCCCCTTTACCATTCAAAATTTGAGAAATCGTCGTAATTGAAACGCCTGTCTTTTCTGCTATTTCGCGGATGGTTGCAGCCATTTAAACTCCCCCAGTCAGATTATCTATTCTCCTTATTTTGCCACATTTGAGAATAATAATAAAGGGGTTTCATTCAAAATTAGTAATTATCTGGTTTAGCTGGTTTTTCGCCGGAAACAATTGCAACACCTGCACTTGCGCCAATACGATTTGCGCCCGCTTCAATCATTTTTTCTACATCTTCTTTTGTACGAACTCCGCCAGATGCTTTTACGCCGATGTTTGGTCCTACAGTTTTACGCATTAAAGCAATATCTTCGGCAGTTGCGCCACCTGTGGAGAATCCAGTGGATGTTTTAACGAAGTCTGTTCCTGCTTTTACAGCGATTTCACATGCGCGAACTTTTTCTTCGTCTGTTAATAGGCAAGTTTCAATAATTACTTTTACCAAGGCTTTTCCTTTGGCAGCATCGACTACAGCACGAATATCACGTTCTACTAATTCGTCGTCTTTGTCTTTTAGTGCGCCGATGTTGATAACCATGTCCACTTCTTTTGCACCGTTTTTGATAGCATCTTTTACTTCAAAAGCTTTTACTTCTGGGGTATTTGCTCCTAGCGGGAAACCGATAACAGTACATACTACGGATTCTGCTCCAGACAGCTGTTCAGCGGATAGTTTTACCCAAGTTGGGTTCACGCATACGGAAGCAAAACCATATTCTCTTGCTTCTTTTGTTAATGTTAAAATTTGTTCTTTCGTTGTGTCTGGTTTTAAAGCAGTATGGTCGATCATTTTGGCAATTATCATTGTAAAAACTCCTTTAAAATTGGATTTGGTTTCATCATACCGCACTAACGAACATTTGTAAACTAATTGATGAAATTTTGTTCAAGTAGCTGTTTTGCGGTAAATTGGTCGGTAATAAAATGGTTGGCATAACCACCACAAAGCGCACCGTGAATTGCTTTTATTTTTCGTTCACCACCTGCGACAAGGATAGCTGTTTCTTTTTGTTTTAAATCATGCAAATTGACGCCAATGGTACGTTCGTCCATTTTTCCATCGGCAATTTCTCCATTGATAGTGAAAAAGCGCGAACAAATATCACCAACTGCTTTTTCTTTTAGGCGAGCCTTTTCTTCATCAGAAAAATAGCCTAGGCGGAAAAGCAAGGCTTCATCACGCACAGTTCCTACTGTAAAAATAGCGATATTGGCTTTTTTGCCAAGTTCGATGATATTTTTTATATGACGATCTGCTTCTACCATTTGTTTCGTAAGCGGGTTATCAAGTACAACAGGCAGAGGTAGTGATACTGGTGCTGTGTCATAGGCTGCACCGAATAAAGCTAACGTCTCAGCAGCATATGTATTCACATCAGAGTGACTCACACCGCCTTTTAGCTGGACGACTTTTATTTCTGCTTTTAATTGGGTCAGTTTTTGGGCAATTTTATACATTGTAGTTCCCCAACTCACACCAAGAATATCGCCATCACGGATAATTTCTTCTAAATATTCTGCAGCACTTTGGCTGATTTGCTTAGTGATTTCACTATAATCATTTGTTTGACTGAAAGCAACGGTAACATTTTTTAGTTGGTATTTTTCTTTTAAAGCCGCCGCTAGTTCTGCGAGATTAGAAAATGGATCTTGAACTTCAATCTTGACGTATCCTTTTATTTTTGCGTTTTGGAGCAATCTGGAAACGGTCGGTCTAGAAACACCTAAGCGCGTGGCGATTTCTTGCTGACCGAGATCGGATTGATAATAAAGTCTCGCCACCTCCACACTGAGCTGTTCTTTTTGTTTATCCATTTCATCCCTCCATCGTTTTCTTTTTAGTATAACGTAAGAACGGAAAGAGTTCGAGGGGGAAGAAAAAAAAAAGACAGCCTGGGCTGTCTTTTTTTTTCTTAAAAATCTTCTTCTATTTCCTCAAGTGGCGCGGTATATTCATAAATGCCTAACCGCCCAGTTTCGGCAACTTGATTCGCAAGTTCTTTTAAGGATAGTACTTCCCGACTGAGGAATGCCTCTAATAGAAGCGGAATATTCACTCCTGCAACAAGTTCTACTTCATTAAAATTATCAAGTAGGCGAACGAGTACATTAAATGGCGTGCCACCTTTTAAATCTGTTAGAAATAGGATTCCTTCTGTTAAATTGAGTTTAGCTACTTCACTGGCAATTTTCGCCTGTAAATTTTCCGCGGATTCATTTACTTCAAAAGGAACAAAACTTGTATTTTCTTGTTTACCACAAATCATCTCAGCAGATTGTATGAGTTCTTTTGCGGCATTTCCGTGAGTACAAACAAAAATTGCTTTCATTTTCTAAACCGCCTTTTTAATAGTCTAACTGACGATAATATCTTCTAATTTCCATTGGATGACAATTGATTTTTTCCACGTGTACATCAATACGATTGTTAACTGCGTGGATAATAAATGGCGACAACGCCCCTCTGAATTTAGCGGAAATACCTGGCATATCGTAATCTTTTGCATCAATTACTGTATAATTAGCACAAATTTGCGGAATGAAATTAACTACCCGTTCACTTAATGAGCGCTGGCTGTCTTCGGTAACGTAAATAGTAACTGGTGTATCCCGCTCCACAATTTCAAACATGCCATGGAAAAACTCATGTGACTCAATCGATTTTGTTTTAATCCAGTGTTGTTCTTCCCAGTAGCACATTGCGTAAGAATAGGTCGCACCCCACTGGTTCCCAGCACCAACGAAATAATGAATGTCGTCTTGATGATGTTTTAGGGCAAATTCTTGCCCAAATTTATCTGCCGCTTTTTCTACTTTTACAATCCCTTTAGCAAAATGTTGATCCATTTCTTGATAAAACGCATCATAATCATCAAATTCACCTGCTAAATACATAAAACGATCTGCTACCATAAAGAATTTCAATTGTTCATTTAACGGATACGAGATTAAGTGATCTACTAAATTTGCAAGTTCTGTTTCTGCTTTATCAATAAATCCAAATACAGTCGCGCCAATTTCATTACATTTTTTCACTGCATCTACTACTTCTTGCGTGCTTCCGGTTACTGATGAGATAACTACAAGTGTATCTTTGGTGACACGTTTATTACCTGTAGTTAGAAATACCGCTGCGTTTTCATAAAAAGTCTCTAGCGCTGTTTTTTCTTTCATATGAACCACCGCTTGCATGGCAGAGGCGTATGTTCCGCCAATTCCTAGCCAGCAAATATTGCTAAATCCTCGGTTGTGTATTTGGTCTACCACTTCATTAATTTGTGGGCGTAACTTCAGCGCCCCTTCCATGTTTTCTTTCATTTTTTGTTCATCAAATTTTAGCACTACTCATTCCTACTTTCTATGATTAAATTTTGGATTTTGTTATTTGGTCGAATTCCGGAAAAGCAGACACTTCTAAATTAATGCCTTTTTCCTTAGAAATTTTAAAGGATAATAAATGAACAGGGATAGTCATAAATAATGGTGTTAGAAGTTCTGCTGCCCGCACACCAAGTAATAAGTCATCCGCATTTTCTCCGCCTGTATCTGCATAAATTGTCCGGATTTTCTTTACATGACCTTTTAAAAATTGTTTTAGTTTTTGAGCACGATCTTCTAGTAATCCTTGTGGCTCAATGAAGATAATATAGTCCTTCTCGGATAAACCTATATAAGGACCATGCATATATTCTTCTAGTTCTTTACCAAAAGAAGTAATTCGGATGGTTTCCGTTACTTTTGTTTCTCCTTCACGAGCTACACCATAAGCGGCACCATAACCGATAAAGAAAATCCGCTCAGCTTCCATCAATTCTTGTGTATGCTCTTCTACCCAAATAGCTGATTTCTCTATCACTTGTGGTAAATGAGCGGTAATTTTTTTCAATTCTGCAATTTCCGTCTGATATTCCGTCTCCAACATTTTATTTTGTAAAAGAGCCATCTCAAGCGCCACTAAATTCAACATTAGAATCGTTGCACTGTAGCCAAGTGTGACATATGGCATTTCTTCTATGCCCATTCCAAGATCAATTGTGTGCGTACCTGCTTTCGCAATTGGACTCGTTAAATTGCTCGTTAAGGTGAAAACAATACCGCCTTGACGCTCAATTTCTTTTACAAGATGAATAGTGGAGTAACTGTGTCCGCCTTGGGATATAGCGATATATAATGTGTTTTTGTTTAAATGAAGCATGTAGTTAGCTGCTGTAGACGGTTCTTCTACATAAACCGGTACAGCTAGTTTCGCCGACATGTATAACTGTGCCGAGAACGCTGCATTAGAACTTGATCCTGTTGCAAAAATTACGATAGCTTCATAATCCGTATGCTTCATCTGAAGGATGTCTTGTAAAAGTTCCTTCCGATTTCGGATTATATTTTCATAAACATCTTGTTCTGACCGGATATAGTAATCCATATTTTTCATTTTTTCACCTACTTATTTTAATAAACCAGTGAATGCTCCTAAAATCCCAATTCCTGCGATTAATAAAAGAATCCAGTGTGCTTTAAGTCCTTTTTTATCTAACCAGAAAATAAAGAAGGTAAAACCAAGTGCTAGTATTCCTGGAACGATACCATCAAAAACGCTTTGAATCGTTACTGCATCATCACCAGAACCAAATTTCATTGGCATATTAATGTTTACCATCGTGGCGACCATGGCTCCGACTACAGCTAGCCCAATAACCGAAGCACCATAAGACAGTTTATCCATTAATCCAGTTTTTTGAATTTTTTCGATAAAATTAGCGCCAATATTGTAACCAATGAATAACCCATAATAACGAGTCAGAATAGCTGGAATATTAAAAATAAGAAGGAATAAAATCGGTCCTAACATATTTCCTTGTAAAGCAAGGGAAGTTCCAATACCTGTAGCGATTACTCGTAAAGTTCCCCAGAAGAATGAATCCCCAATTCCACTTAAAGGTCCCATTAAAGCTACTTTTATATTATTGATGGAGTCGGTATCAAAGTTATTATCTTTCGCTGATTGCTCTTCCATCGCAATCGAAATCCCAAGTGGAAAAGTGGAAAGCCAAGGCGTTACATTATAAAATTCTAAATGTCTTTGATAGGAAGAAATTCGTTTATCTTTATCATTTTTAAAAATTTTATTTAAGGCAGGTAACATGGAAAAGCCGTAACCTAGGTTGGATTGTCGTTCATAGTTCCATGACCATTCCATTGTGAACGAACGCCAGAAAACTTTCATTAAGTCTTTTTTTGTTAATACATCAGAATTCTTCATCTTCATAGTTAATACCTCCATCATTCGCAAGTGCTGGCTCTGTATTATTTTTCGTTGGTCCATTGTCATTTTTAAGTGTTGCATAACCTGTTAAAATTAGTGCTAAACAAGCTCCGAAAATTGCTACTCCTGTTACAGGTACTTTTAAGTAAACTGCTAAAGCAAAGCCAAATACGAAAAATACTGCATTCTTCTTGTTGACCATTAATTTTAGTAGCAAAGCAAAACCGTATGCTGGTAGTAAACCTGTCGCAATACCAAGTCCTGCTATAACAAAAGCTGGGATGGCATCAAGTACGTTTTGAATCACTGGACTTCCAACTAAATAGGACGTTGCAACAATGATACCGATTGGTAAGTTAATTGATAAAAATCCACCTAGTAATTGCATTCGGCTAATCCCTCTTGAATTTCCCTCGAGTGCGTATTTGTCCGCTTTATGAACAAAGTATGGTAGTACGAAAATAAAGCATAGATTTTTTACGACAAGTACTAAAGAGGCGATTGGAATACCAAGTGCTAACGCTACGGCGGTGCTCTCACCAGTTGCAATTGCAAAGGCCGTTCCTAGAATACTTCCTGAAATAATTTCTGGTGGAATAGATGCACCAATAGAAAACGATCCTACAAAAGCTAATTCTAAAGTTGCTCCCATAATAATTCCCATTTGCACGTCGCCCATGATGAGTCCGGCAAGCGTACATGTTACAAGTGGTCTTGATAGCATTGATGAACCAAATAAATATTCTCCATTTGCAAGCATTGCTGCAAGTGCAAGCAAAATTGCTGTTCCAAACTGTTCCATAATTTATCCCTTCTTTCGTCTTTTATGCTTCAAAAGTTACTTTTTTCTCGTTTGGCACTTGTTGCATAAATACATCAATTTTTTCTTTTTGAAGCTCTGTTAGTTTTTCCACTTCTTCAGGGGTTAAATTGACTGCTTTTGAGTAGTTAGATGTCCCTTCTCTTTGCTTAGTTCCTCCAAGATTTAGCATTGGAATCTTTCCATTTGTACCAAGGATTAGCTTGTAAGCGTCTTCAACAGATTCTACAACAATAAGTAAATTATACTTATCAGTCACTCCCGAATTAATGGAGTCAATACTTTCAGCGATACTTTTCATAACTAGTTTTGCGGCCTCGGGTTTAGCCAAACGTATTGCAGATTTACGAAAGTCATCTGCTGCTACCCCATCATTTGCTACTAAAATTGTATTTACATCTAAAGCATTAAACCAAGATACCGCTACTTGCCCATGTAATAAACGATGGTCTACTCTTAGAAATTGAATCATTTTTCTTCCTCCTTATTATCAGTTAAAATCAACTACATATTTGGTTGATTCAGCATCTTCATAATGATATTGGATGGCAATTGGCATATTATTTTCTGCATAAAAAACACTACTTAATTTAAAAACAGGATCATTTTCGTTTAAATGCATATTTTTGATTTGCTCATTCCCAGCTAAAATAAGTTGAAGTTCCTGCTCAAGCTCAAATAATTTATATTTACCTGAATTAACAAGCTCAATAATATTAATAATTTGAAAATCCTTTGCTTGTAAATCAGGGTATAAACTTAGTGGTAAAATTAAACGATCTAGTGTAGAACTGTGCTCACTTTTTTGTACAAACTTAATGGAGTAAACGAGTTCATTTTCTTTCATTCCAAATATTTCTGCGTAAAATTTTCCAGCTTTACGAATGTAAAAGTCTTTCATATCTTTCTTTAAATTTTCATTGGTATCATTTTTCATAACACCTGTCATTTCTAAAATATTTTGTGCGGTTAATTTTGGTTGTACATAAAGGCCCACACCATTTTTACGTACGACAAGCCCTTCCTCTACTAATAAGTCCACTGCACGACGAATCGTTGTCCGGCTACTGGAATAAATTTCTTGTAGCGCGGTTTCGTTTGGCATAAGCATTCCCGTTTTATATTCATCACGATTAATACTATCTTTTATTTTCGAAGCAATTACTTCAAATAGTGGTTGTTTAGCTGCCATGTTTACTCATCCTCCAAGTAATCAAATATATTTTTCGCATTAATTTTGTATTTGATTTGATTACCGATTAGATATTGTTTGCTGTACTCAAACGGTTCATCATTTTGGTCAAATGCTTTACTCACAACTTCAAAAAGCGGGGTATTAAGTGGCACCTTCAAAGCTTCCGCAAGTTTTTCATTCGCAGATACAAAACGCAATTCTTCACGTCCATAGGTGGGTTTAATACCAAATTCCCTCTCTAAAACGTTGTAGAGTGAAGAATTATTTAAATCAATCTTCTCAATCCCAGAAAACCTGACACTATCTACAAATGAAATTTCATAAGAAAATGGCTTTTTTTCAACAATTCTCCGTCGTACTAATTTAAATATAGGCTTGTCTTCATCAAGTACCAAAAAGCGATTTACATCATCTACGCCCTCCACTATCTCTTGGGATAATACCTCTACCTTTTGTTCACCAGGAAGTTGACTACTCATGGAATTCATTTTTAAAATATTGATTGTTTGCTTTTGGTTAATATCGATTCCTTTACGATTTCTTTTTTGAATAACAGCTTCTTTTTCGAGTGTATCGAGTGACCTTCTAAGCGTGGTCCGGCTAACACCTAGTTCATTCTCAAGCGCTCGTTCCGATGGAAAGTTCGTCTCTTTTGCTGCTACTTTTTCTTGAATAAGCTGTCTTAACTGTTCTTCACTTTGCACAGCTGGTGATAAGTCTTTATACTCCATTTCTCCACCTCTTATTTCAAAATCAACTGTAATATCCAAGTTCTCAAAAGATACAGCTTTAACTATTTTTAATACCACTTTATTGTAAACGGTTGCAAATTATTTGTCAATAGCTTTTTCCATAAAAAAAAGCATGAGTTAGTTTTTCTTTTAACTCATGCTTAATATTTTTACTTGCTCGTAGGGAGAGCACCCACTACTGGATGCGGGATATATAGTTCTTCTAAATAGTTAACTTCCGCCTCCGTTAATTTAATATCCAGTGCTCCAATCGCGCTTTCCAAATGACTTTCTTTTTGAGCGCCAATAATCGGCGAAGTGATTTCATCTTTATTTAACAACCATGCTAAAGCAATTTTATCCCGCGACACTTCATGTTGTAAAGCAAGTTCAGCTACCCGTTCAATAATTCCTTTATCCGAATTCATCATGCCATCGTACTTAGATTTTTGAATTGGATCTGTTTTAGAACGATTAGTTGTTTCAGCAAAATCGCGTGTTAATCGACCTGAAGCCAATGGACTATATGGGGTAATAGCAATTTTTTCATCTCGGCAAAACGGAATCATTTCTCGTTCTTCCTCCCGGTAAATCATGTTGTAATGATTTTGCATGGAAACAAATTTTGTCCATCCATTTCTTTCAGCAACTCGTTGCGCTTTTTGGAACTGCCAAGCATACATTGCACTTGCACCGATATAACGTGCTTTACCTGACTTAACGACATCATGCAAAGCTTCCATTGTTTCCTCAATTGGTGTATTTTCATCAAAACGGTGAATGATATATAAATCGACATAATCAGTTTCTAAGCGTTTTAAACTATGGTCAATTTCACTTAAAATGGTTTTTCTCGATAAACCGCCGCTATTCGGACGATCAGGGCGCATCGTTTGGTGTACTTTTGTGGCTAAGACAATATCATCTCGGTTAGCATAGTCTTTGAGCGCTCGACCAACAATTTTTTCACTTTCGCCGTAAGAATAAATATTTGCAGTATCAAAGAAGTTAATACCCAGATCAAGTGCTTTTTTAATGATTGGGCGGCTATTCGCTTCATCCAAAACCCATTTATGAATCCATTTATCTTTGTCGCCAAAGCCCATTGTTCCTAAACAAATTTTCGAAACGTCCATCCCAGTATTGCCAAATTTCACATATTCCATTGGAAACCCTCCTAGTTAATTTCTAGTACTATTACAGCATATACCTTGAAGTTCACTCCAAGTCAACCTTTAACTAAAAAAATCTCCCGGAAAGCCCGAGAGATTTTTTGCTTTTTAATAAAATTGGTCCGGTAGTAATGTTTCACCTAGTTTGATGTTGTCGCGATAATCAATTGGAATATCTACAACGACTGGGCCTTCTGTTTCAAGCGCTTCTTTTAATACGTCGCTAAGTTCTGACGGTTTAGTCACACGAAGTCCTTTTGCACCGAAGCTTTCGGCGAATTTAACAATATCGACATCGCCAAAACGAACAGCTGCTTCTTTACCGTATTTCATTTTTTGTTGGAAAGCGACCATATCATAGCTTCCGTCATTCCACACAAGGTGCACAAGTGGCGCACGCAAGCGGACAGCTGTTTCTAATTCCATTGCCGAAAATAAGAAGCCGCCATCACCTGAAATCGAAACAACTTTTTCGCCTGGATGTACGAGTGTAGCAGCAATTCCCCAAGGAAGAGCGACACCAAGCGTTTGCATACCATTACTAAATAGTAAACGGCGTGGCTCATAAGAACGGAAGTGACGCGCCATCCAAATGTAGTGCGAGCCAACATCGACTGTCACGGTTACATTATCATCAATCGCCGAACGAAGCGTTTGAATGACAGATAACGGATGTACGCGATTTGTTTCATCACTTTCTGGTGGTACATCTCTTTCTTCTAATTGCGCATGAAGTTCTTTTAACGTTTCAAGTTCTTTATCAGCTAATTCCAAACCGCTAAATTTCGCATTAACACGATCTAATGTAAGTGCAATATTTCCAACTAATTCGGTCACTGGTTGGTAGTAATGGTCAATATCAGCACGGATGTCATCTAAATGTACAATCGTTCTATCGCCTGAAGCATTCCAAGCTTTCGGATCGTATTCAATTGGATCATAACCTACCGTAATAACTAAATCGGCTTTATTTAGCAAAATATCACCTGGTTGATTGCGGAAGAGACCTACACGTCCAAAGAAGTTATCTTCTAAATCACGCGAAATCACACCTGCTGCTTGGAAAGTTTCTACTACTGGAATACTTGTTTTTTGCAGTAAACGACGAATAGCACCTGTTACTTCTGGGCTTGAGGCACGCATACCTAATAACAATACTGGTAATTTCGCTTTTTTCAAACGAGCAACTAATTTAGCGACTTGTTCTTTAGAAGCTGGTCCATTTTCTGGTTTAGCAAGTGGACGAATTGCTTTTACAGGTACATTTGGTTCGTTCACTATATCTTGTGGCAAACTCACGAAAGCCGCGCCTTGGTTCGGTTCTGTTGCTGAACGAAAAGCGTTGGTGATTGCTTCTGGAATACTTTCAGCGTGAACTACTTCTTCACTATATTTTGTAATCGGACGGAAAAGTGCAGCGTTATCCATCGATTGGTGAGTTCTTTTCAGACGATCTTGTCTAGTTACGTTTCCCGCAATCGCCACTACAGGATCTCCTTCTGCTGTTGCGGTTACGAGCCCTGTCGCAAGGTTCGATGCGCCAGGCCCACTAGTTACAAGCACAACACCAGGTTTCCCCGTTAGACGACCGATAGCAGCAGCCATAAACGCCGCATTTTGTTCATGACGACTGACAATTAACTCTGGTCCGCGTTCTTCCATTACATCAAAAACTTTATCAATTTTCGCACCTGGAATACCGAAAACATGCGTTACTCCTTGATTTATTAAACTATCAACAACTAAGTCTGCTCCTGATTTACCTTTTGTTTGGTCTTTTTCATGCTTTTCCATCTTTATCATCCTTTTGTTATATAAGTTATTTATATTTAAGTAGTACAGATTATAATAAAATCTCATTCACTAGACTTATTATACTACTCAAAAGAATTATTGCAAGATTACCGTCTCGAAAACTGTTATACAATTATATAAAAACTGTTACACAATTATATAAAAACTGTTACACAAAAAAAGAAAGAACTTAGTCAAACTAAGTCCTTTCCGGTGCTTATTCTTGCGTGGCGCGATATTCGTCGTATTGTTTTTGCATTTCTTTCATTACTTTTTTCATACCCGCATCGTTTAATTTAGCTTTGAATTTCTCTGTATATTCTACTGGATCGACTGTTCCGGTTAAAAGTGCTGGGGCAAATTCATTACAAACATTTGTAATTGAAGCGATTTCTGTTCTTACTTTAGATGAGTCGAAATAGAAACCTAAGCCCGGTGATGCTACTGATTTTTTATTGAACTCTTTAAATTGATCCCATTTATCTGCTGGTTCATCTTCATATAATTTTAAAATGAAGTGATTTCCAAGTGCATAAGTTGGCATACTATAACGCTCGACGCGTGCTGGTAAATCTTGAATTTTGCCATCATCTAACTCTTTATAATGGGTGCCTTCAATTCCTTTATCAACCAAATTGCGTAAATATTCATCTGTGTTCAGTAAATCAAGGAATTTCACTGCTTCTTCAGGATGTTGACTTGTCACGGATACAGCTTGAATTGCGCCTGTGACTGAGTTATTTTTAATGATAGGTGTTTCAGCAATGGGTTGTGTGACTACTTTATATTTACCACCTGTATTTTTATCCCAAATATTTTCTGCATATGGTTGGTATTTCTCAATACGTACAAACCAGTTTTCTTTATCGTAAGACCATGGATCTGTCGATGTCGCAATATCTTTTGTAACGTAGCCTTTTTGGTAGAAGCTATGAAGCGATTTTAAGGTTTCTAACGTATCTGGTTGTTCATAGAAGTTAACGATTTTACCAGTATCTTCGTATTGGTTCACGGCAAATGGAAGCGGCACAGCGTTATCAATTAAATAATCATATGAAAATGCTGGCTTAAAGTCTTTATTCCCGCCAATTGGTGTGATGCTTGGTTCGTTTTCTTTAATTGTTTTTAACATTGGTTCTAAATCACTGAAGTTTTTTACTTTTGATATGTCCATTTTATATTTATCTACTAGATTTTTATTGAAAACATAGACTTGTTGTTCGCCGACTTCTTTGTTGGAAGGTACACCGTAAATATTACCGTCAATCGTTGCCCCTTCCCAAAGAACATCATTTAATTCTGCTTTCATTTTCTTGCCTTCTTTATCTAGGTATTTATTTAATGGCAAGAATGCGCCTTTTTGCGAATAAGAAACGAATTCTCCTGCTGCTGAATAAGCAATATCAAAGTTTTCTCCGGAGTTAATAACGGTTTGCATCCGCTTGCCGTAGTCGCCCCAGTCGATTTGTGTCATTTCTACTTTGACACCAATTTTTTCTTCGGTATATTTATTTACTTCTTTCATTACTTTTTCTGTGTCTTTTTGAGGTGTACCAATCATGTACCATTTCAGTGTCGGAACTTCATTTGCATCTGCTTTCTCATCGCTTCCGCACGCCCCTAAAACTAGTAGCAAGCAGAGTGATGCGATGATTACTCCCCATTTCTTTTTCATTAAATTCCCTCCATCTTTTTTATTCTTTTACGCCGCCAATGGTCAGTCCACTAATGAAGTATTTTTGGAAGAACGGATAGGTAATCGCAATTGGTAATGTCGAAATAACAACCATCGCCATTTTTGCACCGTCTTGTGGTATGGACTTAAATGCGCCGGCAGTATAAGCAATTTCAGAGTTTTGCCGCATGAATTCTAAGTTGTTTTCAATTTTCATAAGTAGCGATTGTAACGGAACTAAATTTGGATTATCAATATAAAGTGATGCTTGGAACCAGTCATTCCAGTAACCGAGCGTAGAGAAAAGCGCGATTGTCGCAAGCCCTGGTAAGGAAAGCGGGACGACCATCTGTAAAAAGATTCTTAGTTCCCCAGCCCCTTCAATTCGAGCTGCCTCAAGTATTGGTTCTGGAATAGACCGTAAAAAGAACGTGCGCATAATCATAATGTAAAAAGCATTCATTGCTAGTGGTAAAATCATCGCCCAAATGCTGTTTCGTAAGTGCAAGAATTGTGTCATAACGATATATGCTGGCACCATTCCGCCACTAAACAGCATCGTGAAGAAGGCAAGAAATGTGAATTGACGGCGATACTTAAATTGTGGTCTGGATATTGCGTAAGAATAAAGCGCAATCATTGCAACACTGCACACAGTACCTATAACTGTAACTAAAATCGTGATGCCATATGATTGTAAAAGCTGACCTTTCATCTTCCATAAATACTCGTACGCTTCCATGCTCCACTCTTTCGGTATTAGTTGAAAGCCATTTGCCGCCAGAGATGTTTCGCTCGAAAAAGAAATAACAATAATATATAAAAATGGAAAAATACAGATGAGCGCTAAGAAAGCGAGCATAACGTTCATCGCCACATTCATCTTTTTGCCAAAACCGATAATATCTTTTGCTGGCTGGTTTTTTGCTGGTTTTTCCATTTCGCCTCGGACTTGTTCTATTTCACTTACCGCTTCAAGCTGTTCTGCCAAAGTTCCTCGCCTCCTTTTTTAAAATAAGCCATATTCCGGATTTATTTTTTTCACGATGTAGTTAGTGAGTAACACTAGAATAAAGCCGACAATTGACTGATAGAAACCAGCTGCCGCACTCATACTCATATCTCCAAGTGACGTTAAACCACGGTATACATATGTATCAATAACATCCGTCACAGGATAAAGTGGTCCTGAATTTCGCGGTAATTGATAAAACAAACCAAAATCAGAGTTAAAAATCTTCCCGACATTCAAAATCGTTAAAATAACCATCAGTGGCGTTAGTGCAGGAATCGTTACATGTCTGATTTGTTGCCATTTACCAGCTCCATCAATCATCGCGGCTTCGTAGTATGTCCGGTCAATTCCGGCAATCGCTGCAAGATAAACAATACTTCCATAACCAAGCCCTTTCCAGACATTCATCATGATAAGGATAAACGGCCAGTATTTCGGATCGTTATACCAGGAAATCGGGTCCTGTCCGAATGCAAGTAAAATATTGTTCATGAGTCCGCTATCTTCACTTAAAAAGCTAAATAAGAAATAACTCACAACTACCCATGATAAAAAATGGGGGAAAAGCATTCCTGTTTGATAAATTTTTGCTCCTCGTTTATTTAGTAGGCTGTTAAAAATAATAGCAAGTGCGACACCAAGAAATAGTCCCACAATAATAAATACTAAATTATAGAGAACGGTGTTTCGGGTAATAATAAAAGCGTCGTTTGTTTGGAATAGGAATTTAAAATTTTCAAGCCCCACCCAGTCGCTGTTCATAATACTGGATAAAAATCCTTTCCCATCAATCTTGTAATCTTTGAACGCAATCACTGTACCAAACATCGGTAAGTATGAGAAAACCAGGAACCAAAGGACACCTGGAAGTACCATTAATAGCCAAATCCGATTAGCTCGAATTTGTGATAAAACTTTTTTCAATCCATCCACCCCTCTTTTTTGTAAGTGCTTTCAACATCTTTAGTTTATCGTTTTTCCAAGGGTTAAAATAGTTGCGGATGTTTAGATTTATAGACAAACATTAGAAATAATCTTATTGATGGATTTTTCGGTAGCGATTTGGTGTTTCTCCTGTGTGCTTTTTAAATTGTCGATAAAAATAAGCCATATCGGTATAACCAGATTTTCCAGCAATGATCGTTAAATTATCTTTTGTTTGCAGCAATTCTTCCTTCGCATAGTTAACTCGGTAGCGATTTAAATAATCCGTAAAATGCTCACCCATTTCTTTTTGAAAAAGTTGCCCGAGATAAACAGCATTAATGTGGAAATCGTTGCCAAGCGTTTTTAAAGACATCCCTTCTGCAAAATGTTCGGTAATATATGATAATACATTTTGGATAATAGGGCTTTTTGATTCATCGGTTTGTTTTTTACGATTGTAGTAACGAATAGCATAGTTAAGTGTCGCTTCTTCTAGCCCCTCAATACTTGTTTCTTCTGCAATTCGCCCCATTGACTCACTTAATTCTTTAGGGTCTGATTCTGCCATCATCACAAGCAGCTCATTCAAAATATGGAGCATTTGATGCGGATCGCTTTCTAATTTATGATCGTTCCATTCTTTAAAAAAGTTGTTGATCCATATTTTGATTTCTTTTTCATTATTCATTACGAGTAGTTTTGCAAGTTGATGTTGTTTTCTTTTTGGTCGCCAAGTATGTTTCGTACGTTTTTGGTAAGCAATTAAGCTGCCGGACTCTTTTACAAGTCGTTCTGGAAGTAATCTTGTCAGTTGACGAAATGCTTGCGGATACATTATCTCCCCTTGTACTTTTTCACTAATAAATATATAAAAAGCTTCATTCGAGATTCGTTTTTTAATCTCTTGATGAATCGCTAAAATTTGTTCGGATATAGAGATTTTTTCGGTTATTCCTAAGATGATTTCATTTTCTGGAGTAAGCAGCATAAATGGATAAGTGCGCCGGTAGTATTCAGAAAGCTTTTTCCATTCAGCTATGTCGATTTCTTTGGTTGGTTGAATCTGGATGAGGACGGCGCTCTCGTTTTGATTTAAAGTCATATCGTATAACGCCAAGCGCTCTTCCCATTCTTCTTTATTAATTCGTAAATTTAGCCAACGCCAAATTGTATTGTCCCGTAGAATGTAGTACGCTTCTTCCCTTGGTACGACATTATCTGTCACTTGTTTTTTCTCTATTTGTACGAATGTTTCTTTTAATTCTTGTTCGTTTAAAGGTTTTAATAAATAATTTTCGATTCCCGCTGAAAGCCCACGTTTTACATAATGAAAATCTTCAAATCCGGAAAGAACGACGGTTTTAGTCGTCGGTTGGCGTTTTTTCCATGCATCGATTAATTCTAAACCGTTCATCACAGGCATTTCTATATCTGTTAAAAGGACATCCACTTCTTGATCCGCAAATAACTCTAGGGCTAGTGCGCCATTTTTGGCTGTCCCAACAATTTCAATGTTTTGCTCAAATTCTGGAATAATGCTTTCTAAACCTTTAAGGATAAGGGGTTCGTCGTCTACTAGTACTATTTTTAGCATCACTTTTCTCCTCCCGTATTTTGAGGTACTTGAAATAGAATGATTGTACCTTCATTTGGCTTACTTGTAATCGTTAATGAGTAAGCTTCACCATATAAAAGTTGCAGTCGTTTGTTTAAATTAGCTAGGCCGATGTGGTTTGTTTCAGCTTTACTTTCAATCGTTTCTTGCACTTCTTTTAGTTTTTCCGCGTCCATCCCTTTGCCATTATCTTTTATTTGAAATTGTAAATTGTTATTTTCCGCCGTGACTGTAATAGTAACTACTGGATGTTGGTTTTCTTTATAGGCATATTTGAAAAAATTCTCAATGAGCGGCTGCAAGGCAAATCTTGGAATATGCGTATGATTAAAACGCTTTTCAATATGGATTTCTAGCTTAATCGGCTGTTCGTGGCGCATTTCCATAAAACGAACATATTGTTTTACATAATTGATTTCTTCGCCTAAAGTCGTGATTTCGCGATGGTTAGCAGTATAGCGTAATAACGTCGCAAGTTGGTAGATCATATCACTTGTTTCTTTTGCCCCTTCTACCCGCGCGTTCATCCTAATTGCTTCTAAAGAATTATAAAGAAAATGAGGTTGCATTTGTCCTTGAAGCGCTTTGAGTCGCGCTTTTTGTTCTTCCATTTCGAGACTATAGACCTTCTTCACATAAGCGTCGAGATTTTCAGTCATATGGTTAAATCGCTCACTAATCATCGTCAGTTCATCCCCGTTATTATCGACAGGAAGTTTTGCATCAAGCGTTCCATTTTCTACTCGGTTCATCCCACCAATAATTGTCAAAATCCGCTTGGAGTAGCGCCTGCTTATCACAAAATTAACGCTAATAGAAAAAATAACGAGTAACAAACCAATCCCAAATAAAGTCAACTCTATTAGTGGCGCACTATCATCCGTGACACGATATAAAAAAGTATTATTTTTTAAGCCAGTAGTTTCATCCTCTGTTTTTTGAAAGTAGATTTTCTTATTATCTACATTCATCCAGCCTTGTTTTTCGGGTGGAGTTATTTGTTTTGCAGGGTGATTGGAATATAACTCGGCTCCTTTAGTATTATTTATTTGGAAAATCGAGTTTTTATAATCTTTCGTAATCCATTTGTTTAAAAAGGTCGGATCAATATAAAGCAATAGATAGCCCATTTGTTTTAATGTACTCGGATCGTTAATCGGCTGCTTCACGACAATTTTATTTTCTATCGTATAAAAATTTCCTTGTTTCGATGCTTGACTGGCAATATTTTCTTCACCATATGTATCAACAGTTTCTTTCCATTCACGGTAACGGCTCGGGAATGTATAGGAGTAGCTTCCGTCATCCGAAATGAGTTGAAGCGCAATAATATCTTCATCATACGAAAAATAAGACTGTAAATAGGTTTGCATATCTACAGAATAAAAATTTTTACTTTTAAAATAGTTGTCGATATTTTGCTCGGTGTAGCTACCGTAGTCATTTGTCATCGCAATTTGAACATCTTGCATCAAATCACTATTGCGGTAAATATCTTGCGTTAAACTAATTAATGCCTTTTGCTTTTCAGTTAAAGCTTCCAACTGCTTGCTGGCGATAGTTTCCGCTCTTTGGAGATTGGTATCTAGCTGAATGTTGGTATAATATTTATAAATGAAAAAAAGTAACAAACTCACGGTAAAAAGACTTGTTAAAGAAAAAATTAATAACATCCTTTTAAAAACGCGCTTACGTGGTAATTCTTGTGTCATTCTAATTCCCTGCCCCCTTTTCCTTTCTGATTATTGCATACTATCAAAAATAATGTAAGGGGTTACTTTGGCTCCATTTGTTTGAAACGGTGTAAGTTGATTTTCATTATCCAATAACTTGGTAAAACGCCCGAGATAAACAAAATAAAAGCTGGCATTTTAGAAATCAACCATGCACAAAAAACAAGTCCAACCACAATCATAAAGGTATTTTTAAAACTTGTAATAGCTAGTAAGAATGCTTGACCAACATAAGCGCGAACATTTTTCATTTGGAAATGAACAAATACGGTAAAATACTGTAAAAAGGCAATACCAACGAGAAAAAGTAAGAACATCAAGAAAAAGTATAAAATGGTCGACCAAAATCCTTGCATCAGTTCAAAAACAATCCGTAAATCAGCATAAAGAAATATCCCAATGGCAGCAAAAACCCCACCTGCTAAATTAGCAGAAACAAATACTTGCTTATAAGTTTGCCAAGCTGATTTCCAAACAGGCGTGTCTAAATTGCCTCTCGCCCATTTTCTCGTAATCGTAAAAAGGGCAACTGTCGCTGGCATAAAACCAAGCACAATCCCGCCCATTAATACAAGAAAGAGCCATACTAAATTCGTCCAAACAAGCCGTATTATCCAATCACTAATAACTGAGAATTTATCAATAAGTTTCATTCTTTTTTCTCCTTTGATAGTAAGAGAAAGCCTGAGTTTTTCGCCCAGACTTTTCTTTTTTATTTACTTAATGGACTTCCCTTTACATATACACCACATAAACTTAGGACAAATTCACTAAACATCGCATTCGACCAAGCAAACCAGTCGCGAGTGAATTCAGCTGGGTTGGAAGCATTTACTCCTTCATGCATGTAATCCGTTCCGCCATCACCAGCTATTAACATCTCTAAAATCGCTTGTTTCTCGCTTTCTGTTTCTGCGGTTAACCCTTCAATACTGAGCGCAATCGGCCAAACATAATGATCTGGCGTATGAGGACTACCAATTCCAGTAAGTACGCTACCTTCTACAAAATAAGGATTTTCTCGACTTAAAATGAGTTTTCTAGTCGCTTGATATGCTGGATCATTTTTCTCACAAAAACCAAGATACGGCGCAGCGAGTAAGCTCGGCACATTCGCATCATCCATAAATAACTTACGCCCAGTTCCGTCAACTTCATAAGCGTAAACATCGCCGTAATACGGGTGCGCTTGTTTAGCGTATGTTTCAATTCCAGTTGCGACTTCTTCTCTTAACTCTGAACTAGCTTGGGTTAATTCCTTATCATCCGGGTAAAACTGTGCCGCTATTTCTTTAGCGTAATCCATCACTACGACCAAAAACATATTACTTGGCACAAGATAACCGTACATACACGCATCATCACTTGGTCTAAAGCCACTCCAAGACATTCCCGTATAACTTACATCTGTTCCTTTGCCATTATTATTTAAAGTATCTGATTGACGCACATTTTCTCGTTCAAAACGATATGGACTTTGCTCCGTATGCTTTTGTTCCGTTTTAAATACATCGATAATCTGATGCAAAGCCAGCCTAAATTCCTCGGTAAAATGACCCGTGTGATTAGTGCTTTTCCATAATAGATAAGCTAACTGGACTGGGTAGCAAAGTGAATCAATTTCATACTTCCGCTCCCAAACAAGGTCTGTCATCGCTGTCTTATCTTGTTGAAAACCGGCACCATTCGCAGTTTTATTAAAAGCATTCGCATAAGGATCATGAAGAATATATTTTGTTTGCAGTTTTACAAGATTTTCAATTAACGTCGCCATCTCCTCATCTTCTTCTGCAACAATTAAATAAGGGCGGATTTGGCTTGTTGAATCGCGTAACCACATAGCTGGAATATCGCCTGTAATAACAAACGGATGCCCCTCTTCTGTTTCCTGCAAAGTAGTTGTATAGGTGTTAGTAAAACATTTTTCAAACATGCGATGTAATTTTTCGTTTTCTGGAAAGGTCGTTTTTACTATATCAATCCATTTGTTAAAACTTGTTGGTACTTTTTTTGTCATGAATTACACTCCTTTTAATGTGATAATTTCGTTTGGTTTAACGGTAAATTGATTTCTGGCATCTCCTGCTGTTTCTTCTAAAATGGTCGATTTTCTCCACAAATCAACTGTGTTTAATAGTTTTGGCTCGGATGCTGTTTGATAAAAACGAATAATTGGTTGATTGTCTTTCGCTAGTTTAAATGCGGAAAAAACCAGTCCGTCTGCTACTTTCCATTTCGCAAAATCTTTTGTTTCTGCAAGGATTTTTTCTTTTGATGATGAAGGGTGTTGAATGGCAAAAGTAGGTGTTAAGAGTGCGTTAACTTGTGCAGGGACATTGACGTTTGATTCGTCTGTAAGGAATACATGGAACTCGGCTGTGATTTCGCGGTGGCATTCTGCTTCATATGCCGGGAAATCACCCCAGTCGCCAATTTCTGATACTGCGCGTAACAGTGTTAGTTCCAATCTATCCCCTTGCTCGCTTACTTCATATTCCGGTAAGTCAAGGCTTGCAACAACGATATTTCCACTGGCAACAAAACCTTGTTTCCGGTTATCATTAGCAGGATTTGTCCATTCTTCCACTTGTTTATTCGCGCGCGTTACTACTTCAAAAACACTGCCCGCTTGATGTGTTTCTGTTTGTTTTCCAGTTGGTAAAAGTACGCGAAGGCGATGGTCATCCCCTCGGTTATCTAGTTTAACGCGAGCAGTTAGTTGCTTATCATGTTTATTTAGCGTCAATTCTGTAGTGATTTTAAAAGTAGTACGATAGTCCGAACGATGTGACTTCCGTGCCGGATGCCAAACTAGTCGGCGTTTTTCTTCAGCAAATGTCGCACTTGCGCTTACTGGGATTTCTATTTCATGTTTAATTTCGATTGTCTTTCCAAGCTTATCTTCCCGCAACACGCGAATCTCAGGTTTTGAATTATAGGTATTTATTCGTAAATTATCGCCCGTTTCTTTAAACATATACTCGTTACCAATATCGCCAACATCCTCATATGCACCAAGCCCCGCGACTTCTACAGCAGTCTCTTTATCCAAAATGGAGTAAGTTCCGTTCGGCGCGATTTCTACTTTTAAATATTGATTTTCTAACTGTAAGTCCTTTGTTAGCTCTTTTTCGTCATCCGAAACTGCGACCGGATGCGCATAGATTGTTTGATAACCAACAGCTGGTAAATGTTCCACAGTAAAGGTTAGTTTATATTTTCTTGCAAAATAAGAATCACGGAATTTTCGCTCTGGTAAATCATAGTTAAAATGAATACCAAGTGACTCAACCACAACCGGAATTTCCTCCCCATTACTTGTTTCCATCCGAAAACTTTGTTCGGGAAGTTTTGCTAATTCATCTGGTATCAGTTCAAAAGGCATCTCAGAAAAATGAATCGCGTCTGTTTCAAGTTTAAGTTCGACAGTTCTAGTTGCTTCTATCCCACCTGCATGGAAAACAGTAATTGGAATACCCGCATCATTCGTTACGATTTGTCCCGTTATTTTACGTGCTGCGTTTTGAATAATCGCCATAGTTGTTTGTTCGACTTTTTCAAAACGAGTCTCCATTTCGCGGTGCACTTCATCCAAACTACATCCTGTAATGCTGTCATGGATTTGATTTTCCATGAGTAATTTCCAAGCAAAAGCCAGATATTCATGCGGATAACTAACACCTGCTTCTGTCGCCATTACTGAAATTGGTTCCGCTAAACGCTCTAATAAACGTTCCATTTTAGCATTGGCTTGTTTCAAGTAAATACGCGAGGAAGCCGTATTAGCAAGCGTTGACCAACCATCTGATTGTTGGCTCGTTAGTTCTCCGTGAACTGTTTGTAATTTTTCAGGTTCAAGCCCGGCTTTGACAGCATCTTGGTATTTTTCAAAATGACTATGAATAAAATCAATCTCTGGATACAGTTCCCGCGCTACTTCAAGCGCTTCTGCTAAATCTGTTTGAACAGGCTGGTGGTCACAACCGTTCATAAATAACCATTCATCTGTTGACGCAAATCGTTCCACGTCTGCCAATTTTTTATCCCAGAAATTTTTTGCTGCTTCTTTATCAGTTGGAATTTCATTACCATTGGAATACCAATTGGCGAGTAAAATCCCTAAAACTTTCGAACCATCCGGGCTTTCCCAGAACATCTCTGAATATTTTGAGGCAAAAGCACTATCAAATACTTGGTTATTAAAGCCAGTTGGGTTAACGCCTCGTCCAAAAACAACTGTGTCAAAACCAGCTTGACGCATTAATTGCGGCACTTGACCATATAAGCCAAACGTATCAGGAAAATAACCAATTTTTTCCGCTTGACCGAATTCTTCCGCCATTTCTAAGCCGTATTGCAAATTACGAATATTCGCTTCTCCACTCGTCAAAAAAGCATCTTGTAACATATACCAAGGGCCGATTCGCAGTTTCCCGTCCGCAACCAGTTGTTTCATTTTTTCTCGTTTAGCAGGTTTTACAGCTAAATAATCTTCTAACATAATCATTTGTCCATCCATATGAAAATGATTAAAACCAGTTTCTTTATCAAGTAAATCTTCTACTTCATCCATAAGTGTAACGAGCCTAAATCTTAAGCTTTCCAGTGGTAAAAACCATTCTCTGTCCCAATGAGAATGCGATATAATATGCGCTTTCTTTCTAGTCATTTTGCCCCTCCAAATATCCTTTTTGTATTCGCTTTCAAGCTAAGTATAGTAAGGGCTAAAGCGAATTGCAATGCTACGCCAAAAACTACTATGAATAATCCATTTTCCCTTGATTTGTCCATTTAGAAAAAGCTTATTCCTTACCGCTCTAAAGATGAGAAAAACGACCCTGTTAAATTCCTTTCAAAAGCCAAATTGACTTCTTTTCCCGCTATGATATATTGAAATCGTTCTAGACAAAAAGAAAGGATTTGAGTATATAGATGTTTTTCACAAAAGATAAATTACGCGGCAGACTCGATGAAGTCGCACTTTACCGCTATGAAAAAACGCATCGGATTCAGAAATTCCAAGCAGCTGAGGATAAGGACGGAAACATTGCAGCGCGCCCTAAAACTGTCATTTATGATAACGAATTAAACATTGGAGAAAACTGGGCCGGCCGCGATCGCTACGTCTGGTTAAAAACAACGATTACCTTCCCCAGTGCCAAAGAAGGTACTCGCTTAATCGGTTACTTTGATTTTGGCAATACCGGCGACGGTCATAATTCTGGTTTTGAATCCTTATTATTCGTAAACGGCGAACCACTCCAAGGCGTCGACCAAAATCATCAAGAAGTTCTTTTCCCAGATAGTTTTGCTGGAAAAACAACCGAACTTGTCTTTCGTTTGTGGTCTGGTCTTGAAGGTGGCGGCATTCCTTCCATCCAAACACATTACTTAAAAGAAGCATTTATCGGTTATTTAAACCTCGTGATTGACGATTTATATTTCACGAGTAAAGCTACCTTAAAAACACTCGATCAATTGGAAGAAAATAATCCGACGCACGCTCCCCTACTTCAAGCTATTAACCGCGCTTACCTAGCGATTGATTGGGGAACACCAGGCTCTAACCAAAATCTTGCCTCCATGGAAGACGCTAACCGAATCTTGCAAGCAGCACTAAAAGAAATGCCGAAAAACTTTCCTATCAAAGTGGCAGCAGTTGGACATACCCACATTGATGTAGCATGGCTATGGCGTTTAAAACATACCCGAGAAAAAGCAGCACGATCATTCTCGACCGTGCTCCATTTAATGGAAGATTATCCTGAATACTTATTTTTACAGTCACAGCCCCAACTATACGCCTACATCAAAGAAGATTATCCAGAAATTTATGCCAAAATAAAAGCTAAAATCGAGGAAGGAAACTGGGAAGCTGATGGCGGAATGTGGCTTGAAGCCGATTGTAATATCCCTAGTGGAGAATCACTCGTCAGACAAATGCTCTACGGTCAGAAATTTTTACGCGAGGAGTTTGGCAAACCTTCTAGTTTTTTATGGCTTCCTGATGTGTTTGGTTATAGCTGGGCCTTGCCACAAATTCTCCGTAAATCAGGCATCAAAACTTTTATGACGACTAAAATTAGTTGGAATCAATATAATCGTATGCCACATGATACGTTCCAGTGGCGCGGTATTGACGGTACAGAAATCCTAACTCACTTCATCACTGCACCAGAAAAAAACAGCCGAATTTCTACTTATAATGGTAAAATGACCGCGCGTGAACTGGTGGGACTTTGGGATAAATACCAAGATAAAGAAATAAACCAAGAATTATTACTTGCTTACGGTTACGGCGATGGAGGGGGCGGAGTAAATCGCGAAATGCTTGAGATGCGTCGTCGCTATGATAAAATGCCAGGAATCCCTGAAGTAAAACCAAAAAGTGCTACCGATTATTTCAATAATTTACATGAAACGATTCAGAGCACTGATCAATATGTCCACACTTGGAACGGGGAACTTTACTTTGAATACCACCGCGGAACTTACACTAGCCAAGCCTTCACGAAAAAAATGAACCGTAAAATCGAGCTTGGTTTAAGAAATAGCGAATGGCTTTCTGTTTTAGCGAACCTAAAAGAAGGAACTACTTATCCAACTGAAAAATTAGCGAACATTTGGCAAATACTACTTCGAAATCAGTTTCACGATATTATTCCTGGCTCTTCCATCAAAGAAGTATATGATGATGCGCTAATTGAGTATACTGAAGCATTCACCGAAAATAATGCGATTATCTCTAAACAACTGGAAAAATTAACCCAGCAAGCTTCTGAAAAAATAACGCTATGGAATAGTTCCACTTGGAATCGGCCGCGCTATATCGAAATTAAATCCGATAATCCCGCTAGTAACTTATCCTTTTATGATCAAAAAAACAAGCACCTCCCTGCACAAAAATTAGCAAATGGCGCGTGGCTCATCCAGCACCATAACTTGCCAGCGCTCGGTGCCACAAGTGTTTCCGTTAAAGAAGCAACTGATGAGCTAGCAAAATCGCCTTTCACTTACAAAGACAAGCAATTAGAAACACCCTATTATCAAATAACTTGGAATGAAAACGGCCAATTCACATCCATTTTTGACAAAAAAAATAACCGTCAAGTATTAGCAGAAAACGCGCGAGGTAATATATTTCAATTATTTGAAGATAAGCCGATGTGGCATGATGCCTGGGATATTGATTTATTTTATCAAGAAAAACAAAAGGAAATAACCACATTAGATTCTTTTGAAGTAATCAATAATGGACCACTTGAGCTCACTATTAAACAAGTGCTTCATTCAGAGAAATCACAAATTACACAGTGGATTCATTTTTACCATGAGAGCCCTGAAATCAGATTTGAAACAGAGGTGGATTGGCGTGACCGTAACCAGTTGCTTAAAGTCGCTTTCCCTGTTTCCGTTCATGCCAGTGAAGCTAGTTATGATATTCAATTTGGTAATGTCAAACGACCGACGCACTGGAACACAAGCTGGGATTATGCTCGTTTTGAAACAGTTGGACATCAGTGGGCCGATCTTTCTGAAAAGAATTACGGTGTCAGTTTGTTAAATGATTCCAAATACGGCTATGATATTAAAGACTCGACAATTCGACTAACCTTACTCAAAGCAGCTGGATACCCTGACCCAGAAGCCGATTTAGGCCTTCACCAGTTTACGTATTCGCTTTTTCCACATCAAGGAGATTTCTTAGACGGAGAAACAGTCCAAACTGCTTGGGAATTAAACAACCCGATTTTCACATCTAACGGAGAAATCGAATCATTCTCGCTTTTCCAAGTTACTAATCCTTATGTGATGATTGATAGCGTCAAACAAGCTGAGGACGGTAATGGTCTTATCATCCGACTGCATGAATTCGCAGGTACACACGGCGAAGTGACATTAACTAGCGATTATGCTATTACTTCCATCACAGAATGTAACTTACTGGAGGAAAACGAAACAACTCTTGAAACAACAACATTTGCCATTACTCCTTTTGAAATTAAAACTTACCGAATTTATCTAAAATAAAAAAACACGCAGCCAGGCTTCTCCCTAAGAAGTCCACTGCGTGTTTTATTAGTTTAACGTGATCAGATTAAAGTTTAGTAACTTTTTCTGCTTGTGGGCCACGTTGACCTTCAACGATTTCAAATTCAACGCTTTGACCTTCGTCTAAAGTTTTGAATCCTTCACCTTCGATAGCGCTGAAGTGTACGAATACATCATCTCCGCCTTCTACTTCGATGAAACCGAAACCTTTTTCACTATTAAACCATTTAACTGTACCTGTTTGCATATTTCACAAACCTCCAAAAATTTTCTTAATATGTTTCTTTTACTAACGAAAAAGATGTTAACAACAAGCTAATCATTTTTTCAATTACAAAATTCACATATTAGTAAAGATACTCATTTACATCAATATCCTTGCTAATACATAAATATACTTCCTGCAACACTTATATATTAACGCCAACGGACAAATAAATCAAGTGAAAAAGTCGCACGGTTACAAAATAGAGTATTCAGTTTATTGACTAAAAAACCCTGCTATAAGTTAATTCTTATAACAAGGTTTTCTATTAATCGATAATACTTCTATCTTTAATACGCCATTTCACAAGTAAATTATGTAATGGTTTACGAACTAAGAAATAAACGCCTAAAGAAATAAGCACAGAAGCTGTACCAAGGAAAAATCCACCTAGTACATCTGTTGGGAAATGCACGCCTAAATAAACACGTGTATACATTACAAACAAGATAAATCCATAGCCGATAATTCCGATAATGATTTTTTGCCACATTTTTGGCACTGTGAAAATTAAGAACATCGCTGCAAGGCCATAGAAAACAGCCGTAGCAGTCGCGTGTCCACTAGGGAAACTAAAACCAGATTCCTCTATTAACCAGTTAACGCTATCTGGACGTGTACGAGCAACTAATGTTTTCAAAACTAGATTAAGGACAACACCACAAGCGAGCATCGTTCCACCAAACCATAGTCCGACAACAAATTTTCGTAAAAAGAATAAGATAAGAACGACTACAATCGTTAAAATAATCGTTGTTTCTGCACTACCTAAATTGGTCACTAGTTTAACGATAGCTGTTTTATCAGGTTGAATCCCGCCACGAATCTTTTCAATCCAACTTAGGTCAAAACGCGCTACCCAGTTACTTTCTGTTGCAATGGCTGCGGCGATTGTAATAAATAAAATCAGACAAAATCCGCCAATAACGAATAATGGTGTCGCTTTTTTTCGATTTGTATTCATGGTTAACTCCTTTTCATTCGGTTGTTTTTAAAAATTGCTTTACTTCTTTTACAAGTTCTTGATACTGCGCTTGTTCCGGTGTCGCTTCATTTGTAAGTTCAGTTACAGTGTCTCTTTCGTAGCTAACTGATCCCGTACTAACAAATGTTGCATTACCAATTAATTGTAGCGAAATTTCACCAGCTTCGTCTTTTTTGGCAGTCACTTGCACCCGCCCACCATCATTATAAACATTAAGTGGCGTTTCAAAAGTATCCTGGTCTAATATTTTTTTAATTAAACTACAAGCCGACATCGCTGTTCCGCAAGCATTCGTAAAACCAACGCCGCGTTCAAATGTCCGCACATAAATTGCATCATCGCTTAAACGTTTCACAAAACTAACATTGACGCCATCAGGAAAATAAGGATTTTCGCTGTTTAAATAACTCGCTAATGTTGCTTGTTTATCCGAGTCTAACACAGTTTGGTCCACAAAGGTAATCAAGTGTGGATTTGGCACCGACACAGCAGAAAAAGCTAATTCCGAATCTAGTTCAGGAACGACTTGATTAAATAATTTTTCCATACCGACATTCATTGGTAAACTTTCTGCATTAAATTTAACTGGAGAAATTTCGACTTGATACGTTGGTATATCAAAACCAAGTGAAGTTGCTTTTTTGACATCCAGTATCGCTTTCATTGTTTCGACTTTTGCTTCTGTTAATGCGTGCTTTTCAAGTAAATAGCGAGCTACTGTTCTTAAGCCATTGCCGCACATTGAAGCAATCGATCCATCCGAGTTAACGACACGCATTTGGCCAATTGGTCCAGCTTCATTACTTTTTGTGACATATAAAATACCATCTGCCCCACCAAGCGAATGCGCTCTATCACAAAGCTTTATTGCAAAATCAGCACGTTTCGTATCCGACCAATCCATAATTTGATTTTCTTCTTCATCAACTAAGAAAAAATCGTTTTGCGAACCATGTACTTTTGTAAAGTGAATTGTTGCCATTCCTTCAAGCAACCTCCTTTATTTGGAATTACGTCTATAATACCACATCTTAAATTAAAAAAGCTTGGGGAACCTCCTTTTTAAACTACTAGGATTTTCCCCAAGCGAGCATTAAGCTTCGTAGTGTTTTACAACAATATCAGCACAGCGGCCACAAAGTGTTGGATGTTTTGGATTTACGCCTACATCTTTTTTCACTACACGGCAACGTTCACAAGTTTCGCCTTCTGCTACAGTAATTTGAACAGCTACTTGATTTGATTTAAATGCAGATTCTGGCGCATTTTCTAAACCTTCCACTAGTTCAAAATCAGAAACGATGAATAGTTGTGCAAAATCGCCTTCTAAAGAATCAAATAGTGTTTTCGCTTCGCCGTCTAAATATAAAGTTACTTTAGCAAGCATTGATTTACCGATTAATTTTTCGTTACGAGCGAATTCTAAAGCTTTTTGAACGTTATCTCGGATTTGCATGAACGCGTCCCATTTCGCAGTAATTTCTTCACTATCAGCTAATACTTTTACATCTGGTAAGTCTTGTAAATGAATACTTTCCGCGCCCTCACCAATCAAGCTATTCCAAACTTCTTCTGTCGTATGCGGTAAAATTGGAGCAAGTAGTTTGGTTAAAGTAACAACTGCTTCATAAAAGACTGTTTGCATAGCACGACGATCATGACTATCCGCTGCTTCAATGTAAACAACATCTTTGGCAAAGTCCATATAAAATTGGCTTAATTCTACTGTACAGAAATTATTGATTTGGTGGTAAATAGTAGAGAATTCAAACGCTTCATAGCTATCCTTCACATTTTTCACTAAATCATTTAATTTAATCAGCATGTATTTATCTACTTCACGTAAGTTTTCATAAGAAACACTGTTAGTAGTTGGATTAAAGTCATTGATATTTCCTAGTAAGAAACGCATTGTGTTACGGATTTTACGGTACACTTCGGATACTTGTTTTAAGATTTCATCACTAACACGAACATCAGCTTGATAATCCACAGAAGCCACCCAAAGGCGAACAATATCCGCACCAAGTTGTTTAATTACTTTGCCTGGAAGAAGAGTATTTCCAAGTGATTTACTCATTTTACGGCCTTCCCCATCAAGTGCAAAACCATGACTCAGCACGTTACGGTAAGGCGCTTCGCCAGTAATTGCTACAGCTGTTGTTAGGGATGAGTTAAACCAACCACGATATTGGTCAGAGCCTTCCATATATAAATCAGCTGGACGACTTAATTCTGGACGAGCGTTTAATACGGCTTGATGACTTGAACCAGAATCAAACCAAACATCCATAATATCCGTTTCTTTTGTAAATTCTCCATTTGGGCTACCTGGATGCGTAAACCCAGCTGGTAATAAATCTTTCACATCGCGTTCAAACCAAACGTTCGAACCATGCTCACGGAATAGTTCTGAAATATGGTTGATTGTTTCGTCAGTGATAATCGCTTCCCCGTTTTCCGCATAGAAAATAGGTAGCGGAACGCCCCACGCCCGTTGACGAGAAATAACCCAGTCGCCGCGGTCGCGAACCATATTGAATAGACGTGTTTCGCCCCAAGCAGGAGTCCAGTTGACACCTTTAACAGCTGCGAGTAAATCATCACGGAATGCATCAATCGAAGCAAACCACTGCGCTGTAGCACGGAAAATAACTGGTTTTTTTGTACGCCAATCATGTGGATAAGAGTGAGTGATAAATTCCATTTTTAGTAATGCGCCCACTTCTTCTAGTTTTTCTGTCACCATTTTATTCGCTGTATCGTAAAATACGCCTTCAAATCCTGGAGCTTCTTCTGTAAATACGCCACGATCATCTAGTGGAGCAAGAATTTCCAAATCGTATTTTTTCCCGATTAAAAAGTCATCTTCCCCGTGTCCAGGAGCCGTATGAACCGCACCCGTTCCGGCTTCAGCAGTGGCATGTTCGCCGTTCATTACTAAGGAATCACGGTCATAGAATGGGTGTTTAGTTACAACGCGGTCAAGCTCAGAACCACGAACTGTTTTAACAACTGTCGCATCTTCAAAGCCTAGTTTTTCACGTAAACTTGGTAAAAGTGCTTCTGCTACAACATATTTTTCACCCGCAGATTCAATTACTACATAGTCCAAATCAGGGTTAACAGTAATACCCATGTTTGCAGGGATTGTCCAAGGAGTTGTTGTCCAGATAACGATATTCGTTCCTTCATCTAGTACACCTTTTCCGTCTGTTACTTTGAAAGCCACGAAAATCGAAGCAGATTTTTTATCTTGATATTCGATTTCTGCTTCTGCAAGTGCAGATTCACTAGAAGGAGACCAATAAACAGGTTTTTTACCTTTATAAATGTAACCTTTTTTCGCCATTTCACCGAAGACTTTGATTTGCTCTGCTTCGTATTCTGGTAAAAGTGTAATGTAAGGATTTTCCCAGTCGCCGTTAATTCCAAGACGTTTGAATCCTGTACGTTGACCGTCTACTTGCGTCATTGCATATTCAGCACATAGTTTACGGAATTCAGCGATAGACATTTCTTTCCGTTTAACACCTTTTTTGGCGATAGCTGTTTCGATTGGCAGTCCATGTGTGTCCCAACCAGGAACATACGGAGAGCTGAAGCCAGCCATTGATTTATAACGAACAATAATATCTTTGATTGTTTTGTTTAGAGCATGACCCATATGAAGCTCACCGTTTGCATAAGGAGGCCCATCATGCAAAATATACGCCTTGCGTCCAGCATTTTTTTCTTGGATTTTCTCATATAGTTTTTCTTCTTCCCATTTTGCTTGCCATTCAGGTTCTTTGTTTGGCAAATTTCCACGCATTGGAAAATCTGTTTTTGGCATTAATAACGTATCTTTATATTCCATGTTTTATTCTCCTTTAAATCTTTATTTTTAAACACAAAAAAATCTCTCCCAAAAAAGGGACGAGATTCGCGGTACCACCCTTGTTGACATGCATGTTAATTGCTTGCCCACTTCATTAAAGCCATAACGCCGGCTCGCGCTAACACTTACTCAAGCAGTTGCTTTTTCGGGTTAGAACTAAAGAGTGATTTCGATTTTTTAGAGGATAGCTGGTCTCGCACCTTGCACCAACTCGCTTTGTATCCTATATCTAAAAAATTTACTTGTCTCTTATAATCGTTTTTAACGTTCTTCTGATTCAGCAGCTTCGACTTCTTTAATAGACGCTAGTTCTGTTGCATCTACATCATAAGCCATCATTTGCTGCCAATCTTCACTTTTAATTAAATCCATTTGCGCTTCTACTAACATACGCAGACGCTCACGGAATACTTTAGATTGGCGTTTTAGGTCTTCAATTTCAATCGCGATTTTGCGCGCTTTAGAAAGTGAGTCGCTTAAAATTCGATCTGCATTTTTTTCAGCTTCACGGATAATAAGTTTTGCTTCTTTTTCAGCGGAAGCTTTCACTTCTTCGGCAGCTGTTTGTGCCACGATTAATGATTTGTTTAATGTTTCTTCAATGTTTGTAAAATGACCTAAACGTTCTTCACTATTATTTAAAGTGTCCTCAATACGCTTTTTCTCTTTAATAACTTGTTCATAATCTTTAATGATTTGATCGAGGAAGTCATTTACTTCGTCTTCGTCATAACCTCTAAAACCACGGGTAAACTCTTTGTTATGTATATCCAGCGGCGATAATGGCATATCTAGCACCTCCATACGACTATTTGTTTATAAATACCTAACATACATTCTATCATAGTTACTAGCTTTTTCCTAGAATTTATATTGAAAAATGGTTAGATTAAAAATCCTGCTTTATCTAGCGCTTTAATCGCTTGCTCTAATTGTTCTTTCGTATCTGCTTCAATCGTATGTAAATGTGTTCCATCCGTTAAACCAGAAAGCATGACCGCTCCTGTTGTTTGCAATTTCCGCACAAATTTTTCTACATCAAAACGGCTTTTTAAATGCAGTGAAGCAGTGATTTCGCCGTATATTGGATGGTCCACAATCACATCAATAATGGAAACACCGTGATCCACCAAAATATTTAGTTCCTCGGCAGCTTGCTCTTTCGTGTGTTTTACAGCAATAACGCGCCTTTCACCTGTATAACTCGTCTCGTTCGCATAAATATAACCTTGTGGAGTAGCCATAATTGGTTCATTGCCAGCTTTTAACAAAGAAATATCTTGAACAATCACTTGGCGGCTAACATTTGTTTTCTGCGCTAATTGATTTCCAGAAATTGGTACCTCGGCTTCTTTCAGCCATTTTAAAATCATTTGCCTACGCGTATCACCTAATATTTTTTTCATCTTATCACCTTTTTCGTAGTAATTTATCGATTTCTTCCTTAAAAATAGCACTATCGTTTAATTCATTTTCTTTTCCAAAAGATAGCCGGATAAAACGGTTTGCTTCTTCTGTTGTTTTTCCAGTAGCAATTAATGTTCTGGACGGAGCTAAATCACGTAAACTACATGCACTCGTCGTCGAGATTTGAATATCTGCTTCGTTTAAAGCAAGTAACGCTTCCTGACCTTGCATATTTGGCAAAGTAAGTCCTAAAATATACGGCGATGTATTGGGTCCACCTTCCACTTCTACTCGCGCTTCTAATGTGTCGCAAATCGCAGCTTTTAGTTTCATAGCTCTAATCGCTTCTTGTTCTCTATTTTCTATTATATCATAGGCGGCAGTTGTAAAGGCAGCAATAGCTGGAACATTTACCGTCCCCGGTCTAAAGCCAAATTCATGATGTACATCTGGCAAAACTACCTGCAAGGGAGAATCTGGTTTCATAAAAAGGATTCCAGCCCCTTTTGGTCCATAAATTTTATGCGATGAAATACTAAAACTAGTGACATCGCTTAATTCTAAATCAAGTTTTCCAAAGGATTGAACAATGTCGGTATGAAAAAAGACACCTGCTTTTTTAGCAATGTGAGCTAGTTCCGCGATTGGTTGGATGGTTCCGATTTCCGAATTAACATGTTGAATAATAATAAGCCCAGTCTCAGCAGAAATCATTTTTTCTAAAGTAGCTGGATTTACTTGCCCAAACGAATCAACTGGTAATGCTTTAATGCGACACTTTCCCGCTTGTTCGAGTGCCATTAGTTGCTGCCAAACAGAAGCGTGTTCCAGCGGACTTACAAGCACTTCTTTCTTATCAGTTGTATGGATTAGCGTTTGGATGGCGATTTGGTTACTTTCTGTTCCACCACTCGTAAATAAAATCCCGCGGTTTGGAACTTGTAATAACTCAGCAAAATTTTCCCGGCATTTTTCTAAAAGGGCTGCCGATTTCGTCCCAGCATCATGTAAACTCTCCGAATTAGCAAAGAATTCTCGCGAGGCATCCATAAAAACTTGTAAGGAAGCTTCACTCATTTTCGTAGTTGCTGCATGGTCAAAGTAAATCATCTCTTTATCTCTCCCTTAAAATTTTATACTTGAATTTAGTTTGATTTTATGTGATTATAGATGACAAGACAACTGTATATTCACTAAGAAGTATACAATTAATCGACCCTACTATGCAAGAGGTGGAAACAATGACAAAAGAACGAGTGATTATCATTGGGAGCGGTATCGCAGGTTGCACTGCTGCCCTCAGATTAATGCAGGACTATGATGTGACAATAATCACAAAAGGTCATAAAGAAGAAAGTAACTCTATGCTCGCTCAAGGTGGTGTCGCCGCGGCTATATCAAAAAGCGATACACCAAAAAAACATTTTAGCGATACCTTTCAAGCTGGCTGTTTTCATAATAAAGTTCGCGCTGTAAACCAACTTGTGACTTGTGGACCGATTGTGATCCAAAAATTAATAAAAGAAGGAATGACTTTTGACGAAAAAGATGGCGAACTTTCACTTGGATTAGAAGGCGCGCACCAACTGCCTCGTATTTTGCATTCTGGAGGGGATCAAACCGGCAAATTTCTTACTACATTTTTACAAGAAAAATTGACAAAGGTTAACTGGCAAGAGCAAAAAATGGCTATAGAGATTATTAAACATGACGGTAAAGCGATTGGTGTTCATTGTTTAGATAAAGAAAACCAACTACATACTTATTACGGCGAACATATTATTTTAGCGAGTGGCGGACTCGGACAACTTTTTCCTGTAACCACTAATGCTGCAACTATTTCTGGAGACGGCTTGGCTCTTGCTTACCGAGCTGGTGCGACACTATCCGACATGGAATTTATTCAGTTTCATCCAACCTTGCTTTTTCTAAACGGACGTTGTCATGGTTTAATTTCTGAGGCAGTTCGTGGCGAAGGAGCTACACTTATTCGCGCAGATGGTTCGGCTATTATGGAAACCGTGCATCCACTAGCAGATCTTGCTCCACGTGATATCGTTGCAGCCACACTTTTTGAAGAAATTGAACGGGGTGACCAAGTGTTTCTTGATATAACCAAAGTGGCTCATTTTGAAAAGCGATTTCCTGCAATTACAACCAGTTTAGACGAACACCAAGTGCCATTTCGCGAAACTAAACGAATTCCCGTTCATCCAGGTGCGCATTTTTTAATGGGTGGTGTTCGAACTGATTTGAACGGCAAGACGAATATCCCTCATCTTTATGCCATTGGAGAAGTGGCAAATGCAGGTGTACACGGCGCCAATCGTCTCGCCAGCAACTCCCTTCTTGAAACACTTGTTTTTGGTGAAAAAGTTGCTGAATATATTCGCACGCAAAAAACCAACCGAATAATAGTTCCAGAGAATCCCCCCACTTATCAAACAACAACGCCCCATTTACCTGAAAAACAACAACTCCAAGAAAAAATCTGGGAAACATTAGGAATTACACGAAAACCTGAGAAAATCACGGAATTTCTCCATTGGTTAGAAACATTTGATTACGCTAACCATACGAGAGAAACAGCTGAAATAAGTCATATGATTATTACCTCAAAATTAATTGCCGAAAGCGCCCTAAAACGAACTGAAAGCCTTGGCGCACATAGAATTTTAAAAGGAGTAACGAAATGAACTCAATACTTATGAATCAAGCAATTCAAGCATTTTTATTAGAAGATATTGGTCAGCATGATTTAAGTTCAGATAGTATTTTCTCCAGTGAAACGATGGGAGAAGGTGTTTTTATAGCGAAGGAAACAGGTATTCTTTGTGGCATCGCTATCCCGCCATTAGTATATGAAATTCTTGGTGGAAACGTGCATTTTGAAGCTGTAAAAAAAGATGGTGACACAATTAAAAAAGGAGACATTATCGCGACTGTCTCGGCCCCAGTTCGCACTTTACTTTCCGGCGAGCGTGTTATTTTAAATTTAATGCAGCGAATGAGCGGTATTGCCACCCAAACCCATATTGCCATAAAACAGTTAGACGATTCGACGATCCGAATTTGCGATACAAGAAAAACAGCACCCGGTCTCCGTACCTTCGATAAATACGCCGTACAGAGCGGTGGTGGCTTTAACCATCGAAATGGTCTGTACGACGGGGTCATGCTAAAAGATAACCATATCGCCTTCTCTGGTGGTATAACCGAAGCTGTTTCTATCGCTCGTGAAAAACTGGGACATATGGTAAAAATCGAAGTCGAAACAGAAACTGCCTCACAAGTAAAAGAAGCCGTTCAAGCTGGTGCAGACATCATTATGTTTGATAACCGCACACCAGAAGAAATCAAACAACTTGTTAAACTAGTGCCAGACCACATTACTACGGAGATTTCCGGTAATATCACTTTAGATAATATTAATCATTATAAAGGTTCTGGTGCGAATTATATTTCTTTAGGGTCATTAACACATTCTGTTTCTGCCCTTGATATTAGTTTTAATAGCAAAGGAGGTATAAAAGCATGAATTTACTAGAGACTGTAGAACAAGATACGATGCCGGCTCGTTATAAACATATGACCCCACAAGAAATGATAACTCGTGTCACAGAAATCAAAGCGCAACTTGGCGAAGACCTTTTTATTCCTTGCCACCATTATCAAAAAGATGAAGTCGTTCCTTTTGCAGATGCAATTGGTGACTCTTTACAGTTAGCACAAATAGCTGCAAATAATAAAAAAGCAAAACATATCGTTTTTTGTGGCGTTCATTTTATGGCTGAAACAGCAGATATGCTCACGACAAATGAGCAGATTGTGACGTTACCGGATATGCGAGCTGGTTGTTCGATGGCGGATATGGCAGATATTCACCAATTAACCAACGCTTGGCCCAAACTACAACATCTGTTTGGTGATACTATTTTGCCAGTCACTTATATTAATTCCACGGCTGCAATTAAATCCTTCGTTGGCGAGCATGGTGGTACAACAGTTACATCCAGTAATGCAACTAAGATTGTCTCATGGGCGCTTCAGCAAAAAGAGCGGATTTTCTTTCTTCCAGACCAGCATCTAGGTCGGAATACAGCTTTTGAACTAGGCATTCCGTTAGAACATATGGCCATTTGGAATCCGATAAAAAACGAACTGGAATATGACGGTAATCTAGCTGATTGTAAAGTAATTTTATGGAAAGGCTACTGCTCCGTCCACCAACATTTTACAGTTAAAAATATCGAAAACATTCGTAAAAATCATCCTAACATGCGAATTATTGTTCATCCTGAATGTACCCATGAAGTCGTTTCACTAGCAGATGACGCTGGTTCAACGAAAAAAATTGTAACAGAAATAAGCAATGCAGCACCTGGCACCGAATGGGCTGTCGGCACAGAAGCCAATCTGGTCGGTCGCATTATTCAAGAAAATCCAGATAAAAAAATCGTCTCGCTCAACCCTTTTATGTGTCCGTGTATGACAATGAATCGAATCGACTTACCTCATTTACTTTGGACACTCGAAGCTATTCAAAACGGCGAACAAAGAAATCAAATCAAAGTGGATGAACATACAACCAAATTTGCGTTAAAAGCCTTAGAAAGAATGCTCCAATTAAGCTAGCCAAAAAAACGAAAGCAGCAACTGCTTTCGTTTTTATTTTAAATACCCAATTTCTATCCGAATTTTATCTTTTTTCGTTCTACCGCCAGTTGATAATACTTTCACTCGTCCATATCCACGAGCCGATAATACGTCTTCTTCCTCACATTCGAAATCAGGATTTTCTACTGTTTTCCAGTTCACTTTAACAAGTCCCGCGGTGACTAGTTGTTTCGCCTTCTGCCTAGAGATATGATGCGCACTACTAATAATCACATCAAGTCGCATACTAGAAACGGTTAGGCCCATTTCTTCCCAAACAACTGGCGCATACACAGCATTCGCCAAATCAGTTTCTTCTAACATCACATTTACTTTACCGATTTTTTCAAGTTGTAATGTTAAATAATCCTTCATCGTACTTTCTACTAACAGCTGCCATTCAGTGCCATTATTTAAAATATCTCCAAAAATATCGCGTTTCATTCCAAGCGACATCAATGTTCCGAGGATTTTTTGATGTGTGAGCGTCGTAAATTTCACCGGATAGCGAATATGGAATAAAGCAATCTCAAAGTCAGCTTCTGTTGGTGTATAATAATCTGGATAAATCAGTGCACGGCGGCGTTCCGCGTGCGGCACCCCACCAAAAAACTGGACGCCAATATGCTCATAACCTCCAATAACTGTCTCGGTAATATAACGTTGCCTCGGGTCCAAAAAATCCGTTAGTTGCGGTGTATATTCATTTTCAACTTGCATCGTAACTCCTAAAATTTTATCAATAAATGCGTATTCTTCCGCGCGAAAATGCTGATAAATTCCATCCATTATAATTTCTCCCTTTCAATCCGTTCCGATTCTTTAGCCCAATTATACCATGAAACCAGCTGCTACTAAGCTAATCTTGCTTCTTGATAAAAAAAGCCACCCATATCAAAACGGGTGCGCTTTTTAAAATAACATTGGAATGACATACACTTGAATTAAACCTGTTAAAACTCTCATCGCATATTGGAAAATGAAATAAGCCACAAGGGACGAAATATCAAACATACCAATCGGCGGAATAATTCTTCTAAAAGGCTCTAAAATCGGTTCAAAAATACGAGCTAAAAATTGGCCGATTTTTGACTCTCTTGCACCTGGAAACCAGCTCATCAAGAAATAAATAAACATTAGTGTTGGCAACCATCTAATAATAAATAAAATGACTTCCACCACTTGATATAAAATACTTTGCAATCTAGTTTACACCTCTAATTCATCACATAAAGTTTTGTTCATCAAGCATTTCGGAAATCGAGCCATTTACCTCCACATTATCTGGAGTACATAAGAAAATATTATTTCCAACACGTTGAATATCTCCACCCAATGCATAAACTGTACCGCTTAAGAAATCAACAATACGTGTTGCTTGGTCGTGGCTAATGCGTTGTAAGTTTACAACTACTGTTTTATAATCTTTTAAATAGTCCGCAAGTTCTTGGGCTTCTGCATATACTCGCGGTTCTGCGAGTACCATACGACTAGAATACTGAGCTCCCTGCATACTGACCACCTTCGCATCTTCTTCTTCAACCGCATAAAAACGATTTTTATTTGGTTTTTCTTTCTTCGTTTTCTTTTGCATAGGTTCAGGTTCCCTCGCTACTTCCTCTTCATAATATTCCTCTTCTTCATCTAAGAAAAAGAATGACTTAAATTTATTCGATAGTCCCATTTGTTACACCTCCATATTATCGTCACTCACCAAAGCTCTTCCTACTCGTATAAATGTTGCACCTTCTGTAATCGCAATCCCATAGTCGTTCGTCATCCCCATAGACAACTCAGTGCACGGAATGTTTTTTAACTGAAGCGCATGAATTTCTTGCTGCAATTGCTTTAACTCATGAAATACGTGATGCAGCTCTATGTCACTATTTGTAATAGGTGCCATTGTCATTAATCCAACAACTTCAATAAAGTTGAAATCTGATTCTTGTAAAAAAGCTAGCGCCTCTTTTTTAGAAAAGCCATGTTTGCTCTCCTCACCAGAAATATTCACTTGAAGAAAACATTTCACTGGTTTATTAGCACGCTTTTCAATTTCTTTTGCAAGTGATGCTCTGTCAA
Source organism: Listeria farberi (assembly GCF_014229245.1). Lineage (GTDB taxonomy): Bacteria > Bacillota > Bacilli > Lactobacillales > Listeriaceae > Listeria > Listeria farberi. The sequence goes on along the minus strand of NZ_JAARZJ010000001.1, from coordinate 103,280 downwards.
GCGAATGCAAATAATCAATTTTTGGTAAAACATCTTTGACTTTACGCGTTTGTAAAGATCCAATGTAATGCCAACTAATGTCACCTTTATCTGCAAGTTCTACTGTTTTTTCTAGGAAAACATCTGCACGATTTTCACCAAAATGGCGGATACCTAAATCATACAGTTCTGTAATTCCAGTTACATCAATTGTTTTTGTAACAGCTACTAATGTTACGTCTTCCGGGGCACGATTACTTTCTTCACAGACACGCTCAATTTGTGCGGTTACTTTTTCTAAATTAGCTTGTTTTGTCATTTATTTAATCACCTTATATAATTCCCGAAGCGCTTAAATTAAAACGCTTCTTGTTATAATCAGATACCCGGTCACTTGGCAATGCTTCCAAAGTGGCCGGGTGAAATTATGTTATAAGTATTATCCGCGACGGTTACGGTTACGGATAAATGCAGGTACATCAACGTCTGAACTATTTTGTTGTGGTTCAGCTTGTTGTTCATGAACTGGTGCATTTGCTTGCTGTGGTGCATTTTGCGCGTAATCATTTTGTGGTTCATCTTGCACAGCATAGCTTGGACGATTTACTTGAATAGATTGATTTGGACGGCGATTTGCTTGCGCTTGTTGTTGCGCTTGCTTTTCTTCATCAAAACCTGTTGCAATAACAGTTACAATCAGTTCATCTTTTAATTCGTCGTTAATAACAGAACCGAAAATCATGTTTACATCTTCATCTGATGCACTTGATACGATTTCTGCTGCTTCTTGTACTTCATAAAGACTAAGGTTAGATCCACCAGTAATATTCATTAGGACGCCTTTAGCTCCATCAACAGAAGTTTCAAGAAGTGGCGAAGAAATAGCTTTTTTGGCAGCTTCAGCGGCACGGTTTTCACCAGTTGCAATCCCGATACCCATAAGTGCAGAACCACGGTTAGTCATAATTGTTTTTACATCGGCAAAGTCTAAGTTAATTAAACCAGGAACGGCAATCAAATCAGAAATACCTTGTACACCTTGACGTAAAACATTATCTGCTTCACGGAAAGCTTCCAGCATTGGCGTATTTTTATCCACAATTTGAAGTAAACGGTCGTTGGGGATAACAATTAAAGTATCCACCGCTTCTTTCATTGCTTCTGTTCCAGTTAGGGCTTGTTTCGTACGTTTCGGTCCTTCAAAACCAAATGGTCGTGTAACAACACCTACAGTTAGAGCGCCCATTTCTTTAGCGATTTGAGCGATAACAGGTGCAGCACCAGTTCCAGTTCCGCCGCCCATTCCAGCAGTTACGAATACCATATCAGAGCCTTTTAATGCTTCTTCAATTTGTTCGCGACTCTCTTCTGCTGCTTTTTTACCAATTTCAGGTACAGCTCCCGCGCCTAAACCACGCGTTAATTTTGTACCGATTTGTAATTTTGTTTCTGCTTTTGCTAAATTAAGTGCTTGAGCGTCTGTATTAACGGAGATAAATTCTACTCCTTGAACACCATGCTCAATCATACGGTTTACAGCGTTGTTACCGCCGCCGCCAACACCGATTACTTTAATTGTTGCCAAACTTTCTGAACTAGTGTCAAATTCTAACATATTATTGCCTCCTATTTGCCGATTTATACGATTCGTTTTTCTTGCTGACTTACCAGCTATTCGCTTTTATTCAAAAAATGCGCCGAAAAAATTCTTCATTTTCGTTGATACTTTTTCGTCATCTGATTTTTTTGGTTTTTGTTTAGGTTGTTTTGGTTTTGGTGCTTCGTCATCATAACGCGGCTCACTAGCAGTACTACTTACATCACGACCTTCTAATTCAGCCATTTGATAAGCATATTTAATTAAGCCTACTGCAGTTGTGAAGGATGGTTCGCGAACACCGATATAATCAGGAATCGCCAGTCTAACATGTGCTGCCAACGTTTTTCCAGCTAAATCAATAGCTCCTGGAATCGCCATTGAGCCACCAGTTAATACATAGCCTCCTGGAAGATGCGTTTTACCTACTCGATTCAGTTCTTCCACAACTAATTGGAAAATTTCTTCCATACGCGCTTCAATAATATCTGCTACTTCTACTTGTGTGAAATGTTGTTTTTGGTCACTACCGATAACATCAATTGCAAAAACTTCATCAGGAGAAGCATCATCATAAAATGCATAACCGTGTTCTAATTTAACACGATCTGCATTGGCAGTAGATGTGTTTAGTCCGAGAGATAAGTCTTTTGTGATATTATCTCCACCTACTGGAATAACACCAGTGTATGTTAACCTACCTTGCTCAAACACACTAATAGTTGTCGTTCCTGCACCAATATTCACAAGAGCAGTACCAAATTCTTTATCATCTTCTGATAAAGAAATAGAAGCCTCAGCAAGCGGTTGTAAAGCAATATCAGAAATCTCGAGACCAGCACGTTCTACACAACGTAACGTATTATGTAAAATTGTTTTTGAACCTGTAATTAGTGTGCCTTCCATTTCTAGACGAACACCAATCATTCCACGTGGATCTGTAATTCCTGTTAAACCATCCACAACAAATTGATCTGGAATAGTATTAATAATTTCTCGTTCAGGAGATAGAGGAACGACTTGAGCAGCATCCATCACATTCCAGACATCATCATCTGTGATTTCACGATTTTCGCTACCTACTGCCACAATTCCTCTGCAAGCTTCTAAATGCACTTGACTCGATACTACCCCAACAATCACTTGAGAAATTTCAACGCCAACCATTCTCTCTGCTTGTTCAATTGCCTTTTTAATGGATTCTACAGTCTTGTCTATGTCGATAATAATCCCTTTTTTTATTCCGGATGACTCGACATTCCCAACACCGATAATATTGAGTCTATCGTCAGCCATTTCCGCGATGATTACTTTTACAGAAGCTGTTCCAATGTCTAAACTTACATAAATTTCGCTATCACCCATTTATCGGCACCTCCTTTTATTCTAGTCATTTAAAGTATCATATTTCATTTTTATACCGAGCAAAGCCGGTTTTTTAACTTGCTTAAAAAAACCATGTTACTTCTTTATTTATATGGTGTTAGTGTAGAATGATTCCCCATTCTGCCTAACATACAAAATCACTTATTTACAGTCTACACTAAGAAAGAAGGTAATAAAAGCACAAAGAACAATTTTTGGCAAATTCTTAAGATATTTTTTTCATTTTATTCAAAAAGCGAACAAGTGTTGGCGTCACACGCTTGTAGGTTATCATTTTGTCATCTTTTTGACATATCTGTTAATCTATTGTTTCCTCAAAATACGAGAGAAGAAACAAAGAGTTTATTCGTTTTCTTTTTTCTTCTCTGCATCTTTTTCTTCGGTAGCTTTTTTTTCGGCATTTTGTTGATAGTAACTTTGGAAATATGAACCTACTTCAATATCAATTACGCCTTTTTGTCCCTTCGCTAGTTGAGCGACAATTGCTGGATAATGCTGCATCTTTTCTGCAAAACTACTTATATCTGCTGAGACTTGATTTCCATCATTCATATATAATTTAATATGACTTTTATCCGTTTTTGTCGGACTATAAATCACTTCGGAAATGGAATTTACTACATCTTTTGGAAGTTTATTAATTTGTTCTACCATTTTTCCGAGTGTTTTTCCATTTTTAAAATTTTGGAACAGTAAATCGTTTCCTATTGGAAATTGTCTCGGTTGGTCTTTTAGCATAATACCATTTTCAAGCACATCATAGTATTTACCATTATTTTGTTGGTAGCCAATAGTTTTATATTCTGTAATATTAATTTTCACATCATTTAAGCCCACTTTGGAAACTGTTGCATTTTTAATTAATGTATTTTTTTCGAGCGTTTCTTCTGTTTTTCCATTTCTTATTCCAAGGATAAATTCACCGATAGTAAGCCCACTTTCTTTACGCACTTCATTTTCAGTTAATTGTTTATTCCCACTTACTGCAATTTTATCTAGCTTGCTCAGTGGGGAAAGGAAATAAAGTGTAATTAAGATTAAAATCGCAAAAATTCCGATTAAAATGGCTAAATGTCTTATTAACTTTTTTTTGCGGTATTTTTTTAATTCAGGTATACGGTTTTCGATGGAAATTACTCGTTTGTTTTCAGCCATTTTATTCGCTCCTTTCTGCAATTTATTTCATAATACTTAGGACTGCTTCTACCAGTTTTATAGCTGCATCTGGGCGTCCCATTTGTTTAGCACTTAATTTCATACTATTTAGTTTTGCTTCGTCTGTTAAAATAGAATCTACTGTCGCCATTAAATCCGTATCTTTTAACTCAGGTTCGGTAATAACTACAGCCGCATTATTTTTTTCTAATGCACGTGCATTATATTCTTGATGATTCGCTGTTACATAAGGGCTCGGTATTAAAATACTAGGTACCCCAAGCGCTGTAAGTTCAGCTAATGTGGTCGCTCCTGCTCTAGAAATAACAAGAGTCACGGCATTTAAAATCTTAGGCATATCATAAATAAATGGTTGAACACTAATATGACTTCCTAAGTTCATTTCCGCTAAAGCACCTTTCATTTTTTCGAAATGGACATCTCCCGTCACATACAATAACTGAAAATCTCGTTTGTTCCATTCCGGCAAGATCGCTTCCACTGCCTCGTTCACACCTCGAGCACCTCTGCTACCTCCAAAAACAAGTACAGTAGGCTTCCCAGAAACAAGCCCGTATGCTTCTAGCGCGCCAAGACCATCCACGCCGACTACTTCCGAAGCACGAGGATTTCCAGTGAAAACAATTTTCTCAGAAGCAAACGAATCACTTACCTCTTCAAAACAAATGGCAACTTTATCTGTATAGCGGCTTAAAAATTTATTGGTTAAACCAGCGACACTATTTTGTTCGTGTATTAAAGTGGGAATTTTTAATTTTGCTGCTGCATAAACCACAGGACCGCAAACATATCCTCCTGTTCCAATTACAACATCAGGTTTAAATTCACGTAAAATTTGCTTGCTTTTTTTAGCGCCACTTAGAAAGCGCATGACAGTTTTGATATTTTCAAGCGATAATGAACGCTTAAATCCAGTAATTTCTATTGATTCAAAAGGAATACCCTCTCGTTTTACGATTCCTGCTTCTAAACCTTTTTCTGTTCCAATATATAAAAATTCAGCTTCTGGATGTATTTTTTTTAATTCTCTGATGAAAGCAAGTGCTGGATAAACGTGCCCTCCAGTGCCACCACCGCTTATTGCTACTTTCATTTTTCCACCTCTTCTATTAGTTCACTGATTGCGTTCATGTAGGCATTCCCGCGAACTTCAAATGTCCGGTATTGATCCCAACTTGCACAAGCCGGTGAAAGTAAGATTATATCTCCTGGTGCTGACTCGCGATATGCAACCGGAACAGCAGCTTCTACATTATCTACATAATGCACTTCAATTCCTGCAATTTTTCCAACACGTCCAATCTTGTCTGCCGTTTCACCAAAAACAATAAGTGATTTTACATTTTTGAAAAACGGTAGTAGTTCGTCAAAAGAGTTTCCACGATCTAATCCGCCAGCAAGTAATACAACTGGATTTTTAAATCCTTTTAACGCACTTTGAGTTGCAAGAATATTAGTTGCTTTAGAATCGTTGTAAAATTTACGATCTTGCCATTCCACTACAAACTGAGTCCGGTGCTCTACACCTTTAAATGTTTCTAAAACACGCATAATTTCCTCATTAGTTACACCTAAAGTTTTAGCTACCGCAACAGATGCTAGAACATTTTCTAAATTATGCTCTCCAGGAAGTAAAATGCTATCGCGTGAACCGATTACTTCATCATCAAACATAATATTGCCATTTTGGACATAACTTCCTTCCCCTAAGCGTTGCGTTGTTGAAAAAGGAATAACTTGTGCTTTTGTTTGTTTGGTTAAATTTTTCAATTCTTCTTGGTCCCAATTAATTACTAAGAAATCATCTGCTGTTTGTTTTTGTTGAATGTGCCACTTTGCTTGTACGTATTCACTTCGATCTGTATGGTAATCTAAATGCGCTTCATAGATATTTGTAATGACAGAAATATGCGGTTTAAATGTTTCAACCCCCATTAATTGGAAAGAAGATAATTCCATCGAAATGTATTGATCGCTTGTTGCGTTTTCTGCAACAGCCGATGCCGGAAAACCAATGTTTCCTGCAAGTAAAGAGCTATTTTCTTTATGCGCATTTAACATATGGTGAATAATCGTTGTTGTCGTTGTTTTCCCGTTAGTTCCAGTAATACCAACTATCGGCGCTTCAGAAATTTGGTAAGCTAATTCTACTTCAGTAATAACTGGAATTTTAAGTTTTAACGCTTTTTCAATCATAGGGTTGTTGTACGGAATCCCCGGGTTTTTAATTACGAGTTCGAATCCTTCATCAAGCAGCTCAATAGGATGCGATCCACAAATAACTTTAATCCCTTGCTCAAGTAGGCCTTGTGCTTCCGGATTTTCACTAAACGGCTTTTGATCATTTACTGTGACAAACGCTCCTAATTTATGCATAATTGTTGCCGCGCTAACACCACTTCTCGCAAGACCTAAAACAAGCACTTTTTTGTGATGGTACATTTCAATTTTTTTCATTTCCTTTGGTTCCCCCATTTATATCAAAATTGGCGATCGATTCTATGAAAATCATAAAAACGACGGAAAGCGCCAACCAGATTCTGTAAAAAAAACAGCCAACTAGAGACGCTTTTGCCGCAAAAATTACGGCGCTTTATTTAAAAAATAACGATACAGACTGAAATAATTGCGCCAATTAATCCGATTCCCCAGAACGTTAAAACAACACGCCACTCGGACCAACCACCAAGCTCAAAATGATGATGAATTGGCGTCATACGGAAAATTCGTTTTCCTCCTGTTGCCTTAAAGTAAAAAACTTGTAAAATAACAGACGCAGTTTCGATTACGAAAATAATTCCGATTAAAAGTAATAGCCATTCTTGATGTACTAAGATGGAAACTGCTGCAATACTTCCACCAAGCGCAAGTGATCCAGTATCTCCCATAAAAATCTTCGCTGGATTTTTATTAAATAGGAGAAACGCAAGCATTCCGCCTACAATCGCGAAACAGAAAATCGCTACATCCATCTGCTCTTGGTAAAAAGCAATCACACCAAAAGCAGAGAACGCAATCACAGATAAACCAGAAACAAGTCCGTCTAAACCGTCTGTTAAATTAACTGCATTGGAGAAACCAACTAACCAGAACAAAATAAAGATAACAAAGAACCACCCAAGATTCACTTCTATATTCGTAAATGGAATATTAAGTGTTTCGGCAAAATCACTAAAATGATACACCAGATAAAATAAAATCGAAATCGCAACTTGACCTAAGAATTTTTGTTTCGAAGTGAGGCCTAGATTCCGTTTTTGAACTACTTTGATATAGTCGTCCAGAAAACCTAATGCGCCAAATAATGCCAGCGCGATAAATAGCAGCCAAGTAGCCGCACTAGCTTCACCACTGATGAATGAAAAAATCAAAAAGCTAATGAGCATAGCAGTAATAAAAACAACTGCACCCATAGTTGGCGTTCCTGATTTCTTTTCGTGCATCTTCGGTCCTTCATCCCTGATACTTTGACCGAATTTCAATTTCACTAAAAATGGTATAAATAGTGGGACACCTATCACCGTGATGATAAAAGCCACTGCAAAAGTTGATACTAACATGTATAAAGACACAATAAATTCTCCCCAATCTGTTTGTCAAAGCACTTCACTTCATATTTTATGCGAGTCCGAGTTTTTTTTCAATAGCTATTCGAGCTTCTACGCGATCATCGAAATCAATAACCTCGTCACCAATTACTTGATAATCTTCATGCCCTTTACCAGCAATCAGAATAACATCCCCTGCTTCTGCCATATTTACAGCATAACGAATGGCATCGCGACGATTCTCATGAACAACATATGAATCGCTATCCAGAACACCTTGAATCATATCTTCAATAATCGCATGTGGGTCTTCACTACGCGGATTATCTGATGTGAAGACTGGATTTGTCGCATAGTCAACAGCAATTTTTGCCATTTGTGGTCGTTTTCCTTTATCACGGTCACCACCACATCCTACAACAACAAAAACACGTTTTTGGGCAAATTCAGCAATCGTTTGTAGAACATTTAACAAGCTGTCAGGCGTATGAGAATAATCCACTATTACTGGAAAATCTTGCCCTGCATTCACCAGTTCAAAACGTCCTTTCACGCCTGGAATACGTTCAACAGTGGCAATTGCTTTTTCTACAGGAATCTGAAGCGCAAAGCTTGTTGCAATTGCTGCTAATACATTATATATGCTGAAATTCCCAATCATTTTTATTTTTAATGAGAAATTTCCCACAGGTGTTTTTAAATCAAAAGTGGATCCGTGGCTTGTAATTTGGATGTTGGATGCGGCAAAGTCAGCTGGTTCTTTTATTCCAAAAGTAATAATATGTGCGGCAGTCGCTGTTTGCATCCGCACGCTTTCCGCATCGTCTGCATTTAAAACAGCGATTTTAGGCTTACTCGTGTTATAACTGTTACCGAGCTGCGCGAACAATAAGCTTTTAGCGTAAGCATATTCTTCCATTGTATGATGATAATCTAAATGATCTTGAGATAGATTCATAAATACTGCTACGTCATAATCCGAACCATATACTCTACCCTGAACTAAGGCGTGAGAGGAGACTTCCATTACAGCTGTACTAACACCACTTAAAAGCATATCTCGAAAAGTTTCTTGCAATGTTAAGCTGTCTGGCGTCGTATTTTTTGTTTCTAAAATTTCATCGCCAATTTTACGATACATCGTACCAATTAAGCCAGTTTGCTCGCCGTTTTCGCGAACAATTTGTTCCACTAAATGGCTAACCGTTGTTTTACCATTTGTCCCTGTAATCCCAACAAGTTTTAATGCCTGGGTTGGAGAACCGTAAAAATAATCTGCTAGCATTGCCATTGCTCGTTTAGAATCTCTAACATAAAGAACTGGCACGGAAACATCTAGTTGTTTTTCAGCGATAATCGCTACTGCGCCGAGCTCTACAGCACGTTGAGCAAACTGATGTCCATCTACTATTTCACCATCTATACAAATAAATAAGCTACCTGATTGTACTTTACGACTATCTTGTGCAATGTGGCTAACTTCAATTGCTGCACTTGCGTTTCCAGTAAAAACCGGGATAGCTTGCATTAGTTCATTTAACTTCATTCTTGCCATCTCCTCAAACTTATTCTTTCTGTTAATTTTGCTAAAATCAAAAAGAATTCTTTTCTATCTTAGCAAAAACAACAAAGTATATCTACCACGACTAAAGACACAGTTTGCTTTTAAAGTTAGAAGTATGCCACTTTACTCAGCTGACATACTTCTATCTTCCTATTATTCATTCAGTAAATCACCAATTCCTGCATTTTCTCGGATGTCTGTCGCTTTTTTATTTTCATTCGCGGTATCTTGATCATGATTTTGATTAAATTCGCTAATTTGTTCTGGTAAGGCGAGCGTTATTTTCATTTTCGTTTCACTATTAATTACACTACCTGCTGAAACACTTTGACTCTTCACATAGCCACTTCCACTAAACTCAAATGGGATACCAGTGATTTCTGATACTTTTAGCGCGTCATCTTTTGACCAAGTCACCATATTTGGAGCAGTCATATCTCCGTCAGTCATTAGTATTACTTTTTGCCCTTGCATTATTTCACTGTTCGCCAGCGGAAGTTGTTGAACAATTTTTTTACCATTACCAACAATTACTGGTTCCAGCCCTTTTGCCTGTACAGCTTTTTTTGCTTCATCTACTGTTTTTTCAGCTACTACAGGAACTTTTTCGCTCGCTAGTTTTTCAACATCACCTGGTTTAATGTTCATATATTGCAAACTGTTTTTCATTACTGGATTAAATACTTCTGAAACTGCTTCTCCACCTGTTTGACTACCAGATAATTGCGGTTGTTGCATTGTCACATATATCACTAGCTCAGGGTTATCTGCTGGGGCCATTCCTAAGAAAGAAAAAATATAATTTTCTGCCCCAGTCATATATTTACCTGTTTTTGAATCTGGAATTTGTGACGTTCCTGTCTTACCAGCAACATCATAACCAGGAATCGCATATAGTTTACCTGTTCCATTTCGTCCGCTAATAACATTTTTTAATTCATTTCGAGTCTTCTTAGCTGTTTCGGCACTAATCGGTTTTCCAGCGATTTTGGTTTTTGTTTCTGTCTCTTCTCCAGTATTAGTATCTTTGACGCTCGAAACTACATATGGCTCTTTCATTGTACCATCGCTTGCAATTGCTGATGCAGCTTGGATCATTTGCATCATTGAAACTGTTGTTCCCTGACCGAAGACAGTCGTTACTTTTTCAATCGGGTAGTTATAAAGAATCTTTCCTTTAGTTTCATTTGGCAAAGCAATACCTGTTTTCTTACCAAAACCAAATTTATCTAAATAGGTTTTAAATGTATCAGTACCCATTTTGTTTAAAAGTTTAGCGAATGCAACGTTACTGGAACGTTCTACGCCTTCGCGGTATGGGATTGAACCCCAACCATTCCCATTATTATGGTCATGAATTGCTATATCCCCAACTTTGTAAGATCCTGATTGGTAATATTCGTTTGGATTATATACGTTTGTATCAATGGCAGATGCTAAGGAGATGATTTTCATTACTGAACCTGGTTCATAAGCATATTCTACTGGTAAATCTTGCCAAATACTCGAACTATTCCCAGTAATTGTCGACCTATCAGCTGGATTAAATGAAGGACGTTGACTAATGGCCAAAATTTCTCCTGTTTTCGGATCTGCAACTACGGCCATCATATTTTTCGGTTTATATTTTGCATCGACAGTTGTCATTGTATCTTCTAAGAAGGTTTGGATTTTTTTGTCCAATGTTAATGTAATATCCTTACCGTCTTTTGCTTCTGTTACTTTGTTTTTTGAATTAGGCAAAATATAGCCCATTCGGTCGGTACTATAATCGATTTCCCCATTTTTACCTGTTAGTATATCGTTATAGCTGGATTCGATGCCCATTTTACCTTCTAATTTAGTAGTGTTTTTTTCTTCTTCTTGTTGCGCAAAGCCGATTAATTGCGTTGCGAAAGTACCATTAGGATAGAAACGCTCTGATTGACGAGTAAATTCAATACCTGGTAAATTTTCTTTGTCGATTTTAGCTTTTGTTTCTGTAGAAATGTTTTTTCCTGCAGAACCAAATTCCACTTGATATTTTCCTTTTTCATTGAGTTTATCTAGAATATCAGATTCGTCCATAGGAATATATTTTGCAAGAATACGAGCTGTTTTTTCTTCATCAACTACTCGCATCGGATTTTTCGTTGTTTTGGATAATTTATCACTAACTACCGCTGCAATCGTGTAAGAAGCCGTATCCTCTGCTAGCACTTCTCCTTTTCGATCTAAAATGGAGCCGCGTTTTGCTTCGAGAACACTGCTTTTTAAATGTTGTTTAGATGCTTTAGCTGCTAGCGGAACCCCATTTGCTTCTCCCGTAATTTGCAAATAAAGAAAACGGCCAGAAACTAAGAGAAAGAGAATAGTGAAAAAGATAAAAAGCACTAAAGCTCCCCTTCTCATGTTACCTATACGCCGTTTCATTGACCATCTACCACTTTCACATTATCGCCATCAAGTTTTAACCCTTTTTCTTTAGCGATTTTTAAAATACGTTCATATCTCCCTAAATCTTTTACTTCTACTTTTAAATCTTCATTTGATTTTTGTTGTTCAAGGATTTTTGTTTCTTTTGTTTGGATTTCTTGATTCACTGTATAAATTTGTGCCTGTACACTGATGATACGGAAAGCAACAACTAAAACAATCGCAAGCGCTATCGTGATGATTACTTTTTCGCCGAGTGTCATTTGTCCTCGTCTTAGGATTTGTTTTTTAGGTTGTTCCGCTTCTCTATGTACTCTATTTGGTTCGAGATTCGATTTATAGGCGACATTGCTCACATTTTTTCAACTCCTGCTATTTAATAATTTTTTCGATCACACGTAGTTTTGCAGAACGCGCTCGATTATTTTGTTCCAGTTCCTCTTCACTTGGTACGATTGGTTTCCTTGTCGCAAGTTTGAAATCTGGTTTATATTCATCTGGAATGACAGGAAGACCTGGTGGTAAATCTGGTCCTTTTGTCGCTTCTTGGAATAAGTGTTTTGTAATGCGGTCTTCTAAAGAATGAAACGTAATTACGCTAATTCTGCCGCCTGGTTTTAATAAAGTTAAGGCTTTTTCAAGCGAATCTTCTACTGCACCTAATTCGTCATTAACAGCGATTCGGATAGCTTGAAAAGTGCGTTTCCCTGGGTGTCCGCCTTTTCTTCTTGCTGGCGCCGGGATAGCTGTTTTGATAATATCTACTAGTTCGCCAGTGGTTTCAATTGGTTTCACTTCACGACGACGTTCGATTTCTCTAGCAATTTGTTTCGAGAATTTCTCTTCACCATACTGGAAAAATATACGGATTAAGTCTTGATAAGACCACTCATTGACCACTATTTTAGCTGTCAATTCTTGTTCTTGATCCATTCGCATATCAAGTTCAGCATCTTGATGATAACTAAAACCGCGTTCTCTCTCATCCAACTGAGGGGAAGAAACACCTAAATCATACAAAATCCCATCAACTGCTTCGATACCACGCTCATTTAATGCTTTTTTCATATCGCGAAAATTGGCTTTAATAAAAGTTACTTTATCGCTATAATCTGCTAATTTAATTTTTGCATTGTCAATTGCTGTTTGATCTTGGTCAAAAGCAAATAAGTGCCCTTGTTCATTAAGCTTATTTAGTAAATACTCTGAGTGACCTGCGCCGCCAAGTGTTGCATCGACATAGATTCCGTCTGGTTTTACTTCAAGCATATCGACTGTTTCATGTAGTAATACGGTTTCGTGCTTAAACATGCAAATTCCCCCTTAAATATCAAAGCCAATCATATTTTCAGCTAAATCAGCAAAGGATTCTTCTGCCTCATTAAAGACATTATCCCACTCTGATTTACTCCAAATTTCAATACGACTTGAAACCCCGATAATTACTGTTTCTTTTTCCAAATCCGCATACTGTAGCAAGTTGGATGGAATGTTTATCCGTCCTTGTTTGTCTAGTTCACATTCAGACGCACCGGAAAAGAAGAAACGTGTAAAGGAACGAGCATCTTTTTTAGTAAGTGGTAAGGTTTGGAGCTTTTCTTCAAGCTTTTTCCATTCCTCTTGTGGATAAGCAAATAGACACTTATCAAGTCCTCGGGTTATAACAAAATTATCCCCCAAAAGCTCACGGAATTTAGCTGGCACAATTAATCTGCCCTTTATATCGATGTTATGTTGATATTCTCCCATGAACATTAGACTTCACCCACTTTCCTACATACCACTTTACCACATCTCCCCACTTCGTACCACCAAAAACTTAAAAAAGAGTAAAAAAAAATCATTCTACTATTTAAGTAGAATGATTAAACCTTTATTTAAAGCCATTTTAACTAAAATTTCTTTTTAAAATGATTGTGGGACCAGGTGGAGGGATTCCCCACTTCTTACCCAAAAAGCTATTTCGCTAATACTTTTTCCCAACCAGCTTTTAATGCAGCAGCAGAAAATACAATACTTAAAATCCCAAGTAAAATCGTAAAAGCCCCCATGCCATATTTACCAATAAAAGGTGCAAATACAAGACTCACCGAACCTATCATTTTACCAATTTGGAAAATAATACCGTTAAACGCCATGTATGCTCCACGTCTGTCATCATCAACAATTGCTGCTAAAATTGTTTGGCGCGTTGGTACGTAAAGCAACTCCCCGATAGAAAGAACTGCAGTCGCTAGTAATAACACCGCAAGATTATTTGCAAAAGCACAAACAGCAAAACCTATTGCAAATAAAGTAAAACCAACGTACATAATAGGTTGTTGGGCTCGTTTTGTGACAAACTTTGCAACTGGTACTGTAAAAAGAACGATAAACAGTGTATTCACAGCTGTTAAAACACTAACTATTTGCACACCATTTAATGTAATATTCCCAAGGGGGCCAAAATGAACGAGTAACGCTTGAAAATCTTCTGCTAAACGCACGGAGATATAATTGGTTCGTTGAAATTCAATCGACATAACTGCAATTCCACCGATAGTATATAGAAGAAAACGATAATCATGTAACACTTGCCCATAATTTTTAAACATACCTACTAAACCATAAGTCCCTTTTTGTAATACTGCTTTTTGCTTTAAAGTTTCTGAAATCAAGCTTATAGTAAGCCATGCAGTAACGAATGACATAACAAAAAGCACAATCAGCAAGGGAAATAAGTAATCCACGAAAAACCAACCACCAACAATAATCCCTATCATCATAGATAAATTATTTGCCCAGTAACTAACTGAATACATAAAGGAACGATTTTCCGGCGTACTTACATCAATCAGCATTGCTTCTCCCGCAGGATTTATGAGTCCTTGTGCCACACCAATAAGAAGTAACATCACAAAAGTTATCCATGGTGAATGAAAAATCGGCGAATTGCAAAGCACCATTCCTAGAAATGCAAACACTTTTAGCACTTCTCCAGATACCATTAATTTTTTACGACCAATAATATCCGCCAAATGTCCGCCGTACATTCCAGCAAGAAACTGTACCAATACATTAATCATCAAGAGAATTCCCGCAACCCCGCTGTTAATCTCCATTGAAAAATAAATTGCCATAAAAGGAAAAATCATTGACCCGATTACTTTACTTAAAAATTGAATCAAAATCCGTGCACGAATATTTGGGTGTAACTCTTTAAACATGAAATCCCCTCCATTGCAAATTTCTTAACTTCTCTGTTAGTATAAAGGGGGAATAGAAAGATAAAAAGGGTATTTAGAAACATATATTGTCCCCTTTTAGATTGGAGTTGACTTATGGACAAAGATTATTTCACTATGCGTGCGTATTTATATACGCAAACAACAGATTTAGATGTGCCTTTTAAACTAAGTAATTTAGCAGAGATTTGGTTTTGTACTACTAAAAATGCCAAGCGAAAATTACAACAATATCAAACAAAGAAAATACTCACTTATTTGCCCGGACTTGGTCGAGGAAATATTTCACGACTTATTTTTCCTAAACAATTAGAAGAAGAAGTGCTTGAAGTTTTGGAGCAAAGTTTAGCAAACGATGCATTTAGTGATATATTATTTCTGCTACAATTACCTATTCCTAAAAGTTGGTTTTCTAACATATCTACTGAAATTCAGCATATGTTTGGTTTACAAGTAACAGAAAATCAACAAGAAATACTCCGCTCTATTGTTCGACGTAAGCTCACTACCTTAGATCCCCTGCAAACTTCTGTATCTATGGAAGCTTTTTTGATTACGCAAATCAGTGATACTCTCGTAAAATATGATGAAATAAAAAAGACTATTACTCCACATATTGCGCATAATTGGAAAGTATCCGATGATTATACAGAATGGACTTTTTATTTACGAAAAAGTGTTTTATTTCATCATGGTCGCATGCTTGATAGCGAAGACGTCAAATACACCTTACTCCGTTCGATGGAAAAAAATTCTGTCAGCTCCTGGCAATTAAAATCCATTAAATCAATTCAATGTTTAAATAAATTTACGATTACGATTTATTTAAACAAACCGGATCCTTTTTTTATTCGCTATTTATGTACAGCCAATATGGCTATTTTACCTCGGGATGTTATTTTTGATGAATATAAATGGATTTCAACCGGTCCCTTTCGCATAGTAGAGCGAAATGACGAACGGCTTGTTTTAGAAGCATTTGACGCTTACTTTTTAGAACGTCCACTTCTTGACCGGGTAGAATTTTGGACAGCTCAAACAGGAGATGCTTTAACAAACATTCCTATGCAATTTACTTCCGTTGATTACGAGGAAAATAAAGCTTATATCGAGCGCCGTAAACCAGGTGTTGGTGTTAACTTTATTTGTTTCAATACCCATAGGCATGGTTCAGCACAACATCCTGCATTTCGCGAAGCACTTTATCAGTTAATAGATTGCCAAATAGCGAGTGAGCTAGATTTTGAAAATTACGGCACAATAGCTTCCAATTACTTTCCAGAAAAATCGATTACGCCTATTAAAAATCCTGAAAAAATTGCTAGCTTATTAAAAGAAGCAAATTATCAAGGCGAAAAAGTCATATTTGCGACAACTCAGCATCCTACCGCTTTAAAAGAAGCAAAATGGATCCGCGACCGGGCAGCTCAATTCGGTATTAATCTTGAGCAAAAAATCATCTCTCATCAAGAAGCTTCTTATACAAATGTGCCAAAAGAGGAAACAGATTTGATGATGATGGGAGAAATTCCAGCTTCTGATAACGAAATGGCTTATTTGGATTTCTTAAATAACCCTTATCTTTTACCACAACAACTATTTAATGCTAGTATTCTTCTTGAACTTTCAAAAAAATTAGATGAAATGAAATTGGAAAAAAACGCCTCCAAAAGAGACGTTTTGCAAACGAACATTGATCGTTATCTAACCGAAAATAATTATTTAATTTATTTACATCATCCAGAAAAAAGCCAATCGCTCCATTCCATGATAAAAGGCATTGCTGAAAATCCATATGGTTACTTCGATTTAAGCAAAGTATGGATTGAAACAAAAACTCCTTAAAAAAGTAATATTAAGCTATAAATAATTCCGTATAAATAAAGAACAACATATAGTAGGGCGAAAATAAAGAAACAAAGTCTCCAGTAACCACGAAAGATTTTGCGAAACTTAATTTCGCCTTCTTTTTTGGCTGCTAAAACAACAATAATGATTCCTAAGACAAATAAAAACAACAATATATACAATAAAAACGAATGATTAAAGATGACAATCATAAAAAAGTGAACAGCGATAATTAAGAAAATTGTTGATAAATCTGCTGCCAACATAATTCTACGTTGTGGTTTCCGAAATTTAAAACGTGCTAGAAATAATGTAAGAACAAATACCACTACAGGTAAAATAATAATAATAGCTGTTGAATTAGTTAACCAATCAAACATGATGTTCTCCTTCCATCCCTTTAATAATCTGGTAAAGCGTTTGAAGTGTAGGAAGGGAAATTTCTCTTTGACTCCCTTTTTCTAAAATCGGTAGCACAATCCCATCAATTTCTGTCATCCGTCTATTCATGCAGTCAAGCGCCATTGAGGAAAAATTAAGTGCAGTTGTACGGCAAATCGTTTCGACTTTCTTTTGTGCATCTTCTATAGGTAAAACAGCTCCAACTTCTTTTACGACTCTTATTAACAAATTATGCCATTCTTGATTTTCTAAAAGTTTCCCATTTTGAACACCAAGAACTGCTGTTAATGGATTAATAACTGCATTAATAAATAATTTTTCTTGAATAATTTCTAGATAATTTGCATGCTTTTCAATTGGAAAAACTGGTCTAGACGTTAGTAATTCTTCTAGGTCGTCATTCAGTTCTCCTTGGTAAATGCTATATTTTGTTCGGCCGTGTCCACGCCAAATAACGGTCGTATCGTCTTCACGACCTGCCCCGTGCTCACTAACACCTAATAAAATGGTACGGGTTTGTCCAAGCTGACTTAAATACCCTAAGTGACCAGCTCCATTTTGAATAAATAAAATTGGAATATTTGACGGTAACTTTTGAAGAATTGGTAGTATTTCATTTAAAGAATACTGCTTTACGGCAATAATTAATAACTTCTGATTAGTTAATTGTTCTTCTTCAGCAAGAGATACTGCATGTATATGTATATTTTTCGTTGTTACATTATCTATTAATGAAATTCCTTTTTGATTTAATAAAGTAGCTTGTTCTTCACGATGTGTAAAAAGTGTTAGTTTAGATTTATCAGCAAAATTAGCCGCGTATAACAGTCCCATTGCTCCGGCGCCAATGATTCCAACGTTTATTTGGTTTTCCATTGATTTCAGCTCCATATTGATTGATGCTTTTATTTTATCAGAAGTGATGAGTCTTTGCACTTTTGTATGCAAACAAAAACCTCGAAAGACCCATGGCGTCTTTCGAGGTTCGTCTTCAACAAGTGAAACGTCACCTGTTTTTAACTGTATTAGCTGTTTGCTACATCTTTGCCATCATATTGTCCACACTCTGGGCATACGTGATGGGAAAGTCTATATTCGCCGCAATTCGAGCATTCGTTCATGCCCGGAAGTTGAAGTTTAACGTGTGTACGACGCTTACGCTTTTTGGCTTTTGAAGTTCTTCTAAAAGGTACTGCCATTTCCTTACACCTCCTTGACGATAACTAATCGTTAATCTAAGAAAAATAAATTCCTTAATATATTCCAGCTTCACGGGGAAGTTTAGTCTTCTTTTTTCTCATCGAAAAAATTGGCTAATCCCGCAAGACGAGGATCCACTTTTGGTTCTTTTGCTATTTGTTCTAGTAGATTACTTTCTTCTGTTTTCATTTCCCATTCTTTGCCTCGTGGAAGGTTACTCATTTCGAGTGCGTCTTCACTGAAAACTTGCATCGGAATTTCAACAAGTAAAAGTTCTTCTACTACAGGGGTTAAGTCCACCATATCTTGCTCCATCACATGCCAAGATTCATCTAGAACTTGTTCTTTGGATTTCACAAAGGTTTCCGTCGCATGCACTTCATAAGGATAAATAACATCCTCAAGTGTACGAGCACATGGAAGTGTCCACTCGCCTTTCATAGTTAGGTTAGCGGTAACTTCTTCTGGGTGTACA
Source organism: Listeria farberi (assembly GCF_014229245.1). Taxonomy (GTDB): domain Bacteria; phylum Bacillota; class Bacilli; order Lactobacillales; family Listeriaceae; genus Listeria; species Listeria farberi. The sequence goes on along the minus strand of NZ_JAARZJ010000001.1, from coordinate 84,466 downwards.
ATAAGTTCCCCAGTTACTTGTACGGGGCTTGCATCACGAACGTCTATATTGTTCTCTTGAAAGAACTTTTTTAGGTCAGCTTTTTCATTAATCGTGAAGTTGCTGTCACGATATTTTTTCAATTGACTGATAGACCATTTCATCCTACATCACTCCAAGCGCAACACAAAATATTATAGCTTTTTTCAAGGCTTTTGTCAATGGTTTTTCAGGGACCGAAACTGCCGGCTGATTTTTATGCTAAAATAGATTATCTAAAGGAGGGAATCGAAATGAAAGCAACTGGAATTGTGGTCGAATATAACCCTTTTCATAATGGTCACCAGTTACATTTAAATAAGGCACGCGAACTTACAAAAAGCGATGTGGTAATTGCGGTAATGAGTGGTTCTTTTGTACAGCGCGGCGAGCCAGCAATTATACCTAAATGGGAACGAACAAAAATGGCCCTTGCAGCTGGCGTCGATATGGTTATTGAGCTCCCTGTTTCGTTTGCGACACAACATGCGACAATTTTTGCAGACGAGTCTATTCGACTATTAGATGCACTTCATATAGATACACTTTTTTTCGGAAGTGAGCACGGGGTTAGTGAAGATTTTTCTGCCGCTGCTAAAACAGTTGTTGAGAACGAAGCTGCTTTTAATGAAGCCATTCAGCTTGCTTTAGGTGATAAGAAAACATCGTATGCGAGAGCTTATACAAAAGCTTTTACACACTTATTTGGAAAAGAATTACTGGATGTTACTAAGCCTAATAACATTCTCGGTTTCCACTACGCACTCGCTATTCAAAAACAAAATCCTTCGATTGCACTTCAAACGATGTCGCGTGAACATTCGGGTTATCACGATGCGGAAGCAAGCCACGATTATATTGCTAGTGCAACTGCGATTAGAAAGTTACTCCTTACTGGGAATTTAGAAGAAGCTAGTCGCTACCTTCCCGATTACTCTATAGAAGTTTTAAATAATTATAGCGGACCATTTTTATCGTTTGAAGATTATTGGCCGCTTCTAAAGTTTCGTTTAATCCAAGCTAGTTCGGATGAGCTTGATGGGGTTCGCGGTGTTAGTGAAGGAATTCAAAATCGAATGCAACTTGCGGCAAAAAAAGCGCACAGTTTTTCAGATTTTATTGAAATAATGAAAACAAAACGATACAGCAACGCGCGCTTACAACGAACCGCTTTACAAATTTTATTAAATGCCCAAAATACGCCTCCTGCAGAGCCCTATATCCGAGTGCTTGGAATGAGTAAAGCTGGTCAAAAATACTTATCACTTCATAAGAAAAATATTTCGCTTCCAATTGTTACGACTGTTTCTAAAGCAGATCCAAGTCTTTTAAAAGAAGATCTACGAGCAACAGACATTTATACACTAATAAATGGATTAGAAAATTATCAAGCGGGCGACTTTCATACTCCACCTATTCTAACCTTGTAAACATTTACAAGGTTTTTGGTTGACTTTCATAGTTCTATTTTGCTAAGATATTTGTCCGACTCAAAAAAACAGGAGGTATGTGTATGGTACAAGAATATATTCGATTAAGAGGAGCTCGTGAAAACAATCTCCAAAATATTTCCCTGGATATACCAAAACGAAAAATCACTATTTTTACTGGTGTATCTGGTTCTGGAAAATCTTCTATTGTATTTGAAACTATTGCCACGGAATCGCAAAGACAGTTAAACGAAACATACAGCGCCTATCTTCGTAATTTCCTTCCGAAGTATACGCAACCGGATGCAGATTCAATTGAAAACCTCTCCACCTCTGTTATTATTGATCAAAAACGACTTGGCGGTAATTCCCGCTCCACCCTTGGTACCATCACGGATATTAATTCGATTTTGCGATTGCTTTTCTCACGTGTCGGTAAACCTAGTATCGGCACCGCAAATTTGTTTTCTTTTAATGATCCTGCTGGTATGTGTCCTGATTGCCACGGTGTTGGTCAAAAAGTTTCGGTCGATTTAGTAAAATTACTTGATCCAAATAAATCACTTAAAGAAGGCGCCATTTTATTTCCGACGTTTTCGGTAGATTCATGGTACTGGAATTCCTATGCTTATTCCGGCTTTTTTGATGTGAATAAAAAAATTAAAGATTACACTGACGAAGAATACGATATGCTTTTAAATGGAAAGGATATTAAAGTCTTTCTAGAGACTCCCATGGGTAGTATGAACGCAACCTATGAAGGATTAATTCCAAAATTCAATCGTTTGTACATTCAAAAAGAAGGTGAAATGTCCGCTTCTACAAAAAAACGTGTCGATAAATTCACCCATATTGCGCCTTGTACGACTTGCGAAGGCACGAGACTCTCCGCGCAAGCATTATCTTGTACAATAAATGGCGCAAATATCGCCGACTTCACAGCAATGCAATTAGACGAACTAAAAGAAAGGATTGCGAGTATTGATAATCCCATCGCTGCTCCAATGGTCAAAAGCATCACTGAACGAGTGCAACATTTGATTGATATTGGCCTTGGTTATATGACATTAGATCGTCAAACTGCTTCTCTTTCTGGCGGGGAATCACAACGCGTCAAGATGATTCGTCATTTGAATAGTAGTTTGACGGATTTACTTTATATTTTCGATGAACCTAGTATTGGCCTTCATCCACGGGATGTTCATCGCCTGAATGAATTACTTGTGAAATTACGCGATAAAGGGAATACTATTCTCGTTGTAGAGCACGATCCAGATGTCATCAAAATTGCTGACCATATTGTTGATGTAGGCCCACATGCTGGGAAACATGGGGGTGAGATTCAGTTCGTCGGAAGTTATACAGATTTGTTGAAGTCGGACACATTGACTGGTCAGTTCCTCAATCGCCATTTACCAATTAATAGCAAACCGCGACAATCAAAAGGCTTTTTAACAACAGAAAAAAGTAGTCGCTTTAACCTAAAGGATATTCAGGCCAACATTCCAAAAGAAGTCCTTACCGTAGTAACTGGTGTGGCTGGATCGGGTAAAAGTACTTTGATTCATTCTGTCTTCCTAAAAGAATATCCAGATGCAATTGTGATAGACCAATCAGCCGCACATGCCAATATCCGCTCCAATCCCGCCACCTATACTGGCATAATGGACCCGATTCGAAAAGCATTTGGAAAAGAAAATGATGTCAGTCCATCACTCTTTAGTTACAATTCCAAAGGCGCCTGCGAAAACTGTAAAGGACTTGGTTTCACGACAATGGATTTGGCTTTTATGGATTCGATTCGCACACCTTGCGAAGTATGTCACGGCAAGCGATTCCAGGATTCTGTTTTACAATATAAGCTGAATGGTAAATCGATTAGTGACGTCTTAGAACTAACTGTCTCAGAAGCGCTTGATTTCTTTACGGATAAAAAAATCTTGAAAAAAATTGAAGCAATGGAAGAGGTTGGAATTGGTTATGTCACGCTTGGCCAAGCACTTAGCACCTTATCAGGCGGGGAATGTCAACGTTTAAAACTCGCCAATGAGCTTCATAAAAAAGGGTCGATTTATATTATGGATGAACCTACAACTGGTTTACACATGTCAGACATTGAACATATTTTGACGATTATTCACTCACTTGTAAACAAAGGAAATACGGTTATTGTGATAGAACATAATGTCGATATTATTCGAAATGCTGACTGGATTATTGACCTTGGTCCAGAAGGTGGAAGTTCAGGTGGACAAATTATTTTTGAAGGTGCCCCACTTGATTTACTTGAAAACAAACAATCATTGACTGCGAAATATCTCTAAATTAAAAAGTCGTTTTGTCTAAAGCAGACAAAACGACTTTTTTAGTTTAGTTTTTCTAAATAATCCACGGCATCTTGGAAGGTTTTAACTGGAACAATTTTCATTTTGGTATCAATGTCTTTCGCTGTTTCGACTGCTGTATCGTAATTACTTTCGATACTTGGATCGCTTTTTTTCATTTCTTCAGTGATTGGATCATTTGGAGCAAAGAAAATTTTTGCACCACTCTTATCTGCCGCAACGACCTTTTGATCAATACCGCCGATTCTTCCCACGGTTCCATCAGGATCAATTGTGCCAGTTCCAGCAATTTTTTTGCCATCTGTAAGATCATTTTTTTCGAAACGGCTGTATATTTCTAGACTGAACATCAAACCAGCAGAAGGTCCGCCGATTTTTTCAGAGTCGATTTTCACGGTTGGATCTGCGGTGATTTTTTCATCATCCACAAGCGTGATACCAATTCCTGGAGTACCTTTTTTATCAATGGCTGTTAGTTTGATGTTGGCTTGCTCGTTTTTATCACCATGCTTATAGCTGATTTTGACAGTGTCACCCACTTTTTTACTGTGGATGTAATCAATAAATTCTTGGCTTGATTTAAACGAGTGCCCGTCAATTTCTGTAATTAAATCACCAGCGTGAAGGATATCAGCTGCCGGAACATTGTCTTTTACACTTAATACGTATACGCCATCATAAGTAACTTTGACTTCTTGTCCGGCTGCTTTGTAAGCTACTTGAATGGCGTTGTTTTTGGATTCATTCATCATTTGCATTTGGCGAACGTTGTATTCTTCATCAGATTCATTATCGTATTTGATGTCGCTATCTTTTTCTAGTTCATGATATGGTAGAAATTTAGCTGTCACATATGTATAAATATTTGCTTTTCCCATCGCAATCGTCACTAGACTGAGTGATCCGTCTTTTTTATTTGGATGGTTATCAACCGTAACGAGTGGTGCAAGTTCTTCGGTTCCACCAGGTTTTGAAATATAATACGGAACTGGAATAAAAAAGCCCGCTATAATAATAATCAACAGCACTATTGCCGTTATTTTTTTCCACTCTTTACGCATTATCTTCTCCATCTCCTACTTACTTGAATTTTGCTTGTATTGCTTTATTCACGACTTCTGGCACAAGTTCGCAGATATCTCCTTGATACTGCGCGACTTCTTTAACCATACTCGAACTTAAAAAAGAGTATTTCGTGTTAGTCATGACGAAAAAAGTTTCGATTTCTGCATTAAGCGTTCGGTTCATTGAAGCAATTTGCATTTCGTATTCAAAGTCACTCACAGCACGAAGGCCTCTGACAATGGCTGTAGCTCCGCGCATAGCAGCATAATCAACGGTCAATCCGCTCGCACTTTCTACTTGAACATTTGATAAATGAGACGTCACTTCTTTAATCATTTCCATTCGCTCTTCTATAGTGAAAAGCGGTTTTTTGGATGAATTGTTTAATACAGCAACATAAAGCACATCGAAAATCTTTGCTGCACGTTCAATAATATCTAAGTGACCGTTTGTAATCGGATCAAATGTTCCGGGAATAACAGCAATTTTATCTTCCATTTCTACGCCTCCTGAAATTCAAATATGGATAAAACGGTAATTCCATAAGAAACAGACTTGATTTTCTCGAATTTACCAATTGTCTCTGGCATGACTGCTTCTTTATCATGTTCGCAAATAATTCTTCCGTTTTCGTTAACTAATTCTAATTTTTCTAAAGATCCCAGTAATTTTTCTAATTGTTGCTTTTTATATGGTGGATCTAAGAAAACAAGGTCGAATTTCCGCTCATTTTTATGGAGTAATTTGAGTGCTCTTTCGGCGTCATTTCGGTATACTTCTGCGCGCTCTGTAAAATGGCATCCTTCTATGTTTTGACGGATTGTTTTAATTGCGAGTGTTGCTTGGTCAATAAAAACAGCACGTTCGGCACCTCGACTTAGCGCTTCGATTCCAAGTCCACCACTTCCAGCAAATAAATCTAGAACTATATCACCATCAAAAAATGGACCGATTATTGAAAATAAGGATTCTTTTACTTTATCTGTAGTTGGTCTTGTATTATTTCCTGGAACAGCTTTTAAAGCATGCCCTTTTCGTTCTCCTGCAATGACTCTCATGTTTTTCGCACAACCTTTACTTCAATGTCTTTTTTACTTTATCATAAATAGATGCAAAAAAACAGCAAGACTAGTCGAAATAGCCTCGCCGTTTTGATTAAATACTGATTTGTACATCTTCGTTTTTATGTTCATACATCATTTCTTTTTTTGATTCGTATTCTGTTTTTAAGAACGGACGAAAAGACATTTCCACACGTTTCACATAATGAAAACGAGAAACTTTGTTAGAGATATCTTCTACTTCGGCCATATCACAATATAACACCGCATATTTTAACTTACGCGATACATAATGAACATTTCCAAATCGCTTCAAAGATCTAACTTGTTTGAGATGATTCATCCAAACGACGATAGCTTGTCTATCATTTTCCATTGTCTAAGCCCCTTCTTTTTAGGATAAGCTTTACGCTGAACAACCGCAGCCTCCCCCGCTGCCACAACCGCCTGTAGAACAAGCAGATTTCGTTTCAAAAAATGGATTACCAGTCGGTACTTTAATATTTTCTGAGACTGCACTTGCGAGAAGCAAACTAATTTCATCCAAGAGAGATTGTAAATCCATCTCTGCTCGGCGAAAAGCTGCCACATTTTGATCCATGTCGACTTCGCGTTTATACGCACGAGTCTTCCTGGTTACTTCTTTATAATCAGGATGATACCGGCCGAACCGTTGTACTTCCTCATATTGTTCTTTTATTCGTATAAACTGACGAATATTTTTTTGTGAATTGGCGTCATTTAGTAATACTTGTCTAGTATGCTTATAATTCTGTGCTTCTTCGGAGTCTAGAATCATGCTAGCAAGCTCATCTGATAAGTCAAGTAGCGCCATATTTTCCATTGTAGCGAGCAATCTAGCCACCTCCATCTTACTTACTTTTCTATTATACCATAGAACGATTATTTAATAATAAAATTTTGCGTATAATACTTCCGATAAGTTCCAGCACCCATGTAGGTATAAGAACCATCTAGTAAGTTTTCTCTGTGCCCTTTCGAATTTAACCAGCCTTCTACAGCAGCTGCACTATCTACATAATTATAAGCAATATTTTCTCCTGCTTTAGTATATTTTATATTACCCGCGCTTAACCGCTTGCTCAGATCGCCTTGTGTTGGTGAATTGTGATCAAAATAATCATTTTTCTTCATATCAAAACTATGACCATATGCTACTCTTGCTACGCCAACATCCCACGCCACTTCTTCTATACCGTAACGGTCGCGAATGACGTTTGTAATTTCTAATACCTGTTTACTGGAAGCTTGGTCAATCGCATTCCAATCTTCTTGAGATAATTTCTCTTCATAAATTTCACCTTGATAAGATAATTCATAAGGTCGCATTTTTATGAAAGCTAATTTATTCAAGTAGCGGACACTAACTAGTTTTGACTTAAATTTATCAAAATTCAGTTGCGCATACACGCCACTTCCGATATTGACAATTGGTCGAGCATTTAAATCTTCTTCGGAAAGTTCAAATTTATAATAACTATCTTTATAATTAAAAGATATTTCTGATTGTAAATTCGCATCAGTAAATACTTTTTCTGTCGACATTCCGATAGTATAAGGCATAACATTTAAGTCTTGACCGAGCGCATAAATCGTTTGTATAACATTATTGGTTACTCCAACTAACATGTAGCTAGTTCCTGGTTGGCTATAAACGTAATTATCATAACCGTATGCTGTTTTGTCCACACGTACCGGGTCACCAAATTCTTTGTTTAACTCACTTACGTTCTTATTAATAAACCTTGCCAAGCTAGAACTATCTTGTACTTGTTTCGGATTTTCATTTGTTGTTTTTTTATCATCAGGAAAATTAGATTTTGTAGCAGTATCTTCGGCCGTATTTTTTTCAACTGATTTACTAAAAAAAAGATCTGTGTTATATCCAATGAACAGGCAAATGATTAATAGCACAGCTACTCGTATAATAAACTTCACATTTTGCCCTCCTCGGCGGTATTTTGTTTTTCTTGATGTAAGTTTCATTTTACCAATTCTCATATCATTTGAAAAGCTTTAAAAATCATAAAAAAACAATTACGAAAATCCGCGCCAAAATGCGGTTCTCGTAATTGTAGTTGTCTTTATAAGAAAATCGAAATAACGACCATCGCAACAAATAAAATTGTCATGTAATTTAGCGAGTAAATAAACATCCATTTTGCCCATTTGATGCTATCTTCCATTTTAAATCCATAAATACTTAGTGCCAGCCAACCGATATTGAGTAAGGTTGCTAAAATAACATATACAAGCCCTAAATCAAACATAAAGAATGGTAAAACAGTTAATAAAATCACCCAGAAAAACATACTTTTCTTTGTGCGTTCAATGCCTTTTACTACTGGCAACATTGGAATTCCAGCGGCTGCGTATTCCTCTTTCCGTTTAATCGCGATTGCATAAAAATGAGGTGGTTGCCAACAAAACATGACAAGAAATAGCATAATTGGCACAATGCTAAATGATGGCTCAACTGCAAACCAACCGATAAGCGGTGGAACAGCTCCTGAAAAACTACCAATGACAGTATTACTAACTAGTTTTCTTTTCGCATAAAGGGAATAAACGACTACATACAAAAAGACACCGATAACACCAAGAACTCCTGCTTGCCAAGTCGTCATAAATAACATAATTGTCCCGACAACACCTAACACAAGTGCGACCATCAGTGCACGTTTACCAGAAATTTTCCCGGTCATCGTTGGTCGGTTTTTCGTTCTTTCCATAATTCCGTCAATATCACGATCAATGACATTGTTAAAAGCGCCCGAAGCAGCGACAATAAGTGCCGAACCGACGATAGTAAAAAATATTACATCTACATTTTGAATAAAAGAAATTCCATTTAACTGAAAGGCTAGCCACATACCTGTAAAAGCAGTAATCGTATTAGAATTAACGATTCCGATTTTCACAAGCTCGGTAAAATCACGGACAGTAAATCTACTCGAAGTTAACTCCCCAGTCTTCTCTATCTGATTCAATTTTTCTCCCCCTAACACTTGCTGATATAAACCAGTGATTGCGAACTGATACATATCCTATACCCTTATTATGTGAAAAATACGCCCCTTTTGTCAATAAATCGGCTTTAGTCTTGTACGCTTTACTTCTTTAAATAAACACGCTACAATTAGTTTGATGTGTACTCATGAACATATACATATAAACAAATTTTAGTAAAATCTCACACGCATCTAAAGGAGAGATTGGTAGATAATGAAAAAATTCTTAAAAGTTTGGTCTGTACTAACGATTATTTGTATGACGGTCGTTGTTTTTGGCGGGGCACTGGTGACGAAAACTGGTTCGGCAGATGGTTGTGGTAATAGTTGGCCACTTTGTAATGGACAATTAGTTCGTTTAACAGATGTTACCCCAGAAAAACTCATTGAATTTATGCACCGAATGACAACAGGAATCAGTTCGATTTTTGTTATTGTATTAGCAATTTGTGCTTGGATTTATATGAAAAATCGCCGCGAAACAAAACCACTTGCAATTATCGCTGTGTTGTTTCTAATTATTCAAGCGTTAATGGGAATGGCAGCAGTAGTTTGGGGTCAAAATCCGTACATTATGGCACTTCACTTTGGTATTTCCATTATATGTTATGCCTCGATTGTGTTACTTGCCCTAATGATTTTCGAAGTAGACAGGAAATTTGATGCTAGAAACCTTGTGATGGGGACAAAATTACGAATTAATATATACGCGCTAACGATTTATACTTATTTAGCCGTTTATACTGGCGCACTTGTACGTCATGAAAAAGCAAGTATGGCCGTTCCGGTTTGGCCGTTTGAAAATGGGCACTTTATTATGCCTACTTCTGTACAAGATTATGTGCAGTATTTCCACAGGTTAGCCGCATTTATTTTAATTGTTTGGTTACTTTATGTAACTTGGCTTGTGTTCCGTGATTATAGAAGATACCGCGTGTTAACTTTTAGTATGGTATTGTCACTTGTGTTTATCGCTCTTCAAGCGGTTACTGGTGCGCTTTCTGTTTATACAGGAGTGAACTTATATATCGCACTGGCACACAGCTTAATTATTACAATGCTCTTCGCCTTACTTTGCTACCTATGCTTGCTCGCATCTAGAAGTAAAAGTAATCGGCTACGAATTAAATAAAGAAAACAGCTGATGACATATATCATCAGCTGTTTTTGATTTATCTACAGTTTTCAGCCGGTTTTATGCTAAAATAAATAAGAATACACGTTAAACGAGGTGAATAACTTGGATAAAACAAAGAGAAAAATGATTTATGAGATTTTTATGCTTAGTCTCATAGTACTTTCCCTTGCCCTATTGCCATACAGAAACAACTTTACTTTTATTTTAAATTGGATTATTTGGGTGATATTTACATTAGATTATTTTGTTAGGTTTCACCGAGCAGATGATAAGTGGCATTATGTAAAAACGCATCCTTTCCAATTGATTGCAATCATTCCTTTTTACGGCGGATTTAGAGCGGCTCGGATTGTAAGTTTTATCCATCTTCTAAGTATTACTGCGATGGGAAGACGTTATATTGTACCGATTTATAGCTTTTTCCGTTCCAATGGATTAAGTCGCTTTTTAATGATTTTTGTATTACTTGTGATTATTATTCCGGTTCCAATGGTTTTTATTGAACCTGAAATAAACAACTATCCTGATGCACTGTGGTGGGCAATCGTTACGTCGACAACAGTAGGCTACGGAGATATCGTTCCAGTTACACCAATCGGACGAATTTTAGCATCGATAATGATGCTATTTGGAATAGCGTTTATTGGGATGATTACTAGTACATTAACCAACTTTTTTCGTGCTAAGAAAACTTCTACCTCTAGCACACAACGCGCAAGTAAAATCACCCAATTAATTGCCGACACACCTGATTTAACGAAAGAAGAAATTGCCGTAGTTGAACAATTTTTAACACTGAGAAAGAATGAATTAATAAACGAAACCAAAAAAAGTGATAGCGAATGACGCTATCACTTTTTTATTAGCTTTTCTACTTGATTCCGGTAACGTTCGGATAAAGCTTGAACAGCTAAAATTCGCTCAAAGTCTTCTTTTGTACCTTTTTTATGCAATACTTTTTCATGACAAAAAGCAACTGTTACCCCGTGCGACTCTTGGTGTATTTGTCTAATCTTATCCGTTTCACTGATTTCTCCTGAGGTAATTGTTCGGCATAGATAACCTGTCAAGCCTGTTTCGCGAATTGCTTTATAGAGATTTGGTATTCCATTAAATTTCTCAATCGTGCTACACGGGTTTCGCGCCTCTGTTACTTGTATTACAGTTTCACCAATTTGAAATTTATCACCGATATGGACCGTGCTCTCTAACATATTAGTGACTATTAGATTCTCCCCAAACGCGGTTACTTGTAGTTCTTCTCCAAACATTTCAGCCCATTTGGCATAATGCTCATATGGATAAATGCATACAGTTCGATCCGCTCCTCCATGATATTTCAAATTATGAGGTGCATCGTTTTCAAAGCCATTCATAGTTAATTGCGCTTTTTTAACGAGCTTTTTTTCAATTCCAGTCATCATTCGTTTATTACTTGGAAGGGTTAAATTTTTTGGTTTTCCAACTGCTAAATGGATGATTTTCCTCTCCATCTATTTACTCCTTTGATGTTATTTTTTTCGGCTTAAGATAGCAAGAATACTTGTAATTAATGCGAGCACACCAATGGCAAGCGCCGTCCATAATAAAATCGTATTGTCATTAGACTCGCTTGTATTCGCAGCAGTATTCTCGGCTCCTGCAACCATTTCTCCGTGTGACCCTGTGGTAGTTTTTGAAGATTCTTTCAAAATTTTCGTAGTCGCATGGGGTGTTTCGGAATCTTCTGCGCCAACCCATTCAACTATGGAGCCATCTTCATAATATTGGTAGGCATTCCAAGCTACTTCTCCTTCTTCACTTGGGTTTTTAGCGATAAAACTAAAACGTTGGAATTGACCTTTTTCAATCCCGCTTCCTTCAGTTTGCCATGTTACTGTACTGTTTTTCTTATCTACCGTAGTTGTCCATCCTGACACTGGTTCGTATGATTCGAATGAAACACCTTTTGCTACTTTTAATACGATTTTCTTTGATGCAGCGTCTTTTTCAGAAGGTACTTTCATCGTATAAGTTTCCCAAGAGTCAACAGTGGACTCACTTGGTAAAACAGAGACGTGGGCACTCGCCTGCAAGGGTATCATAAAAGTAGCTAATAAAACGACAATGGAGCTAATAATTTTTTTCATTGTTTTTCCCCTTTACTGTGTAATATTGGTTGTAAAAGTTTGATTAATATCGGTAAAATCTTTCGTTAGACCATGGACCGTAATTTCCCATTTTCCAGTTTGGTTAATATAAAGTCCTTCTGCAAAATATTGATTCTCATTTGCGAGTTTCGCTTGGAAAGTAGATTTTTCCACGTTTTTAGTAGATTTTGTTGTGATAGTCACTTGTTCGAAATCTGTTTTGGTGGCTCCATCTGCGGAAGTAAAGGTGATAATAAATTGGTTTTGACCGACTGTTGCTGGCTCTACTCGTAAATTAATTTTTGCATTTTCGCCTTCTGCTGCAATTGTTTCGTCAAATGCTTTTGGGGCAGGTGGTGGCGGGGTTTGTACGTTTGTTAAAACACTTGCAACGATAAGAATGATTGTCCCAATGATAAGTTCAATTAATATCGTTTTAAATGGCAACTTTTTGTTTTTGAGTTTGAGATAGATGTAATGACCTAAACCTAATAATGCCATTAGTAAAAATAAACCTATTTTGAATAGCAGAATTTTGCCGTAGTTGGTTGTAAATAAGTTTGCCATTTGACCAATGTTCATCACTGCCATAAGTAAGCCACTAATGAGTATTGAAGCTACCGCGATGATTGCTACAATGGCAAATCTGCTCCAAACTTCACGCGCTTTCCCAGTTTTCGGTAATACGAATAATAGTACTAAAATGCCGCCAACCCAAACACTTGCTGCAATCATATGAAGCATATCTGCTGTAATACTTACTATTTTATCGGCACTCGCTGCAGCATGTCCATTCTGAGCCTTCGCAAAAATCAAATAACCAATTAATGCACTCTCTGTCAGAAGCGCGAACCAGCTCCATTGTTTATTTTTACGAAGCATGATAGCAGTAAAAATAACAAGAACGAGCCATGAGATAATCTCACTAAGCCAAATATAGCCGGTTTTCGTCGTTAAGAAAGCCGCTAATTTATCGGGCTGGAAACTTTCGCTAATAGAAACACCCGTTGTAATGCTCGTTTGTACAAAAAGTTGCATTAGTAGCGCCGTGCCAAGAAAGGCGAGCGCAAACCAGATTATTTTCTTTAAACGTGTAGTAATTTTTTCTGGTAGTTGCTCTTGTCGCGGATAAAGTCCTAGCCCAAAAACAAGCATCCCGATAAATAATGAAAAGCCTATGTAAAGTATTGCTTTTTGAACGGAACTAATTTGCAGATCGAAAGCATTTGTTGGTACTTCTGTGCTTTGGAATGTCGCTTTTGTATCGCCTAATTTAAATGATAAGACGCCACTTACCGCGTGACCATCAGCAGAAACAACTCGCCACGATATGGAATAGACGTCTGCTTTTAATTTAGCTGGCAAAGAAGCTTCCACCATATGATTATTCTTCTTTGAAACAGCAGTCTTTCCAGTCTCAACCCGCTTCCCATTTGAATCTTTTACTTCTATCAAAGGAAAATCTGCTTCAATTTCTTCATTAAAAACGAGCGTTACTTGTTTTGGCGCTGTTTTAATATGCGATTGATCAGCTGGATTTGAATTTTCCAAATAAGCATGGGCTGAAACATGTTGAACTGGAACAATTAATATGTATAATAAGATAAGAATAAAACTGACCTTTTTTAATAATTTCATTTACTACTCCTTTTTCAAACACACGGTTTTACTCTTTTTAAACTTATCACGTGCAACAATTGAATGGAAATAATTGGCTCACTCGCTATTGCAAATGATGCACAGATTATGGCATAGTAAAAGAAAAGGAAAAGGAGATTTTTATCTATGCTTCGTTATATCGAATTATTTTTTATGTTTGCCTTTGTTACACTCATCACGATGTGGCTTCAAGCACTTTTAGCTAAATGGAAACCAAGTATTTTAAGCTCTTTTTGGCTCCGAGCACTTACCTTTATTATAATTGGCTATGCTTTAATGGCCCCGACTCTTTACATAGGCAGTTTATTACTAAAATAAGTTCAGTTGCTTTCACATCACAGTTAGATGTTTTATACTGGGAAGCGGGAGGTGAATTTTATGAAAAAAATGTTGCTTGAGTTTAGAGATTTCGCATTAAAAGGGAACGTACTGGATCTTGCGGTAGCGGTTGTTATTGGAGCTGCATTCGGAAAAATTGTTTCTTCTTTAGTAGATAATATCATTATGCCAGTTGTTGGTGTACTTCTTGGTGGACTTGATTTCACAAAATTAAGTGTGACAGTGGGTAAATCTGTTATTCAGTACGGTGCTTTTATTCAATCTATTGTTGACTTTATCATCATCGCTTTTGCTATTTTTATATTTGTCAAAATACTTACTAGTTTTATGAAGAAAAAAGAACAACCTACAGAAGAAACACCAGTGCCACCAACAGAAGAATACTTAAAAGAAATTCGCGATTTATTGAAAGAACAACAAAAAGAAATTTAAAAGGAAAGACAGAAACTTTAGTCAGCTATTTTTGACTAAAAGTTCCTGTCTTTTTATTGTTGTTGTTTCTTTAATTGTAGCGCTAAGAACATTTCAACCACAGCGACTACTAAAAAGATAATTTGTAAAATAAATACATAACCAATAATTAGTAATTGTACAACCATCCACACACCCAAAACAGCGGCTGCTGCAAACATGACTTCTTTAGTTCGTGGCAGTTTTTTCAGTAAATAAATAAGTGCGGCAAAATGGAATAGCCCAACAAAGACGAATAAAAATATGCCTGGGACTAAATAATCGACAAATGGTGAACCATCAAGCAACCCTGTCGAAAGAGATAGTAAACTACCGCTTGGCTTAAATACCATGGATAAGCCACCATAAATTGCTCCAATTGCTGTAAAACCAACTATTAAAATACTACTTATACGTGTCCAGTTCATGGCGTTCTCCTAGTCGTTTTTCTAGTAGTATACCACGAAAATTATCATTCTGCCGCTTTTCTTCGTTTTATTTTTTTGATTAAATCAATCAGTACGAAAACTGCAATCCCGCATGCGACAACTGTTGTAAGATACCAAGCCGGCCCAGATTCTGCGCGAACTCCAAGCCAATAAGTTACCGTTTTCGGATTAAAAAATGCAAAGCAAATCGCACAAAATGCAATAATTCGACCAATAATGGAATTTTCTCTC
Organism: Listeria farberi; assembly: GCF_014229245.1. Taxonomy (GTDB): domain Bacteria; phylum Bacillota; class Bacilli; order Lactobacillales; family Listeriaceae; genus Listeria; species Listeria farberi. Next base: position 69,120 of record NZ_JAARZJ010000001.1, on the reverse strand, counting down.
ATAATAAGCGCATCTCCTTTTCTTTTATTATAACAATGGTTTAGAGGTAAATTCTTACTTTTTTGGTCCCAAAATTGTTCGCTTCATAACAAGTTTTGGTTTATCGCATAAAAAAACTATGACAAGCAGATACCCTGTCATAGCTATCTTAATTATTGGTCATATTTACGAGCGGTCCTCCTTACTTTCTAAAGCCTCTCACTAGAATGGACACCTATAATTTGACTGTTGTTGATGAATCTTTTTACAAGTTGGTAAGTTTTAAAATCCAGTCTAAAAATTGGTTCTAGTATTTCCACAGTAACTAATTCAACCACTCTCTTGTCCTTACTAATCGCCATTTCTTCCATAAAAGTGAGCATTCTATCTCTTAATGTATTATTAAAATCTTTTTCTGTTAACCTGAGATTCAATAACATCCAAAGTGCTGGAAAATAAAAATATGGAGAGTCTCCTAACTCCTCAGACCATTTTTTTGCTCACTACTTTTTGTATATTTGTTAATTTCTGGAAATAATTCGTCTACCGTTAGATTTATTGTTTCATAATGTAATTCCACTTTTGTTTTTCACCTCTATCCTTGAAAATAAAAGCGGTTTTTATTATTAATTTAAGATAAAAAAGGCCTCTGAATAAAATCCAGAGACCTTTTTGAAATGTCAGCTGATGCTTTCTTACATCATGCCGCCCATGCCACCCATTCCCATGTCAGGAACTGCTGCTGGGCCGTTTTCATCTGGTTGATCTGCTACAACAGCTTCCGTAGTTAACAGAAGTGCTGCAACGGATGAAGCATTTTGCAATGCGGAGCGAGTTACTTTTGTTGGATCAACAATACCCGCATCAATCATGTTTACCCATTCGCCGTTTGCTGCGTTGAAACCAACTCCGACAGCTTCGTGTTTCAAACGTTCTACAATAACAGAACCTTCAAGTCCAGCGTTATGCGCGATTTGGCGAACTGGTTCTTCTAGGGAACGAAGCACAATGTTAATACCAGTTTCTACATCACCTTCAGCTTCTAGTGCTGCTACTTTATTGTAAATACTTACAAGCGCCGTACCACCACCAGCAACGATACCTTCTTCTACTGCTGCACGAGTAGAGTTAAGCGCATCTTCAATACGTAATTTACGTTCTTTTAGCTCTGTTTCAGTTGCAGCGCCGACTTTGACAACAGCTACTCCACCTGCAAGTTTTGCTAAACGTTCTTGTAATTTTTCTCTATCAAATTCAGAAGTAGTTTCTTCCATTTGCGCGCGAATTTGGTTTACACGAGCGCTGATTTGTGTGGAATCGCCTGCTCCTTCTACGATGGTTGTATCATCTTTTGTTACAACTACTTTGTTAGCTGTTCCAAGTTGGTCAACGGTAGCTGTTTTCAGTTCTAAACCTAGGTCTTCTGTGATTACTTGTCCACCAGTTAAAACAGCAATATCTTCTAACATTGCTTTACGGCGGTCACCGAAACCAGGAGCTTTCACTGCTACTACGTTAAATGTTCCGCGAAGTTTGTTTAGTACTAGAGTTGCTTGAGCTTCCCCTTCAACATCTTCCGCGATAATTAACATTGGACGACCTTGTTGAACCACTTGTTCTAAAACTGGTAAGATTTCTTGAATATTGTTGATTTTTTTATCTGTAATTAAAATGTATGGTTTTTCAAGGACTGCTTCCATTTTGTCAGAATCAGTTACCATATAAGGGCTAGTGTAGCCACGATCAAATTGCATACCTTCTACTACGTCTAATTCTGTTGCAAAACCTTTGGATTCTTCAATAGTAATAACGCCGTCGTTACCAACACGTTCCATTGCTTCTGCGATTAATTTACCAACTTCTTCATCACCAGAAGAAATGGCAGCAACTTGAGCGATAGACTCTTTGCTTTCAATCGGTTTAGAAATAGCTTTTAATTCTTCAATAGCTGTTGCTACGGCTTTTTCGATACCACGACGTACGCCTACTGGATTTGCTCCAGCTGTTACGTTTTTCAAGCCTTCTTGAATCATTGCTTGCGCTAAAACGGTAGCGGTTGTAGTTCCGTCCCCAGCAACATCATTGGTTTTAGAAGCAACTTCAGATACAAGTTTTGCTCCCATGTTTTCAAATGGGTCTTCTAATTCAATTTCTTTTGCAATCGTTACGCCATCATTTGTAATTAACGGAGAACCGAATTTCTTCTCTAAAACAACATTACGACCTTTTGGGCCAAGCGTTACTTTTACTGCGTTTGCTAATTGGTCGACACCACGTAACATGGCACGACGAGCATCTTCACTAAATTTAATATCTTTTGCCATTTTATATTTCCCTCCGATTATTTCTTTTTTTAAATTATTTAGTAATTGCTAAAATATCACTTTCACGTAAAATCAGATAGTCAGTTCCTTCGTATGTCACTTCTGTTCCAGAGTATTTTGCAAAGATAACTGTGTCACCTTCTGCAACTTCAAGCGGTTCTTTTGCTCCATTTTCTAGAACACGACCTGAACCAACTGCAATAATTTTTCCTGATTGCGGTTTTTCTTTGGCAGAGTCTGGTAATACAATTCCACTTGCTGTTTTTTCCTCTGCTTCAAGTACTTCAATTACAACACGATCTCCTAATGGTTTTAACAATGTAAATGACCTCCTCTGATATAATTAAATTTTTCATTTTAGCACTCGACACATTAGAGTGCTAATACAGTTATTATGATACCAAACTGAATAAAAATTGCAAGCAAAAACGTTTAAAAAACAGAAGAATTCTTATTTGCGGTAAAGCTAGATAACGAGTACAATAAGGAGAGCTATTTCCGCTTGCTTAAAGGAATTTAGCCGAAGTTTGTTTTTAGAAAGGATGCGTATTTTTTGGCTAAACGTTATATTACAATTGTATTAGTTTATTTATTATTATTATTTTCTGCGTCTGTTGGGATTCCAGTTGTTCAACATCTTTTACTTAGTACGACATCCCTTTCTCAAGAAGATGCTGCATCGTATGGAATGGTTATTTGGTCGATATTCTCTAATCTATTATCACTTGCGATTATTATTCCGATGCTCTACAGGAAACCGAAAGAAAATAAAATAGAACTTGGTGAAAAAACGAAACCGCTTCTGAGTATTGTTTGGATTATTGGAGGTGTCATTGGATTATACGTGGCACAAATTATTTGTAGTATTATTATTACAATGATTTCTGGGGATTTAAGTAATTCTGCAAATACGGAATTACTAGTTGATTTAACTAGATCAGCACCTATCTTCTTGATTTTCATTTCTGTTCTTGGGCCAATTTTAGAAGAGCTTATCTTTAGAAAAGTAGTTTTTGGTGGACTAAGTAATGTGATGAATATTCATGTAGCTGCGGTTATTAGTTCGCTTTTCTTTGGATTACTTCATGGAGATATCTCCTTTTTACTTACTTATTTTGTTATCGGGCTAATTCTTTGTTTTCTTTATACGAAAACGAAACGAATTGCCGTTTCGATGGGTGCACATATTTTAATGAATACCATTGTTTTGCTCGTGAGTCTTGGAATCATTGGAGGATAATATGAAAAATTCATTGATAAAGCAAAGTTTTCTTTATTTTGCGCTTGGTCTTGTATTTGTCTATTTCGTTATTGTTCGAGTGGCTGAGTATGGTTATGACCTTGTTGCCTATATACTCATACTGATGATGTTGATTGATTTTGGTATTGGTATTGGCCTTATTATCACTGGGCTTAAAAGACGTAAAAAAAACCTGTAGAAAGTAAGTGTTGCTTACCTTCTACAGGTTTTTTTATTCTGTTTTCGCTGGATAGTTTTCTAGGAAATAGATTAAAGTTTGTAATTCTGTTGTAAGATCGATATGGTGCACACGAACTTGTTTTGGAACGCTAATACGAGCTGGTGTAAAGTTTAGAATACCTTTCACATCTGCTTCGATTAAACGATCTACTGTTACTTGAGCTTCATCAGCTGGAACTGTCAAAATAACTACTTCCACACCATTTTCACGAACAATTTCTTCCATATCATTTAAGTGATAAATTGGAATGTCTTGTTGAACACTACCTACTTTCGCTGGATCCACATCAAATGCAGCAACGATTTTGATATTATTATTTTTCATGAAATTATAATGTAATAATGCTGTACCAAGGTTACCTACCCCAATTAGTGCAACATTTGTCTGTTTGTCTTGACTAAGTGTTTTACTGAAAAAGTCGAGTATGTAAGAAACGTTATACCCGTATCCTTTCTTACCTAAAGCGCCAAAGTACGAAAAATCACGTCGTATAGTCGCTGAATCAACTTTCACCGCTTCACTTAATTCCGCAGATGATACTCGTTCCTTACCTGATTCATCTAGGTATTTCAAGTAACGATGATATAATGGTAAGCGTTTTGCTGTCGCTTGTGGAATTTTTGTTGTTTCCTCCATCATGCCTTCTGTCCCTTCTTCTTTTAAATTTTTTCTGAAGTTGAAGCTATTGTGAACTGTACTTCCTTTCACATGCTTGCTTATATACTATAAACATTTCACAAGGAATGCACAAACTTTTTGCTCATGATTTTCAAGCAATAGTTTGTCCTGCAAAATATCTAGTGTTTTCCTTCTTTTCCATTCTACGCTAAAATCACAAATAATGCGAGTGTTTTCACAATCTATCTTCTACGTGAAGCTTTTCTTCTCTCATTGCGATTACTTGGCTTTTAAGATAAACTAGTAAGGAGAACGTTCGAGGAGAGAGATTATGATATTATTACAAGTTCAGCAAATTTCTAAATTCTTCGGTGCAGAAGTTATTTTAGATAATATTAAATTAGAAGTAAAAACAGGCGACCGCATTGCCCTAGTTGGTCGAAATGGTGCAGGTAAATCTACCTTACTTAAAATTATCGCTGGAAAAATGAGTTATGATAGCGGAACTATTTCTAAACCTAAAAGTGTCGAAATCGGCTATTTGGCTCAAAATACCGGCCTTGAATCCACGAAAACCATTTGGAATGAAATATTAAGTGTTTTTGATTCACTTAGAAAAATGGAAGCAGATTTACGCAAAATGGAGCTCCGTCTCGGGGAACCTGAGCTTTATAATAATCCGGAAAAATATCAAGCATTGATGACCGATTATGATACCTTACAACATACTTTTAAAGAAGTTGGCGGGTATACGTATGAAGCAGAAATACGCTCCGTTTTAAACGGTTTGCGCTTTTATCCAGAAGATTATGAAGTAGAAATTGCCTCACTCAGTGGTGGGCAAAAAACAAGGCTTGCACTGGCTAAGTTATTACTCGCGAAACAGGATATTCTTGTTCTCGATGAACCGACAAACCATTTAGATATTGAAACATTAGCTTGGCTAGAAACCTATTTACAAAACTATCATGGTTCTTTACTTATCGTTTCTCATGACCGCTATTTCTTAGATAAAGTCGTTAACCAAGTATACGAAATTAGTCGTACAAAAATTGATCACTATAAAGGAAATTACAGTTCATTTGTTAGCCAAAAACAAGCCAAACTAGAACAGATGTGGAAAGAATTCGATAAACAACAAAAACAAATTTCTAAGCTAGAAGATTTTGTCGCAAGAAATATCGTTCGTGCTTCTACAACGAAACGAGCTCAAAGTAGAAGAAAACAATTGGAAAAAATGGATGTACTCGCTCGACCTCAAGGCGATGAAAAAGCGGCTCATTTTGGCTTCCAATTTGAAAAGCAAACTGGTAAAGATGTTTTAATGGTAGATGAATTAAGTATTGGTTACACAAAAGACAAGCGCATTGCTTCCAATCTAACGTTCGAAATGAAACGTCAAGATAGTCTAGCGCTCGTTGGTCCAAACGGAATCGGTAAATCTACCCTTCTTAAAACACTCATTCGCGATATTCCAGCTCTTAGCGGTAAATTCCATTTTGGAGCAGGTGTCAAAATCGGTTACTATGACCAAGAACAAGCCAAACTAACATCAAATAAAACCGTTCTAATGGAGCTATGGGATGATTATCCAGAATTAAATGAAGTGAACGTTCGAACAACACTGGGTAATTTCTTATTTTCAGATGATGACGTGCTAAAAAATGTCCAATCCCTTAGTGGTGGCGAAAAAGCTAGACTTGCTCTTGCCAAACTTACTTTACTTGAAGCTAATGTACTTATTCTGGATGAACCGACCAACCATTTAGATATTGAAAGTAAAGAAGTTTTAGAAGCTGCTTTAATCGATTTTGAAGGGACAATTCTCTTTGTTTCTCATGACCGTTACTTTATTAACCGAATCGCTTCTAAAGTGGTCGAACTAGCTCCAGAGAAAGCGACTGTTTTCCTTGGTGATTACGATTATTACCAAGAAAAAATCGCCGAAGCAAAAGAACTAGCGCGCCTTGATAGAGAAGAACGTCGAAAAAAAGGAGAAGAGGTCGAAGCAACCGCATCTGTTAGAAAATTGAACTATCAAGAAGAAAAAGAACAACAAAAACTACTTCGTCAAAGAAAACGCAAACTAGAAGAAGTAGAAAAATCTATGGAAGAAACGGATGAAAAAATCGCCGAATTAGAGCTCCAATTAACCAAACCGGAAATTTTTCAAGACCATGAGAAAGCTTTTGAAATTACGCAAGAACTTGATGTGGTAAAAGCACGTGGTGAAAAACTGATGGAGGAGTGGGAGAAAGTAAGCGAAGAACTAGAATCTATGTAATCTACATAAAAAAGGAGCAAACTATGAAAAAGATTTTAATTATTTCTGGTTCAATTACCGTCGGGTTACTTGTAATTATTACTATTTGCGCGAGCTTTTATTTATATAGCTATGCACTATCTCGTGATAATTCAAGTATGAATGACAAACCAACTACAGATCAAACTACTGAAACAGCCAAACTTGCGAAAAAAAACCGAGAAGAAAATGTCGCTTGGATAAAAGAGCAACCACTCACAAAATGGACAGAAACCTCGGCAGATGGGTTGAAATTGGTCGCTAATTATTTAGAAGCTTCCACCCCTTCTAATACAACCATTATTTTAGCTCACGGTTATCGCGGAAAAAGCGGCAAAGTCGAAATGGCCGGTCTAGCAAGGATGTATCATCAAAAGTTCGGCTACAACGTATTAATGCCTGACGCGAGAGCTCACGGCGAAAGTGAAGGGGAAAATATAGGCTTTGGTTGGCCAGAACGTAAAGATTATGTTCAGTGGACGAAGCAAGTACTTGATAAAAATGGTGATGATACAGAAATTGTCCTTCATGGAGTTTCTATGGGTAGTTCCACCGTCTTGATGACAAGTGGCGAGAAACTCCCAAAACAAGTTAAAAGTATTATCGCGGATTGTGGTTATACTTCCATGGATGCCGAATTATCTTATCAATTAAAAGCAATGTTTCATTTACCAAAATTCCCCATTATTCCAACAGCGAGCCTCATAAATAAAGTAAAAGAAGGGTTCTTTTTCAGCGAAGCAAGTGCGGTTAATGCAGTAGCTAAAACTAATTTGCCTATTTTCTATATTCACGGTGATTCAGATGCATTTGTCCCTACCTCTATGATAGACGAACTATACGATGCAACAAAAAGTTACAAGGAGAAATGGATTGTAAAAGGCGCTGAACACGGTCAAGCGTTCACCGTTGATCCAAAAACATACGAAGAAAAAGTACGACAATTTTTAACTAAAACAATGTAAAAAACTGTAGGCAAAGTGATTTCTCGCTTTGCCTACAGTTTAAAGCATGTGGCATTTAATTCCGCATGTTTTTTTATATGTCCTCTAACAATAAACCTGGATTTGCATTCATATCATAATTGCTTCGTTTTCCTTGTAAGAAGCTAACTGTTCCTGCAGCAGCAATCATAGCTGCATTATCACCACATAATGATAACGGCGGGATAATCAGCTCGGTGTCAGGAAGTTCTAGTTTTACTTCTTGAATGAGCCGTTCTCTTAAACCTTGATTTGCCGCAACTCCTCCAGCAAGAAGCAATTGTTTCACTTTGTATTGTTTAGCTGCACGGATTGTCTTATTCACTAAAACATCGACTACACTTGCTTGAAAACTTGCTGCCATATCATGGGGATTTGGTTCATCACCGCGTTGCCTTAAATTATGCAGTGTATTAATAAAAGAAGATTTCAATCCACTAAAACTAAAGTCGAACGAACCATCATCCATCATCGCCCGCGGAAAATGAAACGTGTCTTCACCATCTTTAGCAAGTTTGTCTATTTGAACACCACCTGGGTAAGCTAAACCAAGTGTGCGCGCCACTTTATCATATGCCTCTCCAGCCGCGTCATCTCTTGTTTCCCCGATAACTTCAAATTCATTGTCTGCTTTCATTAAAACAAGTTCCGTATGCCCGCCACTAACAACTAATGATAACAGTGGAAAATTAAATGCTGTTTCAAAACGATTCGCATAAATATGTCCAGCAATATGATGGACACCAATGAGAGGCAAATTATGCATAAAAGCAAGTGTTTTTGCAGCATTGACACCAATTAAAAGCGCCCCAACTAAACCAGGCCCTTCCGTTACCGCCACCCCGTCCAAATCGTCCATCGTTACATTTGCTTGTTTTAAAGCTTCTTCAATCACAATAGTAATTTGTTCCACATGGTGTCGTGATGCAATTTCTGGAACCACTCCGCCAAATCGCTTATGACTTTCAATTTGTGAAGCCACCACGCTAGATACTATTTCACAGCCATTTTTTACGACAGAAGCGGCTGTTTCATCGCAGCTTGATTCTATCCCAAGAATTAATGTATTTTTTTTCATAAGTCCACCCACATCACTAGCGCATCTTCTTTCGTATCCGGATAATAGTTTTTCCGAATGGCGCCGTCTTGAAATCCTAATTTTTTGTAAAGCCCTTGTGCTACATTATTGGAAACACGAACTTCTAGTGTCATCCGAATGGTACCACGCTCTTTTGCTATACGAATCATTTCTCGTAAAAGCGCCTCACCATAATGGTTACCTTGAAAATCAGGATGAATCGCAATATTCGTAATATGTCCTTCATCCAGCACGAGCCAAACACCTGCATACCCCACTACTTGATTCTTGTATGTCGCAAGTAAATAATAAGCATATTGATTAATTATAAATTCATTCCGAAAAGCTGCTTCTGTCCAAGGTACCGTGAATGCAGCGTTTTCTACCTTCATAATACTCTTCAAGTCAGTCACGGTTGCTTCTCGAAATAACAAAGCCGCTTCCAAACTCACTCAGAACCCCTCGATTCTAACCATTTACTTTCCGCTTCTGCAAGTTTTAAATAATCTGGAACAAAATTATCTGCTGATTCACCGATCAAATTCTCTGCCAACTTTACAAGAGAACTAGCACGCGAGTAAGAATAATCTGCCTGAGCAAAAATCGCTCGTTCTCCAAGAACTTCCATTACAGTAAAGCAAATTTGTTCCGTTAATGTTCCTATAAATAAAATCGTATCCGTTCCATGTTTTAACTGTTCTAATAAATCAGTTAGCGCAGTATGGCTATCCGCTATCAGATTCTTCATTTCGCCATGATTCGCTTGATAAACACCTGCATAAACATTCAAACGACGGGCATCCATCAAAGCAACTACTTTTCCAGGGAAATATAAGCCATTTTCTGCTAAAAGTGCTAAAGAGGAAATACCAACAATCGGAATTCCCGCATCCCATGCCATTGTTTTAGCTACGGTTACGCCGATTCGAAGCCCTGTATAAGAACCTGGGCCTTTTGCAACAACAATTTTTTCTAAATCAGTAGGTTTTACGCCGCATTCTTCCATCAAAGCAGCAATTGCTGGAAGTAAGCGCACACTATGATTTTTTTTCAAATTTGTTGTATATTCTCCTAAAACGACACCCTTATTAAAGAGTGCTATCGTCATTGTATCTGAGGACGTATCCATCCCAAGTATCATTTGCCAAAAACCTCCATTGCAAGTTGCTTGTATCTTTCGCCAAGTGGTTTAACAACCATTTTGCGTGTATTCTCATCTATATGAAAAAGTTTAATTTCCAAATATTCTTCTGGTAAATCTTCACGAACAAATTGTGCCCATTCAACCACACTAACACCAGCTCCGTAAAAATACTCCTCCAAACCGAGTTCATCAGCTGACGTGTCTTCTAAGCGGTATACATCCATGTGGTAAAGAGGCAAACGCCCTTTCTTGTATTCACGGATAATGGTGAATGTTGGGCTTTTAATCATTTGCGGAATCAATAGACCTTCACCAATTCCTTTTGTAAAAGTCGTTTTCCCGGCCCCAAGATCACCTTCGAGTAAAATCACATCTCCAGCTACAAGTTTTTCACCAAGTTGTCTTGCAAGAAGTCTTGTCTTTGCTTCACTTGCCATTATTAATTCGAATTCCATTCCCTCACCCGTCCATCATTTTCTCTACATATCATACCACAAAGCTGTACCAAAATAAAAAGCAAAAAACGTAACGACTTATAAGCCGCTACGTTTTTAAAGTAGATTAATAATTAGATTCAGTTAAATCCATTCCACCATACATTTGAGTGGTAATTTCTGTAATAATTTTATTTAATTCTTCACTAGAAATAATTTGATCTTTTGTTGGGAAATCATCAATAGGTACAAATTTTTCTGCTTTAGTTTTCGTAGTAAAGCTAATTGATTCTGGAGAATTTCCATCTGATTTTTCTTCTATTTTTGTTTTCAAAGTTAGCGTATCTAATGTATTTTCTTTTCCAGATTTCAGCGATACTTTCATATCAATTGTGGTGTTTTTATTTTCTTTTAATTTTTTAGAAGCATCCTCTAGATTTGTTTGAAGTTCTGTGTAGGAAGCATCAAAATCTGTTACTGATTCAGAACCTTGACTCTCTACTAATACTTTGAAATCTGCTTTAACTTTTTCGTCGTCCATTAGTTTTGCAAAGTCTGTACACATCTTAGCAAAATCCGCGTTTTTAAGCGTGACACTCACTGTTCCATCTTTCGCTTCTTTAAAACGTTCTTGGTCTAAGCTACTAAAATAATTGTCCAATAGTTTTGTTGTTTTTTTATTTAAGTTTTTTGCTGCAGCTTCAAATTTCTTCGTATCAACAGCTGTTTCCGCTTTCCCTTCGCCAGTTAAAGAACTCGTTAATTCTTCTGAACTGATATATTTGTTTTTTAAATCTGGGTACTCAGTATTAATTTTTGACCACATTCCACCAGTAACTTGGTCTAAATAACTAAGTAACGATTCATCAGGCTGTACAATGGTTTTAAGTGGTATATATGTATTACCAGTTTTTGAATCCACTAAGAAATCTAAATCAACTGAAATCGGAAATAAGTTGTTAGTAGATGTGATATTTAATTTTGCTTCCGCCTTATCTGCCTTTTTATCCGTGGAAGATGTTATTGAAAATTTAATATCTTTCAAAATACCTAATGTTTGCGCACTAGAATCACTCTTTGCCATTTGAATATCTGTAACTGCAAACGAAGTAGTATAAGTAGATTGGTCCGGTACATTAGCCCCGTTTTTTATTGCTTGAACAAATTTCCCTTGTGGTGTTTTTGCTGCTTTTTCTGCTGGGCTCTCTCCACAAGCACTAATTACAAGCGCTAAAGCTAACAGAATTGAAAATAAAATCCCTTTTTTCATCTTTTTCCTCCTGCCTAGTTAATATACTAAAACTAACACAATTTGGATATAGAAAACAAGCAAATCCCCAATAATTCACTAGTCTGACACAATTTCAAATAAAAAAAGTGCCCAAAGAACAGGCACACTTTTTATTTTGGAGTCACTTTTAAGGAAGTAGCATTTTCAGAAATTTTCCCAGGAGCAGGAGAAGTCACATTCGTGCCTTGGGGAAAAACAGCTTTAACAGTGTCCCCGTCTTTAATATCAGCTAATTTTATCGCTTTACCAGTCGTTTCATTTGTCACAGCTGTATTACTATTAACAGTTACAATAAGTTCACTTGCATAATTATTCTTCTCGCCGCTCCATGTTAACGTGCCATTTACTGTTAGTTCACTATTATTTTCTAACAAACTAGCATCTGTTACTGTCCCATCAAGCACTAAATATGGAACCTCCTCTTGGTTACAGCCTGCTAAAAATAATACGCTGAGTATAATGGGTATAATTATCTTCTTAAAACCTGCCATTCTCGTTCTCGTCCTCTCTGAAGCTTATCGTTCTTTCTAGCATAGCATTTACACCAATCTCAGGCAATCGTTTTCTTATTTTCTTAAACAATTCTTATACACCCATCAAAATCCCACTAAAAGCCGCCAACAAGCCAAATATGTATGTTAATCCCATATAGGAAAATAATACACGATAATTCGTTTTCCATTTTAGTTCCATGCTTTCTAGTTTGAAGGTCGAAAAAGTAGTATATCCCCCCATAAATCCAGTGCCTAAAAAAAGCTGCCAACCTGGTCCAAGTGCAGAAGAAACAACAAACCCCAACAAAAACGACCCTGTTATATTAATAAAAAATGTCGCATAAGGAAAGTTAGTCTTCCATTTACTTTTAACTAATACAGAAATTCCGTAACGTAAAATCGCACCAAGGCCAGCTCCAAAACCAACGAGTAAGAAATTAACCAACATGATGCGAACCTCTTTTCAAAAGCTTATTACTAAATATATTACCGAGCTTCACCATAGCGAGCCCTCCCATTAAGCTAACAAAAACATAACCAATCGCAAAAAACATTTCACCCTTTTGGATTAGTTGAATCGTCTCCACACTAAATGCCGAGAACGTAGTGAAAGCACCAATAAAACCTGTTCCAATTCCATTTAAAAGCACTAAGGAAATACCCGTTTTCCCCGCTAAAAACCGCATTAAAAAAGCTAACAAAAAACAACCAATTAAATTAACTGTTAACGTTGCATAAGGAAAACTTCCGCCACCAAGCAATAAATTCATCGCATAACGGCACATCCCACCTAATGCACCAAAAATTCCCACATATAAAAAATACATCTTTTAAAATCCCACCTCACAAAAAAACGCCCTGAAATATTTCATTCCGGGCAGCAGCCTTTTCCTATTTCTTCTATACTATAACGCAAAACATTCCAATTATTCAACTCACTGGAAGTCGAAGGATGGTCTTCATTTTTTCTGGGTCTACTTTACGTGGATCGCTTAAATAAATTTCGTGATGTTTACGAACAGCCCCCGTATCATTATGAAGCCCTTCTGTTTCCATGAATTGGTGCATTTCCGCGACCGTTTTCACTTCTTCACTAAAAGGACCAATATGCATCATTTGTACACATTCCCCTTCTTCAAAACGAATCAATTTCACACGACTCGTATCAACATCAGGCTTTTTCTTCTTAGCAAGCTCTTTCGCCCATTCCACCACTTCTTCGGTGACAAAGTCTGGTTGTCTAAGAATAGATGTCCAAAGCCACGCATCTCTGTCCTTTAAATCAAACTTCTCTTCAGACCACCAAAAACCTTCCAGCGGCGGTACAACAAAATCCGCATAACCATCCAGACGCGTCTCGCCCATCTTGCTCATTTTAATCGTGTACGCAATCGCATAAAGAGACTGCACCGCCTTTTGGTATTCTTCACCATCCGGGTCACCTTTCCCATCCACCATCAAAAAATTCATTTCTGGTACAAAAATACGCTCTGGTTTCCTTTTAGGTGCATAGAATTTCTTTTCCTCTTTTTTAAAATCAATTTTCTTTTCAGTCATTTGAATTCCTCCTCGTTCATCCATTTTGGTATTAGCTTTTGAAAATTATCATAACTAGTTGCCATTTTTACTGCAAAATTTATTAACTTCTCTAAATTACGTGATTTATCTTGTCCTGCCTAACTAAGAGCGGATATATTATGTATTATTGTATAAAGTGCATAATGCTCCCAAAAAATCTGCAATTTCTTCCTTCCCAATATATCTTAAAATATTTCCTTTCGCATCTGATGTTTTTAATTTCTCCATCTGATATTTTCTAGTAACTGAAAATCCTTTTTTATCTTAGAAATCTTTTTTTCATTATGTATCATTTTTAGCTGGGATACTTTCATTATTAACTCTCCCTATGATTAAAGTTAGTACTTCTTATTATACAAGAAGGTGTTTACTTTTCCCTAGGTATATTGCTAGATTTTATTGACAAAATAACAGAATCAATATTATAATTAGTTTTGCTACGCATACGCGGTCGTGGCGGAATCGGCAGACGCGCTAGGTTGAGGGCCTAGTGGGGTAAAACCCGTGGAGGTTCAAGTCCTCTCGGCCGCATCAAACAAAATTCCTAGGTTAGAATCTAATCCTGAAATTTAGAATCTAGAAAAACGGAACTTCTCATTGTTTAGAGCATTTGAGGAGTTTCGTTTTTTCTATATTTTATGAAGCCTTACTATTGTTATAAAGCAAAAACAGACTATAGACAAAATGAGCCCTCACTTTGTCTATAGCTTGGATGCTCTCTATATTTCGGGAAAATTCTCGGTTCTAATCAACTATAATTGTTTCCAAAAAAGCCTTCCAAGGTGCTCCATACGTCTTATTTGCCTTTTCAATAATCGCTTTACCATATTCTGTCGTATCTTCGCTCACAACAATTGGTGTTATATTTTTCGTTATGAGCCACTCCACATAGTATTCTATATAAGAAGATGCCTCATCGTCCACATCTTTGAAGTAACACAACAACTCTTCATCATCAGGCTGTGTTCCCCACGGTACTGCATCCACTGATAGGAGTTGTAAAAATTCATTTAAATTACTACAAACAAGATCGAGTTCACCTTCTGTACCAATGAAGACTATCGGATTATTTTCTACTGGTTGATCTTCATCAACAACGAAATAATAATATTGTGCCCCAGTGCCATCTGCATTAGCTAAGTACAATAACTTTTTAGAAAGAACTTCATACTCCCCACCAAAAAAGCCTAAAAAATCTTCGACATCTTCTTTATTCGTATTCCAGACAATCACACCTTTACTAAATGGTGAGTCCGCATTACCACGAGTTGGCATTTTCCATGTCCAGCCTTTAGCTAATAGTTCTTTCCAAAGCGCGGGTATTGCTTTCCCATGATAAATTTCTTGTAAGTTCGTATAAATTTTATTAGCCTTAGCCTCTGGAATATCTTCAATCACTTCTTTTAAGTCAGCAATCAAAACTGTATTCCCTTGAATATCTACGCCATATTTATTACCTGTTTTAAAATAATAGGTATCACTTGGTTCGTGATGAATTAAGAAGTCAGCACGATGTGTATATTCATGAATAGCTGGGAATTGTGAATTGAATGTTGGTCTTTTATCTTGAATCTGATAATCAAATTCATCTATAAACACCCATTCTACACTGTCATAAAAATACATTTTATCAAACGCCATTTGTGGAAAAAAGCCACAAGAATATCGCGTTTCTTTTGTTTTATGATTGGTTAATTTTTTGCGATAGCCAAAATACCCTTTTTTCTTTTTCGCAATAATTCCCTGTACACCAATCAAGTACATTTCTTCACCGATTAATCCTTGCGCATAACCAGGAGATATAAATCCAGCATGGTCAAACATAAAATCCGTAACAGGTGTACCTTCTTCATTAATAAAGCCCCATAAACCATCTTTTTTCACAAATGCTAAACCATTCCAAAAACTATATACAGCACCCTCGTAATGTGGCTCCACAATGACGTTCCCATCTGAGTTAATATAACCATATAAGCCATTCTCAAATAAAAATCGTATTGGATCATAGATGTCTATAATATCCCCAGGTTTTTCAACTGGACCAAGTGTTCCTTCTGAATCTCGCATTTGCACTTTACCATCAGCATAAATAGCGGTATATTCCGTACCTTTACCATCAATATAGCCCCAATCAAATAAATAGCCACTCTCTTTATAATTTTGATAAAACTTGGCAATTCCATTTTTAAATTCAGTTAAATGATGATATTTGGGCTGTGAAATCCAATTCCCATCTGTATCAATTAACCCATAACAATTTACATATGTCCCGTATTCTTCACGTGGGACTCTCTCTAAGGAATTTGCTCGAATAACGCCTTCTGAAACAAGCACATGTTTCTTTCTATTTTCAGCATAGTTATATTCAATTCGATTAAATTGAGGCGTTATCAAAACACCATCTGGTCTTAAAAAACCAGCTCGAAGGTCAACTCCAGCCCGTCCTAAATTATATTCTATTTCAAATACTCGATATCCATCGAGAGTAATAGGTAGTATATTTTTATAATAAGAATTATTTAAAACACTACCTTGTTCATCAATAAAACATTCCACTTGACTCCTGTAAGCATCTTTTTCATTATAAATCAGAGCATCCCCAACAGCTGGTTCTTCGTGTTCACTTATATAACATTTTGATTTAATGAACTTTTTATCAATCTCTCCAACCGCGTATCCAAAGTCATAAGGTCTTAGTTCATTATAAATAAATGGTGTAATTTGTGTCCCGTCTTCTTTAAAAATAGCCCATAATGTTGTATCTTCTATAGTGCGTTCTAAGAAGAAAAAACCATTATTTCCTTCTACGCAAGTTTCATAAGGTATATTAGCTAATTTATTCATTTCATGATGTCTCCTTTACCAAAGTATTTAATACTATTTTTCAGTAAAACTTTGTGCTTCAAATTATTCTATTATAGCTACCTAATACTTTTGATTATCATTTAGATGCTGCTGGTTTATTAAACTGAATATAACCTTCTGATATATAGATAATTCTTCTGTTCGAACAATTAAATCCTCCCTTCAACAAATTTAACATTTTCACTATACCATGTTAAAAAAAGGCAAATTACTAAAATAAATCATTAAAAAAGGGGTTTTTTTAGTGTACAACTTAAAATCGTCATAATTTTGTCATAAACAGAGTACTACAGAAAAAAGAGGCCAAAGCAAGAAATTACTTTAGATAATATAGCAATGAAGTGCTATATATGGCTTTCTAAGCACCGACAAGAAGTACGAAATCAAGTAGTAGTCATGAAGTTGATGAACATGGCCAATTGACTTTGGAAAAAAAAGGAGAGCTTTTTACCTAAAACATGAAAAAAACTTCTCTATTTGGGTTCTAGAGAAGTTTTATATCTTTTTAATTTCTTCTATAAATAAATAATCCACTAGCTATGGTGGTAAATACTCCTATAACAATCATTGTGAAGTCTGAACTATCACCAGTTTGTGGTAAAGCGGAGATATCTGTCGCTTTGTCGGTTACTTTTACTGATGTTGTATTTCTATTTTCGGGAGTTGGCTTTGGTGTTACTTTTATTTTTTTATCATTAAAAGTCACATCGATAGTCTCTTGTGGGTTAAACGGTATCGTTACATGAATTTCTTTAGCTGATTTTTCATAACCGGGCGGTGCTATTTTTTCCGTTATCACATAAGTTCCCGGTAACAAGTTTTCTACAAGTGCAAAACCACTACTGTTGGTAGTTACATTTTTTAACATCGTTCCGGCTGTTGTCTTAATGTTGAAAACTGCCTTTGCAAGTCCTGTTTTCGTTGTTTCATCTTGTTTAAAAATTTTAATTGCTCCTGTTTTTTCTGTGTTTTGAAAAATGAGTTTGGCTGGCTTTGTGTCGCCGTAAGTAATTGTAAAACTTTTCGGGGTGGTATTTATCTGATACCCAGTAGGGGCAGTTAACTCAGTGACTGTATACTTTTCAGGTGGTAATCCTGTGGCGGTTCCAATACCATTTTTATCAGTTGTTATTTTCGCTACTTCGAGTCCAGATTCATCTTTAATTGTATACACTGCTCCACTAAGCGCTTTATTACCAGAAATTTTTTGAATTTCTACTTTTCCATTAGTTGTAAGTCCTGCATCAATATCAAAATTCTCACTTCTTAAAGTTGGAACATTTACTTTTGTAATTCCTGTTTTATCTGGTTTGGAATTAATAGAAGTGTCTGTACCTTGATTTGCTTTAGAAAAAATATAACTATTGTTTGGTAGGTTGAATCTCACTTGGTAATTCCCTGGCAGGATATCTGTGAATAAATAAGAACCAATATTATTTGTTATTGTGCTTTCTTTTAACACACCCTCTTCAGTTAATAAGTCCACTTTTACACCAGGAGCAGGTTCTTCACTATCTTGCTGTATACCATCCCCATTAAAGTCATACCATACAATATCGCCAATTTTTGCACCATTTACATTAATATATAATTGAACATCATCTAAAAAATTCCCATTAGTAAGGGTTCCATCTGCTGTCGATATTGGATTAAAAGTTAGTCTTGTGATAGTTTGTCCAGCAGGCACTGTGTAATTTCCTTCAAAACTTCCCCACGTTTCCCCATCAGAAACTCTTGTTACCTCCGTTTGACTTTCCGGTGAGCCAATAAGCAAATCAGCTGTGTCCATTCCATTACGACCTCGATGCGAAAATTTCCATGTTAAATTCGAACCTGGAATGGTCCGAATATCCTGATAAACTGGTCCAATACCATCTGAATTTAATTCAATAAAGTTATTTCCAGAAAAAGCAGGCACATTATATCCATTGCCGTTTTGCCATACTTCAATGTTTCCAGTAGGATTTGTTGTACTCCAGGCCTCTACACCATCTTGGTTAACCATCCAAACATTTGGTGTGCCAGCATTTTGTCCATAGTTGGCAATATCAACATTTTCAAAATCATTATTTTTAATAGCCCATTTTAATTGCCAGCCATTTAAAGATGTTGGATAAGCCTGCACTTTTTCAGTAGCACTTCCAATAATAAATACTATAAATAAAATAAAGAAACTAGCTATTATTTTTTGTTGCATATTTTTTCCTCCCTTTTTCTGAACATAGTACCTTATAGTACCCCCAATAAAGTAAAAGAAAACAGCTAGTATGTTAAACCAGCTGTTTCATGTTTAAGACAAAATATCATATGCCATTTTATATTTAGTTGATTTAGCGAAGTGTTTGCTTGCGTGCTTTTTCACTCGTTCAATTAATACCGGATCATTGGATTCTTCAATTTTTTTAAGCAAATCTATCATATTTTTTTCGTAGCTAGCTTGCTCCTTTTCATGATATAAAAGTAGCGTTTCGGTGTATTCAATAAAATAATCTAATTCCATCACCCGCTCAGTTACTTTACTCATAATCCGCATCAGCTCTGTCGCCTCTTCTAGCCAACCTTTTTCTGCAAAAATAACCATTAATTCTGTTATAACTAAAAAGTCATTATTGGCAAAGTCAATCCCTCTATTTTCAAAGGCAATTATTTCATCGTAAATCAAAATAATATTTTCATCAAATTGTGTTTCATTTCCTTCTATTTTTTCAATTTCTGCAAGTTTAAAACGAATAACAAAATAGAATTTACTTGTTAATTCAGGATATAATGAGTAAAATTCCACAGCTTGGTTGAAATGTTTTTTTGCTTCTGTTAAGAACCCAATTTGAAAATAAATATAACCATAAAAATAAAGCAAAGATCCTTTTAGTTCAAAGCTTGCATCTGGGATAGTATTTAATAAATCACTGGCAGCTTCTACATGGCTTAAAGCTGGCTCATACAAGTTTTGACAAATATAATTAATACAAATATTAATGTGAAAAACAACCTGAAAAGATGGAGAATCTGTTATTTCTATACATTTTTTCCAGTAGTTTTCTACAAGTTTATAGTCGCAAGTAACAAATGCATGTTTTAATGACTGGCAATAATAATAATATGTTAATAAATAAATTGGAAAGTTGCATTCAGCACGTTTTTCGTTATTATTTAAATATCTTACTTCAATTTCTTCAGCTTTTGAAAACTCCCATATTTTATAATAGTAGCTAGCTTTTAGACAGTAAAAGGCAAGCTCAACAGCCGGAGATTCCTGAACTAAATCTACTTTACTAGCTATTTTATTTAACTTAGTTTCTATATCTTCTGTTTTTGAAAAAACTAATAGTTCAAAAATCAATTGAAGTTCTTGTAGGACTTCCATGTTTGTTTCTTCTTCATTAACTAATAATACTTCTTCAGGCACTTCTAGTCGTCGTGCTATATGCATTAATGTTTCCATGGATGCTAGTTTAACTCCGTTTTCAATATTTGCAAGATATGGAATCGAAACAATTCCTTGTGCTAGATCTTTTAAAGTTAGAGATTTCTCTTTACGAATATTCCTAATTCGCAAACCAATTAAATTCATGATGCCACCGCCATAATATAGATATTTTCATTTTAATTATAAACATTTATTTATGAAAAACAACTACATATTGTAGGTTATTTTGAACTTAAAAATAATCTTACACAACACAAAAAAACTGTATTACTTACAGAATTTTTTTCCAACTATAATTTTGTTTATAAATTACTTCTTACTCCTAGAGCGTGTTTAAGCGTATTATGATTTTTTATTTTTTCATTTTAAAATAAAACTCATTGTACTTATGTAAGTTTATTTGCTGTTTTTTCATTGGAAAATCCATACAAATCTTCACTAATTCGTCATATTTTATACTAATTTTTTTAAATATTTACTTAAAAAATAAATATAGAGGCTAGAAAAAGTTTTGCCTCTATATTCTTTTAGCATAAATCAATTAACCTATTCATTCCCACTTGAAAGGTTTTAACCTACATAAAACGTGTAGAATATCATTTTAACATTCAAATCTTGTAAAATTAAAAAAAGGAAACAACGAAAAAAATGGTGCTTTTAAAGCTTATTTCACTTTAGTTTATCCAAAAAAAGCGAAGGTACAATGCCCTTCGCTTTTAACTATTTAAATAATATATGCTTCTTCTTCATATAAAATACAATCGAAACCGCTACAATCATTTCCGAAATCGGAATTGCTAACCAAACACCTGGGATGCCAATGATTGGTGGTAAAATAAGCAAGAAAATCACCATAAAAATAATTTCTCGTGAAATCGTAATCCATGTTGCCATTTTGACTTTATCGGAAGTTTGGAAATATGTCATCATAACAAAGTTAAAGCCCATAAATAAGTAGGCTGAATAGAATAACTTAATTCCGTTACTTGCAAGTTCTCTAATTTCTGCACTAAAGTTTCCGAACATCGAAACGAGCAAGTTAGAACCAAATAATCCAACTAATAAAAAGGCAACTCCTGTACTAAATGCTACTACGATTGCAATTTTCAATGTTTCAAGTTCCTTCTCTCTTGCCCTTGCCCCTCGGTAATAACTAATAAGTGGTTGAATCGCTGAACCCATACCAAGGAATAACATTAAAATTACACTATGGGTATAATTTAAAACAGAGAAAGCCGCAACGCCTGCAGTTCCAGCAATAGCTGCGATAGAAATATTATAGCCTAAAGTAAATACCGACACGCCAACTTCTGCTAAAAAACTTGGCAACCCAATGCCTAGCGTTTTTTTGAAAAAAGCTTTATTCCAATCAACTTTTACAAATTTCAAGCGACTAGATTTTTTAAAGAAATGTGTAATTAGAATCAACACACCGATAATAATTGCAATCATCGTAGCAAGCGCAGAACCCGTAACGCCCCATTCAAATACGAATAAAAATAAATAATTCAAAATAACATTACTTATTGCCGTAACAATTAGAGCAACCATAGATAAATTCGGATCACCATCGTTACGGACAAAAATACTTAAAATATTTTCAAGCGTAAGTGCAAATCCAAAAATAAGCAATATATTCATATACTCAAGTACGTAACCAATCGTTTCATCATTCGCACCTAAAAAATAAGCTAGTGGTACTTTAAAAATAAAAGCAAGTATGGCAATAACGAGCGTAATGGAAATAACTGCTAAAATCGCGTTCGTAAAAATTGTTTGTGCTCTGGCAACATTTTTCTCCCCAATTGCAAAGGAAAATTGAGTCGCGGCACCAATCCCAATCCAAATCGAAATAGCTGTAAAAATCGTAAATACAGGCACGGCAATGTTTATCCCAGCCAGTGCTACTCCGCCGAGCTTATGCCCAACAAAAATTCCATCAATCACAATATTTAAAGACATTAACAACATTCCTACTAAGGAAGGAATTAAATATCTAAAATAAATCTTTTTAACTGAATCTGTCTCTAATATTTCTATATTCTTTGCCATGTTACACCTCTAAATTAAGCTTTTAGCGTAATTCCTCTCCAGAAAATTTGCCATAAAGCTGTGATTTTCTTTTCCGTTCTTTCCGGGTCATTCACGTACACAATGTCAACGATGACGGCATCGAGGATTCCCATATACGCTTCTTTCATCGTTTCCACATCTTGCATCGGTATTAACTTTTGCTCCATCCAATTGCTAAATAAAGTGGTAAAATCTTGTTCCATTTGTAGCAGATTCTCGGTAATATCTGCTTGAACAATATCATACAAATGCTTCGGTGGATAAAACCCATACCGTAGCCAAAATTGATACGCCTCATCGGTGTCGTATAATTCCTTCACACCAAAAAGTAAACTAGATAAAACTAAATCTGGTCTAGATAAATCGCTATCTAGGAGTTTTGCCCGATAATAATCAATTTCCGTAGATTTCGCATCCTTCATAATAGATAAAAACAAATCATCTTTATCTTTAAAATGAGAATAGATGGATTGTTTCTTCAGCCCCACCACTCCCGCAATATCAGCAAGCGATGTTCCTTCAAAACCATTATTAGCAAAAAGTGTCAGTGCAGCTTGTTTGATTTCTTCTTTTCTCATCATTCCACTCCTCCCAGAAAAACTGACGACCGTTCGTAAGTCATTTTCTCATGAAAAAAATTCTTTGTCAATAAAAAAATCCACTCTACTAAAAGAGTGGATTCACGGATTTATTTTTCTTCTAAAAACTCGCTAATCAATTCGTATGTCTCATCGGTCGCTTCTGAATTAGTTGTCATAAAGCCATGTGGCACTTTTTCAAAGCGTTTGGCAAATACTTCTACGCCAGCGTCTTTTAATTTCTTCGCATATGCTTCCCCTTGATCTCTAAGTGGATCAAATTCAGCAGTCGCAATAAATGTTTTTGGAAGTCCGACTAAATCTTTGCTACGGATTGGTGCAACGAGTGGATCGTATTTACGATCACTTGCATTCGCAATATATAATTTAAAGAATTTATCTAATGATTCTTTCGTAAGCACGTAGCCTTCTGCAAATTCATCCATTGACGGATAAAGAACAGACGCATCACGACTGAAAATATCCGTTGCTGGATAAAGTAAAATTTGAGCAGTGATATTTGGTTTTCCTTTGGATTTAGCAATCTGCGTAACTACAGTTGCTAAGTTACCACCTACACTATCCCCTGCCACAATAATATCGGAGGATTTAGCTCGTAGGCTAGTACGGTGATTTTGTACCCAAAGTAGTGCCGCATAAGCATCTTCCACTGCCGCTGGGAAAGGATTTTCTGGAGCGAGTCGGTAATCAACCGTTACAACACGCGCACCAGTAGTTTGTACCAGTTTTCTTGCAATCGCGTCATGTGTTTGTAGTCCGCCTAAAATAAATCCGCCACCATGATAGTAAACGATAATTTCGAAAGGTCCCTCTTCTTGTGGTGTATAAATCCGAATCGGAATTTTGCCAGCTGGACCATCAATTTTTTTATTTTCCACATCACCAATTTCGATATCTTTTGCTGAAGGTAATGCTTTTGTTGCTAATCTCATATATTTATATCGTGAATCTACGTCAGATAATGGTGAAGTGTTTTTCACATATTCCTGAGAAGCCTCATCTAAATTTTCAAGTACCTCGGGATTATATTCTTTTTTCCCAACTGCTTTTTTGTAAATAAAGAAAACGATTAATAATGGAAGTAGAATGATCCCGGCAAAACCGATAGCAATCCATTTTATTGTATTTTTCACATTCGCTCAACTCCTTCAATATAACTTCAATAACAAGTATAGCAGTTTTACGAACAGGAACCAATTTATTACTATTTGAAATGATTATTTTTATTTGAAAATGTATTTTTAAGCATAATTATGAATAAACCGAAATAAAAAGGTTGATATTCACAAGCGTTAGTGTTAATATAAATACAAATATTTGTATATTTATGAATAGGAGGATGAATACAATGGCAAAGGAAAAAATTGTATTAGCTTACTCAGGTGGGTTAGATACTTCTGTTGCAATTCAGTGGTTAGTAGAATCAGGTTATGAGGTTATCGCATGTTGTTTAGACGTTGGTGAAGGAAAAAATTTGGATTTCATTAAGGAGAAAGCTATTACTGTTGGAGCAAGCGAATCCTATACAATTGATGCGAAAGAAGAATTTGCAGAGGATTTTGCGTTGATTGCACTTCAAGCCCATGCTTATTATGAAGGAAAATATCCGCTTATTTCTGCTTTAAGCCGTCCATTAATTGCGAAAAAATTAGTAGAAGTAGCTCGTCAAGAAGGCGCTTCTGCTATTGCTCATGGTTGTACTGGTAAAGGAAATGACCAAGTCCGGTTTGAAGTAGCGATTCATGCACTTGCTCCTGATTTAAAAGTCATCTCTCCTGTCCGGGACTGGAAATGGTCTAGAGAAGAAGAAATCAATTACGCCAAAGAACATAACATTCCTGTTCCAATTGATTTAGATAACCCCTTCTCGATTGACCAAAACCTTTGGGGTAGAAGTAATGAATGTGGGGTTCTTGAAAACCCATGGACCACACCACCAGAAGCAGCTTACGACTTAACAGTGAGTTTAGAAGACGCACCCAATACAGCAGATATCGTTGAAATCACCTTTGATGCTGGGATTCCTATTTCTCTTAATGGTGAAAATATGAGTCTAGCAAATTTAATCCTTACATTAAATGAAATTGCTGGCAAACATGGTATTGGCAGAATCGATCATATCGAAAATCGTTTAGTAGGTATTAAATCACGTGAAGTATACGAATGTCCGGCTGCTGTCACTTTAATCACTGCACATAAAGAACTAGAAGATTTAACTTTTGTTCGTGAAGTAGCACATTTCAAACCTATTATTGAACAAAAAATCAGCGAAACAATTTACAATGGCTTATGGTTCTCGCCTTTAACAGAAGCATTAGTTGCCTTCTTAAAATCCACGCAAAAATTCGTGAACGGCACCATCCGTGTTAAATTATTTAAAGGTCATGCCATTGTGGAAGGAAGAAAATCACCAAATTCGCTTTACGATGAAAACTTAGCAACCTATACGTCTTCCGATACATTCGACCAAGATGCAGCAGTTGGCTTCATCAAGCTTTGGGGATTACCAACGAAAGTGAGCGCAGAAGTTAATTCAAAAGTGACCATAACAACTGAGGTGTAAAAAATGGAAAAACTATGGGGTGGACGTTTTCAGGAGAAAAGTGATAAATGGATTGATGATTTTGGAGCATCTATTTCTTTTGATCAACAAATGGCAAAAGAAGACTTGGCGGGTAGTTTAGCGCATGTCGCCATGCTCAGCAAATGCGGGATTATTCCTGCTTCAGAAGCAGCTGAAATTACGGCCGGGTTAAAAATTCTCCAAGAAAAATTAGCGCTTGGT
Source organism: Listeria farberi (assembly GCF_014229245.1). Lineage (GTDB taxonomy): Bacteria > Bacillota > Bacilli > Lactobacillales > Listeriaceae > Listeria > Listeria farberi. The sequence goes on along the minus strand of NZ_JAARZJ010000001.1, from coordinate 43,665 downwards.
GAGCTCGAATTCAGCACGGTTAACGAAGATATTCATTTAAATATCGAAAAACTATTGCACGAGGAAATCGGCCCAGTCGCTGGAAAACTTCATACGGCGCGCAGTCGGAATGATCAAGTTGCAACAGATATGCATTTATATTTAAAACAAGCCGTAGCGGAAATTATTCAGTCATTAAAACATTTACGCGTAGTGCTTGTTCAAAAAGCAGAGTTGCACGTTGAAACAATTATGCCTGGCTACACGCACTTGCAACATGCCCAGCCTCTGTCCTTTGCCCATCATTTATTAGCCTATTTCGGTATGTTTACGCGAGACTTAGAGCGTTTAGAGGAGAGCGTTAAGCGGATTGATATTTCGCCGCTCGGTTCCGCTGCACTTGCTGGAACGACTTTCCCGATAGACCGGGCTTATAGCGCAGAATTACTTGGCTTTTCTGCTGTGTATGAAAATAGTTTGGACGGCGTGAGTGATCGTGATTTTATTATTGAGTTTCTTAGTAACAGTTCTATCTTAATGATGCATTTATCGCGTTTTTGTGAGGAACTGATACTTTGGACGAGTCATGAGTTTCAATTTGTCGAGTTAACAGATGCGTTTTCGACAGGAAGTTCGATTATGCCGCAAAAGAAAAACCCAGATATGGCTGAGTTAATCCGCGGGAAAACTGGCCGAGTTTACGGAAACCTGTTCGGCATGCTAACAGTTTTAAAAGGGCTCCCACTCGCTTACAATAAAGACTTGCAAGAAGATAAGGAAGGCATGTTTGATACGCTTGAGACGGTTCAAACAAGCTTAGATATATTCGCAGGAATGATTGAAACGATGAAGATCAACACAGAAATAATGGAAGAATCGACGCAAAAAGATTTTTCCAATGCGACCGAGTTAGCAGATTATTTGGCGAAAAAGAGCGTTCCATTTAGAGAAGCACATGAAATCGTTGGAAAATTGGTGCTTGCTTGTACCCAAAAAGGGATATATTTGCAAGACATCTCACTTAACCACTATAAGGAAATAAATTCACTTATTGAAGAAGATATTTATGATGTTCTTTCTTCTAAAACGGCTGTTAAAAAAAGAAATTCTTACGGTGGAACTGGGTTTGATCAAATTAGAGTGGCGCTTACTAATGCAAAAAAAACATTGTAAATCCCACTGGAATGCTGCTTGGCATTCCAGTTTTTTTATTGTATTCTCTTTTTTATCGCTCTTTTTCACACCTTACAAGATTTGTCAGGGTAGTACTTTTTTTGTTACTATTAATAAGAATGTTACCTTTGTGCTAACTTGGGGAAATACATACAGAGAAAATAAAGGGAAGTGATGTATTGAAAAAATTAACAAGTGTCTTTTGGGGATCGGGTCTTCTCGTTTTATTAGCCGTTTTATTTGGGGCTTTTTTGCCAAAACAATTTGAGACTTTTACAACCAATATCCAAAAATTTCTAACAAGTAATTTTGGTTGGTACTATTTAATTGTTGTAGCGATTATTATTATCTTCTGCTTGTTTTTAGTCTTAAGTCCGATTGGCTCAATCAGACTCGGAAAACCTGGTGAAGAACCGGGATATAGTAATAAGTCTTGGTTTGCGATGTTATTTAGTGCTGGAATGGGAATTGGGCTCGTTTTCTGGGGTGCAGCTGAGCCGTTATCTCATTATGCTGTCCAAGCTCCCGGCGGCGAAGTTGGCACGCAAGCAGCTATGAAAGATGCGCTTCGCTATTCATTCTTCCACTGGGGCATTTCCGCTTGGTCAATTTACGCGATTGTCGCTTTAGCACTGGCTTACTTCAAATTCCGGAAAAATGCACCTGGCTTAATAAGCGCCACACTATACCCCATTTTAGGCAAACATGCTAAAGGTCCGATTGGGCAATTGATTGATATCATTGCTGTTTTTGCGACGGTAATTGGAGTTGCAACTACACTCGGCCTTGGCGCACAACAAATTAATGGGGGCCTTACATACTTGTTTGGCGTTCCAAACAATTTTACAGTTCAATTTACGATTATTGTTATCGTCACTATTTTATTTATGTTGTCGGCCATGTCCGGACTTGATAAAGGTATTCAGCTTTTAAGTAATGTAAATATTTATGTTGCTGGTGTTTTATTAGTTTTAACCCTTATTCTCGGACCTACGCTTTTCATTATGAATAATTTCACCAATTCATTTGGAGACTATTTACAAAATATCATCCAAATGAGTTTCCAGACGGCACCTGATGCGCCTGATGCCAGAAAATGGATTGACTCCTGGACTATTTTTTACTGGGCTTGGTGGCTTTCTTGGTCACCATTTGTCGGGATTTTCATCGCTCGAATTTCACGCGGTAGAACGATTCGTCAATTCTTACTCGGTGTCATCGTGTTGCCCGCTTTAGTCAGTGTGTTTTGGTTTGCCGTATTTGGTGGCTCGGCGATTTTTGTCGAACAACATGGAAATTCTGAGCTTTCAAGTTTAGCAACTGAACAAGTACTATTTGGGGTATTTAATGAATTCCCAGCTGGCATGGTGTTATCGATTGTTGCGATGATTTTAATTGCAGTCTTCTTTATTACTTCAGCAGACTCGGCCACATTTGTTCTCGGGATGCAAACAACTGGCGGTTCTTTAAATCCACCAAACTCCATCAAAGTAACATGGGGCTTACTACAAGCTGGTATAGCAAGCGTACTGCTCTATGCGGGCGGACTGACAGCACTTCAAAATGCATCAATTATAGCGGCCTTTCCGTTTTCCATTGTCATTATCTTGATGATTGTTTCCTTATTTGTTTCGTTGACGAGGGAACAAGAAAAACTTGGGTTATATGTTCGACCAAAAAAATCACAACGTTCACAATTGTAATAAAAAAGGGATGAAAATCTAATTGTAGATTTTCATCCCTTTTTTCATCCTTTTTTCTGCTTTGCCGCGATTATTTCGCGATAACTACGAGTTTGTTTAGGATATTTTTTCCGAAAGAAATGTTGCGAAACAACTGCTAACACGAGTGAAATGGCGGTGATTGGAATAGAACTTTTAAATATCCCTACCATTAGTAATAAAGCACTGGCAAATAACGTTGCATTAAAAAGGAATTTTTCCATTAGTTACTCCTCCAAATTATAATTTAGTTCGCGGTCATGAGCTAATTTTTTTATACCCAAAGCATCAAACACTAATGCTTTTTCCGCAATATAGGCATTATATTCAATACGTTCTAGCATGTCATAAGCTTTATGGAGTGATGTATCTAGTACGACAATACCATGCTTATTTAATAAGCTTGCACTTGGAACAGCTTTATCCCCTAACTCGATAACGTGTTTCCGTACGATTTCTGCAAGTTCTGGACTAGTTGCTGGAGCAAATTCAAGGGTTGGGATTTGACCAATTTTTTGCGTTGCTTCCGTTAAATTCGGAAGTTCCATACCAAGTGTTGCAAACAACATTGATTCTTTTGGATGAGCATGAAGAACACAACCGATTTTTGGATTTTCTACATAGCAAGCACGGTGTAAGTTGATTTCTCTAGTTACTCTTCCGTCTCCTTCTACTACTTCATTGTTGTTATCCACTACAAGGATTTCATACGGGGAAAGATCGCAAAGTTTTGCTTGACTCATAAGCGTTGGCGTCATAATAATGTGCTCGCTATTCATACGCACACTAACATTTCCTCCAGCCGCATTCGTTTCAAAGCGGTCAAACATAGTCTTTACTATTTTGGCTAAATCTTCACGTTCTTTTTGATATAACATATTATCTCTCCTCCAATTGTATAATACTTACTTGATTCTTGAGTTTTCCAGCAGCTTCTAAATCAAAGCTTGAACTATCTTGTTGCATGACTTTACTAGCTGAGCAACCTGTCGCAACTTTTAGTGTTTCTGTAATCGGCATATTCATCGCAAGTCCCGCAATAAATGCCCCGACAAACACATCGCCCGCCCCAGTATCATTGCGTTCCTGCACTTTTGGTGGAATAACTTGATACAATTTGCCGTTATGTGCGCAAATGGATCCTTTTGCTCCAAGCGAAACAACAAGATAGGGGATTTTTTCAGCTAATTTGCGGACATTTTCTTCTAGTGAACTTGTCTTTTCATCTAAAATGGCGATAACTTCATCTTCATTTGGTTTAATGAAATCGACGCCCATTTCGACAGCTAGATTTAAATATTCACCGGAATTATCACATCCTAGAAACGCGCCAGTTGCTTTGACAGTTCTTAGTAGTTCTTTAAAATCAGATAATGTATAATGAGGAGGCGGGGATCCAGCAATCACCACCATGTCCTCTTTTTTAACTTTTTTAGCGATTTGTTTCAAAAGGTTCACTTTGTTGGTCTGACTTACGGTAAAACCTGCTTCTGGTATCATCGTGCTGCCAAACGTGTCATCACTTAAGACGACGAAGCATTCTCTTGTCGAAGTTCCAGCTTCTACAAGGAGATCATGGTTAATATGTTTTTCTTTTAGAATGGCATATAGTTTGTCGAGATTGTCTGATCCCGCAATTCCAAGTGCTTCATTTTTAATACCGAATTTCGATAGCACACCTGAAACATGAAGTCCCTTTCCCCCGCAATCATATGCTGTTTTTTTGACTCGATTAGTCTTCCTTTTTTCTAACTCTCCTTGAATGAAAAGCAACCGGTCAATAGCTGGATTTAATGTTATTGTGTAAATCATCTCATCACTCCTATTTCTCAAGAGCTAGCTTTTTCTAGTTCAATTGTTCGTTTTTTCATCATTTTCACATAAAATACTAGTAATAATACCCAAATTGCGACAAAAATAAAGCCTAAAATAGTGAACTGACTTGCTTCTGCAAAAATATAACGGAACACTGGATATTCCAGCGTACTCCATGTAATTTGTTGTCCAGCTTTTAGCGAAATTGCGCCTGTTGAATGTGCTAAATCTGTAATCGTTCCAGCGAAGAACGTAGATACATATAAGAAAATTGGTGTTGTAATCGTTCCAAGAATAATCATGCGAATCAAGTTTCCGCCTGTTACAATAAGCGCTGGTGCACACAAGGAAATATTTAAAATCCCTGCGAAAGGTAATACACCATTTCCTGGTAAAATAAGCGCAAAAATAAGTGTAACTGGGACCATAAGAACGATTGCTACCCACACTTCACTACATCCTGCTAAAATAGGCCAATCTAAGCCAATAAACAATTCACGATTTTTAAATTTACGTTTCATAAACTCAGAAATACCATCAGATAGTGGTGAAAGAGCTTGCATAAATAGTTTTGCAACCATTGGGAAAAGGGTTAATGCAGCTGCTGCTTGCATGGCTAACATAAGCGTTTTTGCTACATCGTATCCTGCTGCAATCCCTAAAAGTCCACCGATAATAAAGCCCATTACATGGTTTTCTGCAAAAATACCAATTTTATCTTTTAACGCGTTGGCATCCATATCTTTACGAAGAGCTGGAATTTTTTTAAGTAACCAGTCAAGCGGCATTAAGAAAATACAGAAAATCATCATGCCGTGGGAAACTGTTACACCTGGAATTCCATTTAACTCTTGAATTTGACGTTGGTTTGCATCACATAAAATTAGTTCTGTAACAATTTGAATTCCGGCAACAATAAATGCCAAGTAAACATTTTGAGTTACTCCGATAATAAGTACCGCTGTTAAAATTTTGCCCCAAACGTTCCATAAATCGACATTCAAGGTTTTGGTTTTATTGATAATTAGCATAATCGCGTTAATACCTAGTTGTAGCGGGAACATCAAGAAAGCAAATGGCCAAGCCCAAGCAAGTGTTGCCATCGATGTCCATCCACCATCTAAAATGCTTAAATTAATCCCTGTTCTTTCTGCCAGTCCTTGTGCAGCTGGTGTTAAAGCTTCAATCATAAAGCCAATAACAATATTCATTCCAAGGAAAGCTACCCCTAGAATAATCCCCGCACTTACTGCATCTCTTACTTTCATTCGTACAATTAGCCCAATAATAATCATCAGTGCTGGAACAAAAACGGCAGCTCCAAGGTTCAAAATAAACTGTATAACTGATTGTAATGACTCCATTTTTTCACGCTCCCTATTTTGTGTTATTTATTTTAAGGCGTTAAGTAATTTTTCTGTTTCTTCGTCCATGCCCATACCAGTTAAGAACGCAATACCATTTAATGTTGGAATATCAAATTCCTTGTTCGCTTTTGTAATTGCCACGTATACATCACTTGTCTTAATATGTTGTTCTAAAGACTTAATATCAACTGCTTCTACTGTTGCGCGAACACCTTTTTCTTTTAAAATGCGTTCTACTTTAGATGCCACTGTTTGACTTGTTGCTACACCTGATCCACATGCTACGATAACTTTTTTCACTCTAATCACTCTCCAAATTGTTTTTTTAGAAAATCACATAATGCGTTGCTATCATTTATTTCCTTTATTTGTTCCACAAAGTCTGCTTCCATAAATTTTTCCATGATGCTTGAAAGCAGTGGAACTTGATCTTTGGGATTTTTAATACCTAACATGAAAATAACTTCGACATCAATCCACTTCTCTGTTGTCCCCATTTGAATAAAAGGAATCGGTGTAGAAAGCTTGTTAACAAGTACAAAAGGTCGTTTGACATAAATCGTATCGGTATGAGGAATTGCGATTTTGATGCCATTCATCTCGAGTCCAGTAGGAAAAACTTCTTCTCGGCTTGTCACCGCTTCTCTAAAAGTCGCCTCTACATACTGCTCTTTCTCTAATATCTTGCTCGTGTATTCAAAAAGTTCTGCCTGACTCTCATAACTTGAATTTATCAGGGTTAACTCTTTTTGAAACAAATCATGGTAATCCACGTGATGCTCACCCCCTTTCAAGGATTTCAACGATTTTCTTTTTGTTCGTAGAAGCGAGAAGTTCCGCTAATCTCTCAGGCCGCAAGAAAATTTCGTTCAATTTTAGTAATAAGGGTATATGTTTATTTTGTTCGGATGGTGCTAGAGCAATCATGATTTTAATTGCTTCATTCGCAGGGGTTTTTGTGTCCGCTTTCATTATCATCAACTGAATATCTTGCTCAATTACCCCGTTCGCCGGTTTTGCGTGGGGCAAATAAATATTCGGGCCAATCATCATCTGCTTATAATTTTGATAGAATATCTCTTCACAAGTATGAATGTAACAAGTATCCACCGTTCCTCGTTCTAACATCGGTGCAAACGCCGCTGAAACTAGCTGCTCCCACCCAAGTGACGTTTCTAAAAAGTGAACCTGCTCTTCCGTAATTCGCATTTGTTCGGGCTCTTTTTTCTCCACCTGCTGCTCTTTTTTATTGAAAAAAGATTCTACTTTGGCTTGCACTAATCGAATATTTTCTTCAGGAATTTCATCTTTTAGCATAGCGAGCAATTCTTTGGTTTTTTTATGACTGTCCATTTCAATAGCTTTATCGACTTGTTCTCTGAGGATTTGCCTACTATCTTTACTTAAAATCGACGGGATAACAAAAATGGTCGCACTGCTTTGAACGGGTACGGTTGTAAAAACAAAATCAATATCACGTGCCACTGAATTTAATTGTCGCACCGCATAAGCCCCTTGAAAATCAATATTTGGAAACATCATTTTCAAGTTTTCTAAGAGTAGTTTGGAGATGGATGTACCACTTTTACAAAGGACAACTGCACGGAAAATCGGCTGTTCCGTTTCCTCAATTTGATACATCCACCCAAGAACTATCATAGAAAGATACACAATTTCCTCTTCTGACCACCTATGGCCCACCAATTTTTCAAAAGGTTTGGAGGCTTTTTCTACAATGTTGAAAGTGGAGGTATACTCTTTAATAAACTGTTTTTTAAGTGGGTTATTGATTTGAAATCCTAAAATCGTTCGGTAAATTGCTGGTCTGACATGTAAAATCACTTTTTCTTTAAATTCATTTTTCTTCATGATTTCTGTCGCAAAATACATTTCAAGTAAACCGATGAACTCATCAACTGCATAGGCGATTTCTTCACTGTCTGAGAAATGAAGCGCCGACTCCACTAAGTTCGAAGCAAGTACTTGTAGCGATAAGTAAAGCAAATCATTTTCACTTAAAAAGTCATAACCCCAAAACATTTCTTTCATTATCGGGAACTCACGGGTATTTTTGATGTCATACATTTCAATTTTAAATGTCCAGTTTTTATTTGTTACTTTTGCTCGCTTGATGATGCCGTGGAGAATATAGGGCAATTCTTCCATTTGCTCATCGGTAAAGGTAATTTGGAGCTTACTTTCGACTTTTTCCAGCCGTTTCTTTAGTAAAAAGACTTCGCTTACAGTAATCAGCTTCTTTTCATCAAGTACAAATTTTCCGTAGGGGGTCTGAACGACTTCACGAATGAGTTCTGCTAGTAAATTACGAATCAGAAATTCTGAACCAGAAACCGCATAGCCATCTTTTCTTGAATAATCGAGCTGAATTTCAAACTCATGCAGACTTTCTTTGATACTTTTCACATCTGTAAGCATGGTATTTTTACTTACATAAACATATTCTGCCAGTGCACCGAGTGACATATAATGATTATGTAGCAATAACTTAATCATGATGAGTTTGCGACGAATATTTACCTCATAAAACGAAAATAACTGTTGTTCTTCTGCTGTCAAAAGCCGGTAACAAGCTTCCCTACATACATCTGTAACAAAAATCATGTCATGGTCAATCAAAATTGGTTCTGACTTTAGTAGATGGTTTATTTGTGTAATCTGTGCGCTAATTGCTTCTTTGGATACTTTAAAATTCTTGGAAACATTTCTAAGATTCACTTGCCGATTCAAGAGCAGATAAGTAATTAATTCTTTACAATTCTGTTCCATCTACTTTTCCCTCCCTTATATTAATAGTAAATGATAACCCTTACATAAAAATGATGATTCATCACAACTTCTCTTTTGGCAGAAAGATTTATTGTGATGAATGATATTTTAGGGTTACTTTCTATTATAGATGAGAAGGTTTTCAAGGGGAATATGAAAAAGTGCGAATCAGCCTTCAATCAAGCTTCATCGCACTTTTTTCTATTAATATTTGCTTTATTATATTGGCTACTTGCCTTGAATCGTCTTTCTCAAGTCGGGCATAAGTTACGCGAATAACCGTCTCTTTTACCCCGAATAAAAATCCAGGCATCACTAGTAAATCATTCGCTAAAAAAATATCAAAATCACGAATGGAGCGAAATTCTACTGGTAATTTCACCCACAAATGAAATCCTCCTTTTGGACGGATGAATGCTAGTTCGTTTGGTAAAATTTCCTCTAGAGCCGCTATCAAATGATCTCTACGCACTGCTAAAACTTGATGTAATTGCTTTAAATGCTCTTTATATCCAGCTGTATTTAAGACGCTATTAGCTAATACTTGCGGGAAAATACTTAGTCCAAAATCCATCTCCTGCCTTGCGAGAGCTAGCCGTTCAATCACTGCTGTCGGGCCAATTAGCCACCCAATCCGTGTAGTTGACCCCATTATTTTAGAAAGCGAACCAATATATAAAACATTATCTGAATCTAGTTGTTTTAAAGGAACTGGAATTTCACTATCAAGTGCTGCCAGTTCTGAAAACGGATCATCCTCTACAATCGGAATTTGCAAATGAGCGCAAACTTTCACGAGTTCCTTGCGCCGTTTTAAACTCATTACAAGTCCCGTTGGATTTTGAAATGTCGGATTAACAAAAACCATTTTCACTCGATGCTTATGATATAAATCGCGTAATTCAGAAATAATCACACCATCATCGTCCATTGGCAAGGCAAAAATCCGCAAGCCCGCAGATTGAAATAGCGATAGCGAATAAAAGTAAGACGGCGACTCGATCGCCACGGCATCACCTGGTTTTAATAAACATTGTGTAATTAAAAAGAGTGCTTGCTGCGCTCCTGATGTAATAAAAATTTGTTCCGGGCGTGCATTTAGACCATAGGCATCGTGCATTTGCTTTTGAACAGTTTCACGTAGCGGTCTGTAGCCTGCTTCGTCTTCCAGTTGTTCTTCGGCAATAAAAGACTGCCACGAAAGGCTTGGTGTTTCCATTTTAGGAGTCATTTCAAGTGGAAGCTCCCCTGTCGAAGCATCAATCACTTGTTCCGAATCCGCGCGTTCCATCACACCTGTTTGCCTAATATAAGGAACAGCTGGCGTAAAGCCACCTTGCGTTAAATAGTGGCGCCAATTCGTTGACTGCCCCGCAAAAAGCCCCCACTTTTCCGCATTTACTATTGTTCCACTACCTTGCTTCCGGACGATAACAGCCCGGGCAGTAAGCTCATCAAGCGCCCGAACCACTGTCGAGCGATTCACACCAAAAAATTCCGCCAGCTGTCTTTCTGGAGGTAATTTTTCTTCTGGTAAAAGTTCGCCGTTCATAATTTTAGTTTCTATTAAATCAACAATTTGTAAATAAATCGGTAAATTAGAATTCCCAGTAAGTTTCCACATCTACTACACCCCTTTTTAATTGGATGGAGAAAACAACATCCAATTGGCTGTTTTTACGAAATGGCTTTTAGCTTATCATAATAATCAGGTATTTTCAATTAACTTTGATGGAGGTTATTAGTATGGAGAAAAAAGTTGGTACAGACCGTGTAAAACGTGGAATGGCGCAAATGCAAAAAGGCGGCGTCATTATGGATGTTGTAAATGCTGAACAAGCAAAAATTGCCGAAGAAGCTGGTGCAGTAGCAGTTATGGCACTTGAACGTGTTCCTTCTGACATTCGTGCAGCAGGTGGTGTCGCTCGTATGGCTGATCCTCGTATTGTGGAAGAAGTAATGAATGCTGTATCTATCCCTGTTATGGCAAAAGCTCGAATTGGTCATATTACAGAAGCACGTGTCCTCGAAGCAATGGGCGTCGACTATATTGACGAAAGCGAAGTATTAACCCCAGCTGACGATGAATTCCATTTACTTAAATCAGACTTCACAATTCCTTTCGTATGTGGTTGCCGTGATATAGGTGAAGCGCTGCGCCGTATTGGGGAAGGTGCTGCCATGCTCCGTACAAAAGGTGAACCCGGAACAGGAAATATCGTCGAAGCTGTCCGCCATATGCGCCAAGTAAACGGCCAAATTCGCCAAATTGCAGGAATGACAGATGATGAATTAATGGTTGCCGCTAAAAATTTCGGTGCTCCATATGAACTTGTAAAAGAAATTAAAACACTTGGCAAACTTCCGGTCGTTAATTTTGCCGCTGGTGGTGTTGCGACTCCCGCTGATGCAGCTTTAATGATGGAACTTGGAGCAGACGGCGTTTTCGTTGGTTCTGGTATTTTCAAATCTGATAACCCAGCAAGATTCGCCAGTGCGATTGTCCAAGCTACTACTTACTATACAGACTATGAATTAATCGGAAAACTTTCCAAAGAGCTAGGTTCCCCGATGAAAGGAATCGAAATGTCTCGCCTTAACCCAGAAGACAGAATGCAAGATCGGAGTTTTTAATATGAAAAAAATTGGTGTCCTTGCGCTTCAAGGTGCAGTTGATGAACATATCCAAATGATTGAATCAGCCGGTGCTTTTGCTTTTAAAGTAAAGCATTCAAATGATTTAGCTGGGCTTGACGGACTTGTTTTACCTGGTGGTGAAAGTACAACGATGCGGAAGATAATGAAACGTTATGATTTAATGGAACCAGTTAAAGCATTTGCCAAGGAAGGTAAAGCTATCTTTGGTACTTGTGCCGGACTTGTGCTTTTGTCAAAAGAAATTGAAGGCGGCGAAGAAAGCCTTGGATTGCTTGACGCTACCTCAGTTCGTAATGGTTTTGGACGTCAGAAAGAAAGCTTTGAAGCCGAATTAAATGTAGAAACATTTGGTGCAACTCCCTTCGAAGCCGTGTTTATCCGTGCTCCCTACTTAATTGAACCAAGTGATGAAGTAACTGTATTAGCAATAATTGACGGGAAAATCGTCGCTGCTAAACAAGCGAATATTCTCGTAACTGCTTTTCATCCTGAGCTTACAAACGACAATCGTTGGATGAATTACTTCCTCGAAAAAATGGTATAAAAAAAGCAGTAGACAACTTAGTCTACTGCTTTTGCATATTATTTATTCACTGCTTGCGCTGCCGTAATTAACGTTAAGTTATAAACATCATCTGTGTTACAACCACGAGATAAATCATTAACTGGCGCATTTAAGCCTTGTAAAATTGGTCCAACTGCTTCAAAGTTACCTAAACGTTGGGCAATTTTGTAGCCAATGTTTCCTGCTTCTAGACTTGGGAAGATAAATACATTTGCATCCCCTTTAATAACCGATCCTGGCGCTTTTTTCTCAGCAACCGTTGGAACAAATGCTGCATCAAATTGGAATTCACCATCAAGCGTTAATTCAGGTGCTTTTTCTTTTGCAAGAGCTGTTGCTTCAACCACTTTTTCCGTTTCATCGGATTTTGCAGAACCTTTTGTAGAGAAGCTTAACATAGCAACACGTGGGTCAATGCCAAAGATTTCTGCTGTTTCGGCACTAACAATCGCGTTTTCCGCTAAATCTGCTGCAACTGGTGCAATGTTGATAGCTACATCACTGAATAAATAACGTTCTTCACCGCGAACCATGATCATCGCGCCAGCAACTTTACTTACGCCTGGTTTTGTTTTAATAATTTGTAGGGCAGGGCGAACCGTGTCACCAGTAGAGTGAGCCGCACCACTTACAAGGCCTTCTGCTTTTCCAGTGTATACAAGCATTGTTCCAAAATAGTTTGGATCAACGAGCATTTTACGAGCTGCTTCTTCTGTAGCTTTCCCTTTACGACGTTCTACAAATGCAGCCACTAATTCATCAAAAAGTGGATCTGTCGCAGGTTCGTGAATAGCGATACCTTCAACAGAAGCACCAATTTCTTTTGCTTTTGCTTCAATTTCAGCTTTGTTTCCAAGTAAGATTGGTGTTACGATATTTTCTTTTTGCAGACGTGCAGCTGCTCCAACAATACGTTCATCTGTTCCTTCAGGTAATACAATGCGCACGTTTTTCCCAGTAACTTGTCCTTTAATTGTAGTAAATAAATTACTCATGTGTTAATTGCCTCCATTAATATTAAATATTATAGTTACCATTTTACTATAAAAAGAAACAACTTGATAGAAAAAAAGTGATTAAAAACAGCTCCAGCACTTATTTCCGTGTATCAATACAGAGGTAAAAAGGCGTAACATTCAGTTAAAAGAGCATTCTTCCCTTAGGAAACTTTTTTACTGTTATACCCTATTATTTTGCTACTTTGTTGTTAATTTTAACAAAACACTTCATATTAAGGTCTATTCGTGATAAAATGAACATAGTTGATAATGATTATCATGTTCAATACATAACATAGAAGGAGGCCTGCTAGCTTATGCAATTAAATGAAACTGTTGTTGGTGAAAAAGTTCGCATCTCAGAATTAAAAATTGAGAACGCCATGCTTAAACGTCGCTTACTTGCACTTGGTTGCGATGAAGGTTGTGATATTTGTATCAAACAAAAAGGTCTATTTGGTGGCCCTTGTACTTTTGAAACAAAAGGGCAATATATCAGTATTAGGCAATGTGATGCTTGTGCCATTATGGTGGAACGCAGATGAGTCAAAATACATATTGCTTACTCGGAAATCCGAATACTGGGAAAACTTCCTTGTTTAATGCATTAACAGGCTCTTATGAATATGTAGGAAACTGGAGCGGAGTCACTGTTGAAAAGAAAATTGGTACTTTACGTTCTAAAACAGGCAAATTAATTGATTTACCTGGTATTTATGACTTAAATCCCATTTCTCGTGATGAAACAGTTGTAACTAGATTTTTACTGGAAGAGAAATTCGACTGTATGTTAAATATTGTCGATTCCTCGCAAATTGAACGAAATTTAAATTTAACGATTCAATTACTTGAGTTCGGTGCACCTGTTGTGATGGGTCTTAACATGATTGATGTTGCCGCAGGTCGGGGCATCCACTTAAACATCCAAAACTTAGCAAAAAAACTGCGCATTCCGATTTTACCAGTAGTTGCTCGTTCTGGAAAAGGTACGGATGATATTTTAACTACTTTATCGGAAAAACATGTGGCGCCGGCAATTCCGCTTATTTTACCATATGGCGAACCTGCGGAGAAGGCTATTTTAGAAATCCAAGCTTTAACTAAAGATGTTATTCCTGCTAAGCAATCTCGATGGCTCGCAGTTCAATTCCTTTCTAAAAATGAAGTCACCGAAGAATTTTTAACAGACACCCCTTCGTTTGAGCGATTGAAAGATATCCGCGAAGAACTAGAAATTGCGCTTGCCGGCAAATTAGAAAATCATTTTCACCAAGTTCGCGTGAATTACATTCATGATATTTGTTTGACCTCAGTCGAATATACGCGCAATTCCGATATTCCACTATCCGACAAACTCGATAAGATTTTTACGCATAAGTTTTTCGGGATTCCGATTTTCCTTGGAATCATGTGGTTAATTTTCCAAATAACTTTTACTTGGGTTGGCGCTCCTCTGTCTGATTTGCTTGATGGTTTTATCGGTGGCTCGCTGACAGATTGGGTAACTTCCTTCTTAACAACCATTGGCGCATCTGGATTTATTATTGATTTGGTTGCAGATGGTATCATTGCTGGGGTTGGTGGCGTGCTCGTCTTTGTTCCCCAAATCTTGGTTATTTTCTTCTTCATTTCTGTCTTAGAAGATTCCGGATATATGGCTAGAATAGCGGTTGTTATGGACCGAATAATGGAAATTTTTGGCTTAAATGGGAAAGCATTTATTCCAATGATTATCGGTTTTGGATGTAATGTTCCTGGAATTATGGCAGCACGGTCGATTGAGGAATCCAAAGAACGAACATTAACCATTCTCGTATCACCATTTATGTCCTGTTCCGCGCGCCTTCCTGTTTATGCTCTTTTTGTTGGCGTATTTTTCGAAAAACATCAGGCGCTTGTCGTACTTTCTCTTTATGTTATCGGTATTTTAATGGCACTTATCGTTACTAAAATTCTTTCAAAAACATTACTTAAAAAAGATAATTCCGTATTCGTCGTTGAGCTACCACCATATCGTTTACCTTCACTTAAAACGTTATGGCGCAGTACATGGGAAAAAGGAAAAGGATTCTTACGTAAGGCAGGAACATTTATTTTTGCAGGTTCGGTTATCATTTGGTTACTGAACTATGCTGGCCCAGCCGGACTCGATGTACCAATGGGTGAAAGTTTCTTAGCAATCATCGGTGGAATGCTCGCACCACTGCTCGTTCCTTTAGGATTTGGTACTTGGCAAGCTGGCGCGACACTGATTCCTGGTTTTCTAGCAAAAGAAGTAGTCGTTTCTACAATGGCGATTATTTATGCAGTTGGAGAAAGTTCGCTTGGCAGCATCGTTAGCACCTTCTATACGCCCCTTTCGGCTTATTGCTTTATGTTGTTCATCTTGCTATACATCCCATGTTTAGCAACTGTTGCAGCGATTCGAAAAGAAACTAGTTCATGGAAATGGACCGCATTTTCTGTCGCCTATCCACTCGTTACAGCTTATGTATTAGTATTTCTTGTATATCAAATCGGCAGTCTATTCGTTTAAGAGAGGATGTTTTTCGTGAGTATTATCGTTAATTTATTACTTGGCGGAGCAATTTTTGGCTATACCATTTATGCGATTATCAAATTTGTCAAACGCAGCAAAGAAGGAAAATGCGGCGGTTGCGAACTTGAAAAAGCCTGTAATTGCGAGTCAGATGAGCATACGAATTTGGATCATATCTTTAAATAGAAAAAAGAGCCTATCTCAGGCTCTTTTTTATTTCGACGCTGGTTTAATTGTCACTGCAACAATTTCATATGGATTTCCTAATCTTGGAAATGCTTTTTGATGAAGACTTCCCGCACCAAGACCAGCAGAAATTATCATTGTCTTCCCATCTTTCGAATGCTCACCGTATACATACTCCGGCAAAAGTGTTCGCTGCGGTCCAGGAGCAATCGCGCCAATATTCGTATACGGGATACGCACAATCCCACCATGCGTGTGACCACTTAACGTTAAATCAAAACCACTTTCCACATAAAGCTCAAAATAATCCGGCATATGTGACAAAAGAATTTGATAATACAGCGAATCTTGCTGCGGTTTTATCTCCGCTATACCTTCTTTATAATAAGGATAGTCATAATCTAAATTCGCACTACTTCGCAAACCAGATATCTGAAATTTCTGCCCACCAACATCGATAGTAGCCGTTTTATCTTCTAAGTTAACTACACCCATTTTTTCTAAAAAAGGCTTGTAATCGTCCTCATAGGCATTTTTAACATCGTATTCGTGGTTTCCTGGCGAATAATAAACGGGCGCAATCTTCGTAAGCTGCTTTATAAGCTCTTTAGGAACACTATCCCCTTGTTTATCAAAAAGATCCCCTGTAATCGCAATCACATCTGGATTTAAACTTGCCACTTTATGTAACATTTTTTCATTCTTATCGCCAAATTCACTAAAATGTAAATCCGATAATTGCACTAGTTTAATCTCTTTTTCAATTTTAGTAGAGCTCACTTCATATTTTTTTACCGTTAGTCTAGTTCCGAGAAACCATCCCGCAACTAAAAGTATGACGATAATACTAATTGCTATAATCCACTTTATCTTTAAAGACATTTTTCACCTCTATGTTGTATTCTTTTTTTATTGTACCATAAAGTGAACAAACCTATTTACATAAAAAAGAGACAAAATGGTTTCCCGCTTTGTCTCCAGTCTTAGCTTTGATACTAACCAGAGCTTTTCTTGTTATTTTACAGGAGGTGTAGAAACAATCGCTGTGATTTTGCCACTAATTTCCCAAGATTTCACTTCATTTGGTAAAACGAAATGATCTCCTTTTTTAATAGCCTGTTCGTTACCATCAATTGTTAGTACCGCTTCTCCGTCTAAAATACTTACTAACGTGTAAGGCGCTTTGGCCACAAATTCAGCCTTGCCATCCACTTCCCATTTATAAACGCTAAAGAAGTCATTCGATACAAAAGTCGTTTCGGTTAAGCCATCTCGTGTTTCTGTTTTAATATCTAACTTCGCATCCACATGTGGCGCAGTCGTAACATCAATAGCTTTATCTAAATGAAGTTCGCGCAAGTTTCCTTCTGCGTCTTTACGGTCATAGTCATATACACGATAAGTCGTATCAGAGCTTTGTTGTGTTTCAAGGACTAAAGTGCCAGTACCTAACGCGTGAATTGTACCGCTTGGAACATAATAAAATTCACCTGGTTTAATCGCCACTTTACGAAGCAATTTATCCCATTCGCCATTTTTTGCCCAGCTAGCGAATTCTTCTTTGCTTGCGGCTTTATGTCCATAAATTAATTCCGCACCTGGAGCGCAGTCAATAATATACCAGCATTCCGTTTTTCCTAGTTCGCCATTTTCATGTACTTTAGCATATTCGTCATTGGGATGAACTTGTACAGAAAGATCCGTATTTGCATCCAATATTTTTGTAAGTAATGGAAAAACAGCTTCTTTCGGGTTACCAAAAAGTTCCGGTTTTTCTTGCCATAATTCGGCTAACGTTTTTCCTTTGTATTCCCCGTTTTTGATTACGGAAGGACCGTTCGGATGAGCAGAAATCGCCCAGTCTTCCCCTGTAGTATCAGACGGGATATCATAACCAAAATAATCATGTAATTTCGTTCCACCCCAAATTCGGTCTTGAAAAACAGGGTTTAAAAATAATGCTTCTGTCATTATAAAATTACCTCCATTCCAGCGATTTTGCTGGGTTTTGTCAATTAAAAGTATATACTAATAATGGCGAAGATGCTAGTTATTTTCCGTCTAAAAAGCCTCTTTCTTTTATTTGTTCTGTTAAATTCGGATAATACGGTTTATCATAAAATTTTGCTAAACGTTCGGTATAAGACACAAAACCTTCCCGCTCAGAAAAAGGAATGATTTCTTGGTCATAAGCTTCGAGTAAAGGCATCACATCCGTTTGGTAGGTTTCTTCAAAATAAACTGCTTCTTTCGGCAAGCGAGGTTTTACAGGAGCTTCTACATCCGGAACTCCGATACAAAGTCCGACAACTGGCATGACGAATTCTGGCAAATTTAGGAATTCAGCGGTTGCCGTAATATTTCGTCGCAAACCACCAATACAAATCGTTCCGTAATCAAGCGATTCAGCAGCTGTTAAAGCATTTTGCATACAAAGTCCGATATCTGTTGCCGCAACCATTAGTAAATCTTCCTCCCCAGCAATTTGGAAACTTTTACCGTGCATATCACTCGCTACTTTTACGCGGTGAAAGTCTGCAACGAAACAAAGAAAAACGGAACATTCTGCTATGTAAGGTTGATTGCCACAAAGTTCTGCCATTTTGTTTTTACGTTCTTGATCTTTAATCGCAATAATAGAATAGTGTTGACCGTTAATCCACGACGGAGCTGCTTGAGCTGCTCGGATAATCGCATCGAGCTTTTCTTCTGGAATCTCCACCCCTTTTTTATATTTTCGAAAAGAGCGATGATTTCTCAGCAAAGTTAATACGTCATTCATATTTATGCCTCCTAGAGTTATGGTTTAATTAAAGTATAGCTTGTTTTTAGGCAATTGTTAATGTTTTCTCTTGTATTTCTGCCAGATATTTTCTACACTTAAAGAAAAAGAGGTGAAAAGATGTGCGTCAACAACAAATAGATTTTAAATGGCTAGAAGAAAACTTCTTGACTACAAATGAAGCCGCGACTTACTTAGGCATATCTAAGCAAGCCCTCCTCTCCTTAGCAAAACGCGATGTACTCCCTTTTACAAAAAAAGGAAATATGGTTCTCTTTCATAAAATGGATATTGAACTTCGGTTAGAAAGTCAGCAAAGTTTACGAAAAAAGTACCGCCCTTTTGAAACGTAATTTCACAAACAGCGAAACGGACGAACCACATCCGATATGTTACACTTTAGTTAGTGATATTCTAAACAAGGAGTGATACATAATGAATGAAGCAGTAAAAACTTTAGATGGATGGTTTTGTCTACATGATTTTCGTTCAATTGACTGGGCAGCATGGCGTGAATTAAATCCAGCAAATCAAGAACTTATGTTAAATGAGCTAAGCCACTTTTTAAGTGATATGGAAATTACAAAAAATATCGGTGAAGGTGAACATACCATTTACAGCATTCTTGGTCAAAAAGCGGATTTAGTATTCTTTACTTTACGTGATTCCTTAGAGGCATTAAATGAAGTCGAAAACCGTTTTAATAAATTAGCCATTGCCGACTACTTATTACCAACCTATTCCTACATATCTGTTGTGGAATTAAGTAACTATCTTGCATCTCACATGGCGGGCGGCGAAGATCCTTATCAAAATAAAGGGGTTCGTGCGAGACTTTATCCAACTCTTCCACCTAAAAAACACATTTGCTTCTATCCTATGAGTAAAAAACGGGATGGTGCTGATAATTGGTATATGCTTCCAATGGAAGAACGCCAAAAACTTATCCGTGACCACGGTCTTATTGGTAGAAGTTATGCTGGGAAAGTACAACAAATTATTGGTGGTTCTATTGGATTTGATGATTACGAATGGGGCGTTACCTTATTTTCAGATGATGCACTAGAATTCAAACGCATCGTGACAGAAATGCGTTTTGATGAAGCAAGTGCCCGTTATGCAGAATTTGGCTCCTTCTTCATCGGAAACCTTCTACCATCCGAAAACCTCTCCAAATTATTTACCCTTTAATTAAAATAAGCTGGAATTCTCTTTAATAAATCTTTTTTCAAAAGTTTATTGAGACGGATTCCAGTTTTTTATTTCACAAAACTAACAATTTTGTAAGGATATCTCCCGTAATTGTCATTTGATACGATGGAACGCCTCTCTTTTAAACGATAGAATGATACATATAATAAATGAATCTAGTTTTAAGGAGAGAAAATAATGGAGACAGTTCTACAAGCAAAAAATGTAAGAAAAATTTATGGAAGCAAAGGAAATGTGTATACTGCACTTGAAAATATCAGTATTGATATTAAAGAGGGAGAATTCACTGGAATTATGGGTCCTTCTGGAGCTGGTAAGTCTACTTTACTTAATGTTTTATCTACTATTGATAAGCCAACTTCTGGTGAAATTATGATTTCCGGACAAGAACTTGAAAACATGAATGAACAACAAATGTCTACTTTCCGCCGTGATAAACTAGGTTTTATTTTCCAAGATTATAACTTATTAGATACACTTACCATCCGCGAAAATATTATCCTTCCACTTGCACTAGCGAAACGCCCCGTCAAAGAAATGGAGGAAAAATTAGCAAGTATAAGTGAAAAGTTTGGTATTACAGAAATTCTTGATAAATACCCAAGTGAAATCTCTGGTGGTCAAAAACAACGTACAGCTGCATCACGTGCGATTATTACTTCACCTAGTTTGATTTTTGCGGATGAGCCAACTGGGGCACTTGATTCCAAATCTGCAACCAACTTACTTGAAAGCTTACGTGACTTAAATGAACAAGATAAAGCTACCATTATGATGGTTACACACGATGCATTTGCAGCTAGCTTCTGCAAACGAATTTTATTTATTAAAGACGGAGAGTTATATACAGAAATCTATCGTGGAACGAAAACACGTAAGGAGTTCTTCCAAAAAATTCTAGACGTTCTTGCAAAATTGGGGGGCGACACAGATGACGTTATTTGATTTAGCGAAGAAAAATATTAGACATAATTTCGTACATTACTTTCTATATTTTGCATCAATGATTTTTAGCATTATGATTTATTTTACCTTCCTTGTTCTTTCAAAAGATCCGTCAGTCGTAGCTCGAATTGACCAATCTGCTAAGTTATCGACCGCGTTTTCTAGCTCCTCTGTCATTTTGCTTATTTTTGTAGCAATTTTCATTCTTTATTCCAACAACTTTTTCACAAGAAAACGGAAAAAAGAAATCGGACTTTATTCTTTGCTTGGACTTCGAAAAAAAGAAATTGGTCGGATGTTATTTTATGAAAATTTCATTATGGGTATCGGGGCTTTAGTAATTGGTATTTTAGCTGGTACACTTCTTTCAAAAATTTTTGTAACCATCTTACTTAACTTAATTAATTTGGATAGTATTGGCGGTTTTGCCTTTTCATGGGGAGCTGTTTTACAAACAAGTATTGTCTTTATTATCATTACTTTGTTTACATCTATTACAGGCTATCGAATTATCTATCGCACCACATTATTAGACTTATTCCATTCTGAATCAAAACGTGAAAAAAGTCCGAAACCTTCTTTTATTTTGGCGCTACTTTCTCTAGTTTTAATTGCGCTTGGGTACTTTATTGCTGGACAACCACTTGATGCCAAAAATTCGTTATGGGCGCAATTAGGTTTTTCTATCGGAGCACTGGTCATTTTAGCTTCCGTAATTATTGGTACTTCTTTGTTTATTACCTTCTTCTTACCATATTTACTTACAAAGCTAAGAAACAACAAACGGATTTTTTATAAGGGTAGTAATATCATTTCTACCTCTCAGTTGAACTTTAGGATTTCATCCAATGCAAAAACATTAATTATTATCTCTATTTTAAGTGCAACTACCTTGTCTGCTATTGGAACGATAAGCAGTATATACTATCAAGCAAATACATCCGCAAACACTTCTGCACCATCAAGTTTTGAGTATCTAGTTCCGAAAGACAAAGCGCTAAATAATAAAATCGTGGAAACAGCTGAAAGTGACTCTGATCACCCAGTAGAATACGAACAAAAGAGCACTTACTACACTGTCAAGGCAGAAGGAACTCGACCAGACTTTGTAGAATATGATATAAATGAAGGTTTTCCAGTTATATCTGAATCCGCGTATAATGCGCTCGTTAAAAAACAAGGAAATCCAGAAAACACAGCTAGTTTAAAAGAAAATGAAGCACAAATGGTACTTTCTGTCACTTATGATGAAAAAGCACAGAAAGAAATGCTTGGCGAAAAATATACGTTAGCTTCTCCAAACAAACCAACTGTTGAAATTAAATCAGTTGTTCAAAACTCACCAATTGCATCTGTTATGGGCTTACTCGTTCTTCCAGATGCACAAGTTGCCCAAATCGCTACTGATAAGAGCATCCCATCTCAAACAGTTGAATCTATCACTGTAAAAGATGCAAAACAAGCTCAAGATTTAGATAAAAAAATGCAATCGCTAGTTCCAAAAGATAGCAATCTCATTTCTTACGCAGCTACTTATCAACAAATCATCACAGTAACCGGTGTACTTCTATTTATCGGTATGTTTATCGGTTTTGTTTTCCTAGCAGCGACAGGAAGTATTATCTACTTTAAACAACTAACTGAAGCATATAATGACATCGGTACATTTGACATCTTGAAGAAAATCGGTCTTACTAAAAAAGACATCCGCAAAATTCTTGCTAAACAATTACTCGTTGTCTTCTTGATTCCATTAGTTATCGGAATTGCACACAGTAGTTTTGCACTTATCGGACTTTCACATATGCTGGCACTAGATTTAACACTACCAGTTGTGATTTCTACCGGTGTCTACACATTAATGTACATTGTGTATTACTTTGTCACTCTAAATAGCTATACGAACATTGTTTTCGGTAAAAAATAATAAAAAAAGTCCTCTAATTATTTAGAGGACTTTTTTGCGATATAAGCAAAGATACTAGATAGAAAAGCAGATGCTCCCATTAAAAATTGCATTCCAAAGACTTGCCTTTCATTACTACCGAATGTAATCGACAAGTTTTCTTTTGCAAAATTAATCCAGTTGGTTACAGATAAATAATTCGTAAGTAAAATGAAAGCCGCTCCCATAAGAATTCCAATTAATAAAAGCGAGACTTTACGCCATGCCAGTATAGTTACAAGCAAGAAAATCACAGCTATAAAACAAGCAAAGTAAGCATCAAGTGAAGTTGTAAATAAATAGCCTTCTTTAATACTATCCGAATGTAGTTGTTTAAAAATTGTTACTGCCGCAAAGATTGCCGTAACAGCACCAAAAATTGCGAAAAAGCCAGATGCGTAACGCCATTTATTTTTCCAAGACTGGTCTTCACTTACCTCTTTTAAAGCGAATTTCGGGCCAAATAATAACGTGATTAACACTAAAATACTACTGATAACCAGTAACGTTCCTGACCACTCAAATGGCTGCGAATATTCCAATTTCGCCAAAATTCTTAGTTGGTAATAATACACGGAAAAGACTTGAAATAAAACAAAGCAACTGATTAGCATAATGCTTACTAATCGAAATTTTTCGCTTTTAATGAAACTAAAACCAACAATAAATAATGCTAAACCAAAAATCAATAATACCCAATAATTCCAAACAAATGTAAAGCTATCTTTCTCTGCACTAAAATAACCAACCAAAGCACTTACAAAGCTGTATAGTTGTGTCACACCTAGCGCAATTAGCAAACTACCGCATATTCCTCTTAATTTTTCAGGCAATTTGCCCACTTCCCTTCCTATTTATGTTTCCTCATGTTAATCTAAAATCGAGGTGATAAAAATGAACTGGACCGTTTGGGATAAAACACAACCTGCTCCAATAGCATTGTTACTTGAAGCTGATCCAAGTGAAGAACAAATTGCGAAATATCTTGATAAATCACACGTTTTCCAATTAAATGATGCCATTAAAACAATCGGCGTCGTTTGTTTACTTCCATTAAATAATAAGCAACTTGAAATTATGAATATTACTGTTATATCTACACTTAGAAATCAAGGAATTGGTAAGAAACTACTTGAAAAAGCGTTTGATTTTGCTTTACAAAACAACTTTACTGAAATCATTGTTAAAACAGGCAATTCAAGTATTGACCAACTCGCTTTTTATCAAAAAAACGGCTTTCGGATGCAACAAATCGTTCCAAATTATTTTATAGATCATTATAAAGGGCAAACCATTGTCGAAAACGGTATTGCTTGCGTAGATCAAATCATTCTTTCGAAAGAAATAAAATCCTGATGAAGTTTATATCATCAGGATTTTTTGTTTGTAGTTTTAATCGTTAAGTGCCATTTCTGAACGAACAACCGCTGAAATACGTTCACAATATTCGTCTGTTGCTTCTTTTGTGGCAGCTTCCACCATTACTCTTACTAATGGTTCTGTACCAGATGGACGAACAAGAACACGACCATTACCAGCCATTTCAGCTTCTACTTCACTAATTACTTTACTTACTTTTGGATTATCTGTTACATGATTCTTATCACTTACACGGATATTTTCCAGTTTTTGTGGGAATGTTTTCATTTCTGAAGCAAGTTCAGATAATTTTTTCCCAGTTGCTTTCATAACGTTAATTAGTTGAATTCCAGAAAGCAGGCCATCACCAGTAGTATTATGATCTAGGAAAATAATATGACCAGATTGTTCTCCGCCAAGGTTATAGTTACCTTCTCGCATTGCTTCTACTACATAACGGTCACCAACAGCTGTTTGAACATCTTCAATTTCAAGTTCTCTTAAGCCTTTATAAAAACCTAAGTTACTCATTACTGTGGAAACAATCGTATTACTATTTAATAGACCTTGTTCGCGCAAGTATTTCGCGCAAATAAACATAATTTTATCTCCATCGACAATTTGGCCGATTTCATCAATTGCAATCACACGGTCGCCGTCGCCATCAAAAGCTAAACCTACATCTGCTTTTTTATCTAAAACAAATGCAGCTAACGCCTCCGGATGTGTAGATCCAACGCCATCATTAATATTTAAGCCATTTGGAGAAGCGCCCATTGAGCTAATGTCAGCATCTAAATCAGCAAATAAATGTGTTGCTAAGCCAGAAGTTGCTCCATTTGCACAGTCCAAAGCAATATGATAACCATTGAAGTCATTCTCGATTGTTTGTTTTAAGTATTGAATATATTTTTGTTTACCTTCAAAGTAATCGCTAACTGTTCCTAGACCTTCACCACTTGGACGAGGTAGTGTATCCTCTGCTGTATCAAGTAATTGTTCAATTTCTTCTTCTTGATCATCAGAAAGTTTAAAACCGTCCGAACCGAAAAACTTAATTCCATTATCATCTACTGGATTATGGCTTGCAGAAATCATGACGCTGGCAGAAGCTCCTTGCGCTTTAGTTAAATAAGCGACGCCAGGAGTTGATATAACACCTAAACGCATAACTTCAATTCCTACAGAAACAAGTCCTGCGATTAAAGCGGATTCAAGCATTTCTCCAGATATACGTGTATCACGAGCAACAAGCACACGCGGATGTTCACCCACGTGACGAGTTAAAACATACCCACCCATTCGACCTAATCTGAATGCAAGTTCTGGTGTTAATTCTGAGTTTGCAACCCCTCTAACTCCATCCGTACCAAAATATTTACCCATTTTATTACTCTCCTTCTAAGTCATTCATTATCTAAATGATTTTTGTTTGTCTTTTAAATTTTGCTCTTTTCAAATGTTGGTTCTATTTTTGTTAAGCCTTAACCATACATTTGTTATTATACCTTTTTTAAGAAAAAATTTCATCTCTCTATAATAAAACGTTGGCATTAGTCAGTTTTCAAACAATTCTATGTAGATAAAACCTTTGTAAAAAAGCAGGAGTATGGGACACGCTGATCCCACACTCCTTAAGTTTATGTGTTTTTGGAAGGTACTGTATTTTGTGCTTCTTTTTCTGTAATAATGAAATCAGCTTTTTTAGGATTAATAACATACGCTACGTTATCTGGT
The DNA here is from genome assembly GCF_014229245.1 of Listeria farberi. Classification (GTDB taxonomy): domain Bacteria; phylum Bacillota; class Bacilli; order Lactobacillales; family Listeriaceae; genus Listeria; species Listeria farberi. The sequence goes on along the minus strand of NZ_JAARZJ010000001.1, from coordinate 17,897 downwards.
AAACCGTTTAATTCTAGCGGGATACTATAATTGCCAGCTTTACTCTTACTAAGGTTAGCAATAACACTTAAATCTTTTGCAGTTATATCTTCTAATACTTTTTTCTCTCCAGTGATAGTTACAGAAACTTTACCATTTGCTGGTGTTATCATTTGGGCATCAAAAGTATTTTTCAGACCACTCATATATACTTGCATACTAGAAAAAGACTTAGATGTTTTAGAATCATCTGCTTCAGAATCATCCGTTGTATCGTTATTATTTGTTTCTGTGTTTTGATTATTATCTGAGGTGGTCGACCCATTACTTGTTTCAGACTTTTTTATGGTTTTTATTTTAACCTCAATGGTCGTAGGTTGTACTGATTTTGCGCCTGTTGGAATTGGCACAGTAATTTCTTTGACAGTATCTGCTTTTATTTTAGTAACATCAATCGGAATTTCAATTTCCTTAATTTTATCAAGGACCGCATCATCACCTACCACCACTACTTCTGATTTATCTGGTGTCATGCTAGAAATCTCTATATCACTTTCTGGCGAGCCTTCTTGTTTAATTTTTACTGGTACTGATTTTCCGACTTTTTCCACTGGTACAGTTACTTCTACCTCTTGCGGACTAACCTCTACATCAAGCTTATTCAAGTTACTATCAAAAACGGATACCGTCGCTTTATCGGTAAATTCCGATTTATGCTTACCATTACTTTCAAGTGTCGCTTTAACGTAAGCAATTTGTTCGATTGTGTCTTTTGCACCTGTAATGGAAACTTTTTTAGGATCAATTATCGGCGTTCCCGCTTGATAACCATCTGCAATAACAGATTTACTTAACTCTACATCTACAGAGAATTTTTTTGTTACTTTTTCTTGAACATTTACGTTAACAGTTGCCGGATTAACTTTAACTTTAAGCCGGTCCGATACATCTTTTACTTGGAGTTTAATTTCTTGCGTTCCAATGGATGCATTTTTTAAATCTGCGTATACGGTGAAATCTTGTTGTGCTTTTGCAGATTGGACAATACTTCTAGGACCAGAAAGCGTTACTGTAACTGTTTCTGGAACACCTGAAATATAAAGGTTCGTTTTGTCGTAATATACTTTTACTGGAACATTCTCAATAACCTCCGTATCGCTGGATGATGTTGTTGAGAAAGTAGTGGCATTATTATTGTTTGCATTAACAGACGTAAAAAGGATGGCTGCGAGTAATAAGGCTATAATCCGAATCGACCATTTATTATTCAAAATTCGATCCATCATTCGCTTTTGCCTCCTTTCCATTTAGAAAAGATAGAAGGTTTCTTTGCAGTTACTGTGACTAGTTCTTTAAGAAGAATTTTATGTAACTCTTCTTCTGACACATCACGGAAAAGTTCTCCACCTTTAGTTAGGGAAATTCCGCCTGTCTCTTCAGAAACTACAATCGTAATACTATCTGTCACTTCACTAATTCCAAGTGCAGCCCGGTGACGCGTTCCAAGTTCTTTGGATAGGAACGGGCTATCTGAAAGTGGCAAGTAACTTGCTGCTGATGCAATTTCGTTTCCTTTGATAATAACTGCACCATCATGAAGTGGTGTGTTTGGAATAAAAATATTAATTAATAATTGAGAAGAAATTTTTGCATTAAGTGGAATTCCTGTTTCAATATAATCATCCATCCCAGTATCTCGTGCTACTGAAATTAGCGCACCAATACGACGTTTCGCCATATATTGAGTGGATTTTTCAATTGATTCAATCAAATGGTGTTGCTCTCGCTCGATTCTAGAACCGTATCGCGTAAAAATATTGCCTCGACCAAGTGTCTCTAAAGCACGGCGCAATTCCGGTTGGAAGATAATTATAATTGCAAGAAATCCCCAAGTAAGCATCTGATCCGTAATCCATTCTACTGTTTGGAGACCAAAAAATCCGCTTAATAGTTTAACTGCAATGATAATAAAAATACCTTTTAATAATTGTACTGCTTTCGTACCTCGGATTAACATGATCACTTTATAAATTACAAACCATACGACAAGAATATCTACAATATTTGCTAGATAATGCAATATCGACATATTGGAAAAATCCATCACTTCACCTCCGTGCCTCTTGAAAACCATTTATGATCACATGGTTCACTTTCTTTATTATAGCATAAGAGTGCAGGCGGAAAAAGCAATCGTCCCGCCAAAAATCGGAAAGATTTGTTAAAGAAAAAACTTGCCAAAAACGAATCTTATCGTTTCTAGCAAGTTCTACTACTCTTATATTTCTACTGTTACCGCTGTTTCTAGCAAATAATTTTTCTTATACATTTCTAAATTAATAGCTTCTCCGTGGCATAATTTTATAGTTACTTGTCCAACTTCTACTTTTACTTCCAACAAACGATCACGGAAATTAATTTTGAAACGGTAATTTTTCCAGCCATTTGGCACGAATGGAGCAAAACTTAACTGACCAGATGTTACTCGCATGCCTGCAAAGCCTTGTACGATTGATAACCAACTTCCTGCCATTGAAGTAATGTGCAGTCCGTCTTCTGTATCATTATTAATGTTATCAAGATCTAGTCTTGCTGTACGTTTGTATAGTTCTACTGCTTTATCATATTTACCGAGCTCTGCCGCTAACACCGCATGCACAGCTGGCGATAAACTAGATTCATGTACCGTTAGTGGCTCATAGAATTCGAAGTTGCGTTGTTTCGTATCAAAATCAAAGTCATCATAGAATAAATATAAACCTTGAAGTACATCGGCTTGTTTAATGAAGCAAGAACGTAAAATTTTATCCCATGACCAATTTTGGTTAATCGGCATATCTTCTGGTTTTAATGTGTCAGTGGAACGCAATTCTTTATCTAAAAAGGTATCATGTTGCACAAAAATCTGCCATTTTTCATCAAAAGGATAATACATACGATGCTCAATGTCTTCCCATTTTGCTATTTCGTACTCGGTGACACCTAAACGTTTTTTCGCTTCTGAATCTAAGTTCTCTAACGTATAACGAATCGTCCAAGCAGCGATATAGTTAGTATACCAGTTATTGCTAACGTTATTATCATATTCGTTTGGTCCTGTTACACCGTGAATCATGTATTTATCTAAACGGTCAGATAAATGCACGCGATCAGCCCAGAAACGAGTGATTTCGGTTAATACTTCGATTCCATCTGTTTTTAAATATGAATCATCACCAGTGTAGTTTGTGTAGTTATAAATCGCATAAGCAATCGCGCCATTGCGATGAATTTCTTCAAACGTGATTTCCCATTCATTATGGCACTCGACTCCGGTAAAAGTTACCATCGGATAGAGGGCTCCACCTAAGCCAATTTTCTTTGCATTGATTTTAGCACCATCTAATTGATTGTGGCGGTATTTAAGCAAGTTATGGCTCACAGATTTGTCAGTCAGCGATAAATACATCGGTAAGGCGAATGCTTCGGTATCCCAGTATGTTGCGCCGCCATATTTTTCACCAGTAAATCCTTTAGGACCAATGTTTAGTCTTGCGTCCTCCCCGTAATAAGTCGCAAACAATTGGAATATGTTAAAGCGAATCCCTTGTTGCGCGGAATTATCTCCAGAAATTTCAACATCCGCTTTATCCCATCGTTCACGCCAACCTGAAACATGCTCAGCTAATAGTTCTTCATAAGTTTTTGCTTCTAAACTTTGTAAGATTTCTTCTCCTGCTGGAAGAATTTCCGCTTCCTCATAATCGCGAGATGTTGTAATGACAACCCGTTTTTCTATTTGAGCCACTTCATCTTCTTGTAGGTCAAATTGAAAATAATTTTCGGTATAAAGAGCTTTTGTTTGATTCGTTTCGTTTGCCGCATTGGTCTTATTTTCCATCACTGCAGAAACAGTAAATCGTGGAGTTCCAAAGTTGTTTGGAATGGTTTTTGTGACAAGCGAACCGCGACTTGCCGATGAAGTTTTTTTAACTTCTTGCCAGAACATTTCTTCATAGTTAGCATCTTCATTTTGCACATTGCCATCTAAAAAGGACGTTAATTCCACTTTTGCAGGACTTGACGCTTCCACTTGATAGCGAATAACCGCAAGTTCTTTTGTCGCAACACTTAAGAATCGTTCTGCTGTAATCTGAAAGTTTTTGTTATTTTTAACTACCGTGAATTGTCGTCTCAAAACACCTTTTTCCATATCTAATTCAAGTTCAAAATCGCTTACCTCATCTACAAATAAATCGAGTTTTTCACCGTCAAGATGTACTTCAATCCCGATAAAATTAAGGCCGTTAATGACTTTACCGAAATAATCTGGGTAGCCATTTTTCCACCAACCAACTCTTGTTTTATCTGGAAACCACACGCCTGCATAATAAGTTCCAATATGGCCGTCGCCGGAGTATCCTTCTTCAAAATTCCCGCGCATCCCCATGTATCCATTACCGAGTGAAGTTAGGCTTTCTTGCAAACGTTTATTTTCTTTATCTAGTTTGGTTGTCCGTAATGTCCATGGTTCGATTTCAAATAATTGCTTCTGTGCCATACTAAAACCTCCTAATTAGCGACTAGCAGCCATGCTTTTTTCACTAGTCTTATAAAATCTTGTTTTTAAAAATGTCCATGCTATCATCAACACCATTCCAAGTGACTGAACAGCCATAATAATCGTAATATCGAAGTAAATAAAACCGATAATACAAGCCGCAATCACCGGAATTCCCAGTGCATTTAGCGTTAAATTTACTGATTCTTTAAAAGATGCAATGCTTGAAAAACTGCTCCGTTTTGTCATCCAAATGAAAAGTGAGGTAAATGTTGTTAACATAAGTGAACTAACAAAAATAATTGAGCCAATCATCAGCACCATCGATAAGAAAACAAAGGCTTGATTTTCTAAATACCACTGCGCAGAAACCCAATCTACTAGCGATTCACCAGAAGTGATTTCACTTAATGTGGCATCTTTTGGATAGCTCACTTCAAATGTATAACCACTTGCATCTGTAAGCGTCATTTCTTGGTCTTTGAAGTTAATGATGTTTTTAGCTCCGGAGAGTTCTGCCTTCGTTAAATTTACACCAGCCACGCCATTAGCCGATTTTTCGACGATATGCGCATTTTTATCAGTTAATTCTCCGTTTTCGAGCGTCAGTCCACTAATTTCTGTCGCCAATTGATCCGTGCCAAGCGTCGCCATTTTTGGCATTAAACTTAGTAAATCAAAACTCGACTGATTGGCAAAGTGCGCGGAAACAGGAAGCAACAGTAGCGCATTTAAGAAAATAAATACGATGACCATTTGCCAGAATTTCAGTATTTTCCGACCTTCGAAAATTGCCGTTGGTCCAAGCGTACTTTTTACATATTGAATGATAAACGGAACTTTTTTCATTGGTATCACAGCCTTTTTAAAAATCAATTATCCTTTTGTTCCACCAGCAGTTAAGCCAGAAACAAAATTCTTTTGTAAGAAGAAGAACAGTAAACAAATTGGTAGCGCGGCTAAGATTGCTCCTGCTGCAAATAAAGCTACTTTTTGTTGTTGTGGGTTGGCAATGAACGTTTGAAGTCCTACCGCAATCGTCAAGTTTTCTGGAGTTCTTAGTAAGAATTTAGCAAGTAAGAAATCTCCAAATGGTCCCATAAATGCCCATAGAGCTTGAACGGCAATCATTGGTCTTACAAGTGGCAAAATGATTTGGGCAAAAATCCGGAAATGTCCTGCCCCATCAAGTTTGGCCGATTCATCTAAATCACGCGGCACGGTATCAAAGTATCCTTTCATTAGCCAAGTGTTCATTGGAATCCCGCCGCCAATATAAATCAATGTCAAGAACCAATATTGATCAAGTGCGCCTAGTAACATTGCTAACACGTAGAAAGCTGTTAGGGCCGCCATTGTTGGCACCATTTGAATAATAAGGAAGAAAATCAAGCTATTTTTACGTCCTTTAAAACGGTAACGGCTATATGTATAACCTGCAAGCGTCACAATTGTTACTTGCATAATCATCGTTACAACCGCGATAATCAGTGTGTTTTTGTACCAATCAAGATACAATGTTTCATTAAACAATCTCGTGAAGTTATTAAGTGTCCAACTATCCGACCACTCAAGCGTAAATGCTGCGATATTCCCTGGTTTGAAGGCAGAAGATGCTGTTATTAGAATTGGATACAAAATAATAATCGTTAGCACGGTTAAAAATAAATACGTGAAAAACTGTGTTAAGAACTTTGTTGTCCGCTGATCTTTCATAAAGTCTCTCATTTACATCATCTCCTCGTTCCCAAAGGCATTCGTTTTCTTAAAGGCAATCATCGAAACTGTAATTACGATAATAGAGATAAGAAGTGTCACAGCAGCGGCTACAGCATATTGCGGCGAAGTACCAGTTGTTAGTTTATAAATCCATGAAATTAAGATATCGGTTGATCCTGCGCCTGCTCCGACACTTCCGGGACCACCTTCATTGAATAAGTAGATTATCGAAAAGTTATTGAAGTTAAATGTATATTGCGTAATAAATACAGGTGCTGTTACAAATAAAATCATCGGTAACGTAATTTTACGGAAACGTTGAATTGCACTTGCCCCATCAATTCTAGCCGCTTCGTATAGTTCACCAGGGATTGCTTGAAGCACCCCAGTAACCATAACGTAAATATATGGAAAACCAAGCCAACCTTGAATACTAATCAGTGCTACTTTTGTCCAGAAAGGATCTGTTTTCCAAGCAATCGCATTGATATCAACAAATGGCAAATGGTTTAGGAGCGGGATGACTTGCGAGTTGATTGCCCCAATACTATCATTAAACATATTTGAAAAACTCATGATTGTAATAAAAGCTGGAACCGCCCACGGAAGTAAGAAAACTACCCCAAAAAGACGTTTCCCTTTAATAAAGTTTTGATTTGCAACAATCGCTGTGAATACGCCAACGACAATTTGTAAAGAAGTCGCACAGATCGTCCAAATGAGTGTCCACGAGAATACACTTAGGAAGGTGTCACGGTACGAACTTAGGAAGAAAATATTAAAGAAGTTCTTAAATCCAACCCAGTCAATTAAGTTCGCTGGCGGAATATGGTAAAAATCGTAGTTGGTAAATGCCATGAAAAGCGTTACAAGAACTGGGAAAATAATAACAAAAGTCATCACTAGGTAAGCGGGTAGTGTAAGTAAATACGGGAAACCTTTGTCGAGCATATTTTTTATAATAGCAATTGCGGAACGGTTAACAGTTTCACCAAGGTTCCACTGCATAGCCACGCGTCTTGCATCGAAAATATTTATAAACCAAAAGCCTATAAATAGTAATGTCACAATTAATTGTAAAGTACCTTCAATCATTAAAAATAAGGAATGATCTACACCTGGTACAGATCCAAGTGTTACAAGGCCAATCAGTGCATTCAGCCCAACTGCAAAAAATTCTATGATAAACAAAGCAAATAGTGCGAAAAAGACAATCCCTTTAAAATTTTGCTTATTATAAAATTGACCAAGTCCCGGAATGATTGATAACAAAGTCGCTTGACGAACATTTTTAATTTGTTTCTGTTCTAGTTTCATTTTGTTACCCTCAATTCTAGATATAGATTCACTAGCTAAGTTGAAAAATTGGCGGGGCGCGCTACCTTTGCCCCGCCAACTCCTAATTATTTAGTATATTTTTGTGTTACGTTATCTTCAATTACTTTTACTGCATCGTCAGCTGATTGTTGCGGTGTTTTCGAACCAGAAGCTGCGTCAAACATTAAGTTTTCAGCGCCTGTCCAAACTTCTGACATTTCAGGAATATTTGGCATTGGCTGTGCATTTTTGTATTGTTCGATAACAGCATTTGTTAATTCGTCATTTTTCGATTTCGCTGTATCACGTGCTTTTAAGTTAGCTGGTACTTCATTTGTCATATCATATAAAGTTTCTTGATTTTTTTGGTTAGTAACATAATCCAACCATTTTTGAGCTACATCTTTGTTTTTAGAATAGTTACTTACAACCCAACCTTTACCGCCTGCAAATGGAGAGTATTCTTTACCATTATTAAGCGTTGGGATTTTTGCTACGCCGTAATTAATTTTTGCTTCTTTATAGTTTGCTGCTGACCATGGGCCACCTAGAATTGCTGCTGCTTTACCTTTAACAAATTGATCTTGGATAAAGTCATCTGCACTCTTATTGTCTTGCATACCTTTTGGCCATACATCTTGGAACCATTTTGTTGCGTAAGTAATTCCTTCAACCGAACCTTTATTGTTTAAACCGATGTCTTTTGGATTTGTACCTTCATCGCCGAATACATAACCGCCATACCCTGCAAGTAGTCCATATGAGAAGTAGAAATCAGTCCATTTTGCTAAGAAACCAGTATTTTTTCCTTTTTCAGAAGTGAAGGCAAAACGAGAATCTGTTGAAAGTGTTTCTAAATCTTTAAATGTTGCTGGAGCTTTGTCGAGTAAATCTTTATTATAGTAAAGTACTAGAGTTTCAATAATTGCTGGAGCACCATAAATTTTATCGTCAATGGTTACTTGTTTTTGGTCTTTTTCATCGTAATCGTCTTTATTACCAAGTTTTACTTCAGCTAAATGTCCTTGTTGACCTAAACTTCCAATTCTATCAAATGCGGACATCATTACGTCTGGAGCAGTTCCAGCAGGACCGTCAAGTGGAAGAGCTTCTAATGTTTCGAACATGTCTTTTTCGACTACTTTTACTTTCACGTCATTGTCTTTTTCAAAATCACCTTTTATTTTGTTCACGTAGTCTTTGTAGCCTGCATCAACGGAAACGGTTAATGTTTTTTCATCAGATGAGCCAGATTTACTCGTGTCTTTGCCGCCACCACATGCTGCTAAGCTTAAAGCCATTACTAAAACCGCCGAAACTATTCCCACTTTTTTGAAACGCTTCATTTACTTTTCCTCCTCTTTATGAAAAAAGCCGCTCTATAATGTCTGATTTCAAAGTCCCCATCTTTTTTCAATTCTTTTTTAAGTTTGTGAATTAGGTTAACCTATGCATTTATTATATGCTGATTCCGAAAGCGTTTACAAGGAGATTTCACATGTTACCGATAACAACATTTTTTCGGTAAACATGTGAAAAATTCCTTTACGCCATTGATTTAGCTGTTTTCTTTAATAACAAGAAATCCTTTTGCTGGGATGACAAGATTTTCTGTTACAGCTCGGTTGTTCCAAATATCAGTCGCTGTATTTTCAAATGAAATTGTGAAATCTTTATCTTCTTTTGCTTGATTGAAAAGGAAATACAGTTTTTCACCATTTAATTCTTTAGAAAATGCTGTAATGCCTGTTTCGCTACTTGCACCTAGCCAAGTTAATTCGCCGGATGTGATAATTGCTTGGTTATCTTTTCTTAGCGCGATTAATTTTTTCGTAAATGCTAGCATATATTGATTTTGTTTTGCTTCATTCCATTCCATACACTTACGGCAACCTGGGTCATTTCCACCGTCCATACCGATTTCTGTTCCGTAATAAATACACGGCGAACCAGTGTGTGCGAACATGAAGGCAAGCGCTTGTTTTACTTTGTCCTCATCATTATTAGCACGGGTTAAAATACGCGCTGTATCATGGCTATCAAGCATGTTAAACATCACTTCATTCACTTGATTTGGATAGCGCATATATTGTTCATTAATACCTGAAACCATTTGTTCAGGAGTAATTTTTTCTTCAATAAAGTTTTCGATAATCGTTTGAGTAAACGGATAGTTCATTACTGCATGGAATTCATCTCCAAGTAACCAAATCCAAGAGTCATGCCAAATTTCCCCAAGGATATAAATATCTTCTTTTTCCGCTTGGACTGCTTTTTTGAATTCCTTCCAAAAAGCATGATCGACTTCATTAGCAACGTCTAAGCGCCAACCATCAATATCAAATTCGCGAATCCAGTAAGTGGCAATGTCTAGTAGATACTTTTGAACTTCCGGGTTAGCTGTATTTAATTTTGGCATGTGCGTTGTGAAAGCAAATGTATCATAAGAAAGTGTTGCTTCTCCTTCGATATTGCCATTTTCATTTTGACGAACTGGGAAACTGTGAATGTGGAACCAATCGTGATATGCTGATTTTTCTTCGTTTAAAACAACATCTTGCCACTGTGCGGAAGTGTCTCCGATGTGATTGAACACCGCATCTAACATTATGCGAATACCACGTTTATGCGCTTCTTGAACTAACTTTCTAAAAGTTTCTTTGTCTCCGAAATGCGGATCAATTTTTTTGTAATCAACTGTATCGTATTTATGGTTGGTTGGTGCTTCAAAAACAGGCGTCAAATAAACCCCATTAATACCAAGCTCTACTAAATAATCTAAGTGTTCGATTATCCCTTCGATATCTCCACCGAAAAAGTCTGTTGTATTCGGGTCTTTACTTCCCCACGGCAAGGCATTTTCAGGAGAAATTGCCGGGTTTCCATTTGCAAAACGTTCTGGGAAAATTTGATACCAAATAGTTTTACCTACCCATTCAGGCGCTTCAAACGTGTCAACAGCATGTATAAATGGAAATTTAAAATAATAATCCATCGTTTCTAAGTTCGCTTCTGTCGGCTCAAAAAAACCTCGTCCACCGTAAAAGACTGTTTCTCCTTCTGTATCAGTTAATAAAAACCCATATTGAAGACGTCTATGTTCTGGTGTGATTGCAAAAAACCAATAATCATGCTCTTCTGTTTCTGCGATTTTGCGCATCGTATAAGATTCACTTTGCCATTTTCCATCTTTCCATAAGTAAGGGTCCGCAGCAATTAAAGTAACCTTGCTAATATCCAAACGTTTCGTTCTAATCCGAATATGTAATGTTTTAGCGTCATAACTATAAGCATAGCTACTCGCCGGTTGATGATAAATCCCTGCTTTTTCCATTTTTTCTCCTCCTATATCACCTTTCGTTCTATTTCAAATTAGCATTTCCATTAAAGCGTTTGCAACCTTTTCTCGCTCGTTAACGGTAACAAGTTTTTTTGGTTATTTAACATTCTTTCAATATATAGAAAAAATAATTACTTCTCCTCTTTTAAAGTGACAAATTAGTAACTTTACTGATTTAAAGTAAAGAGCTATAATAACTCATGGACTAATAAACTCTTTTGAAAAAAGGTCTAAAAGGAGGATAAAATGGAAAATACTTTAAGCTTAAAGAAACAAGGGTATTGGTTATTTTCCAGCGCAATCATTATTGGTGTTCTTTTTCTTCTTTTGCCGCACATCATTTCCAATATTGGAGTGTTAGAATTTATAGGTGCTTTCTTTAATGCCCTATGTATGGGAGTTATTGCTTTTATCATTCTAAAAGCAGAATTTCTTGATTGGTTTAAACATTTTAGTTTCAAATGGATAATTATCGGTGCTCCTGCATTAATTATTATCAGCGCTATTTTCAATTATGCGTGGGCTTATTTCGCAGGTAGTACAACGGAAAATGGTATCAACAGTGTTCTTACATGGTCTTATGTCTTTACAAGTATTCCATTTATGCTACTCGGTGAAGAATTACTATCCTTAAGCTTGTTATACGCCGCTTGGAAAAAATGGAACTGGAAATTTTGGCAAGCTTCACTATTATGTTCTTTACTTTTTGCAACTTGGCATTTGACATCTTATGATTTTAACTTTCTACAATGTATCATTACTTTAGCTCCTGCCAGGCTCATTTTGAACTACTTGTTTAAAAAAACCAACTCCATTTGGGTTACTTTTATCGTGCATTTCATTTTTGATTTTGTTGCATTTTTACCTATTTTACTCAAATAAAAAAACGCTAGGAAAAAGATTCCTAGCGTTTTTATTACTCTTCTTTTCCAGTTGTAGAAGCTCTTATCAGTAATTCTGGAGTAAATAATAGGTTTCCTTGAGGTTTTCCGTGATTATTAATTTTAGCAAGTAACATTTTTGCAAGTTCTTCTCCCATTTCAACGACAGGAGAGCGAACAGTAGTGATTTTTGGGGAAGAGATTCGATCTAAGAAGACACCATCAAATCCTGTTACAGCAATATTTTCACCAAAACGACGACCGAAAGTTGCTGCTGCACGAACAACTCCTATCGCAATACGGTCTGAAGCGCAAACAATGGCAATTTTTTCTGAGTTATAACGTAATAATTCAAATGCTTTTTCTTCTGCAACACTCGAACTATTCGCAATAAAATAACTTTCCGGATTAAGTCCATGTTTTCGCACCACTTTTTCGTATCCTTCTAAACGTGATTTCATAAACTGCTCATCAAGTAAATCAATTCCTAAAAATACAATTCGCGAAAAACCAATCTCTACCATATGCTCTGTCGCTAGCATCGTTCCTTTTTTATTATCTACATCTATAGAATCATAGCCACGTTTATTCTCACCATAAAAAATAACTGGTTTATCAATATCCAAAAGACCTAAATCATAATCTTTATCCCGTATTCCTGTGACAATAAGCCCATCATAAGCTCCGATATTTCTGGACCTTTGCGTAACAAGTTGAAGTGAATAATAATACTTATCTAACTCACGGCTGATTCCCGTTAATAAATTCATATAATAAGGTTCAACTGTGTCAATTTCTTCTAAAATCAAAAATTTAATAACTTGTGTCCTGTTTTGAACAAGTGCTCTAGCTGCATAGTTAGGTACATACTCTAGAGCTTCCATCGCACTATAAACAAGCATTTTCAGTTCATCTGAGACTTGATCTGGATGATTAATAACCCGTGAAACTGTCATTTTGGAGACATTTGCCCGTTTCGCAACATCTGCTAAAGTCGCCATCTCCAACCTCCTCCATTCATAATCTTCCTTATTGTACCATCTTTTCCGCAAAAAAAAATAAGATTTAACCCACAAAAAAAGCATTCCCTTTAAAAACACGAAAATGCTTGGTCTATTATAATTATGTAAAGACTCATTTTAAAGTGTTTGCCACTTTTTTTGAGAGACTCTGCGTTCCTTTGTGTGTTGATAAGCCTTAATAATTACTCGGCACAATTGATGTATCCCACCAATTAAAATTCCAATAGTAATAGCCACGAGCGTAGTTGTCAGAAAACTAATAAATGGAAAACTAGATGTATTCATTGCAGCTATTCCCAATATAAAAGTGATAATAGTAGGTAGTACATAATACCTAATGTCCTGTTCCTGCATACAAAGCGCTCCTTTACTAAATTAATCTCTCCTATCAACTACTGAAATTATAACGCGAAAACTGGCTTTTTTCAAGGTCTGAAAGGAACTTCAAGGCTTATTCAAAAAAAAGAAAATGGCTCTATATAGCGCTTTCTTCGCCTATAATAAATCCACTCACTTTGAATTCATCAAAAAGAAAAATTTGTTACCAGTTTGTAATATTAATTAAGTCCTTTTACTTACCTGTCATGCTACTTATATTTATTCATATTTGTATATAAGTATTACTTTTTATTCACCGATATATCCATTTCTAGATATGTTTTATTTATAATATATACATAAAAGTCCCCCTAATTATTATAGTGAGGAATTCTTTTTATTTTTCATGAAAAAAATCTTTTAAAACTTAAAATAGAATTTATTTTCGCATTTAATGGCAAAAAGAGGATTTTTGTTTAGAGAAAAAGGTATTTCTATTCATTTTTTTGCTCTCAAAATCTTATTTTCGTCTTTTTACAAATCCATTTCATCCAGGTAAGCTTATATCGTTCCATTATAAAAACGGAAGAGCATCCCCCCTCTTCCCCCGAAGGTCTCTTCCGTTTTTCTCTTATTATTCTTTTAAATGATATGGATACGTTGAAACAACAACATCTCTTTTCATTAGAAGTCTTGTACGAATCAATAGGCTTGTTTGATTATGAAGGACATTTTGCCAACCTTTTCTAGGGATAAACTGTGGTATTAATACCGTAAGTGAGTAGTTGTCTTGGTCAGCTTTTTGTTTTGCTGTATCAATAAATTTCATTAATGGATCTGAAATCGACCGATACGGAGAATACAGGTTAGCCATACGAACTTCCGGATGAACTCTATTCCATCTCTCAACAAATTCTTTTTCCTGCTTTTTATCAATAGAAATATGAACAGCAATGACTGTATCGCCAATAGACTTAGCATACTGTAATGCTCCTTCTACAACTTTGGTGGTATCGGATACACAAATAATAACGGCATTTCCTTTGAAATCAGGCAAGTCCATTGTTTCGTCAATTCTAAGTTGTGGTCCTACTTTACGATAATGATGTCTTGTACGATGGAAAACATAAATCATAATAGGCATAAATACAAATACAGGCCATACAGACTCAATTCTCGTTAAGAATAATACTAGAAGTACTGTAAATGAAATAGACGCCCCAAGTAAGTTAGCGGATAAAGATTTCTTCCAGCCTTTCGGGCGCTGTTTCCACCATTTTACAATCATACCTGTTTGTGACAGAGTAAATGGTATAAAAACCCCTACTGAATATAACGGGATAAGTAATTCTGTTTTCCCTTTGAATAAAATAATTAATAAAATAGATCCTACAGCTAAAGTAATAATCCCGTTGGAGTAGCCTAATCGATCTCCTCTAGCTAAATACATTCTTGGCATAAATTTATCTTTAGCTAGGTTAAAAGCTAACATTGGAAATGCAGAAAATCCGGTATTAGCGGCTAAAACCAAAATCAGCGCTGTTGTAGCTTGAATGAAATAAAACATAAAGTTTCTGCCAAATACATTTTCCGCAATCTGAGATAACACTGTTACTTTCAATTCAGGTACGGTTCCATAAACAAATGCTAAAACCGTGATACCTACGAAGAAGAAGCCTAATAGTCCTGCCATTAAAGTTAATGTTTTGGCCGCATTTTTTGGCCGCGGCTCTTTAAATAGGGGCACTGCATTTGAGATAGCTTCAATACCTGTCAAAGAAGCAGACCCGGAAGCAAATGCTCTTAATAGTAGAAAGATTGTTACACCTTGTACGTGAGTTCCAACTGCGGCTGTTTCATGACTAGCATCCATACCAGTTAACACTTTAAATAAACCTGTAAAAATAAGAGCAATGATGGAAAAAACGAATAAATAGACCGGAATGGCAAGTAAACTAGCAGATTCAGTAATCCCTCTAAGGTTAATGATCGTTACACCCACTACAAGCAATACTGCTATAGGCACTGCAAAAGGATACAATGATGGCACTGCTGAAACAATTGCATCCGTTCCTGAAGACACACTTACAGCTACTGTAAGCATATAATCTACCAGTAAAGAACCTCCTGCGATTAGTCCAGCATTGTTTCCTAAATTTTCTCTTGAAACAATATATGCTCCACCACCATGTGGATAAGAATAAATAATTTGTTTATAAGAAAGATTTAGTGCAAACAAAAGAACAAGAACACAAAGTGCAATGGGTAATGAATACCACATAGCTGCAGCACTAACAGTTACAAGTACCAATAAAATTTGTTCTGTACCGTATGCAATGGAAGAAAGCGCATCTGATGATAGAACGGCTAAAGCTTTTAATTTCCCTAATTTTTGGTCTCCAGCTTCTGATGTTTTCAGAGGGCGGCCGATTAATAATCTTTTTAGCGGCGATGCCATAGTATTCCCTACCTTTTTTATGTGATTTTTTAGCTAACTTCAAGTTGACCAGACACATTATAGCACAGCTGATTTTAGATTGTAATACTAATTTGTATTATTTTATAAGGCTAATTACATTCCACTTGAATAGTTGTTCATAAAGCTTCATTTTCCATTTATGTCACCTAAATATTTATTTCATATTCTCTTCAATATACATACCCATTAATCAGATAAATAACCCGTTCTTCACACTTTTATTTTCAGAAAAAAAAGAATTTAATTTGGGTATTTACAAATGATATCCTTTTTTTATATAATAGTTTCTAGCGGTAAAAAACTTTTATGTAAATGGCCCGTTGGTCAAGCGGTTAAGACACCGCCCTTTCACGGCGGTAACACGGGTTCGAATCCCGTACGGGTCACTTTTAATCAAAAAAGCAGCTAAAAAAATTAATTTCATTTTTTTGAAAAAAAAGCTGGTAAAAATATTAAAAATGTTATATTATGTATTAGTATCTGTTTTAAAGATTTAACGATGCAAGAGATTTCGATTTACCAGTAAAGAGCGATTCTTCGCCGACTTAGCTCAATCTGGTAGAGCAACTGAATCGTAATCAGTAGGTTGCGGGTTCAATTCCTGCAGTCGGCATTTATATCGGAGGGGTAGCGAAGTGGCTAAACGCGGCGGACTGTAAATCCGCTCCTTCGGGTTCGGTGGTTCGAATCCACTCCCCTCCACCATTTTCTATTATTGGGCTATAGCCAAGCGGTAAGGCAACGGATTTTGATTCCGTCATGCGCTGGTTCGAATCCAGCTAGCCCAGTCATATTTAGAGCCGTTAGCTCAGTTGGTAGAGCATCTGACTTTTAATCAGAGGGTCGCTGGTTCGAACCCAGCACGGCTCATCCTTAAAAAACAAGAAAAGAATTCTTTTCTTGTTTTTTTATATAAAAAAATCATTTAGCATCTAAACAATGCTAAATGATCTTTTCGTTTCGCTATGGAGATGTTGCTTTAGTTCTTATCTTGCCACAGCTACCTTCATAATTTTTCAATAAAATAAAAGACTTCGAATTTTCTGCTAAAAATCCCGATTCTATCAACTTTCCACACAAATGTGTAACCGATCGAACTGAAAGATTGGCATAATTAGCAATTAATTTTCTTGTAAAACACTTTGGTATGCGAAGCACTCCCTCTTTTTCAATACCAAAAAATTTCCCTAATTGTTCTAAAGACTCCCTTAATCGACTTTCCCCGTTCCCCCGCATTAAGTTACATTTTTCAATTAAAACATTTTCATGATTACGATTATTAAGATATAAATAGAGCCACCCCTCTTGCATCCCAATAATCGAACAAATGACATCCTCTTTATCGAATTCATATGCTGTAATCGTTTCGATGACTCTTGCTGTATAAACATTCGCTTCTGCCATAAAATAGTCATTTAAACCAGCAATTTGGTTGGGGCCTAGAAAACTTACTACATTTTTCTCTTTTTCTAATGAAACAATCCCTTTTTCAATAAAGTAAACTTTTGTATTTAAAATATCTTCTGTTAATAAAATTGTATTGGTTGAAATTTTTGTTTTTTTATACGGGATTCTGTGGTCAATTAAAGTTTGTAAAAATCGTTTATACCCAAATTCTTCTTCTAATACTTTTTTACTATACAAATCTTCAAATAACGACTGCATTTATTGTCATCTCATTTCTATTTTGTGTCATAAGCAAATAGTTTTATAATGCGATGAGTGGCTTCTTACAAGTGATGATACTACCAAACACTTTTAAAAGGAACCCAACAAAAAAACCAAACTTCCACCTTTTAGCAACTATTTTTGACTTTTTCGTCACATTTAAACCTTATTTGCTGAGTAATTTATTTTGTCGTTTTTCTTGATATTTATATTATAAACCTTGTTAAGAGCCGTCTAAATTTGGTCAAATATAGTCCCTTTGTTATTTTTAAAAAATAGTATTTAACTGAATACTATTTTCTTCTAAAATTGTAGTTTTAACCTTTTTTTAAAGCTAATTATGAACTTTTTAAGGCGGTTTTTAGCTAGTTTAACTATTCCTTCGCGTCAATTATTTGGAAGAAAGTATTCTTCTAGAAGAATATCTGTTTTAGCGTTTTATTGCAGAACAATAGGGGGAAATTACAATAAAGGAGGAACTAGCATGTATTTGAAAGAAACATTAGATCAATTTGCTTCCATTAGTAATATTCTTAAGTTACTTAAAAAAGATCCTGGTTTTAATAAATATTGTATACAAGAACGCGTTCTTCATAAAACAATCTTTACAGCAGATAAAAAAAGAAAATATATC
>NZ_JAARZJ010000019.1 GCF_014229245.1 Listeria farberi | reverse complement strand
TAACTATATAATAGTGAAAAAAATCTTGTTTTATGCTAATAATGTTATTTTATTTGATTTATACCTTCTCTAGAGTGTTTTCATTCTGTGATATTATACTTTAGAGGAGGAATTTGCAATGAACACATTAGAAAAAAGACAACATGAAATTTTGACCAATCCACTTCATTTTTGTAAGAAGTCTGGAGATTTTGCTAAACATAGTATGAGTATTAAGCTTTCTAAAAATGAGCTGTTTGATGTTGATTTTGTAACAGGAATCTATTTTGTTGAAAAAGGGATTGTTATGAAAGGAACACAAATAGATGATTATATAGGCTATGATCAATTATTGAAGCATGGTGATGTATGCAATTTTTCATCTTTTATGTCCCCAGATTTAAAACGTAATATTAGCGCAAAATTATTATCGCCTAGTTCTAGTGTTATTACTGCAGTTGATAGAGATTTTTTTATTTTTATGGTAGAGAAACATGTAAGTATTGAAGAATTTATGTTGTATCAGTCTAAAAAAGAAATTATGATATTGCAACGTCGCTGCTTATTGAATACGCTAAAAGTTAAAGACCGTGTTAAGCATGTGATTGCTGCAATTGGCTATGAATATGGTATTTCAAACGGTGATAATATTCAAATTCCGCAAGAATTATCTACTACATTTTTATCTAAGTTTATGGGAATCACAAGAGAATATCTTAGTCTGACACTTAGCGAACTAAAAAAAGAAGGTTATCTATTAAATACTAAAATTCCTTTGATTATTAATGTAGAAAAACTATTCAATGAAATTCCATACGAATCATTAATTTTATAAATAAAGGAAGATAGTCTAACGGCTGTCTTCTTTTTTATGCTAAAATGAAAGAAAAAAAGGAGTTCCACTATGAGTGAATACTTGGAAATCCCAGAATTAAATAAAGCTTTCCCATTTCGTTCTTTTATCAACGAAGGAGGAGTCCTTGTTTATCCTCATTGGCATAAAGAAATTGAGATTATTTATGCATTAAAAGGCAGTCTTAACCTTGGCGTAAATGACATGCCGATTCAACTTCATGAAGGCGAAATTCAAATTATTAATGGCGGAGATGTCCATTATTTTTTAGCTTCACCAAATAGTGAACGTATCGTTATTCAATTTGATTTAAGCCTATTTCAAGAAGAAATGCAAATGGATGGACAAAATGACTCGCTTCGAGAAATGCTCACGGAGATGGCTCGTTTAAGTCGAGATTGGTCTGAAGAAACGACTGCGAAGATGCAATCACTTATTACAAATATCCATTTAGAATCAAGCAATGATTTACCTGGCAAACATTATATTCTTAAAGCAGATTTGCTAGCGATTATCGGTTTAATTTATCGCGAAATACCGCAGAAAAAAACGCAACCTGATAGTGTGATTTCTGAACAAGCTGTGCTTAAATCAAAAGAAACACTTCAAAAGCTAGATCAAATTTTTTCCTATGTAGAAAAGCATTATCAAGAACCGGTTAGTCTACAAGAAGTAGCAGATTATACTGGATTTAGTACGTATTACTTCACGAAATTCTTTAAACGAAATACAGGCATGACATTTGTGACTTTTTTAAATGATTACCGTTTAAATAAAGCGAAATGGATGCTGTTAAATGAGGCATTCCCTGTAACAGAAGTGGCCGAATTAGCTGGGTTTAGTAGCGTGAAAACCTTCCATCATGCCTTCAAACGAGCAATGGGTATCGCACCATTAAAATATAGAAAGACAATATACGGGAATAATTAAGCAATAAATTAGGAAGATTTACCTCGAGTAGTTTTGTATGATGTAACTATCAAAACTATTGGAGGTTTTTTATTATGACATTAAAAGTTGGGATTATTGGTTGTGGAGGCATTGCAAACGGGAAGCATATGCCAAGTTTATTAAAAGCTGAGAAAGCAGAAATGGTTGCTTTTTGCGATATCGTTTTAGAAAAAGCGAAAGTAGCAGCAAAAGAATTTGGCAGTGAAAATGCAAGCGTATACACAAACTATATAGAATTGCTTCAAGATAAATCCATTGATGTCATCCATGTTTGTACACCAAATATTTCCCATGCGGAGATTTCTATTGCAGCAATGGAAGCAGGAAAACACGTCATGTGCGAAAAACCCATGGCGAAAACTACAGCAGAAGCGAAAAGTATGATTGAAGCTGCAAAACGTACAGGAAAAAAGCTAACTATTGGTTACCAAAATAGATTCCGCAAAGACTCGGATTACTTACATCAAGTGTGCGAGAACGGCGAATTAGGCGATATCTATTTTGCAAAAGCAAAAGCGATTCGTCGCCGAGCTGTACCAACTTGGGGTGTGTTTTTAGATGAAGAAGCCCAAGGTGGCGGACCACTTATTGATATTGGAACGCATGCACTTGATTTGACGCTTTGGATGATGGACAATTATAAACCGAAATATGTCGTAGGAAACAGTTATCATAAACTTGCAAAAAAAGAAAATGCAGCAAATGCATGGGGCTCATGGGATCCAAGTAAATTTACAGTAGAAGATTCTGCTTTTGGTTTTATCACAATGGAAAATGGAGCGACAATTGTATTAGAAGCAAGTTGGGCGCTTAACACACTTGATGTTGGTGAAGCGAGAACGTCGCTATCAGGAACAGAAGGCGGCGCGGATATGGAAGACGGTTTACGAATTAATGGCGAAGCACACAGCCAAATGTACGAAAAGAAAATTCAATTAGAAGCAGGCGGCGTTGATTTTTATGATGGAACTGGCGATGACCCTGCATTAATTGAAGCAGAACAATGGTTAGAAGCAATTGAAAAAAATACAGAGCCTGTTGTAAAACCAGAACAAGCACTTGTTGTAACACAAATCTTAGAAGCTATTTATGAATCATCGAAAACAGGACAACCAGTCTATTTTAATTAAGGAGGAAGTGCCTTATGAAAGCAAAAATTGCATTACAGTTATGGAGTGTTAAGGAAGCTTGCGAAGATGACTTCTTTGGAACGCTAGAAAAAGTGGCGAAAATGGGTTATGACGGTGTGGAATTCGCCGGTTATTACGGCAAATCTGCCAGTGAAATTAAAGCGAAATTAGCCGGACTGGGACTAGAAGTAGCTGGATCACATATTAGTAAAGAACAGCTTGAAGCAGATTTAGACAAGGTAATTCTGTTCGAACGCGAATTAGGTAATAAATACATTATCTGTCCGTATGCAGATTTTAAAACGAAGGAAGGCTGGCTAGAATTCGGTGAAGAGCTTCGCAAAATTACAAAAACTATCCGACAAGCTGGGATGCATTTTGGTTATCATAATCATGCCCACGAATTAGATAAATTAGATGGTGAAATTATTTTGGACGATCTCCTCAAAAATGTACCGGAAATGGTTGCTGAATTAGATACTTACTGGATAGAGTATGCTGGCGTAGGAGTTATCCCTTTTATTGAAAAATATCGTAACCGTGTACCTCTTATTCATATTAAAGATAAATCGAAAATGAACAAAGAAAGTACCATTATTGGTGAAGGAGTTCTTGATGTTCCAGGTTTCGTGAAAACAGCTCTTGAATCAGGAACAAAATGGCTAATTATTGAACAAGAAGCATTTACGCAAGATCCGCTAACAAGTGTTGCTAAAGGCTATACGTATTTAGCGAATGTATTGGAGGAGAAATAATATGACACGTGTAACAGTGTGGAACGAATTTTTACACGAAAAAGAAGATGATGCAGTGCTAGCCATTTATCCAGATGGAATTCATGGGCAAATTGCTAGCTTCCTAAAAAAAGCAGGAATAGACGCAGGAACGGCTACTTTAGAAGAGCCGGAACATGGACTTACGGAAGAAGTACTAGCGAATACGGACGTACTGATTTGGTGGGGACACATGGGGCACGACCGAGTAGAAGATAAAGTTGTCGACCGTGTGCAAAAACGTGTTTTAGAAGGTATGGGGCTTATCGTACTTCATTCTGGACATATGTCAAAAATCTTTATGCGCTTAATGGGCACGAGTTGTGATTTAAAATGGCGTGAAGCAAATGAAAGGGAGCGTCTTTGGGTAGTAGACCCGACACATCCAATCGCAAAAGGTATTGGCGAATTTATTGAATTAGATGAAGAAGAAATGTATGGTGAGCATTTTGATATACCAGCACCAGATGAACTCATTTTCTTAGGCTGGTTTGAAGGGGGAGAAGTATTCCGAAGTGGTATCACATATAAAAGAGGCAATGGACGGATTTTCTATTTCCAACCAGGCCATGAATCCTATCCAACATACCACCATCCGGATATACAACAAGTCATTATTAATGGTGTACATTGGTGTGCAGAAGGTCGAAAAAATTATCCGGCATACGGAAATCATCAACCACTTGAAAACATAGGGAGGAAATAAAAATGAAATTAGGCGTATTTACACCATTATTTGCAAATTTATCATTAGATGAAATGTTAGATAAAGTAAAAGCGGCGGGACTTGATGCTGTCGAAATCGGGACTGGTGGGAACCCTGGAAATCATCACTGTCCAACCGACGAACTTTTAGCGAGTGAAGCAGCTCGCAAAGAATACTTAGAAAAATTTACTAGTCGAGGATTAACAATTAGTGCTTTTAGTTGCCATGATAACCCGATTTCTCCTAATAAGGAAGAAGCAACAGCATCTGATGAAATTTTGCGTAAATCAATCAAACTAGCTTCTTTAATGAACGTTCCGGTTGTTAATACATTTTCTGGAACTGCTGGTGATAGTGACGATGCCAAAGCGCCAAACTGGCCGGTAATTCCTTGGCCAACTGTTTATAGCGATATTAAAACATGGCAATGGGAAACAAAATTAATTCCTTACTGGAAAGAAATTGGCGAACTTGCAGCGGCTTCAGGTGTTAAAATTGGTATTGAATTGCACGGTGGTTTCTTATGTCATACACCATATACCATTTTAAAACTGCGGGAAGAAACAAATGATGCTATCGGCGTTAATTTAGATCCAAGTCATTTGTGGTGGCAAGGAATTGACCCAGTTGGCGCTATTAAAATCTTAGGGAAAGCTGGAGCAATTCATCATTTCCACGCTAAAGATACGTATTTAGATCAAGATAATATCAATATGTACGGCTTAACTGATATGCAACCATATGGTGACGTTCAAACAAGAAGTTGGACATTCCGTTCGGTTGGTTGTGGTCATAGTTTGACAGAGTGGTCGGATATTATGAGCGCACTTAGAACATATGGGTATGATTATGTAGTCAGCATCGAACACGAGGACCCATTAATGTCGATTGATGAAGGATTCGACCGAGCTGTTACAAACCTACAATCAATCTTAATTAAAGATAAACCACTAGATATGTGGTGGGCTTAACAATAAGAAAGGATGTCTTAGGATGAAAAAATATCAATTAGTAATTGTTGGTTACGGCGGAATGGGAAGCTATCATGTAACACTTGCATCGGCTGCTGATAATTTGGAAGTTCATGGTGTATTCGACATTCTAGCAGAAAAACGTGAAGCCGCTGCTCAAAAAGGCTTAACAATCTATGAAAGTTTTGAAGCCGTTTTAGCAGACGAAAAAGTAGATGCTGTTCTTATTGCGACGCCGAATGATAGTCATAAAGACTTGGCTATCAGCGCACTCGAGGCTGGTAAGCACGTCGTTTGCGAAAAACCAGTGACAATGACAAGTGAAGATTTGCTAGCAATTATGGATGTAGCAAAAAAAGTAAATAAACATTTTATGGTTCATCAAAATAGACGTTGGGACGAAGATTTCCTTATTATTAAAGAAATGTTCGAACAAAAAACGATTGGCGAAATATTCCATCTAGAATCACGTGTCCACGGGGCAAATGGTATTCCTGGAGATTGGCGACATTTGAAAGCGCACGGTGGTGGCATGGTACTTGATTGGGGTGTACACTTACTTGACCAATTGTTATTCCTAGTGGATAGTAATGTGAAGTCCGTATCTGCTAATTTAAGCTATGCACTTGGAGATGAAGTTGACGATGGCTTTGTAACATTCATTACTTTTGAAAATGGCATCACTGCACAAATCGAAGTAGGAACAACGAACTTTATTAAACTTCCTCGCTGGTATGTGAAAGGGACAGGAGGAACTGGCATTATCCATGATTGGGATTTAAGCGGGGAAATCGTCCAACCAACCGCCCTTGCTAAAACATCTGAGCCAACACCAATTAAGGCTGGTCAAGGTCTAACAAAAACAATGGCACCACCAAGTGAAGAAGCTACGAATACATTATCACTTCCGGCACCTGCCAAATTAGCTCCTTCTTTCTATAATAATTTTGTCGATGTATTAAATAATACGAGTGAACCAATCGTTCAAAACGAAGAAGTTTATCAAGTTTTAAAATTGATTGAAGCTATATTTGAAGCGGCTGAAACAAATCGAACAATCCATTCTATTTAAAAAAGATGTTTTAGCTTCCTATATTGTGGAAAAGACTACTATGGAGATAAAGATTCTTCATTAGAAAATAAATTCTAATTAGGAGGCAATATCAATGAGCGAAGATAAAGGTATGAAAGACAAAGCAAAAGGACTTAAAGACAAAGTAGTAGGTGACGCAAAAGACAAGTTCGGTAAAGCAACAGATGATAAAGGCAAACAAGTAGAAGGTAAAGCTCAAAAAGCTAAAGGCGAAGTAGAAGATAAAACGGGCGACGCTAAAAAGAAATTATCCGAATAAGTTAAAAAAACAGGCTTGAATTTTCAAGCCTGTTTTTTCTATAGAAGATGAGTTCAATCGTGTCTTCCTCCATATTGTTACACTTAATAAATAAAAGAAAAAATGCGTTGCTTAGCCTTTTTGTATGACTATAGCAACGCATTTTTATTGTTCTGCTAAATATTTAATTTTGTCTGGGACATTTTTTATTTTTTTGTAATTAACAACCATTTTGTTTTCACCAATTAATACTTTAAATTGGTTGTTTTTAGTTAGTTGTTTTTCAGAATAGAAAGTAATATTTTTTTGTTTTCCTTTATCATCATAGACTTTAGAAACATATTTGTAACCTTTAAATTGATTCTTTGTTACCGCTTTTCCATTGTCTTCCACTTTAAGGTAGTAGGATTTTACTGCGGCATCAGTTGGCATCGCATACTCCCAAATAGCACAAACAGCTAGAAGAACTGTTGCTAACACCATCAAAACTCTTTTTTTAGTAAACATTTCTCCTTCATCCTTCCTTTTCTTTATTACATTAAGTTTACAATGAATGCAGAAAAATATCCTGTTTGTTAACTAACAATATCATCTTATAACCTTACAATTTTGTCAGAATGATAATAAAAATGCACCATAAGATTGTGAAGTTATAAAAAACTGTATTTTAATCTACTAAATGTAGAAATGATGAGAAAAATAGGCACTATAAGTTGTGGTGTTTCTAGTGGCTTAATGTGCAAGGAAACACATGAATTTACTTAGAAAAATTTTTTATTTGCTAAAAACCTTGGTGTAATCGTCGTTTTGGAGATTTCGTTGATAAAATCAAAGCACTATATCTTGCATTCACAATGAAAAAGTTATACTATATATAGTATCGAAAGCGAAATATTGCTTCATCGCCTTTTAACTTTTATTGAGGGGAATTTGCTCCTTTAAAAGTTAATTTTTTTGCTCCATGGAACGACCACAAATAGTTCAGCGGACGAATGAAAAGCGCAAAATGAATCAGATATTTTTACAACGAGGAAAAAAGGATGAAATGGGGATTGCAAATGACAACTTACATAGTGAAAGACGGGGGAAACAGAAAGCTACCTTTTGACAAAAGCCGATTGGATGGATATTTAGAGAAAATCCATGAAGAATTTCCAAAACTTGATTTAGAAGATTACAAACGTAAGGTTTTTAATTTTGTAGAGAAGAAGGAAGATTACGCGGCTGACGAATTAGTCGATTATTTAATTAGGGAAGCTGAAGCTCGTACAGATATTCATATTCCTGAATGGGAACATTTCGCGGCACGCCTTTATTTAAACAAATTATATAAAAAAGCAAGTAAAAATCGTTTCTATAATGATGATGATAAATATGGTTCGTATGTTGGACTTCAAGAAAGTTTAGGCGAACGTGGTATTTATTCTGGTAATATTTTAAAAAATTATTCTAAAGAAGATTTGATTGCAGCAGGGAAATTAATTGACCCTGAAAAAGATAAATTATTTACTTATAATGGTTTGTATTTACTTGCGACACGTTATTTAGCAACTGACTCTGAACGTAATGTGTACGAGTTGCCACAAGAGCGCTGGTTAACTATCGCCCTTTATTTAATGCAAAACGAACCAAAAGAAAAGCGTATGAAGTTAGTTGAAGAAGCTTACTGGGCGCTAAGCAATTTATATATGACTGTTGCAACTCCAACTCTTGCAAATGCTGGAAAAGTTGGTGGGCAATTATCTAGTTGTTTCATTGATACAGTAGATGATAGCTTGCAAGGTATTTATGACAGCAACACCGATGTTGCTCGCGTTTCTAAGCACGGCGGCGGTGTTGGAGCATATCTTGGTTATGTTCGGTCAACAGGAGCAGCTATCCGCGGCGTAAAAGGCGCAAGTGGTGGCGTTATTCCTTGGATTAAGCAATTAAACAATACCGCGGTGAGTGTAGACCAACTAGGTCAACGTAAAGGTGCGATTGCTGTTTATTTAGACGTTTTTCATAAAGATATCGAATCTTTCCTTGATTTACGTTTAAACAATGGAGATCAACGTTTACGTGCCCATGATGTGTTCACAGCAGTTTGTATTCCGGATATTTTCATGGAAGCTGTAGAACGTCGCGGCGAGTGGTATTTGTTCGACCCACATGAAGTAAAAGCGAAAAAAGGCTGGTACCTGCAAGATTTCTACGATGAATCAAAAGGCGAAGGTACTTTCCGCGAAAAATATGACGAATTAGTAGCTGATGAAACAATCAGTAAAAAAATTGTTAAAGCAATTGATATCATGAAACGTGTTATGATGAGTCAATTAGAAACAGGGAATCCATTCATGTTCTACCGTGATGAAGTAAACAGAATGAACCCTAATAAACATGAAGGCATGGTGTATTCTAGTAACTTATGTACAGAAATCATGCAAAACATGAGCCCAACAAAAATGATTCAAGAAATTATTTCTGGAGATCAAATCGTTATTACAAAACAAGCGGGAGATTTTGTTGTATGTAACTTATCCTCTGTAAACTTAGGTCGTGCCGTTGTGGCGGAAGAAGAAGGTACTTTAGAACGTTTAATCGAAGTAGAAGTACGAATGCTAGATAATGTTATTGACTTAAACGAACTGCCAGTACCACAAGCAACCATTACGAACCAAAAATACCGTTCGATTGGGCTTGGAACATTCGGTTGGCATCATCTGCTTGCTCTTAAAAATATCGCATGGGACTCAGAAGAAGCTGAGAAATATGCCGATGAATTATACGAACAAATTAACTATTTAGCTATTCGCGCAAGTAATAAACTAGCACAAGAAAAAGGTGCTTACAAAGTCTTCAAAGGCAGCGACTGGAATACAGGAGAATATTTCGCACGTCGTAACTATAACTCACCTGAATGGCAAGAATTAGCGAAAGAAGTAGCAGAAAAAGGCTTGCGTAATGCTTACCTTGTAGCTGTTGCGCCAAATATGAGTACTGCTCAAATTGCTGGTTCAACTGCTTCGATTGATCCAATTTACAGCGCATTCTATTATGAAGAGAAAAAAGATTACCGTCGTCCAGTAATTGCACCGGACTTAAACCTAAGCACATACCCGTACTACGAAAAAGGTGCTTATAAAGTTGACCAATTCGCAAGTGTACGTCAAAACGGTCGTCGTCAACGTCACGTAGACCAATCACTAAGCTTTAACTTCTATGTACCAAGTGGTATTAAAGCAAGTAAACTACTTGAACTACACATGACTGCTTGGAATGAAGGGCTTAAAACAACTTACTATGTCCGTTCCAATGATATCGATGTAGAAGAGTGCGAATGGTGCTCAAGCTGATAAATCTCTAAAACATTTTATTAATAACACAATAAGAAAGGGAGGGCTTGCCTAGATGGCTAACCAAAAAGAACAACTGACACGTATTAAAATTTTAGAACCTTTATTTCCTAATCGTTCTACTTCAATCATAAACGGAGAAACTAGCGGGATTTTGAATTGGAATGACATCCCTTATCCATCTTTCTACCGTGCTTATAAAGAACTTTCTACTAACTACTGGATTCCTGATGAAGTAGATATGAAGAGCGATGCAAAACAATATCCTGCTCTTTCCGAACAAGAAAAATATGCTTTTGATGCGATTATTGGCTTACTTGCAACACTGGATTCTCCGCAAACACGCTTTATCTATAACATTGCGGAATATATTACCGACCCAGCAGTTCATGCAAACGCAGCAATTATCGCACAACAAGAAGTAATTCATAATGAGAGTTACTCGTATGTACTTGCTTCTATCACAAATTTACAAGAGCAAAATCGCGTCTTTGAACTTGCGAGAACACACCCAACAATCATTAAACGTAATGAACCAATCATGACAGCATATGATGATTTTATGAATAACAAAACAGGTGAAACGCTTGTAAAAGCATTAATTCAATCTTCTATTTTAGAAGGAATTAATTTCTATAGTGGCTTTGCTTACTTCTATAACCTTGTTCGTCAAAACAAAATGACAGGAACAGGAAAAATCATTAGCTTTATCAATCGTGATGAACTAGCTCACTCGAAGTTTATTTCAGAAGTAATCCGGGCAATCCTTGGGGAAAATCCAGAATTACAAACAGATGAGCTAGTGGAATATACACATGAAGCTTTCCGTCACGCTGTTGAACTTGAAACAGAATGGTCTGAAGAAGTGTTGCAAGGTATTGAAGGTATTGATGTGGAAGAAATGGTTGATTACGTAAAATATCGTGCTAACAAAATGCTCGGAATGCTTGGTATTCCTGAACTTTATCCTGGACACAGTGATAATACAATGACATGGATTAAAGCCTACGCAGATAACTTTACAGAAACAAAAACCGACTTTTTCGAAATGCGCAATTCAAGCTATAAAAAAACGAATATGGATAATGGATTCGACGATTTATGAGGATTTTGTTAGCCTATGATTCTCTGAGCGGTAATACGAAAATGGTGGCTGATGAAATTGAAGAGATATTAATAAACGAAGGGCATGAGGTTGTGTCCTTTCGTGTATCTCCTTTAGCCATGTATCCGCTAGATGAGGATTTTGACTTGTACATGTTGGGGGCATGGACAGTCGACTACGGAAGAACACCGCCGGATATGAAAGATTTTATCGCGGAACTAGCCGTTAAGCCCAAGAATGTAGCCATTTTTGGCACTGGGGAAACACAATGGGGTATGGAGTTTTATTGCGGAGCTGTCGACCGAATGGCAAAATACTTCGGCACAAGCTACCCAACTTTAAAAATAGAACAAATGCCACACACAGAACAAGATGTGGCTGATATAGACAATTGGGTCAAGAAAATTTTAGTATTAAGGAGTGAAATCAAATGACAAGTATTGAAATTAAATCACCTGAAGAGTTCCAAGCTCATATTAATGGGGAAGAATTAGTATATGTAGATTACTGGAAAGATAATTGTCCTAATTGTAAAATGCTTGATCTTTCTTTTGCCGAATTCAAAAACTCTGAAATCGCAAGCAAAGTGAAAGTATTAAAAGTAAAATTAGAAGAAATGGGCGAAAATTTCTTTTTTGATCGTGATGTACAACAAACACCAACACTTGTACTATATAAAGGTGGCGAAGAAATCCACCGTTTAAACGGATTTATTCCACCAAACAAAATTGAAGAAGCAGTTTCATTAAACGCGTAATTTAATGAGTAGCAAGTCTCCTTATAAAAAGGCGGCTTGATGCTCATTTTTTTATAAGATTTTGCAATATTTTTCACAAATAAATTCTTCTAAAGGAGCTAAAATAGTGAGACAACTACAAGATGAAATTACTGCTTTTCTAAAAGAACGTGATTGGCTAGATCAATACAATCATCCAAAAGATTTAGCAATTTCGTTGTCACTTGAAGCAGCAGAATTACTTGAATGCTTTCAGTGGAAAACAGATGAAACAGCGCTAAAAGAAAATCGTGAAGAACTTTTAAAAGAAGTAGCTGATGTAATTATCTATGCCCTTCAAATTGCAGAAAGTATGGGAGCGAATGGTGAGGAACTTGTTCGAATGAAATTAGCAGAAAATCGTATGAGAACTTGGCCGGAAAAATAGAAAAAAGCTACTTTACCACAGATTGTGATAGAGCAGCTTTTTATTTTAATAGGAATAAGAACGTTTACGGCGTTTTTTGGAACGGACCATTGTAAAAATTCCTGCTATAACTAAGATAATAGAAATGATACATACACCAAAACCAATAAGTCCAGTAATGCTAAACGAAAAGCCAAAACCAATCAAACCAATCAGAAGTAACACTAAGCCAGCTAGTTTCATTTGAAAACTCCTTTCAGAAATCTTATCTCTATTATATAGGAATTATCTGAAAAAAATAAGACTTTAAAGATAAAAAATTTTTAAAGATGAAAAGCATTGATAGAGCACCAGTTCGCATAAGTTGGAAATAGTCAAGACTGCAAAGGAAAAAATTTATCTGTTATAGTAAGAAAGTGAGAGAAGCAAGGAGGAAAACATATGGATTTTAAAGAGTATCAAATTTTAGCAAATAGAACTGCTGCAACACACGAACAGGCGTTAACAAATTACGGGCTTGGTATTACTGGCGAGGCCGGTGAAGTTGCCGATTTGATTAAGAAATATGCTTTTCATGGACATGATTTAGATAAGGAGTCCCTAACAAAAGAGCTAGGAGATGTCCTATGGTACGTATCACAAATTGCTAAATGGGCAGATATAAGTATGGAAACAGTGGCAGAATCAAATATCGAGAAATTGAAGCGGCGTTATCCTCAAGGTTTTTCGACCGAGCGAAGTAAACTCAATATCAATTAAAAAAACGTTTGTATTTAAGAAAATTAATTTTCCTAAAATACAAACGTTTTTAGTTTTTTAGTGAGCTAGAAAACCTGCTAAATAGCGTATAAATTACATATTGGATAATCGAAAAGTAAAATACAAAATTCCAAAATGGCCAGTGAAAAACACTAAACATAATTTGTAATGAATCAATTGGTTGCGTAAGTAAATGGATGGAGTGTAAGCGAGAGAACCGTCCGATGTATATCGCATAACTAGATAATAAAATTAACCCAATCAAAAGTAATTGATAACTTAGTAAACTAGTCCAATTAAATCGTCTTCTTATTTCAGCAAGCATCTTTGCGAAAGACCAAAATCCAATAAATAATCCAAAGAACACACCGACGATAATATAAGTGAAATGTCGCCATAACCAAGGCGCTGTTGAAAGTATTCCTTCTGCTCCGTAAATTTCTAAACGTTGTAAATGAAGTAAATCAGTTAAAAGATACGGTGCATTTGGGAAAAATACTAGCCAAACAATCCCTAATGGCCAAAAAATCCACCAGACGCGAGGTTTTTTTGTGAGAAATACTGCTATTTCGAAAGGTATATAAGCAAGCCCGACATTTAAAATTAGAAAAGTGTAAGTATCTGCAGTGAAATGCAGAAAAAGAAAGTATCCGAGTAAGAACGCTCGGCAAGTCCAAATTGCTTTCGTCATGAAATAGTCACCTCGTGTTTGCTATTGTATCATAAATCGGGGTGACGAGGACATCTTAACCTGCTAAATGAAACAAAAGTACTAAAGCTAGACCAAATGCTGAAAGAAAAACAGAACCGATTAACGCTGCAGCAAAAGGTTTTCCACCCATTTTTCCGAACGATGGCAAGTGGACATTTAAACCGAGTCCACCCATTGACATAGCAATGAGGAAATATGCGCAGATGACAAGAAAATCAGTTACAGAGGTTGGAATAATTCCAAAGCTGTTAATTGCACTAGTAGCTAAAAAGCCGAAGATAAACCATGGTACAGGAAGTTCAGCCCATGAAAAGCGGTTTTTAGTTCCAGCATTAACCATCTTTGCAACAACAAAGCAGACTGGAACAAGTAAGGCTACACGTGTTAATTTAACGATAACCGCCATATCAACAGCAGATGAGCCGCCTGGATCTGCAGCTGCAATAACGTGGGCAATTTCATGAAGAGTAGCCCCTGCAAAAATCCCATAACCATCTGGTCCGAGTGGTAGAATTGGATAAATCAACGTATAGATAATGGTGAAAATAGTTCCAAGTAGTGCAATAATCGTAGCAGCGACAGCCGTTTGGTTGTTATCAGCTTTTACTTGGGGAGAAATCGCAACTACTGCAGCCGCACCACAAATTCCCGTACCACAAGCGACCAGAATAGCTAGTTTTTTATCCACCCCAAAAAGTTTGGCTAAAAAATAAACAATAGTAATACCAATGCTAAGACATAAGGCAGCAATTAGAAATACACGCCATCCAGCATGATAAATATCAACTAAGTTCAAGCGAAAACCAAGTAAAATAATCCCGGCACGAAGAATGACCTTGTTGGAAAACTGAATACCAGTAAACCATTTATCTGGAACTGGGAAAAGTGCACGAATGATAATACCAATTAAAATAGCAGTTACAAGTTGTCCAAGAATCATTAAGAATGGTAACTTCGCTAAAAAATAAGATAAGGTAGCAATACAGAAAGTAAGCGCAATACCATACCAAAAAGTCTTCGTTTTAAATAAAATTCGACTCATTTTTATCCCCCTTTCTTTTATACTTTTACTTTACCATTCCTGATTTTATTAGTAAAATTTATATTAATTATATTATCGATAAGTTATTTTTATGGAGGTGTTACGATGGATGAGGCATTAAGAACGTATATCCGAGTAGTAGAATTACAAAGTTTTACAAAAGCAGCTGAAGAATTACACATTTCGCAACCCGCAGTATCGTTGCAATTAAAGAAATTGGAAGAACTTTACGAAACAGAACTTATTTATAGACAGGCTAAAAAGTTTATTTTAACAGCAACAGGAGAAATTTTGTATCACCGTGCCAAGCAATTAGAAGGGCTATATAAACAAGTGGAAGATGAAATAAGTCTATATCACCATCATTTAAAAGGTCGACTTCGAATTGGTGCTAGTTTTACGATAGGAGAGTATTTTTTGCCAGAAGTGGTTGCGAAATTTCATGCCCTTTATCCGGATATTACAATAGAACTAATTATTGAAAATACCGCGAAAATTGCTGACAAAGTGGAACTTCTTCAAGTGGACACAGGGCTTATTGAAGGCCAGGTAAGTAAGAAAGATTTGGAGATAAGTGCTTTTTCGGATGATGAGATGTGTATCGTTGGTCGAGCAGACGGTTCACTTACAGAAATCGAACAAGGAGCAACTTGGATTGCGCGAGAAGAAGGCTCAGGAACGCGTGAATATTTGGATCATGTATTAAGTACCAATGGCTGGAATGTTGCTGAAAAAGTTGTTGCTTGGAGTAATATGGCGGTCAAACAAATGGTTCTTGAAGGAATGGGCTACACCGTTATTTCTAAGTGTGTTGTTCAAACAGAAATTACATCAGGAAAACTGCAGACGTTTAATGAGGCTGGAAGCTTAATGCGGAAGTTTTCGGTACTAAAAAACAGACAAAGACTTGAAAATCGAATTGCTGAAACCTTTTTAACATTTTTAAAGGAAAACCAGTAAATAAAACTAGCTTTTTAACAAACTAGTGATTACAATGAGAAAGAATACATTTTAGAAAGGGAGAAGCAATGAAAGAATATTTTATAGATCGTTCCTATAAGGCTTCTATGGGAATTGCGAATGCGGTTCTTGTAACGCTTGGAATTGGACTTCTTTTACAGACAATTGGGCAGATGACAGGGATTTCATTTCTTGTTACAGTTGGCGCAATTGGTAAAACGATGTTAATTCCGGGAATTGGTGTTGGTATTGCGATGTGCTTGCACGCAAATACGCTTGTGACGATAAGTGCGGCAGCCTCTGCTGTTATTGGTGGTGGGGCAGTGGCGACGTTAGCTGGTGGCGGAGTTGCTATTACTAGCGGAGAACCAGTTGGAGCTATTTTGGCTGTTATTGTGGCGGTTTGGACTGGGAAGCGAGTCACTGGAAAGACAAAATTTGATATGATTTTAATTCCTGGTGTTGCACTTTTAGCTGGTGGACTTAGTGGTATTTTATTTGCAAAAATCATGGCGCCGATTTTAGCTTCTGTAAGTCTTGGAATTAGTTCATTAATTGGTGGTTCACCGCTGATTTCATCGATGGTTATTGCTTTTGTGTTTGGCTTACTGATACTTAGTCCAGCTTCATCTGCTGCGCTCGCGATTGCGCTTCAACTTGATCCAACTGCAAGTGCTGCGGCATTGATCGGTTGCTCGGTTCAATTCGTGTCTTTTGCAGTATTAAGTTACCGGGATAATAACTGGGGTGCATTTTTTGCCCAACTTATCTGTACACCAAAATTACAAACACCCAACATCATTAGAAAACCTAGCCTTATGTTAGTACCACTCTTAACAACACTAATTGCTGGACCTCTTGGTGTGATGGTATTTCACATTCAAGCCGCAAGTGAAGTCGCAGGTCTCGGATTATGCGCCTTTGTTGCACCACTTTATTTAATAGCAAATTACGGATTCAGCACACTTGCTGCTTTTATTTTGGTAGCAGTTGTCTTGCCAGGTGTTATTGCACTTATTGTCAGACCGTTTCTTATTAAAAAGGAACGCTTGAAAACAGGTGATTTAACGATTGAATTGCAGTAGAATAATATAAAAGTAGAGCTTTATCGCTCTACTTTTATATTGGAATTTTGGATAGCCTGTGCTATGATTTATTGTGATGACAATAATACAATTTGAGAAGGAAGGCTTACTATGGTGAGAAAGTTAAATAAAATGTACGATGCATCTCCGCTCTATGCGCAAATAGCTGATGATTTACGAGATAAAATCCAATCGGAAGTTTGGCAAACTGGAGACAAAATTCCACCAGAGCTTGATTTATGTGAGTTATACAATGTCAGTAGAATTACTGTGCGGAAAGCGATTGATGAGCTAGTTCGTGAAAATTTACTTTATAGAGAACGTGCGAAAGGTACTTTTGTACGTGACTGGGAAGAAGCAGAGGATGAGCACTTTACGTTAGTGCGCAGTTTTACGAATGAGATGAAAGAACTTGGTAAAAAGGCGGCTACGCTACATGCGGAAGTAGAAGTGATCAATGCCGATAAAAAAATTGCGTTACAGCTAGGGCTGGCTGTCGGGGACAAGGTGCTACAAATTAAGCGGCTACGCGGTACGAAAGACTTGGCGTTTGCACTGTTTATCAGTGTGATTCCTTATAATCAAGAGTATTCACTTCAAGCAGAAGATTATTACGGTTCTTTTTATGAATATTTGAAAGGCTTCGGTATTATCGTTAATCAAGAAAAGGAATATATTGAAGCGATGCTGCCAAATCGTGAAGTTCAGGAAGCTCTCGCAATCGACAAACAAGAACCAATTTTGAAAAGGGTGCGGATGACGAAACAAAAAGAAAGTGATTTTAGAGAATACAGCGAATGCTTTTATGTAGGAAAGCATTATCGATATTATATTGATTTTGAATAAAAGAAAGCCTATCAACATTTTTGATAGGCTTTCTTTTTTATAAATTGCGTACAAATGCTTGAATAACTGCCACTTCTTCACTATCGCTTGTATTTCTAATTTGATAAGTACCGACAATCGCAGGAACAATAAATGTTTCTCCGTAATGCACTTCAAATGGCGCGAAAGAATCGTCAATACTTTCAATGACAGCACTTGTTCCTTCTACTAAATTGAGCATATTGACACTGTCGTTTGTGTGGATGACAACAGTTTCTTTAAACCAGTGGCGGTGGGTTTCAATAAATTCTAATTCATGCAAACCAGTGCGTTCTACTTTGGAGTCATTATCTTCATGTAAAGTTTCGAATTGATTCATTAGGTTCTCTTTCACCCATTTTGTGTCACGGTCAAGTTGTAGGTTTTCTTTACCATGTTCTAAATGTACCGGGCGTGGAACCCCGTCTAAACCAGTACGTTCCCAATCCCATAGTTTAAAAGTAAAAATATAAGGAGTCGCACTAATTTCTAAAACTACTGTATTCGGACCTCCACAATGAATCGTCCCAGCAGGAATTAAAATATGATCATGCTTTTTCACTGGGAAGACGTTAATGTATTTTTCATCAGGAAAACGATAATTTCCTTTTGAGGCTTTTTCTAAATCAGCCATAATTGCTTCTTTCGTTGTACCTTCTTTGGTTCCAAGGTAAACGGTAGAGTCGCTATCTGCTTGTAAAATATAGTAACTTTCATCTTGTGTATAATGAATGCCAAACTTATCTTGCGCATACTCTACTAATGGGTGGACTTGAAGGCTTAAATTACCACCGCCCATAGTATCAAGGTAATCAAAACGAATCGGGAATTCCGTGCCGAAGCGGCTATGTACTTTAGGCCCAAGTAACTCATTCGGGAAATGGTTCACAACATTCGTAGATGGGACTTCAACCCGGATATCTCCAAAACGCATGTATAAGCTATTTTCTTCTGGAACACCATCAAATGCCCAACCATAATTATCAGCAGAAGGATCCAGTCCAAAATTATTTTTCATCCACTGGCCGCCCCAAACACTTGCATCAAAGTATGGGACGACTCTAAATGGTGCTTTGGAAACTTGTTTTAAGCCATTTCGGTAATCTTCCCCGCGTACCATTTTTGGTTCGTTTTTTTTATTTGTATCAAGTAAGAAATCTACTTGGTGATAGAGTTTTTTCTTTTGACGGTCAGCCATGCGCCATTCAAAAAAGTACCCACGTTTAAATTTACGAAGCGCATCTTCAGCTGCATTGTCTGCCTTCCAGTTAGGTTTATTTTCCTTGCGATAGCGGCATTGAATCTCCCAGCGAGCTAAATCTGCATAAATTAGAATATCCGGATTTGGCGCTATAACGGTCGCTCCCGTTCCATAAATAACAATTAGCCCATTAATAGCTGAAATTTCTCTTTGAATTTCTGCAAGTTTTTCAGCGGAATAAAAATCGCTCACTTCAAAATGAGACATAATACCAAAAACGCGATCATCTGTTAAATGAGGTTCGATTTTGGTCGTTACTTCCTTATTATTTAATGCCCATTCATCTGCAAAAATGGCTTTTTCGATGGGTAATAGTGGAAGTAGCTTAGTGGCAATTTCTTCATTTCTCGTTCCTGGGTAACATTCAATGGCTACGATAGTTTGTTTTTGATTCTTTCTTTGAATGGCAGTTTGTAGTTCCTCGGCAATATTTTTGTAACCAGCCCAAGCACCATCAAATTGGTTGATTTTCACTTCAGGTGCTAAATCGTATGTGATCAAAAAAATCACTCCTTGTTTATATTGTTATTACATTATAAATATAACATTATATATTCCATCTGTCATCACAATTAATTGTCTATTTTTCTTATAACAATTCCATTTTTTTGTAACAGAATGTACACAATTTTTTTCGGGAAAATCATATCTAAATGGTTTTTTTTCGTGTAAAATATAACATTGAAAGCAATCAA
Source organism: Listeria farberi (assembly GCF_014229245.1). Classification (GTDB taxonomy): domain Bacteria; phylum Bacillota; class Bacilli; order Lactobacillales; family Listeriaceae; genus Listeria; species Listeria farberi. Next base: position 9,846 of record NZ_JAARZJ010000019.1, on the reverse strand, counting down.
ATTTAAAGAGGTTCTATTTATGGAGAAAAGTGGATTTGTTGCAGATCCTATATACGGAGAAATCAAGAATGAGATTATGACTAACACTTTGGAAAATGGCGATAAAGTGGATATAGAAGACATCATGAAACGATTTCAAGTCAGCAAACGAGTAGCTTTTGGCGCGCTCCAATGTTTACATAAAAGCGGTATTATTTGCAAAAAAACTGGAGAAAACGGTTTTTCAGTCGCAATCCATAGTGAAGCTGAGCATCGCGAAAAATCACGTTTAAAGTTAGCTTTTTTTCATCTCAATTATGCAGTACAGAAACTTCAAGAAAAAAATGCAGAAATATGCGCAGCCTGTCTTCGTAAAGAGCTAGTTTATATCAAGTTAGCCGCTAGGGAGCAAGATATAAATGTATTTAGTAATCATGTGAAAAACTTTTATGCTTGTATGATTCACTATACTGGAATGCCAGCGCTTGAAAAAAATATCGATATTCTTAACCAAACAATTCTAAATATGAAAGATAACAATGAAAAATTGTGCTTTGAGGCTTTTATGCTTGATCTAGCTGAATCATTAGAACAGTTAGTTCTCGCGTTAGAAGCGAAAGAATTTGAAAAATGCCACTTAGTCATTCAAAAATTCTACGATGAAAATATCTCAATCTTATTTTCCTAATCGAAAAACCCCGTACGGCTAATTCGCCACACGGGGTTTTTCTTTTCGGATGAGCTTGTCTTGCCACTCATCTGATGGGCCGGACCATGTCTGGATGTTTCTGAATAAACATACAACATTCGGAAAACGGTGAGGCATTTTCAAACAAGTAGGCGAATTCTTTATCTTACTACTTACTTCTCAAGATATTCTAACTAACGAATAAATGAGCGCCCGTAACTTGTCCAAATAGTGGCCATAAATGATACGATACTTTATTCGCTTATTTACCAATTTAGTGAGGATAAAAATATTGATAAACGAGCGACGTAACGAAATTCCGTCTTCCTACAACTAAGTTAGCGTAAAGTCCTTGACGCGGCGTATACTCCTCGCCTTCCTCCTGTAAACTAAGCGTTAGTTGCTTGACACTAAAATCCTTCACCAGACGTTTGCCGGCATATGACAAAGCTGAGAAAAAAATCAGCTTGTACACCAAGTTCTTGTCATTCGCATCACCTTTTTTTGTTCGTTGTACTCTATATATAACCGTTCTAAATAATTGTAAACGCTTTATCTTAAAAATGATTATAAAGTCATAGTTCTAGCTTTAAATAGGGTCTTTTGTCAGAGGAAATAAGCCATTAAAATATCATCTACATACTTACCTTGAATAATAAACTCTTTTTCGAGACGACCTTCTTGTTTAAAACCATTTTTTTCATAAAAGCGAATTGCCTTTTGATTAATTGACAGCACCCGGAGAGAGATTTTTATAAAGCTTTTTTCTTGTGCAACTTCTTTCATTTTGTCCATTAAAAGTTGACCGATGCCTTCGCGCTGAAAATCCGGGTGAACGGCAATATCTATCTCTGCTACATGTTTGTTGGATGGGAGTGGGATAGGGGATTTATACCCAAGAATGCCAATTATTTTCCCCTCTTTTTCAACGACTATTTTGGAACCAGGAGGATTCTTTAATAAAAATTCAGCCTCACTATCAAAACGGACATCACCAGGAGTCGTCCCAGGCGTCCAAACTAAATGTTCTAATTCAATCATTGAAGCTGAGTCTTTTCTTTCAGATAGTCTGATTTGCATAATTTACCAACTCTCTTTATTTTGGCGTAGGAAAGGGAGGTTTTCCAAGTTTTCCATAGACCATCATTACTGTAAAGCAACACATTTCCTTGATAAAGGCGAACAGTTAGGAAAAATGCTCCAACGACACTTGCGACTAAAATTGCTAATGAGCTAAAAATACCAATCGTTGAAACAGACAATAAGTCCATCCGCGCTAACATCATCATCGGTGAAAAAGTTGGAATATACGAGCCGATAATAACAAGTAAATTATCCGGCGCATTAGCAGCTGCAATGGAACCCCAATAACCAATAATAGCGAGAATCGTCATTGGATAGATAAACTGAGCTACTGTTTCTACATTTGGCACCATCGAACCAATCATCGCTGCGAGTAAAATGTATAACAATAAACCTAAAATAACAAATACTAAGTTTAAAACAAGATAGTAAGCTGGAAAAACAGCAATTTGATCTAAAATGTTTTGGACCATATCCGTATTTCGGCCAGCAACAAGAACGACAGCTCCACAAACAACATAAAAGCCAATTTGGGTGAGAAGCATAAAAATAATGGCTGTTAATTTAGCAAATAAGTGCGTTCTAGCAGAGACACTTGATAAAATGACCTCCATTATTCGAGTGCCTTTTTCTGTCGCGATTTCAGAAGCAACAATGTTTGCATAACTCATGACGAAAATGAAAATAACGAGGGTTAAAATCAATACTGCTGCGCTCATAACGTCTTTTTCATGATTAGTTAGTTGATTATTTGATTCTAAATCATTTATCACAGAAACAGGGGAAGTAATTGATTGTAATTGCTCATTGGTGATTTTATACGCCGCTGCTTTTTCAGCAATTTTTGTAGCGGTGAGATCTTCTGTTAAACGGGTTAAAACATCTTGCCCTGCTGTTTCTTGCGTTGTATAAACCGCACTAACGGTGTCATTTTTTTGTGTAATAGAGACGAATCCGTCAATTTTACCTTTTTTTAGAGCGGACTGGGCAGCTTTTTTGTCATTAATGGCAGTATTTACTTTAAAATGGTTCTTGTCCTTAGCGAGTGACTGGGCAAAAATCGGATTATCAGAAAGTACGGCAATCTTTGCAATAGTTTTAGTAGAGTCGAAATAATCGACCATTTTTGGAATGCCTGCAATTAAGGCGGCAATTAAAACAGGAAATAAAAGTGAAATTAAAAAGGATTTGGTTTTGACACGTCTTTTGTAAACTTGCTTTGTTATCACCCAAAATTTACTCATTAGATTCACCTGCTTTCCATTTGAAAATTTCTTCAAGCGTTGGTGTTTGGAGGCTGAAAGTTGGGATGAAGCCATCCTTTGTTACATATTCAAAAATCTTTTCGGCATCTGTTTCATTAGCAATTTCAAGTTGAAAAACGCCGTCCCGATGCGTTTGGATATTTAAAACGCCTGGTAAATTAGCCAGTTCCTCTACTGTATGACTAGATTCAATCAAAATTCGTTTGCGACCAAAAACAGACTTTACAGATTCAGTCGTGCCTTGAAGCACCGTACTTCCTTTTTTCAGCATTAAAAGGGAATCACAAAGTTCCTCCACATTTTCCATTCGGTGACTCGAGAATATAATGGCTGCTCCAGACGCACGTAAATCAAATACAAACTTTTTCAAAATTTCTGCATTGACAGGATCTAGCCCACTAAATGGTTCATCTAAAATAACAAGTTTAGGTTGATGAATAATTGTACTTAAGAGCTGGATTTTTTGCTGATTTCCTTTAGATAAGGTTTTAATTAAGTCGGTTTTTTTGCCAACAATTTCCGCACGTTCCAACCAGTTATCGATTTCTGTTTTTATTTTTTGTTTCGGGTAACCTTTTAATTCAGCAAAAAAGATTAATTGTTCTTCAATCGTAACATTAGGATATAAACCGCGTTCTTCTGGTAAGTAACCAATGATATTTGGATCTATTCTGCTTACTTCCTTACCGTCCCAAGTAATTTTCCCTGAAGTTGCTTCTAAAAAATGTAAAATTAGCCGGAAAGTAGTTGTTTTACCAGCACCATTTTGACCAATTATTCCGAGTATTTTCCCTGGTTCTACTCGAAACGACAAATCATTAACTGCCATTTTTTCCCCAAACTTCTTCGTAACATTATGTAGTTCAAGCGTCATAAAAGTACCCCTTTCTAAGTCTTCTCAAATTTCATTATACTTTTTTACTGGTAAATTGTCTTGCTAGAAGATAAAGACATTACTAAATCCACTTTCACAAACCATGCCAAAAAATTGTCTAGTGTAGTGGACATAACTTGGTGTAACCGTTTTCTTTTATTTGTGTATAATAGAGCGTAGAGGGAGGTGATGAAATGCTTCTAACAAAAACGGAGCGTGCATTAATTAACTTATTTTTAACGAAAAATGATTTTTTAACAGCAAATCAACTTGCTGAAATGCTCGAAGTTTCCTCTAAAACAGTTTATCGTAAAATTAAAAATATCAATAGTGCCACTGATGAAAAAGAGATTATTATCTCAGAAAAAGGGCGTGGTTATAAACTGAATTATAAAGCATATATTCAAGCAAAATTAGAAACAACTAGTGATATTTTCGGTTATACACCATCTGAACGTCGTGAAAAGATTTTACTTCAAGTTTTGTTTAAATCACCGAAGTACTTAAATATCGCAAAATTATATGAAGGTTATTACGTTGGATATAATTCGATAAAAAATGATTTTGCACTTTTAAATCAATCTATCGAGAAATACCATTTAACGCTTGAAAAAAAGCAAAAAGAAATCCGCGTTGTTGGGACAGAAGAAAATATTCGTATAGCTATCAATGAAGTCATTAACAACTTAGATTTATCTAGATATGATGATTTGAAAATAGAACATAGTAATCTCAATAATGCAGATGTAGAATTTATCGTCAGGCAGATGGAAATCATTGAAAAAAAGTTAATGATCAGTATTCCGTATCCGTATGATATCAATATTTTTTCCCATTTATACATTTTAATTAATCGTTTTCGCCAAGGTGAAGTAGAAGATTTTGACGAACCAAAAGAAATTTATTTAGTATCAAATGAAAGACTTCATAGTATTGCGGTAGAAGCCATTGAAGCAATTGAACAATATTTAAAAAAGGAATTACCTAAACGCGAAACTTTCAATTTTTTACAATATTTAATTTCCTCTCGCTTTAATCACGAAATTGAATTAATTTCGAGTAAACCTTTACCAATCGTAGAGGAAATGACTGATTTTTATATTAATCACGTAGCCAAAAAAATTGCTATACCTATTAATAAAAAACAATTAAAAATTGAGTTGCTTAGCCATATAAAACCAATGGTAAACCGAATGAATCATCAAATTAACATAAAAAACAACCTATTAAGCGATATTAAATTAGAGTACGGTCAACTATTTGAAATTATTAAAGAAACCGCTCGTGATGTGGCGGAGACGTTTAAGTTAAAAACAATATCAGATGATGAAGTCGGCTATATAACGATATATTTCGCCAAACACATGGAAGAGTCCCCACCCATAAAACGAATTATTATTATGTGTTCAAGTGGCATCGGAACATCGGAACTTTTAAAAGTAAAGGTTCAAAAAGCTTTTCCAGATGTCGAAATAGTAGACGTTTTATCATCTACTAAATTCAAAAATAGCTTGCAAGACTATCAGAATATTGATTTTATTCTAACAACAATCAACGCAGAAAGTACAAACGAAATTCCTTCTTTACTTGTGAGCGCAATGTTTACAGAAAAAGATAAAATGATGGTGAAAAAATTGATGGAAAGATTATAGGAGGCGGATTCATGGATATTCGGGAATTAGATATAAGTAAAGTAATAAGCCCGGCGCTTGTAAATTTAGAGTTACAGGCAACGACAAAATTAGAAGTAATTGAAGAATTAACAGACTTACTTGTTGAAACAGGTGCAGTAGTGGATAAAGAAACTTTTATTGCAGATGTATTATACCGCGAAGAAGAAGGGAAAACCGGGCTTGGTGAAGGGGTAGCAATTCCGCACGGGAAATCAGCAAGCGTCACTAATACATCTATTGCAGTGGGCAGAACAAAGACTCCGGTAGAGTGGGAGTCACTTGATGATAAACCAGTCAATATTATTATTCTTTTTGCTGTGAAAAACTCAGATGCTACAACCACCCACATTAAATTGCTTCAAAAAGTAGCCATTTTACTTGCAGATGATGAGGTGATAAATCAATTTCAAACTGTTCTAACCAAAGAGGATTTTATAAAATTATTAGCAAAAAACCAAGATTAGGAGGCACTTATCATGAATATTATTGGAATTGCTGCTTGTACATCGGGAATTGCTCATACGTATATCGCGAAAGAAAAACTAACGAAAGCGGGCACCGCACTTGGACATACTATTCATATTGAAACACAAGGAACGATTGGGATTGAAGACGAACTTTCAGCAGAACAAGTAAAAAATGCGGATGTCGTTATTATCGCTGCTGACATTAAAATTAGTGGTAAAGATCGTTTTAAAGGGAAGCGTATTGTTGAAATACCGACAAATTTAGCAATTAAAGCACCAAAACAAATTATTAATAAAATAGATAACGAAATAAATAACTAGGGAGTGAACTAGCATGATGAAAAAACTGCAAATCAAAAAACATGCACTTACAGCGATTTCGTATATGTTACCGTTAGTTGTTGCCTCGGGGTTACTTATTGCCATTGGAAATTTAACAAATGGGCAAGTGATTGAAAACTATAAAGCACCATATTCTATTCCAGATGCACTCGTTTCTCTCGGTGTTCTTGGTATGGGGCTACTTGCACCAGTTATTGCAGGGGCGATTGCCTACTCGATAGCAGATAGACCCGGGATTGCACCTGGATTATTAATGGGGTTGATTGCTAATTCAATTGGAGCAGGCTTTTTAGGTGGCATGCTAGGAGGTTACTTGGTCGGTTATTTTGTACTAATCCTTGTGAAATATTTAAAGGTACCAAAGTGGGCACAAGGTTTAATGCCAATGATGATTATTCCGCTTATTAGTAGTTTAGTCATCGGATTGCTAATGTATTTTGTAGTAGGTGTGCCAATCGTTTGGGCAACAGAGGCGATGACAAGCTTCTTACAAGGAATGCAAGGGAGTATGCGATTTGTTTTCGGAGCTGTGCTCGGTGCAATGGCCGCATTTGATTTTGGTGGTCCGGTAAATAAAGTAGCTTCTTTATTCGCGGATGGATTACTGCTAGAGGGAGTCAAAGAACCAGAAGCCGTAAAAATCCTAGCTTCAATGGTACCGCCATTTGGAGTGACACTATCTTGGGTAATCTCGAAATTAATTAAAAAGAAAAAATATACAAAATCAGAGGAAGATAATATCAAAATCGCTTTTCCAATGGGAATTTGTATGATTACAGAAGGCGTTATCCCAATTGCTGCCGTTGATCCGATACGCGTTATTATTTCTTGTACACTTGGGGCTGCTGTTGGTGGTGGTCTTAGTATGACTTGGGGTATTGGATCGCCAGTACCATCAGGTGGAATGTTTATTGTTCCAGCAATGAATGAACCAATTTTATTCTGTTTGGCACTTTTGATTGGAACTTGTGTAACAGCAGCAATGCTACTCCTATTAAAACGGGAGCCTACAGAGGAAGAAGAATTAATTGAGGACCAAGCTATAGAAGAGGAAGAAGTCGATTTGTCTGGAATTAAAATTTCATAAGACGAGGAGAAATAAAAAATGTATGTTTCGATGAAAGGAATCCTAAAGCGTGCAAATGAAGGGCGCTATGCTGTCATGGCAATTAATTGTTTTAATTTAGAAACAGCACGAGCGGTTATCGATGCTGCTCAAGAACTCCGTGCGCCTATTATCATTGATTTGCTCCAAGATCATTTAACAAGCCATCTAGACGCTCGTTTTTTAACGAACCCTATTATAAAAATGGCAGAAGAAGCAAGCGTTGAAGTAGCGATTAACTTGGATCACGGGCATAATGTTGCTATTGTAAAACAATGTTTAGAAGCAGGCTTTTCAAGTGTCATGATGGATGCATCCAGTTATCCTTATAAAGAAAATGTTGCAATTACGAAGAAAATGGTTGAATTTGCAGAAACTTATAATGCAAGTGTTGAAGCAGAAGTTGGAAATATTGGCGCGGTGACAGGGGAAAATTATACAAATCAAGCTATGTATACGGATCCTAAACAAGCTATTGATTTTGCTAACCAGACTGGAATTGATGCACTCGCGATTTCATACGGCTCTTCGCACGGTGATTATCCAGGAGGGTTTACGCCCGCTTTTCAGTTTGACATTGTTCGAGAAATTAAAGCCGCGACTAATATGCCACTTGTTTTGCACGGAGGTTCTGGTTGTGGTGAGGAAAACATTTTAGAATCCATTCGGCTTGGTATCAATAAAATTAACGTTGGCTCAGACTTTATGAAAGCGCAAGTGGATAAAATAAAAACTAATTTAGAAGAAAAGCCAATGATAAATTATGTCGACTTAATTAGCGATACGATTACAGCCGGCAAAGAAGTTGTAAAATATTATATTCAATTATCCGGTTCTACTGGAAAATCACTTTAAAAGGAGAAATGAAAACATGTTAGTAAATATGAAGCAATTATTAGAAGTAGCCAAAGAAAATAAATTTGCGGTTGGTGCATTTAACGTGGCAGATAGTAATTTTTTACGAGTAGTGGTAGAAGAAGCTGAAAAAAATAATGCACCAGCGATTATCGCGGTACACCCAACAGAACTAGATTTTACAAAAGATGATTTTTTCCAGTATGTCTTATCAAGAATTAAAAATAGCCCAGTGCCTTTTGTACTTCATTTGGATCATGGTGATAATATGAGTGATGTGATGCGAGCAGTTCGCTGTGGTTTTAGTTCTGTCATGATTGATGGCTCGTTGCTACCTTTTGAAGAAAATATTCGCGTCACAAAAGAAGTAGTAGATGTTTGCCACCGATTAGGTATTTCCGTAGAAGGAGAGCTTGGAACTATCGGGAAAACAGGTAATAGTATTGAAGGTGGAGTAAGTGAGATTATCTATACGAAACCAGAAGAAGCGAAAGAATATATTTTGCGAACAGGGGTGGATACACTCGCTGTAGCTATAGGAACAGCTCATGGAATTTATCCAAAAGACAAAGAGCCTAAATTACGTCTTGATATACTACAAGAAATCAAAGACCTAGTAAATATTCCACTTGTGCTCCATGGGGGCTCAGCGAATCCAGATGATGAAATTGCTGCTGCAGTTAAAATTGGGATTCAGAAAGTTAACATTTCCAGTGATTATAAATATGCCTTCTATAAAAAATGTCGCGAAATTTTAAGTACGACTGAATTATGGGATGCAAATGCGATTTACCCAGATTGTATTAATGCTGCAAAAGCAGTAGTGAAGTATAAAATGGAACTATTTAAGTCAATTAATCAAGTAGAGAAATACCAACTAGCAAATACCCAGGCTTGGCGCAATAACGTAATCTAAACGAAAAACCAAGAGCGATTTTTATTGCTCTTGGTTTTTTATAAAGTTGAAAGTAAAGCTTCTGTATGAATCAATTCTTGTAGCTTTTGGACATCGTTAATGCGCCAAGGCTTTTTTTGTGATTCTAAAATACCTTTTTCTCGTAAATGACTAAGAACTTTAGATGTATAACTTTTGGAAGAGTTTGAGTGTTCAGCAAGGAACTGATATGTTAAAAATTCAGGTAACTCCACTGCTTTTTCAGAAACCCTTAAGCCATAATCAAGCATAGTATTTAGAGAAAAATAAATACTATCGCGAGAACTTAATTTTTCTTGGACGGCGATAAGATACAATCTCCTTCTCGTTTCAGCAAGTTGGTGGAGCATTAAATAATTTCTAGGATCCTCTAATTGCATCATTTTCCGAAAAAATTGAAATTCAATTTTCCACCAAACTACATCCGTTAATGCAATTAGCATCATATGTTTAGGTATATCCTCAGTATAAACTGGAAGATAAGGAAAAGCGCCTTTCTGTAGAATATAAGAAAAATTATACTGATTTGTTCCTTCAAAAACTAGCTTCATATAGCCTTCTTCTATTATATAGATATATTT
>NZ_JAARZJ010000018.1 GCF_014229245.1 Listeria farberi | reverse complement strand
CATATAGTATATTAAACTTAATAAAACAAAAAACCCCGAGTGATAATCGAGGTTTTTAGTTACAAACTGACAATTATACTTACTAACATAATACCAATACCCATTAAAAAAGAAGCAAAAAATCCAAACCATTTTCCTTTATATGTAGTTATTGCAGAAATTATATAAACAAGCAAAAAAACTATTTGAAGCCAAATCGGTAAATCCAGTCCTTGTTTTGTTTGTACCATCATCCATATATTATCCAGTAAAAACAATAAAAATAAAACAATTAAAGTAATCTTGATGATTTTCTTCATATTGAACTCCTTTTGTTGTTATTATATGTAGTTTAAGTATAGCAAAAACCCCCCGAATTCTCTAGGAAAACTCGAGGGGAAATCATCAATAAGGCTTATTTTTTCACTTGGCTCATTACTTCTTCAACAAAGTTATCTTCTTTTTTCTCGATTCCTTCGCCTACTTCGAAACGTACGAATGATACAACTTTACCACCGCTTTGTTTTACGTATTCACCTACAGTGATGTCTGGGTTTTTAACGAAAGGTTGGTCTTCTAAGGAAATTTCGCTTAAATATTTTTTCAAACGACCTTCTACCATTTTTTCAACGATATTAGCTGGTTTGCCTTCGTTTAATGCTTGTTGAGTTAATACTTCTTTTTCGTGTTCCACTTCTTCAGTAGAAACGTCTTCACGAGAAATGTATTTAGGATTGATTGCAGCGATGTGCATTGCAACATCTTTTGCAACTGTAGTGTCAGTAGTTCCTTCAAGAAGTGTAAGAACGCCAATACGTCCATTCATGTGGATGTATTCACCAAAAGCAGAGTTGTCTGCTTTTTCTTTTACTTCAAAACGACGAAGGGAAATGTTTTCACCGATTTTTGTGATTGCTTCAGTGATATAATCTTGAACAGTTTGACCATTAGGCATTTCTGTTTTAAGCGCGTCTTCTAAGCTATCAGGACGTACTGCAAGAATTTGTTTAGCTAATGCATCAACTAACTGTTGGAAGTTATCGTTTTTAGCAACGAAATCTGTTTCAGCATTTACTTCAAGTACTACTGCATGTTTTTCATTGCTGATTACATGAGTCATACCTTCAGAAGCAACACGATCAGATTTCTTCGCAGCTTTAGCGATACCTTTTTCACGAAGATAGTCAATTGCTTTTTCCATATCTCCTTCAGTTTCTACAAGCGCTTTTTTACAATCCATCATACCAGCACCAGTTTTTTCACGTAATTCTTTTACCATTTGAGCTGTAATATTAGCCATTTATTTTCCCTCCAATTTTTCTCTTTAAAAAAGGTGATAAGAATAGTGCCTTATCACCTTGAAAGTTTCAAATAAAATCTTATGCTTCAGTAGTTTCTTCTGTAGCTTTTTCTTCTACAGGAGCAACTTCTGCTTCAGTTAACTCTTCCCCTTGGTTCACTTCAATGATAGCATCAGCCATTTTAGCAGTTAAAAGTTTAACCGCACGGATAGCATCATCATTTGCAGGGATTACGTAGTCGATTTCATCCGGATCACAGTTTGTATCAACAATACCGATGATAGGAATATGAAGTTTACGAGCTTCTGCAACCGCAATACGTTCTTTGCGTGGGTCAACGATGAATAGAGCGTCAGGAAGACCTTTCATGTCTTTGATTCCGCCTAAGAAGCGTTCTAGTTTTTCTTGTTCTTTTTTAAGAAGGACTACTTCTTTTTTAGGAAGGACTTCAAAAGTTCCATCTGCTTCCATTTTTTCGATTTTTTTAAGGTGTTGAATACGTTTTTGAATAGTTTCAAAGTTAGTTAAAGTACCACCTAACCAACGATGATTCACGAAATATTGTCCAGAACGGATAGCTTCGTCGCGAACGGATTCTTGTGCTTGTTTTTTAGTTCCTACAAACAGGATAGTACCGTTGTCGCTAGCTACTTCACGCATGAAGTTGAAAGCTTCGTCTACTTTTTTCACTGTTTTTTGTAGGTCAATGATATAAATACCATTTCTTTCTGTGAAGATATATTTCTTCATTTTTGGGTTCCAACGGCGAGTTTGGTGGCCGAAGTGAACTCCTGCTTCGAGTAATTGTTTCATTGAAATAACAGGCATGTGTTATTCCCTCCTATTGGTTTATTTTTTGCGGATAACCGCCCTCCGCATGGATCAACCAGCTGAAAAACTTAAGCGAACAAGCCGCTAAGCACCTTCTCAGTCTGTCACCGTGCGTGTGTGATTTAACACTAACAATAAATATAGCATAATAGAGCTCAAGTTGCAAGTTATTGCGTTAAACTTCCCAAAATCTATTCTAGTATAAATTGACGATTATTAAACTGAATACTGCCGGAACACCGAACGCCATTTTCGTTATTAACACGATAGCGTTCGGTGTCCAAGAGCTGTTTTCTCGCTTATTTGCGATAAAAGTCTCGATTTCTCAATTATAATTACATGTTTTACATTTTAAATAATAAAAAGCATCAAAATTCATTTCAAATTCTGATGCTTTTTATTATCTTTCAGTAAATTAAAATTCTACGCTATTCATTGCGTCTTTTGGAGTGCCAAAGAAATAAGTTAAAATGAATCCACCTAAATATGCTGCAATTAGTCCGATGACGTAAGAAAGCCATTCATTATTCGCGATTAGAGGGATAAGTGCAACCCCTGATGGTCCGATTGCAATTGCTCCGACGTTACCAAAATAGCCGATTACAGCCCCACCAATACCGCCTCCGAGACAAGCTGTAAGAAAAGGTTTACCAAGTGGTATTGTTACCCCATAAATTAATGGTTCACCGATGCCTAAAATCCCAACCGGAAGACCCCCTTTAATCATATTTACAAGTGGTTTATTTTTACGACAACGAATCCAAAGTGCAATTGCTGCTCCAACTTGTCCACCACCTGCCATTGCTAAAATAGGTAGTAAGATAGTATAACCATTTTGAGCAATCATTTCTACATGAATAGGTGTTAAAACTTGATGTAACCCAAACATTACCATTGGTAAGAATAACGTTCCTAGTACAAAACCTGCGAATACTCCCCCAACTTCGATTACCCAATTAATACCGTTAACTAAACCATCTGATACAAGTCCTGCAAATGGCATAATTAAGAAAATAGTTACTAAACCAATAATAAGTAATACAAGCGTTGGCGTAAAAATAATATCTATCGCATTTGGAATGATTTTGCGCAAGTTTTTTTCAAGTAGGCACATTAGCCAAACTGCTAATAACACGCCGATAATTCCACCCTGTCCGGCTACGATAGGATCCCCCGTGAAAATGTTTGTAATTGTATGTCCTTCTGCCAATCCAGAAAGCAATGTTATTCCAGCGATTCCTCCACCGAGTACAGGTGTTCCACCAAATTCATTCGCGGTATTAATCCCTACATAAATGGCTAAGAAGGCAAATATTCCTTTATTAATAACCCCTAAAATATCAATATATTGAGTCCAAACAGCAGCATCTAAATTTCCAGCTGTTATATTGTTAGCAATAATTGCTGCAATACCTGCAATTAATCCCGCGCCAACAAATCCTGGAATTAGTGGAACAAAAATATTAGAGATTGATTTTAGTAATCTTTTAAAACCTGATGAATTATTTTGTTTTGCTTTTAATTCTGCTTTTGTTTTGGATGCTTTTTCTTCGACTAATTCCTTACCAGTTTTTGTGCCGCTATCCAAATTTTCTTGAATCGTTTCGCCAATTTTAACACCAGCTATTTCTGCCATTGCGCCGGCTACTTTGTTCACAACTCCTGGTCCAACAATAATCTGTAAAGTATCATCTTCTACAACACCAATAACGCCCGGAATTTTTTTTAATCCAGCTACATCAACAAGGTCACTATCAACTATCCCCAATCGAACTCGTGTCATACAATGTGCAATTCTTGAAACGTTTTCCATTCCACCAACGTGAATAAATATTTGTTTGCCAATTTCTGCTTCTTTTGTCATTATTCCAGCTCCTTATTTTTGGATAGTGTTTCGAACAAACCCTTTTGCTTCACTTAATTTTTCTAACGCTATTTCTTTGGTTGAATTGGTTAATATCATGACAATGGCCACTTTTACATGTTTTTCAGCTGCTTCATAAAATTTATTTGCTGTTTCGTAATCGGCTTCTGTGGCTTCCATAATAATTCGTTTAGAGCGCTCTTCTAATTTTTTATTTGTTGGTAAAACATCCACCATCAAATTTTTATACACTTTTCCAATTCCGACCATTGAAGCTGTTGAAATCATATTTAATACTAGTTTCTGAGCTGTTCCTGCTTTTAATCTAGTGGAACCTGTTAAAATTTCCGCTCCGGTCATAATTTCTACTGCTATATCAGCGTGTGCTGAAATTTTTGCATTAGTATTGCAAGAAATTGCTCCGGTTTTAGCCCCAACAGATTTGGCATAGTCAAGCGCACCAATCACATAAGGTGTTCTACCACTTGCAGCAATACCAATAACAAAATCGTTTGCAGTTAACTTAATTTGCTTTAAGTCGTTTTCGCCAAGTACTTTTGAATCTTCCGCACCTTCTATTGCAGCTACAAAAGCTTTTTCACCACCTGCAATTAAGCCAATGACCTGCTCCTTTGAGACCCCAAAAGTTGGAACACATTCAGCTGCATCAAGTACCCCTAATCTTCCACTTGTTCCGGCACCTAGATAAATCAAACGGCCACCTTTTTGAAAACACGAGATGACACCGCTTACAATTGACTCAATTTGAGGTAAGACCTTTTTTATAGCTATTGGAACTGTTAAATCCTCTTCATTCATTACTGCTAAAATTTCTTTTGGAGAAAGTGTATCTAAATCAATCGTTTTTTTATTTCGTTCTTCTGTTGCTAAATTCTCTAACATTTTAACCACTCCTTCCAACATAGTATAATATAAATGAAATAAAATTTCAATATATAAATTAAATATTAAAATTTTTATTTATTATTGGTAATAAAAAAATAGGCAGTAGCTTTAATTATTAAGCTACTACCTATTTTCTATTATTCTCTAAAACGATTAGTGGCCTCTCGCGAATGTTTAATTTGGTGAATCATTTCGTCGTAGTGATGGGATGCATAATAGTAAAATAAAATGTCAATTACTAGCAATTGCGCTTGTCTTGAACTTGTTGCTGTACTTCTAATTTCAGCTTCTGGAGCACGAGAAGTTTCTAAAGATAAATCTGCTTTTTCCTTCAGCTTATTGCTACCAAAACGTGTAAGACTAATCACAATGACGTTGTTCAGTTTGGCTTGATCTACGAGTTGCAAGACT
Source organism: Listeria farberi (assembly GCF_014229245.1). GTDB lineage: Bacteria > Bacillota > Bacilli > Lactobacillales > Listeriaceae > Listeria > Listeria farberi. Next base: position 29,596 of record NZ_JAARZJ010000018.1, on the reverse strand, counting down.
TCGGATGTTTCTCCACTGTTAGAAATAGCAATAAAAACGGCTTTCTTCTTCCCCGTTGCAAAAGCCATTGCTAGAACATGTGCATCTTGCGTAGCTAAAACATGTTTCCCTGCACGCAGCCACTTTTGCGAAATATCTTCTGCTACTAACCAAGAAGCCCCGACCCCATAGGTATAAATAGTATCTGCTTTGTCGAGTAATTCGCATGCATCTAAAACTTTGGCTTCGTTTAGTTGGCTAGCCGTATCGTTCATCGTTTGAATCATGTTGGAAACTAGTTTTTCTGTGATGGTATGAAAATCTTCATTTGGTTCAATATCATAATAGCCTTTCTTTTGTGGTTGAGCCAAATCTAATGATAATTGTCTTTTTAATTCTGGAAAACTTTGAAGTCCGATTGATTTACAGAAACGGATAACAGCCGCCCCGCTTGCATCTGCTTTTTGAGCTAGCTTATGAATCGATGCAGTAGTTGTAAATTCTGGATTTGCTAATACTGCTTGGCCAATTTTTTTCTCTGACTTCGGCAAATCATTTAAAATACCTTCTATTCGATTGATAATACTACCATTATTCATTAACTTTTCTCCATTCCATTTTCCGTAATTATACCAAAAAATTGGTCAAAAATAAAACTGCCGGCTAGAAGCCAGCAGTTTCCATTATCAATTCGCAACAATATTTACAAGTTTCCCTGGAACAACAATCACTTTACGGATTGTTTTGCCTTCTAGGTTTTCTTTCATTTTGTCGTCTTCTTGTGCGATTTTTTCTAGTTCTTCTTTTTCGAGTGACTTTGCAACGGTGATTTTACTTTTTACTTTGCCATTTACTTGAAGTACGATTTCTACTTCATCTTCTACTAGCTTGGTTTCATCGTATGTTGGCCAAGCTACGTAGCTGATTGTTTCGGTGTGTCCAAGGATTTCCCATAGTTCTTCTGCAAGGTGTGGTGCGATTGGTGACAGGAGTTGTACAAAACCTTCGACATATTGTTTTGGAATCGTATCTTGTTTATATGCTTCATTGATGAAAATCATTAGTTGCGAAATCCCGGTATTGAAGCGCAGGTTTTCGTAATGATTCGTAACTGTTTTCACCATATGATGATACGCTTTTTCTATGTTAACATTCGTATCAGTTGTAACTTTTTCAGCGAGTGTGCCTTCTTCAGTTACTAGCAAGCGCCAGATGCGGTCTAGGAATTTACGTGCACCTTCTAGTCCATTTTCGTTCCATGCAATCGAAGCTTCTAGTGGTCCCATGAACATTTCGTACAAGCGGAGTGTGTCTGCACCGTATTTTTCTACTACTTCATCAGGGTTAACGACATTGCCTCTTGATTTGGACATTTTTTCGTTATTTTCGCCAAGAATCATCCCTTGGTTAAATAGTTTTTGGAAAGGTTCTTTTGTCGGAACTACACCGATATCGTACAAGAATTTATGCCAGAAACGTGCATAAAGAAGGTGAAGCACTGCATGCTCTGCCCCGCCGATATAAACGTCAACTGGAAGCCATTCTGCTAGTTTTTCTTTGTCAGCAATTGCTTCGCTGTTTTTTGGATCGATATAACGCAAGAAATACCAGCTTGATCCAGCCCATTGTGGCATCGTATTTGTTTCGCGACGACCTTTTCGACCGTTTTCGTCTGTTACGTTTACCCAGTCATGCAAGTTAGCAAGTGGTGATTCGCCAGTTCCTGATGGTTTGATTTCTGTTGCTTTTGGCAAAAGTAGTGGCAGTTCTTCTTCGGGTACAAGTGTTGTTTCGCCGTCTTCCCAGTGGATAACTGGAATTGGTTCGCCCCAGTAACGCTGTCTGCTGAACAACCAGTCGCGCAAACGATATGTGATTTTACGGCTACCAATGCCTTCTTTTTCTAGCCAATCAATTGCAGCAGTAATCGCTTCTGCTTTAGCTAGGCCGTTCAAGAAATCAGAGTTAATATGTGGTCCGTCGCCAGTGAATGCTTCTTTTGTCAAGTCGCCGCCTTCAAGTACTGGACGGATATTCAAACCAAATTGTTGTGCAAATTCAAAATCACGTTCGTCATGGGCTGGTACAGCCATAATTGCCCCTGTTCCGTATTGAATCAAAACATAGTCAGCAATCCAAATCGGCACTTCTTCGCCGTTGATTGGATTAATCGCGTAAGCTCCTGTGAAGACACCTGTTTTATCTTTTGCAAGGTCAGTTCTTTCTAGTTCGCTTTTTAGTTCTACTTGTTTTTTATAAACTTCCACTGCTTCTTTTTGCTCAGGTGTTGTGATCTTTTCGATAAGTTCGTGTTCTGGAGCAAAAACGGTATATGTTGCGCCAAAAAGTGTATCCGGCCGTGTTGTAAAGACATTAAACGTTTCATCGCTATCTTTAATTTTAAAAGTTACTTCTGCACCTTCAGAACGACCAATCCAGTTACGTTGCATATCTTTAATATTTTCAGGCCAATCCACCAGATCAAGATCATCTAGCAAACGATCTGCGTATGCGGTAATTTTAAGCATCCATTGGCGCATTGGTTTACGGAAAACAGGGAAGCCACCGCGTTCACTTTTGCCATCGATTACTTCTTCATTAGCTAGTACGGTTCCAAGTGCTGGACACCAGTTTACAGCGATTTCAGCTTCATAAGCTAGACCTTTTTCATATAGTTTTTCAAAAATCCATTGTGTCCATTTATAATATTCTGGGTCTGTTGTATTAATTTCACGGTCCCAGTCGTAGGAAAAACCAAGAGATTTAATTTGGCGAGTAAAGTTGGCAATATTCAGTGCGGTGAATTCTTCTGGATCGTTACCAGTATCAATCGCATATTGCTCTGCAGGAAGTCCAAATGCATCCCAACCGATTGGATGAAGGACGTTCTTCCCTTGCATACGTTTCATTCTAGACAAAATATCTGTTGCAGTATAGCCTTCTGGATGTCCTACGTGAAGACCTGCTCCAGATGGGTAAGGAAACATATCTAGTGCATAGAAGTTTTCTTTATCTTTATCTTCTGTTGTTTTAAATGTGTTATGTTCACTCCAATATTGTTGCCATTTCGGTTCCATTTTTTTATGATTAAATGTCACTTTACTCATCCTCTTTTCCTTAAAATATCGAATTTTGACTACAAAAAAATCCCTACATCCCAACGGCTTATCGCCATGGGACGAGAGATGCTTCTCCCGCGGTACCACCCACATTAGTGTTTGACCACTCAACTTAACAATTCCTTAACGCGGAAAACGGGGATACACCCAAGCTCCATGGTAAGTTCATCCAGATTTTGTGACTGACTTGCACCAACCGTCAGCTCTCTTTACATCAAAATATAGAGATTACTACTCCAATTCATCGCTATTTCGCAAAATTCATTAGTCTTATTGTAGCTGAATTTAGTTTTTTTAGCAAGCGGTCTGAAGATTTATCTAACTTTCGTAGTAAAATGTGCTAAAATGAATGGAGAATTTGATTTAAAGGAGTTTAAAACTAGTGAAACAAACGAATCCATTTGTATATAGTAATGATAATAAAAGATACCATACATGGAACTACTGTTTACGCGAAGAATTTGGTCAAAAGACATACAAAGTTGCGCTAGATGGTGGTTTTGATTGTCCAAATCGTGATGGCACAGTGGCGCATGGTGGTTGTACATTTTGTAGTGCGGCTGGTTCTGGTGATTTTGCTGGAAACCGAGCGCTTGATTTAAAAGTACAATTCCAGCAGGTGCGCGACAAGATGCAAACGAAATGGAAAGATGGGAAATGTATTGCTTACTTCCAGGCTTTTACAAATACTCATGCCCCTGTTGCTGAATTGCGTGAGAAATTTGAAACGGTCTTGAATGAACCTGGCGTGGTTGGACTTTCGATTGCGACAAGACCTGACTGTTTGCCAGATGATGTCGTGGAATACTTGGCCGAATTAAATGAACGGACTTATTTGTGGTTGGAACTCGGGTTGCAATCTGCTCATGATGAAACCGGACGCTTAATTAATCGCGCGCATGATTATGATTGTTATGTAGAAGGTGTGCGCAAACTACAAAAACATAATATCCGCATTTGTACCCACATCATTAACGGACTTCCGAAAGAAACACCGGAAATGATGATGGAAACCGCACAAAAGGTAGTTGAAAGTGGCGTTGATGGTATTAAAATCCATTTGCTCCATTTATTAAAAGGAACACCTATGGTTGAAGATTATAAAAAAGGTGACTTAGAATTTTTAACCCGTGATGGTTATGTGAACTTAGTGGCTGACCAACTCGAAATTCTACCTCCAGAAATGGTTATTCACCGAATTACAGGCGATGGTGGTGTAGATGATTTAATCGGGCCAGTTTGGAGTTTAAATAAATTTGAAGTACTGAATGCGATTGATGCAGAACTCGTTCGAAGAGATAGCTGGCAAGGGAAACTTTATCAACCTGCGGAAGTGGTTTCCAAATGAATTTAAGAGGCATTCTCCCCTTCGCTCATGATACGCTCCGGAAAGTAGTTCGTCCTGGTGACTATGTGATTGACGCCACATGTGGCAATGGACATGATACGCTTTTACTAGCGGAACTTGTTGGTATTAATGGGCATGTGCTTGGATTTGACATTCAACAAGTGGCTGTTGATGCGACGAAGGCCCGTTTAGAAAATGCGGGTGTTTCTTCGCAAATGGAGCTCGTATGTGCTAGCCATGCGCTCATTCCAAAATATGCAACAAAACCTGTTCGCGCTGCTATTTTCAATCTCGGCTACTTGCCAGGTGGCGACAAAGAAATTACAACAACCGCTGATTCGACGCTAGAAAGTCTTGGTCATTTAATGAAGCTGCTCGAAGTTGGTGGCGTCATTATTCTTGTGATTTATCACGGTCATCCAGCTGGAAAAATCGAAAAAGATGCTGTCATGACTTTTTGTGAAGCGATTCCACAACAAGATTTCCACGTTTTATCTTATAACTTTATAAATCAAAAAAATGATGCGCCTTTTGTTATTGTCATCGAAAAAAGAAAACCTAGACAAAGCTAATAATTAGCCTGTCTAGGTTTTCTTTTTATTTTCCAAAATCATATTTATCTGCTACGTATACATCATACCAAATCATAAAAATGACTACTGTCCAGATTTTACGACTATAATCGAATTTCCCAGCACAATGGTCTTCTAGTAAGCCTAGAACGTATTGTTTGTTAATTAAATGATCGGTTGGTGATTCTTTAATGATATTTTTAACCCAAGCGTTCATTTCGTCTTTTAGCCAGTGACGAATTGGTACTGGGAATCCTAGTTTACGGCGATTAAGTACGTGTTCTGGCACGAATGTTGCTGCCGCTTTACGTAAGATATATTTGGTTGTGCTATTGGTTGTTTTCATTGTATCTGGAATATTTCTTGCTACATTGTACACTTCTTTATCAAGGAAAGGTACACGAACTTCCAGTGAATTAGCCATTGTCATACGGTCAGCTTTGAGAAGAATATCTCCGCGTAGCCACGTATGAATATCAATATACTGCATTCTTTCTACAGGATGATAATTCGTTGTTTCTGCATAAAATGGATCTGTAATATTCGTATAGTCATGACCAGCTTGATATTTTGGAAGTAAAATTTGTTTTTCTTTTTCCGTGAACATTTTCGCGTTTCCGATATAGCGTTCTTCCATCGGAGTGGTTCCACGTTCTAAGAAACTTTTACCACGCATACCTTCTGGCATAATGTGCGCCACACTATTTAGCATTGATTTAAATACGCTTGGCATTTTGTTAAACATCGCAAGAGAATTTGGTTCGTTGTAGATGTTATAACCGCCAAATAGTTCATCTGCGCCCTCACCTGATAATGCTACGGTTACTTGTTTACGCGCTTCTCTTGATAAGAAATAAAGCGGAATAGCAGCTGGATCAGCAAGTGGGTCATCCATATGCCAAACAATTTTTGGTAATTCTTTCATATATTCTTCTGGTGAAATAACATAACTAATATTTTCTACTCCAAGCTTATCTGCTGTTTCTTTTGCGACATCGATTTCACTGAAACCATCGCGCTCAAAGCCTACAGAGAATGTTTTAATTGCTGGATGATATTCTTTGGCAATCGCTGCAATAATCGATGAATCAATACCGCCAGATAGAAAAGATCCGACTGGAACATCAGAACGCATATGCATTTTTACAGAATCATACATCACGTCACGGACTTCTTTAATCCAAGCGTCTTCTGATTTAGTTACTGGTGCAAAAGATGCTTTCCAATAAGTAGTAATTTCCATTGGTTGACCAATTTTCTTCGTGAACTGATGTCCTGGTTCTAAACGTTTGACATTTTTAGTTAAGGAATCTGGTTCTGGAACGAATTGGTAAGTCATATAGTTTTGTAATGAAACTTCATCCAATTCTTTTTCTTTTAAAGCATGTAAAATGGATTTCTTTTCAGAACCCATAAATAGCTTGCCATCTTCTTCTGCATAGAAAAATGGTTTAATTCCGAATGGATCGCGTGCGCCGTAAACAAGTTCTTCTTGTTTATCCCAAATAACGAAACCAAACATCCCACGAAGACGTTCTGCTGTTTTTTCTTTGTATTTCGCATATGTAGCGATAATTACTTCGGTATCACTTTCAGTTTCAAATGTCATTCCTTCAGCAACTAATTGCTCGCGGAGTTCCACATAGTTATAAACTTCTCCATTAAAAATAATCCAGTAACGTTCATTTTCATACGTTAACGGTTGATGACCGTTTTCTACATCAATAATACTTAAACGGCGGAAACCAAACTGCACGTGATCATCTGTGAAGTATCCTTCATCATCTGGCCCACGGTGCGTAATCATACTGTTCATTTGTCTAAAGGTTTCTTTATCAGCGCCAGTAATTTCTGCAATGCGGTCATGTACGCATCCTACAAATCCACACATGGTAACATTTCTCCTCTATATAGATAATCATTTTATCTTTTTTTCACAACGTCTATCATATCATAACTAGGCTTTCTTTGCACTGTTTAGGAAAGAAAAAACCGAACATTCCTTACAAGAAATGTTCGGTTAAGCTTATTTTACGATTAATTTTTTTAAGGCTTCTGCTTTGTCGGTTCTTTCCCAAGGTAAATCAAGATCGCTACGGCCAAAATGACCAAATGCAGCTGTTTGACGATAAATTGGGCGACGCAGGTCTAGCATATGGATTATCCCGGCTGGGCGTAAGTCAAATAGCTCATTGACGCCATCAATTAATTCTTGTTCTGAATAGTTACTGGTCCCATATGTGTCAATCGAAATCGAAACTGGACGCGCAACTCCGATAGCATAAGCAACTTGTACTTCTACTTTTTTAGCAAGTCCAGCAGCAACGATATTTTTAGCTACATATCTTGCAGCATAAGCACCAGATCGGTCTACTTTGGTCGGATCTTTACCAGAGAACGCTCCCCCGCCGTGACGTGCATAACCACCATATGTATCCACGATGATTTTACGGCCAGTTAAGCCAGCATCGCCAAGTGGTCCACCAATAACAAAGCGCCCGGTTGGATTAATAAAGTATTTTGTATTTTCATCTAAGAAAGAGGCATCAATTACTTCTGGGAATAGATGCGTGTGTAAGTCTTTCGCGATTTGTTCTTGTGTAATGTCCGGATGATGTTGCGTGGAAACAACAATTGTATCAATGCGGACAGGTTGATTAAATTCATCGTATTCTACGGTTACTTGTGTTTTCGCATCTGGTCGTAAATAATCTAATTTATTCGTTTTACGTAATTCTGTTAACTTACGTGCCAAGCCATGTGCCAAAAAGATTGGTAATGGCATTAACTCTTCTGTTTCATCTGTAGCAAAACCAAACATCAAACCTTGGTCACCTGCTCCAATTGCTTCAATAGCAGCATCAATTTCGCTGCCACTTCTTGATTCTAGTGCCTCGTCCACACCTTGCGCAATATCTGGTGATTGTTCGTCAATAGCCGTTAAAACAGCACATGTCTCTGCATCAAAACCATATTTTGCTCGAGTATAGCCGATTTCTTTAATAGTATCACGAACGATTTTAGGAATATCTACATAAACAGAAGTAGTAATCTCTCCTGCTACTAATACTAAACCAGTTGTCAGGGTGGTTTCACAAGCTACACGTGCGTCCGGATCTTTTGAAATAATTGCATCTAAAATTGCATCAGATATTTGATCTGCAATTTTATCTGGATGTCCATCAGAAACCGATTCCGATGTAAATAGATGACGGTTCTTAGCCAATTTTTTTCCTCCTCTAGTTCTCTCCAAATACGTCTCATATAAAAAGCCTTTCTCTATTTTGCACGAAACGCGCACGAATAGAGAAAGGCTATAATTATACCTTTGCTCTCATCGTTCAGGAGATATTACTCCTGCAACAGATTAGCACCTTTCACTTATATGTGTAGGTTGCTGGGCTTCAAAGGGTCAGTCCCTCTACCGCTCTGGATAAGAGATAAATTTTAATTCTAAGATAGAATACCATAAAATGGGGCTATATGCAATAAAAATTCGGTTTTGTCTTCATTTGCATTTCTAAAAAAGGCATTCCTTTATTTTTTGCTTATCATTATTTCTATCCTGTGGTATGATAGATGGATAAAAAAGATGTTTTACTTAACTAAAGGAGATTGTATCTATGAGTTTAATTACGTTATCCTTGATTATTTTTCTAGGGTTTTTAGCCGTTGTATGTTTATTTGATTTTGTTTTTCGTTGGTATTGGTTTAAATATTTTCTAGCAACTATGGGATTAATTGCAAGTGGTGTGGTATTTTTCATCAGTTTTTATGGTGGCGGAATGTCACAAACAGAAATTGCTATTGCTATTTTTATTGGTTCATTTGGTGAATATATCGTATCGCTTATCATCAGCCTAATTCGGTTTATTTCCAGAAAATCAAAAAAACCTAAACAAAAGAAAAAAGTCAAAACAGCTTAAAAAACTAGCTATATGAAAAGATGCTCATCTTTCATGTAGCTAGTTTTTTTAGGTTTATTTTTAAATTTGAACCAAGTCGAAAGCTTTACGAATAACCGCTGCCGAATTTTCAAAATTAATCTGTTCTTCTTTAGTCAATGGGGGTTCGATAATATCAAGAACTCCTTCTGCACCAATAAGCGCTGGTTGTCCGATATATGTATGTGTTTGTTCTGAAAAAACAGCTAATAGAAATACTTGTTTAGCATTTGTTAGGAGAGCATCAACAATTCCCGCTGTGGCAGTAGCAATTCCAAAACTCGTCCAACCTTTACCAGTTAAAATATTCCAGCCACCACCGCGTACTGCATCTTTTAAAGCAGGTAAATCAAGCGGCCTTTTCGTTTTATAATCAGTGATATTGACGCCACCAATTTTCACAGTCGACCAAGCAACGAATTGTGATTCACCGTGCTCGCCAAGAACGTAACCTTCGATACTTTTTGGATTAATATGTAAAGCTTCTCCAACCACTCTTCTCATTCTAGCAGTATCAAGCGATGTCCCTGTTCCAAATACACGAGACCGATCAAAACCAGATATTTTCTGAATAAGCATAGTAATAACATCACACGGATTAGTAATATTTACAAAAATTCCTTTAAAACCTGTCGCTAAAATTTTCGGCACAATCTCTGTTACCGACCGACTTGTTTCAACGAGTTCTTCCATACGATCTTCTCGTAGTAAAGTTTCGGGCCCGACAGCCATCACAATAATGTCTGCATCTGAAAGAGCTTCCCAGTTATTCGCTATAATGGTTGTATAGGAATGAGTCATGGATGCCATATCGCGTAACTCAAGCGCTTCACTCTCTGCTTTTGCTTCTATTTTATCTATTATAACGATTTCATCACAAATCCCTTGTGTAACAAGAGAAAAAGCCACGTCGCTTCCAACATGACCAGCACCAATTATACCAACTTTACGCTTCAAAAAATCCCCTCCAAACTTAGTTACTTGAATTTAAAGCGATTAATTCATATTTAATGATGGTTTTATTATTTTCCCATACAAGTTTACGCGGAATTGCTTCTCCAAGTGTTTCGCCTTCTTTTGTTTTACGAACAGCAATAGGAACATCAATGGGATAAATGCGATAACCTAGTTTTTCCAGTTCAAAAAAATTATCAGAAATTCTTTTTTCATTTCCCTTTGTTACGATCATTGTGTTTACCTCAAGTGGCATACCCAATTTTCTCACCTCCAGTTTCTTTTATCATAGCAGAGTTTACCCTAATTTGACTAGTTTTTATCGTCTAAGATCTGCTCCGCTTGCTTAACAATTTGTACCATTCCAGCATCACGCATAAAAAAACTAAATGCTGGTTGTAAAATAAACTTGCTAAGTGTTCCTTTCAAAACGACTGGCCCATTTGTTTCTAAATAATTTGGTTGTTCCATTATTGACACAACCTTTGCTATATAAACGCGTTTAGTAAAAATTCGTTCTTTAGATTCAACTAAATAATCTGCAACAAAATCGAAAGTATCACTAACTGCACCTGTTTCTTCCATTAATTCTCGGCGCGCTGCTTCAATACTAGTTTCGCCAGGCTCCCCCTTACCACCAGGGAATTCCAAACCGCGAATTTTGTGTTCCGTAAATAGCCAACTACCGTCTATTTTAGGAATAATAAGCACATCGTCTGGATTTTTTTGCTGCTTTTCGAAATAAATGGTTACTTTATTGCCTAATGTATCTGTATAAATAAACAAAAACTCACTTCCTTTTCTTTTTTCAAAAATATGGTAAGCTGTTATTAAGATGAATTTTAAGAGGATGAATTATAATGAAAAAAATACTTATCGGAGGCATCCGACTCTATCAAAAATATATATCACGCTTTACTCCAGCTACTTGTCGTTTTTATCCAACTTGTTCTGCTTATGGAATAGAAGCGATTGAAACCCATGGCGCCTTAAAAGGAAGTTACCTTGCAATAAGACGTATTTCCAAATGCCACCCTTTTCATAAAGGCGGACTTGATTTCGTTCCACCTAAAAAAGATAAAAACGATGATTCTGAGCACACTTGTAAAGCTCATCATCATTAATAATAGCATGAATCGGCTTATGCCGGTTCATTTTTTCTTGCTTTTTCTTAAATAATAAGGTATTATCAAATTCGGACTATAAATCGTAATTACTACGATTAGTATATTATTTAAACAAGAACAATTTCGATTTAGAGGAGTGAATAGATTGAAAAAGAGTTACCTTTTTGCTTTATCAGCACTACTATCAGTTTTTTTAATACTTACAGGCTGTTCAAACAGTAGTGATACAAAAGCTACTAAAAGTGATAAATTGAGTGTATATACTACTGTTTATCCTTTGCAGTATTTAACAGAACAAATTGGCGGTAAATACGTAGATGTTAAAAGTATTTACCCGCCTGGTTCTGATGCCCATAGTTTTGAACCGACACAGAAAGACATGATGAAAATTGCCGATAGCGATTTATTTTTCTATATTGGACTAGGTATGGAAGGATTTGTTGATAAAGCTGAAAAAACATTAGCGAATGAAAAAGTCACTTTTGTTCCTACCGCAGAAAAACTAGATTTACCAATAGATCCAGATGCAGCTGAAGAACATGACCATGAGAGCGAAGAAGAGCATGAGCATCATGATATAAATCCGCATGTATGGTTAAGTCCTGTTTATATGGAACAAATGGCCACAGTTGTTAAAGATAAATTAATTAAAGAAATGCCTGATCAAAAAGAAATGTTAGAGAAAAATTATCAAGCTTTAGAAGAAAAGCTAAAAAAATTAGATCAAGATTTCCGTTCTGTTACAAGTGAAGCAAAACAAGAAGATTTTGTTACAGCCCATGCTGCTTATAGCTACTGGGAAACAGAATATAACTTACACCAAATCCCTATAGCTGGAGTTTCTACTAGTGATGAACCTTCTCAAAAGAAATTAAAATCAATCGTAGAAAAAATCGAAGCAGCTAAAATCCCTTACATCATGCTTGAACAAAATACCAATTCGAAAATAGCGGATGTTATCATGCAAGAAACAAATACAAAAACATTGACGCTTCATAATCTAGAAACACTCACACAAAAAGATATTGACCAAGGTCGCGATTATCTTTCCATTATGAATGATAACTTAAAAGCTTTAAAACAAGGACTTGATTACTAAAAAGAAAGGTGCTCTAATCAACTTGAGCACCTTTCTTTTAATTTATTTCGCTGAATTTTGCCTGATGCTGTTTTCGGTAAATGTTCAACAATCGTTATTTGCTTAGGAATCTTAAAACTAGCCAAATTAGTTTGACAAATATCTTTTAATATTGCCTCATCAAAACCTTCATTTATAACGAGGAAAGCAACAGGAACACTTCCCCATTTAGCATCTTGTTTACCAACAACCGCAACTTCTTTTACTGCCTCATAAGTGCCAATTATATGTTCTATTTCCGTTGGATAAATATTTTCTCCTCCAGAAATAATTAAATCAGAACGCCGCTCTAAAACAAACAAAAAGTCTTCGTCATCCAAATAACCAATATCACCTGTTTTAAACCAGCCATCTATAAATGCCTTTTTCGTCGCTACTTCATTGTGCAAATATCCAGGTGTAATCGAAGGACCTTTTAGCAGAATTTCACCGTCAGCAGCAATTTTTACTTCTGCCGGAAATAATGCCTTGCCAGAGGAGCCAATTTTATTTAAGGCATCTTTTGGTGGCAATGTCACAATTTGTGAAGCTGTTTCCGTCATACCAAACGACTGGACTAACGGAATATCTCGTTGCTTACAAATTTCCAAAACGTTTTTACTTGCTGGGCCCCCACCTAACAATATAGTTCTTAAATTCGGATGGTAACTTCTCCTTTGGATTTTTAACAATCGTTCTAGCATCGAAGTCACTACAGAAATTGTAGAAATTTTACCACTTTCAAGCAATTTCGTAATTCTCTCTTCATCGAAATGCTCTTCTAAATATACTGGAATTCCGTAAATAACCGAACGCATCAGAATTGATAATCCACTAATATGAAATATCGGCACCGCACAAAGCCAACTATCCCTCTCTGTTAAACCTAAATTCAAAACGGAAGAAACAGCGCTCCACCAATGATTTTCATATGTCTGTATCACACCTTTTGGTTTTCCAGTTGTTCCTGAAGTATACATAACCGATGCTATACACGATAAATCCTGTGTACTAACTAGCTCTGGCTTTACATAATTCATTTGCTGTAATGCTCTGTAACTAACACCCAAAGTTACTTTTTCCATAAATATGTCTGCTACAATCACTTGTTCTATCTCAGCATTTGCTAATTGAAAAGTAATCTCTTTTTTCGTTAAACGATTGTTAAGGAATAAAGTAACCGCTCCAAGTTGTTGCAAAGCATGAATAAGTAAAAAAGTCATCCGATCGTTTTTTCCAAGTAAAGCAACCATCGTATCTTTTCTAATACCAAGCGCGAATAACTTACCTGCAAGCTTCTCTACTGCTTCATATATTTCCTCAAATGTTTCTTGTTTTCCTTCAAAAACGAGCGCGGTTTCTCCTGGAGAAAGCCGCACTCGTTTTTGAAGCCAGTTTGTCATGTCCATTTTTACACCTTCAAATCAAGGGAATTTTGGAAATTGGTCAAAGTCTGGATCGCGTTTTTCTTTAAAGGCATCGCGACCTTCTTTGGCTTCATCTGTTGTATAGTATAGAAGTGTTGCGTCACCAGCTAATTGCTGAATACCCGCTAAACCGTCTGTATCTGCATTGAAGGCAGCTTTGATGAAACGAAGCGCAGTTGGACTTTTTTGTAGCATTTCTTTCGCCCAAGCTACAGTTTCTTTTTCTAAATCTGCTACTGGAACAACAGTATTAATCCAGCCCATTTCCAGTGCTTCTTCCGCTGTATATTGACGGCACATGAACCAAACTTCTTTTGCTTTCTTATGTCCAATAACACGTGCTAAATAGCCAGAACCATAACCAGCATCAAAGCTACCAACATTCGGCCCAGTTTGTCCAAATTTCGCATTGTCTGCTGCAATTGTTAAGTCACAAACTAATTGAAGAACATTTCCTCCACCAATGGACCAGCCTGCAACCATCGCGATAACTGGTTTTGGAATAACACGAATTAAACGTTGTAAATCAAGTACGTTTAAACGGGGGATTTGGTCATCACCAACGTAACCACCGTGACCGCGAACTTTTTGGTCTCCGCCAGAACAGAATGCTTTTTCGCCTTCCCCTGTTAAAATAATCACGCCAAGATCCGAATTATCACGTGCTAAGTTAAATGCATCAATCATTTCTGTTACCGTTTTTGGTGTAAATGCATTATGTACTTCTGGGCGGTTAATCGTGATTTTTGCGATACCTTCGTAACTTTCATATTTAATTTCCTCATATACTTTTTCTGTTTGCCAATTAAAACTCATTTTTCTTCCTCCTTTAAAATAACTTCCAGCCAGTAAATAAGCTGACTTGAAAAAACGTTCGGTTGTTCTAAATAGACAGCATGTCCCGAATCTTGTATCGTGACATGAGTGCTATTTGGTAAAAGTTGCTTCATTTCTCGGGCGATTTTTTCGAATTTCTCATCTAAATTGCCCGTGATCAGTAGCACTGGAAACGTAAAGTCCACTAAATTTTCCCAATAAGAAGGTTGCTTCCCAGTGCCCATTCCGCGTAAACTCCTTGCTAAACCATGTGGGTTTTGAGCTAATCGCTCTAATCTTATCCGCTTTTTTAACGCAAACGGTAAGTCGTTTTGTGATGCAAAAAGGGCTAAATTTTCCCAGTAAGCTACAAAAGGTTCCATACCATCCGCATCAAGCGTGTCAGCTAAACGGTTATCTGCACTAATCCGGCTTGCGCGTGCTTTTTCGTCTCGCAGTCCTGGTGAACTACTAACTAGAATAAGCCCGCGCACAAGCTCCTTGCATTTTGCAGCAAAAGCAGTCGCTACTCGCCCACCCATTGAGTACCCTAGCACAAAACAGCTATCGATTTTTAATTGGCGTAAAATACTGGCCAAATCATCACAAATATTTTCAATAGAATAACGCGATACTTCTTCGGGACAAGAAGTTTTTCCGTGCCCAAGTAAATCAGGTGCGATTATACTAAAACGCTCTTTTAAAAGCGATATACTATCTTGAAAAGTCTCGCTAGAACCAGTAAAACCATGTAGCATTAATAAAACTGGTTTTTCATCGCTTATATCATTTAATAAATGATAATGTTGACCGTTTACTAGCATATTAATCTAACGCCTTTAAAGCAGTCGCAATTTTTTCCCAAAGTGCTTGGTGATTCGCTTTATTTTCATGACGATTCGTTTTTACTTCAATAATATCTAACCCTTTATGGTAGCTTGCTTTATCGATAGCTTCTTCTAACGAGTCCACAGATTTTGCTTCATGATAATCAGCATCATAAAATGCCGCAGCAAAACGGAAATCAAGCTCAGTTGAAGTACCGAACAGTGACTCAAAATACTTCGGTTCGTTTGCTTGAGGTAAAAATGAAAATATCCCGCCACCGTCATTATTGACGATAATAATAGTAAGATTCATCTTATATTTTTTTGCCATAAGTAAACCATTCATATCATGATAAAACGATAAATCACCAATCAATAAAAACATTGGTTGGAACACAACACTGGCACCTAGCGCTGAAGAAACAACACCATCAATACCATTAGCCCCGCGGTTTGCGAGCATTTTTATTTTCTTATCAATTTGTGAAAAATAGGTATCTACATCGCGGATTGGCATACTATTACCAATAAATAATCCTGCTTTATCCGGTAGTAAGCGACGTAATTCTGCAACAATTTTACCCTCTTCTAAGTTAGGTGTATTCGCCATTTCTTCCAAAACGACTTCACGCGCTTTTTGATTGTAAGTAGTCCATCTATTTAGCCATGCACTGTCTTTAGAATCGTCGGGCATATTTTGTTGCATAACATCCAGTAAAAATCGCTCGTCACAGTGAATCATATCAGTTACTGCTTTAATTGGATCTTTCCAAGCTGCACCAGGGTCTACTACATAAAACCGGCTATCAGTAAGTTGTTCTAACCAATTTTTAAGTGGTTTAGATACTGGCATACTTCCAAATCGAATCACTACTTCTGGTGTTAATTTGTCCGAAATACCTGCTTCTTTTAAGAATGCATCATATTGGTCAATGACAACTTCATCAAGTGCCCCATATGAACGGAGTCCAGAAAGTGGGTCAGCTAGAATTGGCCAACCAAGTTTTTTCGCTAAATCAACCATAGACTGCTCTAATTCTTTCTTATCAATTGGCCCAACGACGAATATGCCTTTTTTTCCAGTGCATTCTGTCACCATTTTTTGAATCGAGCTATCATCCAACACTTCATGCGTATAATAAATATGTACATGATGATGTTTTTTCCCAGTAGCAGTGAATGGCGAGGGTTCTAAAATCGGCACAAGTGGTTCGCGTAATGGAAAATTAAGATGCACAGGGCCACGTGGCGTTTTCATTGCAATATCAACTGCGCGACTACCGTGCCATTTTGCATAACGAAGCATTTCATCGCTGTTTTCAGGAAGCGCCATATCCGTAAAATCTTTAACATGCGAGCCGTATAAATGCAGCTGATCTATCGCTTGTGGCGCTCCAACATTTCGAAGCTCATGCGGACGATCAGCAGTTAAAACAATTAATGGAATTTGTGATAAATTGGCCTCGGCAACTGCTGGAAAATAGTTCGCCGCTGCAGTTCCAGAAGTACAAAGTAGAACAACTGGACGTTTCGATGCTTTCGCTAGACCTAAGGCAAAAAAGCCAGCCGAGCGTTCGTCAACATCCACATAAATTTTCAAAATCGGATGTTCTGCCATCATCAGTGCAAGCGGAGTGGAACGTGAACCCGGGCTAATAATTGCTTCTTTCACACCGGCTTGCACAAGCTCCTCAATAAATGCAGCTAAATAATCTGTCAGCACTTGTTCATGATTTGTCATTTCTTTATGCCTCCTAATACGCGTAACATCGGTTGAAATTTTACTTCCGTTTCTTTTAATTCTTCTTTTGGAACAGAATCACCAACAATCCCACAACCAGCATAAATTAAACCTTGCGAATCCACAATTAAGCCTGAACGAATTGCAACCGCAAATTCACCAGAGCCTTTTAAATCAACCCAACCAATCGGGGCCCCGTAAAAGCCACGATCCATTTCTTCCTTCATTCGAATAATCGCGAGTCCCATTTTTTGTGGTAATCCACCAAGAGCTGGTGTTGGATGAAGAGCTTTCACCATTTCAAGCATCGAAACATCCGGCTTTTTCTTCGCAGTAATATTCATATATAAGTGTTGAATATCGCGATTTTTCAAAAGTACGGGTTGACTAGATAACGAAAGTCCAGTTGTAAATGGTTTTAAAGTTTCTTCCATCATTTGCACTACATAGGAATGCTCTCGTAAATTTTTTGCATCTTTTAATAATGCATTTCCTAGTGCTTCGTCTGCTTCTTCGGTCATGCCTCGTTCCGTAGAACCAGCCACACAGGACGAATGAATTTCATCCCCATTAACCGCAAGTAATCTTTCAGGAGTCGCCCCGAAAAATACTCCTGTTCCCTTTTCAATAAGAAAGAAATAACTATTTTCTTGTGTTGCTAGCATATTTTCTAAAATAATTGCACTATCTACTTGGCGCTGGAAACGCAAGCCCATTCGCCTAGCTAGAACAACTTTTTTTACGTCTTCTGAATGATTAATCATATCGATAATTTCACTCGCAGTTTCTAGGAAATGTTCTTTGCCAATCTCCTTAAAATCTGTAAGTAATGCCATTTCAGCTTCATTAACCTCTTGATGAATGATTTTTTGCCATTGATTAAACACAGCTTCTAATTTGCTTTCCGTATCATCTGAATAGATAGACAGGTTAACAGTTAAATAACTTTTACCATTTTTATTCGTTAACATAAATAATGGTAAATAAAACAAGCCGTCTTTAAAACTTTGCCATTCTTTCTCTGTGTCCCGTTCAGGATCAAAAGCAAAACCACCAAAGTAAATTGGCCCAGTTGCATCCACTGTTGCATTTGTTACACAAGTGCGCAGCCTTTTTTCAATTTTCTCTTGCAGTCCAAGAAAAGCATCTTTTTTCTTCTCCGCCAAAAATTGTTTCGTTACGCCAAAGCCGGTCATCGTTAGTGTCATTTCTGGATTTTGCCAGAAAAAACGTTCACCTTTAAAAGCCGTACCAGCTTTTTTAAACAATTTGACTGGAGACACTAATTCATCTAACTCAGTTACCCAGCTAAATAGAGCCGGTTGATCTTGGCTTGCGCTACGTTTCGCTTGATTAAATAAATCAAGAGGCAATTTAGTATTCATATGCTTATCTCTCCTTTTACATTCACATCTTCTATTATACCAAAAATAGAGCCAAACTGCTTGGTTTGCGTTTTTTCTATCATTTCGTCATTAATTATTGACGTTCTTGCAATATTTCCCTAAAATGAAGGGTAGACATCTGAAACATATGGAAGTGAAAAAGGAGAGAAAAACATGGCTAATGCCTCAAAATCTGCACTTACAAAACAAACTGGATTTCAAAAATGGTGGACATTACTTCGCCCCCATACACTTGTAGCCTCTTTTGTTCCTGTATTTCTTGGAACCTCGGTCGCAATGAGCTACACCAGTTTTCATTTTACACGTTTTATCGTTATGCTAATTGCTTGTTTCTTTATACAAACATCCGCCAATTTATTCAATGAATATTTTGATTACAAAAAAGGGCAAGATGATGAGCACTCGGTTGGAAATGGTGGCGCCATCGTTCGTAATGGTATGCGCCCCGGGTTTATTTTATTCCTGGCCATTTTCTTATACATATTATCCATTCTCGGTGGGGTTTATTTATCCATGGAACTTAATTGGTATGTGGGTCTACTTGGCGCCATTTGTATGCTTGTTGGTTTTCTTTATACAGGAGGACCTTATCCTATTGCTTATACGCCGTTTGGAGAAATTATGGCAGGATTCTTTATGGGAGGAATTATTACTTTCATTTCCTTCTATATTCAAGCAGAATTTATTAGTTCGTTTATCGTATATGTATCGATTCCTGTGATGGTACTCGTTGGTAACTTGCTACTTGCTAATAGTATTCGTGATTTAGTGCCTGATAAAAAAAATGGTCGTTTAACCTTAGCTATCTTATTAGGTCGTAAATGGGCAACCGTTCTTTTCGCAGCTGCTTTTCTGTTCAGTTATGTATTTGAAATCGCCCTTATTTTCACACAAAATGCTCCGTGGTGGACACTTCTAATTTTACTTAGTTTGCCAGAAGCTATTCGAGCTGTTCGTCGTTTCATCGGTAAAACTTCGCCGATTACGATGGTTCCAGCCATGAAATCCACTTCTAAAGCATTAACTATCTTTGGAATCACACTAGCGATTGCTTATCTTTTAAGCCTATTATCTAGAAACCTATTCATGTAAAAAAACTGGTTGTCTTCATGACAACCAGTTTTTTATTTGGAAACTATCTGGACTTGTTGTTTATTTTGAATATATTTCGCCAGTTCTATTGACAAATCGTATCGTAAAAATGGCGTAATGATATAAATCCCTTGAAAATGCTCACAAATAGCATCCACTAATTCACGAGCAATCGCCATACCTTCTTCATTGGCATGACCGTGCTCCTCCGCTTCTCTCATTCTTTCACGCACCTCATCCGTCAAACGAATTCCAGGAACTTCATTATGCAGAAATTCCGCATTTCGACTAGATAATAATGGCATAACACCAATGAAAAGCGGCACATCAATATTTGCTTTTCGCAATGCATCTTTTAGTAAAACAGCTTTATTAACATCGTAAATTGGTTGTGTAATAATATAATCGGCACCGTATTCCACTTTGCGCTCAATTAAACGAACCGCTTTTTCTAAAT
This sequence comes from Listeria farberi, assembly GCF_014229245.1. Lineage (GTDB taxonomy): Bacteria > Bacillota > Bacilli > Lactobacillales > Listeriaceae > Listeria > Listeria farberi. The sequence continues at coordinate 9,670 of NZ_JAARZJ010000018.1, read as the reverse complement.
TAAGTACATTTGGGTTAAACGCCGCACCAACATGAAATCGCGCTTTTTCTTTCAGCGACTTCCCCGTATAAGAAATTCCATCATTGAATTTTTTAATCAGCTGAACTAATTCCACTGACCTTAAATCAAACACCGATGAAGCTCCAGGGAAATCCCCTACTTTGGTTGGATCACCTGTAATTGCAAGCACATCATGCAGTCCCAATTTATGGAATCCCATCACGTGCGAATGCATCCCTACCAAATTATGATCCCTCGTTGTTAGATGAATGAGTGGTTTAATACCATACTCATGCTTCAAAATCGAAGCAAGGGCCATATTGCTAATCCGTGGTGTGGCAAGCGAATTATCCGAAATTGTAATTGCATCAACTCCCGCCGCGTCAAGTGCTTGGGCTCCTTCAAAAAATTTCGTTGTATCAAAAGTCCGTGGTGGATCTAGTTCAACTAAAATTGTTAAACGTTCCTTCACTTTATCAAGCAAGCGCTCGCCCGATTCCACGTCTTCCACTTCTTCTGGAACTAGCTCCAAAATCGGCCGAACTTCTTTTTCCAAGATAGGTTTCGTGGTTTCAAGCCCTTTTCTTAAAGCGCGGATATGGTCTGGCGTCGTTCCACAACAACCGCCAATAATACGTGCCCCTTCTCGCCGAAAAATCTCCCCATAATGTTCAAAATAATCCGTATCCGATTGATAAATTACTTTTCCTTCTTGCATTTCAGGTAAACTAGCATTTGGATAAACAGCCAAATAAGCATTATTATACAGCGGTACAGTTTCAAGCGCACGTGCCATGTGATACGGACCAAGTCGACAATTAATGCCAACCACATCTGCTCCAAGCGCAATAAGTTCCTCTAGCGCATCCGGTAATTTTTTCCCGTTTTGAAGAATTCCCGGCTCATGCATAGAAACATTGGCAACTACTGGCAAATCAGTAGTCTCACGAAGAATTTTTAACACTGTTTTAAGTTCATCTAAATCATAATAGGTTTCTAGCAAAATCGCGTCCACACCATCTAATAAAAAACAGTATAGCTGTTCCCTAAAACTTCGCTTGATTTCTTCCAGTGGAGCCGCTGGAAGTCTTGCATCTACCGCCCCATTTATTCCGCCAATCGTACCAAAAATATACGTTCCAGTCCCTCTTGCTGCTTCTTTTGCTAATCGAATGGCCGCTTGATTAATACGCTTCACTTCATCTTCTAACCCATATCGCGCTAATTTAATATAATTCGCGCCGTAGGTATTTGTTTGGATAATATCTGCTCCTGCTCCAATATATGCTTTATGAATCGCCACAATATCTTCCGGATGAGATAAATTCAGCTCCTCAAATGAACGATCCACTCCATAAGAATAAAGCAAAGTGCCCATCGCACCATCAGCAATTAATACCTTTTCACTTAAATCTTTTCTTAAATTCACTTCGCAACACTTCCCTTCTTAATGAATGAAAGTGCTTGTTTTAAATCAGCAATCAAATCATCAGCATCTTCTAATCCAGCCGAGAAACGTAATAGTCCTGGCGTAATCCCTTGTGCCAAACGCTCCTCTTCCGGAACAGCCGCATGAGACATTTTAGCCGGATACGATAAAATGCTCTCCACCGCACCTAAACTCACAGAAAATACCGGCAATTCCAAATGTGTTACTAGTTCACGCACCGCTTCTTCACTACCAAGGTCAAACGATAAAACAGCACCACCACTTGTTGCTTGCTCCACTTGAATCTCATAGCCCGCATGAGAAGGCAGCCCTGGATAATGCACTGCAACTACATCTGGCTCCGCATTTAAAAACAAAGCAATTTTTTCTGCTGTCTCCGTCCCCGCTTTCATCCGTACTGAGAGTGTTTTAAGACCACGGAGCAAGAGCCATGAATCTTGCACACCAAGTACTCCACCAGTCGAATTCTGCAAAAAGTAGACCGCTTCAGCCAAACTAGGATTATTAGTGACAATTAGTCCTGCTAAAACATCACTATGTCCACCAAGAAACTTCGTCGCGCTATGAATAACTAAATCTGCACCCAAATCTAACGGTTTTTGAAGTAATGGTGTTAAAAAAGTATTATCAACAAACGTGTAGCACCCATTCGCTTTCGCAAGCTTAGAAACCGTCCGAATGTCCGTTACGTGGAGCAACGGGTTAGAAGGTGTTTCTAAGTAAACCAATTTTGTATTTTTCTGAAATGCCTTGGCGACCTCGTCAATATTCGTCGTATCAACAAACGTATGCGTTATCCCAAACCGCGGCAAAACCTGCTCAACTAAACGAAATGTCCCACCATACACATCCTTCGCAATAATAAAATGATCTCCTTTAGAAAGTGTAAAAAGTGCCGCAGATACAGCTGCCATACCGCTAGCAAAAGCAAAACCATCCGTACCACCTTCCAGTTCCGCAATCGCCTGTTCCACTTTTTCTCTTGTTGGGTTTCCACTTCTCGCATAATCATACGCATGATAGTTATCAAAGTCATGTTGATGGAAAGTAGAAGATAAATGAATTGGCGTATTAAGTGCACCAGTCTCTTTATCAATCCCGAGGCTCGCTTTAATCACAGCTGTGTCTTGCGCATATTCTTTAACCACGAGCGCTCACCCCTTCTAGAACAGTATCGAGCGCTTTGGATAAATCCGCAATCAAATCTTCGCTCGCCTCAATACCAACCGAAATACGTAACAATTTGTCAGTGAGTCCGTAAGAATTCCGCAACTCTTCTGGAATATCCGCATGTGTTTGCGTCGTTGGATAAGTAATCAAACTCTCCACCCCGCCTAAGCTTTCCGCAAAAGTAAACAGATCCAGCTCTTTCAAAAGTGGCGATACAAGCGCCGCATCTCGAATAAAGAAACTAATCATTCCACCACGCCCAGGATAGCGAACTTCCTCTACTAACTCATGTGCTTCCAGAAAGGCTGCGATTTTCTGTGCATTTGCTTGATGCTGCCTTACACGTAAAACAAGTGTCTTAAGCCCACGAATCAATAACCAACTATCAAATGGTGATAGCACAGTCCCTGTCGCATTTAATTGATCAAAAAAGAATTCCCCAAGTTGTTCTTCTTTCACAATTACCGCGCCAGCCAGCACATCATTGTGTCCTCCAAGATACTTTGTCGCACTATGAATCACGATATCCGCTCCCAAAGATAATGGCTGCTGTAAAACTGGTGTATAAAATGTATTATCCACGATTACAAGCAAATCATGTGCATGCGCCCATTTAGACACAGCCGTAATATCTGTTTCTTGCATCAATGGATTTGTTGGTGTTTCAATAAATATCGCCTTCGTTTCAGGACGAATTAATTTTTCCAAATCCGCAATGTCTAGACCGTCCCAATACGAAAATCCAATATTATACTGGGCACCAAACTGTTCAAAATATCTAAAAGTCCCACCATACAAATCCTGCGAACTAATAATATGTTCGCCGGTTTTAAAAAGCTGGAAAACCAGTTGAATTGCACTCATTCCTGAACTCGTTGCAAAAGCATGTGTCCCATTTTCGAGTGCTGCGAGCGCTTCCTGTAAAGCGTCTCGCGTTGGATTCCCAGTTCTAGTATAATCATACCCCGTTGATACTCCAAGATCGGCATGCTGGTAAGCTGTAGAGAAGTAGACTGGCATATTGACAGCACCCGTTCTTTCACATTTTCTATTTCCAATTTGCGCTGCTATCGTCTCTTGTTTCAGCTTTGCCATATTACCTCTCCTCCATTCCTTTATTTCTCTAATACTTGATATTCCGCACGAACTTCTTTAGTCGCTTTAATCATATCTTGCAGCGCCGCAATCGTTTCAGGCTCTTTCCGCGTTTTTAAGCCACAATCTGGGTTAATCCAAAATTGTTTTGCATCAATTGCACGTAACGCCCGACGAATATTATCTTGAATTTCTGTCACAGTCGGTACACGTGGACTATGAATATCATAAACCCCAAGGCCAATTTCTTTATCATACGTCACTTCTTCAAATGTCGAAATTATCTCCCCATGGCTTCTTGAAGTTTCAATTGAGATTACATCAGCATCTAGAGCACTAATCGTATCAATGATATCGTCAAAATCCGAGTAACACATATGTGTATGAATTTGCGTATCATTTTGAACCGAAGCAGTTGTTAATTTAAACGAATAAACTGCATCATCCAAATATTTTTCCCATCGTGCTTGTTTAAGTGGTAACCCTTCACGTAAAGCAGGCTCATCGACTTGAATCACTTTAATACCATTGCGTTCTAATGCTTCAACCTCTTTACGAAGCGCCAGCCCAACTTGATTCGCAACAACACTTTCAGGGACATCATCACGAACAAAACTCCAATTAATAATAGTGACTGGTGCTGTTAACATCCCTTTCACCGGACGTTTTGTTAATGACTGGGCATAGACGCTTTCTTTTACCGTAATTTCTTCTGTAAAAGCAACATCCCCATAGATTAGTGGTGGACGAACTGCTCTTGACCCATATGATTGTACCCAACCAAATTTAGTCGCTTGGAAACCAGCCAGTTTTTGACCGAAATATTCCACCATATCTGTCCGCTCAAATTCGCCGTGGACCAATACGTCAATATCTAAATCCTCTTGAATTTTGATCCAGCGCGCCGTTTCTTTTTCAATAAAAGCATTATATTCCGCATCCGTGATACTACCTTTTAACCAGTCTGCACGCGTCTTCCGAACTTCAGATGATTGTGGAAAACTTCCAATCGTTGTCGTTGGGAATAGCGGTAATTTCAACCATGCATGCTGTAATTTAATTCGTTCCGCAAATGGCAACTCCCGGTCCACTCGTACATTTGCTAAATTAGCTATTGCTTCTTGTACTTCTAAATTATTTCGATGACTCGATTCATTGAGCGCCTTCACTGCTGCACGAGCTTCTTCTAGTTCAGTCGCCACACTTTCCGCGCCATTCGTCAAAGCTTTGGTTAAAACAGCAATTTCATCTAATTTCTGATCAGCAAATGATAAACCACCAAGAATTACTTCATCCAAATCTGGCTCATTTAGCTTCGTTACCGGAACATGCAATAATGAGTTAGATGGCTGAACAATCAGTCTCCCATCTTCCACATAACTCGCAATCTCCGTAAGCAGCGCTAGTTTCGCATCCAAGTCGCTGCGCCAAACATTTCGACCATCAATTACACCAGCCGCTAAATACTTATCTTCCGGAAATCCGTAATCTCTAAGTGCTTTTAGCGAATCCCCATGATCATGAACAAAATCAATTCCTACAGCTGCTACTGGCAAATTAACAACCTCTTCATAATAATCCAAACTTTCAAAATAAGTTTGTAACTCAATTTTCAAATTCGGAACCGCTACTTGAAATGCTTGATAGACTTTTTCGAAGAAAGCAATTTCTGATTTATCAAAGCTAGTTGCAAGATAAGGCTCATCAATTTGCACCCATGTAGCACCAGCAGCTTCGATACCTTTCAAAATTTCTACATACGCCGGAATAAATTTATCTAATAATCCTTCAAAACTTTCCGCATCGCTACCTTTTCCTAGTTTTAAATAAGTAATCGGCCCAACTAGCACTGGTTTCCCTTCAATACCAAGTTCTCTCTTGGCTTCTTCGTAATAGTAAAGCGCCCGATTATCTAATACTTTCGGATCCGCATCAGCAAGTTCTGGAACAATATAATGATAGTTCGTGTTAAACCATTTCGTCATTTCAGAGGCAACCGCATCACTCTTACCACGTGCAATATCAAAATATGTATTTAGGGAAACTTTCCCACCATTATGCTGAAAACGTTTCGGAATAATTCCAAATGTCACACTCGTATCAAGCACCTGATCATAAAAACTAAAATCACCAACTGGAATCAGATCAATTCCTTTATCTTGTTGTTTTTTCAGCGCATGTAATCTTAAAGCCTTCGTTTCCGCCAATAATTCTTCTTCAGAAATCGTACCATTCCAAAACTTTTCTAACGCACGTTTCCATTCACGTTTCTCCCCAAGTCTCGGATACCCCAAGTTTGAACTAATCGCCTTTACCATACCTATCACCTTATCCTCTCCATTTTTTGCCAATAAAAAACCTCCCTAGAGAATTAGAGAGGTTTGGAAGTTTCGATACACAAATACAGTGAAACTTTTTAAGTCTCTCTTATCTCTCGAAGCATCACACTTCGCAGGATTTAGCACCTTTTCAACGAATTGAAAGGTTGCTGGGTTTCAACGGGCCAGTCCCTCTACCACTCATAATAAGAGTAATTTATTTAGTTTTTTCAATCACCTAAATTGGATTGAAATCATCATACCACTTGCAACTAAAAACTGTCAATCATTAAATTTTTAATTTTTTTCAAAATGCTTCTTTTTGTCTTCCAAAAGTTAACAATAAACAGCCTAACAACAGGATTCCAGCAATCACAAAATAAAATATTTGATTTCCAAAAACACCAATCATCATTCCCGTAGCACTCGGCCCAATTATACTCCCTAGACTAAAGAACATTCCAACCAAAATATTTCCAGCCGGAAGTAGTTCGAGAGGTGTCAAATCAGTCATATAAGATAATCCCAAAGAATAAAGCGAGCCTAGTAATATCCCTAAAACAAAGAAGAATATCACAAAGAAAATAGGTGTCTTAACAAAAGCTATCAATACAAAAACAATAGCCCCTGCTCCAATTAAAAAAGGTAACATTTTATTCCGACCAAATTTATCACTAATAATTCCAATCGGTACTTGAAAAATAATTGTCCCAACTGAAAAAGAAGAAATAATTAACGCAATCATTGTTGTATCAAGTCCATCACGTAATCCTACAACTGGAAACGTCGCATTAAGACCCGTCTCAAGAATTCCATATAAAAATGGTGGAATCATTGCCATCCAAGCCATCTTAAATACACCCGAAAAACGTTTTAAACTTCCCCAAAAAGAAATTTTTCGAATAACAGCTTTTTCTCCAACAAAATCATTTCGAACAAACCAAACAAGGCTCCAAGCAATTAAAACTAAAATACCTGATAAAAAGAAAGGCAAGTTAGCACTTATTTTCGCCAAATTGACTAACTGTGGCCCAATTGCAAACCCTACAGAGAAAAACAAACCATAAATAGCCATATTCCGACCACGCTTACTAGGATCACTCATTGCACCAATCCATGTCTGTGAAGAAAAGTGCAACATATGATCCCCTATCCCAATAAGTAATCGAAATATAAACCAAAAATATAAATTAAACCAGATAGGAAAAGCAAATATTGCAATTGCAACAAGCGCTCCACCAACTAATATTATAGGTTTATAACCATATTTATGTAATGGTGCTTCAATAAATGGAGAAATCAATAAAACTCCTAAGTAAATTCCTGTGGCATGAAATCCATTTATACCTGCACTTACTCCCTTTTCTTCCAAAATTATTGCAATAAGTGGCAGTAAAACTCCCTGAGACAATCCAGATATGGCTACAACCATCGTTAAAATCCAAAACTTCCCTTTTGCCCCCATAGCACACCTCCAAAAACTTACTAAAAAAAACAATGTCGATGTTCGACATTGTTTTTCAGATGACCCGTACGGGAATCGAACCCGTGTTACCGCCGTGAAAGGGCGGTGTCTTAACCGCTTGACCAACGGGCCATATCTGGCGGAGAAGGAGGGATTTGAACCCTCGCGCCGCGCGAGCGACCTACACCCTTAGCAGGGGCGCCTCTTCAGCCACTTGAGTACTTCCCCAGATATATAAATATTCTATTTTGGAAGAATAACTCCACAGGCAGGACTCGAACCTGCGACCGATCGGTTAACAGCCGATTGCTCTACCAACTGAGCTACTGTGGAATAAAATGGGCCTAAATGGACTCGAACCATCGACCTCACGCTTATCAGGCGTGCGCTCTAACCAGCTGAGCTATAGGCCCTAGAAAACTATTTTCATGGTAAAAAGCGGGTGATGGGAATCGAACCCACGACAACAGCTTGGAAGGCTGTAGTTTTACCACTAAACTACACCCGCATAATAAAATTTAAAACAAAGGGCGGATAATGGGAATCGAACCCACGAATGCCTGAACCACAATCAGGTGCGTTAACCACTTCGCCATATCCGCCATAAGGCAAAAATGTTTAAAAAAGAATGGCTTGGGACAGAATCGAACTGCCGACACCTTGAGCTTCAATCAAGTGCTCTACCAACTGAGCTACCAAGCCATAATGGCGGTCCCGACGGGATTTGAACCCGCGATCTCCTGCGTGACAGGCAGGCATGTTAACCCCTACACCACGGAACCACTCTATTGCGGGGGCAGGATTTGAACCTACGACCTTCGGGTTATGAGCCCGACGAGCTACCAGACTGCTCCACCCCGCGACAATAATATTTAATTTAGTCCACATATCACAAGTGAAAAACGGAGGAAGAGGGATTCGAACCCCCGCGCGGTATTACCCGCCTGTCGGTTTTCAAGACCGATCCCTTCAGCCAGACTTGGGTATTCCTCCATGATAATAATAAAGTGACAAGTGGACCTTGCAGGACTCGAACCTGCGACCGGACGGTTATGAGCCGTCTGCTCTAACCAACTGAGCTAAAGGTCCAAGATTGAAAATAGCGGCGGAGGGAATCGAACCCACGACCTCTCGGGTATGAACCGAACGCTCTAGCCAGCTGAGCTACGCCGCCATGATGATAATAAGGCTACCATTTTCTTTCTAATTATGTGATTAAATGTGAAGTAAGTGGAGCCTAGCGGGATCGAACCGCTGACCTCCTGCGTGCAAAGCAGGCGCTCTCCCAGCTGAGCTAAGGCCCCATAATAAAAGATGAAACAATCGGGAAGACAGGATTCGAACCTGCGACCCCTTGGTCCCAAACCAAGTGCTCTACCAAGCTGAGCTACTTCCCGTTTAATAAAGTGCGCCCAAGAGGAGTCGAACCTCTAACCGCTTGATTCGTAGTCAAGTACTCTATCCAGTTGAGCTATGGGCGCAAATATAAGTGCCGAGGACCGGAATCGAACCGGTACGGATATCACTATCCGCAGGATTTTAAGTCCTGTGCGTCTGCCAGTTCCGCCACCCCGGCGTTGCTATAAAATATGGAGCGGAAGACGGGGTTCGAACCCGCGACCCCCACCTTGGCAAGGTGATGTTCTACCACTGAACTACTTCCGCATATTGTATAATAAGTGCGGGTGAAGGGACTTGAACCCCCACGCCTCGCGGCGCCAGATCCTAAATCTGGTGCGTCTGCCAATTCCGCCACACCCGCAAAAGTGAGCCGTGCTGGGTTCGAACCAGCGACCCTCTGATTAAAAGTCAGATGCTCTACCAACTGAGCTAACGGCTCTCTATAATAAAAATATGTATTATTATAAAGAAAATATTAATGGTGCCGGCTGCAAGAGTCGAACTCGCGACCTACTGATTACAAATCAGTTGCTCTACCAACTGAGCTAAGCCGGCATAAAAAATGGAGGTTAACGGGATCGAACCGCTGACCCTCTGCTTGTAAGGCAGATGCTCTCCCAGCTGAGCTAAACCTCCAGAAATACTGCCCGGCAGCGACCTACTCTCGCAGGGGGAAGCCCCCAACTACCATTGGCGCAGAGAAGCTTAACTACCGTGTTCGGGATGGGAACGGGTGTGACCTTCTCGCCATAACTACCAGACAATATTGAG
>NZ_JAARZJ010000017.1 GCF_014229245.1 Listeria farberi | reverse complement strand
CTTCTATAATAGAATAAACAGAGGAAAACGGAGGGGGAAATATGAAGAAAGTTACGATGCAAGATATTGCTGACAGGCTAAATATAACGAAAAATTCAGTTTCACAAGCTTTAGGTAATAAAAACGGGGTTAGTGAACAAACAAAACTAGCTGTTTTTAAAATGGCTGATGAATTAGGCTATAAATATAAAAGAGAAATTGCGCGAGAAGTCGTAAAAGAAAAATTTGCACTTTTGGCAACTTCATTCGCTTTATCACAGCGTAGTTTTTTTGGCGAAATTATTGATAATATAAAACAAAGCGTCATTGCGCACCAAGCAGAATTAATTATTTTTCCAGTGACCGATGACGAGGCTCGAATGAATCAACTTCCCGAGCAATTGAAAAAAGAAAACTGGACAGGAATATTCTTACTTTCGCATATAAATACAGCATATAGTAAGAAAGTGATTGAACTTGGTATGCCAGTGGTACTCATTGATCACCACGATCCGCATTTAAAAGCTGATGCAGTTATTAGCCAAAATAAAGATGGTGCGTTTATGGCAGTTGAATTTTTAATTGAAAACAAGCATCAAAAAATCGGTTTTCTTGGTGATATAACTTTTTCGCCGAGTTACGAAGAACGTTTTGAAGGCTATAAAAAAGCATTGCAGTATTATCACATTCCTTTTAATGAAAAATATGCCATTACACGAATTAAAGAAGAACAAACGACACTGTACCGGACGTTAGACGAGTTAGATGAACTTCCAACTGCTTGGTTTTGCGTCAATTCAGGTCTTGGCTTTATTTTGAATACTTATTTGCAATCAAAAGGATATAACATCCCAAAAGACTTATCGATTATTTGTTTCGATAATACCGAATTTACTGTACTTAGTAATCCTCAGCTTACAACTATGTGTACAAATCTCTCCTTTATGGGAGAAAAAGCAGTAGAACTTATGTATAACCGCGTAAGAAAACCAGATGAGGGCTTTGTTCATCTGGCGCTTGCTACTAATTTAATAGCCCGAGATTCTGTTGGCGAAAACAAAAAAAACGATTCAGCAACTGAGAGCTGAATCGATTTTTTAATTTGCATTTAGAACAACCACTTCTTTTTGTAAAAACGTCAAAACAGCTGCAAATAATTTATCTGCTTGTTCATCCTGACAAATTACATGTTTTGACCCCTCTAAAATAAATAATTCTTTTGGACCAGGTATACTTTCCATTAAAAAATTAACGCTTTTTTCAGCAGGAACTATTTGGTCGGCGCTGCCTTGTGCAATAAAAGTTGGAATTTCAATATGTTCAAAAACTGGTTTTGCTAGAGCTACCATTTTTTTGAATTGTAGTGTCGAAGTCCAAGGGGTTTCGGTTACTTTCTTTTGATAACGTTTAAACATCGGGCTATTTTTAAGCGTTACTTCTTTTGCTTCCGTTAATACTTGCTTGGAATTTCCGATAATTTGTGGCCATTCCATCGCATTTACGGCTGTGCTTAGAAGTACTAACTTTTTCACTTCTGGATAATGCCTCGCGAGCCATCCCGCGAGCAAACCACCCATAGAAAAACCAATAATATATACTTCATCGTCTTCTTTTAGCATTTGACTTAAAATACTGTCTACAAAAACAATCCAATCTTTATACGTCACATTTTTTAAGTGGCTCAGGTGATCATGGCCAGGTAATGTGGGTGCTAAAACATCCCAATCTGTATGCTCTCGCAAATAATCAGCGAGCGGCTTCACCTCGGACGGCGAACCAGTAAAACCATGAATACACAAACAAGCAACCATTATGCCTTTCCTCCTGTCCAAATAATTACCAATTAAGCGGTAATATCATATGTCCAATTTTATTCGTTACTTAATAATAAGATTTTCTACTACATCTTTCAAGCCCATTCCGTAAGAACCTTTGACCAGTATCCATTCATTTCCATTTATTTCTGAAAGAAGCGCCGTCTCAAGCGATTCCTTTGTGTCAAAGTGTTGAACTTTTCCCTGACCAATTTTTGTCTCAGCGACTGATTTGAAAGCTTTCATCGCTTCACCGTATAAGAAAATCTTCTCAATCGTGTCATTTTCTAGTACTTCGGCAGATTCTTGGTGTAGTTTTGTCGACAAATCGCCTAATTCAAGCATATCTGCAAGCACTAAATATTTTGGTTTACCTTTTGAGTCCATATGCATAAAAGTTTTTAAAACTGTTTTTAACGCAGTCGGACTGGAATTATAGGCATCATTTAAAATACGTGCGCCACTTTTTGTCGTTATCCATTCTAAACGACTTTTAGAACGTTCCATGTTTTTAAGTGCTGATTGTATTTTTTCTCCTTCAATACCAATTTCTCTTGCCGCAAGCATTGCCGCCATCGTGTTGAAAACGTTATGCTCCCCAATAATTGGAACAAAGATTTCAAGGTCTGGCTCCCAGTTTGTTATAAAAGAGGTTCCTTCTGCTTCAGCGCGAATTTCTAATGGGTAAATTTCCGCTGCATCTGATTTACCAAAAGTTAGTTGTCTAAAGTCACCATCTATATTTCCTAGAAGAAGATTTTCTTCATGCGGATAAATTAAAATCCCACTTGGGTTTAGACCAGCTGTAATTTCAAGTTTCGCTTTAGCAATTTCTTCGCGTGAACCAAGATATTCAATATGTGCCTCCCCAATGTTAGTAATAATCGCAATATCAGGTTTGGCAATTTTCGAAAGCACTTCGATTTCATGACGATGATTCATCCCCATCTCAAGTACTGCCACTTCGGTATCTTCCGGCATCGTTAAAATAGTATAAGGTAAGCCGATATGGTTATTAAAATTCCCGCCAGTATAGTGCACTTTATAAGTCGTTTCAACAATTGCTGCCATAATATCTTTTGTAGTCGTTTTTCCATTGCTTCCAGTGATTGCAATTACTTTTGGTTTTACTTGCTGAATATATTTCGCTGCCAGTTCTTGAAGTGCTAGCAAAGTATTTTCCACTAAAATAACCGGGAAATCAGTTGGTGGATTTGGTACATCTTTTTGCCAAAAAGTCGCCACTGCTCCCATTTCTCGTGCCTGACTTACGAATTCATGTCCATCACGCAAATTCCCTACAAATGGAACAAATAAATCTCCTGACTTTATTTGCCTTGTGTCAAAACAAACGCCAGTAATGACGACATCGCGAAATGTATCTACATGGATGGAACTATCTAACATTGCTACTACTTCGCCTACTGTTTTTTTCAAATTAAATCGCTCTCTTCCATAAAAAAGCAGCTTCCGCATCTGAAAACTGCTTTCTTGTTTATTTTAGTCTTCTAATCTATATTTAAGTGCATTTTTAGCGGCGTGGCGTTCTTTTGCCAAATCAACTAATCGTTCAATTAACGCTCCGTATGGTAAGCCAGTTTCCTGCCAAAGTAGTGGATACATGCTATATGGTGTGAAACCAGGCATTGTATTTACTTCATTTAAGAACAACTGATTATCTTCCGTTAAGAAAAAGTCAGCACGCACTAGCCCGCTTGCATCAAGACCTAAGAATGCTTGAACTGCATATTCTTTCATTTGTTCCAAAATTTCCGGTTCTACTTCAGTCGGAATAATTAACGCAGTATTATTATCTTGATATTTAGCTTTGTAATCGTAGAAAGTGGCAACTGCACCTTCTGGCAAAATTTCACCAGGAACAGAGCAAACTGGCGTATCGTTTCCAAGTACACCCATTTCGATTTCACGAGCGACTACTCCTTGTTCGACAACAACACGGCGGTCATATAAAAATGCTTCTGCCATTGCTTCTGCTAATTCTTTTTTGTTTGTTGCTTTACTAATACCAACACTTGAACCAAGATTTGCTGGTTTTACGAAGACTGGATATGTAAGTACTTCTTCCATCTCAGCAATCATTTCCGCTTGATAGTTTTTCCAATCAATTAAACGAACAGCAACTGCTGGAACTTGTGGAATACCAGCGTCTGCAAAAATTTTCTTCATCACAATTTTATCCATTGCTGCCGATGAAGCTAGGACGCCATTGCCAACGTAAGGAATATTTAAAACTTCGAACAAGCCTTGGACAGTTCCATCTTCCCCGTTTGGACCATGTAAAAGTGGGAATACGACTGTTTCTTGTCCGTCAGCTTCTAAAACAGCTGGGCTAATTGCTTCCCCTTCAGATTTCTCTGATTCAGTCGTAGCAAGTCTTACTGTATCTGTAGCCGAAAAACGTAATTGTTCGACAAAATCTAATTTTCCAGAAAGAAGTGGCCCTTGAATCCACTCCCCGTCATTGGTAATATATATTGGCTTAGCTTCAAATTTTTCTAAATCTAAAGCATTGATTACTGAAAATGCTGTTTGTAAGGAAACCTCGTGCTCAGCAGATTTTCCACCGTATAATAAAATTAACTTGGTTTTCATAATACCCCTCCGTCATTATTCGCTTTATCTATTTTACCATGTTTTAGCAAGATGAAAAGACATAACTAAAAAATAGGTTGAAAAAATCTTCATTTTTGGATTAAGAAAGGTGTGCGCTTATTCCAAAAAGATCTTTTCCAACCTATTTTATTTAAACGCCAGATGTTAATTTTAGACCGACAACGCCAGCAATAATCATCGTAATAAAGAGCAGTTTCCCGACACTCTTACGCTCTTTGAAGACCACCATTCCGAGTGTGACACTGCCAACAGCCCCAATTCCGGTCCAAATCGCATAACCTGTACCAATCGGAATTGTTTTAAGTGCGAGAGATAATAAGAAGAAGCTCGCTGACATAAAGATAATGGTGAGTACCGCAAATCCAAGACGTTTAAACCCATCTGATAACTTCAGCATCACAACAAAAACCATTTCGCACAAACCTGCTACAAGTAAAAATATCCAATCCATCGTTATTTAGCCTCCTTCTCAGACTCATTACCATCCACTAACTTAAGACCAATAATTCCTGTTAGTAAGACAATTAACGAAACAATTTTCCAAAAAGAAACACCTTCTGAAAGAAAAATCATTCCAATAATCGCCGTACCAGCTGCCCCGATTCCGGTGAATACCGCATAGGCCGTACCAATTGGAATCGACTTCATGGAAAGCGAAAACAAACCGAAACTAACAATTAGAAAGGCTATTGTTAAAAGGCTCCACCCTACCATTGTAAAGCCGTGAGATTCTTTCAGTCCAAAAGCCCAAACAATTTCCGATAATCCTGCCATAATCAAATAAAACCAAGCCATTTTCCTTACCTCCAATTTATTCGAGTAAACTTGCGAGAACTTCCCATGCGGATTTCCTACGCAATTCAAATTCTGTTTCATCATAAATTCCGTGCTCCACGCTAAGCCCATCAAGTAACGCATAAAATACATGCATCCATCTTATTAACACAACTTCAGACACAGCAGGTTCAAGTGTTTTTCGTAAAATATCATTCGTTAATTGCTCATAAGTCCTTGTTTCTTCTTTTAATTCATTAAAAAGGGACTTTGGTGGATAAAATACCGCTCGCTGGAAAAATTTCTTTGTATCAGGACTACTTGAAAAATCAGTTGCAACAAAAAAAATTGTTCGAAGTTTTTCTGCTCCTATCAACTCTTCTTGCTCAGCCACTTTACTTAATTCGCTTAATTCTATGTGGATTGAATCTTGGTACACTTCCATAAAAAGCGCTTCTTTAGAGGGAAAGTGTGCATATAGCGAAGGCGTTTTAATCCCTACAGCTTTCGCAATTTCAGAAAGAGCGGTCCCGTCGTATCCTTTTTCCGCAAAAAGGGTTAGCGCTATTTCTTTAATAAGTTTTTTTGTCATTAGAAACTCCCTCCTAACTAACGTTCATTAGTTAAATTCTATCAAATAAAAAACCAAACGTAAAGGAAAAGGTTTGATTTTTTATTTTTCGATATATTTCCATTCATTTTGTTTTAAATCATAGACTAATTTTGCAACTTCTTCTTCATAGTAAATTTTTGAAGTTATTTCTAGTTCAGTCATTTCTTCCGTAAGTCCAAGGCCAATTGGTACTTCAATTTGGGTCCTAGTTCTAACGACATCATCCATTGCGATACAAGCACCGTCTTTAAAATAATCGGCCATTTTTTTGAGTAGCTCAACTGGTGGTTCGGAAACATATTTTTTCTTTCCAAACGAAAAAATGCCTTTTTCATTAACAAGTTCCGATGTTTTCCGGGCAATGACATAACTTAACAACATATAAAAATGATTTAAATTCCGGTAATATACTTTATTGTAGCGGCCGTCTTCCCTAGTTAAATAAACAAAATTATTTTGTAATTTATAATAAAAAGGTGAACGAAGGTGGCGACCTGTATGCGCAAGATAAAGCATCTCAGCTACTTCTTGTGGTGTAAGTTGGTTCAAAAGTTCCACATCTTCAAAATCAATCCAACAAAGTGGACTAAAATTTTCTTTAGCTATATTTGCTAAATCTCCTGGCTCTAAGTAATGAAAAGCGGTGTGTGCATTATAAGACGCATCTTCCATATTATGTTTAATTAACAATATATTTTCAGGTGGTTGGCCTACACCATTTAGAAAATCACAAAAAGAGATGCCGCTAGTCGCTACATTGTTAATAACATGATCAATATGAACATAAATAGATTGTTGGTTAACTACTTCTTTTTTCATGTATTTGCCTCACTCTATTTCTATTTTCTTCCTTCACAAAAGTCTTCCCTACCATCATACAACATTTTCGCTTAAAAAGGATAACAGAAACATCAAAACTTAATGACTAATTTATGACAAAGAAAAAAGCGGAGTAAGTTTACATGTATATTTTGTTGTTTTTCGTTCACTTACAAAAACAACCGCAAATAACATATAAAAATTCTCCACTCATCCATTTTATTGCAATCGAAGTGTCATATTTGGTATTGCTTTACCGCTTACCGCTTTCCATATATCTTTTCGGGATTTGGTTTTTTCAACCACGATACCTTTTTCTTTGAGCTGACGGATTACTTGATTCAAATCTTTTTGATTATTATCCAAACTCATCACTCCATCTTCCAAATTTGTTTTCATTCTTTTCATTATCTCTCTTCCCTTACTTTACCATATTCTCTTTAGTAAAAATACCCTATTAAGTAAAAAACTAACCTATAATCTCGATTTTTTTCAAGAAAGCGTTTGAAAACCGAATTTTATTGGATAATACCATATTAATATAAAGAATAATCATCTTTTTCATATAATGTTTCCCAATGAATTTATAGTAGCTTTTTATATAATTATAAAATATAAGAAGCAATAATTGTTGACTAAAAGTTAAAAAATTACTGTTTTGTGACGAAAATGTGAAAAAACATCTCCACAAAATCTTGATTATAAATAAAATAACTAACAAACATCCCTTCTTCATTGATTCAGCGCTTAAAAACAAAAACTTTTTATCTTTCACACTTTTGTCACAGTTTTCATCATGTATTTCCTATATAATAAAATAAAGGCATCAAACATCGGAGGAATGACATGAAAAGACGGATTATTATTAGCTGTACCGCAATTTTTTCAACTTTTATCGTAACCGGAACCTATCTCTTCTTAACAAATCAACAAACTTCAACCCCTGAAAAAAACACTTCTATTTCGAAAAAAGATTGTCCGCCTTCCAAACCAAAAGATTCAAGTCAACCTGATAAAGATAAAAAAAGCAGTTCAAATAATAAAAGTATCGAACTAGAAACAAAATTTGGCAATAACACATTAGAAGTGGATGAATTATCTGGAAAAACCCCACAAAAGCCTATTTATCAAAATAAAAATACTGAAATCAAATTAGCAGATGACAAAAAAGCACAAGTGAAAAAAAAGAAAAGTTCCAACCCAAATAACAATACGCCAAAGAAAACAACTCCAAATCAACAAGAACCGGTGGAGGAGGCGCCAACCAAAGATATGTATTTTTATGATAAAAATCGAGTAATGGAACCAATCAATGCCCAGCTAGAAACATTGGATCTAGCAACGCTTGAAGCGAAAGAGCATCTAGTAGTTGGAGCTGACATAGCTAAACTTCAATATTTGATTTCAACTAACCAATTAAGTTATAAAGAATTAGCTGGAATTTACCTCAACCGAATTAAAAAGTACGATCAAAACGGACTTATGTTAAATTCAGTAACGGAGATTAGCCCTACTATTATTTCAGAAGCAGAACAACTTGATAATCAAAATACAACAAACAAACCCGCTCTCTACGGTATGCCTATCCTTTTAAAAGATAATATAGGCACTATCACTCTTCCAACAAGTGCCGGTACTGTAGCTCTTGAAGACTGGGTTATAGAAAAAGATGCAGCTATCGTGGAAAAATTGAAAGCAAATGGTGCCTTAATTCTTGGCAAAACCAATATGTCCGAATGGGCAGCTGGAATGGATGATGAATTACCGAATGGCTACTCAGGAAAAAAAGGATTGAGTAAAAACCCTTATTCTTCAGATTTAGATCCTTCTGGTTCAAGCTCTGGATCTGCAACTGCCGCTACGTGTGATTTTGCTGCCATTGCCATCGGAACAGAAACAAATGGTTCTATCATTTCGCCAGCCTCAGCCCAATCAGCAGTTGGCTTTAAACCTAGTCAAGGTCTTGTAAATAACGCGGGAATTATCCCGCTCTCAAGTAGATTTGATACACCTGGTCCCCTTACAAAGACAGTCACAGATGCTTATGTAACAGCAAATATCTTAATGGACGAAACAAAACAAACAAACCTTTCCAAAGATGCACTTAAAAATAAAAAAATTGGACTACTGGCTGACGGCGAAAGTAATGAAGAAACGGCTATCCTCAAGAAAATCAAAAAAGATTTAACAAACGCGGGTGCCACCATTATAGAAGGCATCGCAATACAAGAATTAGAGCAAGTAGATGTTGATTTTTCCACTTTATTAAACGCAGATTTCAAACGAGATCTTAATCAATTTTTACAAATTAATCATTCTCCTATGTCGACATTAGAATCAATTATCGCTTTTAATAACACTAATCCTAGTAGAAATATGCAATATGGTCAAAGTGAACTTATAAAGGCGCAGAAAAGCACGATGACGAAAAAGCAAGCGGATGATTTAGCCAATCAACTTATTCGTACTGCCCGAAGCGAACTGGATTCTGCATTACAAAATGACAAGTTAGATGCAGTTGTAACAGTTGGTATGGGCGGATCTGTGATGTTTTTAGCACCCATCGCTGGAAACCCAGAGCTCACTATCCCAGCTGGCTATGATGAGGAATCAAGTCAACCCGTAAGCTTAACATTTATTTCTCGGCGAAATACGGACATAGCTTTACTGAATATGGGATATGCTTACGAACAATACTCAAAAAACCGAAAAAACCCTATTTTAACAAAACAATAAAAAAAGCAATATACCTGTATTTTTCAGGTATATTGCTTTTTTTTATAAAACTTTATCTAAGAAACTGATTGTTCTTTCGTTTGTAGGATGGTCAAAAATATCTGCTGGTTTTCCTTCTTCCACAATATAACCACCATCCATAAAGATAACACGATCACCAACTTCGCGAGCAAAGCCCATTTCGTGGGTAACAATCATCATTGTCATTCCACCTTTAGCTAACTCTTTCATTACACCAAGAACTTCTCCGACCATTTCAGGGTCAAGCGCAGATGTTGGCTCATCAAACAACATAATATCAGGATCCATTGCAAGAGCTCTCGCAATAGCAACACGTTGTTTTTGTCCACCAGACAGTTGATTAGGAAACTCATCTGCTTTTTCTCTTAAACCAACTTGTTCGAGCAAACGAAGCGCGTTACTTTTCGCTGCTTCTTTATCCATTTTTTTCAATTCCACTGGAGCTAAAGTAATATTTTCTAAAACAGAAAGATGTGGGAATAAATTAAAATGTTGGAAAACCATACCAATGTTTTCCCGAACTTTATTAATATCTACTTTTTTATCGGTGATATTATAATCGTCGACAATTACTTCACCCGCAGTGATTTCCTCCAAGTTATTCATGCAACGAAGAAAGGTACTTTTACCAGAACCAGATGGCCCGATGACACACACTACTTCACCTTCTTTTACTTCTATACCAATGCCTTTTAGCACTTCATTCGCGCCAAAACTTTTTTTAAGGCCTGTTACTTTAAGTTTAGTCATTTCGTAATCTCCTTTCCAAACGATCGGACACTTTCGTTAAGATGGTAATGACGATCAAGTACATAATTCCGATGATAAGCCAAGTCCATGTACTTTCAAACGTACGCGCCATAATAATTTTACCAGATTGTGTTAATTCGACGAGCCCAATTGCCGACATAATCGACGTATCTTTCAAAGTGATAACGAACTGGTTGATAAAGGATGGAATCATCATCCGAATTGCTTGCGGTAGAACAACTTTCATCATTGCTTTTTTATGTGGTAAGCCAAGACTTCTTGCTGCTTCCATTTGTCCTTTGTCAACAGATTGAATCCCGCCGCGGACAATTTCTACCATATAAGCACCGGCATTTAAGCTTAGAGCTATGACCCCTGCCAAGAATACTGGCATCCTAAAGTCGAGCGCTGCTGGAATACCAAAGTAGAAGAAGAATGCTTGAACAATTAACGGTGTTCCACGGAAAATATCCACATAAACCGTTGCAATTCCACGTAGAATTTTACTGTTGCTTACTTTCATAAAGCCAAATGTAATCCCGATTATAAAGGCAATAATTAATGAAACAACGGCTAGACGAATCGTCAACCACATTCCAGCTAAAAGTGCTGGCCAGGAAGATTTAATAATACCCATGAAGCCTTTTTCAGTAGTATTTTCTTTAACAGCGTCTTTTCCTAAATAAGTTTTAAGGATTTCCTTATATTCTCCGCTAGCTTTAATATTAACAAGACCAGCATTGAATTTCTTTAAAAGTTCTTGATTTTGGCCTTTATTAACGGCAAAACCATATGAATTTCCTTTTTCTTTTTCAGTAACGATTTTTAAGCCGTTTCCAGTTTGCACACCATAAGCGAGTACTGGATAATCATCAAAACATGCAACTGAATTTCTTGTTTTAACATCATCATACATTTGTGCGGAATCATCAAAAACAACAATATCAAAACCATATTTCGCTTTGATTTTTTCAGCAAAAGCATAACCTTCTGTACCTGTTTTAACAGCTACTTTTTTTCCTTTTAAATCTTCATAATTCTTGATTTCATCGTTATCTTTCAGGATTCCCATCACCACACCAGAATCATAATACGGGTCAGAGAAATCAAATTTTTGTTTCCGTTCGTCTGTAATACTCATTCCAGCAATAACACCGTCTACTTGGTTAGCTTCAAGCGCTTGAACTGCTGCATTGAATCCCATTGCTTTAATTTCATAGTTGAAATTTTGATCTTTAGCGATGGCCTTAAGAATATCCATATCGATACCGACATGTTTCCCATCTTTTTCAAATTCAAAAGGTGCAAATGTAGTATCAGTACCAATTAAGTATGTTTCTTCTGCGGCTTTTGCATTTAACCCGTTTCCTGTGAAAATGAACATGGCAACACATGAAATTGCCATTGTTAGTATGAAGCGTGAAAATTTCTTCATATTGTGTCCTCCCTCTATATGTGTTTAGCTATAATTAATTATTTTTATGTAGCATTAATTTTTTCCGTACTCGTAAGATTTTACCATAAGGCTAGATTATTGACCATAGTTATTTATGATAAGATTTTCAACACAGCAAAACAAAGAAGCTAATCAGCGAAAGCTAGCTTCTAACTGTTTTTCAATTGGGTTTCAAAATCGTATTCTTTCATCTTAGCATAAGCGGTATACGTACTCTTAGCATTTTCAATAGCTAAATTAAGTTGTTTCTTTTTCCCACCTTTTTGTGGGAATATAGAAGCCTTGCGGAGTGGCTCTCTCAAGGTAATTTTATCGAGTTTTTCAGCTATTAGCAACTCTTTTGGTTGGATGTTATTTGGATCATCGTAAAATTGATTGATAAAGTGAGCTAAATCTTCTTGAAGTGAATTTTCGATTGGAAAAACATGCCACTTACTTCCATTGATTGCGCCATTTCGAACAAAGAAAACGAAGACACTTAAATAATTATCTTGTTCATAGCAGCCGATAATATCACGATTTTTTAGTCCAGGGAAAATAATATGTTGTTTTTCGATCGTTTCATTAATTGCATGAATTTTATCTCGTAATTCGGCAGCTCTTTCGAATTCTAATTTTTCGGTGGCTGCTTCCATGTCTTTAGTGAGTTTCCCCTTCACGCCCTTAACATCGCCTTCAAGAAAACGACTGATTTTTTGAATTTGTTTTTTATATACAGCAGGGTCAATTTCCGCTTGGCAAGGCCCTAAGCAAAGTCCTAAATGATAGTACAAACAGGGACGCCCCGGTCTCCCATCACACCTACAAAGTGGGAATAATTTTTCAATAAGCTCTACTGTTTGCCTTGCTGAAAAACGGCCTGGATATGGACCGAAGTAGTGTGCGCCATCTTGTTTCACTTCAAAAACAACTTCGATATGCGGGTTTTTCTCATTCGTGATTTTAATATAAGGATAACTCGTTCCTTCTTTTAACTGGATATTGAAAGGCGGTTGATATTTTTGAATTAAAATCATTTCGAGAAGTAGCGCCTCTTTTTCGGAAGTAGTGATAATAAGTTCTAAGTCACGAATTTGCCTTACAAGCCTTGCCGTTTTACCGATTTGTTTACTATGAAAATAAGACTTTACACGGTTTTTTAAACATTTAGATTTGCCGATATAAAGTATTTCGTTATTTTCGTCTCTATAAATATAGCAACCTGGTGATTCAGGTAATAAGGTTAATTTGGTTTTTAATTTGTCATCCAAAGGGCTTCCCCTCCTTCTAGAACATCTATTCTATTCCTACTTGCTGTTTTTGTAAAGACGAAAAAAGAACTAGCTTAGGCCAGTTCTTCTTATTCGTTATTTTCCCCAAACGTCTTCTGCGATTTTGACGACGTAACGTAATTTGTTCCATTGTGCTTCTTCGCTTAAAATATTACCTTCTTCTGTAGAGGCGAATCCGCACTGTGGGCTGAGGCGTAATTGGTTTAGCGGCACAACCTCACTAGCCTCTCTAATTCGTTCTTTGATTGCCGTTTCGTCTTCTAAATCCCCCGTTTTAGAGGTGATTAAGCCAAGAACAATTTTCAAATCTGGGCGCGCTACATATTTTAGTGGTGAAAAATCTCCAGAACGTTCATTATCATATTCTAAAAAGAAACCATCGATATTTAGTTTACCAAATAACGTTTCTGCCACTGGCCCATAACCGCCTTCTGCTATCCATGTAGAGCGAAAATTCCCGCGACAAATGTGCATCGTAATAACCATATCTGCTGGTTTATATTTAATAGATTCATTGATGAGCGTTTTATACGTTTCTTGCAGCGTATCGGGGTCGAAACCTCGCTCACGTACGACTTCGCGCTGTTCATCAGAGCATAAATAGCTCCACGACGTATCATCTAATTGTAAATAACGACAACCGGCATCATAAAAGGCTTGAATCGCTTTTTGATAAGCCACCGCTAAGTCAGCTACAAATTTATCAGCATCGTCTATATATGGCTGATACTCCATGTCCCCACGATAATGAAGCATCGCCGGACTTGGAATCGTTTGTTTTGCTACATGATTTTCACCAACTACCTCTTTTAGGAAAATAAAATCTTCTATAAATGGATGTGTCGTGAAATCAATTGGACCAGTGATTTTCACCGAATGCGATTTTGTTTGGACTTTGCTAAATTGAATACCTCCCGCTGCATTGTACCCTTCTACTCCATCCAAATTCTCTAAGAAATCAAAATGCCACCAAGCGCGGCGGAATTCGCCATCAGTAATTGCTTTTAAACCCACTTCTTTTTGTTTTTCAACAATATACTTAATTTCTGCGTTTTCAATATCACGTAATTCTTGAGTTGTAATTTCGCCGCTTTGGAATTTCTCGCGTGCCTCTTTAATTGCCTTTGTCCGTAAAATACTTCCAACATGATCTGCGTAAAATGGTGCCACTTGATTCATTTTCTTCGCCTCAATTCTAGTTATTTTTATGTACAAAAAAACTTTCCCCAAAAAGACAGCTTTTAAGGGAAAGAGTGATTTACCTGTTTCGCGTGCCTTATCTGTCAGTGATACTGCTGGATTTGGCACCGTGAAAAGTCCGGTTGCCAAGGCTTCACTGGGCCAGAACCCTCCACCTTTCTTGATAAGTTACTATGTAATTGGTTCTTATTATATCGTTTACTTCTCGTAATTGTCAAATTTATTTCTGAATATTTATGCTTCTGCGATAACTTCGATTTCAATGTCAGCATCAAGCGGTAATTTCGCTACTTGGAAAGCACTTCTAGCTGGGAAATCGCTGGAAAAGAAAGTAGCGTATACTTCATTCACAGCTGTAAAATTATTTAGGTCTTTGAAAAAAACAGTTGCTTTAATGATTTTATCTAGTCCAGAACCAGCTTCTTTTAGTACAGCTGCTAAATTTTTAAAAGCTTGCTCGGCTTGTTTTGTTGCGCCTTCTGCTAATTCTCCGGTTGTTGGGTTAATACCAAGTTGACCTGATGTGAAAATAAGTCCATTCACTTTTACAGCTTGTGAATATGGTCCAAGTGCTTTTGGGGCTGATGAAGTTTGAATAATTTCTTTTACCATTTTATCCCTGCTTTCTTTTGTGGTATGCTTTTATTCTAATAAATAAAGTTAGATTTAGCAATAAAGGGGGATTTCTGGATGATTTTAACGATATATTTAATCGCGATAACGCTTATTTCTTTTCTATTATTCGCTGTTGATAAAAGGAAGGCAATTAAACACGCTTACCGGATACCTGAATCTGTACTGCTTTTCACCGCTTTTCTTGGTGGGGCATTCGGTAGTTGGATGTCAATGCAGTTGTTTCACCATAAAACGCAAAAGCCGAAATTCCGAATTTTAGTGCCACTTGCGATGGTTTGGACTATTGGCATAGTGGTTTGGTGGTTATACTAAATTAACAAGCTAAGTTTGTCCATTTTTTAGCTTTTATAATTTTCAAATTCCCAGTAGAAATAGTTTTGCAGTGCTTGACATGAATCATCCCAATTCTCTTTTGAACACTTTTCTAAAATGATTTCTATCTTTTTTAAAAGTAAATCATAGCTATAATGTTCCATTACTATTAATTTTCGTTTTTCTTTTGGAACATGCTGCAATTTATTTATTGCTCCGGGAGTTACAACTAAAACATAAAAATAATTTCCGCCTTTTTTAACATCATTTGTTCCAATAAACATATCAACAACTAAATAAATTTCTTCTTGGGGACTAGGCTGCCATTCTTTAAGAGGTAAATCAAGTTCTGTAGAATGGATTTCTTGTAATAGAACGAGTTCTAATCTATTTTGTTTTTTCATTTGCTCCACCTTTCTTAAACAATGTCTGAAATTAAATGTATCTAATAACAAAAATACCGACCAGTTTTCTCTGGTCGGTATTGGTTTACCTTTTATTTTTACTATCTTGTATTAATTGTTTCTTCATAAATTAATACTTTTTCTTTCTCCCTCTCATCACCAACAAGAGCATGCTTAGAACAAGTAAGCTCAAGCCTGTCCAGATTACCCAAGTGTTTGTTTGGTCACCTGTTTTTGGTAATGGTTTTGCTTCTTCATATGTTGCTGTATGCTGTGTTCCATTTATAATTTTTATCCTAGTCTTTCCTTCTTTTACGCTAGGTTTGGTAGGTTCTTCTTGATTTACACTTAATGGTTTTACTTCTATCGTTGCAATTGCAGCAAGTTGTTTTTTGCCAGCATCTTTTGTCCCTTCATTTGGATCATACGTGTAAATCACTTTGTATGTTCCAGCTTTATTTACATCTACTGTACCATCTACTTGAATTTTGGAGAAAGGGATTTCTACGCCATCACGATTTGTTGCACTTGCAAAATTTGCTTTGGCTTCCCATTTTTCACCTTGTGGAAGAACGCTATCTTTTACAGTGATTTGTGCTTGATTTTTTAACACTTTGATATGTGCTATTTTTTCCACTCCATCATAACTATATCTTACCTCATAAGTGCCAGCTTCTCTACTGTCTACGTTTCCGGTTACAGTCAAATCTTTAAAGGAAATTCTGTCGCCTTTTTTATCTGTAGCACTATCGAAATTATCCGCTGCTTTCCATGTATCTCCTGCATAAATTGTACTATCATGCACTTCAATACTCGTTTTTCTTGGTTCTACTGTAACATGAATGGTTGACGAAACTCCAGCATAACTGTAGGTAACTTGATAAACACCTGGTGTTTTTAAGTCCACAGTTGGCATTTCTGTGACAGTGATTTCATTCCAAGCTACCATATTTCCATCTTTATCTAAAGCTTTGTCAAAGTTGTCTTTAGGATTCCAACTATCCCCTACATAAATTACTGAATCATGTGCATGGACATTAGTTAGAATGTCTTTCACTTGGATATTAATTGTTGTCTTAACCCCATCATACACGTATGTTACAGGATATGTTCCTGCTTTAGTTGTATCCACGGTTCCTTCTACTTCGATATCGGCGAATGTAACTGAATTGCCGTCTTTATCAAGCGCACTATCAAAGTTATCTTCAGCCTTCCACGTATCTCCGACATAAAGCTTTGAATTATGCGCGTTCACTGCGGTTAATTTAGCTTTTACAGTTAAAGTGATTTTTTTCGATACTTTGCCATACTTGTAAGTGACTTCATAAGCACCTGCTTTTGTCGTATCTACAGTTGGTTTTTCTGTGACTGTAACGTCTTTTAGGTCAACCGCATTGCCTTCTTTATCAAAAGCACTATCGAAGTTATCTTTGGCACTCCACACATCTCCTACATAAATAGTAGAGTCATGAGCACTGATACCTGATTTATTTTCTTTTACTGTGACTGTAACAGTTTTCGCGAAGCCGTCATAGCTATAAGTGATTGGATAGCTACCTGCTTCATTTGTGTTCACATTTCCTGCCACCGTTACCTCAGTAAAAGCAACGGAATTGCCATCTTTATCTAGCGCACTATCGAAATTGTCTCCCGCATTCCATGTGTCACCTGTATAAATTGTGGAATCATGCGCGTTCACAGCTGTTTGTTTAGCTTTGACAGTAACTTGAATAGTCGAGGAAACTCCATTATAGGTGTATGTCACCGGATAGACTCCAGCTACTTCGGTATTCACGCTTCCTGTAACTGTTACATCGCTAAATGCTACATTAGTGTCGCCTTCTTTATTTGTTGCACTATCAAAGTTGTCTTCCGCATCCCATGTGTCTCCTACATAAATAGTAGAATCATGTGCGTTCACTGCGGTTAAATCTTTTGCTACAGTTACTTGAATAGTAACTGAAACCGTTTTGCTATCTTTTGTTATCGTGTAAGTTAATGGATACACGCCACCTTGATTAGAGCCATTTTTTATGGCATCTAATTGTGTTTGGTTTACTTGAACTTGGTCTAAACGATTTTCTGCGCTTGAGTTAACGCCGTCTTTTACTTCTTCAAAAGCGGCTGTTTTCGCAAGAGTTAGGGCCTGTGCTTCCGTTAAACTAGTAGCTTCCTTGTACTCCACCGAAAAATCAGTTGCTCCCATGGTATAACCATCCTGTTGAACAGTCGTTCCGGCTTTTGAAGTAACATATACTGGGGCTGTAGAGCTTTGTTCTGTTCCAAAAATATCTTGGATGGTAATCGTTAAATCTGTTACATCAATCGTTTTGTCTTTTGTGGAAATACCTACTACAGCCGCTGAACCATCCGCTAATGTTTGTACTGTTGCCACATTGGTATCTGCAACAGTCCATTTATACCCATCTGTTGCTGCTTTAATATTTTTAAAGAAGCTTGGTTCGATAGTATCTTCGGCAGCTTGTCCTGTAGTAGCGGGGACTTTCGGTAAAGTAATTTCTAAACTATTTTCCACCTGTACTTGTTTTTCATTTAAATTAACTTTTAAATCTTGCATAGGGTCATAAGCGTAATAACCTGCATTAATGTGCTGAGATTTTGGTTGCGTTGGATCGATTTGCTTCACCCAGCCTCTATCTGCTCCGCTATAAGGTGCATCACTATCCAGTGAGATGTCTTTACCAATATTTTTTAGTGTATATTGGTAGCCCGCTTTGTCTGGGAATTTCACTGCATAATTACCATAACCAACACCATCATTGTAATCAAATGTATAATTTCCTGCACTGTCTGTTGTAGCAGTCACATTTTCACCGTTTACTTTGGCCGGTTCGTATATGGATGTGGTTTCATTCCATTTGTAAAGTTCTATAGTTTCATTCGCTAAAGGTTCATCACCTTTGTCTTTTTCATACAAACCATTAACATCTTTATCTTGAAATAACCTTCCGGAAACTTCGCCGATAACTAACTCAGCACCTACTTTTGTTCCAGATAGCGAACCAGAGAATGTATTAGTTGTTACACGATAGTAAGGATTATAAACATCTCTTTCACTAATCTTATTGCCTTCTGTTGCTGAATTGAATGTTTCATCTACTTTAAGTGGTACTTTGAAGGTTTGTGTTTCGCCTGCATTAATTTGCGTTTTCACTTTGATTCGAACCATATTTACTTTTTCATAGTCAGCAACAGTATCTGAATAAATACTTTCCGCATCATAATTATTTTCAGTAGCTTCTGTTGTGTAGCTCACTTCAAACTGATTTTGTTGTTCTGCTGTAATGGCTAAGGCGCTATTCAGTTTCATATCCCACTTAAAGGCTTCACTTTGGAATTTATCTCCAAAGTCTTGACCAGTTTTTGGAATGGGAATGAACAGCTCAAAAGTGCTTGCTTCCGCATTCGAAGCATTAGTGATTTGTACTGTATAATCGGCATCTGTTCCTGGTGTAAAGTAGGAAACCGTGTTATCATCGCCTTCCACATAAGCTGCTTTAGCGCCTTCTCCAGCCACGCTTAAGAAAGTTTCTACAGTGACTGTATCTTGTTTTGGAATACTTAAAGTACTACTGTTGACAGAAAGTAATTTTTCATTGTCCCTGCCATTTTGGTTCACATCTAGGCCCGTATCTAAAAAAGTATTATTCGCAATTGCCGAAGTAACATCCGGTCCTCCCCATGCGATAACCTGTTGCGCATCCATATTAATGCTTTTATCTAAAGTAACATCAAATGTAGTGTTATAACTGAGGTGTAAATATTTTTGCTTATATGGATAATTAAGGAAATTTCCAACAGAAACATCTTTTGTTTTTAACACATATACTTTTTCACCATTTTTAGCTGTTTTTTCTTCTATAGAAAAATCAACATCTTTTCCATCTTGATCGGTTAATTTAATGCTGGATGGTTGAACTTTTGTACCTGTTAGCTCACGTAAATATACTTCTGGATTATTCAGCGCTGTTCTTGTTCCATAAGGATAATCATGTAACAATAATGTCGCTTTTGTATTGATAGTTTCTCCTGCGCTTGCTACTTTAGTTAATTTCCCTGTTTTATCAAAGAAAGCTGCGGTGCCATTTGCTGCAGTAGTAATAGAGTTACTCACTTTATATGTGGAAGTGCTAGAAACTTTCGTATTAGCTTCATCCTCTGCGTTCCAAATAGAACCTTTAAATTGTACAGAGGTGATGCCTGGTTTAACCATTCCATATGAAGTGGTGGAATTCCAGCGATAGGTTGCAAGCGATTCTGTGCTGACATAGCCTGGTGAGAAGTCTCCCACATTTGCTTTCACTTCTGTGAAATATTCCCCTTCTTCAAGTCCCACCACTTTAGCATCCAAACGATAGGTTTGATTGTTGTTTTTAGTAAGTGCTCCAGTATAGGTGCGGTAAGAGGGATTTAAATTAGTTTTATACTGCACATCTTTTATTTTATTTCCAACAACTCTACTATCAAAAGGAATATTGACCATATAGGCTTTCCAATTAGGGTCAAATTCAATCTGATAAACTTGATTGGTTTTAACACCTGCTGTTTGCTTATTTTGAATTTGAATACTTCCAGCCCATGTTTCATTATCTGGATTGATAGTGCCATTCGCTGAGAATAGCGTTAACTTATTTGCAGAAGCGCCTACTACTTTACAAACATCAATCGGAGTCACTGTAGTAGTATCTGCGCTATTCGTTGTTAATGCATCTGTTTCAAAAACTTGATTATCATATGTTGTAATAACTGTATGTGGTGCTTTAGGTGCACTATATGTCCCTGCCGGTGTATCTTTTGGTACTTTATATTTGACTGCAAATACAGAACCGCTAACAGAATTATAGTTTAAGAGCTTACTATCAATCACTACTTTATTTTCTTCTGGGTAATTAGTGAATGTCATATTTGTAGAGTCTTTCATTAAGTTTCCAAATCTATCCACTACACCAACATATTCCATTCCTTCAGGGTAATAAAGTGTTGTCTTCATATGTTTTGCCACAAAAAATGGTGCTCCCCGACCATCCAATTGATTTAATCCGTTTACAAGTGCATAGGTTTTGGTGTAGTTATAGGAAGCTGTTTCGTCCGTACTCGCTAGTACTTCTGGTAGCGTGAAATTTTCATACCAATCTCGAAACATTGTTTTCACATGATTTTGTTCAGCATAACCTATGACCTTATTTCCTTCTGCATGAATAGCTTGTTCTGTAGAAGCAATAGGATTACTTGCGCCTTCCATAAATACTTCTGCTTTAATAGGCGACTCTATATCTTTTGGACCGTAGTATTTAGCAGCATCCACTCGCACAGAAAAAGTAAAACTTGCTTTTTCTGTTCCAGAAGATAAGTCATAACTAACTGTACCAAATGTTGCGTTATTGTAGGCTTTTTCTATTTGCGGCACTGTAACTGAAGTAATTGCTACTCCTAGTGGATCACTTGCACCTAGACGACTTAGAATAGCGGGATCTACATTTGTACCACTTTGATAGTTACTTGGTACGGGCAAAGATACAAAGCGCATGCCATCTGGCAACGCGAAGCTTACTTTCTTTCCAGTAGAAGTATTATCACCAAAATCAACAGTTACATTAACTTCTTTAATATCTCCATTAGACCAAGCTGTTTGATTATAATCTGGAATATTTAAATCCACGGTTGCTTGATTAGCTTTAAGTAACTGTTTGCTTGTTGTTTTTGTATTGTCTGAATCAGAAGGCTCTTTTGTAGTAGCTTCTTGATTGCTCTCTTCCACTTCTTTACTTGTTTCCTCTTCAGAAACAATGCCACTTACTTTATAAGTAGCTGTATAAGATTTTGTTTCTGACTTTTCTGTATTAGTATCTTGATAGGTAATTAAGAAAGATATTTCACCATTTTTAATGGCTTTATAACTTGCTTCGTGACTTTCTTTTTCCACCCCATCAGGAGTTTTAATAGTTACGATTTCTACCTCTTCCTTAGCTGGTGTTACTTTAATGGTTAAATCAGCAGACTTTTTATCTGTTGCTATGTCCGACTGAACTTCATAAGTAAGATCATCATTCCCGTTTTCCTTGGCAAACACGTGAAGTGCAGTTAAATTTAATTGTCCTAACACTAGGAAAAATGCCATTAACAATACTAACCATTGCTTCAGTTTGTTTGGTTTAATTATCAAAAAATCCTCTCCTTCAAGTAATTTTTTTGGGCTGTTTAAGGACATATAATCACATCGCATTTTTATAATACTTGCAAAGAAGCACTAGTGTATAGAAGCTTTAGTTGTTTTTTTTAATAATTCGTTTCAAACATTAAATTTATTCAAAAATCCGCCATAAAAGAAAACGCTTTCAGACACATTTTAGACATTTTTTCGTCACATTCATCTAACAAAAATAGTCTTTTTTACTAAAATAGACTATTTTTATTTAAATATAGTTTTTCTTAATACCAGTTTTCGCTAGTTAATTAGATAAAAAAATAGGGCATGTCGAATGCATGCCCTACTTCTTATTGCTTTACTTTATTGATATTTTTTCTTTCTACCTCTCATTGCCAACAAGAGCATGCTTAGAACAAGTAAGCTCAAGCCTGTCCAGATTACCCAAGTGTTTGTTTGGTCACCTGTTTTTGGTAATGGTTTTGCTTCTTTATATGTTGCTGTATTTTGCTTGTTATCAACTACTTTTAATGGTGTTTTTTCTGTTGATGGTTTTGTTGAAGTTGATGGTTTTACTGGATTTGTAGGTTCTGTTGGATCTGATGGATCAACAGGTTTTACTGGATTTACAATTTCTGCTTCTACTTGAATGTTAGCTGTGACAGAAAGTTGCTTTTTGCCTGCATCTGCTGTTCCTTCATTTGGATCATACGTGTAAATCACTTTGTATGTCCCAGCTTTATTTACATCTACTGTACCATCTACTTGAATTTTGGAGAACGGAATTGCTACACCATCTCGGTTTGTTGCACCTATAAAGTTAGCTTCTGCTTCCCATTTTTCTCCATATGGGATAACGCTATCTTTTACAGTAATTTGTGCTTGATTTTGGATCACAGTGATATGTGCTACTTTTTCCACTCCATCATAGCTATAGCTTACTTCATATGCGCCTGCTGTTTCAGGATCAACTTGTCCAGTTACAGTTACATCTTCGAAAGAAATTTGGTCACCTTTTTTATCTGTAGCATTATCGAAGTTGTCTTCTGCTTTCCATGTATCTCCTGTATAAATTGTGGAGTCATGCACTTCTACACTTGTTTTTCTTGGATTTACAGTCAGATTAATTGTTTTCGAAACACCGTCATAACTATAAGTCACTTGGTATACTCCAGCTGTTTCTAAATCAACAGTCGGATTTTCTGAAACGCTTATATCTTGCCAGTCAACTGTATTTCCGTCTTTATCTTGTGCACTGTCAAAATTATCTTTGGCATCCCAGCTGTCTCCTACATAGATTTCAGAATCATGTGCGTTCACTGCGGTTAAGATGTCTTTTACTTGGATGTTAATTGTTTTTGAGACACCGTCATATGTGTACGTTACTGGATATGTTCCAGCTTTGTCTGTATCAACAGTTCCTTTTACTTCGATATCAGCAAAAGCGACGGAATTGCCATCTTTGTCAAGCGCACTATCAAAGTTATCTTCTGCACTCCACGCATCTCCAACATAAATCGTGGAATCATGTGCGTTCACTGCGGTTAATTTAGCTTTGACAGTTAAAGTGATTTTTTTCGATACTTTGCCATACTTGTAAGTGACTTCGTAAGCACCTGCTTTTGTCGTATCTACAGTTGGTTTTTCTGTGACTGTTACGTCTTCTAGGTCAACGGCGTTACCATCTTTATCAAAAGCACTATCGAAGTTATCTTTGGCATTCCATGCATCTCCTACATAAATAGTAGAGTCATGAGCACTGATACCTTCCTTATTTTCTAAGACGGTAACTGTAATAGTTTTCGAAACTCCATCATAGCTATAAGTGATGGTATTAGTACCAGCTTGATTTGTATTAACAGTTCCTGTCACTGTAATATCAGCAAAAGCGACGGAATTGCCATCTTTATCAAGTGCACTATCAAAGTTGTCTCCCGCATTCCATGTGTCACCTGTATAGATTGTGGAATCATGTGCGTTTACTGCGGTTAATTTAGCTTTGACAGTAACATTAATTTTTTTAGAGACACCATTATATGTGTAGGTTACTGGATACGAACCAGCTACTGCGGTGTTTACAGTTCCTGTAACTGTTACATCGCTAAACGCTACATTAGTGTCACCTTCTTTATTTGACGCACTATCAAAGTTGTCTTCCGCTTCCCATGTATCTCCTACATAAATAGTAGAATCATGTGCGTTCACTGCGGTTAAATCTTTTGCTACAGTTACTTGAATAGTAACTGAAACCGTTTTGCTATCTTTTGTTATCGTGTAAGTTAATGGATACACGCCACCTTGATTAGAGCCATTTTTTATGGCATCTAATTGTGCTTGGTTTACTTGAACTTGGTCTAAACGATCTTCGGCGCTTGAGTTAACGCCGTCTTTTACTTCTTCAAAAGCGGCTGTTTTCGCAAGAGTTAGGGCCTGTGCTTTCGTTAATGCAGTAGCTTCTTTATACTCTATTGAAAAATCAGTAGCTCCCATGGTATAACCATCTTGTTGCGCAACAGTTCCCTCTGTTCCAGTAACATATACTGGTGCTTTGGAACTTTTTTCTGTTCCAAAAATATCTTGGATGGTAATCGTTAAATCTGTTACATCAATCGTTTTATTGTTTGTAGAAACGCCAACTACAGCTGCTGAACCATCTGCTAATGTTTGTACTGTTGCCACATTGGTATCTGCAACAGTCCATTTATACCCATCTGTTGCTGCTTTAATATTTTTAAAGATGCTTGGTTCGATAGTATCTTCGGCAGCTTGTCCTGTTGTTGAAGCTACTTTTGGTAAAGTGATTTCTAAGCTGCGACCCATTTGAACTTGTTTTTTATCTAGGTTAACTTTTAAATCTTGCGTAGGGTCATAAGCATAATAACCTGCATTTGTATATTGTGAGCTTGGTTGTGTTGGATCGATTTGTTTCACCCAACCTCTATCTGTCCCGCTGTAAGGTACATCACTATCTAGAGAAATATCTTTACCAATATTTTTGAGTGTATATTGGTAGCCAGCTTTGTCTGGGAATTTCACTGCATAATTACCATAACCAACACCATCATTGTAATCAAAACTGTATTTACCGTTACTGTCCGTTGTGGCAGTTACATTTTTGTCACCTACTTTGGCAGGCTCGTATGCAGAAGTGGCTTCATTCCATTTGTATAATTCAACTGTTTCACTCGCTAAAGGTTCATCGCCTTTGTCTTTTTCATACAAACCATTAGCATCTTTATCATTAAATAAAGTACCTGCTACTTCACCAATTACTAGTTCAGCACCTACTTTTGTTCCAGATAATGAACCAGAGAAGGTATTAGTAATTACACGGTAATACGGGTTGTAGATATCACGTTCACCAATTTTGTTACCTTCAGTTGCTGTATCGAATGTTTCATCTACTTTAAGTGGTACTTTGAAGGTTTGTGTTTCACCTGCATTAATTTGTGTCTTCACTTTGATTCGAACCATGTTAACTTTTTCGTAATCAGCAACAGTATCTGAGTATATGTCGTTGGAATCATAATTATCTCCTGTTGCGGTTGTTGCATAACTTACATCGAATTGGTCTTGTTGTTCTGCACTAACAGGTAGTGCTCCATTTAGTTTCATATCCCACTTGAATGGTTCGCTTTGGAATTTAGATCCGAAGTCTTGACCAGTTTTTGGAATTGGGATATAAAGCTCAAATGTACTAGCGTTCCCACTAGAAGTATTCGTAATCTTGACTGTATAATCAGCATCTGTTCCTGGTGTGAAGTAAGAAACCGTACTGTCTTCTCCTTCTACATAAGCTGCTTTAGCGCCTTCTCCAGCCACGCTTAAGAAAGTTTCTACAGTGACTGTATCTTGTTTTGGAATACTTAAAGTACTACTATTGACAGAAAGTAATCTATCATTGTCCCTGCCATTTTTATTTACATCTAACCCTAAATCTGAAAAAGTATTATTTGCCATTGCCGGAGTAACATTCGCTCCCCATGCAATGACCTGTTGCGCATCCATGTTAATACTTTTATCTAGAGTTACATCAAACGTTGTATTGTAGCTGATATTTAGATATTTAGTTTTAGCTGGATAGCCTACATATGCTCCCACTGATACATCCGTTGTTTTTAAAACGAATACTTTGTCTCCATTATTGGCCGTTTCTTGTTCAACTGTGAAATTAACATCTTTCCCATCCTGATCCGTTAGTTTAATGGAAGAAGGTTGAATTGTTGTACCTTCTAGAGCATGTAAATAAACTTCTGGATCATTGAGAACTGTTCTTGTTCCATAAGGGTAATCATGTAACAATAATGTCGCTTTTGTGTTGATAGTTTCTCCTGCGCTAGCTGTTTTTACCCTTGTACCAGCTTTATTATAGAAAGCTGCTGTACCATTTGCTGCTGTACTTTCTGCAGTTGAAACTTTATAGGTTGATGTGCCAGATACTTTCGTATTGGCCTCATCATCCGCGTCCCATATTGCGCCTTCATATTGGACAGATGTAACGCCTGGCTTGATTTTACCGTATGAAGCAGTGGAGTTCCAACGGTAAGTAGCCGAAGATTCTGTACTAAGATATCCAGGTGCAAAATCTCCCACATTTGCTTTTACTTCTGTGAAATATTCTCCTTCTTCAAGCCCTACTGCTTTTGCATCTAGTCGATACATTTGGTTATTATTTTTAATAAGCGCTCCATCAAATGTTCGAAAAGCGTCGTTTAAATTTGTTTTATACTGTACTTCACTGATTTTGTTTCCTGAAATAGTGCTATCAAAAGGAATATTGACCATATAAGCTTCCCAGTTAGGGTCAAATTTAATTTGATACATTTGATTTTTTTTCACACCCGCACTATTTTTATTATTGATTTGGATGCTACCACCCCAAGTTTCGTTATTTGGATTAAGTTGACCATTTGCTGCAGTCAAACTTAATTTATTTTCGGTAGTATCAACAACTTTACAAGTGTCTAGAGGCGCTAAAGTAGTTAAGTCGTTAGTATTAGTTGATAGTGCATCTGATTCAAATACTTCTCCATCATATGTTGTGATAACCGCATGCGGCACTTTATCTGTGCTATATGTTCCTGCTGGAGTTCCTTTAGGCACTTTATATTTGACACTATAGATAGAATTACTAACGGAGTTAAAGTTTAATTGCTTACAATTAACTACCACCTTATTTTCACTTGGATAATTAGTAATAGTTAAGTTAGAATTATCCTTTAGCACTCCTCCATTATTATTTACAACGTCTACAAACTCCATACCTTCAGGGTAATAAAGCGTTACATCGATATTTTTAGCGATATAAGTCAGTGACCCACGACTATCTACACTATTCGATCCATTCACGACAGAGTAAGCTTTTGTATAGTTATAAGAGTCAGTAGTATCTGTACTTGCAAGGACTTCTGATAAGCCTAGACTATTATACCAATTACGGAACATTGTTTTTACATGATCTTGATTGGCATATCCTATAACTTTATTTCCTTCCGCATGAATTGCTTGTTCTGCAGAAGCAACAGGTGTACTTGCCTCTCCTTTAAATACTTCGGTTTTAATTGGATCTGCTAAATCAGTTGGTCCGTAATATTTCGCTGCATCTACCCGTACAGAAAAAGTAAAACTCGCTTTTTCAGTTCCTGGGCTTAGCTCATAACTTACTGTTCCAAACGTAGCTTGATTATAAGTTGTTTCTTTATCAGGTACTTCCACCGAAGTAATGGCTATTCCTAGTGGATCACTTGCTCCTAAATAACTTAAAACACCTGTATCCACATTTGTACCAGCCTGATAGTTACTCGGTACTGGCAAAGAAACAAAACGCATTCCATCTGGTAAAGTGAAATTCACTTTTTTGCCAGTAGAAGTACTGTCACCAAAGTTCACTGTCGCAGTTACTTCTTTAATATCACCGTTTGCCCATGCTGTTTGGTTATAATCTGGTATTTTTAGTTCAACTGTTGTTTGTCCAGATTTAAGTGATTTAGTATTGTTAGTAGTAGAAGGAGACTGAATATTAGCATCTTCTTTTTCAGGTGCCTTCTCTGTTTCCGTATCCTTATTTACTTCATCTTCAGAAACTATGTCAGATACTTCATAAGAAGCAGTATATGTTTTAGTTTCTGCTTTTTCTTCGCCTGTATTTTGATAATTAAT
Organism: Listeria farberi; assembly: GCF_014229245.1. Lineage (GTDB taxonomy): Bacteria > Bacillota > Bacilli > Lactobacillales > Listeriaceae > Listeria > Listeria farberi. The sequence goes on along the minus strand of NZ_JAARZJ010000017.1, from coordinate 8,568 downwards.
TAAGAAGTTAGTTGTACCATTTTTTTCAGCTTTATAGCTTACTTCTTGGCCTTCTTTCTTCTCTCCATCAGGTGTTTCAATAGTCAAGATTTTCACCTGATCATTTGTTGGTGTTACTTTAATGGTTAAATCAGCTGTTTTTTTATCTTCTGCCAATTTAGACTGAACTTCATAAGTTAGCTCGTCATTCCCATTTTCTTTTGCAAACACATTAAGGGCTGTTAAATTCAATTGTCCTAATACTAGGAAAAATGCCATTAGCAACACTAAGTAATGCCTCGCTTTAGATAATTTCATCATAAAAGAGTTCTCTCCTCAAGTAAATTTTTTTGCTATAAATATGATGCTTAATCACATCGCAATATTAATATTACTTGCAAAGAACTTCTATGTACATATGCTCAAAAAGAGTTTTAAAACTAAAATGAAAAAATAACTATTTTATTCAAAACTTCGTCACATAAAAAAAGCTTTTCGACATATTTTAGACATATTTAGCAAATGAAATACAATTAGGGAAGTCAAAGCAACTATTAAAAATCCCATGATAGCGCCATTATTAATAGTTTTAAAATAAAATCTAAAAAAGGCATATTTGTATTATATCGGACTTTTAGTACTTTTATTAGATGAGTTGCCAGTAGTTATTTTATCTGTTTCATATTATTTGTTATTCAACAATTTCTTTCTAATATGAAGCAAAAACACAGAAATCCTTAGTTAATCAAGGAATTTCTGTGTTTATATGATTTTATTTAAAAAACTTATTCTGAACTACTTTAATAATCTCCATCATCACAACTGCTGCAAGTGCTAACCCTGCTGCAATCGACCATTCATGTAAGCCAAATGTCACTGGGATGGAGAAGATTTCGCGAGCTCCTGGTAATACTGTAATTCCATATAAGACGAAACAAAGTAATACTGCGCCGATTACGTATTTGTTGCTAAAAAATCCTGCGCCAAATGCTGTTTGGACGTTTGAGCGAGCTGCAAATGTTTGGAGTGTACGCGCTAAGATAAGGGTAGTAAATGCCATCGCCACACTCATTTCAGGTGAAATCTGCATACCGATGTATTGTGAAATAATAACGGCGATACCAATTAATACACCACGACTGATAACCGCGTGCATCGTTCCACCTGCAAAAATACCTTCATTAATATCTCTTGGTTTGCGTTTCATCACGTCAGGTTCTGCTTTTTCCATACCTAGAGCGATTGCTGGTAAAGAGTCATTGACTAAGTTGATAAATAGTAATTGTAACGCTGTGAACGGATTAATCCAGTCAAGCACTAGCGCGAATAAAATCGCAATAATCGCGCCTAAATTTCCTGCAAATAAGTAAGCGATAGATTTCTTAATATTATCAAAAACCGTTCTACCAACGCCAACTGCATCCACAATCGAAACGAAATTATCATCGGTCAAAATCATCGCGGCAGAGTCTTTTGCAACATCTGTTCCGCTACCCATTGCGACACCAATATCGGCTTGTTTTAGAGCAGGTGCATCATTCACACCGTCACCAGTCATTGCGGTAATTTTTCCTTTTTTCTGCCAAGCTTTGACGATACGGATTTTATTTTCCGGGGAAACTCGGGCATAAACAGCGATATGTTCTAGTTTTTTATCAAGTTCTTCTTCTGGCATAGCGTCTAGTTCTTGACCAGTTAAGGCGATGTCATCTGCATCCATTAAACCAATATCACGACCGATCGCTTGTGCTGTTGTTTTGTGATCGCCAGTAATCATGACAGTGCGAATACCTGCTTTTTTAGATTCTTCAATGGAAGCATAAACAGCTTCACGAGGCGGATCAATCATTGCGGTTAAGCCAACGAGTACGATGTCTTGCTCGTCTTCTAATTTTAATTCAGTTGTGTCTGCCGGCATCCGTTTGTAGCCGTAAGCTAGGACACGAAGCGCTTGATTCGAGAATTCTTCGTTTGTTTCTTTTAGTTTCGTTAAAATTTCTTCTGTTAGCGGCTTTTCTTCCCCATCAAGGAAAACATAACTACAACGCGCGAACATTACATCTGGTCCGCCTTTTGTGAGCATTGCTTTGTTTTCATTGAAAGTATGAAGTGTAGACATTAGTTTACGGTCAGAATCAAACGGAATTTCCCCTTCACGAATAAATTTTTCGCGTATTTCATTGTAATCTTGGTTATTTTTATTACTAAAGGCAATTAGCGCCACTTCAGTTGGATCGCCTAACTCTTTACCTTCACTATTAATATTCGAGTCATTACAAAGTACCGCTATATGAATTAAACGGCGCTCCCCTTCTGACCAATTTTCTGGACTATCTGGGAAGTTTTCCTTTGTTCCATCAGGTAAAAAGTAATCAACAACAGTCATTTTATTTTGAGTTAGTGTGCCGGTTTTATCGGTACAAATAACACTTGTGGAGCCGAGTGTCTCCACTGCTGGAAGTTTTCTAATAATCGCATGCTGTTTCGCCATTTTGTTTGTTCCAACCGCGAGTACAATCGTTACAATAGAAGAAAGTGCTTCTGGAATTGCTGCTACAGCTACGGCCACAGCAAACATAAAGGCATTTAGAATCGCTGTTGCCATATCCGCTGAATTGTCGCCAAGTAACACACGCCCTGCCTCTACTGCAAAAATAAGTACACAGAGTGCTAAAATACCAATTCCTAACTTCTTACTAAATGATTCTAGTTTTCTTTGTAGTGGTGTTTGTTTCGCTTCTGCTGTTTCAAGAAGTCCAGCGATTTTGCCGATTTCCGTTTCGCTGGCTGTACCTGTTACGACAAACATCCCGCGACCATAAACAACGAGCGAGCCACTAAACACCATATTCACTCGGTCGCCAAGCCCTACTTCATCCGGAATGGTATCGATATATTTCTCAACTGCTTCCGATTCTCCTGTTAGCATACCTTCGTCAATTTTTAATGAGCCACTTTCGAATAAACGGCCATCTGCTGGGACAAAATCACCTGCATCTAAAATAACGATATCACCTGGGACAAGTTCGCGCGCATGAATGCTTTGTTTAGAGCCATCGCGAATAACCTTAGCGACTGGCGCAGACATTTCTCGTAACGCATCGAGTGAACTTTCTGCTTTTCTCGTCTGAACTACACTAATTATCGAGTTCACGATAAGTACTAAAAAGATAATAAGCGATTCCACTACTTCGCCTAGAACTAACTGCACTATGGCAGCAATGACTAAAACAATAACCATTGGATCTTTAAATGTTTCGAGAAAAAGCTTCCAAAGCGGGTCTTTCTTTTTATTCTTCAATTCGTTAAAGCCATATTTTTCTTGTCGTTTTGTTACCTCACTAGTTGTTAAGCCTTGTTCTGTTGCTTCTAGTTGTTTAAATGTATCTGCCGCGCTTTTGCGGTAAATCTCCAATCATGTCAGCCCCTTCCAAACAGTTTATGTGTTAAGTATAACAAATCTTAACAGTGAAATAATATTGATAACATGGATAATTTACACACTCTTAACAAACAGCGCTTACAAGCCTTCTTTTTAGCTACTAAGGGACGAAAAATAGTTGAAAAGGACACAAAAAACAACTATACTACAATCAGAAAGATAACTTAGGAGGGCATGGCATGGATAAAAATGAACAAGTCATGGCGAACGTCAGAGAGTTGTTTAATAAGCTTGCATGGATTAACAAAGTAAAGATGGAAAAAGCGCTTGAGGGATATAAACCTTCCGAAGTTCACTGCATTGAATTTATTGCTAAAAACGAGGACCCAAACGTAACTAAACTCGCGGAAGCTTTCTATATGACTAAAAGCGCGATTAGTAAAATTACTAAAAAATTAATGGATAAAGAATATATTGAAAGCTATCAAAAACCAGAGAATAAGAAAGAGATCTATTTCCGTTTAACGTCTAAAGGAGCTGAAATAAACCAAGTACATGATAATTTACATCAAGAATTTTTGGATCGTGATAAAGTCGTTTTTGAAGACGTATCGGATGAGCAATATGCCGAAGTGTTAAAATTTGTGGATAAGTATAGTCGTCATCTAGATACAGAAATGAAGAAAGTTTTAGCATCAAAATCTGAATAGACCCGCCAACAGCCTAGCTATTTCATGTTAGGCTGTTTTTTATTATTTATTTTTGTTGACAAGGAAACAAAAAGGAGGTAAGCTATTTATGTTTCCTAGGACACTAATTAAATAATTGATAGGAGAATTATATGTCTTCCACTAAATCTTTCCTTAACAAGAAAACTTTACTTTTTGGTCTTATATCCGTATTTTTATGTGGAATGGGTTTTAGCATTATTATGCCCGTCGTTCCATTTCTCGTTGCACCTTATGTAACAAATTCCAGTGATCAAGCACTTTTGGTGACACTGCTCACATCGGTTTATGCTCTATGTGTATTTTTTGCTGCTCCTGGACTTGGTGCTTTAAGTGACCGATTTGGCAGACGACCAGTATTACTTATTTGTTTTGTGGGTTCAGCAATTGGTTACTTTATTTTCGGGCTTGGAGGGGCACTATGGGTGCTCTTTCTTGGTCGGATTATCGAAGGGATTACTGGCGGGAGTGTTAGTACGCTGTTTGCTTTTTTCGCTGATATTACGCCGCAAGAACAGCGGACGAAATATTTTGGTTGGGTTAGTGCCACGGCTGGTGCGGGTGCTGCACTTGGCCCGGCTTTCGGCGGTTTCATTGCTCACTTTGGCTATGCTATGCCATTTTTCCTTGGTGCGGCGATTACTTTAATCAATTTTATATTTGGCTATTTTTATATGCCTGAGAGTTTAGAAGAAGCCAATCGCTTAAAACGAATTCCGCTTGTGCGACTCAATCCGTTTTCCCAACTGTGTAATATCCTAACAATCAAGCATCTGGGTCGTTTACTACTAGCCGCATTTTTCATTTGGGTTCCAAATGGTTCCTTGCAAGCTGTCATGTCACAATTTGCCATTGATAGTTTCAGTTGGAAGCCAGCTTTAATTGGGATGATGTTTTCAATTATAGGAATTCAAGATATCTTGTCACAATCTTTCGTAATGCCCAAACTGCTTATTAAGTTAACGGATAAGCAAATTGCTATTCTTGGAATGATTGCTGAAATTATCGGTTACTCGCTTATTGCAGCATCCTCGATTTTCACACTTGCCTCCCTACTCGTTATTGGAATGTTCGTCTTTGGATTTGGTGACTCGATTTTTGGTCCTTCTTTTAACGGAATGGTTTCAAAATCTGCTAGCGCTAGCGAACAAGGTCGGATTCAAGGTGGTAGTCAAGCCATTCAGTCATTGGCGCGTATTATCGGTCCAATTATTGGTGGGCAACTTTATATTACACTTGGTCATGCTGCTCCGGCTGTTATGGGCATCGTTTTAATCATAGCAGCGATTTTTATCCTCTATCAAAGAACGCAAAAGACAATATAAAAAAGGGATCCCAAAATTGGAACCCCTTTTTCATTAATCGTATTAAATTGCGCATCATATAATCGTTTATATGCACCATTTTCTTTCGCTAAAAGTTCTTTATGAGTCCCTGTTTCTGCTATGCCTGCTTCATTTACAACGATAATTCGGTCAGCATGCTTAATGGTAGCGAGTCTATGTGCGATTATTAAAGTAGTTCGACCTTCCGCTAGTTCTTCTAATGAAGCTTGAATGACTTGTTCTGTTTCTGTATCCAGTGCCGAAGTTGCCTCATCTAAAATTAAAATTGGTGGATTTTTTAGAAACATTCGTGCGATTGCTAACCGTTGTTTTTGTCCGCCAGAAAGTTTTACTCCGCGCTCACCAATAATTGTATCTAGCCCATCTGGCATCTCTTCTACTACTTTTGAAAGATGCGCGAGTTTTACAACATGCTCAATTTCTTCCTCACTAGCGTCTAATTTTCCGTAAGCGATATTTTCACGAACCGTCCCGGAAAATAAAAAGACATCTTGTTGCACTACGCCGATTTGCGCTCGTAAAGATGGTAAAGTAAAATGTTTAATGTTTTCTGCATCAATAGTAATTTCCCCATCTGAAACGTCATAAAAACGTGGCAATAAATTACAAATCGTCGTTTTCCCAGCACCACTTGGTCCAACAAATGCGACTGTTTCGCCAGCTTTAATAGAAAGATTAATATGACTCAAGACATTTTTCCCGTCACTGTATTCAAAAGAAACTTGTTTATATTCAATGTCACCGCGGAATGCTGAAGCCGGTTTAGCATCTTTTTCATCTTGAATTGCGGGCTCCGTATCCATCACTTCTAGGAAACGCTTAAAGCCCGCGAACCCTTTCGGATAGCTTTCGATAACATTATTGATTTTCTCAATTGGTCGGATGAAAACGTTTGTTAGTAAAATAAAACCAACAAATTCACCATATGAAATCTCCCCATTAATCGTAAAGTATGCTCCAAATAACAAAGCAAACAAACTAATTAATCGCATAAGAAAATAGTTAAATGAAAAACTAAGTCCCATCACTTTATAAAACATGAGTTTTGATTTACGGTAAGCTTGATTTAAAACTGCAAAACGACCTTTTTCATGCGGTTCATTAGCAAACGCCTGAACAACCCGAACGCCACTGATTGCATTTTCTACTCCAGCATTAAAATTCCCTAAATCTTTAAAAATCCCGGTCGTTACTTTGGTCATTCGTTTGTTGAAATAAACTATTAACACTGTCAAAATGGGGACTAAAATAAATGTAGAAATCGCCAGCTTGACGTTAATGTTTAGCATTAGGAAAAATGCGCCAAATAGCGACATAATTGAAATAAAAATATCTTCCGGACCATGATGTGCCACTTCGCCAATTTCAAATAAATCGGTTGTCATGCGCGACATCAATTTTCCTGTTTTCTGATTATCGTAAAAGCCAAATGGTTGTTTTTGCAAATGACTGAATAAATCTCTACGCATATCTGTTTCTATGTTAAGACCTAGCATATGGCCAAAATAAGTGACAATGTACTGCATAAATGTATTAAGTATGTAAAAGAATAATAAGGCTAAAGCTGCCGTAATAATTAGCCCAAAATCTTTTCCTGGAAGTAATGTATCAATCACATGATTTACAGCGACCGGAAATGCGAGCTCCAAAATAGCAGCTAAAACAGCACAACCAAAATCAATGATAAAAAGTGTCCGATACGGTTTATAATAACTAAAAAACCTTTTTAGAATGACAAACTCCCCCCTTAAAAATAGTCATGGTTCCCATTATAGTGTAAAATGACTAAAAAAGCGATATTGTTTTTGGAAAGGAGGCAACTGATGAAACGATTAGAAAAAATTTCTTCTATTGTTCCCATCCTGCTACGAATCACCCTAAATCTGGCGCTTATTATGGTCGGTTTTACCCTTGTTGCTTTTTTAATTAGAGAGGCATTTACGATTTTCAATAATATTTTCTTCTTAGATACGGACGTTTCTTACTATTATATGACGCAAGATATTTTGACGTTTTTCCTTTATTTTGAATTTATTGCGCTTATTGTAAAATATTTCGAATCTCATTTCCATTTTCCGCTGCGTTATTTTATTTATATTGGTATCACAGCAATTATTCGATTTATTATTGTCGATCACTCTAGCGCAACTTCCACGCTAATACTTTCAGGGGCGATTCTCTTACTTGTCGCCGCGTTGTTTATAGCTAATACGAAGATGCTGAAACGAGAAGGGTAAAAAAACAAGCAATCCGCGAAACCCGGATTGCTTGTTTTTGGTTTTTCTATTTGCAGTTTTATCCGAACTATTATGTTCCATAAAACTTATTAGGGCATATATAAGCAAACACATTTCCATATTTATTTAAGTATAATATTCCAAATTATTTAATGTCTCAATTGCAATTGGATGAAGTTGCTGAACTGTTCCAAATAAGCTTGAAATTTCATGATCGATTTCTGAAAGATTTTTAAATAATTTTCTTTCTTGATAGAATAGATTATTAGATTCTACTAACAAAATAAAACCATTATTAAGAGATAGTTTCAATACTATATAGCTTTTTGGGTTTTTATATACTGGTTCTAGCTGTTCTAAATCTAAATTTACCACAAGATTTTTTCCTTTTGTCATATCAAAATGAAATATACTATTACTTTCCTTCAAGTCTGCTTTATAGACAGATTCTACACTAATTTTCATAAATTCATGGTACCTTTGAAAGAAAACGTGAAAGGCCTTTTCTTGGTCGTCACAACAATGTTCAAGTATCATATTAGTCCATCCAGAAGTGGAGTAACTATAATTATAATAGTTCTTTATAAACTCATGGAAAAACCAAAAATCGATTGAATATCCTTTCATTATTTCTTTTCTACACCCCATCAAATAACCATTTAAAAAATCACTTAATGCATCTATTGTTTTATTTCTTAGGAACATAGTTGGTCTTTGTTCTATACTAAGTATTAAATCTTTTATAGTGTTTTTATTCATGCTGTTAGCTCCTTTACAAATTAAATAGCTAAAACTATCCTCTTGTTTTCAAATATTATTTTAGTTAGAGTATAACCTAACTATTGTATCGGTGAGTAGCGCGAGAAATTTTTTTGCCCCAAGTATAGTGTTTATAT
>NZ_JAARZJ010000016.1 GCF_014229245.1 Listeria farberi | reverse complement strand
CGAATGAATCAGAAGTAGATGGGGCCAATACGGAAGGAAGTAGTAATGGTCCACTCCCAAATCCAGCACAAGATGGGAAGTTAGCAAAAACAGGAGATAAGAGTATGTTGTCTCTACAAGGAATAGGGGCAGGATTATTAGCGTACCTATCCGGAGTATGGTTATGGGCAAGAAGAAAAAAGAAAGCATAAAGAAGTAAGATAGAAACACGAAAACAACCAGGAACTGTCTCTAAAAGGGAGAGCTCCTGGTTGTTTGTTTAGAATCCTCTGTTCATACCATACTAGTAAGGGTATGCTCTGTATTCACCACATATAAAACACACGATAAATTTTTGAGTGACTGCCATTAAATATGCTTGATATTCTATTGTGGAAATGGGTTGGTTTACTTTTCTTAATTTTGTTGTTCTAATGGAGTAGAAAATAAGATACTCATATTCCACACCTCCCCTCAGCGAAAAAGTTCGTCTGAAGGTAGACGACTTCATTATTATAGAATGTGCCTTTAAATTAGTGAGTAATTTAAAGGATAAATTTTAGATTTGGTCGAATAGAATCTTTTGATACAAAAATTGAGGAAGAACAAGACTGCTTAGAAAGTGCAATCGAATAATCCTATGGAAATATCTAAACCGAAATGACAAAGGTTGCAAAATAAGCCATTCGTGTTACAATAAAAATGGAAATAATGTGTAACATGAATACACCTAACAAAACTCCTAACTGTCGGAAGCGGTTAGGTTTTTTTCAGGAAAAGAGATGACAGATGTTGCTTTTGTGGATTCTGCTCATGTGAAAGCGAATAAACACAAATTTGTCATAAAATATAGATTGTGTGGGACGGACAATTATGCTAATATTATTCATTAATGAACACCGAATAAGCAATTTTATATACAATCCTACTATCTTTACATAAAAGAGAGGATTAACAGAAATGGAGGATTAAAAAATGTTTAGCAAATCGACTTTATTAACTCAATTAGTCTACGTGATTTTATTATTTGCATTGATTATTTTAGGTTGGAATAATATAATCTCTTATGAGACATCTAAGATTTTGATTTCAGTATTATTCATATTATGGGTAATTTCCCTCATCATCATAGCTGTCTACAAAAATAAGAGGAAGTGAATGAGAGATGAACAACAGAAAGAAAAAGAGAGTTTTAGCAACGTTTTTAGTATTATGTGTCATGGTTTTAATCGCATCCGTTAGTTTTCCGAATGAGGCAAGTGCTTCAAGTGCATACCCTAAAAAAGGGTATGTGAAAAGCCAATATGCCGGGAATATTAAGATTGAAGACGTGTATTTGAACCGTGCAGAAGCGAAAAAATTATCTGACAAGTTAAAAAGAGGTGCAAGTAAAAAGCAAGAATTTGTGAGTTACGCCTCTAGTTTAATCCCAGTAGTTGGGCCGGTTCTTGGATTTATGACAATGGAAGCAGGCTGGCAGAAGAGGGATGACGCCAAAAAGATTGATAAATTGTTGAAGAACAAGAATACAAAAGGTATTCATGTATATGATACTTCTTCAATGGGAAGAGCTGCTGCTACAGGTGGGAGTACTACACAACACAAAATTACGGCATGGGATGGTAAGCGAGGAAGTATTAAGTCTGGATTTAAAGTCCCAACTTCTAAACAGAAGAAATACTTAAAAGTTACAAAAACAAAGATAGTTAATTAATTTCATAATTAAAAGAAGACCTACAAGTTAATTTTGGAAATAGAATTGTCGTAGAGACACCCAAATACCCTAGCCGCGTGAACAGCTAGGGTATTTCTGTGGGATTAGAAAGTATATTGTTGCTAGAACGCAAAAATATACAAGAGAGAATAAGTGGTATATGCTTAGCGTATTTTATTCTTGATATAACGTAGGAAACTTGCTTGCTTTAACAGTATAACGCAGAGTATAATTAAAATGAAATGGTCAAAGTGCAGCGAAAAAACTAAGGGAGTTTTACTAAATGAAAAGCATTGATCAATATAATATTTTGTTATCATTTCCTTCCGATGTGACACAAGAGATTAAAATTATAGAGACAGTATTTAAGCGATTTAATAATTTTGCTAATGGCATGGGAATTGGAATAAAGAGTAAACATTGGAGTAAAGATACTTATCCAGCAGCAGGTCAAAGACCACAAAGTAGTATTAATGAGCAGATTGTAGATGAAAGTGATGCTATCATTTGTATATTTTGGACTAGGTTTGGAACGCCGACAGGTGATTTTGGATCTGGTACAGAAGAGGAAATGGAGCACTTATTAGATAGTGGTAAACAAGTATTTTTGTATTTTTCCCATATAGGAATTGACCCAAGAAAAATAGATTCTGAGCAGATGAAAAAAATTGAAGCATTTGAAAAAAAACATCGAGAAGATACTTTATATAAATCATATGATACTATTGATGAATTTGAAACAATTTTAACACAAGATTTAAACTTATATTTTTTAGATAAAATGAAGCCTGGACAAGCTAAAGAACAAAAAAAGAGTGATTTGACTATAAAATGCTTTTCTTCTAATGGTGACTCCAGCAAAAGAGAGTTAGAGCCTGCACTACCTGCTACTATATCAAAAAAATTAGAATTAAAAGAACTAAAGCAAGATTTTTTGAAAATTAAAGAAATGTCAATTCTTAAGGTGGAAATCATCAATCTAATAATCCAGATAATCCCGAGTTTAAAAGTACTTGAGACTTACAATAAAAGTAGAGAGGTAATTTTTAGTCAAGAGAAGCAAGTGGCAATCAAGGAATTTGGGCAAACGTATGATATTGACATGGATGATAATTTCTTTATATTTGATTCATTGCATTATGAAATGGGTTCCTTTGATTTATCTGGTGTTCAATGGAACGTTATAGGTGAGGAAGACAGTAAGAGAAAATATTACCTATTAGAAGATTTGTATAGAAATATTTTAGCTTTTCAAGCCTATCAAAAGTATAGTGAACCGTTTAAGAAATATAGGAAACTAACATTGTTTATAACCAACGAAGGAGAACAATATGACGAAGACATCGATGTTACGCTTACAGCGCCAAAAAGCTCGATTAAATTATTGAATGATTTTAATCCCCCAGAAGATTATATCTTGGATTATTTTAGTGAAAATCTTTTAGAACAGTTATTTTATAACCAAAAAACAGCTGAAATATTAGACTACGGTTACCATTATACTAATAGAGCTGATAGACTAGCCAGAACAGAAGATACGTATAATCAAGCTATAGAAGTGTTAGATGTTATTGATAGGTATGAATCTGGATTAGATGATAAATTTCAACTAAATTTTCCATATTTAAAACAAAATACATCCATATTCTTTCCTGTTCCAATTTTCCTTTCAGAAGACGAAGCAAATAATATTGAAATAACTTATGAAATTAGATCAAAATTTTCATCTTCGATTGTCAAAGGAGTTTTATAGGTAGGAAAAATAATTAGCGAAAACAATATAAAAAAGCAAATAATGAATCTAACTCAATGGCATTGAGTCAAATTCATAGAAACGACGTGAAACATTGGCATTCTAAGAGAGAAGATGAGAAATCCGTCTTCTCTTTTTCTTTGTTTACTTTGAATCTTACTTTTCTAGTCGATGCGAGCAAATTTGTAAGATTGAAAGAATGTAAAAAAAGGGTGTACCCAAAATATACATGGAAGCATCGTTGTGAATACATATTTTCTAATGTATAATTAGGGTGTATATGAAATGATTTTGAAAAGAGGTGCTTTTTACTCATGAAAGTAGCATATGCTCGAGTAAGTTCTACAGATCAAAATTTAGATCGACAAATAGAAGCTTTTAAAAATCATGGAGCCGAAAAAATATTTGTGGAAAAGAAATCCGGCGCAGATATGATTCACCGAGAAGAATTTAACAAAGCGTTAGCTTTTGTTCGCGAAGGTGATTTTTTAATGGTGGAAGCGATTGACAGATTAGGTCGTAATTATCAAGAAGTGATTCAAACAGTCCATGTACTAAAGGAGAAAAAAATAGGGTTAATGGTTACAAGTGTTCCGTTACTCAGTGAACCTTTGGGTGATCCGTTATTAGATCGATTCGTGAAAGATTTACTACTTCAGCTGTTAGCGATGATTGCAGAACGAGAAAGAGAAGAAAGCAAAAGACGACAAGCTCAGGGGATAGCTATTGCAAAAGAAAAAGGGGTTTACAAGGGACGGCCACAACTTTACTCACCCAATGCAAAAGATCCACAAAAACAAGCTGTTTATTATCGAATAGTACAAATGTTAGAAGAAGGGTTAGCCATTAAAACAATAGCTGAAAAAAATAGAGTGACACGGCCAACCGTTTATAGAATTAAAAAGGATGTAGAGAAACTAAAAGAGGCCTGAAGTTTATCCTGGAGGAAATAGGGAAGGAATAATCTGTGCATAAACATGCGTATTTATACATAGGTCATTTTTTCAAAAAGATGGTTTAATGTTGCGAAAAGGACTGTAAAAATGACTTTTTTGTGCTGTTTTATTTTTGAATGTATAGAATAGTGTATATAAACACATAATGTGAATTTTTGAGCATCTATAGGAAGACTTCACTCAGATTGTGGTGCCAGAAAGTGCTTTTTTAGGTAAAAACAGGTCGTTCATGACAAGAATCGGACATTTCATTACATTTTTGGTTATACATTGGTGAAACATGCTACAATTTTTATGTAACATATAAAAATTACATAGAAGGAGTGAACTAGTATGAAGAAACAGCTTGTAATGGTAATAATGTCTTGTTTAGTTTTAGGAAATATTGCGCCAATGGTATCAGTAGCTACTAATGAGGAGTTTCTAACGACAGAGGAAACTAGTTATGAATGGAATAATGAGCCGGCTATTTTACCACCGCTTTCTGGTATATCGCTATTCGCCAATCAAACGGAAGCTGGAGGATCTACGTATAAATATGTTTCACAACAGGTAGTAAACTTGTCTGGTATTAATACTTTATACAAAGCCTTGTTAGCTGGTGGATTAGCAGCTGTTCCAATGGGTCCTCCAGTGGCAAGAGCCATGGTGACAACAGGTTTAAGTAGTAATTTTAAAGGTTATAAGTACATGAGACAAACAATCTATAAAAAATCAGATAACACATATCATTATTATAAAGTTATTGATGAATTTACAAATAACAAGAGTACCTGGAAAGGAGCAGTAACAACCAGTTATCAAAAGGTTAGAAGGTAAAATGCTTAATGTGAGGAGTTTACGATATTGAATTATAAAAAATGGATTGGATATTTACTTTTCTTTATTGTTTTATTTAGTGTAGGGACACTAATTTTTAATAACTTTAATATTATCGTTTTAGTGGTTGCGACTGTTTCCTTTGCAATTGCCATTATTCCCTTTGTTAAAAAGAAGACAAATAATTCAGCGAAATAATGATAGGAGTAAAAGAGATTTACCTTACCATATTTTTGTAGATGCATACAAAAATGGTTCTGGGCAAATGGAAGATAACATGAAACACCCACCGTTGCCAAAGCAATTAGAAGATATGAAGTAACAACTTATACAGATGAAAATCAGTAATGGCCAATGAGATGGATGATAGTTTAGAAATCCGGGTATTATTTTTCCAAAAAACATATTTTAATGTTGCAAAAAGGGCTGTGAAAATGCCTTTTTTTGTGCCATTTTATTTTTAAATGTATAGAATAGTGTATATAAACACATAATGTGAATTTTTGAGCATTAATAAGTACGTTTCACTCAGGTTGTGGTGCCAGAAAGTGCTTTTTTAGGCAAAAAGAAGTCGTCCATGACAAGAATCGGACATTTCATGACATTTTTGGTTATACATTGTTTTTCTATGTTATGTTTTTAGTAACAACGATTACTAAGGAATAGAATACACATAGAAAAGAGGATGCAGAATGAAAAAAGGGTTATTTGGGCTTATAGTGGCACTGTTAGTGCTAAGTGGAATGTGGTTAGCTCCTGGAATCGGTCAAGCACAAGCTATCGCTACGGTTGATTATGAGGCGTTATACGCGCAGGGAGTGTCTGAAGGAATTATTTCATCAGCCGATGTAAGCTTGGAAACATGGGTAGAAGCAAATGAAAACGAGTACAAGCAAGTGTATCAAGACGGATTAAGAGACGATGTGTATGATGCATCGATGACCTATGAGGAATGGATCAAGTTGAATAATTATGGGCAACCACCCGTAGTCGATGAAAACTGGGAAGAAGTGCCACAAAATCCCATGGTGAGAGGCGTATATAAGGGCTATACCGTTAAAAAAGGCGATATTTTGATTACGAATGGGACCTCTTCTTCTGGTTTATTGGGCCATGCGGCCATTGCGAATGGTAATGAGTATATATTAGATATTCCTGGCAAAGGAGAAACAACACGACAACTACGAACAAGTGTATGGATGGATAGTTATGATAAATATGGCTGGGTAAAAGTATATCGTTTGAAAGATAGTTCGGTCGCTAACGCAGCAGCAGTATGGGCAGATAAGAATTATTATTCGACAAAGGGGACCTCGAAACAAGATATATTCCCTAAATATGGATTAACAGGAAGTCGTTACGCTAAAAATCCAACATACTGTTCTAAAATAGTCCTGCAAGCTTTTTATTTTGGGACAGGAAGTAAACCAGTGGTACAAGTGTTTCCATCATTAGTCACCGTATATGATTTGCCTAACTATTTTTCGAAAGCCTATAAGCCACAACAAGTAAAATACTTTAAATAAATCTAAATTAGTGGGAAGTGTTCGGGATGAAAAAATATAAAAAGTGGTGGATAATGTTAGGTGTTTTATTGGTTCTTTGTTTCATCGGATATCTATTTTTATCGGTGATTCCAAGGCATAAGGCGAATGAAGCTGTCAATGATTACTTAGCAGCGCAGAAGGTGGAGTCTAATCAAATTAAGACGAGAGCTATTCAGAAGGATTGGACACAGGGAGGATACTTTATCACGATAGTATTCAAAGATGATCCTGATTTAGTATATAAATATTATTATGAGAATAAAAGAAAGGATCCCTATCATATCAATCTACTTATATTTAAAAACGGGTCGGGCCAATTGGATAATCAAGTGAAGCATCCCCCATTAGCGGAACAAGATGGAGAACAAAAGTAATCCTATAAAGTGGATGTTAAATAGTGATAATGGACAATGAGATGAATAATTTGCGCACATCATTTAGTTAACTAGATGGTGTGTTTTTGTGCTATAAGGAAGTATCCAGAACCTTATATTACTAAAGTTAGGAAGTTAGCATTTTTTAAAAGGATAATACCTGTAACCAAGTACACAAAACTGGCACATTTTGTGTGAAAAAAGCATGTTATACTGATATTTGAAAAATATGTAGGGAGGAGGTTTTATAAAATGAATCCAAGAAAAACAGCATTCTCTTTAACCTTAGTTGCTGTAATTACGGCTATTATTCTGATGTTATTGTCGCTCTTACGGTAATTACGTTAATTATCAGACTTATACTAATTATTTTTGCAGTACTAATGAAGCGCAATGCGAAATTATTTGGTATTTTAACGCTAGCAGCTGGCGTAGTAGGTTTCTTTTTAATAGGCTTACTTTTTGGATTGTTCCAGGAGTGCTTGCGATTATTGCTGGTATTATGTGTTTGGCGAGAAATGTGGAAACAGTCTAAGGACAGCGTCATTTGGTGGAGTCAATGGAAGAATAAAAGAAGAGAGTGAGAAGGATATTTGGAGACATTTTAAACGTTTTTTTTCGAATAAATGACAAAGAGGGAACATGCAAAAGAGAAGATTAAAAATTGTTTAGCGGATCGACTTTGTTTAAAACTGGTGTTAGTTTAGTATCAAATCTTAGACATCTTTTCGTAGAGATAAAAATAAATTAAACTTATCTATGAGAGGGTGGATTTTATGACCCGATACGAAGAAAATTTCAAACAGATGATTGTTGAACTGAATCAAACTGGACGTTCTGTTCTAGGATTGGCGAAAGAATATGGCTTAGCGGTCGCTACTAAAATGTGTCCAAGCTATTGACTCAAATCTAAATAAAAAATGGAAAGAGCGGGATATTTTTGGGTCGCCATTCGATGTTTCAGTCAGAGTAGTTTTTTGAAATCACCGCCCTATTTTATACTGTCTGAATAAAATGAATTAAAAATTGGAGGAGTTGTTTATGATGAAGAAGTCAGCTTTGAAATATTTAGCATTACCATTATGTATACTCTTGTTGTTAGCAGGATGTGGGGGTTCCGGAGGAAAGACGGCGGATAGTGATAAGAAGGGGGCGTCTGCAAAAAAAGACGAACTTCGCATCGCTATTTCAGCGAATCCCCCTTCTCTAGATGCTCAGATCGCAAACTCTAATATCACAGCGCAAGTTGGTTATCATATTTTTGAGCCGCTTTTCGCGATGGATGAGAACTTTGAGCCACAAGCGGTGCTAGCTGATTCTTATGAGGTAAGTGAGGATGGGAAGGAATACACGATTAAATTGTTGAAAGGTGTTAAATTTCATAATGGTAAAGAGATGACCGCTGATGATGTTGTGGCCTCTTTAAATCGTTGGGTGAAAGATTCGCAAAAAGCGAGTACATTGATCGGTGGTTCCAAGTTTGAAAAAGTCGATGACTACACAGTGAAGATGACTGCTAATGAAGCAGCATCAGATATTATCACTGTGCTTGCGAATCCGATTATGTTTGCGGCGATTTACCCTGCGGAAGTCGTAGAGGAAGCTGGAGAAAAAGGGATTAGTGAATACATTGGAACCGGTCCTTATAAATTAACGAAGTGGAAGCAAGACCAATTTATTCAATTGGATAAATTTGATGACTACAAAGTCAGAGAGAATGCGACGACTGGTCTAGCGGGTAAAAAAACAGCGGCTACAAAGACGCTGACTTTTGAAATTGTAACAGATGCGTCAACCCGAATCGCCGGTGCGAAAAATGGACAATATGACATTGTGGAAGAGATTCCACAAGATAATTATGAAGAGCTGGAAAAAGCGTCTAATCTAAAACTGGACGTGACTAAAGGCGGAACACTGAACCTGTTTCTTAATACGACTGTTGGAATAATGGAAAAACAAGAGATGAGACAAGCTATATTAGCAGCACTTAATATGGATGATATTCTTCTGGCAAGCTATGGAAACAAAAAGCTTTATGAAGTAAATCCAGGCTGGTTCGACCCAGAGGATAAACAATGGGGCAGCGATGCTGGGAAAGAATACTACAATCAAAATGATTCTGAAAAATCAAAAGAATTGTTGAAGAAAGCTGGCTACAATAATGAGAAGCTGGTCATGGTAACAACTCAGGACTATCCAGAGATGTATAATGCTACATTGGTCGTACAAGAGCAGCTTAAGAAAGTAGGAATAAACGCCGAAGTAGAAAGCTATGACTTCAGTACGTTCATGGAGCATCGTGCGGATCCAAATCAAAACAGTATGTTCATCACCAGCAATGCCTATAATGTTTTTCCAATCCAATTAACCGTACTTGATAAGACTTGGGCTGGGATGGACAGACCAGAGGTTACTGATGGGATCAAGGCAATGCGTTTTGCGGATTCCCAAGAGGACGCGAAAGCAGCTTGGGACGATTTGCAAGGATACATCTATGAATATGGCGGCGCAACAGTCCTTGGTCATTTTACTGGAGTGAATACGGTCAGTAATGACGTAAACGGCTACGAATATATGAGATTCCCGATTTTCTGGAATGCAACGGTCTCAAAATAAAAGATAGACGCGGTGAGATGCGACAGCGGCTCGCCGTTTTTTTAAAGAAGTATAGTTAAAAAGGAGCACATTATGTTTTCTTATATAGTAAAACGAATACTATCATTGATTCCAGTCTTGTTTATCGTATCGCTCATCACCTTTCTAATTGTCTATCTGACACCTGGAGGACCAGCTACTGCTATTCTTGGGATGGAAGCGACGCCTGAACAGATCAATCAGATGAACGCACAGCTTGGGTTTGATCGGCCGTTTCTCGTTCAATACGTTGATTGGTTGGGCGGGATTGTTAGAGGGAATGGAGGGGAATCCTATTTTCTGCGACAATCAGTGATTTCTGCAATTAGTGAGTATTTTGGACCAACGCTGAGCTTGGCGATTATGGCTCAAATTTTTGCGGTGATTATTGCGATTCCCCTCGGTATATTAGCTGCTTATAAGCGGGGAACTGTCATCGATGTAATGGCGGTATCTGTGTCGCTACTTGGCTCAGCCCTTCCTGGTTTTTTATTGAGTATGTTTTTGATGTTGGCATTTAGCGTCTATAATCAATGGTTCCCCGTAGCGGGTTATGTCGATATTTCTTCAGGTATAGGGGAGTATTTTAAATACCTATTTCTTCCGGCGTTGTCATTAGGCATCGTACAAGCAGCCTATCTTACACGAATGATAAGATCTTCCTTATTAGACGTTCTACATAAGGGTTTCATTCAAACTGCTCGTGCCAAAGGATTAAAGGAAAAGAGCATCATCTTGAGTTATGGGCTGAAGAATGCTGCTCCGGTCATTTTAACTGCGATTGGTCAATCTTTTGGCAGTCTGATAACAGGAACAATCGTTACCGAAACACTGTTTAACATTCCAGGACTTGGGATGCTCACGATGTCCGCTATCAATCGGCGGGATGTTTTTGTGATTCAAGGAGTCGTTCTATTTGTGACGTTACTCTATGTCTTGATTAATTTGTTAGTAGACGTTTTATACGGATTTGTGGACCCAAGGCTTCAGCCGGGGCGTAAATAGGAGGTGAGAGCATGTATTTAACCAGGAAAAGTATATCTGAAGCGGGCGTGGCAATCGTCAAAGAGCAAAAGCAACTTCGCAAGGAAAAACTACTGACAAATCCAGCGCTTATCATTGGACTGGTTGGTTTTGCCGCAATCTTTGCCGCTGCAATGATTATTCCGATGTTTAATTCAACAGATCCTAATGCAATGGCCGTTACGGAACGTTTCAACGCGCCTAGTAGTCTTCATCGGTTCGGTACGGATAAATTTGGCAGGGATATTTTGATTCGCTTAATGTATGGAGCCAGAGTTTCGCTGTGGGTGGGCGGTTCTGTAGCTATATTTTCTTGCGTGATCGGGACGATTATTGGGCTATATGCCAGTTATTTCAAGCTGCTGGATCATTTCCTGATGCGGATTTGTGATGCGTTGATTGCAATTCCCGGGATTTTATTAGCGATCTCTTTCATTACGGTTTTCGGTACCTCCAGCTGGAATGTGGTATGGGCGCTCACCATCGTATATACACCAAGTGTTGCCAGGACTGTTCGGGCTAGCGCGATGGTGATTAAGGAGCAGCCGTATATCGAGGCTGCTAAAGTACAGGGCTTCAGTAGTTTCAAAATTTTGCGGAAGCTGATTTTACCTGGGGTTATTTCCCCACTGACGGTTCAAGCGTCATTTATTTTTGCGCAAGCGATTATTTCTGAGGCAGCCTTGAGCTTCTTAGGAGCGGGGGTACCAGCACCAGCGGCAAGCTGGGGAAATATGCTACAGGATAGTAAGCTAATCTTTTCGAAAGCCCCATGGACAATGATTGCTCCAGGGATTACAGTAGTCATTTGTGTGCTGAGCTTGAATCTTTTAGGTGATGGGATTAGAGATTACCTTGATCCAAGAGTCAAAGGAGGTAAAAAATAGTGGCTAAACAAGAGGTTGAAGCTAAAGAAATTCTAGAATTCAAACGTCTTAAAGTGAAATTCGCTATTCATAAGCAATGGCTTCCGGTAGTAGACGAGGTAGATCTAAAGATTCATGCGGGTGAGATCATTGGGATTGTTGGGGAGTCAGGTTCGGGGAAAAGTGTCATGGCGCAATCTGTTTTGCGGCTACGCGATCATGATACAGCCGTAAGATATGAAGGGGAGATTCTTTTTGAAGGTAATGATTTATTACAGAGTTCCCTTTCGCAGATCAGAGATATTCGCGGGAATAAAATTTCAATTATCTTTCAAGATTCATTGAATTCGCTAAGTCCTGTGCATACTGTTGAGAAGCAGCTAAGTGAAGTGATTACTCTTCACAAGCAGGTGTCAAAGAGTGAAGCAAAAAAACAGAGTATGGAAATGCTGCATCTGACCGGTATTCCTGATCCCTCAGGCTGCTTAAAAAAATATCCCTTTGAGCTGTCAGGCGGTATGCAGCAACGGGTAATGATTGCGATGGCACTGGCTTGCGAACCCAAACTCTTGATTGCAGATGAACCAACGACTGCATTAGATGTAACGATTCAAGAGCAGATTTTACGTCTTATTAAGAACCTGAACGAAACGATGGGAATGTCTGTCCTTTTTATTACACACGATATGGGCGCTGTTTCTAAACTCTGCCATCGCATTAAGGTGATGTATTTAGGTCAAATCGTTGAAGATGCTGAAACTGAAAAACTATTTGAAACGCCGTTACATCCTTATACCAAAGGGTTGATCGGTTGTATTCCCCATCTGAAAACCGAACGTGGTAATCCTCTCCCTACAATTCCTGGGACGGTTCCGGCGCTTTCTGAGATCCCCAAAGGCTGCCATTTCTGTACTCGATGTACCTATGCAGAGGAATGTTGTTTTCAAGAACAGCCGCCGATGATCGAAGCCAAGCAGGATCATTTTGTAAAGTGCTGGAGATATGGCAAATTCGCGGATTTAAAGGAAGATTAGTGATGGGAAATAATTTATTAGAGATTAGAAACCTTAAAAAATCATTTCCTATCCGCAGACAAAAGTTAGGCCTTTTTGGCCAACGTGAACAAATGCTGGCAGTCGATAACTTGTCATTCACGATAAAAGAAGGCGAAACATATGGACTGGTGGGAGAATCAGGCTGTGGCAAGTCAACGACAGGACGAATGCTCGTTGGGTTGGAGAAACCCAACAGCGGATCTATCATGTATGAGGGGAAAGACCTGAGTACGCTGAATGATAGAGAATTTTCCCCATTGAGAAAAGAGCTGCAGATGGTCTTTCAGAACACATTGTCTGCACTAAACCCAAGGCAAAGAATTGGCAGTATTCTTGAAGATATTTTAAAAGTACATGGCGTATCTGATGCCCGTGATCGTCGAGATCAAGTGGTTGACGTTTTAGAGAAGGTGGGATTGTCGGAATATCACTATTTTAGATATCCTTATGAGTTGTCAGGCGGGCAAGTCCAAAGGCTGGGGATTGCCGGTGCTTTGGTGATCAAGCCGCGCTTGATTATCTGTGATGAACCAGTATCCGCGCTGGATGTTTCAATTCAGGCGCAAGTTTTGAATACCTTGATGGCGCTGCAGCAGGATTTACGGCTGAGTTTACTCTTCATCTCGCATGATATCGGAGTGATCCGCTATATTTCTGACCGAATAGGAGTCATGTACCTTGGCACTTTAGTCGAAGAAGCGGAAACCGATGAGCTTTTTAAAAATCCACTGCATCCATACACAAAAGCGTTGTTTGCCTCCGTACCAGATCTTTATATCTGCCAAGAGACCGTTCCCGAGTTTAATGGAGAGCAGCTGGTTAGAACTGATACGTTTAAAGGCTGTGCCTTTTGTACCAGATGCCCTTATGCGATGAGCATATGTGCTGAGAAGACGCCGGAGTTTTTAGAACGATCTCCTGGTCATCGAGTGGCTTGTCACCTGTATGATAGCATGGAGTAAATTGATCTATGTAGGATAGTACCAAAAAAGAGGGATGTTAAACGTAACTGAAAAAGGGACTATTCGATGACTTGAAAAGGGGTTAAAAATCATTTTAGCCAATTCTCCGTATCTTCCACGTGGAAAGGTGAGCAACTAAGATTCAATACAGGGGCTCGATGAGCCGAACGGTCCACGATGGCCGCTGTAAGTATTGGATCTTAAAGGTTTTTTCTCATCAATTAAAGGAAAGATTAGTTGTAATAATCATCGAATCAGCAGCTGTTCGATTGGAGCGTAGATTAAAAAGAATCTCGCTCCAACTTGATCAAATGATATGTAATCAAGTTCATCCAAAATAACCAATCGTACTTTCCAAAACGTCGTTTATAAAAATGGAGTTAATTGGCGCTCATCGACTCTTTCAATTCAATGACTAGATTCGGAATATTTGTAAATAAAACACTTTTTCCTGAAAGATAAGCTTCCATTCCTAAGACAGTCGCTAAATGTGTTTTTCCATTACAAGTATCTCTCATTAGAATGAGCTTCTCTTTTTGTTCAATAAAGCGTAATGTCTTCTAAATGGATATCTATATAGCCGTCAGAAGCGGTTTTACTTGGTAGTTTTGATTGATGTATCAATGTTTGAATTCGCTTGTTTTGTCGCTGTTTAATCTATGCAAAAAATTACTTGTTTTTAGTGGATGATGCTTTTAAAGAGTTAGGGATGAATGTATTTTGGAGTGTCTTATTTTTCGGTTTTATTATCGTTAGTGTGGACATTCTCTGTATTATTTATATGTATACCAGTTTCTTGGCGCTTGTTTTGTATCCACTGTGTATTTTACTCGGGCCAATTATCGTCATTGTGGCAGCTTATTCATTGTATCTCTTAGTCAGAATAATGAAAGAAAGGAAACAGATGGCATATCCTCGCAAATAAATGACTCAATGAAAGGAAGAATGAATCATGATGAACAGAGTGGTACTAGTAGGACGTTTAACCAAAAAACCAGAGTTACGCTATACGCCAGCAGGTGTTGCTGTAGCTACATTTACGTTAGCGGTAAATCGTACATTTACTAACCAACAAGGAGAACGAGAAGCAGATTTTATTAATTGTGTTGTTTGGCGCAAGCCAGCAGAAAACGTGGCTAATTTCCTGAGGAAGGGAAGTATGGCCGGTGTGGATGGACGTGTTCAAACGCGTAATTACGAGGGGAACGACGGTAAAAGGGTGTATGTCACGGAAATTGTGGCAGAAAGTGTACAATTTTTAGAACCAAAGAGTGTCGCAAATGGTGGGGCTAGAGCTTCTTTTCCAGATGAACGTTCTGCCCCTCCTGAAAAAGAAACGAATCCAAGTTCGAACAATCCGCCAAGCAAGCCTTTGGAAGGAAGAAAGGGACCGATAACTGTTTCGGATGATGATTTACCATTTTGATTTATTGATAAGGTTAAAAATGTAGAAAGATTGTCAAAACAGCTCCAGATTTGTTATGATGTAACTGAAAAGAGAGCCATGCGCTAACATGATTCTCTCGTAGCAGTAGCACCGCGTAAAGACGGTAGCCATTGGTATCTAAATAGAAGTAACTATCTCCTCCCTCTCTGAAAGTGGTTTAGATGGTTACTTCTTTGGTTTATTAAAGTCTAATATCAGCACAATCAATGAGGCAAAAGCCGACATTAAAGTCATTGCTTCAAATACAGACATGCTTTATTTCTTTCTAGGAGTAAAACCTTTGTAAACCATAGGCATCACTCCCTAAATGGGATTTAGCCACCATCTTTCCACGATTACTACTGCAGTTATTATTGATCAAAAAGGAAAAAAGACAAATGTTGCAAAACAAGTCATTCGTGCTATAATAGAGTAGAAGATAGCAAGTCCATCTGGACACCCAAACACCCTAGTTGCGGTAACAGCTAGGGTGTTTATTTGGGGTTAGAATAAAGTATCGTCTACTTGTTGTTATTACGCCGATCTTCTAACATGTGTTTGAAAAACGCAATTGCGCATCCAACCACAACCGGCGCAATAATTGCTGAAAATAGCAAATCCATACTGTTCACCTACCTTCAGACTAGATGTTCGTCTGAAGGTAGACGACTTCATTATTATAGCACGTGCCTTTAAATTAGAGGGCAATTTAAAGGATAAATAATAAATTAAAACAATTAGTTGAATCTAACTTGATGGCATTGAGTTGGATTCGCCATTCATAGGCATTCTAAGAGAGAAGACAGATTTTTGGTCTTCTCTTTTTTGTAGCGCTGGATCTTAATGACTATTATAAGAACCTGATGTTGTATAAAATTGGGAAAACTATTTTTCAGGAAAAGGAGTGACAAACAAGTAAATAGAACATAGCTTAGATGAAGTAGGAAAAGCTTGCAAATAGAAAAGCAGGAATCGTTGTATAGAGCTATTGAAAAAGATAGCGGATACAAGTTTTTTAAAGTTATTTTTCTATAGATAACACCAAACGTCTGGAAGAGCACATGAAACGTATTTTTATAGTAGCTTAGTAAAAAATAATAGGCATGTGATAGCTTATTATTTTGAATGCTAGGAAGGAAATAGAAATTGAGGTTTTCGAGGAAAGAAAGAGAACAAACACAAAAAAATTGGCGTATGTGGAAAAAGGAAAACAGTGGCTTTGTGGGGCTGCTTTATTTTTCACAGTCGTTTCATCACCAGGTATGCTGGTTTTAGCAGATGAAGTAAATTCCAGTGATGCAACAGAGGTAATAGCAGGAGAAGAGGCGCCTCCTCTTTCAGAGGGATCTACTGAAAATGAGGTGGAAGGAGAAACAGAGGAAGATGGGACGTCTTTCTCTGAGGTTGTAAATCTGAATCAACAAGAAGAAAATACACCAAATACAACGGAGAATAACGAAGCGAAGGTTGAGGGAGGAAAGAAGGAAAGACCGAAGCAAGGGAGACTCATCACGACACCAACAGCAATCAGTGATATCTTTCCAGATGCTAATTTAGCAGAAGTAATACGAGTTCAATTAAACAAAGCTTCTGTTAGCGACTTGGTAACACAGAGTGATTTGGATAGTATTACTTATCTCTCTGCAACAACAAACAAAAACATTGCTGATATCAGCGGAATGGAAAACTTGACAAAAATGCAGATCCTGAATCTGAATGGTAATCAGGTAAGTGACGTAAGTGACGTAAGTGCGTTAGCTAGTCTGGTAGACCTAAAAGGCTTGACGGCGAGAGCGTGTCCCCAGTTAAATATTGCTAGCGTTAATGGCATAGCAAGTCTGGTCAGCTTAGACTTGAATGATAACCCACAGTTAAACGATGTAAGTTTGAATAATATGCCTGAGCTGAAGACCTTTAGTATGGAAGATACTTTCAATAATACCTCAGGAGGAAGTTTACGTTTAAGCAATATGCCTAAGCTAACGACTTTGGACTTGAGCACACAGAATTTAAGTGAAATTAACGTATCTAATCTATCATCCTTGACAGTGTTGGATGCAGAAAGGAATCATTTTAGCAATGTAAGCATAAGTAATATGTCAAGTTTGAGCACCTTGGACCTAGGGGATAACCAGCTAAGTGATATTAGTAATATATCAGACTTACCGAATTTGAAAACTTTGGTCTTGAATAATAATCAGCTAAGTAATATCGATAACATACAGAGCTTCCCTAATCTAGAAAGATTATTTTTGAGTGAGAATCAGCTAAGGGAGCTCAGTGGTGTACTAGGCATCCCGAGTTTGAAAAGCGTGGAAGCAACAGATAACCAGTTAAGTGATGTTAGTGATATATCTATATCAAGCATGCCGAATTTGTCTTTCGTGAACCTGAATAACAATCATATAAGAGATGTGTCCTCACTAGTAGGCTTTCTAGATAATACGGAGCAGTATTATGGTGGGGTATTGGTAGATAATCAAAGCATTGTCTTGCCTGAAATAAATTGGTCTCCCTCGCTAGAGATACCAGTTACAGAAACAAATGGGCAAAATGCAACTAATGTATCAAATATCTCTAATGATGGACAGTTCGCAGATGGTGCAATTACGTGGACAAACTTAGCTAATGCTGAGCAAGAGCTTGATTATTCGTGGAGCTCAAGGTACCAAAATGGTAATAGTAATAATGGTGGAAGTGTTAGTCATAGTGGGAAAACGACTGTACGTGTGACCCCTGTTGCGGTAAAAATTCTAGTAGATAGTGATGGAGATAGTCAAACAACTGGAGATCAAACGTTATTAGCGGAAGAATCAGATGATACATGGAATTCTTTAGAAGACATGTATAATTACGCAAAAGATCAATTAAATGGAACAGACTATGGGTTGATAAGTATTGCTCCAAATAGTGATGGAGAGTATGTCATTCTGGTATCCAAAGTAGGCTCGCTGAAAAAAGAAGATGCTAGTGGAACTGCTGTAGGAACAGACGTACCTTATACACCAACCTATACTGTTACAGGTACAGGAGATGATGCAGAACTTGTTGTTTCCTATGACGAAGTAGTGATTGATGCCCCACCAGCAGGCTATGTGTACATCTATGAGAAAGGGACGACACAAGAAGCTCGTTATACTGCTGATACATCAATTGCTATTCCGCTTACAGATACAAATGGTAATGGGATACCTCAATGGAAAGAAGATTATACGGTAAAGCAGTATAAAAAAGCAGGAGCTCTACATCCATCTATTCCAGGTGGAAATCTGGAAGTGATTGGCGTACCGGATGATGCCGTAGGCGGAGATATTGTGACGATACCGCCAGATACGATTACCGGATCAGATGGGAGAGAATATATTGTAGATCCAAGTATCGATATAGATCCCGATACCCCAGGAGTACAAATTACATTGACGGATGATGAGCAAGATATTCCATACCTTGATGTACTTTTATCTGAGAGTGAATCTACATCTGCATCGTTGAGTGAAAGTGAGTCTATGTCACTGAGTGAATCGGAATCGACATCATTGAGCGAAAGTGAATCCTCTTCCTTGAGTGAATCGGAATCAATCTCGCTGAGCGAGTCGGAGTCCATCTCGCAAAGCACATCGGAATCGATTAGTACATCGGAGTCCATTGAACAAAGTGAAAGTGAGTCCGGGTCTTCGACAACTGGAACGAATGCATCGGAAGTAGATGGAGCGAATGTGGAAGGAAGTAATCCACCTCTTCTAAATCCAGCACAAGATGGGAAACTAGCTAAAACAGGTGATACAAGTATGTTATCTCTACAAGGAATAGGGGCAGGATTATTAGCGTACCTATCCGGACTGTGGTTATGGGCAAGAAGAAAAAAGAAAGCATAAAGAAGTAAGATAGAAACACGAAAAATAACCAGGAACTGTCTCAAAAAGGGGGAGCTCCTGGTTGTTTTTTATGAATGTCTGTTAATATTAATGAGGTTTTCAACTGGCAGAATAATTAATAAAACGAACAAATGAATCTAACTTAATGACATTGAGTTAGATTTGCATACATAGCGTGAGTTATTGCCGTTTTATGAGAGAAGCCGATTTTTTTTGTTCTCTTTTTTTCATAGTGTTTGAATTTAAAATTCACTATAAGAACTGGTATGGTGTAAAAATGAAAATGTCTTTTTTTAAGAAGAAGAGTGACAAACGAGTAATTAGAATAAAGCTTAAATAAAGTAGGAAAAACTTGTTAATAGAAAAGTAGGAATCGTTGTATAGAGCTATTTAAAAAGATAGTGGATATGAGATTTCTGCTTGTTTTGATGTATTTTTCTAAGTTATTTCTATAGATAACAACAAACGTACGAAAAAGTGCATGAAATGTATTGTTAAGATTATGAAACACGAGATAATTTTATTGGCGTAAGCTAATTTTAAGAGGCAGGCGTGAGCTCAATGAAGGATAAAATAAGGATTTCTAGAGATTAATTAGATAAATAAGCGACAAAAGTTCTCCCGTATTTACAGTTATAAGAAAAAAAGACATTGTTTTGGTATATACAATATGCTACATTTCAGTTGTGTTATTTTGCTAGTAGCAATGATAACAAAGGGCAGGAATTATCGAATAAGCCGTATGAAGTATACAAAATAAACAACCCTAATTTCGCTAATACGGAGAATTACTATGTTAGGATAACGGCTTATGATGCAAATGGTGACACTATAGCGCTTCAAAACGCATCTCGATTCGCATTAGGTGATTCGAAGTTCCTGACTTTGAGGCGATAACAAATGAAGAGCTTGGTATTAAAGATGGTGATTACAATAATGAAGAAATGGAAGTAGTGGAGAAAATATATACTGCAGTGGAAGAAATTCCTGAATCTATAGTCAATAGTGGGGAGAGTAATACCATTGAATGGTTGGAAGAGGAGACAGGATATCCAGTTGCTGTTACAAATGATGAACAGTTACAATTCTATTGTACAAGATCCTAATCAAATAACGACATATGGCGCTATTGGGTGTGCTATAGCAATAGGTACAGCGATTGTTGCATTTGGTTTTCCGGCAGCTAAGATCTTAAAATTAAAAGCAGTTATGAAAGCCTTGGGTGGTGCTATGAAGTTTGCCAAACAATTTTATAAATCGTATAAATACTACTCAAAAAATAGGGGAAAGGGAGCTGCGCTTAAAAAGACGGTCAATTCAATAGGAAAAAAACTAAAGGCTAATATGAAAAATGCTTTGTTAGATTTACTGGGTATAGGGGCCATAATTGATCAGTGTAGGTAGCCTGCGAAAGGGGATAGTATGAAAAAAAGAAAAAAGAATATGATTTTTTTATATATGCGCTGATACTGATTACTGGTGTGTTATATCATCATGGTTTGAGCCACTGATAGGTGAAACAACTGTAACAGTAATACAAGCCATACTATTTTGCATATGTGCCCCTATTATCATATGGATGAGATGGCAAAATAGAAGGATGGATAAATAAAATGAAGATAAATAAAATCTTGTTACTATCAAATTGTATTATGTTGATTTTTATACTTGGAGCATGTGATGAAAAAGATAATTACGGTTTAGTAGAAGTAGAAAAGGAGAAGGAAATAGTTTCGTTGTTGGATTCGACAGAAACTAGTGGTGTTCATTATGTTTATTTCGGTAGACCGACTTGTCCAGAGTGTAAGGTATTTCAACCGAAACTAGAGGAAGTTCTTGATAGTAAGAAAATAAAAGTATTACAATACAGATACGTTCAAGGAGTCAGATACGTTCTTTAAGACTATTAGTATGTTTAATGTCTCATCAGTACCAAGCCTAGTTCGAATTGAAAATGGAAAAGTACAAGTGTACAACATCTTGTTTGAAGTAGGAAGTGTGGTGTCGTTTTTTCGTTAATGTAAGGTGCCTAAACCACCTTTTTCTGCTATTATTCCTCATTTTCCAACTATTGAAAACCAGGTATCTTAAATCATTGAGCAAGTGTGTTATAGCTGCTTTCGCATTTTTGATAAATTCCCATCACTTGTTTTTTAAATTCATCATCTCATCTTAGCTGATTAAAATACACTTCTAGAGTTAGGATATTTGTCTGGTCCTAGAGGTGTAATACGAAGCTGGTCTCTTTTAATATAAAAAGCCGAAGAGAAATTATCTCGTCGGCGATGTCATAATCGAATAAAATCAATAAGACTATTCGATTTATATTTAGAAGGGATGAATTTAAAATATATTGGCGGGAATGTGTGGGAATCGAACCCACCTAAGAAGCTCTTAACTCCTCATGCTGGTTTTGAAGACCAGAGGGAACACCAGAACCCATCCACTCCCAATAACTACAAAAATAACTTTAACATTGAACGCGGTAAAAATCAATTGTTAAATTTTATAGAGCTTCAATTGTCGGTTACTAAAATGTTTGATTTTATTAAAAAAATGATATAGTTTCCAATTTTTAAAAGTTGATGACTTCTGTATATTTTAATTTTTCAAGAAATCTTATTCTATTAATTATGATATATCTAAAGATTATGCATCTATTACGCTTTTCAATACCTTTTTTACCCGTCATGTCAAAAGGAAGTGTGGGTTAAAGAATGGTTTCAAATGTATTAAAACTAGCACTAAACGCACTGAGAATAAGAAGGGATATGGAATAATTAAGTGATATATATTTGAAAAGATAGCTTTGGACCCACACTGGGATTATTCTGACACTTAATCGTTATTCCTAAATTATTCGTATTTTAGAATGATAATGAAATATATTAATTTGTTTCTTGATGCTTTCTTAGCTAATGCTAACAATAATATTTTTTTGTGAAAATACGAACAAGAACATGAAAATGACTGTGATTTTCTTAACGACCATGTAAATAGTATTAATACACAGGATATTGAATTTGTTCAGGGGCTATTAGCAGAAAATACTACATTTATTTTCACTGATAAAAATTTGTGCAACTACGGAAAGGATTAGTACAGGTTTTAACTCCATTTGGAAAGATTTTTGTATTGGTAATACGAATTGTTTTTCAACAGTAATTCCTTTTTTATCAATTAAAGCAACTTCGTTATTCCGTTTACCAACATCAATACCAATAAAGAACATTAAATCAAGTTCTTTTGAGAATTTGTCAGATAGTGGTTATCATCCTCTCTACTCTTGAATGATGCAGCCTCGTTAGATATTCAAAAATATGATTTTATCTAGCTCATTCATATACTAGCTTCAAGAGAAGAAGCATCAGTCTTTCGAAGGAAGACTAAGGTGATGTATGACCTCTGCCTGCTTACTACAATTCTAAACCACATAGTGGTTTGAATATATAGAATCATTTTAATAAATGTTCTAAATACTAATATACGAGGAGGTGATAAAATGACAAATTTTCAAATACCATTAAAACAACATGTTGGTGCGCCGTGCAACCCAGTTATTGCCATTGGTGAGTATGTGGAAAAAGGGCAGTTGATTGCTAAACCGGCAGGGCTTGGAGCTAATATTCATGCAAGCGTTTCCGGTGAAATCATTGCCATTTCAGAAACGGCAATCGAAATTCAATTAGCTGAAGTTCAGTCTGATACTTTTGTACCGATTGCCGAGCAAACTGATCATTTAGCTATGATTGAGGAAGCGGGGGTTGTTGGTGCTGGTGGAGCAGGTTTTCCTACATATGTGAAATTATCAACAAAAATTATTGGCGGCTATTTAATTGCTAATGCAGCTGAGTGCGAACCGTTACTAGCACACAATATTAAGCAAATTGAAGAAAATGCTGAGCAACTTGTTCGGGGACTTAAGTATATGATTGAGATTACTGAAGCCAAGAAAGCTTATTTTGCGATTAAGACTAAATATCGAACAGCAATGTATGCTTTAGGGAAAGCTGTGAAAAATGAACCGTTGATTGAAGTTAAATACTTGCCAGATATGTATCCAGCAGGAGACGAGCGTGTGATTATCCGAGAACTTTTGGGGATTACACTTAAGCCGGGCCAATTACCGATTGAAGCGAATGCAATTGTCTCCAACGTTGAGACAATCAAGCATGTAGCAGAAGCCATTGAGTTGCGTAAGCCGTGTATTGAAAAGGATATAACTGTTTCAGGTCGGGTACAGCAAGGCTCGCACGTTTTTGAAAATGTTCCAATCGGTACACCAGTAAAACTATTGATTGATGCAGCAGGAGGCTATGTTGAGCCACATGGCGAAATAGTGATTGGTGGACCATTTACCGGTTCTAGTGGTGAAGAGGCGACACCAGTTAACAAAACAACTGGCGGTGTTTTAGTCTCTATGCCTTTTCCGCAAGAAAATCGAAAAATCGGTATCTTAATTTGCGAATGCGGTGGCGGAAAAGCACGTTTAGAAGAAATTGCACACAACATGGGGGCGGAAGTTGTTTCAGAACAACGATGCAAACGAATGGTAGAAGTAAATGGAAGATATAGATGTGACTTGCCGGGCGTTTGCCCAGGTCAAGCAGAAAAAGTAATGCAAATGAAAAAAGACGGTGCAGAAGTTGTTTTAACAGGCACTTGTCAAGATTGAACAAACACCGTTATGGGTGTAGCTCCTAGGTTAGGAGTTCCGGTTTATCATCATACAGATCATGTGCTACGGGCGGCAAGTCATAAACTATACAGACGATTGCCTACCAATTAAAAATTTAGGAGGTTTTGACTTATGTCAATTACAGTTGAAACTGCTAAAGAGCACGCAAGTGATCCAGCAGTATTATGTTGCCGTGCGGAAGCGGGCATTACAATTGAACCATCAAACTTAGAAGATCCAGCAA
Source organism: Listeria farberi (assembly GCF_014229245.1). Lineage (GTDB taxonomy): Bacteria > Bacillota > Bacilli > Lactobacillales > Listeriaceae > Listeria > Listeria farberi. Next base: position 42,329 of record NZ_JAARZJ010000016.1, on the reverse strand, counting down.
TTTTTGCGGATTTAGAAGATTCTGGTTTACTAACGATACCAGATAATGGCTTGAAAATCGGCCAGGTTTTAGGGGCTAAATTATTAAAAACGACGGATGCTTTAGTACCTTTGACGGTTGATTTAGTAGAAGGTGTTCTGGAATCAGAAGAAGTAAGCGAATCCGCTGAACAAACAATAGTGGCAGAATCCAGTACGATGCAACCTGCTGCAACTGTCCAAGAAGGACAAGTGTTTTCCGGACAAACGATTAAAATTCACATTGAAGAAGGGAAAGGAATCAATTTAGAAGTCCCGATTCCAGCAATAGCAGCAGCTATGAAACCAACGACGGCATCGCAAGTACAAGCGACCGAAACCACAGCTTCTGTGACCGGTAATCTTGTGGGAGAAACTGCGCAGGAACAAAAAATTCGTGGTTTTATGCGTAAACACTTTAAAATTGAAAAAGTAGTTTTTGCAGAAGAAACGAAAATTGAAGGTACGACTTTATATCTACGAGCGGCAGAAGCTCTTTGTCAAGAAGCTGCAGCTACAGAAAAACTCGTAGAAGGAATGAAACTTGAAATTATCACACCGGATGCTTATGGTACGTACAGTGAGACAATTATGGATGTTCAACCGATTGCAACAAAAGAAGAAGGTGAAATCGGTGAAGGTGTCACACGTATTTTAGATGGCGTTGTTATGATTCTTACAGGGACTGATGCTAATGGCGTACAAATTGGGGAATTCGGTTCATCAGAAGGTGAATTAGACCGTAACATCATGTGGGGACGACCGGGTGCTCCAGATAAAGGGGAAATCTTTATTAAAGCACAGGTCACGATTAAAGCTGGTACTAATATGGAGCGAAGTGGTCCATTAGCAGCTCACCAAGCCGCAGATTATGTGACAGAAGAAATCCGCAAAGCGCTTAAACAAGCTGAAGAAACGCTTGTCGTTGATACAGAAGAGATTACGCAATATCGTCGTCCTAGTAAGAAAAAAGTGCTGGTGATTAAAGAAATCATGGGCCAAGGTGCGATGCATGATAACTTGATTATGCCAATCGAACCAGTTGGGACACTTGGGGCAAAACCAAATGTTGATTTAGGAAACTTACCTGTTATTTTAGCGCCTACCGAAGTGTTAGATGGGGGAATCCATGCGTTGACGTGTATTGGACCAGCATCTAAAGAAACATCGCGACATTATTTTCGCGAACCACTCGTGACGGAAGCGATGAAGGATGAAGAAATTGACTTAGTAGGGATTGCATTTGTTGGCTCTCCACAAGCGAATTCTGAAAAATTCTATGTTTCCAAACGGCTAGGCATGATGGTGGAAGCGATGGGGATTGACGGCGCGATTATTACTACAGAAGGCTTTGGAAATAACCACATCGATTTTGCATCGCACATTGAAGAACTTGGTAAACGTGGTGTGAAAGTGGTAGGAGAGAGTTTTTCAGCTATGCAAGGTGCTCTAGTTGTCGGTAATAAATATATGGAAGCCATGATTGATAATAACAAATCAAAACAAGGCATCGAAAACGAGGTATTATCAAACAATACATTGTGTAAAGAAGATGCAATTAGAGCGTTGGCAATGTTAAAAACATTGCTAGGTGGCGGACAAATTGATAAGCCAGAACGTAAGTGGAATCCTAATGTTAAACAAAGTAACATTGAGGTTATCGAAAAACAATTAGGAACAAAAATTGATTTGGTTGAAAATGAGCAAGTTCTCCCTAAAAGTGAAAAACGCCGAAAAATCTATGAAAAAGACGAAGCATAAGCAAACAAAAATGGAGATATGTTTGAGGTGTGTTTATGGAAGATAGAACAAATCAGTTGACATATATGTCAACTGAACGGATGTACGAAGGTATTTTAGTTGAGATTACAGATGCAAGTGTGACTATTGATATTAAAGGACGCTTAGGGCAATTTATGATTCCAAGGAGAATGATTATTTCAGCAGATCCTCTCCAATTAGGTCAAGAAGTAGGCTTTTTGCTATCTTATCCAGAAGTTTTGGAAGCAGAGCCGAACCAAAAGTATGTAGAGGCTATTCAGTCATATAAAGCAAAACAAGCAGAAATCAAAGCGAAATATAATCCAGAAAATAATTAGTTGAAAGGAGTTTTACCAAATGTCATTAACGGTATTTGAAGGTTTACAATCAGAGATTTTTGTACCAATTACACCAAAATCAATCTTTACACCTGTAAAAAAGGAATTAAAAGAAATGCGTGTTGCTCTAGCTACAGCGGCTGGCGTACATTTGAAAAGCGATCAACGTTTTAACTTAGCTGGAGATACTAGCTATCGTGAGGTCCCGGGAGATGCGCCGACTAGTGAGTTAATGGTATCACACGGTGGCTATGATAATGGAGATGTAAACAAAGATGTTAACTGTATGTTCCCGATTGACCGGTTACGTGAATTAGCGGAGCAAGGTTTTATTAAAGAAGTAGCACCTATTCATTACGGTTTTATGGGGGGCGGTGGGGACCAAGATGCATTTAGTCAAGTAACTGGTCCAGAAATCGCCCAGAAATTAGTAGAGGAAAATATCGATGCAGTTGTAATGACAGCCGGTTGAGGGACTTGTCATAGAACTGCCGTGATCGTGCAGAGAGCAATTGAGGAAGCAGGAATTCCTACTATTTTAATCGCAGCATTACCACCAGTGGTACGCCAAAATGGCTCGCCAAGAGCAGTGGCGCCACTTGTTCCAATGGGAGCAAATGCTGGTGAACCAAACAATATTGATATGCAGACTCATATCTTAAAAGATACTTTAACAGAATTAATTGCAATTGAAACACCAGGGAAAATTGTACCATTACCTTATGAATACATTGCACATATTTAATAATGCAATAAACTATGGGGAATTTTTCCCCATGGTTTATACGCTGTTTAGGTGAAAAAAATGAAAAAAAGTGAATTGGAAATTCGTACATTCCCTATAGATACAATAACAATAGCTGAACTGCCAATACTAACGTCAGGATGCCTAACCATTACACAAGCGCCACCTGCTGAGGTTGACTGGTTGGAAAAATTCACGGTGAAAATTATTTCACCAACCGAGCGTCATCAGCGAATCAATACGATTATGGATGTTTTACCAATTTCAACTAAGTCTTTAGGAGAGCTCGGTTATGGGATTACACATACGCTAACTGGTGTAAAAGTAGTACTTACTGGTGCCATCAAAAATGGTGAACAGCTTCATGAATTTGGTTCATCCGTAGGATTTTTAGATGAACAAATGGTATTTGGAAAAGCAGGGACACCGAATAATGCGGATCAGATTCTTTTGCTAGATATTTTAGTGAAAGAAGGAACAGTCTTTGATCGCAAACTATGTTTAAATGTATTTTCTTATGCGGATCAGTGGTTACAACCAATCCGAGAACAATTGAAAAAGCTTGAAATGAAACAAGCAAAAGAACGGCATTTTTTTAAAGCGAGCGATGCAAGTGGAAAACCAAAAGTTGTTTTGGTAAAGCAAGTTGCTGGGCAAGGCGCGATGTATGATAATCTGCTTTTTCCGAAAGAACCAGGTGGTTTTGCAAACGGAGTGTCTATTATTGATATTGGTAATATGCCGATTTTACTTACCCCCAATGAATATCGTGATGGAGCTATTCGAGCGATGGTTTAAGTGAAAATATGAACAAGTGAAGGTGATGATATGGGAATAGGACCATCTACAAAAGAAACAACGTTACACCACTTCCAAGATCCTATTGTTGCTGTATTAGGTGAAGATACTGATATTGATTTTCAAGGCATCTTAGTAGTTGGAACACCGCAAGATAATTATCTGAAATATTTGGTTGGTAAAAGAACAGCGGTTTGGTTACAACGCATGCAAACCGATGGTGTCATATTGTCAACGGATGGGTGGGGTAATTCGGATATTGATTTTGCCAATACGCTAGCCCAAATTGTTCAAAATGATATTTCAATCGTTGGTTTAAAGTTTATTGGTACACAAGCAGGTTTTGTTGTTGAAAACGAATATACAAAGATGGTTTTAGATATAAATAAATCGGAATCAGGGATAGAAACGCAAGTAGTTGGCGAAAATGCAGTTGATAAAATGGACGCAAAGAAGGCACTAGCTTTTATTAAACTAAAAATGCGCCAAAGTAAAAGTTGAAGGAGAGTGTAATAGAATGAAAGCAGCAAAAATGTTTTCGGCAATTGATACGCATACAGCAGGAGAAGCAGCACGTCTTATCACAGGGGGAATTCCCAAAATCCCTGGAAAAACAATGGCTGAAAAAAAACAATATTTAATGGAGCATAAGGATACATTACGGCAAACTTTAATGTTTGAGCCACGTGGACATAATGATATGTTTGGCGCGTTTATTTTGGAACCGACGACTGCAGAAGCGGACTTAGGTATTATTTTTATGGACACTGGTGGTTATCTTAATATGTGTGGGCACAATACGATTGCAGCAGTAACTGCAGCTGTAGAAACAGGGATGGTTGAAGTTAACGAGTCGGATCGGAAAGTATTTGTCACATTAGATACACCTGCAGGGTTAGTTCGAGCAACTGCATACTTAGATGAGCCGTTTCATGTTAAAGAAGTTTCTTTTGAGAATGTAGAGTCATTTCTTTATAAGCGTGATCAAGAAGTGGATGTTCCTGGTCTTGGAACAATAAAAGTGGATATTTCTTTTGGAGGTAGCTTTTTTGCAATCTTGCCTTCTAGTGTAGTTGGTTTAAAAGTAGAACCTAGTAATGTTGCGGAATTTGCTGCGTTTGGTGTTGAGATTCGCCAAGCAATTAATGAACAAATTACCATTCAACATCCTACGCTAACACATATTCAAACGGTTGATTTAGTTGAATTTTATGATGCGCCGACTAATCCTATGGCAACCTATAAAAATGTTGTTGTCTTTGGCAATGGACAGATTGATCGTTCTCCGTGTGGGACTGGAACAAGTGCTAAAATCGCAACGTTATTTGCTAAAAATGAATTGAAAGTAGACGAACCATTTGTTTATGAGAGTATTTTGGGGACCCTATTTATAGGACGTGTCAAAAGCGAAAGCAGAGTAGCAGATATTCCAGCAGTTATCCCTGAAATTACAGGGTCAGCTTATATTACTGGATTTAATAGCTTTCTGGTTGATGATAAAGACCCACTTAAGAACGGCTTTGTGCTGAAATAGAAAGGAAGTATATAAATGGCGACAATATTATTAGTAGTTTTAGGGGCTCTTACAATCTATTTTTTAAGTTACTTTATTAAAGATATCTATCGAAATAGGAATAATTTGGGCAAAGGAAATTATGTTGTTTCAATGGTTATCGGTTTTATTACGGACTTTTTGGATACCTTAGGGATCGGTTGCTTTGCACCGACCACATTAGCGTTTAAGCTTACCAAATATTTGAAATCGGATGCACTTTTACCAGGAACATTGAACATCGCGCATTCGATTCCCGTAATATTAGAAGCATTTATTTTCATTCGCGTCGTAGAAGTTTCGCCAGTTACATTAATATCACTAGTAATTGCAGCGATTATCGGATCTTTTGTAGGCTCTAGAACTGTAGTGAAATTGCCAGAGAAAAAAGTTCAAATGATAATGGGAATTGCTCTGATTATAACGGCAGTTCTCATGATATTGAAGCAGCAAGGCTTACTTGATGCTCTAGGTAAAGACAATACTGCATTAGGCTTGACTGGTATTCGCTTAGTAATAGGTATTGTTGGGAATTTTATTTTCGGAGCTTTAATGTCAGCGGGTGTGGGACTTTATGCACCTTGTATGGCGATGGTAGCATTGTTAGGATTAAATCCTCTTGTTGCTTTTCCAATCATGATGGCATCTTGCGCAGGATTGATGCCGGTTGCTGGTGTAGAATATATCAAGGTGGGTGAATATTCAAGGAAAGCTGCTATCGGAATTACTCTTGGAGGTGTTGTAGGTGTTGTAATCGCAGCAACGCTTGTCAAAAGTATGAATCTAGAGATATTAATGTGGGTTATTGTAGTGGTAATTATTTACACAGGTATTTCCATGTTGATTCAATCATTAAAAGGTAAGAAAGAAGTAATGGAGGTTTAAATCCAAGGTTTTCCTTGGATTTAAACAGGCGGTTTTGACTCTAGCCTAAGGAGCGGAAGTATAAATGATAGATAAGCGTAAAGCAGTAGCGTCAAAAGAAGAATTAATTATCTGCGGTGGATGTAATGCGAAAATTGGGCCAGGACATTTAGATGAGATTTTGCAGGGTATACCTAAGACAGAAAGTGATTCTTTGCTTGTCGGTTTTGATACAGCTGATGATGCAGCAGTGATTAAACTTTCTGAAGAGCAGGCGCTTATTCAGACGCTAGATTTCTTTCCTACGATGGTAAGTGATCCCTATTTATTTGGTAAAATTGCAGCTGCAAATGCACTAAGTGATGTATATGCAATGGGAGGTAAAGTATTATCAGCAATGAATATTGTTTGTTTTCCAGAAGACAAAAACTTAGCAATTTTGAAAGAAATCATCCGTGGTGGAGCTGAAAAAGTAAAAGAAGCAGGCGGCATTTTAGTGGGTGGACATTCTATCCATGATGCTTCGGTTAAATATGGTCTTTCAGTTACCGGTACAATTCATCCTAACAAGTTGCTAAGAAATAACAACTGCCAGTTAGGCGATCATTTGGTATTAACAAAACCCTTAGGTGTTGGGATTATTACAACTGCATATAGTGTAGGAGAGATGGATCAAAAATCATTTGATGAGGCAATAGGTTATATGCAAACTCTTAATAAAGATGCCAGCGAAATTATAGGTGATTTTCAGGCATCAAGTTGTACAGATATAACAGGTTTTGGCTTGCTTGGACATTTACACGAATTGCTGCATGGCACTTTTTCAGCGTGTTTGTTTAGTAGTGAAATTCCGATTTTAGCAGCTGCGAAACAAGCTGCTAATGAGTTTCTGTTGACTGCTGGTGGACAACGAAATCGTAATTATCTGGAATCTTTTGTTCACTTTGAGCAGAATGATTTCGGTTTAGAAGAAATACTTTTTGATCCCCAGACTTCAGGCGGCTTGTTAGTCAGTATTCCTGAAGCGGAAGCAGAACAATTGGTTGCCGCACTTCAGGAAGCGGAGATACCTGCAGTTGATTTTGGTAAAGTAATAACGAAAGATAGTTGGGAAATCCGTGTGAAATGAGGAGGGATTGCTGTGAGAATTGATGCACGAATGCTGGCCTGTCCACTTCCAGTAATTAAAACAAAACAAGCACTACAAACGCATACGACGGTAACAACGATTGTAGATAATAAAATTGCTGTTCAAAATTTACAAAAAATGGCAGCGAAGTTAAATCTTCATTGTGAACTAGTAGAAGAAGTTGATTCAACTTATTTAGTGACTATTCGACAATTTGATTTAGAAATAGCTACTAGTGAAGTAGAAAAAGTAGATTTAAAGCAACCGACTATAAGTAGTTATAGCATTGTGATTGATACAGATACTATGGGGCAAGGAGATAAGCGGCTAGGGCAAACATTGTTAAAAGGTTTTGTTTATGCTTTAACAGAACAGAGTGAACTGCCAGAACATGTTATTTTTTATAATGCTGGAGCCCATTTTGTGACAGCTGATTCGGTGTTATTAACGGATTTAAAAGCATTAAAAACAGCGGGAGTATTGATTTATGTGTGCGGTGCGTGTGTTGATTTCTATGGTTTGCAAGATAAAATAGCAGTCGGAGAAATAACGAATATGTATCACATTGTTGAGTTACTTCGCTTAAGTGCAAAAGTCATTAAACCTTAAAAATAGGAGCGATAGCAATGAAACAATTTTACTTATTTGTTTTTACTTCTACGCGTGCTGCTATGGAAAGCGAGCGTTTAGTACAAGTTGCGCAGATTCAAGCAAGATTAATTCCAACACCAGAAAAAATAATAGCGGATTGCGGTCTGTCATTGCAGTTCCATATTGAAGCTCTTGAGACAGTAACACAGTTGCTGAATCAACAACAAATAACGACACAAGGTCTGTACCAAGGAAAACAAACAGGTTTGCATACAACCTTTAAAAAAGTACTAGTAGATTGAGGTGGAGCAAATGTCAACAATTGTAGTAGGGACAGCAGGTCATATTGATCATGGTAAAACAACGTTGATAAAGGCGCTGACCGGGATTGAAACAGATACTACTAAAGAAGAAAAAGATCGCGGCATGTCGATCAACTTAGGATTTGCTTACTTAGATTTACCGAATGGTGAACGAGTGGGGATTGTAGATGTTCCGGGACATGAGAAATTTATTAAAAATATGGTCGCAGGTCTTCCGGGAATTGATATAGCATTGCTGATTATTGATGCAGGTGAAGGTATTATGCCGCAAACAAAAGAACATATTGACATCTTAACATTGCTTGGAATTCAGCATTTCATTATTGTTTTGACAAAAGTTGGAACACTTGACGAGGAGTTACGAGAACTTGTCATGGAAGATATACATTCTTATATCCAAGGGACGATTTTGGAACATGTAACTATAATTGAAACCGACGCAGTAGAGCAAATTGGTTTAGAAGTGTTGAAAGAAACGATTACAAAAATGAGTAGTGAAATTGAAAATAAACGCAATGTTAATGCAAGTCCGCGTTTGAATATTGATCGTGTATTTTCAGTAAAAGGCTTTGGAACAGTTGTAACAGGAACATTGATAGAAGGTGTCTGTTGTGTAGGTGATGAATTAATAATCTATCCTTCTGAGCGAAGAGCGAGGATTCGGGGTATTCAAATACATGAAAAGGCAGTGAAACAAGCGATTGCTGGTCAGCGAACAGCTTTGAATATTGCCAATTTGTCTACTCATGAAGTAGCTAGAGGGGAAGTTATAGCAGAAGTGAAACAACTTGCTGCTACATGGATGTTAGATGTGAAGCTGATGTGTTTACCAAGTTCTCCTAAAGGTTTGCAATTGTGGGAACGAGTTCGTGTTTTGATTGGAACAAAAGAAGTGATGGCACGCGTTGTACCGATTGGAATAGAACAACTTGAAGCGGGAGATGCTGGTTTTTTGCAATTACGATTAGAAGAACAAGTTGCGGTCAAAGCAGGTGATAACTTTATTTTACGTTCTTATTCTCCAATGAGAACGATTGGTGGCGGTGTTGTTTTAGATGCTAATCCAAGCAAACATCGACGCTTTCGTGCAGAAATTTTAGAGAGATTACAAGTGAAAGAAAAAGGGAGTTTAGAAGATGTATTAGCAGACTTTCTGAAAAATAAAAATGAAATTTTCACCCCTGTTTCACAAATGCTTACCTATACGAGTGAGTCACAAGCGAATATTGAAAAAATTTTAGCGGAGTGGGAAAATTCTAAACGCGTGTTTCATTACCAAAAAGGATGGATTCATCACGAAAAATATCAAATAGTGAGAGACAAGATTTTAGACCAACTTAATGCTTATCATAAGAAATATCGTTTGCGAATGGGAATGCCTAAAGAAGAAATATATACACTTTGGCAACAAGAGATGAGTTTAAAAGAATTACAATTTTTATTAACACAATTTGTAAAAGAAAAAAAACTTAAAGAATGCAATCAACTTTATGCAAATATGACGTTTAACGTAAATTTAAATAGTTATCAAGAAAAAGAAAAAGCGCGCATCTTAATGAGTCTTGAAAAAAGTCGCTTTACACCGCTCAAAGTAGAAGACTTACTCGCAAATAATCCAACTGCAGCAGAGGTCTTGGAGAGCATGGCAGATAAAGAAGTGGTTTATCTGACGCATGAATATGTTCTTTTGCAAAGCATGTACCAGCAAGCAATCAAGCAGGTACAAGTATATATTCATAAAAACGGGGAGATGACACTAGCTGATTTTAGAGATTTAACAAGTTCATCACGTAAATCGTCGATGCTGATTTTAGAAGCATTAGATAAAGCAAATATCACAAAACGTGTTGAAAATAAACGCAAACTGGTTTAAGAAAAGAGGTTTTGGATGTATTATTTTGATCATGCTGCTACAACCAATAAGAAACCAGATAGTGTTGCCCAAGCAGTTTATGCAATGCTTGCTTCAGCTGAATATGGGAATCCTAACCGTGGAGCAAATCGCTATTCTTTAAATAGTTATAAAAAAATTGAAGAAACTCGAAAAAAATTAAAAAGATTATTTGTAGCTGATGATGATTACGAAGTGATTTTTCAACAAAATGCCACAATGGCACTTAATACGATTATCAAGGGATTACTAACAGAAAAAGATCACGTCATCACGACTGTTACAGAACATAATTCCGTTTTACGACCACTCTATCAATTAGGATTAGCGATTTCATTTTTACCGCTTACTACAAACTATGAAGTAGATCTAACCATGCTAGAAAAGTTAAAACAAATAAATACAAAAGCAGTGATTGTTTCACATGTGTCTAATGTGACGGGATCGGCACTCAATTTAGAAAAAATCAGCCGTTTTTGTCGAATAAATAAGTTATTGTTACTCGTTGATGTTGCACAATCAGCAGGTGTCTTACCAATTAATTGTACCAAATATGCATTAGATGCAGTTTGTTTTACTGGACACAAGTCTCTGTTTGGTCCTCAAGGAATTGGCGGGATTTGCTTAAAAAAAACATTAGTTGTGGAGCCATTACTTTCAGGTGGAAGCGGAATACTATCAATGGCTAAATGTATGCCAATCGATTATCCAGAACATTTAGAAGCAGGCACATTGAATACTCCAGGAATCATGGGACTATCAGCGGGAATTGATTATTTATGCCAACAAGGTGAAGCGGTACTTGAAAAGAAACAACGAACGTGGGCTAATCTTTTTTATAATGGGATTAAAGATTTGGCTCAATTAACTTGTTACGCAAATCCAGTACTAGCAAAGCAAAATAATATCATATCATTCACATTAAAAGGAATAGACTCCGCAACGATTGCAACGTATTTAGAAGAACAGGAAAATATTATTGTTCGTTCAGGAATGCACTGTGCGCCGCTTATTCACCAGGAGCTTGGCACAAAAGCAACAGGAGTTGTGCGTTTTTCATTTTCAAGTATGAACACTGAATTAGAAGTAAGGCATGCTATTGAGGCTGTAAAAAAATTAGTGAAAATTATGTAAATGGAGGTAAATTCGGTGCAATCATTATTAGCTAATATCCCTGCGGTAGATCAGATTTTAAAGACAAAACCGATTAATAAATTACTAGCTACTCATTCTTCTGCATTAGTAAAAAAAATTGTTCAGACAGAAACTAGCGTATTACGGCAAGCCATTCTTGCTGGGACTTGTCAATCCATTTCGCAGGAAGCGCTAATTACCACAATTTGCGAAAAAATCCAGAAGCAGAGTGCCTGCTCGCTTAAAACTGTTATTAACGCAACAGGAACTGTTTTACATACCAATCTGGGCCGTGCTAATCTAAGCCAGCACATTGCTAATGAAGTTTTTGAAATTGCTCAACATGCCTCAACACTAGAATACAATTTTGAAACAGGTCAACGAGGCTCACGCTATGAACATGTTGAAGAGTTATTATGTCAACTTACTAACGCAGAAGCAGCGTTAGTTGTTAATAATAATGCTGCAGCCGTGCTTTTAGCGCTTTCGACAATCGGACAAGGCAAAGAGTTTGTGATCTCGCGAGGAGAGTTAGTGGAAATTGGAGGGTCATTTCGAATTCCAGATATTATTGAACTTAGTGGTGGTACACTTAAAGAAGTAGGAACGACCAATAAGACCCGTGCTGCTGATTATGAAAAAGGAATCAGTGAACAGACCGGAGCAATTTTAAAGGTACATACAAGTAATTATAAAGTGGTTGGCTTTACCGAAACGGTGGATTATAAAACAGTAGCAAAGATTGCTCGAAAATATGATTTACCACTTGTAAATGATTTAGGTAGTGGTTTGCTACTTAACATGGAAAAATATGGATTTCCATTTGAACCAACTGTCCAAGAAGTAGTACAATATTGTGATGTTGTAACGTTTAGTGGCGATAAATTGTTAGGTGGTCCACAAGCGGGGATTATTGTAGGTAAAAAAGAAGCAATTCAAGCAATGAAAAAACATCCGTTAACTAGGGCGCTACGAGTCGATAAAATGACAATAATGGCATTAGCAGCCACTTTAAAGTGTTATTTAGACGAAGCTACTGTTTTAGAAAAAATTCCAACCTTACAAAAACTTACTTGCTCAAAAGCAACTCTTCACCAAAAAGCAGAATATTTATTGCAAGAGCTAGCCACGTTATCCTTACCAATGGAATTTACAAAAACAGAAGAACCAGCAAAAGTAGGTGGTGGGGCATATCCAGAAGTTGCACTTCCGAGTGTTCAAGTTTGTATGAAAAGTAAAGTATTATCAGCAAGTGAACTTGAGAAACGATTAAGAAAAGCGACAATTCCAATCATTGTAAGAATTAAGAAAGATGCAATTTATTTAGATTTGCGTACAATTGAAGATGAGGAATTAGCTCTGATTACAGAACAATTTAGAGAATTATACAAAGTCTAAAACTCAGTTATTATTTATAATTTACAAAAGCTTGTGTAGGTTATAAATAGATTGGATTGTTAAATTTGGATAGCTTGAACCCCTCCCTGTAGATATTGACCTATTAAATGGGTGACACAAGATAAGGGGCATTGGGACATTCGTACAAAAATTAGCGGTAGGAGATTGAGTGAATAACGGACAATCAGGATTTTTTACCTAAGAATCTTCGTTGTATGATTAAATAGTCTTAAATAACTAAAAAGGTTAGGAAAGTAGTCACTATTTCTTAGCCGTATAGCAACTAAAAAAAGGGAGTGTCAATCAATGACTACAATTGCATTTAGAGTATCTGACAAAGAAAAAACATTTATTCGAGAAATGGCTAAGTTTAATAACATTTCTATTTCTGAACCTAGTTGCAAACAAATCATCGAAGGGTTAGAAAATCAAATTGATTTACAATTCTTACAAAGGAACCATTGGACAAGTTGCAAAAAACATATTCACCGGCGTTTTTATACAGTTTTTCCTCATCAAAAAGTAATCACGGATACAGCGGAATTCAAATATTACCATCGAATTAAAATGAAACTTGGTTGTAGTCCTATTCAGTACCGTGGTGAATGGATGAACGCATAAAAATACCAACCAGATTTCTCTGGTCGGCATTTGGTCTAACTTTTGTGTCTTACTACAAAATATCTTCTCTTTTTTATTGATGAGAGTGATTTTGTAAGATTGAAAGAGTGTAAAAAAGACACCAAGCTTTTGCTTGGCGCAGTTTATTTTATAGTTTCTCATCTAGAGAGATAGCTAGACATTCACGCAGTTTATGGCAATTTAAAATGGGATTAGTTAACTTTAGTGATTCCAATTGAAAAATAATCCACTATTAGATACAAGCATAAAGAAATTCCGTCCTATATGCAAATCAAAAAGTACTTTAATTGATTAAAATTTCTACGTTACACTCTTCACGCATAATGATACCTGCATGAAATAACTTCTATTTGCTCATTTTCTACTCTGTAGACTAACCGATGCTCTCGATCAATTCTTCTACTAGAAAATCCACTTAAATTTCCCTTCAACTTTTCTGGTTTGCCTATTCCATCTAACTGTCCATCTCTTTGAATGCTTTTAATTAATTCGTTAATCCGTTTTATTTGTTTTTTATCCGTAGATTGCCAAAACATATAGTCTTCAAAAGCATGGCTAGTAAATAAAACGTTTAACTTACTCATCTAGTGTTATCACTTTTAGCTTACCTGTTTCTAATTGCTCCATAGATTCATTAAGGCGCTTTGCGTTGGCAGGATTTTGTAATAAATAAATGGTTTCCATATATTTGTTATATTCGCTTTCTGAGATCAAAACGGCATTTTTATTTTCTTTTGTTGTAATAGTAACCGCATCATTATCTTCATTTACTTGTTTAATTAAGGATTTGAAATTTTTTCTGGCATTACTATAAGTGGTCACAGACATCTGCATTTCCTCCTTTTATTTTATTGTACAGTATTTAGTACAAACAATCAACTCTCTCTTATTATTGATTTACGTAAAAAATATAAAGAATGCGTCCTGAGACATCCATACAGAAAATAGCGGTAGTAGCATAACAAAAAATAATAGTCTACACCCTTGAAAAGAGAGATAGAGACTATTATTTTACGGGGTGCTTTTTGCGTTGTTTTTGATAACTATACAATTTATTTGTAAATGATGAAGTTTTTATGTAATAACTAGTATCTTATCAAATGATCCAAGAACTTTTAGTAATGTATTTAGTATAGGATTACTATCAAGATTTTTATCCTAGCTATTCGAGTTTGTGCCAGTCCGCAGTTTTCCGCTAATTCAGCTTGACTTCAATTATGTTGTTTTCTTAACTTAAGAATCTGAATAATCACTTCAATTTTCTTTTTTGTTCGTTAGGAACAGAAAATATGTTATTAAAGCTTCTTTCGTCATTTTTTGCAAGTTCAAAGGAATTTCTAGATAGCTAAGGTTCTCTTTTTTATGTATAAAACAAGTAAATATGCCGTATTATCATGAAAACAATAGAGTATACGAATATTTAATGGTTCCTAATTCAAAAAATATCTTCTACTTGCTTATAGGTAAGTAGAATGGGGTTTTATGTCTTTATGAATATTTATTACCTTTTCAAAAAAAGAAAGAATTTGCAAAGATGATACAGTGGTCCTGATTTCATTTATACTTTGTTTTTATGGTAATATTAAGAAAACAGATTTTAAAGGAGATTTGCATGGGAGAAATTCAGAAATCGATAAATATATTGTTTATAACATGTACTTTGATGCTGATAATGCTATTGATTTTACCTCCGGAAGTAGCAATAGCCGATGGTTCAAAAGGCGCCAGCTATTTATATGAATTTGGCGGTCCGGTGCGCTGGTTAACAGTGAGTAACAACATTGATAATAAAAGTAATTTTATTGATGCTGCTTTTAAAGGGAACACAGGTATTACAGTCCATTTGCTAGCTATGTTATACAGCTTTTTTATGTTATTTATAGGGATATATTTGGTTAGCTTTGTAATAAAAAACTTAGAGTGTTTTAGCAAAAAAAGCTCGAGCGGAAATAAGATGTTCTAATATTTGCATGCGTTTTATATGGATAATATAGGGAATGAAAGTTAGTGGAAGCGAGGCTTGAAACGATTCGATGCAGGCATTATCAGAAGGTATCCCTCTATGAGATATACTCATGGTAATACTTTTTAATTGAACTTGCTTGCTTTTGATATGAAGTATGAACGAAGTCTTAATCACTTACAATAAGCCATCGCACTCCTTAGGAAGCTGGTGTAATGTGTCTAAAACCAAGAAAACATCTTGCTTATCTTTAATGGTATAGGCAATAATCTTCCCGTTATACAAATCCATAATGGAAGATAAAAACAAGTTGTTTTTTCCAAAAAGGTAAGTAGGTAATGTTTGTTAAGAGGTTCATTAAATATTAAACTTTTCTGGAGTATATTATCGTATAAGTGATGATATTGCCCCGTTCTTTTCTTCTTTATCTTCGCTCGACATTGCTAATTATTTTTTGCATAATATGCTGTATGGTATTTTTACTTACTCGTCGTTCTCGGTTAATAAGCGTAGTAATTTTCTTATACCATATCTAAAGTGATTAGCGATACAGATTCGTTGAACGACTGCCTCTAATTCAGTAAGTTCTCCTACATTTAGGGGGGCCTCTCCATCGAAAATAAGTGGAGCGAGGAATATCAAAGAGTCAACAAATTTGAACGATGCTCATTTCTCCATGCCTATACCATCCCTACCAAGTTTCTATCTGCGTCTTATTTTTACTACCTAGTTCATCCATAATGAGACGGACTGCTATATTTTCTTTTTTCATCTTGAATTGCCATTTTTTTCACTTCTATTGGGTACATGACTCTTGTTACCATTCAAAAAGCATCTCCTGTTAAATTCATTTTACTCGAATTCAACAAGAGGTGCTTTTTTATTTTGTCCCACATTCGCGAGTCAGTTTCCAAATGCGAGGGCTTTTTTTGTTTAATAAATTAGGATACTTTTAAAGTTACAAAATAAGTTACTATAAAAGTATCCATTATTGTATCTGAAATATCATCCGAAAAACCCAATAAAAGTAGGTCTTATTAACTAAAAATGTTCGCTATAGGGGAACGAAATATGAATTTATGAGTATAAATCTTTCTTTTCTTTCTTGTTTAGGTTATTGTGTTATTAAGAGATAACGTTTTTTGATTGTGCAAAGTATCACATTTAAGCTATAATTATATATTATAGCTAGATGAAAGGGATACAGATATGACCTCAAGACGAGATGTGGATATTGTTATTGAGCAAGTTAAAAAGTCGTTTGAAAACAATGAATTCCAAATGTGGCAGACTAGAAAAAACGGGGATTTCATGAGAAAGCTAGGATGGACTTATACCCAGATACAAAGTTATATTTGCAAGAATCTTTGTTGCGATAATTATTATAAAGGACCTAGTGCAAATTTTAGTTCTACAGGTGGTAAAGGAGCTATTATTTGGGAATTTGGGATGGAAGTAGAAATTTATGAAGTGTACGTTAAGGTAAGTATATTGGAAGAAGATGGTGAATATAGGGCAGCTTGTTTGTCTTTTCATGAATGCGAATATCCAATTATATACCCGTTTAGGAAAGGAAGTGGTATAAATGGTTAGACATTTTTGCTTTGAATGTGTAAATGAGACCGAATTTAAAGAAGTAAAAGTTAAAGAAGATATTGAAATAAAAGGTGAAATATTTTCAAATACTCATCATTATTTAGAGTGCGAAAATTGTGGTGTTCAAATTGAAAATCCTACGAATATGGATAGAAATTTAGAATCTGATTATAATTTATATCGAAAAGCAAAGAATTGGCTTACTCCTGCTGAAATTAAATCTGTCAGAGAGCAATACGACCTAAGTCAAAGGAGTTTTGCAACGTTATTAGGGATGTCACATGCTACTTTGAGCCGATATGAAGGAGGAGCTTTACAAACTGATTTGCATAATACCTTGTTTATAATGGCAAATGACCCAAATGCATTCTATATGGCAATGCTTACTAATAAAATTAAAATAAGTGAGGATATTTACGAAAAAACTAAAAATAAAATTATCAACTTGATGAATGAAAGAGACGGCTTTGTTTACAAGCATGTTGAAGAAAATATTAAAAAAATGAATAACAAGGTTGCTATGATGGCGAATCAGTCAGAAATAGTTTTTGACTATGTAAATACTTTAAAAGTTGCAAACAATAGAAATGAAGCCATTGTACTTGAAAACAAAGCAAATGCTAAATTAAAAAGTAATGATAAAAACAGTTTGGCTTCTACTTTCGCAAGTCTATTAAAAGGTGGTAAAATACATGGAAATAACATATAAAGATACACAATTAAAATCTATAAATACTTCTATTGAAGGAATAAGTGGAGGAGAATTAGAACGTAAAAATAGTTTGATGTTTGATGCCATATACGAGGATGAAATACAAAATATTATAGTAAGAAATGAGGAGAGAATAGTTTTAGATGGAAATCAAGTGTTATTTCAAATAACTTTAGAATCCCATTTTACTTGTGATGAAAAAATCGAAGATATTCGAACTATTATAGATGTTTCGGAAGAAAGAGAACGGTTAACTATACCTGTTCTAAGCGAATCCTCTTTAATTATCGGTTTTATTACTGGAAAACTATTCGGTGTACCTATGGTTGTGGCACCAATGGAAACTGAAAATGATGAATAGTATCTTGCATTTATAGCCCAAACCTCATCAGTTAGGGCTTTTTTATGTAAAAATACCCCGAATAATATCGAGGTTGCTGTTATATTCATTATATGAGCGATGTCAAACAGCTAATAGTTGAATGAAATAATTGAACGATAAAATAGTTCATGTGAATATTATTGCATAATTTTTATGATGTTTCAATATATCGTGGTAAAACTTTTCTAAAACAATCTGAACTAAAAAATAAAAAATGTTACCTAATACCAAAATGGCTATTTTATACCAGTTTGCAATAGATAACATTTTCTAAACAAATGCAAAAAACGGAGAAATGGGGATTCGAACCCCGGTGCGACATACACCGCCTAACAGATTTCGAGACTGTCCCCTTCAGCCGGACTTGGGTATTTCTCCACTGTGTTATAGAATGCAAATAAAAAATATTATATAATACAATTAATAAAAATGCTAATTTTTTAATAAAAGGGATGGATTAATAATAAACACAACTAGTTAGAGAGTCTTTTTACAGGGAGCGAAAGTATAAATAAGTATTCAATGGATTCAAAGTTTTAATTTAATAGAAAGCTTTTTGTTAATATTTATAGGCGGCTAGACATAGGTTAAATGAAGCGGTAGCATAGAGGTGGCAAATCAAAATCAGTGGAATATTTAGCTGGTGGTAGGGTGAAAAGGCTAGATTCAAGGAGATAATATAGAAGTTTAAAACATGAGAAGGATTAGAACTAAAAAGCATTAGTAGCTATAAATATAAAAGTTATCAGCAGATATTGATAAAGGCTAAGGAGATAGATATTGTAAATGCGCCATTACTTAGTACATGGTGTGTTTTTATATGTATGTTTTTATATTGTGTCGAGGCGTTTGATTTTGAACAACAACTCCAAATGTGCAGAAGGGGATGAGAAATGTATTTTTATAAAAACGGAACAGTTAATAATTTTTTATAGCTTAATTTGAGCTTTTCGCAAGAAATAAGGGGGTGGAAAAATAATAGATGTGGATAACCGCTAAAAGCTCGGGCGTATAGAATATAGTCATTGTTTTTTAGATTAAATTTTTTATCTTGAATAGAATATTTCTTTTTTGAGTTGTTGGATTTGATGAGTTGCAAGGATCATTTTAGACTCAATCAGGACTTCAGAATATTACTTACCTAGAAAATGACAATAGGAATAGCAATACGGTATTCATTAGAGAGCATTTTAAAGCTTATTCTTTGATAGAAAATGCATACTTAAATTGGGTACACAATTCCAGCTTCAATTGTCTTCTTGATAGCCTAACTCGTTCAGCTGAAAAATCGAAGTTGATAGAATTTGGATAACAAAAACATGGGAAAAGTGACAAAACAGTGAATTTTCCAATAATAATTCCGCTCTATTATCAGATGATGTATACTAATAATAGACAGGGAAAAACGGAAGAAAGCTACGTTTGGACAGAGGTAGAGCGGAAACTCTATTTCTGGATTAACAAAAAATACCTTAGTTAGTACGGCAGAGGATGGTTCCACCCCTCTGTCCAAGCGCAGCTAAAACAAGGAAACATATTAGTATGCTTATAATTGCTGTATTTACATAGTGAGATAGTAATTGAGGAGGTGCTTCTTATGCTGGAAACAACATTAAGAAAACAAGAAAAAGCACTTACGATTACTATCTCTGCGAGTTTGAGGTAAAAGAGTGGCTAATACATTGCGTGGTGCAAGAAGTAGATGGATTGCTTTATTTTAGTATTAAAAAGGTAGAAGTTGATGCTTATGAATCAACAGTATCGGTCATCTCATGGAGGAGTGTATGAGGAGATTTTACCCATCTAATGGGAATGAAGTCGAAAAAGAACATCAGGCTTGGTAGTTAATAAAAACAATTTTAATCGCGGGATGCAATTTTGTGTTATTTATCCGATTACGATTCTAATATCCAAATACTAAACATATTTGCTTATTTTATTATCCTGAAAAGCTCTTTATTTATATTATCGCTGTTATTTATAGTTTTCGAATTAATAGTATTAATAACACACAAAACTCTATGTCATTTTCTCCTCTATAAAAAACCTCCACTCTCTTCAATAATTTATTCAATTAATTTGCTAATCCGTTCACTTACCTGAATGTTTTTTAATTTGTTTTGTAGAAAATGCACTCCTTCTTTAAATGCCTCTCTATAAAGATAAAGAAAAGCTTCAACTTGATATTTTTCCAAAGAATCAAGATATTTGCTTATTTCTGGTTTTCATAATTCTTCTAATTGATCACGTAATTTATAATAGCTTCTCCTTTTTTCTTGAAACTCTTCGTGATTACTCTCTATTCGAGCAAGACAGAACTGGCCAAAATCTTGTTCTATTGTATAACGTTCCATCATAAACTCACCTCTTTAGTAGTCAAATCAAAATAGCAGATACTATCCTGTATATTAAAACTATTAGTTATTAATTGTAGCTGATATGTTGCCAAAATAGTTTGTACTTCTAATTCCACCCTATCACTAACTTCACTTGTTTTTTGAAGATGTACAGATAAATCGGGTTTTACTAACGATGAAGAAACGAGTGTAAAACTTTTTGATGTAGAAAATAACAGTGATTCATCCAATTCCGATACTAATATTGTTGTTGTTATTAATTATCGTATACTTCACAATTTTCCGAAAGAATGGAAGCTAAGAAAACAAGAACTAAGCTAAGCGATGGAATAATTACAAAAAGCGAGTACACAGAATGGAAAATTAATTGTCCATACACTGCTGATGATTGTGGGGGAATTGAACCCAGAAAAATAATAAACAGTATCAGAGACTCCTATAAACGCAAAAAAACCCTTAAAATAAGGCCTTTTTTGTTTGCTTGTTTATTCCCACTCAATAATAGTTATGCTTCGTTATTTAAAGAGTTAAAATTAAAAGTTAGTTATTCAAATATGATTTTTGTGTTGCATGGATATCCATAGAGTTCACGTTATCAGCAAGCTGGAAATTAATTTCTTAAAAGGATGACATATGTACTAAAGTACACAAAATAGGCACATTTTATTGAAGAAATTAATGTTATACTGATAATTGAAAAAAGATTTAGTGAAGGAGGTTTTATGTAATGAATCCAAGAAAAACAGAATTTATCTTAACATTAATTGCTGGGATTACTGGTATTATTGCTGGTTTTACAGCCTTTTTAAGCGCTGGTTTTTTAACAGCTATTTCAGATAACTCAGATGCGGAATTAAATGGTTTAGATACAGCGACCTTAGCAGCTACTGGAAGTATGGTTATTGTTCTTGCAGTAATTACGTTAATTATCGCGATTGCATTAATTGTTTTTGCCGTATTTATAAAACGCAATGCAAAACTATTTGGTATTTTAACGCTGGTAGCAGGTGCAGTAGGTTTCTTCTTAGTGGGATTACTTTGGATCGTTCCAGGAGTACTTGCGATTATTGCTGGTATCATGTGTTTAGCGAGAAAAGTAACAGCGTCTTAAGGTGCAGTGTGTTTGTTATCTACAAAGTTTTGTTAGTAAGAAACTAAAGGATTTATGAGTATGATTGAATGGAAGTACTTATTGATTTGTTCCTAAAGATTAATATGCAAAAGAGACTAGAAGAAAAACTTCCTTTTTTCTAGTCTTTTTAAAAAGGTTCTAATTATTTTATCCTAGAAATAAAGCTCGTTACTTGTAGGGATACTATTAAGAAACAATGGCGCTTTGAAGAAAAAAGATATAGTGGTACACAGATATAAGTATATGGGTTTAACTTTTTATTCCTATATCAGAATACAATGAAATGGAGGGGAATTATGAGCAGAACAGTTAAATTAGCAAATGGGATCGAAATGCCTCGCGTTGGTTTGGGTGTCTTTCAAATGACACCTGCACAAGCAGAGAATGCAACCAAAGTGGCATTAGAAGCTGGATATCGCTCGATTGATACGGCTCAGGGTTATAATAATGAAGAAGCTGTTGGCAGAGGGTTGATTGCAAGCGGTATTCCACGCGAAGAAGTTTTTATCACAACAAAAGTTCGAGCAAGTTTGCTTGGATATGACACAACGAAAGCTGCTTTTTATGAATCACTTGGAAAATTACAATTGGAATATATTGATTTATTCCTCATTCACTGGCCTAAGACAGACTTATATAATGAAGCTTGGCGTGTCATGGAAGAACTTTATGAAGATGGTAAAATTAGAGCAATCGGTGTTAGTAATTTCCTACCTGAGCATCTTGACCAATTATTGACAACAGCTAAAATTACACCGATGATTAATCAAATCGAACTTCATCCTATGCTTAGTCAAGTGGAGGCTCGGAAATACAACGATTCATTAGGTATTATAACAGAAGCTTACTGCCCACTTGGTAGTGGCCGTCTGCTTCATCACCCTGCGCTCCTTAAATTAGCAGAAAAATACGGGAAAACAACGGCCCAACTCATGATTCGTTGGGAAATTCAAAATAATATTGTAACTATTCCGAAGTCGGTCAATCAAGATAGAATCAAATCTAATTTTGATGTTTGGGATTTTGAAATTTCCGATGATGATATTGAAATTGTCAATGGCTTGAACGAAAATAAACGTGTTGGTACAGATCCACATCACTTCATGGAAATTTTCTATGGTGATATGAAACAACCTGATTATGTACTGAGCGATTGGGAAAAAGCGTTAGAAAAATAGTAGGAAAAAGGGGTGTGGACATAATCCTGGACCATTTTCAACAAATATCCCCTTGCCTCATCTGATGTTGAAGAGGACTAAGTCCTCCTAAAGGTAACTTGATTCGCTGATTATTATATCAAGAGATGTAATTATCCAAATGATTCATAAACTGGTTGCTTGTCGTATTTTCCAGTTTCGTTGGTAAAACATTTCATTCTTTAAGCGTCCAAAGGATTCTTCGTATGCTGAGTTATCTGGTGAACAACCTTTTTTAGACTTGGAGTGCGACAAGTTTGCTTTATTCATTCGATCGATGATCCAACTAGGCCATCGATATTGGGCATCACAATCAGAATGACCGATTGAACTTTGTTTTGAAGGGTGGGGAATCCATCATCTAACCATTGTATTCACTAATTCTGCATTAGGTTTTGTTCCAATGGTCCAACTAATAATAGCGCCATCATAACAATCGACAAGTGGGGACAAATAAACTTTCCCTGCGGGAATTTTAAATTTAGTAATAAATGTGTAGCTATCCAAAACAATATAAAAAGTATTTCGCTAAAACAACAACTTATGCTCTTTCTTCCTTTTCAGGCATAAGTTGTTATTTTTTTGACCAATTATCACTTCCATGTCATACTAATTGTGTGAATATTTACTCGATTTCACTATATACTCATACCTTTTTATCAAGTATTGGGTTATTGGAATCAATGGGTTACTCCTGCTGTGTAGTATCTTTATTCATTCCAATAGCCGGCGCCAAGCGCGAAAGCTTGGCGTCTTTTTTACATGTTTTTCGCCTATACTCATCAAAAAGTAGTTCCATTTCCAAACATTTGTACTACACTTATAAGTAGGATCCATGGATCCTACTAACGTCAAAAGTATGAAAAGTTGCGTTAAATATATGTTCGGTAAAGGGGAATCATATAATAATATTGCTATATAGGAGTGACTGTTATAAAAATAATAAATCAGGACTATAGACTCGTTTTCGCTGTATCATCCTACAAATGGATATAGTTAGTTTTATCTCTAGTGAGTTTTTTGAAAATAATCACAACAATAGTAAATAACCCAAAAATTAATAGGGACGACTAAAGAGTAAAAGGTATATTCACTTGGCAATAAATAAAAAGCAATTATCGCTGGAATTATAAGTAGTACATATAGTTTTTATTCACATCCATACCTCCTTGTTGTCCATAGTTTTAGTATAATCTTAACTTAACCACTTAAATAAAAAGAAAGATTCCTAATGTTTCTCTTCCTACCACTATTTTCTGTACGAATGTTCCAGCGCCTCCTAAATTTACTCTTTTGCTATACTAGCTTTGTGATATTATGAACTAGATCAAAGGCACAGCCAACACATCCCAAAATGGTCTCTATGCTTTATTACCCTATCGGGTTTAAGTATAGGAGCTGTTTTTTATTATACGTTCATACCGAGCACGCAAAATGAGACGGATATTTTGAACACACCATTTATTATTTAATAGATGGTGTGGCTTTATTTTGGGGAAAGAAAGGAACAGTTGATTTGTCTCAAAAGATTTCTTATTGTAACGGCAGTTTGTAATGTAGCCTTTCTTAAAGAGAGAATTCAAATGTGATAAAATACATAAATAGACGCATTTTTAGAGATAATCAATGCAATATATTGATAACTGAAAAATATATTTTGTAAGGAAAGGTAGAAAGGGTGAAGAAATAGAAAAAACATTAGAATTTTTGTTAAAGGATTCTAATTATAGATATGGAACAATATAAAAAATATCATACAGAAAACTAGTGTATCAATAGAGATATCATTAGGAACGACATTCAGTACTGTAGCAGGTGTTTTTTAGGATGAAGTCTTATGACATTAGTGAAGAAGTTTATATAAAAATCTAATTACATCGTATCGCTTAAAATATCTAATACATAAAGATTATCCTTTTGATTGAAAATAAATACAGTATCGGAGGAAAAAGAATTGAGAAAAGTAAGAAAGGAAGATTGGCTAAATGGGATATATGTGCTTTTGGGTATTCTATGTATTAGTATATATTTAGAGATAAATAATATATTGATATTAGCGCTCGGCTTTATAGCATTTCACTTCATGGAATAATGTTCCTGTTTTTTATTTCTGATATATATAGAAAGAAGTAGAAAAGTCGTGAAGAGAGGTTGTTTTTCCGATATAATAGAATGAATTGTTTTTAAATCAAAAAGGTGGGTTGCAAAGTGGAGGATATCACACAATGTATTAGAAGTCGTTTTGGAGATATAGCGCCAAATGAGTTAGCAGAAATACTGCAAATTCCTGTGGTAGAAAGTCGCTATATGGAAAGTGGGTCGGATTTAGTCTATATGGATCAGAAACCCATTATTTATCTAGGGTGGAACATAAATATGTTATTTAAGCAATCATTTATCAAACGAGAGATAGTGAAGTATTTAATAGATAATCCAGAATGTTTGGAGGCTTGGTTAAACAACTAAAATGCTTGTTTAAGTCAATCGCATGGAGTTTGCGTTCTGTAAGTGACACTTTATAACTTTTAACCAATAGATTGCAAGTTGCTTTCGGTTTAGAAGTAACTCTACAAAGTTCTTCTTTTTCATGTTTTTGCATTATAATTACCGGAAGCTAAAAGTATAGAATTTGGAAGAGGTGTTTATTTAATAGTTACAATTATATTTTGTGTAGCTGAAGAAGAAAAAGAATTTATTCAAAATATGACGAATTATATGGTGTGATAATTTCAGAACTAATGAGAAAGAACATCTTTGAGAGTTTAGGGAATCCAATAGATACAGAAATATATGATTGTATTTCTCTTCATGAGATGAAAAAGCACTTGGTTTATGAGTAAAGGGTTATTATAGTAAGCAATCGAAAGGATTGTCGAAATGACTAAAAAGGTGTTTTTTAGATTAATCTAAATTGTAACTTGGATTGAGAAGTACATAGAAGGAAGCCTTTGATTTGGATAATCTTTGAATAATGGATTAATTGATAGCTGCATTTGTACGTTTTTAATTTTGAAAGATTTCTGCCCATTGAGATAATGGGTTATTTTTATATACAAAATACAGTTAATAAAAGGTATGCATTGTTCTGGAAAAGATTTAGATCAGAGATAATATTTTTTATTTGTATGAAGTGTTTTTTACTTTATTAGAAGTTTAAATATATAGTTTTAAAAGAGAATAAATGTAATGAAGTACACAAAATAGGCACATTTTCCAGAAGAAATTGATGATATACTGATAATAAATGAATATTGTTTTAAGAAGGACGAGGTTAAATATGTAGCAAAGAACACAAATGAAATTGTGGTTTTATGAACAATTATTACAATGATGAGGAGGGGAATTATGATAAAGAAACTTTTGTTAGTATTTTTGTTGGTATTTGTTTTTAGTATTGTTGTGCCTTCTGGAACAAGTGCATTTGGTAGTTATTTGAGATTAGGGAATAATTGGAATGCGCGCTTTGATCCTCCCCATGAAGCTAAAGGGAAATATCACATTCATATTTATGAAAGAAAGACTCAAAAAGGAGCTACCAATATGGATGGTACTAATCATGGTGGTAGAAATTTAGCGAAAATTCCTAAAAAAGTGCAAAAAAGATTAAAAAATAGTACAAAGTATAAGAAGCATGCGAAGAAGAGTATAAAATTTGAAAGAAAGAAAAGGAGGCTTATGCTTTCAAAGTGATTAAAATGAGAAAAAACATAATTTAGTTATTTTTGCTTATTGATTTATCAAAATATTTCGTGAAGTAGGCTGGGAAAAGATGGGTAATATAAGGCTTTTTCTAACTCTTAATCAGTAAGGATAGTTGAAGTCGCTTTATTATATAGAGAAAAGAGGAGAGAGAATGAAAAATATTAGAAAAAAGGTTTTTATTCTAAGTGTGTTACTCGGTATAATTGTAAGTTTATCTGGCAATGGAGGTTATGCTGCGACTAAAGATGCTAAAAATTATAAGCCGGTAGGAGAGGCAACCACTATAAAGCCTAGCGGGATTGAAGGTGTGGATTATATTGTTTTAAACCAGCATTTTTTACCAGAATGGAATTCAAAAGATATAACTTATCAACCAGATTCCACTATTGAATATATAGAAAAAGGTAGTGCGGATGATGGTAAACAAAATCTAGCTAGATTTTGGAAAGAAGAAACGATGCAAAGAGCGGATGTTTCTTTAAGGCAAGTACAAGAAGATTTAGCTAGAGGCTATACTGTTAGGGATGATGACGGAGTGCAAATAACAGATATTGATGACTTAGTCCCTAATAATGTAGAAACAAGAATATCTCCATTAGATTTTAATGCGGAAAATGAAAACGAGTATCTGGAAGGATATTTACAAGAAACTAATCTAGATTTAGCTCCTGGAAAGCACATTAAAGCAGCATATGAATATCTTCCAGATGAAGTAAAACAAAATAGGAATAGTTATACTAAAAAAACGGTATATATCCGTGATTTGTATGACGCACAAGGGGATTTAGATACCTCTAAACTTGTAGGGCAACAAAATCTAGATTGGGAATATACGTATGTATTAAATAGTAATAATTCAAGAAAAATGGTTACCTCTGCCAATTTACATGAAATCAATAATCCTCAATCTGTTGCGCAAGAAAATGGCGGTAGAGTAATAGATGGGGAATTATATGAGTATTGGGAAAAGGACGGGGCGACGTATAGAAAAACAAATTGGAAATATATTGCTATGGCACCATTAAATATCGAATTTCATGAACATGAACTGGATTCAACACAGGATAGTTATAATTTTGGTGTCGGAACGATTAATTCTTGGTATGTTCTGAATCAACCTGATAATCAGGGGGCATTTCAAAATTCTGTAAATCAACATATACAGTCTGGGCTTGGGAATTCAGGGATAGCCAATGGATGGGCTTCTGGCTTTGGGTTTAAAAAAGTCCTCAATGAAAATGGACCTTTAGATAGTGGTGTGTCAGGAACTATTAATGGCTCAGGAGTATATAGAACCACCGTGCAACAATATCCGTTAACAGCTACTCCATATTCTGAAATTATTAATAATATGGTATTTATGGATATCTATCCATATAAAGATGTCTATGGAAACAATGTTTATGATGCTGCTGGTCAACCGGTATATCAATGGAAGAAATATTATTTTACGGATAAAGAAGAATATTATGCGCTAGAAAGAATTTCAGCTTATGATTATGGTTATTTTGTGGAAGAAACGGAATTTTTCACTTATACAGCAGATAAAATAGCTTATCAAACTAGAAAAACGCAACCTTTATATCAACGAATTTCGCTTGTTTCAAGGGAAGAACAGACTTCTAATAATGCTGTTAGGAACGACAGTCCAAAAAAGGATGCTGTATTATCAAAAGAATCCCATCAGAAACAAACAACAAAAGCGAAAAAGTTAGTGAAGACAGGAGATGAGTCGTTGATTGTACTCCAAGGAGTTGGTGTAATGCTATTGTGTCTGTTAGCTATGTGGAGGTGGGGGAAACGTAAAAAGAAAAAGGGGGCAGTTTAGTAGAACGGAGAATGTTTTTTGTAATGCTCGGCTATGCGACATTGAGTAAGAAAGTTAATAAGTGGTCTTGAAAGCTGATGGGTATTACTTTAGATGAACGATAGTATTAAATGATTGTTGTATAAGTGTTTGTTAATAAGGTGCTATTTTTGAAACACACCATTTAATTAATAGATGGTGTGTTTTTATGTTGAAAAGGATGCTTGATTATTTTAGAGCATAATTAGTTACCCCAAAGTTTTTAAGAGGAAGCGTTATTTTTCTTGGATTAATTTGAATACTGGGGATATTTCCGATTGTTAAAAAGAGAAATTGATCTAGTTCGCTTTATAGACCTGTCTAAGGATATTAAAGGTACATGAACCAACTAGTTTATTAGCTCAGTAGTTTTTTTAATGGTGAATTATTCAGATTAGAACCTTCGGAACTAAATAAGTCAAATAGTGGTGAAATAGTTCATAAAAATACTTTGACAGAAAAGATGTAAAAAAGAGAACTGCATAATATGATAGACTTCATGAATAATTATGAACTATCTGACCTTCATAAAATTGCCATAGCTCATTTCATGTTTGGGTATTTATATCTTTTTTATGATGGAAACGGCCGAACAAGTAGATGTATATCGAGTATGTATTTAAGAGGTTTATTAAATTCAATAACCGCATTGTCGCTATCGAAAGCATGTAAGGATAACTTGAAAATTTACTTAGACTCATTTTCTAATACTACTAATTTTAAGAGTGCAGGGGATTTGACCAATTTTATTGATTCTTTTTTTGAAATAGTGACTCTTGAACCATAGTATTTTAGTTTTTAAGGTTACCTAACAATTTTATTAGGGAGAAAACTTAGATAAGAGAGTGTCCAAGGTTGTCGTTATATTTATTGTAAGGATAGCAATGGCAAGTGTATTATGATAGAAAATAACTTGAATTTTATGTGAGATAGTGGTAAATAAGTTTATTATTCACAAGAAGAGTATTATGCGAGAGTTATAGGTGAATAAATCAATTTTACTGTTTAATTTGACTTTTCATTTTTTCTCCCAACCGCTTAAATAGAACTTAAAGTATTTAATGATTTATTTGATAATGGAAGTAAAAACATAAGAAGCGGTATATTTAGAGTTAGTTATATACAATTACATGCTAGAATACCAATTTAGAAGAAACTGTTTTGGAGATATAGAATTAATTAGTGGATTGATGGAAAGACTCCCGATTTCTTTAGAAAAGAGTTGCTGTATGAAAGCATACAGCGTTAGCGAGATAGAGATATGTTAGAATGTTTTAAAATAACTGATACATCATGAAGCAATAGAAATTTTTAAGCGACGTAGTAAAGAGCCAGCATAGGTGAAGTAATACCTGTTTTAAGCGATGGCTTTGAGGTAGCAGAGGAAGGGGAAACGACTTCAGCTGAGGCTAGCGCATCAAGTCAACAAGAAGAAAACACCCCAAGTACAGCAGGAAATAATGAAACAAAGGCTGTTGAAGGAAAGAAGGAAAGACCAAAACAAGGAAGAGAAATCACGGAAGCGAGAGCGATCAGTGAACTATTCCCAGATGCTGTTTTGGCAGAAGAGGTAGCATATGAGTTAAGGGAAGTAACTGGTGATGGTAGCTATACACCAAGTAGCCTGGTAACGCAGAGTGAGTTGGATCTTATTACTGGTGAGATACATCTATATGCGGAGATAAGTGATGGAAATGTCATTTTAGAACAAGAAGAATCTGTAGATGTCAGTGGTATAGGGCATTTGCGGAATCTGAGTAGCTTGACTATAGATGAGTATGGTGTTGTTGGTGGTTGGAGCGAGATAACTACTTTAGCCAATTTGACTCAATTGCACTTTGTAGATTGTTGGAATATAGAGGAACAAGAGCTAAGTCAGTTAACGAACTTACCTAATCTGACTGATTTAGGTATTTATAATACGTATGAAGAATTATTGGGTATAAGCGATGTGAGTTCATTAGCAGGTTTAACCAATTTAACTAATCTGCTTCTAGAGGGCAATCAGATTAAGGATATTAGTCCGTTAGCAGGACTGACGAGCACAAGGATCAACGCAACGAATCAAAAAGTGATAGACAGCGTAAAATGGACACCTCTAGTAGAGGTAGCAAATGAGATAACAGGAATGAGCGGTCAATTAGAGACACCGTCATCTATCTTTTTTAGAGGACTCTTTCTCACGATATACTATCTTATCGTAAAGAGGCAAGTTATCACGACTAGTTTTTAATACGAAAATGAAACGAACTATTTACGTATCTCATACAGTAAATAGTTCGCATAAATCATTTTTTGGATACTTTCTTTTTAAAGCTTGCTAGTGAATTCGCAACTTTTAAAGTTAATTTGACAGATTTTCGATTCAATGTTCCTTGGTAGTACCTATTTTTATTGGTTAGTTCGTTATTTTTATTTATAGTAAACTGTAATTTTTGCTTGGTTTGTGCAAGTTCATTTTCTAATTGGTTATTTTTCTTTTGGAAGGCAGTTATTTTTTGTTGATCTATTTTAGTTTGTGCTGCACTTGTTTTTTTCAATTGTGTTAGTTGATTATTAACAAGATTAACTCGATACCTTGTGTTATAATCATGTCTTTCTTTTAATAGATTAGCAGAAACACTCACTCGGTTTAGCATTTCTGTTGAACTTAGAATCGAAATCGGTTCTGGGCTAGCTGGAAAATCAATGGCTTGAATGAGTTCATCTAGAGGAGTAGATTTTCTGTCCTTATCTTGTTTGTATATATGATCGAGTCCATTTGCATCTAGAAAGTTAATATAGTTGTCAAAATTGCGTGCTTGTACTTTTTCGGCAGATTTTAAGTCCACTTTACTTAGTAATTCTTGGATGTCATTTATATTTTCTAATTCATCTATTGTGACATGTGTAAGTGCATGATAAGAAGCGAGTTCACGCATTCTAGCGTCTTGAACGAAAGAAACATTGGGTGTCCCGACAATAGTAGGAATAACGTTTCCATGTAGTCGAGAGCCGATGCTAAAATTAATATTTTTCACATAATTATACCAGCTAGGCATATTAGTAAAATATTTTACACGACCTTCTGAATAATATTTATGTTCGATATTTGTAGGGTACCCCTTGATATCGCTAGCAATATCTGGGCCACCTGCAAACATTAAGTGGAATTCATCTAAGTGTTGCGGAATGAAGTTATAATCAGTGTAGGTTGTAATCATGTTGTTTAAGAAGTGAATAGCAATTTCTGAGGATACTGGAGACGCGTTGATAGCGATGGATGAATGTTCTGTTAGGTGAAGATCTCTTATTTTTATTTCGCGTCCAAATGTATATAGTGAAGGACAACCAATTACTTGATAGTCGGTGTTTTCATTAAATCCAAGTTTTCTTAAATAATCTGCTGTAATTTGTCCACGGACTCCAATTTTTGAGGATTTTTCTAGAACTGCTTTTACAAAATTAGTAACATCCTCATCAAAAGCAAAACCTTCTTCTAGTTGTGGCTCATAATTAGCTCGTAAACCTACACCTGTAACTACAACAGGGATTTTTAGCTTACGAATAAGGTTTGTGTAATTACGAAGAGATGTTCTAAAGTCTTCTCGGAAAGCATCTGCTAGTGGAATTACATAAACATCATAATTTTCATTGATTTTTTCAGCTAAATTAGGATTAGATGATAGCCCATCCGCATGAATTTCCACATCGTTCTTCCATAAAGCTCGGTAAATGCTATATTGATAAGCAAGATTACCGTTATTAAATCCAGTACGATCTTTCAAATAAATATCTTCAGGTGTGTAAATGTTGGTAGGGCGCATGCCTGAACGAATGAGTATTTTCATCTGTAAACCTCCACTTTTTAGGTATATTTAATATAAAATTTATTATATCATTTTATATTAAAGTGTACACTATAAAAAGGAGGGCGCTACCTGTATTAAATCATTTTCAATCTCCGTTTAATTGCGGAATAATTTAGTGGTTTCTATGAATAAAAAAAGAAAATATTCCATAGCAAATATACTAATGTTTCGAAAATTTCTCTCGCTAAATTAGTTGTATAAAGCTTCACTTTCCAAAATTTTATATAGTTATAGCATATTTCTTTGTTTGTTATAAAACCTTTGTGATTCTTTATCAAAAGAATAGTTTATATGCTTTCACCGGATAGGTTTAAGTACATAGACTTTTGTTTTCTGCCAATAGAAAAGAGATCCCTTCTATCTAACTAGCAACGCATTTAGTTACCTTTAAAGTTAAAATTTCAACAAGAAATATAGGAACTATCTTAGTAAACGTTAAAAACAGCTAGTAAATTCCTATATGAGTTCCGATTTTAAAAAGAATATTTTAACGGGATAAATGGTATTTTCGGTGTTAGTCACTTTATTATTAGTTTCAATTATAGTACTTTGTTTATGAAATGGCACGAAATGTATAGAAGGAGACGCGAAACGACCTTTTTTAATAGTCATATACCTAATAATATTATTGGTATGAAATTTAGATATTAAAGATGGGAGTGAAAGGAATTTGAGGTTTTCGAGAAAAGAAAAGGAAGAAATACAAAAAAATTGGCGAATGTGGAAAAAAGGAAAACAATGGATTTGTGGAGCAGCTTTATTTTTCACTGTAGTTGCATCACCAGGTATGCTGGTTTTAGCAGATGAAGTAAATGCTGGTGATGCAACAGAGGTCACAGCAGGAGACGAGACACCTCCTCTTCCAGAAGGATCTACTGAAAATGAGGTGGAAGAGACAACAGCAGAAAGCGGAACATCTTCGCCTGAGAGCGCAGATCCGGATCAACAAGAAGAAAATACACAACATCCAGCGGAGAATAATGAAACGAATGCTGGTGAAGGGAAGAAGGCAAAGCCTAAGACGGGAAGGACCATCACGCAACCAACAGCAATCAGTGATCTCTTTCCAGATGCTAATTTAGCAGAAGTAATACGATCTAAATTAGGAAAAGCCTCTGTGAGTGATACGGTAACACAGAGTGAACTGAATACGATTTATACGATTAATGATTGGATAAACGATGGCTATTACGAGGTCTACGGTGTTACTAATCTTAGTGGAATGGAGCATTTGATCAACCTGACACACGTGAATTTGGGGGGCAGTAACCAGATAAGTGATATAAGCCCATTATCGGGTCTGGTAAATTTGCGGGAGTTGTGGTTGGATCATAGCCAGATAAGTGATATAAGCCCATTATCGGGTCTGGTAAATTTGCGGGAGTTGTATTTGAACAATAACCAAATAAGTGATATAAGCCCATTATCGGGTCTGGTAAATTTGAATTGGTTGGTTTTGGACCGTAACCAGATAAGTGATATAAGTTCATTGAGTTCATTAAGTTTGTTATACGCAAGCTCTGATGATAATGATATTTATAATGAGTCAAGGCTGTCTGTAGCGAATCAACAAATCACCTTATCTGGAATAAATTGGTCTAATCCATTAGAGGTACCATTTATAGTAAATGATACGGATTATCATGATGAAATAGCTCCAAGTAGCATCTCTAATAATGGTCAATTCGCTGATGATATCATTACATGGAATGGATTGCTAAATAACTCGCAGGAGCTAACTTATAGTTGGAACAGAGTTAGTAGTGCTGTAAGTGGTGCAAGCCCTGAGTTTTCGCAGTGGCATGTGTTTTCAGGAACAGTTACCGTGCAAGTGGAACCTGTGTCTATTTCTGCTGTGAAGATTTTAATAGACGCCGATGGGGATAGTCAAACGGCTGGAGATCAAACTTTATTTGCAGAAGAAGCAGACGAGGACTGGGATTCTGCGGAAGATGCATATAATTATGCGAAAGAACAATTGAATGGAACAGGCTATGGTTTGATGAGTATAGAAACAGATAGTAATGGTGATTGTGTTATTCTAGTATCACGAGTAGGGGCACTGAAAAAAGTAAATACGAATGGAACTGCGGTAGGAACAGAAGTTCCTTATACACCTACTTATACAGTTACGGGGACAGGAGATGAAGCGGAGCTGGTTGTTTCCTATACAGCATCAATAGATGCACCGCCAACAGGATATGTGTATATCTATGGGAAAGGGACAACACAAGAAACGCGTTATATCGATAATACACCCATCACTATCCCACTTACAGATACAAATGGAAATGGTACACCTCAATGGAGAGAAGATTATACCCTAGTGCAATACCAAAGAGCAGGAGCATTAAACCCTACCTTGCCAGATGGAAGTCAAGTTTCTGGAGGAACTATTTCTATCCCAGATGATGCGATAGCAGGAGATATTATCACGGTACCTGATACGATTACTGGATCAGATGGAAGAGACTATGGTGTAGATTCAAGTGTAGATACAGATTCCACTACTCCAGGAGTACAGATTACATTAACAGAAGATGATCAAGATGTTCCGTATTTCGATATTCTTTTATCAGAATCTATTTCGCAGAGCGCATCTGAATCAGTATCACAAAGTACATCCGAGTCAATTTCACAGAGTACGTCTGAATCTATTTCGCAGAGTGAATCTATTTCGTTAAGCGAGTCCGAGGCGCCATCGTTGAGTGAATCGTTATCTACATCTTTAAGTGAGAGTGAGGCAAGTACGTCGGAGTCCGTTTCCTTAAGTGAGTCTGAGACTTCGACAACAGGAACGAATGCATCGGAAGTAGACGGGGCGAATGCGAGTAATCGACCATTTCCAAGCCAAGCACAAGATGGGAAGTTAGCAAAAACAGGAGATAAGAGTATGTTGTCTCTACAAGGAATAGGTGCAGGATTATTAGCGTACCTATCCGGAGTATGGTTATGGGCAAGAAGAAAAAAGAAAGCGTAACGAAGTAACGTAGTGACTCAGAGAATCAACCAAGAACTTCTTCAGAGATGAAGCATTCTTGGTTGATTATTCTTTTTATTCCTAACGAGCATATAATAAGAATAAAATTGTATTTTTATTTTGTTTCATTTTATATTAATTGCTCGAAAACACCCACTTTAAACATTTTTGATATATTCCATTATTTTCCTAAAGTTAGTGAGTAATAATATAAAAGCTTTTTCATGCTATCAGTTGCATATTATAATAGATCTATTGAAGTATTAGCAACCTTTACTTTCACTTATTTATGCATTTTATTAAAACGTATTTACTATTTTATAACCTATTGTTAATTATTGATGTTATAATAAAATCTAAATTGTATCAAAGGCTTTTCCTGGGAAAACTGTTTTAAAATAGTAGGTTTACAGTTTTTGATCGACATTATACATCATAAATACTATTTTTAAACAAAAGGAGATGGTAATGTGTATATCAACATTGGAAATTTTAAAAAAAATATATTTTCATTAAAAGAATATTTTCTTTTTTCAAATGAAGATTTTAAATGCTTTTTTCATTTTGACTATGAAAGTCTTATTAATATGACAGAAGAAGATCTAAATTATCAAGAATGCTTAGAAAAAAGTGTGATGCTTACAGATCCTTTTGCAGGTCATAGTAGTGATTATCGCTTAAAACATCTAATCGAAGTTTTGCATGTAATATATAGCTTATCTTACGAAACTATTTCGCGTTTTTCAGGTATTAAACAGGAAGAAATTTTGAACTATTTAAAAGACAGCCATACTATAACAGAAGCTCAGAAGTTCGAATGCTGTAGCAGATTAACTTTATTAGATAGAATTATTTCAAGCATGGTGCCAACTAAATATATTTTAGAAGATGAATAATCTAAATGATTTTTTTCATAGCCATAAAACTCCTCTTGCTTAGTGTATAACTCAAAATATCGATAATATATAAGAGAATATATTTGGTGAAAAGTAGCCAATTTAATTCGTATTAGAAAATAATTAGGATTCATTTTAATCATAAAAATATAAAAGTTGTTAGATTTATATGTTGGGTATTTCATGGCAATCAACATTCTTTCGTTTTGTGTCGAAGTATTTGGAGAGAAGTAGTTGAACCGTACATTAACTGATTAATACTAAGAAATCAAACTGTACCTGCCTTAGAAGATGAATTTCTATCTAAAAAGGAGATGTTTGAAAAAACTTGGTTTTATATTAAATGTAAAAAAAGCAGGATCAACAGGTGAAATTCAATCCGCATATGATTTAAAATATAAAACAGTGATAAATAAAGTTGATTCATACTCGTGTAAAAGAGTATCTAGCAAAAAAGCTCAAGCGGAAATAAGATTTTCTAATATTTTCATGAGTTTTAATGGCTACCATGGAGTGAAAGTTAGTGGAAGCAAACTCATTGGTTATAGTGATTGATAAAGAATAGGAGTTGGATTTTTATGTCATTTAGTCCGATAGCTGCTTTTATTACAGTGGTGTGCATTGCTGGTATAGTTGCATTAGGAATTTATATCATTGGACAAGTCAATAAAAAATAAGCAATATTTATAATAGTTCTGCAAGAGAAATCAAATAGTAAAAGCAGATGAGGCTAGTGATAAAGTGCATGGAAATAGTTAATTTTTAAAAGTATAATAATCAGTTCGAATGACAAGTATTATTATGATAGATTGATCAAATTAAGCCATGAGGTGATTTTTTGAAAAGAAAGAAGAAAAAGCAATGTGTTCTCTGTCAGGAATATTTCGAAAATTCAAATATGAGTGAAGAACATTATCCTGCTAAAAGTACTGGTAATGATGATATAGTCGCTTTAGATTTAGTTAAAATGATAGATTCAATGATGTCAGGAGAAGTTAATAAGCATATTTATGACCAAAAAAACAAAGGGAAATCGATTGAAGAAATTAGTGGAGATTATTTTGATAGTGAGTTATCATATCCTCTTTATCCTAAAGGTAGAACAACTCGTTCGTTATGTAGATCTTGTAATACTTTTTTAGGGAAGTATGATGAAGCTTATAAGAAATTTTTTGATAATGAGGGAAATCCTGCAATAATAAAAGGATTTCAAATTTTGACGAGGCTTAAAATTGTTAAAGCTATATATGCTAAATTTTTATCTGTCCCTGAATGTAAAGGATGGGAGTTTGATTTTATCCATTTTTTAAGAGATGAAAAAGCTGAAATCTATAACGGAAAGTGGCAAGTTTATTGTCTTAAGAGAGATCATAGTACTGATATGATGGGTTTAGAAAGTTTGGAAACTGGAAAAATGGACTGGGATGAAGGAGTAATTTTTGAATTATCAGATGAAAAATTTATTTTTCACCTAATGAACTTTGATCCTCATGAATGCTATAAATCAATAAATATGATGGATATTCTAGGTAAAAGCTATAAACTGGTCAGTGGCCATGAGGTTCAGGGAGGCTATCATGGGCAATTTATGCTACAGAATATGTTTGGAGTGTTAAACGCAACTGAAAAAGGGCTCTAGATTTCTTACAATATTAGAGTCATGGATTGACAGGAAGTTGCTACGCTGAAAATCTAACGTACTGTTTTAAAATAGTCCTGCAAGCCTTTTATTTTGGGATAGGAAGTAAACTAGTGGTACAAGTATTTCCGCCATTAGTTACCGTGTATGATTTGCCTAACTATTTTTCGAAAGCCTATAAGCCACAACAAGTAAAATACTTTAAATAAATCTAACCAAGTGGGAAGTGTTCGGGATGAAAAAATATAAAAAGTGGTGGATAACGTTAGGTGTGTTGTTGGTTCTTTGTTTCATCGGATATCTATTTTTATCGGTGATTCCAAGGCATAAGGCGAATGAAGCTGTCAATGATTACTTAGCAGCGCAGAAGGTGGAGTCTAATCAAATTAAGACGAGAGCTACTCAGAAGGATTGGACGCAGGGAGGGTACTATATTACGATAGTATTCAAAGATGATCCAGACTTAGTATATAAATATTATTATTATGAGGATAATAGAAAGGATCCCTATCATATCAATCTACTTATATTTAAAAACGGGTCGGGCCAATTGGATAATCAAGTGAAGCATCCCCCATTACCGGAACAAGAAGGGTTTATAGAATGAATCCAAGGAAAATAGAATTCATTTTAACCCCTTAATTGCTGGAATTACAGAAATCGCTAGCGGAGGTATTCTGCTGCAGGTGGTTTAACAGTAATCTTTTCATCTGTTTTTAAGTAAATCTTTTAGGATTTTTTGCTGTCTAGGTTCTAATTTTGTGTCTACTCAATGTTCTAGTAAAAGATTAATTAACTCATATTGTTTTAATTTCATTTCAAAGAAATTATGGGCAATGGTGTCAAGTAAAAGCATATCGTCTGGATTAATTTTGATATTTTTTCAATCCGTAGCAGAAATTTTTTGTTGTTTTTTCTAGTAGTACTAACTTGTCTAGTAGTAGCCGAAAAAAATAGAGCAACATGGCCAACCGTTTATAGAATTAAAAAGGGTTTAGAGAAGCAAAAATACGAATAAATATGCGTATTTATACACGGCTTATTTTTTCGGAAAAATATTTTAATGGTGTGAAAATGCCTTTTTTGTGCCATTGTATTTTTAAATGTATAAAATAGTGTATATAAACACATAATGTGAATTTTTGAGCATTGATAAATATGTTTCACTCAGATTGTGGTGACAGAAAGTGCTTTTTTAGGTAAAAACAGGTCGTTCATGACAAGAATCGGACATTTCATTACTTTTTTGGTTATACATTGGCTTTTTATGATACACTCATTTTGAAAGCTAGACTATACATAAAAAGGAGAGAAATGAGCTTATGAAAAAGACCGTTTTAAAGCCAGTGATAGTACCCGTAATTGTCGGACTTTTGGTAATAACTCCGATTACACATGTATCTGCAGCTGTAAAGGATGTTGATGTAACTCCAATTCTTACGCAAAAAGAAGTTGAAAGTGGTGTGCAAGATAATAGCAATGAATTACCAGATGAATTTATTGTTAAAGATCAAATCAGTCCAAGTATGCCCGTTAATCAAGAAAGACCGCTATTAAGAAGCGCTACCCTAGGTTATGAGAAATGGACGAAAGTATCGACGACAAGAAAAGTGTCAAAAGGGTTTATTGATTGGCACCCAGGATGGAAAAACTATCAATATAATATTTCTGCTTATTATTTCAGTAAAGCGACAATGAATGTTAGTGCGAGTATCGGTTATGGTAAGTTTAGTATGTCTGTTTCAAAAGCAGGTTCAAACGGACAAATTATTAAAGCAAATCCTAAAAAGTGGACAAGACCTGCCATATACGGAAATGTAGATGTTACAAAGTATACGGTTAAAAAATATAATGGTGCTGGAATATACACAGGCTCGACAACAAAATACGCAAGTACTGCTTCGAGTACGTACGTCCAAAGCCGGAATAAATAAATCGAAAAGAGAGCTAATCGAATGAAGAAAAAATGGTTAATACTAATACTGTTAATAATAGTTATTTGCGCTTCATTATTCGGAATAAAGTGGTTGGTCGATAGGAATAACATTGTAGGAATGATACAAGTTGACGGACTTGTGTACGTTATGACGAATGAACCAGCAGAGAAAGAAGATGTTATAGAGGAAATTGGAGAGATAAAGCAGAAAATAAAAAGACATAAAACGCCAGATAAAGACTTCACTTCTAACTTATTAGAAGAAGGATCAGCGCTTTATAAAGCAAAAGATGGGGACGATTATCCTAGAACCATTTTGTATAAAGAGGATGGCAAGTATTACATTGCATCAGAAGCTGCAGAACAACCTAATCAAAAACAATAGTAAATATGTATTTAAAAATAGATCAAGTCAAGAGAATAACCAGATGAAACATCTACCATTACCGGAACAAGAGGAAGAATAAAAGAATGCTTTCCATCCTATAAAGTTGTCAGTAGATAGTGATAATGGCCAATGAGATGAGAATAAGGTAGGCACACCATTTAGTTACTAGATGGTGTGTTTTTGTGATATAGGGAATATCCAGCGTCTTATGTTAACTGAGGTTAGGAAGTTAACATTTTTAAAAGGATAATAGCTGTAATAAGGTACACAAAATATACATATTTTCTAGAAAAAATTAATGTTATACTAGCAATTGACTACTATATTTAACAAAAACAGTTGTATTTTTATTCTAGTGAGTATATGAAGGAGATGCTATGAAAAAACAAGTTATTACCAGTTTAGTTATATGCTTATTATTTTTACTAGTAGGAAGTTTGCTATGGATTTATAACGTAAATAATAAGACAAAAGAAGAAGCAGTTGTAACGGAAAATGCTTATAATAAGGTAAAGAAGGAACCGATAGTCATTAAAAAGACCCATAATTTTTTGCAATACAGTTTGGAAAAAGAAGGTTATTTTTACAGTTTTGTAAATAATCAAGATGTATTATACGCTTTGATTGATGAAAAAGAGGAATTACTTTCTACGGATGTGTTTGCCTTAGATAAAAACAATCGATTGAAAAGCTCCATCTATAAAACTAAAAATGGGGAAGATGGAGAGATTAGTGTGCTGGGAGGAAATGAAGACTATCTAGTGTGGCTAGATGGAAGCTACACTAGTCATTTATATACAATGGTGGTCTATAATATTGCGCAAGAGAAGGTAGTGACAACGATAGAAAGTACAGATGAAAACTACTTTGATACATTTATCCTACAGGGAGATACTATTTATTGGATAGAAGAAGATACTACTAAAAAAACAGAAGATGAGATAACGGGAGAAGACAAAGATACGATGATTATAGGTAACCATATGGGGGAAATAAAGTCTTATAACATTGTTAGTAGGAACTATCAAACGATAGATACGATAAAAACGGTAAACCACCCTAATGAAGTGCTAACAGTGAGTGAGGATAAGCTTTGGTATATAGATAATCGCGGATTTGAAGAGACTGCCTTAATAAAAACGTATGATTTTACTACAAAAGAAATAGCTGCATATGATTTAAAAGAGCAATTCTTAGGGCATCTTAAACCTATAAATAACCACAGTGTAGCGTTTTTTAAGTATTCTATCCATGAGGGGCCAAAGGGATTATATTTATATAATACCAATTCAAAAAAAATAACCTTAATAAATGCTCAGGAGACAGATTATCTTGCTGTGTATAACGGGAAAGGTAAGATTATTTCTACAGAAATGACATATGAGATTAATCAAGAAGGACAAATAAAATTTAGTGATACGATGCAGCAAACATTTTATAAGGATTTTTATCTTTTTTGTGTGGGACCGTTTTCATCTCTAAGCTTTACTTCTTCTAGAGGAGTAGAGTTTGATTCTATTATTGAGTTTAATGAGAATTCATTAGAATGGAGAGATGAATTGTAGTCAGTAAAGCTTTAAACAAGGTTAATTTGATTTTTATGGAATTTAACAAGGCCAGTGGACGCTTATGCCTCTGCATCTGTCGTCCTTAACTCAGTAGTATCATCAGATAATAATCCACTACCCAAAACACCAGTAATTAACGTTAAAGTATATTTTGTTTTTCTTGGATTCTTAATGTATAAACCTCCCTTACACATTAAGAATTAGTTCATCAGAATTTATATTTAAAATAACGCAAAGACATAAGACATAAAACATCTATCTAAACTATTAAACCAGTCTAATTTTAAACAGAATTAAAAAGCCTTGTCTATATACACAATAAATGGATTATAACCTAAACTACTAAATCTTGTGAGAAGATATGCGCTCCATACTGTTACGATATTTTCTTTCAACTCGCAAACAGTTATCTTGCTGAGGAATCGTTAATTTTATATTGAAGAAAATCAGATATATTTCAAGTTTCTTCAATATTATATAAATCCTTTTTAATTCGATAAACTGTTGGACTTGTTACTCTACTTTTTTCTGCTATTGTTTTAATGACCATACCTTCTTCTAACATATGAACAATCTGATAATAGACTGCTTGTTTTTGTTGATCTCTTGCATTTGGTGAATAAAGGTGTGGTCGCCCTTTATAAACGCCTACTTCTTTTGCGATAGCTATTCTTTGTGCTTGCCTTCTTTTACTTTCTTCTCTTTCTTGTTCAACAATCATCATCAACAGCTGAAGCAGTAAATTTTTCACCAATCGATCTAACAATGGGTCTAAGATTGGTTCACTCAATAAAGATGAATATTTTACAGCAAATGATGATGTTATTTTTCAACTTGTAAAAGATTCTCGGATTAAATTTATATCAAGATAAAAAAGCATATAACGCTATTAAAAAGCAACTTGAAGTCCTAGCCGAATGGGAGTTCATCAAGTTGCTTTTTGGAATAATTACTTTATTGATTATTATTTTAAATAATTATTCATATAACTTCATCCTATAG
>NZ_JAARZJ010000015.1 GCF_014229245.1 Listeria farberi | reverse complement strand
GCTCCCCCCGAACAATCCGAAACGCCCGGTAAACCTGCTCCACCAGCACCAACCTCATCAACTGGTGTGGCAGCGTTAACCTCCCAAATGAAATCCGCTCATTACTCCGCTTCAACACCGCATCACTAAGCCCCAGCGATCCACCAATCACAAACGTCACCTTACTCTTACCATAAGTCGCCAGTTTATCCAAATCCGCCGCAAATTCCTCACTCGACTTCATTTTCCCATCAATCGCCAGTGCAATCACATGGGCATCATCCGGAATTTTCGCTAAAATCCGCGCACCTTCTTTATCTTTCACTTGTTTCATTTCCGCATCACTCAAGACTTCTGGCGCCTTTTCATCTGGGACTTCGACAATTGACACTTTAGCATATGCGCTCAGTCGCTTTAAATATTCAGCAATCCCCTGTACTAGATACTTTTCTTTTAATTTTCCGACTGTCACAATTTGGATATTCATTTACGTCACCCTCATCTTTATTAATACTTTTATCATACCTCAAAGAAGCCCCGCAACACTAGCCAAAATGAAAAAAAGAAATTCCCCCCTAAAAAACTTACTCCACAGGTTATCCCGCCCTTATACACAACTTATCCACAAAAACTATCCACATATCCACAAGCCGATTCTCTATTTTGTGTCCGAACGTATATTCCATACAATATATATGATACCTCATTTTCACTATCCACAGCTTATCCACAAGAAAAAATTCTTGTTTTTTTGTATCGAAAGTACATTTTGAAAACACGCTAACCAACTGTGCCACAATCACTCTCATCGATTTCTATTTTTGATAAAGTTGTTTTCGCTTTCACATTTTCGTCGTATTATTCTTTCAATTGTGGATAAATGGCTTTCTATCCACATTTTTGCTTTTTGACCTATATTTTTGCAAAAAATGTGTTTTTTTCAAAAATAAATCTGAGTTTATTGATTTAATTATCAAAATTGTTCTTTTCCACAAGATATTCACTGCTTACACACAGGTTATCCACAGAAGTTATCCACATATCCACAATAACTTCCTATATTTAGTAGCCGAATTCTTGTTCTCTACCATATCTATATCTGAAAAAAATCACTATCCACAAGTTTTCCACAGAAAAAAACCACCCTCTTTTTTAAGAGGATGGTTTTCGTTATCATGTCGTTGTTTTTGCTGCTTCTAATTTAATATCTGTTGATTGCTCTTTACCGTCACGGTAGTATTTCACTTTAACTTTATCGCCAATTTTCACATCGTTACCATATAATATTTTGCGAAGTGTCATGGAGTTAGTTACTTTTTCACCGTTTAGTTCCACAATAACATCATATTGTTTTAGTCCTGCTTTGTCTGCTGCTGAGCCAGATACTACTTGTTGTACCATTGCACCATAATCTACGCTATCTGGTAATTTCAAGATATTTTTTTGTTGTGTTTCTGGAATAGTATCAACATCACGTAAGGAAACGCCTAGAGAAGGACGCTCTACTTCGCCTTTAGTTTCAAGTTGTTCGATGATTGGCTCTACAGTGTTACTTGGAATCGCAAAGCTAATACCTTCTACATTTTCCATTGAAATTTTCATTGAGTTAATACCAATTACTTGGCCTTCAATATTTACTAGTGCTCCACCACTGTTACCAGGGTTAATTGCTGCATCTGTTTGGATAACATCTGCCTCCCAGTCTTCTGTTCCGTCGCCATTTGTATCAACTGGCACTGCACGGTTTAAACCGGAAATAATACCTTGTGTTACAGAACCAGAAAATTCAGTTCCAAGTGGACTACCAATCGCGATTGCGGGTTCTCCAAGTTTTAATGAATCAGAGTCGCCAAATGCAGCAACTGTGCTAACATTTTTATCATCAATTTCAAGGACAGCTAAATCATTCCATTCATCTGTTCCTAATAATTTAGCTTCTGATTTTTTACCATTTGTAAAGGTAACTTCTAATTTATTCGCATCAGCTACCACGTGATTATTCGTCACGATATAGGCTTTTCCATTTGCTTTTTTATAAATAACACCTGATCCTGAGGAAGCTTCTTGCTCAGAAGTTGTTGTACCGTCTAAAGATGAAGATGACTGGTAATTCAGTACACTAACTACAGCATCTTGTACTTTATCAACCGCTTTAGTTATATCAGAGGTAGTATTTACAGAAACTTTTTCTACTTTGGTTGCTTTATTATTTGAGTTAGAAGTTGTATCTGAGTTATCGCCGTTATCCCATGCAACGAAGAAAATAATAAGCCCGCCAATAATAACGCCAATAAGTGCTGTTAAAAAGTATCCCAAGAAGTGTTTGTTACGTTTCGGAGGCTGGCCGTTCCCGCTACTGCCGCCATTATTCACTCTGTTCGGTGGAACTACACCACCACCTGCCCCACTAGGACGCCTTGGTCCTGGAGCTGGTCTTGCTGGCTCTGATTCTTTACTACTTGCTTCTTCAAAAAATGCATTGGTAGAACTTGCCTCAGCAGCCTCTTC
The DNA here is from genome assembly GCF_014229245.1 of Listeria farberi. Taxonomy (GTDB): domain Bacteria; phylum Bacillota; class Bacilli; order Lactobacillales; family Listeriaceae; genus Listeria; species Listeria farberi. The sequence goes on along the minus strand of NZ_JAARZJ010000015.1, from coordinate 66,994 downwards.
TGTTGCCCCGGCAAACTTTTCTCCTTCTGGTGTCACGCCTTCAACTATAGGAGTTTCTTGGACTGGTTGCGAGCTATCTTTTGTATGTAAAGTCTCCTCGACCTCTCTTTTTGGCGTGCTCTCGTTCTCGCTGTTTTCATTTAAATTTTTTTCTTTCTCGTCCATGTCTTCCTTCCTCTCTGCAAATTTCGCATTTATATACTTCCATAGTAAACCGCAAATATGAAAAAACAATGAAAAAGCTTTAAAAAAATGGTGAAACTTAAATAGTGAAGATAGATGTAGCGTTATCAGGGTCCGTATCAAAAATTTCTAGCTTACCACCAACATCAATACCCTCTGAAATAAGCGTTTGTGTTACACTCATCCGCGCTAGTTCTTTCATATTGTTATCTTTACTAAGGTGTCCTAAATAAATTCGTTTCGTTTGGTCTGTAATTACTTCGCTCATTGCTATTGCAGCATCTTCATTGCTTACGTGCCCTTCATCGCCAAGAATTCTTCGTTTAACATTCCATGGATATCGTCCCATTCGAAGCATCTCTACATCATGATTGCTTTCAAATAGATATGCATCCGCTCCTGCAATATGCCCTTTCATTCTATCGCTAACGTATCCTGTGTCGGTTATCATTACAAATTTTTTATTCCCCTTATGAAATATGTAAAACATCGGCTCAATCGCATCATGAGATACACCAAAGGATTCTACTTGTAAGCTACCAAAAGATTTCACTGTTTCCATGTCAAATTGAAACTTCTGTTCAGAAGAAACTTCACCAATCATATTATCCATTGCTTTCCATGTTTTTGCATTAGCATAAATAGGGAGTTTGTATTTACGAGCAAGCACACCTAGACCTTTAATGTGATCTGAGTGCTCATGTGTAATTAAAATCGCATCTAAATCGTTCATATCTCGCCCAACTTGCGCGAATAAACCTTCCATTTTTTTACCGCTTAAACCACAATCAATGAGAATTTTTTGGTCACCAGTTTCTACCAGTGTTGCATTTCCTGAACTTCCACTAGCTAATATACTAAATCGGATTTGATCCGTGTCTTTTTCAGTTAGAATTTTATTTGCGAACATTTTTTATCCCCCTAAAGGCTTATATATCTTTCATTGTAACGCTAATTAAGTAAAATTGCATGCTCTATCGTTTGAAAAAGCCAACCTAAATTTCATTGTATTTAGGTTGACTCTGATTTTATTTGGATTTTTGACGGCTGGATAATTCCGTGTTTGGTTCGGTCGTTGTTTTATTTTCGGATTGATTAATAACTTGTTCATCTTTCGCATTTACAAGGACATAACTGGTCTCACCGGAATGCTTGACTTCAAAACACCAAACTGGAAAGTAGACATTCCCTGAAGGTAATTGAACGGTCGTATAGTATCCGAAAGTCGCAGAAACAACGTCACTATCTTGCTTTAACTCCCCGTGCTGGTAAACAGCTTCTAACGCATCAGCGGATGACATTAAGTTTGTTTTGTCTTTTAAATCATCTTGTTTTGACATCCACGTTTGCTCGTAAGAAATTACCCGATCATCTTTGTCTAAATAAAAGATAATTTGGCCAGCTTCATCAAAAAGAACCATATTATTATTAATTAGTTGGTTAAAAGTGAGTGTTCGCGCATCTTTATCATAGTTCCAAAACTCATAAGACTCTCCGCGGTACACATCTGATTCCATAAATTTTTGAAAATCAGGATTATTGCCTTTTTTGCCGGCTTTTATAGGCGTTTGTAGAACAGAATATATTTGTTTATTGTTGTCTTTAAGTGTGATTGCTTGTCCTGTCAAATCACTCACATCTTTTGTTGTAAAAGCTGCTTGTTCAGTAGTAAAGATAGCTCCATTTGTAGGCTTATTTGATAAATCAGGATGAGAAATATTATCTGCTTTTAATCGTTCTTCTAAAGTTTCATTCCCTAGTGTATCTGGATCATCGGACAATTGCTTATTAAAGAATATCACTGCTAAAAAGATATTTAAAATAAGGAGAGTCACAATAAAAATCATTTGTGTTTTACGCCAATCCATTTTTATTCACCCACCTTTTTTGCTTCTGGCTGGAAGATGAACCACTTATCATGATATTTATATAACCAAGTCGGTTCTAATGTAACAATGCGGTTCATACCAGATGATTCATTTCTTGTCATATAGTAGCCAGGAACAATATCTTCTATTTCTTCTGCTTTCACATTAGGGTTTTCAACCAAGGCACTATAGACAGAATATGATGATTCTATTGTTACTTCTTTTTTCTCACCAGGAACATCTGTATCTAATCGGAAAAACGGACGGATATATTTATATACTGCTTCAAGGCCTTCAGTAACAGAGATGTCAGCCATTCCGTTTTCATTATAAACTTGTAAATTATCTATAAATAAACTAAAATTGGTCGTTGCACTTTCAGCAGCATAACCTGTGAAATAGTAAGCACCATCACCAGTCCATCCCGCATGATCATTTACAAAATTAAAACTATCTTGAATTAAGCCAGCACGTTTGATGTTATTTAAATCTTCTGGGTTAATTCGTTCTTGAGAAGGATTAACATACTCTAAAACTTTATTTTCTGTATCCATCTCAATAACGCTCGATCCATCCGTATAGGTATTTCCTTCACTTTTAACTGTACCTGAATCTTGAAATAGCGCAGAGGTGAATAGATTAATCTCAAGCGAATCTGTAATGTATTTTTTTCGGTTAAGCTTTGTTTTTTCGGAACTTAAGAATAGATTTCGTTTGTTGGAAATAACTTTGTCGTTTTGTGTAAGTTTGCTTTCGTTCTTTTTAATAATTTTTTCGATTTTATCAATATCTTTATTTTGTAAGGAACTTTGGTAAATATTTTCTTGATCATCATTGGCAAAATAAACCGAATGAAGTCCAGTGTCCGTATTATTTATATCAAATACAATACGATTAAAGAACGCTGATTCTAGTCCTTCTCCTTCCACTTGGAAATTTTGAGAAAAAATTGAAAATGGAATATTGTTAGGAAAAATAATCTCGATAGTACCATTTTTATGGATTAATTTCTCGTATTCCTCATTACTTTTTTTATTAGCAAGAACTACTTCTGAGAAACTAAATGCTTTTCCTTGCGCCATTAGCTCATTTAACAAATTTTCGTCTAAACTCTGATAGTTAATTTCATTTGCATTAACAGCTAGTTTATATGGTTTAAATACTTGTGATGTTGTCATCGTTTTATCAATGGTTGTTTTTTCAACTTCTTTAACGTTAATCGCTTCGTAATCAGGTTGTCCTTTCCAAATAAAGTAGCTTAAAACGATACTGAGTACGACTAGAACTGTTAACAAAAATGAGCGAAATCCTGTTTTTTTCATCATTCCCAATCATCCTCCGGTAAATCACTGTATGGCAGGGTGAATTTAATTATCGTACCTTTGGACTTGTTACGTTCTGCCCAAATGCGGCCTCCATGAGCTTCGATAACTTCTCTTGCTATCGCTAGTCCTAACCCTGTTCCTCCCATTTCCCGCGAGCGAGCTTTATCCACTCGGAAAAAGCGGTCGAATACATTTGCCAAATCTTCATCTGGTACGCCTAACCCCTCGTCAGCTATACTAACTTCAATTTCATCTTCAAATTTTTTCAAGTAGAAAGAGATTCGGCCCCCGTCCGGCGAATATTTGTTGGCATTCGAAATAATGTTATCTAATACTTGCATTACTTTATCTTCATCAATTTCGATAATAACCGGTTCTTTTGGAATGTGGCGTTTAAACATAATTGTTTCTTTTTTCATCATTTCAAAACGATCAATAATATGGTTGAAAAAGTCTGTAAAATTCACGAAACTTTTTTCCAATTGTTCTCTTCCGCCATCCATCCTAGAAAGTTTAAGCAGGTCATTTACCAGTCGAATCATTCGTTCTGTTTCGTTTTGAGTTACTTCAAGGAAACGTGGCGCGATTTCTTTATCTTCCCATGCCCCATCACTTAGAGCCTCTAAGTAACTATGCATACTTGTAAGTGGCGTTCTTAATTCATGCGACACATTAGAAACGAAATCGCGACGTTCTTGATCGACTTTTTCTTGATCGGTAATATCGTGTAATACCGCAATAACACCATTATTAAATCCAGTTTCTCTTTGAATAACGGAAAAATTAGCGCGCAGTACGTATGGTTTGTCAAGCGTACTACGATCCATCGTTAATGAACCATCGACTTCCATTAAATCTTCAAATTGGTAAGTATCACCAATATCTAGTACATCAATAATTGATCGGCCATTGGCACTCTCATGCTTCACGCGTAGCATTTTTTCAGCTGGAGTGTTAATGAGAATAACTTTTCCACGACGATCTGTCGCAATTACTCCATCAGTCATATAGGCAAGTACGGAGGAAAGTTTGCGTCTTTCTCCTTCTGTCATGGCCTGTGCTTCTTGAACTCGTTTTGTTAGCGTATTAAAAGAATCTGCGAGTTCGCCAATTTCATCCACACCGTAAACCTTAACTTTACGGCTGTAGTTTCCACGAGCCATTGCGTAGGCTTGACGTTTCATTTCAATAATTGGCTTTGTAATCGTTCTGGATAGTAAAATTCCAAGTACCGCTGTAATTATCATGGCGATTAAAGTACCCGTAATGAAAATGTTAGTAATATCGTCAACTTGTTTATATACACTTTCAATATCGGCGACAAGATAAATAGCCCCTATCACTTGTCCTTTATTTTTGATGGAGGATACGTTCACCCAGACACGGTTATTTTTATTTGATTCGTCTTTATAAATTTTATCCTCAGATGTAGTTCCGAGTGATAAGGTTCGTTTAACAAGGGGATCGTTACTTTTTTGCCCAACGATGCCTTGATTATCTAAATTAGAAGTCCCGAGAATTTTACCTTTATCATCTACTATTCTTACTTCTATTATGTTGCTGCTTGCACGCGAATAGTCGACCAAAAGCTCACGAATATCATTTTGTAATTTCACTGAGTTATCGCTATTTTTTATGATTTCTTCTCTAGCATTATAATCCAGCAATGTGATGCTATTCGTGATTGAATCTTGGAAATTCTTTTCCAATTGCCCTTCCAGCTCACGTACAAAATACGCGCCGATTACTTGCATCGCTACAATAATTAATAGCAAATACATAATAACTAACTTAAATTGTACAGACTGAAAAAATCTCATTTTATGCATAAGTCTTTCTACTCCTATTCGGGGTAATATATTTAAATTAGTATACCATATGTTGCAGGGTAGACGTATTGTTTTTCCTGTTATTTGGGTCCATTTATTTATAAAAATATTTGTTAAGTATGCGGATGTACCCAAAAAAAGTGGCCATCCAAGTTTTTTGCTTGGCGACCACTTCCTGTTTATTTATTCTTGTTCTGGATTGCGTAAATAATAACCAACACCGCGTCTTGTAACTAGCCACGCTGGATGACTTGGATTATCTTCAATTTTTTCACGTAGACGTCGAACCGTAACATCCACAGTACGAACATCACCGAAGTAGTCATAGCCCCAAACTGTTTGAAGTAAATGTTCTCTTGTCATCACTTGTCCCATATGTTTTGCTAAGTAATGAAGCAATTCGAATTCACGGTGCGTAAGTTCAATCGTTTCTCCACGTTTTGAGGCAACATATGCATCCGGATGAATAATCAAGGAACCAATTTCTAATTCGCTGTTTTCTTCTTCCTCGGCTGCATTTGAACTTACTTGGCTATGGCGACGTAAATTAGCTTTCACACGAGCGATTAATTCGCGGTTACTAAATGGTTTTGTAACATAATCATCGGCACCAAGTTCAAGTCCAATCACTTTATCAATTTCGGAATCTTTTGCAGTTACCATAATTATTGGCATATCATACTTCTTACGTACTTCACGACACACCTCAATACCATCACGACCTGGAAGCATAATGTCCAGTAAAATCAAATCTGGCTGAACTTCTTCTACAAGTTCTAACGCTTCATCGCCATCATAGGCGCAATATACATCAAAGCCTTCTTTATTTAGATTAAACTTAACTATATCCGCAATCGGTTTTTCGTCATCTACTACAAGAATTTTCTTTTCTGCCATTTTTTTACAGTCCTCTCATTCCTGGATTTCGCCGGCTTTAACCGGGACAGATATTTTTTATTTAATGCAAAAAACTCACTAAATACTTTAGATTCCGGCCTGTCTTCATTAACAACATGCTACGAATAGACTTACTAATCAATTATAACACATACCATTAATTATCTGAATTATTACAAGCTATTTTCTCTTAAAATCACATAATCTCTTGGTTTTGCGCCACTTTATCAAATAAATGTAGCTTGGAAATTCGCGCCACTGCCTCTTCTAATCGTTTTTCATCCATTAAAAGTCCAACGCGTACATACCCCTCACCGAAAGTCCCGAAACCACTTCCGTCAGCAACAGCTACACTAACTTCATTTAATAAATAATCCGCGAATTCACTACTTGTAAACTCTTTTGGCACGGGCATCCATGCAAAAAAAGAGCCCGCTGGAGCAATTGCTTCCCAACCAATTTTATCACAAGCAGCTATAAATGCATTTCTACGGCTTTCATAACGAGCATTTAATTCTTGTACACAAGTTTGATCGCCTGTGAGAGCCTCAATTGCAGCATCTTGAATACCTGGGAATAAACTTACATACATATGATCTTGAATGAGGTTGATTGCTTCGACAACGTCTTTATTCCCGACAGCAAATCCTACGCGCCAGCCAGCCATATTATATGTTTTCGAAAGCGTATAAAGTTCGATTCCAACCTCTTTTGCCCCTGGAGTTTCTAAAAAACTAATCGGCTTCTTCCCATCAAAACCAATACCGCCATAAGCAAAATCATGTGCAATCGTGATATTGTTTTCTTTAGCGAAAGCAACTGTTTCTTCAAAAAAGTGAGTTGTAGCAACCGCGCCAGTGGGGTTGTTCGGATAATTTAAATACATCAACTCTGCTTTTTTCGCAACATCTTCAGGAATTTCACTAAAATCAGGTAAAAAATTATTTTCAGCAATAAGTGGCATTGTTTCGAATTGAACTTCTCCTAAAACTGCTCCTGATAAATAATCTGGGTAGCCCGAGTCCGGTAAAAGCATTACGTCACCTGGATCCATTAAACACATTGGCAGTTCAACAAGGCCTGTTTTCGTTCCAAATAATATGGCTACTTCTGTATTTGGATCAACAGTTACATTATATTCACGCGCATAAAAATCGGCCGCAGCTTGTTTAAGCTCCTGTTTTCCACGAAACAACGAATATTTGTGGTTCATTGGATTTTCTGAAGCTGTTTTCAGTGCTTCCACAATATGTTTGGGTGTTGGCTGGTCTGGATTTCCTTGACCTAGATTAATCACGTCATGACCTTCTGCCACCTTTTTTCCAACTTTTTCTACAAGGCTAGAAAAAAACTGATCTGGTAAATTTTGCAAGCGTTTGGAAATTTTCATTTTACACCCGTCCTTTTCAAGTTTCATTGATTAAAATAGTAAAGTTTTCTGAAGTATTTGTCCAGTATGATTTTTTTAAAACTTAAAAAAGCATTGACAAATTAGGGTAATATGCGTATATTTTTAACTAACAGGTTTTTCTAAAATATTTTCTCTTATCGAGAGCGGCAGAGGGACTGGCCCGATGAAGCCCGGCAACCTAACTTTATTTAAGCGTAAAGTGAAGGTGCTAATTCCAGCAAAACATTTTTTCGTTTTGGTAGATAAGAGGAGCTGGATATGTTCGACTTTCCACTTCTCTATTCTAAATAGAGAAGTTTTTTATTGCTTTCATGAATAAATCTGGATAAATAATCAACATACTGGGGAGGAAAAAAAGATGAAAAAATTAACAAAGGGGTTAGGAATTTTACTTGCATCAAGCCTTATTTTAGGATTAGCAGCATGTGGAGGAGGAAGTGACGACAAGGCCTTAAGCACAGAAAAAATTACAATTGGAACAACTGCAGGACCTCACCAACAAATTGCTGAAGAAGTTCAAAAATTAGCGAAAAAAGACGGTCTTGAAATCAAAATCAAAACATTTGATGATTATAACACGCCAAATACAGCTTTAAATGATGGTGATTTGGATGCGAATAACTACCAAACAATTCCATTTTTAGAACAACAAAAGAAAGATAAAGGCTACAAATTAGATGTTGCTTTTAAAACAGTAGCTTTCCCAATGGGTATTTACTCTAACGATATTAAAGACTTAAAAAACCTTAAAAAAGGCGACAAAATTGCCGTTCCAAATGATCCAAGTAACGAATACCGTGGTTTAAAACTATTTGAAGATGCTGGCATTATTAAATTAAAAGATGGCGTGGAAGAAAAAGCAACAAAAAAAGATATTGCTGAAAACCCGCTTGACCTTGAAATCGTTGAACTTGAAGCTTCTCAAATCCCTGCACAATTAGATGAGGTTGCAGCCGCAGCTATCAACACTAACTTTGCAATGGGGGCTGGACTTTCTATTAATAAAGATGCTATTTATCACGAACCTACAAAAGACAATCCATATCCAAATGTTTTCGTCGTTCGTAGTGCCAATAAAGATGATGAGGTCGTAAAAACATTAGAAAAATATTACCATTCAGATGAAGTAAAAGCATTTATTGAAAAAGAATTTAATGGGTCTGTAGTACCTGCATTCTAGGGAGTTGTTTTATTTTGATCGAATTACATCAAGTTTCAAAGACATTTAACGTAAATGGAAAAACCGTAGAAGCCGTTAAAAATGTTTCTATTACAGTCGAAAAAGGAGAAATTTTCGGTGTTGTTGGTTATAGCGGCGCCGGTAAAAGTACGCTCGTTCGTTGCATCAACTTGCTTGAACGTCCAGATGCCGGCCAAGTTGTCATTGATGGGAAGAACTTATCTACCCTCTCAAGTAAAGAACTTCGTGTCGCTCGTCGGAAAATTGGTATGATTTTCCAAGGATACAATTTACTAAAAACCGCAACTGTCTATGATAACATTGCCAAACCGTTAAAATTAGAAGGCGTTCCAAAAGACGAAATCGAGACTCGCGTAAATAAATACTTGTCGATAGTTGGCTTAGAGGATAAACGGAACAATTATCCAAGCCAACTTTCTGGCGGTCAAAAGCAACGTGTGGCAATTGCTCGTGCTCTAGCGCATGAACCAGAAATTCTCTTAAGCGATGAAGCAACAAGCGCCTTGGACCCGGAAACAACAGAAGCAATTTTGCAACTGTTACTTAAAATTAATGCGGAACTCGGCATTACGATTTTCTTAATTACACATGAACTTGATGTCATTCAACGTATTTGTGACCGGGTTGCTGTGATGGAAAATGGTCATTTAGTGGAGCAAGGTACCGTTCTTGATATTTTCACGAAAGCAAAACACGCGACAACCAAGCGCTTTGTTGGGTCGGAAGCTAGTTTTGATATCCCGCAAGATTTGCTTGAAAAATATATTGCGACTGGGAAATTGGTTTCCCTTCATTTTATTGGAGATGAAGCGGATGAACCTGCTCTCGCTCTTGTATCGCGCAAATTCGACGTTCTTCCAAGCATTTTAGCTGGCGGAATTGATCATTTGAAAAATGGAACACTTGGAAAACTGCTCGTTCATTTAAAAGGGGACGAAGCCGAGTATAGTAAAGCTATTTCTTATTTGAAAGAATCTGGAGTCGTTGTTGAGGAGGTCGAGTTACTATGAGTTTGTTTTTTGAAGAATGGGGCCCGATACTTTGGCAAGGATTTCTAGAAACGCTGACGATGACCGGGATTACACTCGTGATCTCGCTTGCGATTGGTTTACCACTTGGCGTATTTTTAACATTAACACGTAAAGGTGGTCAATCAGAAAATCTGGTTACCTATAGCATTTTAAACTGGGTTATTAATATTTTACGCTCGTTACCGTTTATTATCTTGTTATTCTTAATGATTCCTGTAACAAGGTTTGTTGTTGGGACTACTATTGGGATTCAAGGAGTTATTATGCCACTTGTTGTATTTACGGCACCTTATATTGCTCGTTTGATGGAGTCCGCCCTTTTGGAAGTGGACCGCGGGGTTGTGGAAGCTTACCAAGCTATGGGGATTTCTACTCCGAGAATTATTTGGAGTGTGGTTATTCGCGAAGCTCGGTCTGGTATCGTTCTCGGTTTGACTATTGCTACGATTGGACTAATCGGCGCGACAGCAATGGCTGGACTTGTTGGTGCTGGTGGCCTTGGAACAATTGCATACCAATATGGTTTCCAGCGTTTTGAACCGACTGTCATGTACACAACGATTATTATTTTAATTATCATGGTACAGGCACTACAATCATTCGGAAATTTCTTATCTAGACGTCTTAAAAAAGATTAATTTTACTACTAAGAGCTTGGTGCGTAGTGTTCCGGTATGGACTCGCCACCAAGCTTATGTTATTTTTAAAAGAAAAAGGGAGAGAAGAACATGTGGAAGTTGGCATTATGTCAGACCGATGTAGTTTTTAAATATCCGGATGCAAACTATGCAAGGATTGAAAAAGCGATTGTCGAAGCTGCTGAAAATGGGGCCGATATAGCCGTTTTACCAGAAATGTGGAATACGGGTTATGCTTTAAATGAATTAGCTGGGGTTGCTGATTTAAATGGGGAGAGAACAAAAGAATTTTTAGCAACGCTTTCTGAAAAATACCAAATTGCTATTATTGGTGGCTCGGTTTCTATTTCAGAAGGAAGCAAGTTTTCGAACACGATGTACGCTTTTGATAAATATGGCGGACTACTTTCTTCATATAAAAAGGTACACTTATTCCAACTTATGAATGAACACTTATACTTAGAAGCTGGAAATGATAAAAATCTTTTTCGACTAGATGGTATTTCTTGCGCAGGGTTCATTTGTTATGATATTAGATTTCCTGAATGGATTCGTAAACATACTTCAGAAGGCTCAGAAGTTATTTTTATTTCCGCCCAGTGGCCAGCTGAGCGCATTAACCAATGGGAACAACTACTTATCGCTCGTGCAATTGAAAACCAAGCTTTTGTTGTTGCTGTCAACCGAGTAGGTGATGATCCAAATAATCATTTTAACGGGCACTCGCTTGTTATTGATCCACTTGGAAATGTTATTGTTCATGGTGGCGAAGAAGAAGGCAATATTTATGCTGAAATCGACTTGAATTTAGTTGCCGAAACGAGAGGGATCATTCCTGTTTTTACCGACCGTCGTCCTGAATTATACTAAAATAATATAATTTACGAGTCAAATTAGCTATTTTTTACAATTTCTCATTAAATCTTCAAATCCCCTTCACTAACGAGGTAATTTATGGATTAATTTTTGTTAATTTTGATATTATATATTATAGTTAACAAAAGAGTAAAGGGGATACTAATAATGGATACACTATTTAACTACAAAGAATTTGTTCGATTATCTCATGAAGGCAACATTAACTACGAAAAGTTAAAAGTTCCAAAACATACTGAATTAGTCGATACTGCATCTCAAAGAAATAGTCATGTCTATTTAATTATCGACGGATTTGTTTCGATTTCTATGAACCCAGAATCAACTAGCATTTATACTGTTCTTGGAAAAGGCTCTTTTATTAATTATTATAGTTTATTCCAGGGAAACGTAGATGACTTTTTATTTAAAACTATATCAACTTGTACTATTTATAAATACACATTTAAGGATTTAGAATATTTTCTCTCTATGTTTCCTGAGAACTTTGGGTTCCAATTTTTCATAATGCGCGATTTGGCTCGACATGCTTTCTTCAAAAGTCTTTTCGCTGAAACAAGTTCTTCTAATAAGCTAGAACTTTCTTTTGTCAATATCGGGAAACTTCATGGAATTCCTTATGAAAAAGACAGTGTAATCTTACCAAAAGAAATGCGAACAAGTATTATAGCCGCTTACAGTAATCTTTCAAAAAGCAGCTTTTACAAACAATTAGCGCTTTTAAAAGACCACGGGAAAATATGGAAAAATAATAAAGAGTGGGTCATTAAGAATAAAGAGCTGCATGACTATTCAAAATTAAGACAAGATATATAACAAAAATCCGCCCTGGAAATAGGCGGATTTTTGTTTCGCTATAGATATTATCCCTTAATTATTTTAATCGTTTCAACGTTTTTTTCTTTAACATTATCGTGAAAATTCCATATATTGCTATCGTAATTAATATAGTGAATATTAACTGAAATGTCATTGTTTGCTCCATAAAAAAGGGTCTTTGCGTCATCATTAAATAAAAGATGATTGGATGTAAAATGTAGGGTAATAAGGTATCACTGCCAACGATGTCCATTATCGTTCTTTTAGTTGGGATAATAGCAATTAATAAGAAAATCCATAAAAAGGCTAAGAAAAATGACGCCATAACATTCACTATATAACCTACTGCAGTGACGCTAAATGTCGTTTTATTTAGAAATCCGTAAAATAAATTAAGAAACTCATCTGGTTGTGTAGAAAACAGATTATATAAGGCTATAACTAATACCAAAGTAATTATGCCACATATGTACTTATACTTTTTCAAAAATATACGTAATTTGTTAAAACCACTTCTGTCCAGATAGAAACCAGCAATAAAATATGGGAAAAAGCTAAGAATTCTTGTAATTGTTAAAAATTGTGTCCCATAAAAGTATCTATTTGTAATTGCAACAACGAGTAAAACTAAAACAATCAGTAATACATCTACCGCATATTTGCCTCGTTTATTTGCATACATGGCGAACAGCATCCATACTGCCAGCGCTAACAAATACCATAAATGAAAAGCTGGGGTAATTAACATTTTTAAGTCTATATTTTTGTAGTACCCCGTCAAGAGTCCTAATAGTAAAAAAAGTGGCTGGAACATAATAAATAACCCTAACAACTTACCTATTTTCTTCCAGGTAACGTTTTGACTAAAAATCCCATTAATAAAAATAAAAGCTGGCATATGAAATGAATAAATAACGTCAATTACTGCTACTTCTTTAGGTCCCATTACTAACAAAAAATGGCCGAATATCACTAGAAATATCAAAATACCTTTTATGTTTGATAGTTGATAATCATACTCTCTTTCTTTCAATAGATCACCTCGATGAATTTATAATAAAACTATGTATGAAATTAGTATTCTTGTCAACTTAAAATTAAAATTAACATTACCTCTGCTTACTTATCTAAAGCCTAAAAAGAAGTTCTTTATTATCCAAAGAACTTCTTTTTTTCACAATTCATATAACACCACTTCATCAGCAGCAAGCGATTTTTGTACATCGATAATTCGTTGGTTGCTGGAACCGCGGAATGCTAAGTTTGGATCGAATAGCTTTTGTTCAAAGCGGCCATCTACAAGAACATCTATTAAGGATAGAAGTTCGAGTTTGTCGGTTGTTTCTTGCATCATTTCATCCCAAGTGTAACCTGTCCATGACCAAATGTCTTTCGTTTTCCCATATGTCGCGCGAATTCGTTTCACGACAGATAGGCACGTGGCAGTATTCAAAAATGGTTCCCCGCCAAGTAATGTCAGACCTTGGACGCTCTCATGCCCGATGTCTTTTAGAATATCGTCTTCTAATTCTTTGGTGTACGGTTTGCCGTATTTAAATGATTGCGCAGCCTTGTTGTAGCAGCCTTCGCAGTGGAAAGGACATCCAGATACATATAGACTGCACCGGACGCCCTCCCCGTCGACAAAGTTAAATGCTTTATAGTCGGCGATATACCCTCTGGATAATTCATTCGACTTCCATTCGCACGGTTTCGGATTATTCACCTAAGTTCTCCATATGTTTCACACGATTGCTAATTTCTACGTGACGTCCATGAACCATTGGACGTTTCATTGGATTACCTAGATAGCCACAAGTACGTTTTACAACATCTGCTTTTTCAGGGTCGGTGTTGCCACAGCTTGGGCATTTAAAGCCTTCTTCTGTAGGAACAAATTCACCTTCGAAATCACATTCGTAACATTTATCGATTGGCGTATTTGTACCAAGGTAAGCCACACGATCATAGGAGTAATCCCATACTGCCTCAAGTGCTTTTGTGTTGTGAACCATTTTTGGATATTCACAATAATGAATGAATCCGCCAGAGCAAAATTCTGGATAATCTTTTTCAAAATCAATTTTTTCAAAAGGTGTGATTTTTTTACGAACATCGTAATGGAAAGAATTTTGGTAGTAGTCTTTATCAGTAATGTCTTTAATTACACCATACTTTTCTTTGTCTAAACGGTTGAAACGGTCAGTTAAGCTTTCACTTGGAGTCGAATATACGCTGAACCAGTAGCCATATTTGTCCTTCCAATTGTCAGCATAGGCTTTTAGTTCTTTCACGATGTCGAGCGTGAAGTTTTTTGCTTCTTTGTCGCCTTCCCATTCGCCGCCGTAAAATACAGTCGCAGCTTCGTAAAGACCAATATAGCCGATAGAAATAGTAGAGCGTTCTTTATTGAAAAGTTGATCTACATTTTCGCCGTCTTGTAGTCGTTTGCCGAAAGCTCCATATTTATAAAGAATCGGTGCGTTTTCTGGTCGAGCTTGACGAACACGGTTTAAACGGAAAAGCAGTGCATCTTTGACTGTTTTCATACGTTCGTGGAAAATTTCCCAGAAACGTTCTTTGTCCCCACCACTTTGGATAGCGATACGCGGAATATTAAGTGTTACAACACCCAGGTTGTTTCTTCCCGCGTTAACATGTTCTCCGTTTTCGTTCTTCCAAGCTGGTAAAAATGAACGGCAACCCATTGGTACTTTGAAATCTCCTGTTAAACGAACGAGTGAATCGTAGTTAAGTACATCTGGATACATCCGTTTTGAAGAACATTCCAGTGCCAATTGTTTGATGTCATAGTTCGGATCTTCTGCATTTAAATTAGTTCCACGACGAATCGAAAATACTAATTTCGGAAAAATGGCAGTATGTTTATCTTTACCAACCCCGCCAATCCGAACTTTTAAGATTGCTTTTTGAATTTCACGAGCAAACCAATCTTCACCAAGACCGAAGCCTAGTGTGACGAATGGTGTTTGGCCGTTACTTGTATATAATGTATTGATTTCATATTCTAAGCTTTGCATGGCATCGTAAATATCTTTACGTGTTTTTTCCGCTGCATAATCTTCTTGCTTTTCTGGAACGACCCATTCAGCCGCATCTTTTTTGTGTTTTTTAAAGTTCAAACGCGCGTAAACGGATAAAACTTCATCAATTCGGTCAACAGAACAGCCACCATACTGTGAACTTGCTACGTTTGCGATTATTTGAGCAATTTGTGCTGTAGCTGTTTGGATAGATTTCGGGCTTTCTACGTTGGCATTACCAATCGTAAATCCTTTTGAAAGCATTCCTTCAATATCAATTAGACAACAGTTAGTCATCGCATGGTATGGGCTGTAGTCTAAATCGTGAAAGTGGATTTCCCCTTTTAAATGAGCGTTGGATACGTGTTTTGGTAGCATGTATTTTAATGCGTAACTTTTTGCTACGGCTCCTGCTGTCAAATCGCGTTGTGTATTGAAAACAGTCGCATCTTTATTTGCATTTTCGTTCACTACTGTTTTGTCTTTTTGTAGTAATTTTTCGACGCTTTTGTGCATATCTGTGATGTTTTCGCGCTCGTGATCCCGGTCGTGACGATACTCTATGTAAGCCCTTGCTACATCAGGATACGTCGATTTCATTAAAGTATTTTCGACGCATTGCTGGATTTCATCGATGGTCATATCTGTCTTGTTAGGTAATTCACTTACAACCTCAAGCAAAATCTCTTCTAAAAAAGTTTCATTCTCTAAATTAATTGCTTTCATAGATGCTTCAATGGCATTACGAATTTTAATTAAATCAAAGTTTGCTTTCCGGCCATCCCTTTTTATTACCATTTGTTCATTAAGTTGTTCCACGTACATGATAATCCCTCACTAACTATATATTGTGTCTGCTTTAATAATATACCACAAGATAAAGCTTTTTTGTAATGATATCTGAGGATTTTTTGGAATTGGGACTAAAGAATTAAATGCTTTGAAAAATCCTTCACATAAAAGGTCTTTTGTCCCTTTACTTCTTTTTATTTTTTTGCTACTTATGCACTTTGCCCAATAGATGATTTTTTTCTTTGTGCAAAGTGCCATAGTTTTTGTAAAGCGTTTTCATATACAATGAATACAAGTTAAAAAATAGAAAGAGGCGAAGTAAGTTGGCACAATTATCATTAGAACATATTTATAAAATATACGATAACAAAGTAACTGCAGTTTCCGACTTTAATTTAGAAATCGATGACAAAGAATTCATCGTTTTTGTAGGACCATCTGGGTGTGGTAAATCTACAACTTTACGTATGATTGCGGGATTAGAAGAAATTTCAAAAGGCGAACTATCTATTGATGGTAAAGTAATGAATAATGTTGCGCCAAAAGACCGTGATATCGCAATGGTGTTCCAAAACTACGCATTATACCCACATATGACTGTATATGATAACATGGCATTTGGTTTAAAACTCCGTAAAATGCCAAAAGACGAAATTAAAAAACGTGTTGAGCACGCAGCAAATATTCTTGGCTTAACAGAATACTTAAAACGTAAACCAAGTGCACTTTCCGGTGGTCAACGTCAACGTGTTGCTCTAGGACGTGCAATCGTTCGTGACGCTAAAGTCTTCCTAATGGATGAACCACTTTCTAACTTGGATGCGAAATTACGTGTACAAATGCGTGCAGAAATCACAAAACTTCACCAACAATTAGATACTACTATGATTTACGTTACCCATGACCAAACAGAAGCAATGACAATGGCTACTCGTATCGTTATCATGAAAGACGGTGTTATCCAACAAGTTGGTTCACCAAAACAAGTTTACGATCACCCAGTGAATATGTTCGTAGCCGGCTTTATTGGAAGCCCAGCAATGAACTTCTTCAAAGGTCGTTTAGAAGGTTCTAACTTTATCGGTGATGATTTCACTATTGAAGTTCCAGAGGGTAAACTTAAACTTCTTAAAGACAGAGGATTTGATGGTAAAGACATCGTTTTCGGTATTCGTCCAGAAGATATTCATGATGAACCAATCGTTATTGAAGCAAACCCAGGCTACACTTTCAAAGCGACTACTATTGTTGCCGAGCTTACTGGTGCTGAATTTATGCTTCATAGCCGTGTTGGTACACATGAATTCGTAGCTCGTGTTGATGCTCGCTCTGAACACCAACCAAATGAAGTCTTAACTTTAGCATTTGAAATGGCTAAATCTCACTTCTTTGACCCAGAAACAGAAGATAACTTAACTGACTAATGTACTTAAACACCCCCGCCACACGTGGCGGGGGTGTTCTTATTTTTCAAAAGGAAATTTAATTCCCCACTGCGACCTAACATCACTCATAATTGCGATAACATCGTTTGTTAATTGATAGGTTGTATTTTCTCCAGCTGCAATACTTTCTTCCATTGCTGTAATTTCATATTCTAATGCTTTATCTGTTTCACCCGCTTCGATTTCTTCTACTTTTCCTGTCGCGGTGTAAGTAACAGTTGCTCGGTCTGCCCGCGGGTACTCATCTACAGTGATAAATCCTTCTTCACAGGCTATAACACCCCGTTTTGGTACTTTAGCTCGGAAAGAAAGCGATACTACTGCCAACTCTTCTTCTTTATTTTTCAGTAAAATACCTGATTGTTCGTCTACACCCGTCTCGAATTTCTTCATCGTCGTTAGTACCTCATCTGGCGTTCCACTTAAAAAGTAACGTGCGAAACTTAATGCATATGTACCAATATCAAGTAATGCCCCGCCAGCTAAATCCATATTATAGAAACGGTTTTTCAGATTCTTTTCCTTAGCACTTCCAAAAGCTACTTGGATAATTTTAAGTTTACCAATTGCTCCTGAATCGACTATTTCTCGTAATTTCTTATAAAGCGGCATATGGAAAATCGTCATGGCTTCTTTAACAATCAGCCCTTTTTCCTTAGCTAATGCATTGATATCATCCAGTTCTGCACTGCTTACAGTAATCGCTTTTTCTGCTAAAACATGTTTCCCATTATGTAAACTTTTCATAATAAACTCGTAGTGGTTAGAATGAGGTGTAGCAATATACACTACATCAATTATTGAATCAGCAAGCATCACGTCAAAATCATCGTATACATTTTTAATCCCGTATTGATCTGCAAAAACTTGGCCCTTCTCTAAACTTCTTGCTCCTACAGCATAGATTTCGCGATTTAACCCCTGCATCCCTTCTGCAAATTGGTGTGCAATCGAACCTGGTCCAAGAATTGCCCAGTTAAGCTTTTTCATCATGGAATTCCCCCAAATATTTATTTTCGAACTTGTCAAAAACTATTGTATCATATATAACTTTTCCGATTCGCACATGGTATACTTATGTTATTAACTAAAAAGGATGATTTTATTTGACTAATAAATATTTAATTTGTTCGGATATTGATGGTACGTTGCTGCGCCAAGATCAGACTGTTTCTGAAAAAACACGTGATTTAATCCAAACTTTAGAAAATGACGGTCATATTTTTTCAATTTCTACTGGACGGATGTATCGTTCTGCTCGGGAAGTAGGTTTTCAAGTTAGCAATTCTGGTCATGTTATCGCTTCCAATGGTTCTTATGCAGCCATTCGTGATGAAGAGCTTCTTAAAACTACTTTAGAAGAAAAAGCTATCCGTGAGACGTATGATATCATGCGCGACTTTGACTTACCATTATTTTTCTTCTCAACGAATACATTATTCTACACAAAAGAACCACCTGCATTTTTCCGAGAGCTTGCTGATAAAAGCCGACTTGATACGGGGCATAATAGTTTTTCACTCGTTTCTATTAATGATTCGCATGTTTTTGATGACAATATAAATCAATTTTTGAATGCTATCGTTGTCTCAGAGGATAATATATCTCGACTAGCCGATGTGCGTCAAGCGCTAAATAAAGCAAACGGAATTCGCGTACTTTCTTCTCACCATAATAATTTAGAGATTCTCCCTGCTAATTCTGACAAAAAAACTGCTGTTGAGGCGCTTGGAAAATATTACGGCATCCCTAGAGAAAGAATTATCACATTTGGTGATGGTGAAAATGATATTGGCATGCTACAATATGCAGGAACAGGTGTTGCAATGGCTAACGCAACTGATAATGTCAAAGCAGCAGCCAATCAACTTACTGACACGAATGAAGCAGACGGAGTTTACAAATTTCTAAAAGAATTCATTTCATAGGAAAAGAGGAAAAGGGATGAAAAAAGGGATTTTAAAGTTGTTTCTAGTTTTAGCTTTAGTCGCTGGAATTTCGCTACCAAGCTCCATTCAAGCTGAAGCTGCGACACCAACAATAAAAGTACATTTCATTGATGTGGGACAAGGGGATGCTATTTACATCAAAGCTCCAAGTGGCGAAGACATTTTAATCGATGCCGGCAACAAAGGAAAAGGGAAAATTGTAGTTAACTATTTGAAGAAATTAAAAGTAAAAGATATTGAAGTCATGGTTGCTTCTCACGCAGATGCAGATAATATTGGCGGCCTCCCCGAAGTGATGAATAGCATCAAAGTCAAGAGTCTCTATGCACCAAACTCCACAAATACAACAGCTGCTTACAAAGATTTTGTCAATACAGCGAAAAAGAAAAAACTACCAATTAAAACGGCAAAAGCTGGTGTGAAATTACCAATTAAAGGAGTAAACGCCCAGTTTGTAGGTCCTGTAAAAACATACGGGAAAACAGATCGTAATAATTGGAGCGCTGTCCTTCACCTAGCTTATAAAAAAAACACCTTTCTTTTCACTGGAGATGCTCAAACAAAAGCAGAAACAGATATGATTAAAGCGAAAAAAACGTTACGAGCGGATGTGTTAAAAGTAAGTACTCAAGGTTCAAAAACAGCAACTAGTAAAGCTTTTGTTAATATAGTAAAACCAAAATACGCCATTATAAGTGTTGGAAAAAATGGTTATGGGCATCCTACTTCGCAAACAGTGAACACACTAACTAAAGCAAAAGCAAAAATATACCGGACAGACCGCAACAAAACCATCGTCATTACCGGAAATGGTACTACTTATACAATAGGAAAATAAACATTAAAGAGCTAAAAATACACGAATACTGTAATTTTTAGCTCTTTTAACAATCAGTTATTTTATTTGTCTTTCCAAGCTAATTCCCACATAAATGTGGCGGAAATGTTACGGTTAATTTTCTTATAAACGGGTAATGGCATAAGACAAGCTATTTGAAGAGTCTGTTTTTATAATCTTTATTCATTTTTACGATGATAAAATATATTGTATGCATATAATTGAACTTGAAGGAGACGAAAGAAAAGATGGCCTATCCATTTAATCATAAAGAATTTGTTACAATGATGGAACAGTACAATTTAAAATCTCATATCATTACTGTTCCCGAGCATACGGTGCTAAATGATCTAGTACTTGAAAATCCAGACTGTGTTTATTTATTAAGGTCTGGCATATTAGCAGGATATATTGACTTTGATAATGATAAAATTTATTCTATATTTAGCTCTAATTTTTTTATGGGATATTACACCATTTTCGAGAATAGACCTCTTGTTTTAACATATCAAACATTAACAGAATGCGAAATTATCATCTATAAGAAAAACGATATTGAATATTCTCTTTCTTTATTTCCTGAAAACTTTGGCTTCCAGTATACAATTATGCGAACCATTGCTAAACATGGGTACTACAAATCACTTCTACAATATCGTGATAAAAAAGACCAATTAACTTTTGTTTTTGAAACAATTATTAAAATTCTTGATATTCAACTAGTGGATGGTATAGCGATACTTCCTAAAGCAATCAGCACAACAGTTATAAAAAATTATTGTACACTTTCAAAAGCATTCTTCTATTCTCAATTAAAAGAATTAAAAGAAGCTGGGATTATTTCCAAAGTAAATCTACAGTGGCATATTGATATGGAAGCCCTTCTAGAAAGAAATAATTCTATAAAATAAGTAAAAGGATGTAGCGTGTTAGCTGCATCCTTTTACTTATTAAATATCAATAGTATAAATATGGACTTGGTGTTCTTTTCCACCATATGTCGCTTGTTTTGTTTCCTGTTTTGAATAACCAAGATACTCGAAAAATCCGCGTCCTTTTTCATTTTCAGCTAGTATTCCGAGCGCTAAAGAATCCGCGCCACCATCATTTGCCCATTCTTTAATAGTTTGGTGCAGTACTTTTCCCAGACCATTACCCCGAGCATCTGGTGTTAATAAAAATAAACCAATAAACCAACGACCTTTTCTCGGATAATCAGAAACAATATCTACTAAGCCGATTGGTTTTTCATTTTCATCTAATACTGCTAGAACAAATTTATCGAATCTTGTTTTCCCGTTTGGAATTTCTGTAATAATTTTTAATGCATCGCTTTTTGATGCGGGTTTATTTTGTTCAATTAAATAATAATCTTCGGATGCCGTGCAAACTGCTTCTGCAAGTGCCACATCTTTTTCACTTAAAAATTTCACATGATAATTACGTTTCATTATTTCACTCTTTTCTTTTATCAAGTTTCCATGTCAATCATGCCATAAATTCCTTGTCGTTTCAATAGATAGCCAGAAATCCATTCTAATTTATGCTATACTAGAATGAGTTTATGATGGAAAAGGAGCTAGTATATTGTATAAATTAATTGCGATTGATATTGATGGAACACTACTGACAGATGATCATAAGGTTACGGATGAAGTAAAAGAAGCCATTCGCCAAGCAAAGTTAAAAGGCGTAAAAGTGGTTCTTTGTACTGGACGCCCGCTCGTTGGTGTAGAAAATTATTTAACAGACCTTGAATTACGTGAAGAAGGCGATTATGTTATTAGTTTTAACGGCGCGTTTGTTCAAGATACGTTTACAAAAGAAGTTATTTCTCACTTAACACTTGGAGCAGGCGACTTAAAAGAAATTTATCAAGTGAGTTTGGATAGCAATTTGCATATGCATTTCTTTGATGACAAAGCGCTATATACACCGAACCGAGAAATCGGAAAATATACGATTGTCGAAGCATATCTTACTGGTAGCCAACTGATTTATAAAGAAATCGAAAACGTGCCAGAAGATTTTATTATGTCGAAAGCAATGTTTATTGAAGAAGCACCCGAACTGGAAGCTGGTATTGCGAAAATACCTGAATCCTTCCGTGAAAAATACCATTTAGTTCGCAGCACCCCCTTCTACTTAGAAATTCTAAATCGTGACGCTAGTAAAGGCAACGCGGTCAAAGAGCTTTCCGAAAAACTTGGCATTAAGCAAAGCGAAGTCATTTGTATTGGCGACCAAGAAAATGATGTAACGATGCTTGAATTCGCTGGCCTTGGTATTGCAATGGGCAATGCTCCGGAAAGAATTAAACAACTTGCTGACTATACGACCGCCTCTAACAATGATAGCGGTGTTGCAAAAGCAATCCAAAAATTCGTCCTCGATAAATAAAATAAAAACGCAGATTCATATCCGAATCTGCGTTTTTTAACTATCTTTTTAAAAGAATATACTTTAAAATATATTAGTAGAGTTTTTTAATAAAAATCGCTTTAATGGAGGTTATATAAAATGGAACATCAAAAACGTTCACCATTTCCGAAAGATTTCTTATGGGGTTCTGCATCTGCAGCTTATCAAATCGAAGGAGCATGGGACGCAGACGGCAAAGGTAAATCAGTTTGGGACGAGTATGTTCGTATTCCTGGAACTACTTTCAAAGGTACAAATGGCGATGTAGCAGTTGATCATTATCACCGTTATAAAGAAGACGTAAAATTAATGGCCGAAGCTGGTCTAAAAGCTTACCGTTTCTCCATTGCTTGGACTCGTATTTTTCCAAATGGCAAAGGCGAAGTGAATGAAGCTGGGTTGAAATTTTATGATAACTTAATTGATGAATTACTTAAATATGACATTGAACCACTTGTAACGCTTTATCACTGGGATATTCCGCAAGCATTATTTGATGAATATGGTGGCTGGGAATCTCGCCAAGTTATTGAAGATTTCACAAATTATTCCACTACACTTTTCAAACGTTACGGCGACCGCGTAAAATATTGGGTTTCCTTAAACGAGCAAAATATCTTTGTTGGTATGGGTTATGGTCAAGCACTTCACCCACCAAAAGTTAGCGATCCTAAAAGAATGTACGCAGTAAACCACATTGCGAACTTAGCTAATGCGAGTGTTATCAAAGCTTTCCACGAAATCGTTCCTGATGGAAAAATCGGACCAAGTTTTGCTTACACACCACATTATCCAATCGACACAGATCCTAAAAATGTTCAAGCTGCTGATGATGCCGAAGAATTAAACAGCTATTTCTGGATGGATATGTACGCTTTTGGGCGCTATCCGAAAGCGGTTTGGAAATATTTAGAAGAAAACGATATTGCGCCAGTTATTGAAGATGGCGATATGGAACTTCTTGCTTCTGCAAAACCTGATTTTATGGGCGTTAACTACTATCAATCCGCCACTGTAGCTTACAACCCGCTTGATGGTGTTGGCCAAAATAACGAAATGAACTTCACTGGTAAAAAAGGGAGCACGAAAGAAACTGGTGTCCCTGGCGTTTACAAAAAAGTTGTTAATCCTTTCGTAAAAACAACCAACTGGGACTGGACAATCGATCCAAAAGGCTTACAAATTGCGCTTCGTCGTATTAACAGCCGCTACGCTTTACCAATTTTAATTACTGAAAATGGTTTAGGTGAATTTGATAAATTAGTGGACGGAGAAGTAAACGACGACTACCGGATTGATTATCTGAGTGCGCACGCAACTGCTATTCGCGATGCAATCAGTGATGGTGTTGATATGCTAGGATATTGTACTTGGAGCTTCACAGACCTTCTAAGCTGGTTAAATGGCTATCAAAAACGTTACGGTTTTGTTTATGTTGACCGTGATGTGGAAGATGATGCGCCAATGACACGTATTCCGAAGAAAAGTTATTACTGGTATAAACAAGTGATTGAAACGAATGGAGCAGATTTATAAATGATGACTGACCTTCAAGATCGGCTAGCCAGAATCCAAGCAAAAATCACTGCTTTAAAAGAAAAAGATCCCGATTTGAATTTATTTGGTTCAGAAAGCCACGCCTATAAACTCAACGAACCTTTATCTAATCAAACTCTTACCACGTTTGAAAATGAGCATCAAATTACATTACCTCAAGATTATCATGCTTTTCTAGAGCAAATTGGTAACGGCGGAATGGGTCCTTATTATGGTTTAGAAACACTTACGGACGGGCTTTTTTCATCACTTGATTACAAGGATAAAAAGTACGGGGTGCAAACGTTAAGTGAGCCTTTTCCACATACAGATGACTGGATTGCGCCTGGTTATAAAGAAGGAATGTCCGATGAAGATTATGATGCTTGGCAAGAACAGTGCTTTCAAGATAAGGAAGTATTTGGACTTCTGCGTATCGCTAACTTTGGTTGTGGCGTTTCGATTAACCTTGTTGTAAATGGCCCTTCTTATGGAGAAATTTGGGTGGATGCCAGAAATAATGACAATGGCGTCTATCCTGATTTTTACTTTGGAAATGAAGAACGTTTAGGATTTCTTGCATGGTATGAGTTATGGTTAGATAAATCTATAGAGGAATTTGAAAAAGCCTAGTTCTAAAAACGAACTAGGCTTTTTTACTTTCTTCTTCTCGTTTCAAAAGCGAATTGGCCATCATTTGGAAGCAGAGAATTAAAATCATAAATACAAGTAATGGCGGTAAAATTATCCAGAATTGGTGGTTGGCGAAAACGGATTTCGCA
This sequence comes from Listeria farberi, assembly GCF_014229245.1. GTDB lineage: Bacteria > Bacillota > Bacilli > Lactobacillales > Listeriaceae > Listeria > Listeria farberi. The sequence continues at coordinate 42,109 of NZ_JAARZJ010000015.1, read as the reverse complement.
TTAGCGATTAGGCCTGATAATTCAGGGATAACTGGATTCAGTATGCCGTCATCCGCTCCCATGATTGCCCCACCGATGAAAATTCCAAAGATAGCTAAATGGACAAACATCTGCAACGTTTGAATGAGTTGCTCAATCCAAATTAGAATTAATTTCGACCAGATTTGTGGATTGATATGCTTGGTTAAAATCCAGCGGGCATTTCCGCCAAAAACGAGTGCACTCAGGACGAACTCTTTTTTCAACACTTGGGAAATTTCGTTGCTGATTCGGTTGGCTGTAATTGGTAAAACGATGACAACCATGATTAAAATTTGGAAGGTTATGCGTGTAAATAGGCTGGTTTCGAAAACGCCAGAATAGCTGATGAATTCGTTGACCATGATAATAAAGACGAGCAGTGACAGTGGTAGATAATGCATCCCATCCGCTATCGCTTGGACGAAATTGCGTGTTCGCAGTTTGCTAAAAAACGCGAGCGGTACTGCCAAAATATAGCCAATCACGACACGTAGCGTTGCGATGATGACCGCTATAAGTAGTGTATACTTGATGCCGACGAGTAATTGGTCGAGAATGGAATTGCCGGCTTGGTCGGTGCCTAGCCATACTTGTGCGTTTGGTTTGAAGGGCGCCATATCGGTTACTCGTCCGGTCGCATCACTGATAAATTTAAGCGAATTGATTTTGTCTCCCATAAGCCCGTAAATAAGGCTTGCGATTAGTAAGATACTAAGTGTTGCCAGCGGAATGCTGAAAGATGGGCGTTTTAGGAGCTGCCCGGTCGTTACTACAAAGTTGTGCCATTTGCTTTTAAGGTTTACTTTTTCCACAAAGGTCTTCTGGAAACTATTCCAGTGCAGCGGAATTCGGGTCACATTTGCGCTCTCGGTATTTTTCCCGCGGCTAATCCATAGATCTATTAGTGCGTAAAAGAAGTAAAATGGAGTGAACACGAGTGCTAATACTAGGAAAATATTTAATGGGCTGAATCCTGCTAGTAAATAGTAGAGCACACCTTCGATCCCGAATAAAAATTCTACAACGAGGTAGGCACTTAAAATAAACCAAACGATGGTTTTTGATTGGTAAAACAAACTTTGCATCATATTTGGTGTGGCATGGCGCAGTAAAATCGCTCTATCTGTTAAGCCTTTCCCGCGAGCTAACTCGATGTAATCAGCCTGCCATTCATTTTCCATGAGGAGCATCATCATTTTATAAAAGAGCACGGTTGGTATGATGGACAAGCAGACGATTGGCGCTGCATAAATCTGTTCTCCGTTTAAGCTGTAAAAGTTCAAGGTGAACACGCCGGTTTGTTGATATATGTAGACGACGGCCATTTGAATAAGGAATATAAAGGAAAAATCTGGAAACGCTTGAAGTATCGATAGGAATCCGCTTAAGCCTCGGCGCAACCATTTTGGTCCGCGAAATGTTGCTATAACTATTAGATATGCAAGGAGTGCGGAAATTACCAAGCTCGCTACGATAATTTTCATGGAGTATAAATACGGTCCGGTGATAAAATCCGCCAACGACACATGAAAAACTTCTGCGCTTCCTTGGTAACTAATTTCCCATTTAGTCGGGTGAAAAATCGCTGTAAAAATCGACTTAAGAGACTCCCAGTACGTGCTTGATGACCACGAAGTCACTTTGCTAAATATCGCGGGAACACAGCTGATTAAAATAATTCCTAAAATTCCTAAAAAATAATGTAGAAAAATTTTGACAATTCTTTTCATATGTATGTTTTCTCCCTTTTTCTAGCTTTCTCTTATGTATAAATCTAGGACACACCTCCAATGAGATATGCCCAAGATTCACTTATTTCAAGTCTAAATGACCAACTTCATTTAATTTTTTTAGAGAAAATTCGCCGTTTTGGTATTCTACGATGCTAATACTTGTATTCAAAATTCTTGGTGCTTCTTTGCGGTGATTTTCAATGGTTCCGCCTTGTAGCAAGTATAATAATAACGTAAGTGACATGCCGTGAGAAACGACCAAGATGTTGCCGCTTGGATTTTCTGCAATGATTTTTTCGACACCTTGCAGTAAACGTTCCGCAAGTTCGTAGTAAGTCTCGCCGCCGTTCACTTCTGCTTTATAGGTTTCTGGACTATGAAGAATTTTCGCGCGTTCTTCAGGGTGTTGTTCGTCAATTTCAGTTACTCTAATGCCTTCCCACGTTCCAAAGCTCATTTCTTTAAGTTCTTCAAGAGGTTGAATTTCGATTTCGCGGTCGCCTAGAATGTAGGCTGCTGTATCTTGCGTTCGTTTACTTGTGCTTGTATAAACGGCATCAATTCGTGTATCTTTCATCACTTCACCGACTGCTTTTGCCCCGTCAATACCTTCTGTAACTAGCGGAGAATCTCCCCAGCCTTGCATTTGTCCAGTCATATTCCACTCTGTTTTACCATGTCTTACAAAATAAATCGTTCGTAAACCCTCTGCCAAAATTCTGCCTCCTAATTACACATTCTTCTAAAATTGTATCATGAATGGGCATATTTTCAAGGTTTTCTTATTATTTATCCGTATCAAGTGGTTTTAAATGCGCCAAAATATCTTCGCGGCGTTCTTCTAAATGTGGCGGTAAATCTACATAGGTTCCATGCTCTTTCGTGAAATCGGTTTGGAAACCTGGTTCATCGGTTGCAAGTTCGATTAAGATGCCATTGCTTTCGCGGAAATAAAGAGAGTGGAAATAAAAACGGTCCACATAGCCTGAATTTTTATAGCCAAGGTCTTGGATCATTTCTGTCCAACCAATCAAGTCGCCATCTGTCGGTACACGAAACGCCACGTGATGAATCCCGCCAGCGCCTAGATTTCCTTGTTCTAAATCAGGTCGCGACTCTACGTGCACTTCGCCGCCAAGCCCAACGTCGCCAGTTTTGAATACCGTGACTAATTTATCATCATCTTCATAAGCACCAATCCGCTCGAAGCCTAATATTTTTGTCAAAAGGCGGTCTGTTTTTTCTTTTTTGAAAACAGAGAAGCGCACTGGTCCGAGTCCACGAATAGCATATTCGGCTGGAACTGGGCTGTCTTCCCACGAAGAAACCTCTGTTACTTGTGTGCTTGTTTCATCAGAAATCAAATTGACCGGTAAGCCATCGGTGTCTTTTAAACGAATAATTTTGCGTCCGAATTGGTCAATTGGTTTGCTGTGAAAAATGCGATGCTCATCGAGTCTTTTATCCCAGTAGTGCAAAGCTTCATCGCTTGGAACACGTAAGCTGAGACTAGAAATTGCATTGCGTGATGGATGATTTTTGGCCATATTGGGAACTTCAAAGAAAGTTAGCGCTGTCCCTGGAGAACCAATTTCATCCCCGTAATATAAGTGGTACGTATATGGATCGTCTTGATTGACCGATTTTTTTACTAGTCGTAGTCCCATTGTTTTTGTATAAAAGTCAAAGTTAGCTCGTGCATTCGCTGTAAAAATAGATACGTGATGAATCCCCGTTAACATCATTGATAATCACTCTCCTAATTTTTTTAATAACTTGAGTAGTTCTTTTTGTTCGTCTCTTGTTAATTTATCAAATTGAGATTGCTGAAAAGCTTCTTGTTTTGGCACGTTTTCGCGGTAACACGCTTGGCCTTTTTCTGTGAGGGCAATATGTTTCTCGCGTCCTGTCTTTGTTCGCGTAATGTAGCCTAATTGCTCTAATTTTGCGAGGAGTTGGGTGACATTTCCCTTCGTTACAACTAATTTTTCGGCAAGCTGTTGTTGCGTAATCTCGTTGTCCAAACCAATCTGGGCAATGCAATCAAACTGCGCCGTCGAAATTCCTGCTGCTCGCAAATTCTGATTGGTCAGCTTCATATTCCGATTATAAAATCGGCTAAATCGAAACCAAAGCAAAACCCCTAGCCGTTCTTCTTTCTTAACCATGCTCGTCCCTCCTCTTGATATTATTAGTTTAGTACTAAACTTTATTAAAAGCAAGCAAAAAGCCTAGCACCTGTTTGCAAACAAATACTAGACTTTTATTCAATTGCGTATTTTGTGAAGCGAAATAATCCCTGTCCCTAGCAGAAACAGTCCCATGAAAATAACTAATGGATTTTGACTATCGCCTGTTTTTGGTAATAAAATATTTACCCTATTCTCAGTAGTAGTTTCTGGATTTTTTACATCAGTTCCTTGTCTTTCAGGCTTGTTAACATCGTCACCTGGCGTTTCTTTGTCAGTGTCATCATCTTCTGGGCTTTTATTCACACTAAACTGGGCATATAAGGTAATATCTTTTGCCGGCATTTTATCCGTTTCAAAGTCCCATTTCGTACCGTTTGTTTTTGCATCATACCAGCCTGTGAATGTGTAACCTTCTTTTGTTGGCGGTGTTGGTTCGGTTAGTAAGGTATCAACAATCGCTTTTTCCTGAGTTTCTACACCATCCACATTAAAAATGACATTGTATTCGCCAATAAGCGGTTGTTTCACCATTCCACTGAAAAGAGCATTATCTGCTTCTTTATTAAAGGTATAACTCACTTCGCTTTGATAGCCAGTTAGATTCCAAGTAAGATTCGGACTCGCGTAGACTCCATTATCACTGATTGTTGCTGGAGATATTGTCGCACCTGAATCATCTATAATATTATTTGGAATAACTAAATCAGTTTGAAAATTAATTGGGTTATTAGTTATCTCTTGGTTGCGCACTTGCACTTTCATATACCATGAATTGGAGGGTAGACTACTAATATCACTTATTTGGTTGTTATCCAAATCTAAAAAATGTAAATTACTTAATGTATGCAAACTAGTAATATCACTTATTTGGTTATTTCCCAAATACAAATATTCCACATTGGTTAGGCTTGCTAAATAATCTATATTACTTATATTAGTATTATCTAACTGTAATTCATTTAAATTTGTTAAGTTAGCTACAATACTCGCATTCTCAATATCATTATCCGACAAATGCAATTCATGTAAACCTGTTAAATTAGTCAAAGCTGTTATATCAGTTATGTTGTTATTTCCTAAATACAGACCCCACATATCAGTAAGATTAGCTATAACACTTATATCACTGATGTTGTTATCAGTTAAGCTTAGATAATTTAATTTGGTTAGATTTGCTAACGGACTTATATCACTAATACCATTCTCTGATAGTTCCAATCGGTCCAAATTAGTTAAATTAGATAAGGGGTTCAAATCACTTACAGAAACACCATTTGCATCTAGTCTTATTAAACTAGTTAAGCCACTCAAATCATTAAAACTAGATACATTATTATTATTGATTGCCAAATATAATAGATTAGATAAAGTCGTTAAGCTACTTAGATCACTTATGTTATTGTCACCCAATGTCAAAGTCTTTAAATTAGTTAAATTACCTAAAGGGCTTATGTCAGTTAAATTGTTGTTAGTAAGACCTATATTAGTTAAACTCGTAATTCCGCTAAGCTGGCTTATATCGTTTATATTATTGCCTTGCATACGAATCATCTCTAAATTATTCATGTATTGTATTCCTTCAATTGACTGTATATTCCGCTGCGGGCTATCTAAAGAATATATTTGATTAAGTTCCGCTTGTGTGACAACATCATCCACACTAGCTTTTCCCAAACCTTCCCTTATTCGCTCAGCAAAATTAGAATCAGGAAATACTTCTTTAATTGGTGTCGGTTGTGCAAGGCTCGCGGCTTGAGCCTCAATTCCTGGACTCACACATAGCCACAAGCTAATTCCCAAAGCGATAGTTAACGTTACTCCGATTCGAGCTAGTAAAGCTTTTATGTTCATTATAGCCTCCTATCTATTAATTAATGTACTAAATTATTACATTTAGAATTAATATTAACACAGTAAACACTATATTATTTACTAAAAAAAGACCTCCCAACGCTTAATCCTCTGTGAAAATGACGTTTTTTTGTCACTTTATCTCTCTAGTAACATTAAAATTTATTTTCAAGTAATGAACTCGAGTTTTATTTTATCGCAAAAGTACCGTCAATTCTAGGTTTGACAGCTCTTAAAAGAACTCTACTGCAATTCGTTTGTACACATCCACCATCTCTAAATAATTCTCTATAGAAACATTTTCATTTACTTGGTGAGGGGTTTCATTCCCTGGACCAAAAATAATTACTGGGAATGCTTTTTTAGCTTTGGTGAATTCTGCTGCATCGGTTGTTCCGGAAATACCAAGTAAAGGAATTTCTTCTTTGACTATGTCACTTGCCACACGCTTAGCAATATTTACTAAATCTGAATTTTTATCACTAAATACGGGTTGCTTATCATAATCAAATATTAACTCCAACTCCACGCCTTCCTGTTTATTTAACTCATTAATAATTTTCACTAGCACTTGTTTCACTGTTTCATTATCCATTTCTGGAATTGAGCGAATATTTCCTTGCAGCTGCGCTTTTTCCGGAATACTATTGACTTGGTTACCGCCATTAATTACAGTAACGTTATGAATAAAATCGCCTAATATTTCATTAGTATCATCAATCGATTTCACAAATTTTTCTACTTCATTATAAAATAGCAGCAAATTGTCAATCGCATTAACACCGAACTCCGGCATCGAACTATGGGCATTTTTACCAGTGGATTTAACAGTATAGTTGATTGAACCTTTGTGTGCGTAAACGATTCGATGTCCGCTTGGTTCCCCAATAATCAACCCATCTAAATCATCTGCGTAACCTTTTTGTGTTAGTTGTTCGGCTCCAAGTTCACCGACCTCTTCACCAACTGTTGCTAATAATCTAATCTTACCATTTAGTTTCTGTTTTTCTTCGTGAAGCTCAATCATAGCAATGACCATTGCCGCTAGACCAGACTTCATATCTGTCGCGCCACGTCCGTATAGTTTGCCTTCATGCTCCGTTGCTTCAAAAGGCGGGAACTTCCATTTAGATACATCGCCAGCATCAACCACATCCATATGCCCTGAAAACGCCAAAACTTTTCCATCATTAGAACCAATTTCACTAACAAGGCTCGCCCGGTTTACATCATATTGTACCTTTTCAGATTCAATACCATACGCAGCAAACAACTTCTGTAAGTAGTTCGCAACCTCTTCCTCGTTCCCATTAGTCGAATTAATATTCACAATGTCTTTTAAGATTTGAATTTTTCTTTGTCGTTCCATATTTACGCCCTCTTTCTTTGAATTCCACTCTATGTTTTCCCGTTCCATAAAAAGACAAACGTATACATCATAATATATCTCGTGGTTTATCGCGATTCCCGTCCTTTTAATTGACATAAAAAGATAAAAAAACAGCCCCGCCAAAAAGCGGGACTGCACTCTACTTATTAATCTAAATCTTCACCATTTGTTTCAATTACTTTTTTATACCAGAAGAATGAATCTTTGCGGGAGCGTTCTAGTGTTCCTTTGCCCCAGTCATCTTGGTCTACGTAGATGAAGCCGTAGCGTTTGGACATTTCGCTTGTGGAGGCACTTACTAGGTCGATTGGGCCCCAGCTTGTGTAACCCATTAAATCTACGCCGTCTGCAATCGCTTCTTTCATTTGTTCGATGTGTTTGCGCAAGTAGTCAATACGGTAATCATCATGGATTTTGCCGTCTTCTTCCACTGTATCATAAGCACCTAAGCCATTTTCCACGATGAAAAGTGGTAATTCGTAGCGGCTATAAAGATCATTTAGTGTCCAGCGTAAGCCTTTCGGATCAATTTGCCAGCCCCAATCGGACGACTCCAAGTATTCGTTTTTCACGCCGCCCATTAAGTTCCCAGCAGAGCGGTCGCCTTCTGGGCTAGCTGTTGCGGATAGAGACATGTAGTAGCTGAATGAGATGAAATCAACAGTGTGTGCTTTTAAGATTTCGTCGTCGCCAACTTCTTTTACAATGTGGATGTCGTTTTCTTGGAAGAAACGGTTCATGTAGCTTGGATATTCACCGCGAGCATGTACGTCAGTGAAAAATAGATTTTGTTGGTTTTCGTATTGTGCTTTTAGGATGTCATCTGGGTTGTTAGTCGCAGGATATGTCGCCATACGCGCTAGCATACAACCAACTTGTGATCCTGGAATAATTTCATGCGCCAATTTTGTTGCAAGTGCACTGGCTACAAATTGATGATGTCCTGCTTGGTAAGAAAGTTCCAGTGGGTTTTTCGCGTCTTCTAAAAGCACACCGCCACCAGTATACGCGCTAAGTGAAATAACATTAATTTCGTTAAAAGTTAGCCAATATTTTACTTTGTTTTTATAACGTTTGAAAACTGTTTCTGCGTAATTTGTGAAAAATCCGATAACGCGACGATCAGCCCAACCATTATATTTTAAAGTTAGATTGAGTGGCGTTTCATAGTGAGAAAGCGTCACAAGTGGCTCAATGTCATATTTTAGTAATTCATCAAACACTTTATCATAGAACTCAAGCCCTTTTTCATTTGGCTCTTTGTCATCACCATTCGGGAAAATACGCGCCCAGTTTAGTGATAGGCGGAAAGTTTTAAAGCCCATTTCGGCAAATAAAGCGATGTCTTCTTTATAGTGGTGATAAAAATCAACACCCTCACGTTTAGGGAACCTTCCTTCTACCTTCCCTGCAATAATTGCTTCAATTTCTGCTTTAGATACATCTAATGCGTGATCTTTCGTGCGTTCTTCTTTTGGAATGAATTTTACCATATCTGCTGTGGAAAGGCCTTTCCCATCTAAATCGTAAGCGCCTTCAACTTGGTTCGCAGCAGTTGCTCCACCCCATAAAAATCCTTTTGGAAATTGTTTTTTCACTTCAGTCATTTCGTTCGCCCCTTCCGGCTAATTTCTTCTACTTTTTTAGTCTACTCTGTGTAATGCATTACAGGTCAAGAAGAAATTTTGTTTAATAATAAAAGGGCTTCGGGAACATCGACTAAGTCCCACACTGGGATAACAAATGGCGGTGCTACAAGGGGGAGGCGCTCATCTTGCAAACAGACTTCTGGATTTTGCAGCCAAATCGCATGGATTCCCGCACGATTCGCGCCAATAATATCACTTTCAAATGTATTTCCGACCATAACTGCCTCTGTTTTATCAATTTGAAGGGCATTTAGTGTGAAATCAAAAATAGTTTTGTCTGGCTTTTCCATTTTTCCTGGTTGTAACTCGGAATTGGATGCATAAATGAAGTCAAAATAATCGATGATGCCAAAATTAGTTAATACGCGCTTAATCACTTCTGTGTCACTCGTTGCGGTGTTGCTAAGAATGGCTTGTTTGAATCCAAGTTGCTTTACTTTTTCAAGCGTTTCTTTGGCATTTTTCCTTAACATTACTTCTGGATAAGTATCGAGAGGGTGATGGTCGTATCTTGTGTTTGGTACGGTATTTAACGTTTCGCCCATATCCCAAATAACATGTGTAATCAAATCACTTCACTCCTTTTTCTAGAGTATAACAAAAAAAGCCAAGTGTACGCGAACGGCACACTTGGCTTTGTAAAATTAAATATTTGTGATTTCGTCAGTTACTTCAGCTGTTTCCTTGATAACTTCGGATTTCAGTTTGCGGTAACGACCAATACCTGTACCAGCTGGAACAAGTTTACCTAGGATAACATTTTCTTTAAGTCCTAGAAGTTCGTCACGTTTTCCTTTGATAGCAGCATCTGTCAAGACACGAGTTGTTTCTTGGAATGACGCAGCTGACAAGAAGGAATCCGTTTCAAGGGAAGCTTTTGTGATCCCTAGAAGAACTGGACGACCTGTTGCTGGTTGGCTACCACTTAAGATAGCATCGCGGTTGGCTTCTGTAAACGTATGAATATCCATTAATGTACCTGGTAAGATATTTGTATCACCAGTATCCATTACGCGGATTTTACGTAACATTTGACGAACCATTACTTCAACGTGTTTATCGCCAATTTCTACCCCTTGCATGCGGTAAACTTTTTGTACTTCAGCAAGTAGATATTCTTGAACGGATAATACGTCACGAACACGAATCAAGGCTTTAGGATCCACAGAACCTTCAGTTAGAGCTTCCCCACGTTCAACAATACTTCCTTCTTCTACACGTAAGCGAGCAGTGTAAGGAATGTTATAAGAACGGCGGTCATCTGTACCTTGGATAGTGATTTCTTGTTGACGATCACGACCTTCTTCGATAGAAACAACTTCACCGCCAACTTCAGTGATGATAGCTTGCCCTTTCGGATTACGTGCTTCAAAGATTTCTTGAATACGTGGAAGACCTTGCGTGATATCGTCTCCGGCAACCCCACCTGTATGGAATGTACGCATAGTAAGCTGAGTTCCTGGTTCCCCGATAGATTGGGCAGCGATGATACCAACTGCTTCTCCAACTTCGACTTCTGTACCAGTTGCCAAGTTTTTACCATAACATTTTTTACATACGCCGTGTTTCGTATTACATGTGAATGCAGAACGGATAGTTACTTCTTCAATTCCAGCTTCAACGATTTGACTGGCAATTGCTTCTGTAATTAAGTCATTTTCACGTGCAATAACTTCTTTTGTTTCTGGATGACGAATTGTTTTACGAGAATAACGACCTTCCAGACGTTCTTCCAGTGGTTCGATGATTTCAGTACCTTCACGAATAGCCTTAATTGTAAGACCGCGGTCAGTGCCACAATCGTCTTCACGAATGATAACATCTTGAGCCACGTCAACAAGACGACGAGTAAGGTAACCGGAATCGGCTGTTTTAAGGGCTGTATCGGTAAGACCTTTACGCGCACCATGGGTAGAAATGAAGTACTCTAAGACCGTTAAACCTTCACGGAAGTTAGATGTAATCGGCAATTCTACGATACGTCCGGATGGGTCAGCCATTAGTCCACGCATACCAGCTAGCTGTGTAAAGTTGGAAATGTTACCACGAGCTCCGGAATCTTGCATCATGAAGATTGGGTTTAAGCGGTCCAAACTCAAGATTAGTTTTCCTTGGATTTCGTCTTTGGCAGCATTCCATACAGCAATAACGCGTTCGTATCTTTCATCATCTGTAATCAGACCACGACGGAATGATTTAGTGATTTTTTCAACAGTGTCATGTGCTTTTTCAAGAATTTCATGTTTTTCTTCAAGTGTTAAGATATCCGCAATACCCACTGTCATGCCGGCCTTAGTCGAGATTTTGAAACCAAGATCTTTCATACGGTCAAGCATTTTAGAAGTTTCGGTAATATGGAATTTCTTGAAGACTTCCGCGATAATGTTACCAAGAATTTTCTTCTTGAATGGATCAATTAATTCTTGAGCCGCAATGTGGGCACGAACATCAGTTGTTGTATCAACGAAATATTTTGCTGGTGTTTCGATTTCTAAGTTGAATTTCGTTGGTTCATTAATATAAGGGAACGATTTTGGTAAGATTGTGTTGAAAATCAGTTTACCGACAGTCGTAATTAATAATTGTTTGCGTTGTTCATCAGTGAAACGTTCATTTGGAATCGAACCAGCATATACAGCAATACGAGAGTGTAAGTGTACATAGCCGTTTTGATACGCAAGTTGTGCTTCATTAATATCTTTGAAGATAGTACCTTCGCCGACAGCATTTTCACGTTCTAAAGTAAGGTAGTAGTTACCAAGCACCATATCTTGGGAAGGTGTTACAACTGGTTTACCATCTTTAGGGTTCAAAATGTTTTGAGCTGCAAGCATTAAAATACGTGCTTCTGCTTGTGCTTCTGCGGATAAAGGAACGTGAACCGCCATTTGGTCACCATCAAAGTCAGCGTTGTAAGCTGTACATACAAGAGGGTGAAGACGGATTGCGCGACCTTCAACTAGCGTTGGTTCAAATGCTTGAATACCAAGTCTGTGAAGCGTAGGCGCCCGGTTAAGTAATACCGGATGTTCACGGATAACTTCTTCTAATACGTCCCAGATTTCTGGAGCCATACGTTCGATTTTACGTTTAGCACTCTTAATGTTGTGTGCTAAACCGCGTCCAACTAATTCTTTCATAACAAATGGTTTGAATAATTCAAGTGCCATTTCTTTTGGAAGACCACATTGGTACATTTTTAAGTTAGGTCCAACGACGATAACGGAACGACCAGAATAATCGACACGTTTACCTAGTAAGTTTTGACGGAAACGACCTTGTTTCCCTTTAAGCATATGAGAAAGGGATTTAAGCGGACGGTTACCTGGACCTGTTACTGGACGACCACGACGACCGTTGTCAATTAAAGCATCGACAGCTTCTTGTAGCATCCGTTTTTCATTTTGCACGATAATGTTTGGTGCACCTAAATCAAGAAGGCGTTTCAAACGGTTGTTCCGGTTGATTACCCGACGATATAAGTCATTCAAATCACTTGTTGCAAAACGGCCACCTTCAAGTTGTACCATTGGACGAATTTCCGGTGGGATAACTGGTAGCACGTCAAGTACCATCCAGCTTGGGTTGTTGCCAGAATTACGGAAAGCTTCCATAACTTCCAAACGACGAATTGCACGAGTACGGCGTTGGCCTTGTGCGGATTTTAGTTCTTCTTTTAAATCATTTGTTTCTTTTTCTAAGTCGATATCGGCTAAGATTTTTTTGATAGCTTCTGCGCCCATACCAGCTGAGAAACCTTTACCATATTTTTCGCGATAAACGCGGTATTCACGTTCAGATAAAAGTTGTTTCTTTTCAAGTGGAGTATCGCCTGGTTCTGTAACCACGTAAGATGCAAAGTAGATAATTTCTTCTAATGCACGCGGAGACATATCCATAACAAGACCCATACGGCTTGGAATTCCTTTGAAGTACCAGATGTGAGAAACAGGAGCTGCGAGTTCAATATGGCCCATACGTTCACGGCGCACTTTTGATTTCGTTACTTCTACTCCACAACGGTCACAAACTACGCCTTTATAGCGAACACGTTTGTATTTACCACAAGAACATTCCCAGTCTTTCATTGGTCCAAAAATTCTTTCACAGAATAAGCCGTCACGTTCTGGTTTCAGCGTTCTGTAGTTGATGGTTTCAGGTTTTTTTACTTCACCATGAGACCATGAACGAATTTTATCTGGAGATGCCAGACCGATTTTCATATACTCAAAATTATTAACATCTAACAAGTGCCCAACCTCCTAAATTAGTTTGGAGCATTCGCTTTAGGAAGTGTTTGGGGATTCCCGCACACTTCCTTGACTTTTAGAGAAAGTCTCAGCGATCGCTTAATTTTATATTTTGCAAAAAACAAATCATTGTTTCTTATTGTTTTGGAGTCTCAATTATCGAACCGAATTACTCAGTCTTTTCAGCGGCTGCATTTTCCGGTTGTACGATATTGAAGGCATCATTTTGATTAGTAAAGTCGTCATCATCCATATCACGCATCTCGATTTCTTCTTCGTCTGCAGAAAGCATTTTAACGTCCATTCCAAGACTTTGAAGCTCTTTGATGAGTACTTTGAAGGATTCTGGCACACCAGGTTCTGGAACGCTTTCGCCTTTAACAATCGCTTCGTAAGTTTTCACACGACCAACCACATCATCTGATTTAATCGTTAGGATTTCTTGAAGAGTATAAGCGGCACCATATGCTTCCAGTGCCCATACTTCCATTTCACCAAAACGTTGTCCACCAAATTGTGCTTTACCACCAAGCGGTTGTTGCGTTACTAGAGAGTAAGGTCCAGTTGAACGAGCATGTAGTTTATCATCAACCATGTGGGCAAGTTTGATCATGTACATTACACCAACAGAGATACGGTTATCAAATGCTTCACCAGAACGTCCGTCGTAAAGAACTGTTTTCGCATCGCGGGCCATACCGGCTTCTTCCACAGTGCTCCATACATCTTCTTCATTCGCTCCATCAAATACTGGAGTTGCAACGTGAATTCCTAAAGCACGAGCAGCCATACCTAAGTGTAGCTCAAGTACTTGTCCGATATTCATACGAGATGGTACACCTAGTGGGTTAAGCATGATGTCAACAGGTGTTCCGTCTGGCATAAATGGCATATCTTCTTCAGGTAAAATACGGGAGATAACCCCTTTGTTACCGTGACGTCCGGCCATTTTATCGCCTTCGTGGATTTTACGTTTTTGTACAATATAAACACGTACTAATTGGTTTACACCAGGTGGTAGTTCGTCGCCAGCTTCACGAGTAAAGATTTTCACGTCAAGCACGATTCCGCCGCCGCCATGAGGTACACGTAATGAAGTATCACGAACTTCCCGTGCTTTTTCACCAAAGATAGCGTGTAATAAACGTTCTTCTGCAGTTAATTCGGTAACTCCTTTTGGTGTTACTTTACCAACTAGAAGATCGTTGTCTTTTACTTCAGCACCAACACGGATAATTCCACGTTCGTCAAGGTCGCGTAAAGCGTCTTCCCCAACATTTGGAATATCACGAGTCATTTCTTCAGGCCCGAGTTTTGTATCACGAGCTTCTGATTCGAATTCTTCAATATGAATCGAAGTATAAACGTCATCTTTTACAAGACGTTCACTCATGATGATCGCATCCTCGTAGTTATAACCATCCCAAGTCATGAACGCAACTAGTACGTTACGACCAAGAGCAAGTTCACCGGAATCCATTGATGGACCGTTACCAAGGATTTCTCCTTTAACAACCCGGTCACCTTCTGCTACGTTTGGACGTTGGTTATAACAAGTACCTTGGTTAGAACGGACAAATTTACGTAAAGTATATTTATCGATTCCGCCAGTTACTTCTTTGCCATCCACTAGAGATACACGACGAACCCAGATTTCGCGAGCTTCAACGTGTTCTACAATACCGTCATGTTTAGCAGTTACAGCAGCACCAGAGTCTTTTGCAGATACGTGTTCCATACCTGTTCCAACAAATGGAGCTTCAGGGTGCATAAGAGGAACTGCTTGACGTTGCATGTTCGCTCCCATTAGCGCACGGTTACTATCATCGTTTTCAAGGAACGGAATACATGCTGTCGCAACAGATACAACCTGTTTAGGAGATACATCCATGTAGTCAATACGTTCTTTTTCTACCGCTAAGTTTTCTGAACGGAAACGAGCCATAACTTCTTCTTCTGTGAAAGTACCTTGCTCGTCTAATTTCGAGTTTGCTTGTGCTACTACATAGTTATCCTCTTCATCCGCAGTTAGATAATCAATCTTATCTGTAACACGGTTTGTTTCAGGATCTACGCGGCGGTAAGGCGTTTCGATAAAGCCGAATTTATTTACCTTCGCAAAGGAAGAAAGGGAGTTGATCAAACCAATGTTTGGTCCCTCTGGCGTTTCAATCGGACACATACGGCCATAGTGAGAGTAATGCACGTCACGTACTTCATAACCAGCACGTTCACGCGTCAAACCACCAGGTCCAAGCGCCGAAAGACGACGTTTATGCGTAAGTTCGCCAAGTGGATTTGTTTGATCCATAAACTGAGACAACTGTGAGCTACCAAAGAATTCTTTGATAGATGCAACTACTGGGCGAATATTAATCAATTGTTGTGGCGTAATTGTAGTCATATCTTGAATAGACATACGCTCACGAACCACACGTTCCATACGGGATAAACCGATACGGAATTGGTTTTGTAAAAGTTCGCCAACAGAACGAAGACGACGATTACCTAGGTGATCGATGTCATCTGTATCGCCAACACCATGTAGCAAGTTAAAGAAGTAGCTAATGGATGAAATAATATCAGAAGGCGTGATGTGTTTTACATTTTCTTCAATATACGCGTTACCAATGATGTTGATTTCTTTTTCTTCATCATTTGGTGCGTAGATTTTAATAGATTGAACGAGTACGCTATCTTCCATCACTCCATCAGTTGGGCGAAGTGTACGGAAACCTACACCGTTTTCTAAATTAGGAATAATTTGATCTAAATTACGACGATCCAAAATATCACCTTTAGAAGCGATAATTTCACCAGTTTCTGGATCCACTAAAGTTTCTGCTAATGTTTGGTTGAATAGACGGTTTTTCAGATGTAATTTTTTGTTGATTTTATAACGTCCAACACTTGCAAGATCATAGCGTTTTGGATCAAAGAAACGAGAAACTAGTAAGCTTCTAGCGTTATCAACTGTTGGGGGTTCACCCGGACGTAATCTTTCGTAAATTTCTAGAAGTGCTTTTTCAGCATTGTCAGTGTTGTCTTTTTCAAGTGTATTGCGCAAGTAGTCGTTGTCCCCAATTAAATCAATAATTTCTTGATCGGAACCAAAGCCTAGTGCACGAAGTAAAACAGTTACTGGTAATTTACGTGTACGGTCAATACGAACGTGTACAACGTCTTTAGCATCTGTTTCATACTCAAGCCAAGCCCCACGGTTAGGGATGACAGTAGAACCAAAGCCTTTTTTACCATTTTTGTCTAGTTTTCCATTGAAATAAACACCTGGAGAACGAACTAATTGGGAAACGATAACACGTTCTGCCCCATTAATAATGAACGTACCCATTTCAGTCATTAGTGGGAAATCACCCATAAATACTTCTTGGTCTTTTACTTCGCCGGTTTCTTTGTTGATTAGGCGTAACTTCACGCGTAGTGGAGCCGCATAGTTTGCATCACGGTTCTTAGATTCTTCTACCGAGTATTTCGGTTCTCCAAGATCGTAATCAATGAATTCTAAAGATAAATTACCCGCAAAATCCTCAATTGGTGAAATATCGCGGAACATCTCACGTAGCCCTTCATCTAAGAACCATTGGTAAGAAGCTGTTTGAATCTCAATTAAGTTTGGTAATTCAAGTACTTCACTGATTCGCGCAAAACTTCTACGCGTACGATGCCGTCCATATTTTACATCATGTCCTGAATGTCCTGACAAACTATTCACCCCTCAAATTAATTAAAAAATTTATAAGCACACTGACTTCTCTTTTAGGCACAAAAACAGTGGAACCCCCCGCACCCGATGTTTAAGTTAAATCGTTCAAAAGTAAGTACTTCCATACTCCTTCATCAGCCTTAAACATCGTTCATCAAAAGTTTCCTGCTACCTTGTGTACATCTGATTCGCATAGTCGCAATCAGACAAAACCTAGGTCGAAATCAAGTGGAACTTCAAAAAGAAAAAATTGCTGCTTTAGACAAAAAGAAAGCGGATTTCATCAACTATTTCTGAAAACCACATCCATGTTTATTTATAGCACCAAAAACCGCGCAAACGCTTCATTTTTTGTCATATTTTGAAATAAAATGCAACGCAAAAAAACGGTATAGATTCTTTTGGCATTATACTATAATACAACATCTCTCCACCTATGTCAAATATTTTTCTAGAAAAATAAGAAGCGACATGTTATAATATTTGCCGCTTCTTTTTCATTATGTTTTGAAGTTATATAAGGGTTTCTTGAAAATTCCTAATTAAAAGAACTTATTCCTCTTAACAAAGTGCCATTTGAACAAAACATCAAGATTTGTTCCCTTGAAATATTTATTAATATAACGCCTTGATCAAAAAGGAATTCAGACCAATGTTTTATAAAAAAATGCCACTCCGTTTCTACAGCATAGTCCTTTAGCCAAAACGCTAAAACGGTGTCTTGTTGATTGTAGTTTATACTTCTTAACAGATAATTACTAAAATCCTCATATATACCATTATCCAAATCATCTAGCCAATTGTAATCCATTTTTGCTAACGAAGGTAATTTGTCCTCAAAATCAAGTTGCTCAAAATGGTGATGCCGATGACTAATATACTTTTCCCACATATTGCTACTATATGCTTTAGCAAGGGGGTTTATATACTTCATTTCCTCATCCGACATTTTAATCCCTTCACTATTAAAATACCAAGACAAATCGAATTCCTCTATATTTACATATTTAATATCTCTATCCGAAGTATCTTCCACATAAAACACATCCCTTAAATTTTGCAGTTTCATATAACTCTCCAATTCTTACTTAATTGAAGTATATATTTGCCGCTTCTTTCCCTTCATGCTTTGAAATTGTATAACGGTTTAATTATTTCTTGAATTTCCATTGTATCTTCTACATCAACAAGTAATTGTTTAGCTGATTTATATGCTTTTGGAGCTTCATCAATTGTTTTTTTAGAAACAGAAGTAGTCCAAACGTTTTTCATTGCTGCCTGATAGCTTTCTAAACTGATTTGTGCTTTTGCTTTGGAGCGACTTAGCATCCTTCCCGCCCCGTGCGGCGCCGAGTAATTCCAATCTGCATTTCCTTTTCCAGTTGCAAGGATGCTGCCATCGCGCATATTAAGCGGAACGATAATTTGTTCCCCAAGCTGAGCAGATGTCGCACCTTTTCTGAGCATGTGGTTATCAATATCAATGTAATTATGCACACAATCAAACGCTGAAACAACTGCTTTATCCCACTTCATCGCTTTTAAAATAGTTTCTGCCATGACGTAACGATTACGAGCAGCAAATTTTTGTGCAATTTCCATGTCATTTAAATAATTTTTCAAATCAGAGCCCGTCACATAGGATAAGTCATAATCCAATTTCACTTGCTCGCGCTCGTTATTCAAGTTGTTGGCCATTTCTAAATTGCCGCGTTTTTTCGCAGCAGTGGCGTCCAATTTCAATTCTTTACGCAATATGTCTAATCCTTTATAAGCTACTTCTTGGTGATATTCCGCGATTTCTTTACCAAGCACCCGACTTCCACTATGAATTACAAGGTAAATACCGTCAGAACCTTGATTCACTTCAATGAAATGGTTCCCGCCACCAAGCGTCCCTACACTCCTAGCTACCCAGCCGCGATGAATTGGCGCAACTACGTCTTCCAAATCAAATTCATCCACAGGTTTATCGTGTGTTTTGCTTCCAGATGGCACTCGTTCGCGAATAACTTTATCCAGCTTATCAAAATCCATTTTTAACTTGCCAGGTTTTAGTTTCACTACATATAGCCCACAACCGATGTCCACTCCAACCAAATTCGGTACAATTTTATCTTGAATTGTCATTGTCGTTCCAATCACACAGCCTTTACCGCCATGCGTATCAGGCATAATCCGAATCTTACTATCTTTCGCAAACGATTGATTGCATAGTGTAATAATTTGCCCAATTGTATTGTCATCAACGTTATCTGTAAAAACTTTTGCTTCGTTATACTTTCCTTTTAATGTTAGCATTTCTATTCCTCATTTTCTGTTTAATAGAGAAATGAATGTCTCCACTTCTCTTCCTAGCTGTTTAAATTACTCAGATCTCCCACTGTCATTTGACTCACTTCTTTCAAGTTTATTTTTAGGTATTAAAAAAGTCCCTCAATCAAGAAAGATTGAAGGACTTAACTCTTAACGGACGCTACCTTGAAAAGACACTACTGGGTCATGAAGGAACGTTAAAGAAATACCTATTATCTTCTGTCTTGATTGGTTGTTTTTTTCTAGCATATTTCTCATTCTAAGCATGTCCCTCAGTCCTTTCTTAGTAAAATGTATTTCTATATTAGCACGTTTCCACACTCGATACAACTTAATTTTTAACACTTTTGAAAATAAAATAACCTTTATTTTTCGCCACTGTTTCAACATTACCGAAAACTTCTTCCATTTTCTTCTCAGCAGATGGACCGCCTTGTTTCTTTTGAATGACAATCCAGAGTTCTCCGGTTTCTTTCAAATGATTATAAGCACCTTCCAAAATTGCATGAACAACCTTTTTTCCTGCACGGATTGGCGGGTTACTAATAATCGCTTGGTAGTCCTTTGCAGTTACGTTATCATAAACCGAACTTTCATAGATATGCGTATTCGTAATTTTATTTAATTCCGCATTTTCTTTCGCAAGTTCCAGTGCGCGCAAATTTACATCTACCATTTCAATTTGGCTTTCAGGAAATTCTTTCGCTACAGTTAACCCCATCGGACCATAACCACAACCAACATCCAAAATTTTCCCCGATTTCACTTCCAAGTCAAATGATTCAATTAACAATTTCGAACCAAAATCAACCGTATTTTTGGAAAATACGCCATTATCGCTTGTAAAGTTCATATTAAAACCTTTTAACATCATTTGCCATGTTTTTCGGTTGTGTTTCATTGTTTCGTCGTTTGTGTAGTAGTGATTATTAGTCATCAACTGCACCTTCCTTTCATATCTCTAGCTATTTTAGCATAAAACTTTGCTCTATAATAGCTACAAAAGGAATTTTTGGAAATAGGTTCCTCTAATAAAAGGAACCTATTTTCAAAATATTATTTTTTAGTATATCCTTGTGCTTCAAATTGAGATACTGTATCTTTATAACTTACATTTTTCGGGTCCGTTGTTCCTGCTAGTAATGAGTTCACGGACTTTTTATCTGCTTTATACAGATCAACAGACATTGTTAATTCCATTCCCTTATCTGTAAATTTGGTTTCAAGCGATGCACCTTTACTATCCTTATAACCGGCATACTGAGATGTTACTTGTTCTTCCAGTTTCTTTTGCGTAGCGTCATCTACTTTAGTTCCTTCTTCCAAGCCTAGATAAGCTAATGGATATACCATCTTTTGATCTACTTTCCTTAAGTTATCATCTACATGATAAAAAGTCGCTTCTAATTGCGCCCCTTGTAAATCAGCCACATACGTATCTTTTTCCACTTTTTCATTACTTGCCTTATCATTTCCACATGCTGTTACAAGTAATGCTATTAATAAAATTCCCACTCCACTCAAAATTCTCTTCATATTCTCTTTTTAACTCCTCTTCGTATTATCTTAGTTGATATTGATTCAATAAACTATTTGGATCTTTTTTTAATTGGATATAAGAAACAAGTGTGTCACTATACCAATTAGTTCCCATACCTTCTTGTCCATTTAGATAACTAACTATATAATCATCCCAGTTTTCAAAATGCAGGACTGCATCTTCCCAAAATTTATTCAAAAACTCCCATGATTGTTCTTCAGTGAGCAAGTCTAAAGAAAAACAAACCCGTACTAAATACCCTAATCTCTCAAGATCAAATGCCCCAAACGTTTTGATTTTTTCAGCAGAGCTTACTAAAGAGTCCTTATTGAAATCTTTTTTTCGAGATGCTTTAGCGATGTCATTGATGACTGTGCTTGTAACATTCTGCGGGACCTCTCCATAATAATCATTTCCTTCAATCCAAGTAGAAATAATCTCAACAGCAGATCTAGAATCATTTATCCCAAACATTGGTAGCCAATACTTCATAACCTTAGCGCCACGGTTTTTTGGATAATAAAGCTTTAACATCTTATTGGAGCCATCTAACTTGGTTTCGATTTTATGCTTACACTCCGTAGTAGAAGCGCCGATACAAAGCAATCGTTCTCTTTCAGTTGGAAAAGTATTAAACTGTTGATAATCTGCTGGTATTGAAACTTCTTTCCGACCAAACATTTAATCCCCGCCTTTTTAGTAATTGTTTAAGCTTTTTAATTCTACAATATGTAGTCTTAAAAGTCAAATCTGCAATAAAAAAACTCCCCTCAATCAATGAAGAAAGTTTTACTAGTTTATTTTTTCCGTTCAATTGTAATACTATTTTGCTTTTCTACAGTAAACCATGCTGTTTGTAATAAACTAAAGAAAAGACCACTAACACACAACAATATAAGAAAAAATGAAAAAAATATTTTGGTCTTCTTTGTTTTCTTTTGGTAATTGGCGATAAATGTGAGTCTTTCTTTCAAAGCATTTGTATTTTCATGAAGTGAAACTGATACATAAGATTCTTTGTAACTACCTGATTTAGTAAGCGAAGAAAGAAGCGTATCTCCATAGCCCACATATTTATTTTCGGGTAAATCTGCTAAAACCGCTTCATCACAAGCTAATTCACGATCTTTTTGTATCTGCCTATTCATAAAATACATCAACGGATTAAACCAATATAGACAAGTGAAAAATTGGGTTGCCCATACATAATACATATCTTTACGTTTACAGTGGATTAATTCATGCCTAAAAATATATTGTAGTTCTTCCGCTAAAAATTTTTTATCCGGTATAACTATTACATTTCTTTTTAATCCTAAGAAAATTGGCGATGAAATAAGCGGATTAATCATTAATTCAACAGATTTTTTAATATTTAATTCATCTATTATTCCTGCTAATATTTCTAATTGCTCCAAATCATCTACTTTTCGCGCACCTGAAAAAACATATTTTTTAAAATTCCTATAAGAGGCTATCCGATAAATAAAAATAAGTAAAAATATTATTAACCAAACTAACCATAAATAATCAAGCACCGTCATCCAAAAAGTAACTTTAACATCTCGTTCTAAAAATACTCCATTTTGATTGATCTCAATAGAAGAAACTCCTTCAAAACCTGTTTTATTTCTCCACATGAAATCACTATTTTTCGCCGACATAAAGAAAAAAAACGAAAAAGGTATCGTCAAAAAGAAAAAAACAACAAGCCATAAATAATAAATTTTCGCCTTACTTAAATAACGATTGAAAATTTTATCAAATATCCAGATAAAAAGTATTAATATCACTGATGTTAAAGCCATTGATAAAGCCATCTTAAGCAATTCATTCATTAGGTGATTTCACTCTTTTCCAAAATTGTTGTAAATCATCTAATTCATCTGTAGAAATTAACTCATTTTGCACTAAATTAGTAATTAATCCTTTTACATCACCTTCATAAATATCTTCTAAAAAGGTTTCGGTTTGCAGTTCTAAGTATTCATTTTCACTAACAAGTGCATAATATTCATTTTTTCGACCAATTTTCTTCACACGAAGTAACTTTTTCTCAACTAATCTAGCTAAAAAAGTAAGAATGGTGTTTTTCTTCCACAAAACGCCTTTTTCACTTAGTTTCTCAGCAACATCAGAGTACTGAACAGCTCTGCCGTATTCCCAAATGATTTTCATAACTTCTAGTTCAGATTTTGATATAGATTTAATTGACATATACAACCTCCCAAGAAACTAACTTACTTTCCTATACTAGCATGTAATAGTAATAAAAAAAAGCCTTCTAAAGAAAAAAATCGTCATTCTACTCCTCCACAAAAGCTTAGATAGTTAGCAATAAAAAAAACCTTAGATAGCTAGTATCTAAGGTCTTTAAGTTAATTATTTAACTTCTACGTTAGCGCCAACTTCTTCAAGTTTAGCTTTGATTTCTTCAGCTTCTTCTTTAGCAACGCCTTCTTTAAGAGCTTTAGGAGCGTTGTCAACTAATTCTTTAGCTTCTTTTAAGCCAAGACCAGTGATTTCACGTACCACTTTGATAACTTTGATTTTAGAATCTCCAGCAGAAGCCAGTTCTACAGTGAATTCAGTTTGCTCAGCAGCACCGCCACCAGCAGCAGCTACAGCTACAGGAGCAGCAGCAGTTACGCCAAATTCTTCTTCGATTGCTTTTACTAAATCGTTAAGTTCTAATACAGATGCTTCTTTTACGGAAGCAATGATTTCTTCAATGTTTAAAGCCATTTTGAAATTCCTCCAATTAATATAATTTTTTCGGATTTAACCGAGATTTGTTTGTAGGGTTTCCCCTTGGTAGAACAGATTATGCTTCTTGTCCTTCTTTTTGGTCAGCAACAGCTTTAGTAGCGATAGCAAGACCGCGAACTGGAGCTTGAAGTACGTTGCAAAGCATAGATAGCAATCCTTCGCGTGATGGAAGTGTTGCAAGTGCTTTAATTTCTTCAAGAGAAGCAACTTTACCTTCAATAACACCGGCTTTGATTTCTAGTGCTTCATGATCTTTAGCGAAATCGTTAAGGATTTTCGCAGGCGCAACTACGTCTTCATTACTGAATGCGATTGCGTTAGGACCAGTTAGAGCTCCTTCTAAACCTTCGTAACCGTTAGCTTCAACAGCACGGCGAGTTAGTGAGTTTTTGTAGACTTTAAATTCAATACCAGCATCACGCAATTGTTTACGTAATTCAGTGATTTCGCCAACGTTTAAGCCGCGGTAATCAACAATTACTGTAGACGCACTAGCTGATAATTTAGTTTTAATTTCTTCAACTGCACTTTGTTTAGCTTCAAGAACTTTACTCATTTTTCCACCTCCGTCCAACAATTAAATCTAATTAAACAGACACAAATTCTGTTTGATCAGCAACAAAAAACCTCTGACACCGTAGACGCCAGAGGTTTTTGTAAAATGCACGCGGACGCACACTTCAAAAGAAATCCCTCGGGTGGCAAAATTAAGCGATAAACGCACCAACTGTCTACGGTAAGGATATTTGATTGTTTCAACTAGCCTATCTTATCAAAAGAAAAGGGGCTGGTCAAGTTAAATTTTATAAGCTTGCTGGGTCAACTTTGATTCCAGGTCCGAAAGTAGTTGTTACGGAAAGATTTTTCACGTAAGTACCTTTCGCAGCAGCAGGTTTTGCTTTTTGTAGAACGTCATTCACAGTACGGAAGTTTTCTACTAGTTTAGCAGCATCAAAAGATACTTTACCGATTGCAGCGTGGACATTCCCAGCTTTATCAACACGGTATTCTACTTTACCAGCTTTAATTTCGTTAACTGCTTTAGTTACGTCCATAGTTACTGTACCAGTTTTAGGGTTTGGCATTAAACCTTTTGGTCCAAGGACACGGCCTAATTTACCAACTTCACCCATCATGTCAGGTGTAGCAACGATAACGTCAAATTCAAACCAACCTTGGTTGATTTTTTCAACGAATTCAGATTCACCAACGTAATCAGCTCCAGCAGCCTCTGCTTCTTTTGCTTTTTCACCTTTTGCGAATACTAATACACGTTGAGTTTTACCAGTACCGTTTGGTAATACAACAGCACCACGGATTTGTTGGTCCGCTTTTTTAGGGTCAACGCCAAGACGGAATGCTACTTCAACAGTTGCATCGAATTTAGCGAAGTCAATTTTTTTAGCAAGTTCAACTGCTTCTTCTGCAGTGTAAACTTTATTTGCATCAATTTGTTTTAAAGCATCTTGATACTTTTTGCCTTTCTTAGCCATTTCTTTTCCTCCTTAATTGTCAAATTGTGAAACACACGATTAGTCTTGGATAGTGATACCCATAGAACGTGCAGTACCTTCAACCATTAGCATTGCAGATTCAACATTTGCAGCGTTAAGGTCTGGCATTTTTGTTTCAGCAATTTCCTGTACTTGAGCGCGAGTTACAGATGCAACTTTTGTTTTGTTTGGTTCACCGGATCCTTTTTCCACTTTAGCTGCTTTTTTAAGTAATACAGCTGCTGGTGGAGTTTTAGTGATGAACGTAAACGAACGGTCTTCAAATACAGTGATCACAACAGGAATAATAAGACCAGCTTGATCGGCTGTGCGAGCATTAAACTCTTTACAGAATCCCATGATGTTTACGCCAGCTTGACCTAATGCAGGTCCAACTGGAGGTGCAGGATTTGCTTTACCTGCTGGAATTTGAAGTTTAACTTCTTTAATCACTTTTTTTGCCACGAGACATACCTCCTTAAGTCCGTGATGTGGTTGACTGGGGCTGATATTTCCCCTCCCACGTTAAAACATACGTCAAAAACGTACTTGTATATGATACCATCTTAAACGTTTCGTTGCAAGATTTTTTTAGAGATTCACTTTGAATTCCATGGTCGTTTTATCGAAATAGACGTTTTGATTTTTCCGCCATAAGTTCAAATACGCTGTGTAACCTTGCGCAGCCTTATCAATCCAAGCTGGGTTTACTGTTTTTAATAACTGCAATGTTTTTTCAAAAGCGATTTTACGGGTATCCGTTTCAAGGATGTTATCGTCACGTTCGATGTCTTCTTTACGATGGCGAAGTTCAAATTCCATCCCCATATACCAACAAATATGCAGGAATACTTCATATTTAAATTCGTCAAAATCAGTTGTTTTGAATTCACTGTTTCGTTCGCCGCGTTCATAACCGTAAAGCATATAGCCATCTTGTTCGCTATAGTCCATACAAAGTTCACCGCACCCTGGACCGTTACCTAAGAATAAAGGAAAATCGAGATCTAAAAATAGAGCTTCTCGTTTAAAATCCAAATATATCTGCTTAGCCTTGTCCATTTGCTTGCCTCCTTAACAAAACAACCTCCACAAATAATGTAGAGGTTGTAAGTTTTAAAGTTTTTCGATTTGATTGAAATCCACTTCGACTGGAGTTTCACGTCCGAACATGTTAACCATGACTTTCGCTTTACCTTTGTCATTATCCATTTCGTCCACTTTACCAGAGAAGTCAGCGAATGGTCCTTCTTTGACCATAACTGTTTCACCAATTTCAAAGTCTGCTTCAGCACGTTTTTCGACCATACCCATACTTTTCAGAATACGATCTGCTTCTTCTGGAAGTAATGGTGTTGGTTTCGATCCAGAACCTGAAGAACCAACAAATCCAGTAACTCCTGGAGTATTACGCACAACATACCAAGAATCATCTGTCATAACGATTTCTACTAATACATAACCCGGGAAAACTTTACGTTTAATTGTTTTTGTTTTACCATTTTTCACTTCTGTTTCTTCTTCTTCCGGTACGATAACGCGGAAGATTTTATCTGACATGCCCATTGATTCTACACGTTTTTCTAAGTTTGCTTTGACTTTATTTTCATAACCGGAGTAAGTATGAACTACATACCAATTTTTTTCCATTGTTTAGTTGGCAGCAATCCTATTTTGCCGCCATCCTCCTTTTAGTATAATCCAAAATAAAAAACCCGAAAGTTGTACGGGTTTTGTCTCAAGTAATAGTATATCATTATCTTTGTAAAATTCCTAGCACTACACGATAAGTTTAATAATTTGTTCGATACCAAAATCAATCAACATAAAGAATAATGCAAATAAAATTACTGTAATAACTACTGTTACTGTGTATGTTAAAAGTTCTTTTCTAGTTGGCCATGTAACTTTATGCATTTCGGATGAAACGTTCCGAAAGAATCTTGCTATTGCAGACATACCAAAACCTCCATATCGTCTATTTTGTTTCTCGATGTAATGTATGTTTATTACAGTGTCGACAGAATTTCTTCACTTCTAAGCGAGTTTCTTTCTGCGTCCCGCTAACATTGACTGTATAGTTTCTTGAACCACACTCAGAACAAGCGAGCGATGTTTTCTTCTTCATAAATACCTCAACTCCGCAATCATTAAATATGCCATGCCAAAAAGTAGGCACATTTCATCCATATAAATATAACACTTGGCTCCTAGCTAGTCAATTATTTTTTCACTCAAACTGCTTCATCATTTTCTTTTTTACTCGCTGTAAGGCATTATCGATAGCCTTCTCTTTTTTATTGAAAAAAAGAGCCATTTCTTGATAGCTTTTACCTTCTAAATATTGTTTTAACACTTCTTTTTCAAATTCACTTGTGACTTGTTCTAATTGACGCGCCACATGCGTTAAACCTTCATTTTTAATTAAAAAATCTTCTGGGGTTTCAGCAGCTTTTTCGGAAATAACATCTAGCAAAGTCCAATCCACATCATCTTCAGCCATTGGTGTATCTAATGAGACGGAATTATTTAAAGGGATATTCTTCTGTCTAGATGCCCGCTTCACCGCCGAAAGAAGTTGCCTATTAATACACATTTCCGCAAAAGAACGAAAAGAGGCTTCTTTTGACTCATCATAATCACGAATTGCCTTAAAAAGTCCAATCATTGCTTCTTGAATTAAATCATCTCGCTCTGCACCTTGCAAAAAATATTGCGTCGATTTCCAGTAAATAACTGACTGATACTTACTGAAAAAATACTCTAACGCTTCCGTATCACCGCTTCTAGCTAGTTCAAGCATCGCCATTTCTTCTTGATTTACTGAATTCTTCACTAGGCTAATCGGCTCCTTTTCGACAGGATTTCTTCTTTGGTTGCTTCATTATACATAGTCAGAAACAGCCCGTCAATCCCTTACTCTTCGCCTCTTCTCCACTTTTCAAGTTGGGAAATAACGTCAGAATCTAAATTGAGGTTTGACTTTGGCATTTTTTCCTGAATTCGTTTGATTTTCTGTCCAATCTGTTTACTCATTTCTTGAATTTCAAAAAGTAATTCACGCGAAGAAATTCGAAGCGCTCCTTGTCCAAAAATAGCCCACTGCTCTGTGTAATCAGAGGTTGCTACAATAATTTGGGTCCGTGCATTTTTCCATTCAATCGCTTTTTGTTCAATATATTCATCTGCTGTTTCATCTTCATGTGTGAAAACTACTTCGACTTGATGCTTCTTGCTTTTTCGCTTCACACCACGAACGAATTGCGCATCAAATACAACTACAACACGGTATCCCGTATAGCTTTGGTACTCCGCCATCCACTCAATTAGCTTATCTCTCGCCGCTTCCAAATCACGATCTTTTAAGAAACTCAATTCTGGCCAAGCTCCAATCACATTATACCCGTCAACAAGCAGAATTTGTTCCATCATTATTTCTCCAGTGGGAAACGTTTCCGATAAACTTCATAAAGTAACAAACTTGCAGCAACAGAGGCATTAAGTGATGTCACTTTTCCACGCATTGGTAAATGAACAAGGAAATCACATTTTTCACGAACTAAACGACTCATTCCAAAACCTTCACTTCCAATTACAATGGCAAGTGGCATGTCGGTATCCATCGTCCGGTAATCACTACTTCCTTTCGCATCTGTTCCAAAAATCCACAGTCCACGTTTTTGCAGTTCTTCCATTGTCCGTACCATATTTGTCACGCGAACTACTGGCACATATTCCATTGCTCCAGTACTTGCTTTGGCTACAGTTTGGGTTAAGCCTACTGATCGGCGTTTTGGAATGATAATCCCATGTGCTCCAACAGAATCTGCTGTACGCATAATTGAGCCTAAATTATGGGGGTCTTCTAACTCGTCTAAAATAATGAAAAATGGCATTTCATCTTTTGCTTCAGCTGCCACAAATAAGTCATCTAACTCCGCATATTGATAAGCTGCAACTTGAGCAGCAACACCTTGATGCGCACCACTTACTACTTTTTCAATCTTTTGTTTTGGTACAAATTGAACTTGAATTTTACGTTCCTTTGCTAAAGTTAATACTTGTTTTAAAACACCTTTTTGCGAGCCTTCTTGTACGTATATTTTATGGATATCTCTATCTGATCGTAATACTTCAAGGACAGGATTTCTCCCACCAATCCACTCTTGCTCATTTTCTTGTTCCATTAGTTGTTTTCCACTCCTTTTCCGACTATTTCAAGCGCTTTTTCCATCCATTCCTGTAGTCGTTCCATGTCACCTGCTAAATAAAGATAGCCAAGTACTGCTTCAAAGGAAGTAGACATACTATATGTCCCAGGATCTGTGTTTTTAGGGACTGTATATGACTTAGCATTTCGCCCCCGCTTTGCAATCCGATCTTCTTCGTCTGTTAAAAAACCTTCTGCAATCATAGCTTTAAGCGCCACAGCCTGCCCTTTTGCAGAAACGAATTTTGTCGCAGTTTTATGCAGTTGATTCGGTTTTGTCTTTCCAGCAGCAAGTAAGTATTCGCGAATAAATTTCTCATACACTGCATCGCCCATATAGGCAAGCGCAAGGCCATTAAGTTGTTTGTAGTCTTTCACTTCTACCATGATTTACCCCCGTCTAAACCGCGTGCCTTGCGCAGTATCTTCCAAAATAATATCTTTTTCTTTTAAAATATCTCGAATTTCATCAGCTCGCGCAAAATTACGTTCATTTCTTGCTTGCAGACGTTCTTCAATTAGCGCTTCTACTTCGCTATCATCCAACGAATCAGTTTGCGCGTTTTCCAATTTCAAACCTAGTACTTCTGCAAATAAACGCATCATACTTAAAAATTCACGCAAAACATTAATAGAAACTGTTTCTTTTGAAAGATAAATATTCGCACGTTTCGCGAGTTCGTGGAAAGTAGTAATCGCATTGGCAGTATTAAAATCATCATCCATATCATCTTCAAATGCTTGTTTTAATTCAGTCAGTTGTTCTAACCATTCATCCTCATGCGTTTCTTCTACATATTCGCCGTCATCAGTTTGAATACGGTGATCGATATTTTGATACGCAATCATTAATCGTTCCAACCCATTTTTTGCATCATCTAAAATGGCATCATTCAGCGTAATAGGTTTCCGGTAATGCACGGACAACATAAAGAAGCGAATCACATTTGGGTCATTGTCTTTTAGTACATCATGGAGTGTAATAAAATTCCCGAGAGATTTAGACATTTTCTCCCCGTCAATATTTAAAAAGGCATTATGCATCCAGTAATTTGCGAAAGTTTTCCCGGTCGCCGCTTCGGATTGAGCTATTTCATCTTCATGGTGAGGGAATACTAAATCTTGCCCCCCCGCATGAATATCAATCGTATCGCCAAGATATTTTTTCGCAAGCGCTGAGCATTCAATATGCCAACCCGGACGCCCATTTCCAAATGGACTTTCCCAAAAAATTTCACCCGGTTTAGCAGCTTTCCAAAGCGTGAAATCAAGTTCATCTTGCTTACGCTCATTATATTCAACTCGTGCGCCGTGTTGCAGTTCCGATAATTCTTGACCAGATAGTTTTCCGTAATCTTTGAATTTTTTTGTACGGAAATACACATCGCCAGCTGACTCATAAGCATAATCTTTTTCAATTAATGTACCTATCAATTGGATAATTTCATCCATATTTTCCGTTACACGTGGATTCACGCTAGCTTTCGCCACATTCAATTGATCCACATCATCAAAATAAGCTCCAATAAAACGGTCCGCCACTTCTGGAACTGTCAATTTCAGTTCATTTGCCGCACGAATCAATTTATCATCCACATCCGTAAAATTAGACACGAATTTCACATCATAACCACGATACGTAAAATAACGACGAACCGTATCAAAAACAATAATTGGCCGCGCGTTTCCGATATGAATATAATTATAAACAGTCGGTCCGCAAACGTACATTTTCACTTCACCATCTTTGAGTGGTTTAAAAGGCTCTTTCTCTCGCTTTAATGTGTTAAAAATTTGTATCGACAATCAGATCTACTCCTTTTCCTTCAAAAGTTTTTCTACTATATTTTCTAATTCCGCAATTCGCAACGTCAGTTCATCCATCTTAGGGACCGCGTGTCCAACCGTACGACCGTTAAGCCGAACAACTTTAGCAGGAATACCTACTACTGTTGCGCCAGGAGGTACGTCTTTTAAAACAACCGCACCCGCGCCAATCCGGGCATCTGCTCCAATATCAACAGGACCAAGTACTTTTGCTCCTGCTGAAACAAGTGCTCTGTCACCGACTGTTGGATGGCGTTTCCCGCAGTCCTTCCCGGTCCCACCAAGCGTAACTCCATGAAAAATCGTAACATCATCACCAATTTCCGCAGTTTCTCCAATGACAATCCCTGCACCATGATCTATAAAAAGCCTTCTACCAATTGTTGCGCCGGGATGAATTTCTATATTAGTCCAGAAACGAGCAGTCTGCGATAATACTTTTCCAAACAAAACCATTTTGTGGCGATAAAAAAAGTTTGCCACACGGTGCCACCAAAGTGCATGTAATCCAGGATTCGTTAAAAAAGCATCAAAAAAAGTCTTTGTCGCAGGGTCATTCTTTATAATTGTTGCAATATCTTCTTTTAAGCGAGTTGGCATTTTGTTGCCTCCTTATTCAAGTTCGTACATTTTTTCCTTGGAACCTACGCCAACAAAAAAAGCCCCTCTAATACAGAGACGCTCCGCGCGGTTCCACTCTGACTTGAGTACTACTAATTTCAGCAGATACTCCAACTCTAGGGGTGGGGGTAACGACCCACATTTCGTCTGACGATACTAAATTTCCCATCAGAATTCAGGGAGGCATTTCAGGAGTGTTCAGCTAAGTCGCTTCCAGCCATGGCGACTCTCTCTATAAGCTTAGAATTCCGTACTTCTTCCCATCATCACTTTTTCCGTATATTTAGTTCTATTATAACAGCAATAAAATTCCTTGCAACTGAAATATATCAAAATAAAAAAGCACCTCGCACATAGTCGAGATGCTC
This sequence comes from Listeria farberi, assembly GCF_014229245.1. Classification (GTDB taxonomy): domain Bacteria; phylum Bacillota; class Bacilli; order Lactobacillales; family Listeriaceae; genus Listeria; species Listeria farberi. The sequence continues at coordinate 10,155 of NZ_JAARZJ010000015.1, read as the reverse complement.
TCCCTTAAAATTAATTGTTTTTCAACCATGTATCCAAACGATGAAGCACTTTCTCACGACCAAGCACTTCGATTGCAAGTGGTAGTTCAGGACCATGCATTTCGCCAGTAGTGACAATACGAATCGGCATAAATAAACCTTTACCTTTTACGCCTGTTTCTTTTTGAACACGTTTGATAGCAGCTTTTACTTCCGACGCTTCAAGAACTTCTAGCGCTTCTAATTCTTTTTTGAATGTCGAAATAACTGTTGGTACTGTTTCTTCTGCAAGCACCGCTGTTTCTTCTTCGTCAAAAGTAATCGATTCAGCATCAGCGAAAAACATTTCTGAAAGTGGCACAATTTCAGCACCATAACTCATTTGCTCGTGATAAAGCGAAACTAATTTATGCACCCAGTCAAGTTCTGCTTGATCTAAATCAGCAGATACAACCCCAGCTTTTTGTAAATGAGGCAACGAAAGTTCCACAACATCATTAAGCGGTAATTTTTTCACATATTGGTTATTCACCCAAGTTAATTTAACGTTATCGAATAATGCTGGCGATTTAGATAAACGCTTCGGATCAAACATTTTAATAAATTCTTCTTTGGAGAAAATTTCTTCTTCCCCTTCTGGAGACCAACCAAGCATAGCAATAAAGTTAAATAAGGCTTCTGGTAAATACCCTAGGTCACGATACTGCTCAATAAATTGAATAATTGAGCCATCACGTTTACTTAATTTACGTCTGCTTTCATTCACAATAAGTGTCATATGTCCAAAAATTGGAGGTTCCCAGCCAAAAGCATTATATATTAAAATTTGTTTTGGTGTATTCGAAATATGGTCATCACCACGAAGAACATGCGAGATTTCCATTAAATGATCATCCACTGCTACCGCAAAATTATAAGTCGGAATCCCGTCTTTTTTCGCAATAACAAAATCTCCAATCCCATTCGATTCAAAAGAAACATCATCTTTAACCATATCATTGAAAGTAATTGTTTCATTAGCTGGTACTTTGAAGCGAATGCTTGGTTTGAAACCTTGTGCTTCTTTTTCCGCTTGTTGTTCTTTTGTTAAATGACGACATTTTCCGCTATAACGAGGCATTTCACCATTTGCTTTTTGTTTTTCGCGTTCAGCATCTAATTCTTCTTCCGTACAATAACATTTATAAGCCAAACCTTTATCTAAAAGTTGTTGAATCAGTGGTTCGTAAATCGATTGACGTTCAGATTGACGGTAAGGGCCATATTTCCCTGGAACATCAACGCCTTCATCCCAGTCCATACCTAGCCATTTCAGATTTTTCATTTGGCTTTCTTCACCGTCAGCTACGTTACGCTTAGCATCCGTATCTTCAATTCGAATGATAAAGTCTCCATCGTTATGTCTTGCAAATAAATAGTTAAATAAGGCAGTACGTGCATTTCCAATATGCAAAAATCCAGTTGGACTCGGCGCATAACGTACACGTACTCGTTTTGTTTCACTCACAATTATTCACTCCTTTAATTATTTTTCAAGTAAGACTACTGCTAAACTAGCAATACCTTCTTCTCTACCAGTAAAGCCTAATTTCTCCGTCGTGGTTGCTTTTACATTTATTTGGGATGGTTCTGCGTGGAGTAACTCAGCAATCCGAAGTTTCATCAATTTCACATAAGGTGCCATTTTCGGTTTTTCAGCAATAATAGTCGCGTCCAAATTCCCAAGCTTGAACCCCTCTGCTTCCACCTGTCGCCAAATTTCCGCAAGAAGCTCTGCTGAATCCGCGTCTTTATAAGCCATATCCGTATCCGGGAAAAAGTGACCTATATCCAAAGCGCCAATTGCACCAATGATAGCATCTGTAATAGCATGGAGTAGTACGTCCGCATCACTATGACCTAGCAAACCTTTTTCGTAAGGAATCTTAACTCCACCAATCACCAGTTCACGGTCATAATCAAGTTTATGTACATCATATCCTTGGCCAATTCTAATCATTTAATTTCCCTCCAAGTTCTCCTAAAATCGCCTTAGCAAGTGGCATATCTTCTGGAGTTGTCAGCTTTATATTATAATAGCTTCCTTGGACAATAGCAACAGGGTATGGAATCCGCTCGACCAAACTAGCTTCATCCGTTCCTAGAAATTGGTCTTTTTTTGCGAGACGGTGTGCCTTTTGTAAAATATCTAGCTCAAAAGCTTGAGGCGTTTGAATTTGCCAGAGGTTTTCACGATCAACCGTCTCTATGACAACTTTGTCGAAAACTCGCTTTACTGTATCTTTCACTTGCACAGCACAAATAGCAGCTTTATTTTGTTTCACACCTAATAACAGACGATCAATAACATCTAAAGTTACAAAAGGTCTAGCCCCATCATGCACAAGCACTACTCTTTCTAAGCCACAATGTTCCAGCCCAGCCGCTACACTATACTGACGTTCGCTTCCACCTTTTACGACCTCAACTCTATCCTCCGAAACGTCAAGTTGCCGCATCAATTTTCTCACATGTTTTCTTTCCGATTCTTGGCACACAACAATCACTTTCGAACAACGATTATCGGCTATAAAAGGACGTAAGGCATGAATGAAAATTGGTTCGCCAACTAAGTCAAGCCACATTTTATTTTTTTTCGCATTCATACGTTTACCCTGTCCTGCAGCTAAAAAAATCAGCTCATAATTCATGCTTATTAACTCCTTCCAATCAGGATGGTTTAGCAAAAATCATTCTTCCTGCTGATGTTTGAAGCACACTTGTAACTTCAACTTGAATTGTTTCATTAATAAATTTACGCCCATCTTCTACAACAATCATCGTTCCATCATCTAAATATGCCACGCCTTGATTATGCTCTTTACCATCTTTCACCATAAGAACAGTCATTTTCTCACCTGGTAATACAACAGGTTTTACTGCATTTGCCAAATCATTTATATTTAAGACTGGTACATTTTGAAATTCACATACCTTGTTCAAATTATAATCATTTGTTACGACAATCCCGCCCATTACTTTTGCAAGTTTTACAAGTTTACTATCCACTTCTGGCGTGTCCTCAAAATCACCTTCATACATTTCTACTTGGATAGAGTCTTCTTTTTGAATTCGATTTAAAATATCTAATCCACGTCGACCCCTTGTCCGTTTTAACGTATCAGAAGAATCCGCGATATGTTGGAGCTCCGCTAGCACAAAGAGTGGTATAACAACCGTTCCATCTAAAAATCCAGTAGCTAAAATATCCGCAATACGGCCATCAATAATAACACTTGTATCCAAAATTTTATAGGTTTTCTTAGATTTTTCTTCAGTCCGCTCTTCTTCAGGAGTTTTCTTTTTCGCATTTCTATTATTAACAAAATTCCCCAATTCATTACGGCGACTAATTCCAATACGGAACCCTAAATAACCTAGCACTAATGTCAAAATAACTGGCACTACTGAATTTAAAAGCGGAATATTCGTTTGGCTTAAAGCATTGCTTGCGAAAAACGCAATAACTAAACCAACAAATAAACCTAATCCCCCGTAAATAAGCGTTGCAATAGCAATTTTAGCTAATTTTTCCTCTAACCAATTAAGTGCGGCTTCTACATATTTCACCGCCCAGAAAGTAATAAGATAAAATATAAGTGCACCAATCAAAGCATCAGTATAAGGATTATTAATTAGCAAAATGTGTCCTATTCCAAGTTTCACCCATAGTGCTGGTAGTGAAAAGACTCCCGTAGTCCCACCAAGGATAAGAAAACACACTCGAATTACCCATGTAAGCATTTAGTTTCCCCCTTTCCATTTTTATATTTATACATATAATTGGGCTATTACCAAACATACATATAGCACTATTTTACACTATTAAAAGACTATACCGCAAATAGTACTCCTAGAATCACTCAAGTATTTATTTTCAGTCTGGTAAAGCCTTCTTCAATGCTTCGCCAATCGTTTCCACGCCAACCACTTGGACGTCTTTTGGTATTTTCCAAGCACCTTCATTATTTTTGGGAATAAAAATCCGTTTAAAGCCTAGTTTGGCGGCTTCTTGTACGCGCTGCTCAATTCTTGCTACACGACGAATCTCACCTGTAAGTCCAAGTTCTCCGATAAAACAATCCGTACTCCTTGTCGGTTTATCACGATAACTAGAAGCCACACTAACTGCTACCGCTAAATCAACTGCTGGCTCATCTAATTTAACCCCACCAGCTGCTTTCAAATAAGCATCTTGATTTTGTAACATTAAACCTACTCTTTTTTCTAAAACAGCCATAATCAAAGAAACTTTATTATAATCAATTCCTGTTGCCATCCGTTTTGCGTTTCCAAACATTGTCGGTGATACAAGCGCTTGAATTTCTACAAGCACAGGACGCGTTCCTTCCATCGAAGCTACAACTGTTGATCCTGAAGCACCCTCTAAGCGTTCCTCTAAGAAAACCTCAGATGGATTGGCAACTTCCACAAGACCAATATCACGCATTTCAAAAATCCCCATCTCATTTGTCGAACCAAAACGGTTTTTCACTGCGCGCAAAATTCGGTAAGCATGGTGACGTTCTCCTTCAAAATAAAGTACTGTATCCACCATATGTTCAAGTAAACGCGGTCCAGCTATTGCGCCTTCTTTCGTCACATGACCAACGATGAAAATGGCGATATTTTGCATTTTAGCAATTCGCATTAAAGCAGCGGTACATTCTCTAACCTGAGATACACTTCCCGCAGCACTCGTGACATCTGGATGATAAACAGTTTGAATAGAGTCAATGACGACAAAATCTGGTTTTACAAAGTCGATTGTTTCTTGAACCGCTTCTAAATTAGTTTCTGCATAAACATACAAGTTATCACCGGAAACTTGCAGCCGCTCTGCACGAAGTTTTGTTTGCTTAATTGATTCTTCTCCGGAAATATATAATACTTTCTTATTAGTAAGTGTAAGTTGTGCTGACACTTGTAGTAAAAGGGTTGATTTACCAATCCCAGGATCGCCGCCAACAAGTACCATAGATCCCGGAACAACTCCGCCCCCAAGTACTCTATTTAATTCAGGCATATTAGTTTCTACCCGAGCTTCTTCTTCACTTGCAATTTGAGTTATCGGAGTCGCCTTCGATGGTTCCCCTGTATGATTAAAAGCTGAGCGTGATTTTTTCGATGGCTCTAATGCCTCCACCATCTGATTCCACTCATTGCAATTCGGACATTTACCCATCCATTTTGCCGATTCATACCCACATGACTGACACACAAATTTGGTCGTCCTTTTTGCCTTAGCCATTTCTACATCCCTCCATACATATGCTTCATTTTACCACAGATCATCTGTTCGCGTTAAGCCTTTTAGCCAAATTCGTATTTTCAACCTTCATTCTATCTTTTTAGCCCTTATTTAGAAAAAACCTTCCTTAAATGTTTAAGGAAGGTTCATCATTTATTTCGATTTTACTTTTTTGGGAGTAGCTTTCTTCTTAGTCGCTGCTTTTTTTCTAACTTCTAATTTTCCATCTTTCACACCAATTTCAACGTTATCGCCTACTTTGATATTGCCACGAAGTAATTCTTCAGAAAGCATATCTTCTACTTCTTTTTGAATTGCTCGTTTCAAAGGGCGCGCCCCGTATTCTGGATCATAACCATCTTTGGCAATTTTAGCTTTTGCGCCTTCTGTTAATTTCACATGAATATCACGTTCAGCTAGGCGGCTAGTTAATTGAGCAGTAAGAAGTGTAACAATTTGTTTCAATTCTTTTTCTTGTAGAGAATGGAATACAATTGTTTCGTCAATCCGATTGATAAATTCTGGTCGGAACGCCTGTTTTAGATCTTGTAAAACGCGGTGCTCCATTGCTTTATGATCTTTAAGTGGATCAATCACATTAAAGCCCATTGATTTATCTTGTTTCATTTCTTGGGCGCCAATATTAGAAGTCATAATGATAACTGTATTTCTAAAATCAACTACTCGCCCTTTAGAATCAGTCAAACGACCATCATCCAGTACTTGTAGCAACATATTAAATACATCTGGATGCGCTTTTTCAATTTCATCTAAAAGGACTACTGAATAAGGTTTTTGACGAACTTTTTCAGTCAGTTGCCCGCCTTCTTCATATCCTACATAACCTGGAGGAGCACCAACTAAACGAGCAGTTGAGAATTTCTCCATGTACTCAGACATATCGATTCGAATCATCGAATCCTCATCACCAAACATAGACTCAGCAAGCGCACGTGCAAGTTCTGTTTTCCCAACTCCAGTAGGGCCAAGGAAAATAAAGGAGCCAATCGGACGTTTCGGATCTTTAAGCCCTGCACGAGCTCGGCGAACAGCAAGTGATACGGCTTTTACCGCTGCATCTTGGCCAATAACACGTTCATGTATAAGTTTTTCCATATTAAGAAGTTTATTTGTTTCCGTTTCAGCCAGTTTAGCTACCGGAATTCCAGTCCAACTAGCAACTACTTCAGCGACAATATCTTCTGTTACTTCACTATGGTCAAGTCCTTGTTTTTCTTGCCAATTAGCTTTTGTTTCTTCTAATGATTTTTTGAGTTTTTGTTCTTTATCTCGTAATGATGCTGCTTTTTCAAATTCTTGCCCTTGTACAGCGGCATCTTTTTCTTTTTTCAAATCAGATAAATTGTTTTCCATTTCTTTAACATTTTTGGGAGTTGTAAAAGATTTCAAACGAACTTTTGAACCAGACTCATCAATAACATCAATCGCTTTATCCGGTAAGAAACGATCTGAGATGTAGCGATCAGATAAACGAACAGCAGCCTCAAGAGCCGCATCCGTAATTGCAACACGGTGATGCGCTTCATAACGATCACGCAACCCATGTAAAATTTGGATAGACTCTTCGACAGTTGGTTCATCAACTTTAATTGGTTGGAAGCGTCTTTCAAGTGCCGCATCTTTTTCAATATATTTACGATATTCATCAAGTGTTGTTGCACCAATACATTGTAATTCGCCACGAGCTAGAGGTGGCTTCAAGATATTAGATGCATCAATCGCACCTTCCGCCCCACCAGCGCCAATTAAAGTATGGAGTTCGTCAATAAAGAGAATAACATTGCCAGCTTGACGAATTTCATCCATTACTTTTTTCAAACGGTCTTCGAATTCACCACGATATTTTGTACCTGCTACAACAGTCCCCATGTCAAGCGTCATTACACGTTTTCCACGTAAGGTCTCAGGCACTTCATTACGAACAATTTGTTGCGCTAACCCTTCTGCAATCGCTGTTTTACCAACACCCGGTTCTCCAATGAGTACCGGGTTATTTTTCGTCCGGCGACTAAGTACTTCAATCACACGTTGGATTTCTTTAGAACGACCAATAACTGGGTCCAGATTATCTTCCCGAGCAATAACCGTTAAATCACGTGCCAAACTATCTAAAGTTGGTGTAGCTTGCGTATTAGTTTGACGACCAGCTCCCGTAGCATCTCCACCACCTAGAAGCTGTAAGACTTGCTGACGCGCTTTGTTTAAACTAATACCAAGATTACTTAAAACTCGTGCCGCAACTCCTTCACCTTCACGAATAAGCCCAAGTAAGATATGTTCTGTTCCCACATAAGTATGACCTAATTTACGAGCCTCATCCATTGAAAGTTCAATTACTTTTTTAGCCCGAGGAGTATATTGAATCGTGGTCACAGCTTTTTCTCCATGTCCAATTAAACCTTCCACCTCTTGCTGCACTTTTTCAGAACTAACTCCAAGTTCATAAAGAGCTTTCGCCGCAATTCCTTCGCCTTCTCTTACAAGACCTAAAAGTATATGTTCTGTTCCTAAATTACTATGATTCAAACGCATCGCCTCTTCTTGTGACAACGCGAGTACTTTCTGAGCTCTTTGCGTAAATCGTCCAAACATCATTGTTGTTTCCTCCTTATCGTAAGCCGCATTATTTATCGCCTAAAATCTCGCGAATCACTTTGGCCCGTATTACTTTCTCTTCCAATTCATCCATATCTCTCCCTGCTTCTCTTCTCAAAAAAGCTGGTTGCGAAAATAGTACCAATTCATTCATTTTTTGGCGAGAAATATGCTCGAAAAAGCCTAACTCTACACCAAGTCTAATATCAGAAATAGCATCTGCTGCTTCTTTCATAGAAATAATACGACAATTTGTCAGTAAACCATATGCCCGAAAAACTCTATCTTCAAGTGCAATATGGAACTTTTGCTTCAAAGTAGTTCGAGCTACACGTTCTTGCATAATAATTTGTTCCATGACTTGCGTTAAATCTTCCACAATTTCTGCTTCCGTTTTACCCAGAGTCACTTGATTGGAGACCTGAAAAATACTACTTGCAGGCATGCTACCTTCTCCGTATATACCTCTTACCACAAAACCAAGGCTCCTAATCGCTTCAATCACATTTTTAATTCTTTTAGTTGTCACAAGCCCCGGTAAGTGAACCATCACAGAAGCACGCATCCCAGTCCCGACATTCGTTACACAACTCGTCAAATATCCAAACTCTTTATCAAAAGCATAATTAAGCTTCTCTTCCACATAACCATCAATTTGTAGCGCAGCCTCTAACGCATCGAATAATCTCAAACCAGGCGTCATGCACTGTATCCGCAAATGATCTTCCTCATTTAACATAATACTCACATTTTCTTCTTCATTTAAAAGAACAGCCCCATACTCACTCTTATTCATCATATAGGGACTAATTAAATGTTTTTCCACCAAAAGAGCTTTTTGCAGTAAAGAAATTTGATTCATTTTAAACAAAGTAAAATTATCATCAAAAACTGCTGCAATATTATTAACAATCTCTTCCTTTTGCTCATAAACCGGAAACTGCTCATCCTTCAAATTCCTAGCAAGCCTAATACGTGAACTTAAAACGACATCATCATCATCACCAGCATTTTCTAACCAAGAACTAAGCCGAGGCTCAAATACATTCATTTTTCCTCACCCCCAGCCTTCAAAGCTTTGATTTCATCCCTAATAATTGCGGCTTCCTCAAACGCTTCATTTTTAACTAGTTGTGCTAACTTTTCTTGTAAGCGACTGATTTCATTTTGAAAACCTTCCGCACGCTCAACTTCTACTGGAACCTTACCAACATGTTTTTTATAACCATTTTGCACTCGACCAATAATCGGTACCAATTGCTCTTCAAAAGCTGAATAACACTCCGAACATCCAACTCGATTAGTCTGTAAAAACTCCTCAAAACTAAGTTGGCAATTCCCACAGGCAAGCTCTTTTTGCGCATTTTCTTCTTTTTGCAAAAGCGTCAAGAAATCAAGAGCAACTTCACTAAAAGTATCCATAGCTTTGACTAAGTCTTTTTCTGAAGAAAGAGCTTCGTTAGCCGCACAATTCTCGCATAGATATAACGATTCTACTTTCCCAGCTTCATTTAATTGTTGCAAAGCAATAACCGCTTTATTTTCTCCACATCTTTGACAAATCATCGTTATCACACCTTAATCATATTTCAAAGCAACCAACATCGCCTCTAAAATCCTACTTCTTAAAATATCTCTATCTGGTAAAGGTAAAATTAAAACTTCCCGGTCCAAGGCCGAAACCATCAACCTAGCTTCTTTCTTTGTTATTACCTCTTCTTCAAGTAACCTCAAAATAACATCTTCAGAAAATGATTGGGAGACCTTTTTATCATGAACCATTGAAATAATCGCTTCTAACAGTTGAAGTTTATCATTCATTTTAACTTTAATAATGCGAATATATCCACCGCCACCGCGTTTACTTTCAACAATATACCCTCGTTCCATTGTAAACCTAGTATTGATTACATAATTTATTTGAGAAGGCACACATTCAAACTTATCCGCAATTTCACTCCGCTTAATTTCAACTGCTTCACTAGACTCCAAGACTTGTTTCAAATAAGCTTCTATAATATCAGAAATGTTTTTCATTTTAAGGAATCTCCTTTCCATACTTTTCAAATCACTGACTTTGACTATTTTTGACTTTAATTATACTAGATATCGCTACCTTTTAGCAATTTATTTATCTTTTACAAACAAAAAAAGTCCTAAATAATTAGGACTTTGTTAGATTGCCCGGCAGCGACCTACTCTCGCAGGGGGAAGCCCCCAACTACCATTGGCGCAGAGAAGCTTAACTACCGTGTTCGGGATGGGAACGG
>NZ_JAARZJ010000014.1 GCF_014229245.1 Listeria farberi | reverse complement strand
ACTTATAATAGGGTAAATAGTATAAGATTTAATTAATGTTACAAAAGAAAAATTACTATGTTTTAAAGGGAGGAACTTATGTTTAAACACATCTTGCTTTCATTAAATGGGTATAAAGCATCCTATTTACGAAATGATGTTATTTCAGGCGTCGGGGTTGCTGCACTGACAATTCCTGTTGCAATGGGATACGCACAAGTAGCAGGACTTCCGCCCATCTATGGATTATATGCATCTTTTTTGCCGGTTATTGCTTATGTTATTTTTGCCAGTTCGCCGCAATTAATATTTGGGATAGATGCGACAGCTAGCGCCATTACTGGGTCAATTATTTTAGGTACAGCTGGACTTGCAGCGGGGTCCAAAGAAGCCATCACACTAGCTCCAATTCTCGCATTTTTTTGTGCAGCCTTTTTAGTACTTTTCTCCGTCTTAAAATTAGGACGTTTTGCAAAATACATATCTGCTCCAGTTTTAAGTGGGTTCATTTCAGGACTAAGTGTTTCCATTATTATGGGGCAAATCCCCAAAATAATGGGACTAAAAGAAAGTGGAGATAGTTTCTTTTCTAGTTTAGGCATTATTTTTGGTCAATTTTTCCAGTCCAATTGGATTTCATTTGCCATGGGTGTTGTTACAGTAATTATTGTTATAACTTGTAAAAAAGTAATTCCAAAAATCCCAATGTCGCTTGTTGTTTTAGTACTCGGAACAATGGCAGCTTATTTCTTTAAGTTAGACCAATATAATGTAGATATTGTTGGTAAGATTCCAGTGGGATTCCCGTCACTTGCGCTTCCCGATTTTGGAGCTAGCTCATGGGCACTTGCAATCGGTGGTGGTTTGGTTTGTGCTATCGCTACCTTTGCTGGTTCGCTACTACCAAGTGAGAGTTTTGCAATGAGAAATAAATATACAATTGATGATAATCGTGAGCTGTTCGCTTATGGAATTTCAAATTTTGTTGCAGCCTTTTCTGGTTGCCCTCCCGCTAGCGCCAGTGTATCTAGAACTGCTGCTAATGAGCAATTTCGTGGTAAAACGCAAATGGTTTCTATCGTTGCTGCGACCATTATTGCGCTAATCGTTGCCTTCTTAAGTGGCTTACTTTACTATATGCCGCAACCAGTTCTTTCTGGTATCGTATTCGCTGCTCTTGTAGGTATTATTGATGTAGATGTGTTAAAAGGTTTATTCAAGGTTTCCCGTCGTGAAGCAACTGTTTGGATTGTTGCAGCACTTGGTACCCTTTTAGTTGGCGTTATTTTCGGGGTACTACTTGGGATTTTCCTATCATTCATTAACGTAGTAAGTCGTTCGATGAAATCACCGATTGCGATTCTTGGAGTAATCGAAGGACGCCACGGTTATTTCGATTTAAAACGTAAACCAGAAGCAAAACCAATTCCAAATGTTGTTATTTATCGATACAGCGCATCGCTATTTTTTGGAAACTTTAACAAATTCGCAGACGGTTTAAAAGAAGCAGTCCAAGATGATACAAAACTAGTCATTTTTGAAGCAAGTGCGATTATCAATATCGATACAACTGCTACAGAATCAATGAAAGACTTGCTAAAGTGGCTTGATGACAAAGGCATTGAATATTACTTTGCTGACCTCATTGATCATTTGAAAACCAGCTTTAGAAAACACGATCTTGGCTACCTTATCGATAACGGCTATACGAAAAAAACCGTGGAAGACGCGCTCGATGCCTATAATGCTAAAAATAAATAACAAAACGCTTAGTCGGGCTTAAACTCGACTAAGCGTTTTTCATTTTTTACAAAAGAGCAAAAATTCGCGGACTAATTAATCGCACAAATGGTGACACGACAACAATTTGCAAAAATAAAGCCACAAAATAATTGCGTAAAATAAGAATGCCTAAATAACTCCATTCGCCTTGGTTCACAATCAGGCTAAGTGTCGACATAAGCACACACATAAATGTCACCATTAATAATTGCATCATAATGATCTTTTTAAATTTCGAAGCATCTTCCCTTACCAAAAGGGCGTGCAGACGATTCGCAATTTTTCCGACAACAAAAAAGTCTAATAAAAATCCAATAAAAAGAAACGGAACAAACGCTTTTAATATAATTAATAAAGAATCTGTACCAATACCATTTTCAAGAAAGATATTATAAGAGCTCATGCATAAAATCATTAAAGAACACATAATAAGTGTAAAAACAATCTTCTCTTTCCTATTACTGTACATAATTTCACCTCCAAAGAACTATCGTAGCAAATTAAAAATTTCTTCGTAAGTGACAATTTTGTTACAAAAAAAGTTTTGCTCGGAAATCCAAGCAAAACTCGTATTTTACATTTTTTCTTTGTCAAGCTGTGTCCTTATTTCCCGGGCAATATTTTCAATCGTATATAGTGCTGGTAATTGGGACGTGATATTCGCTTCCTGATACATTTCCTTATTAATATAATAAGCGATATTCGCGTCAGAAAGCCTCGCAATAGTTGATTTCGCACTATTCGTAATCGAAATCACTTTACAATTTTGTGCCTTCAACTGGTGAATGTAGCGAATAATGTCTTCATTTTCCCCTTCCACCGAAATCGCAATCATACAGATTTTATCGGATAATTTGCTCGATAAATGGTAAAACGGGTGGTTAAGTGGATCTTCAATATGTAGTGCTAGTGTAAATAACGACGAAAAATAAATCGCACCATATTCAGCAATTACACCCGATGAACCCACCCCTGCAAATAAAACCAGCTCGCGGTCACGGAGAATTTCTACTGCGTTTTGAATTTGCGCTTTAAACTCTGGTTGCGCCGTGCGTTTCAGAAAATCAATATAAGTTGTTTCATCCGCCATATCAATTTGCGCCAACTTCTGCTCTTCTAAATAAAGCTGCAACTTCACGCGAAACTCCGAAAAACCATTACAACCAAATTTCCGGCAAAAACGTAGAATTGTCGTTGTACTCACGTGCACTTCCGTCGCCAAATCGCGAATTCGCATATAAACAACCTTATCTAAATTCGCCACAATATAATTATAAATATCTAATTCCGTATCATTTAATTCCAAATTTTTATCCAAAAAAAGCATTTCCGCACCTCTTTTCGCTTTATTTTACCATGTAACACCTCGTTACTCAAATGTGACAAGTTCCTACTTAGAAAATCCTTACCTAAACCTAGCCAAATACTAGCTATTTTTTCATAAAATTCCTATACTATAACTGTGAGAAGAAAAGGACACTAACAATTAAGTAAGCCTTTTCAAAAAAATATCCTTGGAGGTATAAATAATGACTAAAGGTATTAAAATCGCAACTATTGGTGGCGGATCAAGTTATACACCTGAACTAATCGAAGGATTTATTAAACGTCAAAACGAATTGCCAGTTCGTGAACTATGGTTAGTAGACGTAGAAGCTGGACGTGAAAAATTAGAAATCGTTGGTAATTTAGCAAAACGTATGGTAGAAAAAGCTGGCGTTGACATGGAAGTACATTTAACACTAGACCGCGAAGAAGCTTTAAAAGGCGCAGATTTCGTAACAACTCAATTACGTGTAGGTTTACTAGACGCACGTGTGAAAGATGAGCGCATCCCGAATTCATATGGCGTTGTTGGACAAGAAACAAACGGACCAGGCGGCATGTTCAAAGGACTTCGCACAATCCCAGTTATTTTAGATATTTGTAAAGACATGGAACGCCTTTGCCCAGATGCTTGGTTAATCAACTTTGCTAACCCAGCTGGAATGGTAACAGAAGCAGTTCTTCGTTACAGTAACCAAAAGAAAGTTGTCGGCTTATGTAATGGCCCTATCGGCATCGAACGTAATATCGCTGAAACTCTTGGCGTAGACGTTTCTGAAATTTATGTAGAATTCGTTGGTCTAAACCACATGGTATTCGCGAAAACTGTTTATCATAATGGCAAAGACGTAACAAAAGATGTTGTTTTCAAAATGACAGAAGATGAAGCTGGCTCAAGCCTTAAAAATATCAATGCAACTGGTTGGGACAAAACATTCTTACGTACACTAAATATGATTCCAATCGACTACTTGCGCTACTACTGGCAAACAAAACAACAACTGGAAGACCAAGCTCGCGCATATGCAGAACATGGTACTCGTGCAGAAGTTGTTAAAAAAGTAGAAGCGGAACTTTTCGAGCTTTACAAACAAGAAGAACTTGCTGAAAAACCGAAACAATTAGAACAACGCGGCGGCGCTTACTACAGTGAAGCAGCATGTAACCTAATTAACTCTATCTATAACGATAAACGCGACATTCAAATCGTTAATACTCGTAACAATGGTGCTATCCTTGATATTGATCCTGATTCCGCAGTAGAAACAAACTGTGTTATCACTCGCCAAGGCCCAATTCCACTAGCAAGCGGACGCCTTCCAATCGCTATCAACGGCATCATCCAAGAAATCAAAACGTTCGAGCGCCTAACAGCCGAAGCAGCAGTTACTGGTGATTACGACAAAGCACTCCTTGCAATGACAATCAACCCACTAACTCCAAGCGAATCTGTAGCCCGCGAAATGCTGGATGAACTTTTAGAAGCGCATAAAGAGTATTTACCGAATTTCTTTAAATAAGTAAAAAAGAGCCTGTCAAAGGGCTCTTTTTTTATATCCGCCAATCCGTCATATTATTCTCCAAATAATCAATCCCAAACGCCAAAAGCCCAATCCGGTAATCCGTCGTAAACTTACGCGACAACACAATCTCCGGCAAAACCGCATACGGATAAACTTGCTTCAACTCTTCCGTCAGTTCCTCGGTGAAATCCTTCTGCCCAAAATAAAAATTTGTGTAGAGCACAATCGTTTCCGGATCATAAAAACTCATCGTGAGGAGCACCATTTTACGAATGTGCGCTTTAATTTCATCCACCGAAAAATCAAAGTTATCCCAGTCCACTTGAAGTGGCATATGCTTAATCTCCCCAGCCAGCCCATTCTGACCTTTCAAAATCTCTCCGTTCATCAAAAGCCCCGCACCTGGTGGAAAACGCTCCGGATAGTAAAGTCCCACAATGTTCTCCTCTACAACAGGCCGATTTTTATACCCGAAAATCGCCGCATTCGTATCCGTTTCAACCAACACCGGCAAATTCACTTCCGCCTCCAAAGTCTCCCGCAATTGCACATTTAAAAGTAGCGGAAAATCCATCGCGCGCAGCTTCCCACCAATTTCAATCCCCGGTACCCCAATTACAACGCAAGAAATCTTCGGAAAAGCGCAAACAAGATCTTTTGTATTCCGTTTCAGCGCAGTAATGTCCAAATCCTCTCCAGACATATCCTCTACAAACTCCGGCTCACCAAGTAAATTATAGACCGAAAAAGAATACGTAATTTTCTTCCACTTTTCTTGCAAACTAATAACCAACACCTGCTGAAAATTAGGATTAATTTCATACGAAACAGCTCTTCTTCCGCCAGTCGCAACCGAATTATCTTGTTCTAAAATCTCTTCATTTTCCACTAAATCGCGAATCAGCTTGTTCACTGTAACTACACTAAGCCCAGTCACTTCGGCGATTTCCGCTTTCGTCATCGCACCTTGTTGCCGTAAAATCGACTTGATATTTTTCTTATTCAATTCTTTTAAATCACGAGGAATTGCCATCATCAACCGCTCCATTCGCAAAGTTATTAAATAAACTTTATAAACTATATTTACTATCATTTTAACCACTCTGAACCCATTTGTCAAAACAAAAAAGAACCTCTCATTACGAGAAGTTCTCTTCGATTTATTATTTAGCTTTACGAATAAATAGCGAACACAGCAGACCAATACAAGCCATAATCAGTCCAAAGACAAAGGCATTTTGTATTCCCGCTGTCAGTGAAGCAACCATTTGCTCCGGTCCCATTCCTTGCGCCGTTTCCATATAAGCTTTTTGTCCAGCAGACATGATCGTAATCGCAACAGCTGTTCCGATCGCACCGGAAACTTGTTGCAATGTGTTCATAATCGCCGTACCATCAGGATATAATTTCCGTGGCAATTGATTTAATCCGTTTGTTTGTGCCGGCATCATAACCATCGAAATCCCAATCATTAACACCGAATGAAGCACGATGATAGTTAATGCAGATGTTCCAACTTCTATTCTCGTTAAGAAAAATAGTGCCACAACCGCTACGATAAATCCTGGGATAACAAGTGCGCGCGGACCGTATGCATCGAACAAACGCCCAGTAAATGGTGACATTAAACCATTCAGCACTCCGCCCGGAAGTAATACTAATCCCGCCGAAAATGCCGCGAGCGCTAAACTATTTTGTAAGTAAAGCGGTAGTAAAATCATCGTCGAAAGAATCATCATAAAGCTGATAAATACTAAAATAAGTCCTAACGTGAACATTGGGTATTTAAATACTTTCAAGTCCATCAAAGGTTTTTCCATTGTTAGTTGGCGCCAAACAAATAGTCCAAGTGCAATTCCACCAACGATAATTGAAACTAATACCGTCGCGCTTCCCCAACCATTTTCTCCCGCACTACTAAAGGCAAATACAACTCCACCAAAACCTAGCGTCGAAAGAATAATCGATAAAATATCAATTTTCGGCTTCGTAACCACCGAAACATTTTGCATAAATTTCATTCCGAATAATAACGCAATAATAAGGAATGGCAAGGAAATCCAGAAAATCCAGTTCCAAGTCAAGTTTTCTAAAATAAGTCCTGAGATTGTCGGACCCACTGCTGGTGCAAACATAATTACCAGCCCGATCATCCCCATTGCCGAGCCACGTTTATGCTCTGGGAAAATCAGTAAAATCGTGTTAAACATTAACGGTAGTAATAGCGCCGTACCTACTGCTTGCACTACGCGTCCAATCATTAACATCGCAAACGTTGGCGAAAGCGCCGCAATGAGCGTACCTGCAATAGAAAAACTCACTGCTGTAAAAAATAAACCTCGTGTCGTAAACCATTGTAAAAGTAATCCCGAAATCGGTACTAATATTCCAAGCGTTAGCAAATAACCTGTCGTAAGCCACTGCACTGTCGCTGAACTAATATCAAACACCTGAATCAAATCACTAAGCGCCATGTTAAGAGCAGTTTCACTGAATAGCCCAATGAACCCCGCCATCAAAAATGAGGCAATAATTGGTATTGGCCGAATCTTCTGCCCACCTGTTGCTTCTTGTTGCATATAATTTCCCCCTTTTCAGACTAAAAATTAAGTAGTCTACGTTTGATATTACGGAGATTTCGCCAATAAGTCAACGTTTCAAGCTCTATTTTTACGAAAAATTTACAAGCTATGCTATACTTCGAAGTAGAAAAGAGGGATTTTTTATGACCATTTTAGCATTTATTTTAACTTTCATCGTAATGATCGAGCATATTTATATAATGATTTTAGAAATGTTTTTCGCAAATACCAAACTCGCATCGAAGACGTTTGGTGTCGAGAAGGAACTACTTGCGAATAAGAAAGTACAGACGCTGTTTGCGAATCAAGGGCTTTATAATGGCTTTCTTGCGGCAGGGCTTGTGTGGGGATTGTTTTTCGCGGGAGCAGGGTTTGCTGAAACTGTGCAGATTTTCTTTTTGAGCTGTGTGGTTGTGGCGGCGCTGTTTGGCGGAGCGACTTCTTCTAAGGGGATTTTGGTGAAGCAGGGCTTGCCAGCGGTTTTGGCGTTGGTTGTGGTTTTGTTGGTTTAGAGGAGTGTAGGAAAAGGCTTGGATTTGGGTCCTGGCCTTTTTTATTTTTGGGGTTTAGATTTTAAAAGGAAGTTTATGATTTCATAATAAGTAGTTAAAACAGATTATAGCTGTCTGAATTGCTGTGCTTACACTATTTACATTTCATAATGAGTAGTTAAAACTCTTAACACCATTGGATATAGCATCTTCAACAACTGAATTTACATTTCATAATAAGTAGTTAAAACTTATTTAGCAATGATGCTGAATCTCTATTCATATTATTTACATTTCATAATAAGTAGTTAAAACAATACATCACAGAAAGAATACGATTAAGTGACAAATTTACATTTCATAATAAGTAGTTAAAACCGTGCCGCGGTGGATGATGTTATTGATCTCGTCGCTAATTTACATTTCATAATAAGTAGTTAAAACAAACGGAACTTTAGTGCGCGGGAAAGAATATTCTTCATTTACATTTCATAATAAGTAGTTAAAACGATATAGCATCTTCAACAACTGCTGGTGGTATATTTCTATTTACATTTCATAATAAGTAGTTAAAACCTGTCCCACGAAAACCAAATAAATCTGGAAAACCATTATTTACATTTCATAATAAGTAGTTAAAACGGGCGTTACACGTATGCCGATGGAAGCACAGCAGGATTTACATTTCATAATAAGTAGTTAAAACGACGGGGTGACTATGACTATAGATGATATAAACGTATTTACATTTCATAATAAGTAGTTAAAACCTGTTTACAGATTACGACTGTGAGCAGACCCTTTGATTTACATTTCATAATAAGTAGTTAAAACAATATCTTCCGGGCCGACACGGCCAGAATTTCCAGAATTTACATTTCATAATAAGTAGTTAAAACATTATTGTTTCTTCTGTGATGTATTCTTGATACTCATTTATATTTCATAATAAGTAGTTAAAACGCTGTCGCATGGCAGTGTGAGCATATCAAGAAATAATTTACATTTCATAATAAGTAGTTAAAACTCGATATCTGTCGTACCTTCAAACCTGCCAAAATATTTACATTTCATAATAAGTAGTTAAAACTTTAGTTATCCGCTGATCTGGAAAAAGCAAAGTTTATTTACATTTCATAATAAGTAGTTAAAACACGTAAGTATATTATTCCATTCATTGACTTAGAGGCATTTACATTTCATAATAAGTAGTTAAAACCCGCTCTATTTTACGCCTACTCCCATCATAACTCAGGTCACTATTTTTGTCGACCTCTTAAAAATTGCGTAAAAATCATAACTTATCCCTTCAGATTTCCGCTTAAAAACTTCAAACGCTTTCTCCCCCAATGATTTCCCTAAATCTGTCGAACCCCACTATTTTTCGCACTACTAAAGGTCGACAGACCGAGAACATCAAAAGAAATTAGAAGTCTTTTCATCCGTTAATCCCCAAAATTCTTTTTCTAGCCATCTTTGTTGTCTACTAGAAAAAACAATTACTGAATCTTTATCATCTCGAATATACTTATCTAACTCCATCCTTAACTTAACTAAAAGCGCTGGAGTTATTTCACCTTCAAAAACTGATTTTTGAACATGAGTTAAGTACTTTTTACAAATCTTAAATACATTTCTCCAGACTTTTGCCCCACCGTTTTCTATTGAAATATCATAAATTAAAATTACATACATACCTTCACCACCAAATTTTAAATGCTTCGTATTCTTTATCATTCATCAAATGCTTTACTAATTTATAACATTCTAAGCGAATTAAATGCCGATAAGATACATTTCTTCCTAAATCCCGATGTTTAATTGTTTCTTTCATACACAAATCATACGCTTGTAATACCTTTTGCCGAGCTGCTTTTTTCATATAGCAAAAGTTAGCCTCTTTTTCAAAGTCATCTTCGGTAATAATATTTTTGTTTAACAAACTAAAAATAATCCGATCAGCAATTAGTGGTTTGAAAATCTCTGTTAAAGAGAGCTCACCTCATAAAAATCCCTACCTCATCCGAATAATTACATTTAAACTTAATAACACTCTCATAACGGTTTATTTCATGCACATCGCTCTCACCTTTTTTATAAAGATAGTCAGGAATACTCACCATAAATTCAGCTAAATTGGTTCTTGCAATCATTTTCTCTTTTGTTGATATTTCTTTAGAAGTTTTACAAAGAATAGCAAAATAAGAATTGATTTCTTCCGCATTATCTTGCCAAACTTTTTCCGGAATGACAGAAACGGAATTAATGTTTCTAAATCTCCTACGAACATCTGCTTTATCCAATTCATAACTATCAAAAGCTTTCACGTAGTTTATCGTTTCTATCAAATCGTTATAAAACTCACTCCCACGTAAAGCCTCTGTTGAATAAACCCGCTCCACTAGTTCCATTTTCTTCTCTTCTGTCAAAACGCCAGCATGCTCATTCAAAATGGTCTTAGAATTTTCAAATATCAACTTATCGATAAAAGTTCCAATTCCTGAGCAAACTTTCGCTCCACCATCAAAAACATAGACATTCGTATCCACATCCAGCGCTCGGTTTCGGTAACATCTGCCCATCCGTTGAAACAGCCCATTCACATCCGATAGCTCCGTGAAAAGTAAATCAAAATCAATATCCAATGAAGCCTCTACGACTTGTGTTGCTACCCAAATACATTTTTTCGTACTATCTTTTTGCCCATCTTTAAAAATCGCGTCCTCTTTAGCCGAACGATCTCTTTTAATAAATTGACTATGAATGAGATGAATTTCTTCGCTTTGGAAATACTCTTTTAACTCCGAATAGATTTTTTTTGCTTTACTAATAGTGTTACAAATAACTAAAATTCGATTATTGTTAAAAAATGGTTTAATAAATTCACTTTCAACCTCCGTATGAACCATCTCCATGCTGTGGCGAATTCGCGATGATACAAATTTCTCTTCTGGTTGGACAAAATTCACACCGTTTTCTAAAAGTAAATCTGTCACTATTCCCGGTAAAGTCGCCGTCATAATGCAGAACTTCCCACCAAATTTATCAATATAAGATAATCCTAAAATCAAATAAGCAAGTAAGTCCGGTGAGTACATCTGGATTTCATCAATAATCACTTTGGAATAAGATAGAGTAGCTAATTTATGCTCAAAACCTGCATAACGAAAGACAAAATCAAACAATTGATCGAGCGTGCAAATAGTTATAGGTAAAGACATTTGCCTCGTCCGCGTATAATATTCATCAATATCCATCTCCGCATTTCCTTCATGTAGCAAATACTGACTATAAGTTTCCGAATGAAGTAAACCCACTCGCGCCGCTTGATTGGTCGTAACAATATTTTTTGTGATTCGCTCATAAATTGCATTGATTGCCGTACGCAGTGGAAGTGTGAAAAAACCTTTATTATTCCCAAGCCAAAGTAGCCCTGCCTCCGTTTTCCCCATGCCAGTTTCAGCAATAACGACAATATTTTCATTTTGGTGCTGCATCATATATTTTTGCAAAGCGTTCCAATCAGCTTCTGGATTTTCTGCTTTAAAATGAGCTAGTTGCACTTCCATCGAATCCATCAAAAAGTCATTTTCAAGTTCTACATCAATTCCCCCACTCGCTGCAAAGTCAATTCGATTGAGTAAGCCTTTTAGTAGAACGTATTTTTTGAATGTTTCTGCGTCCGCTGCGGAGTTACCTTCGAAAATTCGGGAGCCTGGGTAGAAGTACAACATTTCTACCTCACTACTATATTCCGCATTTTCTCCTAGCTGACTGTATATAAAACCCGCCCACTGCTCTTCTAATTTGATTATTTCTTTTCTCCACTCTGAATCAGAAAAATCGTATTTTCTTTCATGATGCCGCGCAATCGCCTGATAAACAACTTTAATTTCATCCTCCGAGTATCCCATTTCTTCAAGTTTACTATCTGGAACAAATGCAACAGACAAATAACCATGCGGAATTTCTTTACCTTTACCAGAAGCATTACCTAATTTCGTTTGGAATAATAGATTCATTTTCCCTAAATCATGTAGTAAACAAACTAATTCTAGTAAATACCAATCTATTTCCACAGCTGGGTATAGTTTTTTTAGTCTTTGATAGTTTTTTAATAAATTATCCGTATGTTCTTGAATTGTTTCTTCTGGATTAGATTTCGCTAAATATTTATGCATCTCGAGCCGCCCCTTATACAAAATCCCCTTGAACACTATACATTCAAGGGGTAATTGTTTGTTATTATTACTCCTCTTCTTCAATAAAGACTAAGTAATCATCTTCATCAAAAAAGAAAACATCTTTCTTAGAGACAAAAATTCTACTTGAGTAAATAACATCTCTCTTTCGCCACTTACGGAAAAACTTAGGTGCTTTTTCTGTTCCGTGGTTAACTCTTTCATATTTTTCTGTTAGCAAATATCTTGTACCTAACAGTTTATCACGACCAACTGAGCTTTCATGTGATTTGAAATGAACAGAATTATTTTCAGTGAGCGAGATTGGCACATAGGCATTGTAACCATCTGATATTTCTGTGCTTTTTTTAGGTTGCCGTTTCTCCACATCCACAACTTCCACCTCTTGAATAGTCGCAATATCCTCGCGACGACCTAGCGATGGGAACTCAATAGGCTCTCTAAATGCTTTTTCGATGATTGGTACGAGTGATGAGTCTTCCGGAATGATGTGAAGCAGTAGTTCTAAATCCACAAGAAGCTCTACCGTCGATATACCACGACTCACACCATAATCACCTACTTTGATTTGATGACGAGTGGCATCGTAATTCATCCCATTTTTAAACTCATACCTCGTCGCTAAATCGTTCACCTTCGAAAAGTACTTCCCTTGAATACTAATTTTCATTTCATGATAGCTCGTAAAACCACAAAGCGTATGGACCATCCCGATTACAGTTGAATAAGGTGGTAAAGGATACGTTTCTTTTAATTGAAAACTAGTTGGTTTCTTAAAATTCACCAAGTCTTGCCAAAGTTTTACTCTAATTGCTTTCATAATAAGCATCAATCTTTCCTTTAATATCGTTAAAGAATGCCGGCACAGATTCTGCTTTTAGCTCGGCTTTCACTTCATCAGAATTAGCAAATTGCCCGTCAATAATACCCACTCTCGTATTTTCTTTGATATCTTCATACGTAAGTAAATCTTTAATATTTTTAATAACAATATTGTTATCTGCTACATCTACAACATTTTGGAAAACAGGATTTTTCACATCATAAACTCCACCTATAATGAAAAGAGGTTTTAAATCTTCTCGGCGCCCGCGAATGTCACGGTACAAAAATGCTACTGTGTCCATCAATTTTTTCACACGACGAGCTTTTTCTTTATTATCAAGTGCAATTTCCCCATCGATACCAATTTGATCTAAATCAATCGTCATTGTATAACGATAATAAGATTTATGAATTTCCGCTTGTGCGATATTCATGTTTTCATTTAATTTATCGGCTTGACCTTTATTCGTCAGAAAATCCAAATCACCTTTAAACGTTTCAAGCGAAATGGCATTAGATAAACGGACTTTTGCAGAACGCTTTTGTCCACCGCTTCCTTTCTCTGTTTTAAGGTAACCAAAGAAATCAAGTTCTGGGAAATCTGTAATAGTCGCTTCACTTAGGAATTGAATAACTTTCTTATCACCGCCACCTTCAGCCTTTACTGGAGCTTCTTTCTCTCCAATTTGATCCATCAAGTTGTAGCGAATTGCTTGGCGAGAAATATATGTATATTGGTCACCGTTATTTCTAGAAATCTTTTTAAGTGAAGAAATATTACCAAGAGACTCCCCGTAGTTGGCACTTTCTGCTTGGAAAATAATTGTCATTGCTAGTCCTTTATTTTTCATCTGTGTTTCCCCCGTCTTCTTTTTTAGTTTTCTCTCCACCTACTCCAAGCATAAATGCATAACCAACTGATTTAAAAGCTTCATCATTCGAAAACATTTTTATGAATACATCTGGAATGGGCATAGCTAAATAGGAATAACTATTCAATAAAGCATCCATAAATCCATCTTTATCATTGACCTTTAATGAATTTAATAATTTGTATGTTATTCCCGAAATTTTATTTTCTGACTTCTTCTTAACATAGCCTTCCTTAAATTCCTTTCCACAATTTTGAACGAACCATAATTGATTTTGAGAAATATTTGTCATCACTTCCATCTCCTTCAAAAATTTTGTATTTATATCTAAAATCCCTGAAACGTGTCCCATATTGTAATACAACCCATTTACACTAGTTTGCTTATAGTAGATTAATTTATGAATAAGCGTAAATAAATTTTCATTGTTCATTAAATGCTGAAGAACTTCTTTGTACAAATTAACATTCAAATTACCTTCTTTGTAGCCACAACGAATTAAACCTTTCAATATTCCCTTTGAATCATTTACAATATGCAACATTTTTTTAGAAAGTAAATTGAAACGATAATGCTCATTTTCGTATCTAACTAACTGAATATCCGCCAGTTCATAGCGACGATTATTTTCATGCTCCATAGTAATAGACTCCACAAGTGCTCGGTAAGTATTAGTTGAATTAATTCCATCTTGGTTAAAGCGCAGGATAGAATTCCGCATACGTTCATTAACACGATATAACTCCTCTACGCCATATGAATCGTTGACAAACATACCTTCTCCGTACACATACGTAAATCCAGCTGGAACACATGAATAAATCAAACGACAAATCGGGCAAGTCGCAACATCATTGTTAAAATCCCATACGTGAGCCGTTTTTCTTGCAGTATCAAATCCAACATCGTTCATAAAACTGAGATCTAATTTCAAATTCTTGATTGGTTGATTACAATTGAAACAATTGTATTTCGCTTTAGACAAATCAGTATCTAAATATTCTAAAACTGGATCCACAAAGGTTGTTTTGTAATCTAAATAAGGATCAATAAATTTTGTTTGTTTAAAAAGGAAAGAAACACCGGACCAGCCTTTATTTATAACAGAATATATCAGGTTTTTTGCGCCTAGATATTGAAGTCCCTTTTCACTTGCACAAAAATCAATAATCAGATCTAGCTGAGTATAAATTTGTTTCACCTGTTCAATTATATTTAACTTCACATCTTCCCATTTTTGCTTTTTGGTCAAATTAATCGTATTTATATTCTCTAGCCATTTATTTACATCAACATCAGGATTAATTAGTGGGAACACTTTGATATAATTAGCCTTCTTTAAATAAAATTTTACTACATTTTTCACATATTTATTTAAATTATCCAATGCATTTTCATCAAAAGAAGCAAATTCATCTGCTTTAAAACATTCCATTGTCTTTTTATAAGAAACGATTTTAGACCAAGCTAATGTTTCTTTATATTCTTGAATAAAGAAATTAAAATATTTAGTTTCAAAGTCTTCCAATAAATCAGCTGTGAAATAAATCGATTGCCCCTCAATTCTCACATTTTTTTTACCAACAATATTTAGAAAACCAATTAAACTAGCATTTATAATCCAGTCATTTGCCCGCACTTCTATTTCTGTTTGCATTTTCTCCACCTCCAGTCTAAAGCTGCTCTATCATGCCAAATCCAGATCCTGTCATAGTCCCAATCCCATTCTCCACCAAATACTTCTGCAAATAAGCCTCAGCCTCCAATTCAAAAATCCCAACCGAGCTTTCAATATGTATCTCGTGGCAATAAACGACTACTTTCTTCATCGAAATTGGCGTTATTTTCAATTTCTCCAAATCATAACGAGCTTGCTCACCATGTGCTTCTACCAAATACGGCAACATATTTCTTTTCAAAGTTGCCTCAAATTCGGCATCCTCAAAACTGTAAAACCAGTTTTTGAATGTTTCCCTATCATGATTTCGACTTACAATAGGAGAAAGCGTTTTCAAAATAGTGCGATTACCGCTAATTTTTTTCTCTGGAATCATTTGGATATTTTTTACAGTAATATTATTTTCAGCTCCAAATAAAACTTTGCTACCTCTCAAACTGATTAATGCATTATAAAAAATGACTCCTGTTTCTGCATCTCCCGTTGAAAAATTAATAATACAATTAGCTTCTTCAAGATTAATTTCTGACTTATTATTCTGTGGTTTAGGTAAGTAAACTGAAAAAGTATACTTCTTATGTTTGTTCCCGCCAAATAAATCTTCGTATCTCTCTGGGTTTGATTTCGTAATTCCCGCTTTAAAAAGACTAACAATTTTACTTCGAAAATCTTTAGGGATTTTTTTAGAATCAAAGTCACAATTTATCTTCAATCTCACTGTTTTCCCACCTCCATTCCATAAGATAAATTTAACATAAAAAAACGCCCAAATCAATTGCAATTAAAGGGGTTTCGATTTATTGTGTTATTTTGAACATTCAACTATTCTATTATTTGTTTATTTCACTTTTATCTAATAAAAAAAATCTCTCCTTTTTGTTATTTTTTAAAATTTACTAAAAACAGACTTGTAAACGCTTTCTATCCATGCTAAAATCATTCTATAAACAAATATCCTTATTCAGGAATGTTACCAACTTGGGCATAACCTAGATAAATGGAGAATTGGCTTTTTGGGCTAGTTTTCGATTTATCTGGGTTTTTATTTTGCTAAAAACTTACAAAAAAGGAGAATAAGATGAAGAAAAATATTTTTAAATTGATGATGGCGTTATGCGCAGTACTATTAATTGCAGGTTGCGGTAACAGCACATCTGCAGACAAAAAAGAGACAAAAGAAACTAAAGAAGATGGCACTGTGACATTTTATGTAGTACGTCATGGTAAAACAATGTTAAACACAACTGATCGTGTACAAGGTTGGTCTGATGCGGTTCTTACTCCCGCTGGTGAAGAAGTAGTTAAAAGTGCTGGTAAAGGCTTAAAAGACGTTGATTTCTCTGCAGCTTACAGCAGTGACAGTGGTCGTGCTATCCAAACTGCAAACTTAATTTTGAAAGAAAGCGATAAATCCGCTGATAAAAAAGTCGAAACAGACCCACGTTTCCGTGAATTCAATTTCGGTTCTTATGAAGGCGATTTAAATGAAAATATGTGGACTGATATTGCAAAAAGCCAAGGTAAAACTTTAGAAGAATGGCAAAAAGCTGGTATTTCTCCAAAAGGATTTGCGGATAGTGTAGCTGCTCTTGATAAAACTCGCGTAAAAGAAGGCGAAAACTGGCCAGCAGAAGATTACGCAACTATCCAAGCTCGACTAAAAGAAGGCTTAACAGAAGTTGCTAAGAAAGAAAGCGAAAATGGCGACAGCAATGTATTACTAGTTTCCCACGGCTTAAGTATCGGCGCACTTCTTGATACTATCGAACCAGGATACAAACTTCCTGCTGAAGGTATCAAAAATGCAAGTGTAACAAAAATCACTTACAAAGATGGTAAATTCACTATTGGCGATGTAAATGATTTAAGCTACGTGGAAAAAGGTTCTAAATAAAATCCTATATTTTTATGCCACACATAAATCTAAACAAATAAAAGAGGAGATACTTTTGAAAAGTATCTCCTCTTTTATTATCTTGCTATTAAAGTGTCACAAATCGCATGGGCCATGATATAGGAAGATACGCTACCAAGCACAAGTTTTTCAACCCGATTCATTCCGGTAGCTCCACAAATAATTAAATCTGCTTGAAATTCTGCTGGAATATCAGTTGATAGTAAGATTTTAGGATTGCCTTTAGCTACAAAAGTTTCTACTTTCGCCACCCCAGCTTTCCTCGCTATATCGGCATATTCATTTACGCTTGTTTTTAATTCTAATTCTGCTTTTTCTTCTAAACTACCATCATAAGAGACATTTGGAGAAAAAGCTCGTAAATCAACAATGCTTGCAATACCAAGAACACCATTTAATTTCAGAGCTAGTTCTACTCCTTTTTCAAAGGCTAATTTCGCTGGTTCCGAACCGTCCACAGCTACAAGAATGCGATGATATTTTTCCATAATTATAACCTCCTACAACTTTTCTTATAGTATTCAATACCCTATAAAAATAATTTTAGGCTTCTTTTCAGATGTTTAAGATTTGCGTTTTCTGAAAAGAATGAGAGCCGTCAAACTAAGCATTGCTCCTGCTGAAACTATTGGAAGAGTGCCTAGTCCCGCATCGCCGGTTTTTGGAAGGTTTTTAGTTTTTGGTTGGTTTGTTTTTGTTGCTACATTTTCATTAGTTACGAGTGTAGCCTTTTCTGCTTTTTCTTGCACGTTAACTTGTTCTTCTGCGTTTTCACTAAGGATTTCTGGAAGTTTTGTGACTTCTGAGATTGGTTTTTCATCTTGTGTTGAGTTCTTTTCTTCGGATGCAGGTGGTGTTGGGTCAACTGTTTCGCCGTCCGCATCAGTGACTGTCACAATAACTGTTACAGGATCTGCTTTTTGGCCGCGCTCATTTTCAGCATTTAATGTTACGGTGTATTTTCCTGGTGTGGTTAAATCTACTACTTTATTAAAATCGCTCGTAAGTGTCGCGTTTCCTGTTACAGCGGAATGAATCTCGTTTAAAAATTCGTCGACTGATTTAGTTGTTGCTTTTTTATAAGAAATAGCAGGATCTGCTGTGATAACAGGTTTTTCATGTACAGTTACCTTTACTGTCACAGGAGTTGCTTTTAGCCCTGCCGCATTTTCTGCGTTTAATGTGACCGTGTATTCGCCCGGTACATCTAGTTTTACTACTTGGTTAAAATCACTTTGGACAAGAGTGCCATCGTCCGTTTTAGCGTTAACATCTTTTAAAAATTGCTCTTCTGTTGTTGCATCGTATTGATTATAGTCAAAACTTTCATCGGCTGTTAAATCTAACGTATGGCTAATATCAAAATACTGATCGTAAGTTCCGCTTGAAACAACATAAGAAGTCATATTCGGTGGTGTAGGATAACTACCTGTCGGAAAATCATAGCGCGCATTATATTCAATTTCCGTTAAATTATCAAATTCTTCTTTCGTTACGCCACTTACTGTAATGCCATCATCTGTAATTGTAAGACGTGAACTTGGAAGTGCCACATCGTTAAAACCTAAGTACGTGTTACTTGCAGAGTTGGATTTAGAAAAAGGAGCAACTGTCCCATCAAAGCTAGTTAATGGCTTTGGCATCATCGAAAATGGTAAATATAACGTTTGGTTTGCTTCGTTAAAATCAAGTTTGCCTGATTTAAGCGTGATGCGCGGATTTGTCCGACCGGTATTTTGTCCAAATGCTGCTAAAGCTTTTAAGTTACCATTTTTAAAACTCTCAAAATCATTTAAAGGTCGAAAATCATCAATTCCATCAAATTGTACAAAAAGCGTTGTTAATGCTGGCAAAGAGGCTAATGCAGAAATATCCGTGATTTTCATTGAATTTTGGGCATATAGGTAGGTAAGTTTCGGTAATTTATTAAAATTATTGAAAATATTATGTGTTACTTCGCTGCTACCGATACTCAAGCTCTGTAAATTAACTAACCCGTTTAAATCTACAAAAAAGCTATCTTTCACATTGTCACCACTAACAGTTAAGTAAGTCAAAGATGTTTGGTTTTTAATTGGCTCTAGGGTTTGAATGTTTGTATTGTTAAGTGTAAGTGTTGTAAGATTTTCCGCTTCTTCTATACCAGTAAGATCAGTATAATTACTTCCAGCAAGAGTAACGGTTTTGATTGTTGCTAGTTGGCTTTTAGTGATTGGAGCATCCGCGGGTTGTTTGAGTAGTCCATTTAGATAGGCTCTTAAGTTTGTATCAGGAATATTTACGACCTCTGCGGTTTCATCTGCATGAACTGCCGTTGTAGGATAAATCATTATAAACATACAAATAGTTACGAGAAACATTTTTAGAACTTTTTTCATTTATGGTCTCCTTAATGTTTGATTTCTTTCCAAAGTATAACGTCCTAAAAATTAACTCTCAATACGTTTTCGTAAAAAAATTCACATTTTATTTGATTTAATATTCATATTATTCAGTTTATAATACTGATAAATCGCTTTAAACCAACAAAGAAAACGTTTTATTTATCAGAAATAAAAGTTTTGAAAATTCAATTAACGTAACATTTTGTACACAAATAGACGTTTTATCACTAATTTTAAACTCTCTGTTTTCTATTTATTTAAAAACTTATCAAATTCCACTTGTAAATAAAGCTTTTTTAATGAGAAAAAAGTAGTGCGCTTACCATCATTTCTTCGCCCTATTTATGCTATACTGTTGATATTGACAGAAAAAGGGGTATATTTATGAACAATGAGCAAAACATGAATCAACAAATCGCTTTATTTTACTTCGGCTATAAAGCATTTACAGAGACCGCTGATTTAATTATTGCCAAACATTCACTAAAAAGATTACATCATCGCATTTTGTTCTTCACTGCACGGATGCCTGGACTTACGATTAACGAACTTCTAACCTTTTTAGAAATATCGAAACAAGCTTTACACCAGCCACTTGCAGAGTTAAAAGATCGCGAACTTCTTACAATTGAACAAGGCACTCGCGACAAACGCCAACGCTGTATTTTCTTGACCTCAGCTGGTAAAGAATTAGAAAATGAACTTGGCGCTGCACAACGAAAACAGATGGCGGAAATATTCGCTAATACTTCTGATACTGATGGCTTACATTTTACCGAAGTAATGGAAGGCTACGCAAAAAATCGACCTGGTGCAGCTTTAATAAAAGATTTTAAGGAGTGACGGATGATGGAACAAATTTTATTCATTCAAACTGGCTTTGGTGTAGATGTACACGGCCAAAATATAACTAAAGCGGCTGAACGCGCTGTAAGAAATGCGATTTTCACTAATTCGATGCCCGGAATTCAAGGACTCCTTCCAGAGGGCGATTTACAAAACATGGTAGTGAATATCAAACTAGCTTTACCATGCGATGCTGATAAATTAGACGAAGATTCCATTCGCGCCATTATCCCTTATGGCACAGTAACAATCGAAAAAATGGCTGGCGGCATGATGACAACAAGCGGCATTTTCTTGGAAGATAAAGAAGACAAGAACGACTTAATGTATATTGTCAACGCTTCTGTTGAAACTGGATATTAAGAAAAAACCATCTGATTTTTAGTCAGATGGTTTTGCTTTTATTAAATAATCCAAAATAGCTTCTAACATTTGCTTATTATCCCGAGGAACACTTTTACCTCGCATTAATTCGATGCTTTGAACGTATTTACCCGGTGTGATAAATTCCCCATCAATTTGCAAAATGGTTTCTATTCCAGCCTTTTCCATTTCAAAATGAAATTGTAAACCGATAATATTTTCTCCGTATATAAAGCCTTGATTTAAGCAACCTTCGCTAGCAAACAAACGAGTAGCACCATCCGGCAACGAAAATGTATCTTGATGCCAATGAAATACGTCGAGCGATTCAGGAAAAAACGCTAATTTTTCGGATGTTCGCTTAACAGGAAACCAGCCGACTTCCTTTTCTTTATTTACCGTAATTTCACTACCAAAAGTCGCTGCAATTTGCTGAGCACCAAGACATACACCAAATACTGGTTTATTTTGCTCACTTAATCGTCTTATCAAGGCCCTCTCTTCCAATAACCAGGGGAATTCAGCTGTATCATTTATCCCCATCGGTCCTCCAAGCACAATTAAAAAATCCGCGTCTTTTGGAACATATTCATTTTCTTCAAATAACGTATGTATCTTTAACTGATGCTGATTTTCTCTCGCCCAATTCGCTATAAGTCCAGGTCCTTCGTGCGGCACATGTTGCAATACATCAATAATCAATTTATCAGCTCCCGTCATTTTTTTCTATTATGACGGAATTTTAGGGTTTCCGCAACTAGGCTAAACTATATGTTATTTTCACTTTGAATCTTGATATTTTTCGAAAACTTGTTGCTTGATTGCTTGGTAATTCTTTACTTCATCCTTGCTCTCAGAAATAAAATCGTATTTTTGAACTTCGCCAAGTTTGTCAAAATCTGCAAGAATACCTTGTTTTTCTTGGAGATTTTCACTGAATTTACCGTAACCCATGCTAACTATAGAACTTACTTTATCGTCGCTTTCGTTAAGAAACAAGGTATATTCTTTATTTTTTTCAAGCGCAATATAGTTTTCAACCGCGACATATTTATCATCACTTAAATACCACGGTTCCGAGATATCTATTTTCTCGCCCTTTTTAAAATTACCTTTGTAGTTTTTTAAAATCTCTACTTCACTAATTGTACTTCCATTTTTACCGATGTCTTTATTCTGTAGAAATTTCACTTTAACAATAGAATCACTGCTCGCTGTTAGTTCCTCCAAATTTGCTGGAATAGTGTAGTCCGCTCGTATAGAGATCGTCTTCGAAATGGCAGTTTCTTTCGTTACCCCTTCGTTTTGTGATGAACAACCATATAATAAAACTGCGAGTAGCATAAGTGGCATTAAAACTTTTTTCATGAAAATGTCCTCCAGATTATTTAATAATTTCTTTAAAGCCGCTTCCTACATTTACATTTCACAATAAGTAACTAAACAAAAATGGAAGTTAAAAAATTAAAGATTGATATATCATTTACATTTCACAATAAGTAACTAAAACTTTTAACTGTCTGAATGTAGTTTATATCTTCAACTTGATTTACATTTCACAATAAGTAACTAAAACGGTGTTTGCACATGTTAAGGGAGTCATGTTCACGCAATTTACATTTCACAATAAGTAACTAAAACATCAAACGCGACTGTTGAATGAATTTCCATTTTGTATTTACATTTCACAATAAGTAACTAAAACGAAACACACGCTCTTTTCGATGTAGACCAAACAACATTTACATTTCACAATAAGTAACTAAAACCCGTGCACTTTTCTTCTTACTCCCATCTTACCTCAAAAGGCTGTTTCTGTCGACCTGTTCAAAATCAGATGAAATCTACTTTTGCCAGCATACTTTTTCAAAGCAAATATCTCCAAACTCTGCTTCCTCCAAGCATTCACAACTTTCTGTCGGTCTTCGGTGTTTTTTACGTTACTGCTGGTCGACAGATTACTAAAAACAAAAAAACAGCACTATGCTAAGTTACTGTTTTTAAGTTTAATATTTAAAATAACGGATGCAATGAACGGTTTTCTTGGACGCCTTCGATTGCGCGGCCTAGGATGCGTCCAATGGAAATCGTGGTTAGTTTTTCGAATTGTTTTTCTTCTGGAAGGTCGATAGAGTCGGATGTAATAACTTCTTTGATTCTTGAGTTTTGCAAACGTTCAGTCGCGTCTCCAGCCATGACTGAATGGGTTGCGCACGCGATTACTTCTACTGCCCCTTTTTCAAGTAAAATGTCAGCTGAAGTTGTGGCACGTACACCTGTATCAATAATATCATCGACAACGATTGCGACTTTGCCTTTCACGTCGCCGATAACGCTCATAATCTCATCTTCGTGCGGTCTTGGTTTACGATTTAAAATGGCAATTGGCGCATTTAACCGATCAGCAATTCTACGTGCACGAACAACACCACTATGGTCTGGTGCGACTACAACAACGTCCTCTTCACCGTATTTTTCAATCAAATAATCACCGATAAGTGGAACTGCTGACAGATGATCGATTGGAATATTGAAAAAGCCTTGAATTTGAGCTGCATGCAAATCAACCGTAATTAAACGATTTGCTCCCGCACGTTGGATTAAGTTTGCCATTAATTTGGCAGTAATAGGTTCTCTTGAGCGTGCTTTTCTGTCCTGACGAGCATAGCCATAATAAGGCATAATTATATTAATTGAGTGCACGGAGGCGCGTTTTAAGGCATCTACCATGATTAAAAGTTCCATTAAGCGTTCATTTACGTTTGCATTCATTGATTGAACAAC
Source organism: Listeria farberi (assembly GCF_014229245.1). Lineage (GTDB taxonomy): Bacteria > Bacillota > Bacilli > Lactobacillales > Listeriaceae > Listeria > Listeria farberi. Next base: position 59,457 of record NZ_JAARZJ010000014.1, on the reverse strand, counting down.
ATACGCGTTAGTACCGCGGATACTTTCCTCAATATTAATTTTCACTTCTCCATCACTGAACTTCTGGAGCTCCACCTCACATAAAGGTATATCTAGATAATCTGCAATTTTTGTCGCAAGTGGTCTCTCACTCGTCACAGAAAAAAGTTTCATTTTGCCTGTCATTGCTATCTCCTTCCGCCGTACTAATTTCTTCTCCTTATTATTATATAGAACTGTCTGAGGGTTGTCTACTAGCTAAAAATTCTTCATGGAAATGAAATAAGCATTAGCGCGAACTAATGCTTGTTTCACTATATTACAATTAAAGAATGCCTCCGAACCAATGAAGTCCGTAATATACAATCCAAGTATACCACTGAGTCCCTACAGCTAGAGAAGTTACTTCTACAGCATCTTTCGGTATATTATAGCCGATTTGACCAGCAAGTTCTGTCATCAGTGGTGCCGCTGCGCCTGATAGGTAGAGGGTAATAATGACGATAACGATACCTGTAAAAATACCTCTAAACAAATTACCTTTTGATGGCACAATGGCAAAAATCATATAGAATGGTAATGCCGTTAAATCAGCTAAAGGTAATACTTTATTGCCTGGCAAAATGAATGCCAAGATTAAAGTAATTGGAATCATTAAAAGTCCAAGTGAAAGTACAAATGGGTGTCCAATCCCAACTGCTGAATCTAGTCCGATAAATAGTTCGCGACCTGGGAAACGTTTTTCCATGAATTCATGGGCAGCTTCTGAAATAACGGTAAGCCCGTCCATTAAAAGCGAAACCATCCGCGGAATAAGTACTAAACTAGCTGCAATTGTTACTCCGGTTTGCAGTACTTGGCTTAGTGGCATTTGCGCAATTGCTGCAAGTCCACCACCGATAATTAAGCCCATCAGCATTGGTTCGCCGAAAATACCTAAGCGGGTTTGAACTTTCTCTGTGGACCAATTGATTTTCCTAACGCCAGGAATTTTTCCAAGTAACCAGTTCATCGGATAACCAACAAGAGCCCACCCAGAAGTTTGAATTTGTGGTAGGGAAATTCCATCCAAACCTAATACATCCTCTACATCTTTTTGTGTCCAGTCAGCGATTTTGAAAATAATTGCCATATTAATAATCGAACTAAGAATAGCAATAATCATACTACCGGTCGTTAAGTAAAGTGCACTCGCGATAAAAAGCGGCTGCCAGTAGTTCCAAATATCAACATCCATTGTTTTCGTCCATTTAAAGGCAATCATTAAAATATTAGTTGCAATAATTGCGACGAAAACAAATGGTACTACTTCAGTTCCCCATGCGAGTGATGACCCGACTCCCCAGCCGATATCCGTCGCGGTTAATTTGAAATTATAATTTTCTACGAGTGCTTTTGTTACTGGTGTAATGGTCGTTAACATAAGTGAAGTAATAACGCCTAGTCCAACAAACCCAACACCAACTGTTAATCCTGCTTTAAAAGCTACACTAATTTTCTTGCGGAAAATCACACCTAGAATGGTAATGATAATTGGCATCATAACTGTTACACCAAGTCCGATAATATATTTAAAGAAATCTAGAATAATATCCATTTTGTGCCCTCCCTTTAATCTTGAAGTATCGCGAGTATTTCATCGATTGTTTCTTGTTTTTTAAGGCCTGTTAAAAATGATCTCCCAATAACAACCGGTACATCACCAACATCGCCTGTAACAGTCGTTGAGCTAACAATAATGTCTGGCTTGGATGTACTTACTTTTGATGCTACTTCTTGAACCGTGCATTGACTAATTTCATATGGAATGCGCTTTTCATCTAAAACTGCACGTACTTTTTTGGAAATAACTGTGGAAGTCGCAATTCCAGTCCCACAACATACATAAATTCTCTTCTTTTTCATCTTAAAATCCCCCTATCATTCTGGGAAAAATAATACTTTCCCGAAAAATTCATTTCTTTCATAGATTCGCTCAAAAACTTCTGGTCCTTCAGCAAGTGAAAGACGATGTGTAATCATTGGCTCAATGTTGATTTGTTTATTGGCTAGGAAGTGAATGGTTGTTTGCCACTCTTTCCCTGGAAATGGTGCGGAAATTGCGTTCCATGAACCCCAAACAGTAAGCTCGCTCCGAACAATTTTTTCAAAATAGAAACGTTCGATTGTTACATCCGCGTATGGAATTCCAAGGAAAACGACGCCTCCACCTTTTTTGGCATAGGCAAAAACTTGGGCAGATGTAATGGGTGATCCCGCTGCTTCTACAACTAAATCAGCGTTTAGATCATCTGTATGTGCAGCGACTACTTCTAACGGATCTTCTTTTAAAGAATTAATAACGACGTCTGCTCCTACTTCTTTTGCAAGAGCTAACTTTTTATCGTCTACATCAATTGCAATAACTCTTTTTGCGCCAAAAACTTTTGCCCATTGAATTGCTAGCAAACCGATATTGCCGCTTCCGACAACAACGACATCATCGCCTGCTTGTAATTTCGTATGATAAAACCCATGAACGACTACTGCGGAAGGTTCTACAAGTGCAGCAGCTTCATAATCTAATTCGTCTGGTATTTTTACTACATTTTCTGCTGGAAGTTTGATATACTCAGCATAGGCTCCGGGATGTCTTGCTCCGATTACTGTTAGCTTCCGACAGCGGGCGAATTCGCCTTTTTTACAGTATTCACACTCACCGCAATAGAGTGCTGGGCATCCGGCAGCCCTATCACCAACTTCAATATCCGTTACCTCACTACCAACCTCAATCACTTCTCCTGAAAATTCATGTCCCCACACCATTCCTGGTACGTACGGACCAAGTTTACTGTATCTCGAAATATCAGATCCGCAAATCCCAACCGTTTTCACTTTCAAAATAACATCATCTGGCTGTTCGATTGTTGGCATATCCGCTTCTTCATAACGCAAATCTCTTTTTCCATATAATTTTAAAGCTTTCATTCTGTTAAAACTCCTTTCGATAACTTCTCCAAATTCGCTTCGATATCTCCTTCAAATAAGTAAGATCCTACAACGATTAAATCCGCACCTGCAAGTGTACATTCTTTCGCAAGTTCGGCATTCACTCCGCCGTCTACTTCAATTTGAATAGGACGGTTTCCAATATACGCCTTGGTTTTTCTGATTTTTTCTAAACTTGATTGGAAGAATTTTTGACCACCTAATCCTGGATTTACAGTCATAAGCAAAATACAGTCAATATCATCTAACACGTATTCCAAAGTGCTTGGTGGTGTACCTGGATTTAACACAACTCCCGCGCGAACTCCGTAACTTTTAATTAGTTGAATTGTACGATGCAAATGAGTCGTCGCTTCTTGGTGGACTGTAATCATATGTGCGCCTGCTTCCACTAATCTTGGAATATAACGGTCTGGTTCATACACCATCATATGAACATCAAATTGAAGTTTTGTGCCTTTTTTCATCATTTTGATTTGATCTGGACCAAAAGCAATATTCGGAACGAACGAGCCATCCATCATATCTACATGTAATAAATCGATGCCATTTTTCTCTAAGACTTGTAACTGTTCATTAATTCTGCCAATGTCTGCTCCAAAAACAGACGGAACTATTTTTGCCACTATTATCACCTCAAGATTGAATTTCTATGATTTTTTGTAACTTTTCTTTGTCACTTAGTTTTAATTTTTGTTGACTAAAATGGAGTAATTTAGTTGATTCTGGTGCATTTCGGGCTGATTTCACCCAAAATTCATTTCGGCTTGGCACGAGAATGTACCACGGTAGAGCTTTTTTCTTTGTTTGCCACGCTGCATATAATTCGTCCAGCTCCCACGTTTTCATTTCTGCTAACTGATTCATTTTTTTCGGTAAGTAGTATGCGAGTGTCCACTTGGCGTATAAAATGGTGGTGGCGTAGATCATTACTATAACCATAAAAACCAGCATATTATCTTCAATTAAGTTAACGACAAACCTACCTGGACTTCCTATTAGCCAGTCTACAAAACTTGCAAAAAAACTCCCCATCTATTCCCGACCTCCCTTAATTATTCTTAGAAAAATGTTCTATTGCGGAAAGAACATCTCCCGTTTCTTGCGCTTTAAGTAAGGTCGTCATCACCTCCTCGTCTTGAATAAGTTGAATAAGTGTTTGTAGCATATCTAGTTGTTCATCGGCACTCCTTAGCGCCATCATAAAGACAATTCTCACATCAATTGCTTCGTTATCAGAGGCCATTTCAATAAATGAAACGGGCTTCTTGAGTATTCGTACAGCCACCACTGGCCGAATAACATGTTCGCTATCTGTATGCGGAATGGCAACCCCGGCGTGCGCGGTTAGTAATCCGGTTGGAAAAACTTTTTCCCGTTTAATTACCGCATCTTTGAAACTCGGCTTTACAGCGCCTACTTCACATAACTGTTCCGCCATTTCCGCAAGTAATTTTTCTTTATCCTGTTCGTTTGAAAATCGAACCATTTCTTCTTTAAAATATTCTAATACATCCAAATTGCATCCCTCCGACTGGCTGCTTGTTTATTTATTTAATAATTTGTTTCCAACGGCACCACCAGGATGGATGACGGAAAACTGCTCTTTTGTGTAATTCATATAGGTCATTAAGCAAACAATAACTGCATCAAAACTTGCAATAACAGCCATTGTACTTGCCGTTGCTAACATATTAAAAGGGTCTGGTTCTTTACTTACACTTACTGGGAAAAAGACATCTGCTTCATTGGCGATAACGGATTCTGGGTTTTCTGTTACGCCAATCAATGTACTTCCTTTTGTTTTACAAGCAGGAATTAAATTAAGTAATTCGCCTGTATTCCCACCTTTTGAAATGAGAATCAATATATCTTCTTTTTGAAGTACGCCAAGAGTCCCGTGCACAGCATCTGATGGGGTTAAAAAGACGGCTGGACGTTCGATACAATTGAAAGAATGTACTAATTTTTTCGCAGCGACGCCGGACGTTCCACAACCAGATACGACTATTTTCCCTGTGCACTTGGCGATTTTTTCAACAGTTTTAACGAGGGCCTCTTCACTTGTTACTTCCGGCAAACGGGAAATCGCATTTGCTTCTTCTTGCCATGTTTGGTGAATATTATTTAAAATAGCTTGTTTATCCAAAATTTATTCATCCTCTCTAATTACTAATTGGTTGATTGTTTGCATGACTTTTTCTTTGGTTGCGTTTTCAAGTAAATCGTCTAAAATTTGGTGATTCTCTGCTAAATGAACGATTTGATAAAGTGCTTCAATATGTTGCTCTTTATCCACGGGTGCGATGACTATTACGAAATGAACTTGTTCTGTTTCTGAAAAAAATACGCCATTTTTCACGACTAAAAGAGACATAGCGAGTCGATTCACCCCTGCATTAGGCATTGCGTGTGGAATGGCAATATCTTCACCGATAATAATGTACGGATCGTGGAATTTATGGTTATCAATCATGGTCTTTACATAGTTTGCTGTAATTGCTTGTTGCAGTAACAGCGGCTGACTAGCTAACCGAATCGCTTCTTGATAGTTTTTAACATCCTCACAAATCATGATGTTATCTTCGGTGATTAAATCATGTAAATAGACTTTTTTCACACGTTTATTTTCATTTGTAGCTGTATTAGCGGACAAAATATCAATGATTCCATCTCGTATTGCATTCGGATCCTTTATAACGGCGTTACGCTCCACTACTTCCATGATTTTATCAATACTTGTGAGCTGATTTCCCATTCCAAATAAGTTTTGTAAGACGTGTTGCCGCAGTTGTGTTTTTTCGATATCGTTCATAAATGGCTGAACAACAAAGACATTTTCACCATCTTTTAATGGAATGGAAGAAAAAACAATATCAACTTCTGCTTTAAAAAAGGCGTATTCACGAACAGATATAGTTGGATAAAAATGGATTTCCGGGAATAGTTTTACTAAAATATTTTCCATGATTTTCGAAAAAGTAACCCCACTCGGACAAAGAACAATCGCTCGTTTTTGTTTATGATAAATATCGTTTTGCGGAATCATATCGCTACCGATGAACAACGAAATGAAGAATATTTCGCCTGCCGGGATTTCGCGACCAATAAATTTCGCAAGTGGGTCAAAAGCTTCTTTCACAATAAAGTTAAGCGCCTCGAATTCTTGATTGAATTTTTCATAAAGTGTATCTTCCAAATTCATTTGGTATTTAATCCGGTAATAGGCTGGTTTTAGATGTAAGAGTAATTTTTCAATTAAGATATGTTTGTTTTTAAGGGAAACAAGTGCTTTTTTCTCGAATAGGTCTAAGCATGTGAGGACAACTTTTTCCAAGTCTTCTGTTAATTTTTCAGTTAAAATTTCGCCGGAAAAGATGTTTGTTGTAAGAAGTTGTAATGTGATGAAAAGTCGCTCTTGTTCTGGAACTGGGCCGGTTTTTTCGAGCAAAATATCGGTAATATGGTATTCTCGCGTGTCTGAAAGTGATTTCTCGTCAATATGAAAAGCAGTGTCGATTAAGCGCCGGTCTCTGATTCTTAAGAACATCACGGATAGCAGATAGGGTAGTAATTCGATTTGTTCATAGGTGAATTTTATTTGCATCATCGCTTCTGCTTCTTCAAGTGTGCGGCGAATTTCCATTAGTTGGACTTTTTCAATTCCTGAATACGATAAGAAATAGTGTTCTCCTCGAAACATCTCTTTCACACTACTAACAACTTGTGTCAGAACCTTGCGCAGTTCCCACTCACTGCCTGCCAACTGATAACCCGATGCTCTACTATAAGTGACAGTAGTTTCTTTAGGAAGTAATTTTTGTGCTACTTTTAAATCACGAAGAATAGTGTTTTTGCTTACTTGAATCTTCGTTGTAAAATGGGCGAGGGATAGTTCTTCTTTTGCTGTTAAAAGCATCAGCAAAATTAAATTAGCACGTTCATTTTCAGAAGGTAAGTATTCTACGCTTGGATCTCGAGTTTCTTTTTCAGAAAATAGCGCTGTAAGCTCGGGTTCTAATATAAATCTGCCGTTTTTGGAACGCTTTACTTCTGGATAATTTTTCCACTTAAGCCATTCGTTTACTTTCTGAAAACTATAGCTGATTTGGTAACGCGATAATTTATACTTTACTTCGAGTTGTTTATTTGTAATGTTCGGATTTTTTATGACTTCTTGAAATAGTGTTTTACTTCTGTTATCCAGATACATGCGTCTCCCCCCCTTTGATAGCCTAATTATAGCATAGGGTTCGGCGCTTAAGAATGCGCTTTCATCACAAGTTTTCTCCACACACTTCCACAACATGAGAAGGAGATTGTTACTTTTCGTACAATGTAGCATCTTTATTAAAGACACGAATTGCTTCTACTGCTAAAACTTTGTTGGTCATTTGCGAATAAATTTCATAAGGAATTGTTACCGTATCTGCGCCACTTTCATAAGCTTGCATTACTTGCCCACTATGTTTAAAGCTCGCTGCCATAATTTGTGTTTTAAGCGCCTTTTTATCAAAAAAGTGACGCATTTGGGCGATTTCTTTAAAAGGATCGATGTTCGCTGCGCTCATCCTATTCACATATGGGGCAACAAAATCTGCACCAGCCAAGGTAGCCGCGATTGCTTGATCAGCCGAATAAATAGCAGTTCCTAAGATTTGAATGGTTTTATCCTCTTTTTTGAGTGTGTCTATGACGTTAATACCAGCCTCATGTGCCGGAATCTTAATAGCTATTTTTTCTTTCCCAAACGTAGCTAATAACATGCGTGCATCTGCCAAAATTTCCTCATAGCTAAAACCAACTGTCTGTACAAAAACTTGTTTATTTGTATGTTCTAAAATATGATTAATTGCTGTTTCTCGATTACATTTTTCTTTTACTAAAATAGTTGGGTTCGTTGTAATTCCTTTAAAAATGGAACTGGTTTGAATTTTTTTCACGTCATCTAAATTAGCTGAATCTAAATGCATTTTCCCTCACCTTTCTTGGATAATTTCTCTTAGTGGCGCTAGTTTTTCTTTATAACTACCTGGCTTATCGTTAAACAATGCCGCTGTTCCAACGACATAGACATCTGCGCCAATTGGTTCAAGCAACCGAACTGTTTCTTCAAAAATATTACCGTCTACTTCAATTAATGGTTTATTGGTATGGCTTTCAAGCTCTTTTTGAAGTTGCTTGATTTTTTCTAGTACATGATGCTGGAATTTTTGCCCGGCGAATCCTGGGTTAACAGTCATCATTAAAACCATATCGACTTTCTCTAAAAATGGATAAATCTGTTCAATCTCTGTATTCGGGCTGATGGCAATGGATGGTTTGATTCCTAGCTCCCGGATGTGGTTTATAGTCGCATCGACATCAGGTGAAGCTTCTACGTGAAAGGACATATAAGCCGGCTTTATCGCCGCATACAAATCTACAAATTTATCAGGGTTCACTGTAGCTAAATGGATATCTAGTAGCATATCTGTATTGTTTTTTATATCTTGAAGGACATAGGCGCCCATTGCTGCATTTTCTACAAAAACACCATCCATCACATCACAATGGAGCATCTTTACGTTTGCTTGTTCGAGTGCCCGGAGTTCGTCAGCGAGATGAAGCGAATCTGCGCACATAATGGAAGCCGCAATCATTTTCATTTATCTTCCTCCCGTTCCTCAAGTTCCGCCAATTTTGCGATCCTTGTCATATGTCTCCCGCCTTCAAATTCCGCCGCAAGCCATGTATCAAGTAAGAGTAACGCTAGACTATCGCCCAGAACACGTTCACCAAGACAAAGAACATTACAGTTATTATGTCGCCTCGTCATCATTGCTGAAAAAGCATCTGAAACGACAGCCGCACGAACACCTTTTATTTTGTTGGCTGCCATAGACATTCCAATCCCTGTTCCACAACAGAGCACACCTAAACTGTTTTCGGTTGCAACAAAGTGTCCTACTTTAGCGGCATACTCTGGAAAATCCACGCTTTCTAATGAATAACAACCAAAATCTTTTACTGTGTAGCCGCTTTCAATTAAATGCGCACGGATTTTTTCTTTCAACTGAAATCCGCCATGGTCAGCTGCAATTGCAATTTCCATGTTATCCTCTCCTTTCTCACCTTGATTGTAGCACCGGTATTTCCGAAAATGTTAAACTGTTCGTCACCATTTTTCTCTATTCAACTCCGCAAGATGGTAAATTAGCTCTATCCACAAAAAAAGGCTGAAAAAGCAATGAGCTCTTTCAACCTTCTATGAGTTATATCAGCCTCTTAATTCGGCTTGGATTTCTTTTAGTTTTTTAGGAGTTACATCGTCTCCAAGTGGATCAATAATTGTTACGTGATGTAAATTATCTTGCACTGTTCCTCGAATTTTCTTCAAATATTCTTGACGAAGGGCAGCTTGTCTTTCTTTTTCAAAAGCAGTTAATCCTTCACTTTTTTGTTTTGCAGCAAGTTCATTAATATTTTTTAATAACAATTTCATGCTATCCCTCCTATCATTATCGAGTTACTTTTAATAAGTAACTAACCAAATTATAATACAAAGGTCAATAAAAGTCAAACTTCTTTTTCGAGCATCTTTTCAGGATTTCGTACTTTTGTTTTTTTGCGTTCATAAATAAGATCCATTAATGCGCCCGATCCGAGCAAGACGCCAACAATGATAAAAACGAACCCGACTAATTGTGGAATTCGAATTGCTTCTCCAAGGAAAAGTAATGCGCCAATAAGCGAAAACAATGGATTGAAATTCATAAAAATAGCCGAGCGCGACGGCCCAATTTTCCCAACCGCATAATTATAGACAAAATTACCAAAAGCCGTTGCAACTACAGCCGAAACAACAAACAAGAGCCACAGTTTCCATGAATGAACCGCTACTAATTCTGACATGCCAGCAGGCTCCATGAAGCGACTTAAACCAAACAACATAACCGAACCAAGAAACAGCATATATCCCGTCATCAGACCCGTGTCCATCGAACCAGCGAGCTTTTTAATAATAATGAAACTAAATGCCTGGGAAGCCATCGCGATAAAAATGTCGATGTCTCCCAGTGAAATCCCGCTAATTCCCGTTCCATTAGAAAGAACAACCAAACTCACGCCAAAAATCCCTGCTAAAAAGCCGACCGCTCGCCAAGCCCCAATCCGTTCACGGAGAAAAACCACAGAAAAGATCGCCACCACAATCGGCGCAGAACCAAGAATAAGCCCAGCATTCGTCCCAGTCGTCAGCTTCAAACCGTTCGACAAGAAAAAATGATGAATAACAATATTAAAAATACTCGCGAGGAAAATTAAACCAAATTCCCGCTTTGTAGGCAGACGTAATTTTTTGGTGATAAATAAAATAATAATAACGGTAATCGCTGCAGTGAAAATCCGAAATGATGTCATCGTAACAGTCGGAAAATAGCTAACTAATACCTTCGTCATCGTGACATTAAAACCCCAACTCGCCATCACTGCAATTAATAAAAAATAAAGTCCTATCGGCGCTTTCTCTTTCTGCAAAACAAACACTCCTTTTTTATAGAAAAATGCCCCTTAAATTACTTTAAGGGGCATTTCATAGCGTCATCTTCCGCAGCCTTCCACAAAGCTATAACGCGGAAAATGGGGCAGTGAAACTTAAGTCACTGCTTGTAGGCTCATCGCATAGACCCAACTATAGCATGGATAAATTTTTCTGTAAAGCGTTATTTTGTAAATTCTAACCAAGTAGAGGCAATTGCTTCATGTCCTGCTTTGGTCGGGTGCACCCCGTCCTCAGCTAAAAAGGTCGGCCCATGTTTGATAGCGAGGGCGTTCATTAGCCCATCAAGCGGAATAAGCGTTGCACCAAATTCTGCCGCAAGTTCGCGCACAGCTCCAATTTTTGGATCCAAATCACCACGCCACTCTTTCCGATCTTCCGGATACGGTAATACAAACGGCTCCATCAAAATCAGTTCCGCATTTGTTTCTGTTTTAATCCGATTCAAAATCACACGGTACACTTCTTTAAACGCCGTCACCGAAGTATCTTCCCATCTGCTAAAACTAAACCACGTATCATTTATCCCAATCATAATCGTAACTACATCTGGTTGAAGTGAAATCGCATCTTCCTCAATACGACGATGCAAATCCGCCACCCGGTTCGCACTAACGCCACGATTTATAACCGATACATCATCTTTCTCAAGCTGGTCTGCAATCATTTTCACATAACCATGTCCTAATTCGCGGTCATTTTCAAAATCGCGCCCAGCATCTGTCACACTATCACCTAAAAAAAGTAACTTCTTCATTTAGTTCCGTCTCCTTTAAAATTCCTGATGCCTTATTATAACAAAAAAACCTTAAACTTAGACGATTAATCTACATTTAAGGTTTTTCGAACTTCATTAAAATTGTTTATGCAGTAAATCAAGAACATGACGTAACTCATTAACATCAATTTGCCCAGGAGCTGATGCTTTTTTCGCAGCGCCAAATGTCATTGCGGAGCCAAATATTTCGCCAGCAAGACGACTGATGACGCCAGTTCCCGCCATCGACATCGTAATGATTGGTTGATTAGCTTTTTCAGATACGGTATTCGTTGCATCTAGTAAAGTTAGTACGTCTCCAGCAGATTTTGGCATTACGGCGATTTTCGGAAGGTCCGCGCCAAGTGCTTCCATGCGAGTTAAGCGAGAAACGATTTCTTCCTTCGCAGGTGTTTTATCAAAATCATGATTCGACATCACTATTTTTACATTGTTCTTGTGAGCTGTTTCAATTAAGCGTAAAACGTCTGCTTCTTCATTGAAAAGTTCCACATCAACTAAATCAATTTTACCAGTTCCAGCTAGAGTTTCATTTAATTCAAAATAAAATTCATCACTAACAGCTAACTCGCCGCCTTCTTTTGCACTGCGGAAAGTGAATAAAATCGGTGTTTCTGGTAAAATTGCGCGAATTTCATCTAGTGCAGCTTCCACTTTAGCTAAATCTTTGACGTCTTCAAAAAAGTCAACGCGCCATTCGACAACGTCCAAATCGATTGTTTGTAACATTTCTGCTTCTACTTTAAGCGCAGCAACCGTTTTACCGACCATTGGTACACAAATTTTTGGTGCACCTTCACCAAACGTAACATTCTTTACGACTACTTTATTCATGTATAATTCTCCTCATTCGATATTATGTTTTAAGATTAGCGATAACCTTGTTCTTTTGCAAGTTTTTAAAATAGGATTTCTTTAATGTAATCAACTGGCATTTCTTTGTGTGTCCAAATTTCGAAAGCTTTCGCACCTTGCCAAAGCATCATGCCTAGACCGTTAAGTGTTTGACAGCCTTGTTCTTCGGCGATTTCAAGCAATCTAGTTTTAGTTGGTTTGTAGACAACATCTGAAACGATTAATTCTGGACGAAGCATATCCGCACTTGGTAGAAGTGTTTCGCCTTCGAAAGGTTTCATCCCAACGCCAGTCGCATTCGTGAAAATAACACTTTCAGCGATTCCTTTACGTAATTGATCGTGGTCTTCGATATCAAATAATTGTGCTTTACAATTTGTTTTTGTATTGATTTTTTCTACTGTTTTTTCAGCATTGGCGTAAAAATCATCTTTTCTGTTGAAAATAGAAATTTCTTTTACGCCGTCAAGAGCAGCTTGGATACAAATAGCTGTTGCCGCACCACCAGCGCCGCAAATCGTCATTTTTTTGCCGATAATGTCATGTCCAGCTTCTTTTAACGCACGCATATAACCAGTGCCGTCAGTGATGTGTCCAGTTAATACACCGTCATCATTAACAACTGTATTTACTGCCCCTACAAGTTCAGCCGCTGGAGAAAGTTTATCTAAATATTTATGAATGTTTGTTTTGTTTGGCATGGAAACGTTCCAGCCACGTAAGTTCATTGCGCGGAATCCTTGTACAACATCTTTCAGTTCTTTGTCCCCAACTTCAAAAGCAAGGTATACATAATCAAGCCCGAGTTTTGCAAAAGCTTCATTATGCATTGTTGGTGATAAACTGTGTCTGATTGGAGTGGCGATTAAACCGATTAATTCTGTGTGTCCTGTAATTCTTTCTGTGATTTTGTTTGTCATAATAACATCGTTCCTTTCCAAATTAAGGTTTATTTGTGAAAATGTGAACTTATATAAAGAGCGAATGTGGCAAGACGGACTCCGCCTTGCCAGTTCGGATTACAAAGAGCCAATTTTTTCTAATGTAGTTAAAATATTTCTTCCTTCGCGAACGCCTTCCAAGATTTTTCTTGTCGCAGCGCTGTCGCCAATATTTACGATTTCAATTTGTTTTTCTTTGCCGTATGCCGCAAGCTCTTCCATAAGTGGGCGTTCTGGTCGCATTCCTAGGCAGACAAAGCCGTAATCAAATGGAATCTCGGCGTCTACTCCGTCATGCTTCACTTTGAAATGATCGGCTGCAACTTCGGTTAATGCTGTTTCTGTCTGCACATCGACGTAGTTTTTCTCGATAATGTCCATCATGGAAAGCCTGGTAATCATATCTAAGTCTTTTCCAAGGATTGGCATCATTTCTACAATTGTAACATCCGAGCCACGTTCTGAGAAGTACTCGACCACATCAAGTCCAACTGCACCACCGCCGATAACTGCCACTTTTTTGTTACTAAATTCGGTAAAGTCATCGATATTCGAAATAAGTCCGAAAATCGAATGAACCTTACTGCCTTCTTTGTCAATCACGTCATGCAAACCTTTAATTGGTGGAAGTAATGGTTTGGATCCTGTGGCATTGACTACCACATCAGGATTAAATGTATCAATAAGCGCAGTATCAGCTTTAGTGCCTGTAATAACTTTTAAATTGGTTAATTTTTCTGCTCGGTTCGCTAAATAATTAGGGAAATCGGCAATTCTACTTTTATCTGGAAGGTTAGCAATGGCACGCGCCAAGCCACCAGTTTGTTCATTCGCTTCAATTAGCGTTGTGTTACAGCCAACTTCGGCCGCCGTACAAGCTGCTTCAAGCCCTGCTGTTCCGCCGCCAATTACAACAACATTGGTCGGACGAGTTACTTTTGTTTCTTTGTATTTATCTTCATGAATAATATCTGGATTTACCGTACAACGGATTGGCTTCGACTTCGAAATTCGGTGATCCGCACACCCGATATTACAAGAAATACATTTTCGAAGCATGTCTTCTTGACCAGTTGCCACTTTATTCACCCAGTTAGGCTCAGCAATTAAGCCACGTCCCATCGCAAGCAAGTCCGCATATCCTTCTGACAAAATTTTCTCTGCCGCTTTTGGACTGCGAATGTTACCGGAAGTAATCGTTGGTTTGTTAAATTTATCTTTCACCGCTTTTGCAAGGTAGCTTCTCCAGCCATCTTCCAAGTTCATTTGGTCAATTTGCAAGTATAGGTTGTCATTTATTGCCGCTGATACATTCAAAATATCCGCTTCTTCTTGGCAATAATCTAGCAGTTCCAAAATATCTTCTAAATGGTTACCGCCTTCTGTAAATTCATCTGCACTAAAACGCAGCACAATTGGGAAAAATGGACCAACTTCCGCGCGAACTTTTTCTAAAATCAGTTTAACGATACGCGCACGATTTTCAGGCGAGCCACCAAATTCATCCGTACGTTTGTTATAAAGTGGCGATAAGAATTGGCATAGTAAGTACGAGTGTCCGCCGTGGATTTCAACTGCATCAAAGCCAGCTTGTTGGGCGCGTCTTGCGGCATCTCCGTATTTATTGACGATTTCATAAATTTCTTCTACTGTAAGCGGACGAGGAACAGTGCCCCCTTTTTTAGATGGAATATCTGACGCGGAAACTGGTTGAAGTCCATTCAAACGAGCTGGATAAGCTGATGCCCCAGCGTGGTTAATTTGGATGGATACACAAGTTCCGTGTTTATGAAGACGTTCAGTTAATTTGTAAAACCCAGGAATGTATTGGTCATTATCAATTCTAAGTTGCGTCGTTCCGTTTGTACCATAAGGAAAATCTACACAAGCGTTTTCAATAGTAATTAGACCCGTTCCACCTTTTGCACGTTGTTCGTAGTAATTCATATGTTCTTCTAAAAATTCGCCATTTAATCCAGCAAGGTTTGTCCCCATTGGTGGCATTATCACACGGTTTTTAATGGTCATTCGTTTTACAGTTAATGGTTCAAAAATACTCGGATAATCTGTCATAATAAGCCTCCTGCGACTATAATCTCAGCAAATTATTTGTTACATTATTCACGTTCAATAATGCACAATCTTATTTCTCTTTCATTATAAGTCAGGAGTAATTATTAATCTAATGTATATTTTTCGATTTATCCATAGATTTTTTCTATACAATCGCTTACAATAGAGTTATCAAGGCATTTAAAGGAGGTAGTTTCATGAATTTGCGTCAATTATACTATTTTAAAAAACTAGCTGAAAAAGAGCATTACACTATTGCTGCTGCCGAATTATCCATTACACAGCCTAGCTTAAGCCATTCTATCGCAGAACTTGAGCGAGAACTTGGCGTCTATTTATTTGAAAAACAAGGCCGCAATATTCGTTTAACTAAATACGGTCGCTTTTATTTAACTTATGTGGAAAAATCTCTCGCCGAACTAGAAAAAGGCGAAAAACTTTTACACGAATTAACGAGCCCATCGCACGGAAATATTGATTTAGGCTTTATTTATACAATGGGCGCACACACAGTTCCAGAACTTGTCCAAAATTTCACCAAAGCTGAAAATCATAAAGACATCACATTTTCCTTTTTTCAAGGTGCGACAAAATCAATTATTCCTGATTTAAAAAATGAAAAATTTGACCTAGCAATCTGTTCCTACGTCGAAAATGAACCCGATATTGAATTTTTGCCATTAACAAAACAAGAACTGGTGATTGTGGTTGCTGAAAACCATCCGCTCGCTAAGTATGATTCCATCGATTTAAAAGATACCGCAGATTATTCGTACATCTTCTTTTCTGACACAAGCGGGCTAAGATCTCTCATCGATTCTCTTTTTGCTGAAATAAATATTCAACCTAAAATCGGCTGTTATGTAGAGGAAGATACCGCGATGGTTGGGCTTGTGAGTGTTGATTACGGAATTTCGATTATGCCAAAAATCTCCTCTCTTGCGCATTATAACGTCAAAGTTCTCTCCATCAATGAGCCAAAACATGAGCGTTTCATTTACTTAGCAAGCTTGAAAAACCACTATATCTCACCCGCATCCAAAGCTTTTAAAGATTTCGCATTACGTTATGGCGAACAGCATTTTCTATAGAAAAAAGGAGCCAACCAAATCGGTGGCTCCTTTTCTATTTAAAAATAAATACTTCCCGCTTCAGCATCCGCATTAAATCGGTATAACTCGCCCACTTTTTCTAAATACGGTAAATACTCGATATTCTCCATAAATTCTACTTCATCTGGCAAAATGCCTGGCTTCGTGCAACCATCCAACGTTTGGTAAAGTAGCTCTGCTGAAAAAGTTTCCGGCAAGAAATCACGAATCGCCGTTGTCAGTAAAAATTCTTCTGTAATTGCACTAAATGCTTTTTTGAGCATATCTAAATGGTCAAATGCAAGTGGCAATTCGAGCGCTTCTGTCATTGGAAAAAGCCCGATTTCTGCTGCATCATCGCCAGCCGCCCTTTTTTCCAAAGCTTCCGGTGGTACAATTGCGTAAAACGCCCGTGAAATAATCCAACCACGCGGATCACGACCCGGTTTATCAAATACCCCAAACGGAATCAGCGGAATATCTGTCAAACTTGTTTCTTCTTCTAGTTCGCGTTCAGCAGCTTGTTCAGCTGATTCATTTTCATCCACAAATCCACCCGGAACCGCCCATTTTCCGCCTTCCATATTTGGTTTTCCTTCCGCGTTTGTATGGCTTCGTTTAATTAATAAAATATGTAATGTTGGTGTCCCGTTCAACTCTTTTACAGTAGTTAAAATCATATCACTCGTATAGCCATCTGGTGTACGAAACTCTTTTGCATTATAATTTTTCAGCGCATCTTCTTTGTTCACAAATTCTTCTGTCATGTCAAAATCAGACTCCTTTTTGTGTATTTAGCTCTTTCCATTATAGTATCACAAAAAAAAGAATTTGTTCCAATCACTGGAACAAATCCTCTTATTTTTCGATAATTGTGCGACCTTTATAAGTGCCGTCTGGTGAGATGCGGTGTGACATACGGTATTCGCCTGTTTCACTATCGCGACTCAAACCTGGTGCTGTTAAGCCTTTATGCGTACGGCGCTTGTTTTTCTTCGCTTTGGACGTACGTCTAGCTGGAACTGCCATCTTGCTCGCCTCCTTATTTCTTACACTTGTACCATTGTAACGCTAATCACACGAAACATCAATCTTACAAATCCGCTAAATCCTTCACCCATTCATTCAAAGGACGGCGCGGTTTTGCTTCAGGAACTTCGGCTAACCTAGTTAAGTGCAAAGTTCCGACAATTTTTTGCTCAGAAGGGATACCTAAATCTTCCGCAAACTTCGCATCAAAAATAAATCTATTCGACCGCCAAATCATCCCAATTCCCGCTTCCCAGCCAAGTAATTGAATGTTTTGGATAAACGCACTAGTTGCTCCGATTGATTCGAAATCCTTTTTCCCATGACCGATAATGTTCGTCGTCACAATGAGTAAGTAAGGCGGCGTAATAATTTTCTTCGCATAGCCTGCTTTTAAATCCGCAATCTCTGCTTCAGAAAAACTAACCCCTTGTTCGCGCTCATTAAACTCAATGATTTTCTCGATGTAACGCTCTTTTTCAGCAAGTGTGTGCAATACATATACATTCCACGGCTCTACTTTGCTGTGAAAAGGCGCATAGGCAGCTTGCTCTAAAATGGTGTTTACCGTTTCTCTTGAAATTGGCGCGTCGTTCGCTTTTTTAATGCTGCGACGTTCCATAATTGTTTTTTCAATCATGTTTAATTCCCCCTTAAATGATAAACGTTATCATTTAGAGAATTATAGCATGATTGGATTGTGGGTTGCTAGTAAATGGGCTTTTGGAGAAAACTACTGTATTTATTTTCTCATCTGAAAACAAAAAACAAGCCATCTACCTCGAAATGGCTTGTTCACTCACTTCTTATTTTTCAGCAATCACAGGGTTTTGCACATGAACCACTTCAAAACGAGCGATTGCATTTCCTACGATGCCTTTGCGGTCTTCTCTTTGTTCTCTAGTGTCTTTTGTTCTACCGTGTGCTTTTTTGAAGGAATCGCTTTTCACCCAATTACGTTGGGCTTCTTCGCTTTCCCATTTGCTTGTTACGACTACTTCTTCATAGTCTTTGTCTTCTGGTTTGCTGTGCCATAGTTCGAAGCCTAGGAAACCTTCTACTTCTGCAATATCTTTTGTTGGGTGTCCGTCGCCATTTGCGCCTGTGAACTGACGGATAACGTGCTCTGCTGCGCCTTTTTCTACCTTAATCGTATTAGTTACAATAATCATTCTTAAATCCCCCTCGGATAATTGTATTGTATGTATAATAGGCTAGTTCCTTCCATTATATTGATAATGATTCTCAATGTCAATTTTAGGGAATGGGATTGGAGGGGGATTTAAAAAGAACAAATTTCACAATCAATGAAATTTATTCTTTGGTTTGCTATTCTTTTTCAACCACCGGAATCCAAACTTCCGAATAATAATCAGCGGCAGTTGTGTCGCCTTCTGTGTAAACTTCTAGTTCTGGAGCGTTCCCGTGGGTGTAGTTGCTTGTTTGGAACCATTCGCCGTAAATGTATTCCCACACTTTTTGAATTGCGTTTGGTAGTGGGCCGACTGATTTGAAGATGGCCCATTTACTTGCTGGGATGGTTAGTTTTTCCATGTCTTCTGGCGGAGTGAGTTCGGATTCAACCGAGATATAATAGTCCATTTTGTCGCCGTTCATTTTGCAAACGCCTAAAATACCATCAATCGTTGCAAATTCAGCTAATTCGTTAATTCGTTCTGCATCGCCATTTGCGTTTGCTTCTTGCCAAAATTGGCTGATTTTTTCTTTTTGCACATCATTTTCAACCGAAAAAGTTCGTTTTTTCCCCACAGCTGTAAAAGCATTTCGTTCGACAATTTCTACTTCCATGATTTTTGTCCTCCTTCAATTGCTTTAGGTACCCTAAGTATAAACAAAAACTATCCAATCTCCAAATGGAAACCAGATAGTTTAAATTATTATTCTTCCGCTGCTGCTTGTTTTTGTTTCATGCGTTCGCGCACGCCAACTCGTTTGATTTGTTTACTACGAAGTTGTCCACACGCGGCATCAATATCTGTCCCGTGTTCGCGGCGAATAACACAATTAATACCATTTTTCTTAAGCGTATCATAGAAAGCGAGTACGTCTTCTTTTGTGCTACGTTCATAATCGATATGCTCGTCCACCGGGTTGTAAGGAATCAAGTTAACATAAGCTAAATGACGATGTTCGCCGAGAAGTGCCGCAAGTTCGAGCGCTTCTTTTTTGTGATCATTTACACCTTTTAGCATAATGTATTCAAACGTGATTCGGCGGTTAGTTTTGTTAACGTAATAATGGATTGCTTCCATCAATTTCTCAATCGAATAGGTTTTGTTAATACGCATAATGCTCGTCCGTAGCTCATTATTCGGCGCATGAAGGGAAATCGCTAAGTTAACTTGGAAATCCTCATTTGCAAAATCAATAATGCGCGGTGCAAGACCACTTGTCGAAACAGTGATATGGCGCGCGCCGATTGCTAGACCTTTATCATGATTAATCACACGCAAGAAATCCATCACATTATCGTAATTATCAAACGGTTCTCCGATTCCCATTACAACCACGTGACTCACGCGTTCTTCCAAATTACGTCCATCCAAATAATGCTGTACATTCATAATTTGTTCCACAATTTCTCCAGCAGTTAAGTCGCGACTTTTTTTCAAAAGCCCACTCGCACAAAAAGTACAGCCGATATTACAGCCAACTTGGGTCGTTACACAAACCGACAAGCCATATTCTTGCTTCATCATCACGGTTTCAATTAAGTTCCCGTCACTCAGCTTAAATAAATACTTCGTCGTGCCGTCTGTAGATTCTTGTACCACTTGTTCTTCTAAAGTGTTCATCACAAAATTCGCTGTTAAAAGTTCAATTGTTTCTTTTGGAACGTTACTCATTTCTTCAAAAGTTTTGACACGTTTTCTATAAAGCCAGTCCCACACTTGTGTTGCGCGGAATTTCTTTTGACCGTGTGCTTCTAGCCATTCTGTTAATTTTGTCCATGTTAATCCATAAATGGAGCTCTTTTCCATTGTTCAGCCTCTTTTCAGGTCTTGTTTTCGTCTATAAAGATTATAGCTGTTTTATGGTTCACAAGCAATGCTATTTCGTAAATATCAGTCGTTTGTCCTGTCTCGCACAAAAAAAGTAGCTATTCTGTAACAAATAGCTACTTTTTAATTTTATCTAAACATGGTTTGGGTCGCTTTCGCTAGCACTTTTGGATCACGATTATGTGGTGTTACCGGGCAGATTTTTTTGTCAATATCAAGCAATGTGTACACGGCGATTCTAGCGGCGCGAACGGAATATTCTTCGGTAAAAACCATATCTTTTGGAATTTCCACAAATTGACTAATCATCGCGAAGTTTGTACTACCTTCTGGAACAACGGCTGGACGATCACTCATTGCCCGTGGCTCAAATTGCGCATCAATATATGGCATATAGCATGGAATTACATTGATTATATCCGCTTTAATTTCTTCAAAATCATCTTGCCAGTTCAAATGACACATTAATTCATATAAAATTTCTTCCCCAGTACATTCTTTCATCGGTTTTTTCACGAAATCACCCACACGGTCTGGATATAATCCATAACCCCAGAAAATCGTAGTGTTTGCATCTTGCGCTTTAAAATGTGGTTGTGCGGCAACAACAGTACTCATTAACCAATTAGAATCTTTGAAAGTCATAAGCGCACCACTTCCTGGAATGTTTCCCGTGAAGCGTTCGATACGTTTTAATAATTTATCACCATGACAAGTGACGGTGAAACTTTGCCAATTTGTTTCTTCTTCATGGCCGAAAAATGGCTCTGGATTGCCTAAGTTTGGTTTCTTTTGCGCGACTTTATACCAGAGCTCACCAGAAATTGGTTTTTCTTCAGGTTTTGGTGCTGGCGTATTCATATCACCAAGCGTCGCGCTATCCGTCATACAAGCATTCGTCATAATCACATCATCGTCCGGGCCAAGTTCGATAGTTGATCCATCCGATAAATGAAGTGCTGTCGCGGTAATCCCAGGCGCATCTTTAAAATCGATATCTTCCACCGTTTGATTAATCGTAAAATCAACATGATGTTTATCTAAAAATGTTTTTAAAGGTAAAATCAAGCTTTCGTATTGGTTTAGAGGAGTTCTTGTTACACCTTCTAGCGTATCAATCCGGCTAAATTCTAACATCATCCGATTCATATAACGTCTAAATTCAAACAAGCTGCTCCATTTTTGGAAAGCAAAAGTGGTTTGCCACATATACCAAAAATTCGTTTCGAAAAAGTGTTCGTCAAACCAATCACGTATCGTTAAATTATCCAGTTTTTCTTCCGGAGTAGCGAGCAGTTTCGTCATCAACATCCGGTCATTATTATTAAATCCCATCGAATGCGCATCAAGAATATTGCGGTCTTTATCAACTAATCTCGCTTGCGCATGGGTTGGATGTAGGTGGTCAAAGTTCAAAATTTCTTCTGTCACACTAAAGTTCGGCATATCAAGTGACGGAATACTACTAAATAGATCCCAGAAATTTTCATAAGTTTCTTCATTTAACATCCGACCACCGCGACAAACAAAGCCATGTTCCACGCTTCCGGCGCCATCATTACTTCCGCCTAAAATATGCATACCTTCAATAATATGAATATTTTTCCCATCAAAATTGGCATCGCGAATTAAATAAACAGCTCCCGCCAAACTAGCAATCCCGCCACCGACGAAATACACTTGTTTGTCACCATAATAGCGCGCTTTAATTGCTTCATCCACTGCCCGTTCTTTTTCAGCAGCCTTTTGTTCAGAAATTTTCTTTGCGGCAATCCCTGTTCCAATTGCAGCCCCAGTTAGAGCGACTAGCGTACGTTTTTTATTTTTCATCACTATCTCCTCCAATTTCTTGATACAGATAGTATACCTCGCCTCGTTCGCTTTTAATCTGGGCAAAAGAACGCTTATGTCTGATTTTTAGACAAATTAGATATATTGTCTAGTTTTTGCGGTACATGCTGCTTGCCAAAAATTCCGTGTCCTTCGCAAGTCGAAATAGCTGGTTCGCAATCGTTTCCGGAGCCTCTTTGAAACCGCGCGTAATCCATTTAATCAGTACTCCCGAGCATCCGTAAGAAAAGAATTCCGCATAAAATACCCGATCCGCCTCGTTCACGGCCACATTCGTATCAATTTTCTCAAATAAATCCATAAACAGCGAATTCGTTAATTTAGAAAAGCAAAAAGAAAGAATACTCGCATCCGCCGAAACCGTATTTTTATAGAAATCAGCATTTTCTTTAATCGATTCCAGCATTTTCAGCACATGCTTATCCCAATTTTCAAGCGTAATCCCATCCGCCAAACAATGGAAAAAGTCATTTTCATACGTCCAAGTAAGCAAATCGTATTTATCTGTAAAATGATAGTAAAAAGTTTGCCGATTAAGCCCGCAAATATTCGTAATATCCGCAATACTAATCTTTTCAAACCGCTTATGCTGACAAAGCTCCATCAGCCCACCAGCAATCGCTTTTTTAGTAATGAGTGATTCCGCCATGGCATCCGCCCCGTTTCGTTTGTTTGGGTTAATTGTATCTCAAGTGAGATTGGAATTGCTAGGGAAAACATGGGAAAGATTGGTTCGCTAATATTTTTAGAGTTATAGATTAATTTTTACTATTTGTGATTATATTTTCATATAGTAATAAGATTGTTTTATTACTCCATCGCTTTAAAATTATTTAGAAACTGAATTCCTTTATTTAATTCTTTCTCCATATCGTTCCATTGACTTGTTTCATCATCATACCAAGAATAGATAGTTTTAACTTTTCCATCAACCACAGAAACTACTTCAAATGAAACATAGCGATAAGGGGCACAAGCTGGTTCTTCAACTACAATTTCTGCCATACATTTGTCATTATCCAGTTCTACAACATAACCGTCTTTTTCATTCTTTATAATTGTTAATTTTATATTATTCTTCTTCAAATGCTCTTTTTTTGAATCTATCAATTCAATTACACTCAATCGAATGTCACTGTAGGTATCTTTTTGCATAATTATTTTCCTCTCAAATTTTTGATATTAACAGTTTTTGGCTTTTATGCAAACATAGGAAAGCTTCTTAATTTCAGTTAATCCATCCACTCCAAAAAGGAACATTAGTTTTGATTTTATGAACCTTTAAATCTTCATAGTTTTTATTTCCAAATTCAATTCTAAAATAATCCCATAAATCAGTCCCACAGACTATTATATCTGTCTGATACACTGAAAAAATAGGATTTCCTACCTCACAAGGGACACTAGGTATATATCTATGTGAGTAAATTGGGATAAGAGGGGAAGCTTGCTCCAAATTATATTCAACGATATCAATAGCTAATGCTATGCTTTCTGGTTTTTTTCCCCAAGCATCCATCCAAAACGAATTTTCTTTTACATCAAATATTATACCCTCCCTCGGCCAAGCTAAAATGTTCTTCATTTTTGCGATGTTTTTCTCAGATAAATCAGCCCAATTGTATAACTGATATGGATTAAAAGTCATTAATAGCTCTCTTAATTCTGGAGGAAAAGTTATTTTATACAAATCTTGTATTATATTTATTTGTTCGTTTGACATCCCATCCAATAAGATATACCCATTTGATTCCAGTAATTTAGCTATCTTGTTAATTTGATTTTCAAACATAATTTACCTCTATAATTTATTTTTTAAATTATGATACCACTAGAACTGTAGAATTAAAACCAATGGCTTAATAGTTTGCGAAAAATTCTGCATCCTATTGACAGTCTATAAATAGCCTCTCACCTAGTTTTATTTATTTTTCAAAGCTAGCAGATAACCTCAAACAAAAAACAAGCAAGGTTTATCTCTTTAAAGATTGTCTTACTTGTTTCCTTTTGTGTTACCCTTATTCATTGGAACTATATTATAAAAAATCAGAGCATTATAATATTATGTTTATTGCTTAGGCATATAATTTTCTTTCCAATGGGTAAACCGCTCACTTATAATTACTGAAATTAAATCATAATTCTCTTTTGTATCTTCAATATGATATATGGATTCATATTTAAAACCGTTTTTTTCAGCTTTCTCGTTAAACACATTGCAGTAGTCAACATGATAATTAGCTACTTTTTTGGCAAAATTTGAATCTTCCTCATAGTAATCATTGGCAAAATGCTGACCTAATTCTGATAAATCATCGTCTATAAATTTTTCATCACAATCCATAATCAAAAATTGGGCTCCAGTCATTTTTCCCTGTAGTACTTTTTCAATATCATCTTCAGTATCTTCTTTTAAATCATCGGATATAAGGTTATTATATATGCACCATGCTAAAAACATACCTATAGCAGTTGCTGCATTTTCAGGTGGCAAATCTTTGGGATAGTTACCCTCGTAATGCCATGAAGCATCATCATATTTCATAGATAATTCTCTCCTTTATTTTATACTTAAATTACCTAAATTCTCTCCATTAGGCTGAAGTTAAATAACAAGTATAGCTCTGCATTTTACAAACTTAGTATATCAAAATAACAGGACAAAACAAAATAGTTTTCAATTTTTACTTCCTGGCTTTTACGAGAGTATGGACTGGCCAAAACCCAAAAGTACAAATCCACCTCAATGTCGATGAGTCTTATTCAATCATATACTTCTTTTCCAACTAATATTCATTTTTCATACAAGATAGAATCGTGAGCGTTAAAAGATACCCAGATAGCACAATATAATAAATAGAGTCCCCTCATTGCTGATTAGACATTCTAACCATAAATATTTAAAATTTTTGTTTTTAAGTATTTTTTCAGTCCGTTTTAGAGAAGTTCAATGAAGTTTAACAAGTCTTTATTATTTAATTGGTGAATTTATAATTGATCAAACAAATTAATTATGGAGGAAAATCAATGATTATACTTAAAAATCACTAAGCTTTCTTCACCTCTTTGATATACTCCCACAAAATAAAAATAACCATTTGTATAATTACTTTCGCTATCTTCCTCCAAAAAACTAATGTGATTGTGATAATGAGATTCCCATTCATCCGGAAAAGAAATATTTAAGGAATTGAGACGGTTACGTTCTCGATTCACATATAAATTCACTTGATTATTAGTTAACATTTGCACTAAATCTTTTTCATTTTCAGGATTTTCAACGCTTATAAAACCTGTATCTACACCGTTTAAAAATAACTAGGCTTACACTACCTGAGCTGGTTTTCATTTTATCAATCGCATCTTCGGTCATTTGAGTAATTTTTTTATAAGTTTTCTCAGCAAAATTGGAATTGCTAGGGAAAACATGGAAAACATTTGTTCGCTAATATATAATTAAAAAGAGTTGAATATGATGAAAATGACAGACCCGCTCTACGGAATATTTGAAATAGAACCTGTTTTGGCCGAATTAATCCAGAGTCCATTGGTTTCCCGGCTAGCACACGTACATCAAGGTGGCTCGAGTTATTTAGTAAATCCGCTTTGGGACCTTAGCCGACTTGATCATTCGATTGGCGTGATGCTATTTATTAGGAAATTCGGTGGTTCGTTAGAGGAACAAATTGCTGGATTATTGCACGATGTATCGCACACTGCTTTTTCGCATGTGGTGGATTATGCGCTTGATTTTGAAGAGGAAGATTATCATGAGCAGATTTTTGAGGATTTTGTAAAAACTTCGACGATTCCCGCCATTTTAGAGAAGTATGGTTATTCTTATGAAGGGATTTTTGATGATATTGCGAAATGGAAGATTTTGGAGCAAGAAGCCCCGGAGCTTTGTGCTGACCGGATTGATTACACGCTGCAAGATTTGTATCGCCATGGGAAAATTCGTTTGGTTGAGGTGGAAGAATTTTTGCAGGCTTTAGTAATGATTGATGGGCGACTTTATTTGGCAAATATCGCTCTTGCAGAATGGTTTGTTGCGCAATATTATTCAGAAGTAATTGATTATTTTTATGATCCACTAAATGTTTATAGTTATGAGATTTTGGCTGAAGCAATGCGCATTGCCTTTCAACAGGAGGCGATTACGACCGCGGATCTTCGGTTGACTGATGCTGAATTATTGGCTAAATTGAATGCGAATTCAGTTGCTCGGGAGAAAATTCAATTGCTCGCGAGTCCCCATTTAGAAGAAAATAAGGCGGACTTTACTTATCATCATAAGAAGAAAATACGTTTGATAAATCCGTCTGTTTTGGTGGATGGGCGGCTTATTCCGGCGGATGAGCTTTCGGAAAACGTACGTGAAATGAATCGAGAAGCGAAGATAAAGAGTGAACGTGGAGCCTACATCAAAGTGATACAAAAAAGTAAGCAGTAGTAGTGCTTACTTGAAATGCTTTAGTTTTTGTTTCAATCATTTTGCTCTTGTAATGGTGGGTGTTTCATTTGATTATCCTCTTGACTTGAGCCATCTTTAAAAGCACTGACATAAATATGGTAAGGTAAGTCTATCCTTTCATCATAACTATATTCATACTTTAGTTTTGAATCATCTTTAAAAACTATCTTTGTAAGATAACCACCCATTTTCCAATCTTTCTTAATCATCCTAGTTTCAATTTGATTGGATTTGATTTTTTGTTCTGCTAGATAGTTATCCACTGCTTTATTCGCCGTATATTTGGGAATTGCAAACCAATAAACGTATCCAATAACACTAAGAATGAATATTATACCTATCGTTATCCACCATTTTTTATACTTTTTCATTTAGTTACACTTCCTAAGACATGAGATTTATTTAAAGTATTTCACTTGTTGAGGCTTATATGCTTTTGAAAAATAATTTGGTAAATCATACACGGTAACTAAGGACTGAAATACTTGCACAACATGCTTATTTCCTGTTCCGAAATAATAGGTTTGAAGTACAATCTTAGAACAGTAAGTCGGGTTCTTACTATATCGGCTTCCAGTCATACCGTATTTAGGGAAAATATTTTGTTTGGATGTGCCGTTTGTTGAATAGTAATTTTTATCAGCCTA
Organism: Listeria farberi; assembly: GCF_014229245.1. Classification (GTDB taxonomy): domain Bacteria; phylum Bacillota; class Bacilli; order Lactobacillales; family Listeriaceae; genus Listeria; species Listeria farberi. Next base: position 32,188 of record NZ_JAARZJ010000014.1, on the reverse strand, counting down.
GCTAGCTGCGGCATTCGCAACTGAACTATCCTTCAGGCGGTAAACTTTTACCCAGCCTCTTTTATCATAATAATCCATCCACCAAAATTAGCCAATTGTGAATGTCTTACCTTTGTTATTAGAGTAAGTATAACTCAACTCTTCAAGGCTATCCTGTTTTAATTATGATTCAAGCTAAAGCTTCTAAAGAACGAGTCACTTCTTCTCTAATTTGCTTTTCACTGTAGTAAACATTAGGTAATTTCAAATCTTCTTCACTATCAGAGAATCTAGCTGCCATATCAGACACATTCCCTAAAATTGTGTATTCTTCCTTTGATAATTCATCATAATCTATTTCTAAATCAAAAATTTTCATAAACTGATTTGTAAAGGTGCTAATCTCTATTTCTCCATTATCCAGTCCATTTAATAAAAAGTATAGTTGTTCTTTTTTTGTCATAATAATTCTCTTCCAATATTATTTTGATATAGCGGACAATGGTCCCAATAGCCTTCTTTCAATGTTCGAACTGAAACTGCTCTATCTAGATTAGCCATATGCTCATTTATTTTGTCTGTATAATTAAATATATCCTTTCAAATTTTTGATATTAACAGTTTCTAGTATTTATGCAATTATAGAAATTCCCTTTTGACAATTAAGTCTATTGGTTAAAGAATTCACCACATTTTATGATTCACAGTATATCTGCAACCTGTCTACTTCAAAAGAAATATAATGCCCTACTAAATGTTTATAGTCTTCCAATAAGTCACTTGTAATGAAAAATCCTACATCTAATACGTTATCCTCTAATAATTCCCCGAAAAGCATGTAACTAAAATTATTAAGGTGCTCAATTCTTTTTATTTGTTCATTTTTCTGTTCTGTAATTTCTAAAAAATCATTAGTAAATATATCTATTTCTGCTTTATATTCTTCGCCTATCTCTAATTCTTGAGGCGAGACATTAAAAGCAACTACTTTTTGCTTATTAATCAAAAGTTCTACCTTCTCTTCAACAAGAGAATCAATTTTATTTACTGCTATTAAATTATTCATAAGTTCCCTCCTATTTAATTGGATTGATAACAGGGATATTTTCCCCATTATTCATCATTTTCCAAAACGTTTTACCACTTTCAACATGATAAGTGGTAATTTCACCTAAATTATTAGTCCCAACAAACTCAAATTTAGCATAACTCTTTATCGGAACACCTTTAGAATTAGTTAGACTGCTGTTTTTCATAAACCTAACATAGCCTGTTCTAACCTCACCTTTATAATTATACTGCACTTTTATTCCGTTCTTTATAACATAATTAGCCCCTGCCAGGTATTCATCAGCACTAGAGAAAACTTTACCAAATTCTCCGCCATGGTTGGAAAAATGAGATTTTAATTTTTCTGTATTTCCAAAATTAGCCTCATTGGCTTTTTTAGGCATTATTGGCTTATTTCTAGCTGCTGCAATCCCAAACCCTAAACCTAATGCCATATCCGTTAACCCTGCATCATCTGCCCAATCTTTCATACTAGCAACATAAGCAGATGACCGCAGTGTGGCTCCAGAAAATCCAGATACTTTTTGACTATTTAAATAGTTGATACCCGCTTTCCATCTTTTTCAAGTAGCCACATCATCACGGTTTCATCTTGACTATTCACATATGTATAGGATAACACGGTGTAATCTTCCAAACCATCCGGATACGGGTCTTTATCATTTTCTTTTCGTGCCGTATCGAGTGCTTTTTTCATAAGTTGTAGACTGTTTGCCGTACTTTTCGGCACGGAGTAAGCACCTGTTTTATCATCAAAAGTGACATGGTGTAACAACTCTTGCATCGCGCGTCCGGTCGCTGAAATAAGTTCATCTAATGCGCTAAAAAAATGGCTATGACTTTGTTCAAAAGCTAAATATTTTTCTAAGATATTCTCCTTATAACATCAGTTGCGCACGGCTTTTGTTCTATTTAGTAAGAAGTAGCCCTACAGAGGATATTTAAATGAATAAATTAACATTTTTTGTCATATACTATCTCAGTATGAAAACTGTAGTTCGATTATATGATCTACGTTCAACTAAATTTCTTCACAAAAAACAGTTTCTTCGAATTTATCCGTATAATCATAATTAGTTTCACATTGACTAAATTTTATAAACTGATTTCCGCTATTTAATTGATGTTTTATCAACTTTTGATTTTTTACATCTGATACTTCGATTTCCCCATCGCCTCTTTCCGTATGGTAAATAATTGTTAATACCCCTTCGCTTTCACTTGTTTCTTTTTCTACTACCCATTTACTTAACTCCATAATTACTCTAGCTTCAAGCTGTGTATTAAGAACACGCTGGAATTTTGCAATTACATTTCACAATGAATCTAGCTAGCTATTGGCAACTTTGTTAGAAGGTTACAGCTTATTAGTCAAGGCTTTAACACTTGATTCCCATTCTCGTGATAAAGTGTCTTTTTGATTTATAAATCTTTTATTTCTATATCTACACCTTCTTCTATAGCTTCTTCCATAGCTTCTTCTAATACACTTATTAGATTTTTTCCATCAGTTGTTACAAAATATTGGGCTAAATTAGTAATATCCTCACTTATATGTGTCCCCCAAGGTGGAGTCTTGTCCAAATCTTCGGCATCCCATATAATTTTTTCGGGAGAAATTTCACCCAATCCTAATTTAATTTCTTTCATTTCCTTTAGAGCAATTTCAACTTTTTCTTTTGACAAATAACCAGCGTACATATCTTTCATTACAACAGGGAATTTGCTTCCCCAATTCATATTTTCTAAGTTTACACATACAGTTGAAAAGAATGAATGAAAGAAATCACCACTCCCAATAGAAAACCATAAAAAATCTACTTTAATACCTACAGCCACATTATTCACCTCTTAAATATTATTTCTACTTTAACACCAGATTTCTCTAAAATTTTACTTCTAATATTTTTCAGAATATCATTTGATACGTTCTGACCTCTAACATCTATTAAAATAGTTTGATCTGTTCCAGTTGGTAAATTAGTTAGTCTTTCTTTTATCTGTTTAGATACGTTATTAATTAAGTTGTTTTGTCCAGAAATGGTTTGAACATTATAATTTTTAACTTCTATACTATGTCCTTGTTTATATAACTCTGGGCGAGAACTTTCTTTAGTTCCATAAGGTACTTCTTCACCATTTAAAAAAGATTTTTGAGAATCATATTCTTTATAATCCAATTCTGCATCAATTTCAGATTGACGCCAACTTGGTCTCTTTGGAATATTTTCAGCCTTTGTCATTATTGCTTTATTTCTAGCAGCTGCAATCCCAAACCCTAAGCCTAATGCCATGTCCGTTAATCCAGCATCGTCCATCGCATCTTTCATACTGGCAACATAAGCGGATGACCGCAATACGCCGCCGGACAATCCAGATACTTTTTGACCATTTAAATAGTTGATACCCGCTTTCCAAGAATCATTCACTTTTCGGTCAAGTTCTTCTCCGGAAAGGTTGGTATAAAGAAGTGGGTCTAATTCCTGGCCATGTTTTTCTAAGAAATCTTGTAATTCCTTGTTCTCTACCCGTTTTCCATCTTTTTCGAATAGCCACATCGTCACGGTTTCACCTTGATCATTGACATAAGTATAAGCTAACACAGTGTAATCTTCAAAGACTTTCGGAAATGGGTCTTTGTCATTTTCTTTTCGTGCGTTATCCAGTGCTTTTTTCATGAGTAACAAGCTGTTTGCCGTACTTTTCGGCACAGCATAAGTGCCTATTTTGTCGTTAAAAGTCACGTGATGCAGCAATTCTTGCACCGCGCGCCCGGTTGCTTGAATGAGTTCGGCTAATGCACTAAAAAACTGACCATGGCTTTGTTCAAAAGCTAAATATCTTTCTAGGATGTTCTCTTGTTCGATGGCTTTCAGCAATTGGGTATGAACGCTTCTTGCTTTCACTGCATAGACTTGTTGCATATCTGGTTTGGTGTTCGGCGCCGTCAATTGCCGGTGTAAACCTTCTTCTTTTCGCTGTAACTGGCTAACCTTGGCCATCGCTTCTTGTAAGATTTCGGCATCAATTCTGGCAGAAGGCGAACTATCCACTTGGCTCCCGAACTCGCGAATATATTGCGCTAGTCGCTCTTCGCTTTCATCCAATGCTTCGATGATGCTCTGGCAAATACTTGTATAGGTACTCGTAAAATACCGTTTAGAGGTACTAACCGCTTCCCCTTTTAAACTATTGTCCTGGGCGTAATCCATCGCTGCTTCTTTGATTTTTCTAATCATCGCTTTGGCTTCGGCATTACTACTTCGCAAACTGTGGAGAAAGTCATTCAATTCGGCAATATCAATCCGGCTCACTTGCTCCACTCCTTTTGCAAGGTGGCTTGTTTTGTTTCTAGTGCGTGGAGCCTGGCCTTATTTTCTTGTAATTCCGTGTCTAAATCGGTTCTTTTATCTTGGAGATCCTTCCTCCAAGCCTGAGATTCTTTGTGTTGCTGCTCTTCTAAATAACGATGAAAACCACTGGCTTCTTCGCCTTGCCAGCCACTGCGTAAAAAGTCGAGTAAAGCTAGTTTTTCGTGTGTTAATTGGTTACTGTCCTCTTCAAGCCAATCTTGTTCATTTTGTTTTCTTCTCGTTTGATCCACATTTGTTTCTGCCATTATCTTCGCTTTTTTGATTTGTTGGAATTGTTGTTCTAGCTTGCTGTGTGCGCTATCCATTTAACGCACCTCCAACTGATTCATTTTTTGTCCCATCAATTGGTCTTGTTTAGCGTAAGCAATACCCATTTTCTTTAAGCGACTCGCATCTTGTTTGGTCACGCCTTGAAAATCTTCCACCACATCCACCAACTCAATCAATGCCGATCGCAATTAATCTATCGAATTGGCTCTGGAGTATGCCATGTTCCCGTTTTTTAAGGGTAAATAACTCCCCGAACTTTTACTTGCCAATTTGCTTGCGTGTTGTTGGAAGGTCCTTTCATTGACTTTTATTTCTCTCATCTGTTTGCTTCCTTTCTATGTATAATCCCTCCCCTCATTATAGCACCGGTAACGCGCTTCTTTTGTGAGCGTTTTGTGAATCTATTTATTAGGAAATAGCATTACATAGGATATTTAAGTGAATAATTTAACATTTTATGTCATATACTATCTCAGTATGAAATCAGAATGCCAATGTTTCACATCATTTTATTCAACCTAACTCAAGTATATTGAGTTAAATTCATTGCTAATTATTCTTTATGGTATAAATGTATAATTTTTATAGGCTTTCCAATAAGTCTTCTCTTGCATATATGGTTAGAAGCCCTATTAATCAGCCATTCGTTATAAAAAACAGACTGGAAATAAAGTAATTTCTACTTTATTTCCAGTCTAAAATGAGCAATGCTCCACTATTTAATTCCCTTAAACCAAATTCCCCACAACTTTCACGCGCAATCTTGTCGCATTGCCCGGATGATACGCCAATGGGATTTCTTCCACTTCCACCACTTCAATCGAGTCAGTCACTGCGCCGGCAAGGGTTGCTTGTTCTCTTGCTTTTTGCTCGGCATCTTTGAGCGCTTCTTCCCGCTCGATTTGAGAATAGATGTAAATTTGTTCATATTGTCCGCTAATTTGGGAAATGGATGCGCCGATTGCGTTGGCGACTGGGCCGTTTTTGTCGCGGAAAATTTGTGCGACACCAGAGATTTCGTCTGGAATAATAACGCTACCACCGCCAACAAGAACTAGGCTTACACTCCCTGAACTTGTTTTCATTTTATCAATCGCATCTTCAGTCATGTCAGCGATTTTTTTATAGGCTTTTTTGGCAAAATCGGTTGGGATGTGTGCGACTAATTCAGGGTTACCGATTTCTGCCATACCTAGACGAACCGCGATGTCCGTTGTGGTCATCGTTTTACCTCCGAAAACTAGTGCTTCTTCGGAAATGCGGTAGCCAACGCTATCTGGTCCGATTGTTATGTCGCCATCTTTTTCGCGAATGATGCTTCCTCCGCCAAGCCCGATGGAAATAATATCTGGCATTCTAAAGTTCGTACGCACTCCGCCAACATCAACCGCAAGCGAGGACTCTCTAGGAAAACCATCCGTAAGCACTCCAATATCAGAAGTTGTGCCACCAACATCGAGAACCATCGCATCTTTAAGTCCCGCCAAGTAAGATGCACCGCGGATACTATTCGTTGGTCCACAGGCGATCGTCAAAATCGGGAATTGTCTTGCATAGTTTAGTGACATTAAAGTCCCGTCGTTTTGGCAAAGATAGATTTCGGCGTGCTCAATTCCTTCTTGTTCTAATGCTTTTTCAAAACCATCACTCGTTGCCGCAATAACTTTGAAAAGGGCTGCGTTTAAAATCGTCGCGTTTTCGCGTTCAATCAGTCCAACAGAACCTACGGAAGAGGAAATTGAAACCGGAATATCTGCGCCTAGTTCTTCTTCAATTATTTTTTGAACAGCTAATTCCTGATCGTTTTTCAAGGAAGAAAAGACGCCAACCACTGCGACAGATTCCACTTCACCTTTCCAACTAGCTAAGGTTTCACGAATTTCTGCTTCGTTGATTTCTGATAGCACCTGACCATCGTACTCATAGCCGCCACCAGTTAATTTATATTTTCCAGACAAGAAGCCAACCATGTCTTCCGGCCAAGCTGTATATGGTAAAACGGATGCTGTTGCCGGATAACCTAAACGAAGGACTCCGACTTTTGCTAATTTTTTACGTTCCACAATCGCGTTTGTACACTGCGTTGTTCCAAGCATGGCGTGCGTTACTTTCGAGCGATCAATGCCCGTTTCGCTCAATACGCGATGAAGTGACTCTGTAATTCCTGTTTCAATATCTTCACTCGTTGGCATTTTTACACTATGGATAAGTTTTTGATTTTCATCTAAAATGACGGCATCGGTGTTTGTACCGCCAACGTCAATTCCAATTTTATACATGACGGCGTTCCTCCTTTTTGACAAGTTCTTCTAGTGGTTCAAAATCGACATCGTAGCCGAAATAGCGCGGTCCAACTGTTTCGATACCTTTGTCCGTTCTCCAAGCATCATCAGCTGGTAGTGCCATCACGCGGACACGTTTTCCGTATTTGAGCGCTTCCGTTGTTACTGGCATCAGCGTTTCAAGGTCTACCATGCAAATTAAATCTGGTGTAATCGCTATTGGTTCGCCATTTTTCTCCGCAACAAGATTTTCGTTTTGGAAATGGACAATGACTTCGCTACCCGTGTCTTTGTTTAGTCCGTCGATTTTCACGCGACCAAAGTTGAAGCCAGCACGCGTTTCCCGAACAACATCGGTAATTTTCCCTTCGAACAAATGATAACCGTGCGTTACATCTAATAGTTTTTGTAGTTTTTCCGCTTCGTCCATTGAAGTTTCACGGATTACTTTACCGATTTCTTCCGATAGTGTCACGATATTTTTAATACTGCTTTGCTTAATTTGCGCGCCGTTACACGGATACAGGCTCACAAGAGAACTCGCGCCCATTTCGACCGTTGTCACACGTGCAAGTCGTTCGGTCCATTTATTATCAATCGTTTCCATGATGCCAATATTACCTTTTTCATCGGTGATAGCCATTGGTGTTGCGGAAATCCCGTCTAGATGGAATGTCACCATTTGTAGTTCTGGAAAAGCTCGGCCCATGCCGTCACAGTCCACCATTGGCAAACCTAGTTGCGCAGCCACAACGATTGGGATCATTGAGTTTACTCCGCCAGCTTCCATTGGAAATGTTCCTTTTACTTCTTTGCCTACATATCTACCTAACTTTTCAAATACACGAATGAATTCGTCGCCTTTAGGAAATTTTTCAATGAGTACAGATGGTGCCCCCATCATCGCGGCTGGAATGAAATAATCATCATCCGCAATTTCTTCTGGGGATAAAAGTTTAATTGGTCCATGTTTTTTAATTGCAGTTAATGCCATCATCTTGCCTATATATGGGTCCCCGCCGCCACCAGTGCCAAGAAACGCAGCACCAATCGCGATATTTTCAATAGCTTGTTCATCTAAATAACGCATTTATTTTCCCTCCAAGTTTTCTACATTGTTGGTTTTTCCGCTCAGCACTTTTGCTCCAACTAAGTAAACAGCTAGTGACAAGATAATGCCGATAAGTGGTTGATTTGGTAATTGTGGTAACGCTGGGAAAAATGTCAAAATGACTGGAATTCCCGCGATGACTGCACCAACTAACCAAGAAGTTACGCCGAGCCAGTTTACGCCTGGTACTGGAGCCCATTTGGATTTATCACCTTTTTGAACAATCCAGTAAGAAGCAATCATCACTCCTGCAACAGGTGGCACCATCGCGGAAAGTACAGACATAATCGGAACAAAGTGGTCCAAAATTCCGATAACTGCGAGTATTGTTCCCAGTCCGCCGGCAATCGCTACAGCTACCTTATGATATTTTTCTGAGATATTGAATACATTGATGATTGCAATTCCGCCTGAGAAAGCGTTGACCGCATTGGTAGTCCATGCCGCAAGTATTAGACCGATAATTCCAAGAACTGGTAAACCAAGATTCGTGAATACTACGGAGATATCAGCTGTTCCCGCCGTAAGAGCAAGAATCGCTCCGACCGCAATCATAAGCACACCTGATGGCAAAATCCCAACAATAGCTGCTTTTACAACGTCTTTACGTGATTTCGTATACTGCGAATAATCCCCTGCAATAACTGCCCCTAAAGCAAACGAGCCAATTGTAATAGCAAGTCCCGTCATAAACGACATACTTCCTGCTGGTTTATAATTTTCCACAATAGCTAGTCCGCCATCGTTTAAAGAAACAACAAGTCCATAAATACATACAAATAATAAAACTGGAACTGCAATATAATTTAAAATACTCAAAATACGAATACCATAAATAGCTGAAAGTAACATAATCACTCCCCAAATCAAGGAAGAAATCGGAACTGGAAGATTGATACCATAAATTCCTAAAAACTGTGAAAATGCCGCCCCGCAAACATTGGCTTGAATTCCAAACCAACCAAGACAAGCAATCGCCAGTAGAATTGAAATAATTTTCTTAGATCCTTGTTCCCCGAAAACTTGTGAAGCTACACTAACTGCTGGAATTCCTAAGTCACTACTTTGCATTCCTTGATATATCATAAATAAGACAATAACGCCGTATCCTAAAAGTGCTATTAAAATGGCTTCCCATAAAGGCATGCCTGAAATAAGTGTTCCTCCTACAAGAAGACTCGGAACGCATATCATTGCGCCGGTCCATACAAATGCCAAACTCTGCCAGGATTGTGTTTGCTCTACTGTTTTCTTCTCTGTCATTTTGTTTCGCCCCTTTTCTTGAAATAGTTGTATTAATGACTAATTATATAAGAACTAGCTAGCATTTGTATTTATCAGAATTGAAAAAAAACAGCGCAATCTTTGTCGTTTTAGACAAAAACTACGCTAAATTTACTTATTATTGTTTGTTTCGCCAAGCAAACGTCGAATTGCTACTGCTAAATACAGGTTATAAGACTCCGGAATTTTTGTTGCTGGATATTGCAATAACTCATTTATCCGTTGAATTCGGTATTTAATCGTATTTTTGTGGAGAAATAGTATATCTGCTGCTTGGTTATAATTCGATTCCCCTTCTAGTAAAAATACCGAAAGCGTCTCAATCAGCTCAGCATTTTCTTCCAAAGGTTTTAACGGTTTCATTTGTTCCGCAATTGCAAGTTCTCCTCGACCAACTATTTCGACGCATTTCGCTGCAAAATCGAATTCTTGGAGCGAATATATCGACTTATTAGCGTAAATTGCATTCGCTGCATTTTTATATTCATTTACTAATGAATAAGCATTTTGGACATCTGATGTTTGTTCCATACCTTGGCAAACGGTGATTTTTAAAGCTATTCCGATTTTCTGCATCATTTCAGCAAATGCTTGAGCCGTATGTGTCCGGTCTCGTTGCGCGACAGAATTATCTAGAAGGACGACGATATTATCTTCAAATAAATCAATCAGCGAAACATTGAAGTGACTAGAAACATAGCTTTTCAGTTCCTTTAATACTAGTTCATTGTCACGAACAGCTTCAGGTTTTACAAGCCACATCCATTTAATAGAAGAAACATCGACATTTAGAATTTTTCCAAGTCGGCGCATCTTGACACTTTCATCATTCAAAATAGCCTTCATTAGTTCGGTTGTACTAATTTCGACATAATTTTTGCCCCATAAATTCATAAATACTTGGACAACTTCGCTAATTTGCATAGCTACATCGATGGTTAATGCTCCTTTTTCTTTCATCATAAATAAGTGCATTGCCTGCATGCCATCTTGAAAAATCGGTCTTTTAGCTGTATAAAAATCTCGTTCGTCTAGAGTCAGCTGGACAAGTTCGTGCTCGTTTATATGTTTTGATGCTTCAATGACTCTTTCAAAATCCCAGTGACGGGTCCGTGGCCAAGTGATGGAATTAATGACTTGGAAGGAATTGTCCGTTAAAACTAGTGAGACATGCGTTCTATCAGATAGGATTTTCAGTGTCGTATCAATGTTTCGTTGTGGTGGTCTTACACTCGAAATTTGTTCTAGCGACTCAGTTACAAAGTTTGTATCAGTCATTTCTTGCCTTACAATAGCTTCAACTACCTCATAAATGACTTCACTATACCTAAGCGACATCTCATTTTCCGGCATAACAATAATGGTAAAATCGAGTTCATTTGCAAAGTCCACTAGCTTTTGGTCAATTTTAGGGACAAATATTCCAACATAGTAAAGTATTAAAGCGACTTCACCCACCTTATGTAATCGTTCAATCGTGCGACACTGCGCCTCGACATCATCCCGAATATTTACAAAAGCCGATACAACTATTTCACTGCCATAAAATTCATCATTATCAAATAAATCATCTTCTAAAAGAGCTACCTCTGTATATTCTAAAACAGAAATAGACGAAACAAGCTTAGATAATCCTGATTTACCAGATACTACTTTCGCTTCTTTTAAAGATGGTAGTTTCATTAAATCTGCTAATTTTACGCTCAAAGTTCGCCACCTCCAGTTATTCTAAGTGTAAACAATCTCTTTAGAAAAGTCCATGCCACCTTAAATCTTTTACATTCCAGGCCTATTATAGTAGCATTAAACCATGAATAAACATATTCTGACTAAAAACATAAGAAAAGAAACGGAGGCAAATTATGTCTACAGAGCCATCCATTAAAATAAATGAAATTATTAATGAAGTTGAAAAAGTTATCGTCGGTAAACGACATGTTGTTAAATTAAGCTTAACAGCCCTATTTGCAGGAGGTCATGTATTACTTGAAGATGTTCCTGGTGTTGGTAAAACAATGATGGTACGCACGTTAGCAAAAACAATTGGAGTTTCCTTTAAACGAATTCAGTTTACACCAGATTTATTACCGGCAGATGTAACTGGCGTTTCGATTTTCAATCCAGAAACACGTGAATTTGAGTTCCGTCCAGGCCCAGTCATGGGTAATATTGTTCTCGCAGATGAAATAAACCGTACGGCACCGCGCACTCAGGCAGCTTTACTTGAAGGTATGGCGGAAAGCAGCGTGACAGTTGACGGTATTACGCGCAAACTTGCTGACCCTTTTTTTGTTATGGCGACACAAAATCCGATTGAGTATGAAGGGACTTATGCACTGCCAGAAGCCCAATTAGACCGTTTTTTACTTAAAATCAACATTGGTTATCCGACTGTGGAAGAAGAAATGCAACTACTTACTTTAAAACAATACCAAGACCCACTTGATCAAACAAAACAAGTTGTAACCTTAGAAGAATTAGTAACGCTAAAAAATAAAGCAAAACAAGTCTTTATTGATGATGTTTTAAAAAATTATATCATTCGCTTAGTGGATGCGAGCCGTAAACATCCATCGGTTGCGCTAGGGATTAGTCCACGTGGATCACTCGCATTTATGCAAGCTGCTCAAGCTTTCGCACTTATTGAAGGCCGAGACTACGTTATTCCTGATGACATTCAGTATTTAGCGCCTTATATTTTCACCCACCGTCTCATTTTGAAGTCTGAAGCTTATTATAATGAAGAAACAGCCGAATCCATTATTGCTTCCATTCTGAAAAACACGTCAGTCCCGGTAGAGAAGAGGTAACAAGATGTTAAAAAAACGTCTCCTATTAGCATCTCGGTGGATTATTATGCTAATTATTTACGCTGGACTTTGGGCTTATACGCTATTTCAAGGTGATACAGCTAGCTGGTTCTTAACCTACTTTTTTAGTTTTATCTTGTTATTTTTACTTTTGTCCTCGATTTACCCATTAAAAGCGTGGAAAGTAAATCGAAATTTCGTTAAAAATACCTACCATGATGGTGATTTAATTGATATGCAAGTATCATTCTCTCGAAAATCACGTTATCCAGTAGGTTATTTGCTATTCCAACAAAAAATACCCGCTAGTTTTGGTAAAATAAGTGCTCGTCAACAAGTAGTATATCCGCTTTTTAAAAAGCAATTCACGGTGACACTTACTGGAATTGTAGGCGTTCGTGGGATTCATTCATTTCCGCCAGTGGATGTAGAAACTAGTGATGCATTCGGTTTGTTAGAGCGTTCGCGCCAACTTTCTTCCGAAAAATCGCTCACTATTTATCCAACCTATTTTCCCGATGTCTTAGAAAAAATTAGTGAAGCTTCTCCAGAAAATGAACGCAATGCCGCTTATTGGACGCTTAAGAAAAACAGCAATTTGCACAGTTTGCGCGAATTTTCTTCGGGTGACCGAATTTCCCTTATCGATTGGAAATCTTCTGCTAAAAGCAATCAACTGATGACTCGAGAATTTGAAAATAGTGCGACATCGCGTTTATCTGTCATTTTTTACGGAGCGAGTCATCCCAATTTTGAATTATCACTTCGGGCAGCTTATTCGTTTATTCGCAAAATCTCCGAAGACAATGGAGAAATTCGCGTTACACTTTTAGGTGACCAAACGAGTAAATTTGCTCCAGCGAAAGGTACAAGTAGGCTTCAGGATATTTCGACTGCTTTTGCAGAAGTCGCACCGGTAGATAACTTAACGCTGCAAGAATCGCTTGATAATAATTTACATTCTGGCGAGAAGATTCTTCTGTTTACACCGTGCATAGATACCATGTTAATGCAAAAAGTGACTCGTTTAACAGATAACAAACAGCTGCAAATCATTACTTTTCAATCAGAGCATTCTAAAGCGATGGATACTCCAGCGATTTTCCTTGAGCCGGCAAGTCTTCTAAGCAGATGGGAGCGTGAAACTCAATGAAAAGATATTTAACGCTCGTCATGCTATTTATTCTATCTGTTTTACTTATCTCTGAATGGGTTTATCCATTCGCTGAACTAACAGAACTCTCTACAGCAAACTGGATTATTTTATTTATAACCCTTTCACTCGGCAGTTTTTTCCTCCGTTTGAAATATTATTGGACGATTCCACTTCATATCGTGATGATTATTTTCGTCTCTGGAATTTACTACGCTAAAGGTGGTATTCTGGCAGGCAATTGGTTTAGTTCTTTTTTCCAAATCACCTTTAATGGTTTTAGAGATATGGTACAGTTTCGCTCGTCCGATATTTCTATGGACTTTATTTTAATTGTTTTTTTAATTGCTTTATGGCTTTTGAGTTATATTACTACTTATAGTATTCTGCGCAAACAGCGGGTTATGAGTGTTTTAGTTTTAACGGTTGCCTATTTAGCGGTTATTAATACCTTTACAGATTATAACAGTAATTGGGCCATCGTCCGGACTGTATTAGAAGGATTTTTATTACTTCATCTTGCACTGGCAAGTCGAATTGCAGCGCCAAATAGAATTAGTGCGGACTCCTTGAAACGTAATGGTTTGTTTTATCATATTTTTGTGATTTTATTACTGGCCGTATTTGTTTTTAGTTCGTTAATGCTTCCGAAAAAAGCACCAATTTTCCCTGATCCAATACCAACGATAAAAAATGCGCTTGGGATTAATACAACACGCACAGTTGGTTATAGTGAAGATGATACAACGCTTGGTGGTGCTCTCAAAAAGGATAACGCTACTGTATTCACGGCCCGAGCGGAAAAAGGTCACTATTGGCGCGTAGAATCGAAAACGGTCTATACTGGCACCGGCTGGGCAAATGCAAATTCCGCGGATGTCATATCTTTTTCTTCCGGTGATAATTTCCCGATTCAACTTACAGAACAAACAACTGGTGCTACAAACACAGCCGAAATTAGTTTTGCTTCTTCTAGTGATTACATGCCTTATCCATATGGAACGCAAGCGGTTAATGGTGCAGTGGATTCATTCAGTGCCAATTTAACCATTGAGCGAGTTGGACCTGTGGATACAATCAAGAATTACACGGTTCAATTAAAAACACCTGTTTATAACATTGAAAAAATGCAGAACGCCGACTTTAGTACACTTTCTAACGCTTTTGTTTCCCAATATACACAAACACCAAAAGACTTACCAGATCGGGTGACAAAGCTAGCCAATAAAGTAACAAAAGACGCCGATTCAATCTATGACAAAACGAAAGCAATCGAAAGCTATTTAAGCACTTCTGGCACATTTACTTATAGTACAGAGGATGCGAAAGAAACGCCTATGGGAGCGGATTATGTCGATCAATTTTTATTTGAAACACAAATTGGTTATTGCGATAATTTTTCTACTTCCATGGTAGTTATGCTTCGTTCGCTTGGAATTCCAGCTAGATGGGCCAAGGGCTACACACCTGGTGAGGGCGAGAAAAAAGAGAATGATGCTAAAACGACTTACACGATCACAAACAACAATGCCCATTCTTGGCCGGAAGTATTTTTCCCAGGAACTGGATGGGTTCCATTTGAGCCAACAGCAACATTCTCCAATCCCGAAAATTTCCAAGAACCAACAACTGAAACAGCTAATAAACCCGAAACGCCTAATGATAGTACGAGTACGCCGGAAACACCAAACACACCTGATAAGACACCAGAACAAGATAACGGCAGCAGCTCCACAGGGGAAACTCCGAAAAAAGAAGAAACTAAAACAGAAAAAGCGACCTCTAATTTCGAAATCCCTTCTTGGGTTTGGTGGATTCCTGCTGGACTAGTTGTGGTATTGCTCGCACTGGCTGTTATATTTAGGCGCAAAATCCGTAGCTATTTACTGCTTCGTTCTCTGAGAAATAGTCCGGAATTTGGCAAAACCTATCATAGACTCGTGAAACTTCTTGCTTCCTATAGTTATATCCGCGAATCGAGTGAAACGTTACGTCATTTTAGTGCCAGAGTAGATGCTGATTTGACAACGACAGAATTCTCGCGACTAACGAAAATGTATGAAGCACAACTCTATAGTAATAACTTAACGGAAAAAGTGATAACTGCGGAGGAAACGCAGCTTGTTCAACAAATTATCGCTCATTTAACTAAATAAACAGAGAAAAAAGCGCCTACAGAACGATTCATGGCGCTTTTTCTTATGTAATATTTTTATTTTTTCACCATAAATATGCGATAATATTAACATGAATAAAATAAAGGAGACTTGAAAATGACAACTATTTTCCCAAAAGAACAAAATGTCACTCCCCTTTTCGAACGGATATTGGCTAATCCAACAGCTTGCAGACGTTTCAAAGATGTATTTCTTGATAATTTAGAGAGCTATCAAGAGACGCGTGGTTTTGAAAAAGATGATACCCTTTTTGCCAAAATTATTTTGTCGGCTTATAGGCAAAGTGATGTAAGCGCCTTGTTGTTAGGTGTATGCGGAAAAACACTATTCGAACTTCTCAGACAAGCTTTTCTTATTCCCAAAAAATTAACAGTGGATAACCCGTTCTTTTTAACAGATAAAGAAGGTAATTTTATAGCCAAAAAGGACGATATTTCTAACCGCGAACAGGAAAAATTTCAAGAAATTTATCAATCGGATTTGCATCACTTTGAAACAACGATTTTCTTAGTAGACGATGATGATATCGTTCATTCCTACGAGCCAGATTTTTCGATTTCCACCAAACGAATCAATAAAAAAAGAGGGATACTAGTGCTTTATTCCCTTCCAAATACTTTAAAACTAGAAATGACTGAATCCGAAGTCTATGCGTTTATTTGGAAAACTTTCTTGCATATACAGGAAATCATTCCATCCAGCCGAATTTTCTATGGACAAGAAACATCAGAAAATGCAGATGAACTTGGCGTATTTCTTCCAATTCACCATTTTGAGAAAAAAATGCTGCAAAATATTGAGCAAGTTAATGAGCTAATTGACGCTCTTCGCGAACAAATGGTTAATAAATAAGACAAAAAGGATGAAAAATCATGGCAAGATCTAGACAAATTTCAGAATCAATCAGGCTGGGGCTTTTACTTGCACTGGCTGGCGGATTTATGGATGCTTACTCTTACATTGAAAGAGGCCAGGTATTTGCTAATGCGCAGACTGGGAATATACTTTTATTTGGAATTAATATTTCAGAGGGGAACTGGACTATCGCTTTTCAATATTTTTGGCCGATTGTCTCTTTTACGGTCGGAATCGCATTATCTGAAGTGATTCATCGGCGCGATATTAGGCGTCTTCACTGGCGTCAGCTTTCTGTTTTGATAGAAGCGGTAATTTTGATTGGTGTCGCATTTATTCCACTTGCTCATAATTTGATTGCCAATTCACTCATCTCTTTTGTATGTGGTATTCAGGTAGAAAGTTTCCGAAAAATGCATGGTAGAGGGGTTGCGACGACGATGTGCATAGGGAATTTGCGAAGTGCTACGCAAAACTTATGTGATTATTTCGAGTACAAGGAAAAACAATATCTTCACAATAGTTTCTTGTATTTTTCGGTTATTCTTAGTTTTATTATTGGTGCCGTAGTGGGGAATTTCTTTATCCAGCTATTTGCTCAATATGCCATTCTCGTTTGTGCATTTTTACAGTTTATCGCCTTTATGATGATGTTTATTGATAGAGAAAGCAAGATTATCTAAAAATGCCAACAAAATGATTTCTCACTTTGTTGGCATTTTTTTATTTTACTTCTTCATCTACTTTTTTAAATTCGAAGTTCTTCATCCATTTTTTATTTTTGCGAATGGAGAAGTAACCGATGATAGATATCACAAAAGCGCCGAGGAAGTCAACGAACAGATCGCCCATTGTATCAGCAACTGCTGCATGACCTTGAAGCATCGTTCCATCTTCTAGCATCGTTTTTTGCATGTTCATTCCAAAGCTATCGGCTGCAAATTCATAAAATTCCCAGAAAACACCCAAGAATACAGCAAAGCTACAAGCAAATAATGCAACAAAAACCGGACTCATCGAAAGGGTAATCCGTTCATCATTATTCAGTAAGCTCACAATAGAGAACCCAAGTCCCCCAAGCATTGCTCCACTGAATGTATGTAAAATCGTATCCCAATTAGGAATTAAATAATAGAAACTACGTACTTCGCCAAGATAAATGGCACAATATAAGAATACGATAAATACAATATACATCGCATTCGGAATGACGAATTTCATTTTTTTACTAATGATGGATGGTAAGAATAGCACTACCACTCCAAGTACACACTGCATAAGCATAAGTGAGTAGTCGCCCTTTGTTTGTTGTCCTTCTGGAACATTGCCAGATGGTGCTGTAATTAAATTAACCGTTGCATAAACCATCGAAACTACGAGCGTTACTAATACAAAAATAGCTAAAATCTGTGCCCAGTTCCATTTTCTTTTCTTTGTTTTGTCCTTCATGAAGCGTCTCACCCCTTTTTAAAATATGTATTCATTATAATCTATGTGAAGCGAAAAAAGAAGTTTAAAATAAGTCTGTCGCTTCTTCGTCATTATTCTGAGGCAACTTTCTGTTTGAAATCATCTATATTTACTGTTTGCACATATATTATTTTATTTTTGCTTTACCAGTATTTTTTAATTTGTTACACTAAACTCATAATAAATCTATCTTTCAAATGGAGGAAAAACGATTGAAGAAAGTATCATCTTTATTAACACAAGAACAATTTTGGAATATTATCGACAACTCTGACAAAGGCAGCAAATTGGAAGAATTACTAGAAAAATTGAGTAAAGAGGAACTTTTTGGTTATAATTATTGGTGGAATTACTACCATAAAAAGTCTTATAATCAGTCACTCTGGGCGGTAGCTTATGTAGTATTAGGAGGTTGCAGTGATGACGGATTTGACTATTTCCGCTATTGGTTGCTAACGAGAGGAAAAGCGGTTTTTATGGCTGCGATGGAAAATGCAGATACGCTTTGTCACGAATTCGATTTATTAACAGAAGATGAATATCCAGAAAATGAAGAAGTAGCTTATTTAGTGATGGATGTATTTGAGAACAAATTCGGCAAAGACTATGACGATGCTGAAATTGAAGCGTCAAGTAAAATTAATTTTGAGGAAGTAACACTGCCTAACATTGATTTTAAGTGGGATGAAGATGACGAAGATTCTATTAAAAAAGTATGCCCAAACACTTTTGCAAAATGGTGGGACAACGACAAATTCTAATAAAAAACACGGAAATCCAGTAATGCGGACTTCCGTGTTTTTATTTTTATTTCAGAAAATCTTGTAAAGCTTTCGCATTTGCGGCTACGTCATCTAAACGTAGAACTGCTCCTGCACCATCAATTCGCTCATTATGCCATTTCCCTTCAACTGGGATAGCGAATTTTTCCATTGTTTCTGTTTTTCCTAGTAGAAAATCTGCGCCAATTGACATTAATGTGCCGGTCGGGATATTGGTAGAAGAATAACCTTGTAATTTTCCAATGACATCTGGAATTTTAGTAACATCTCCAACATCAATAGCTTGTTCTTTCAAGGCTTCTAACACTTGCTGTTGACGGCGAATTCGTCCGAAATCTCCTTCTGCATCTTTACGGAAACGAGCATATTGTAAAAGTGTTTTTCCGTCCATTACTTGCTCACCTTTTTTAATGTTTGCATCGATATTTTTCGACATATCTTTCTCTGCGTTGATTTTGATTCCTTCCGGTGCAAGCGTATCAACAATCTTAGGGAAACCTTCGAAATTAGCTACCACATAATACTGCACATCTACACCAAAATTTTCTTTAATCGTTTGGCGGACTAGTTCTGGACCACCGTATGAATAAGCAGCATTGATTTTATTTTTGCCATGACCTGGAATATCCACATACGTATCACGCATGATTGATACTAATTTTGGCGTATTTGTTTTCGTATTATAATGCGCAATCATCAAGCTGTCAGAACGCCCTTGGTCTGCGCCGCGAGAGTCACTACCAATAAGCAGTACATTAATCGCGTCGCCATCTGCTTTAACTCCATTAAATTTGTATTCTTTTAATTTACTATCATTCTGTGCTTCATTTAAGCTCGATTGATATTGAAAATAACCTATAACTGCAACTACACCAACTAAAATTAATAGGGCTACAAGAATTGTACCAAAAATTCTACCTTTACGTGCCTTTCTTTTTTGTGCATGTCTTGCCATTTTTCACACCTCATTTATTGTAACTTACCTCCATATTACAATAAAATGACAAAAAAAGAGAGCGATATTTGCATAAGATTTTCTAAAGATTAGAATAAGCCCTCTAAACACAATGTTTTAGAGGGCTTGGGGTGCATTCTATAAAGTGCTATCGCTATTAGTACTATCACTAGTTCCAGAGTCCGAGCTATCATCTGAAGGCACCTGTCCAGGTTCACCAGACGGGGGCGTTCCACTTGGGGTACCACTTCCTCCAGGACCTTGCATCGTTCCATTACTATTTTCCGGGGTATTTTGACTAACTGAATACAGCTGATAACTTAAAACACTAATAATTATGACAGAAAGAATACTGACAATAATCGTGCTCCACTTCCATTTATTGTGGATACCATTCCCACGAATAATGACCTTCTTTTCTGGCTGTTCCATCTCTTCCATCCAACATCATCCTTTCGTTACCACTACTTTACCAAGCAAATAAGAACAAAGTATGACATGAATTAGAAAAAAATATGTCAGTCAAATCTAAAGTTTTCTTTAATTTTTTCAACTTTTTCTGAAGTGTTTGGTATAATTAGTTGAATAAAACATGAATTAAGGGGTGTATTATGGCCAATTTAAATGGGAAAAAAGGTAACAACAAGAAAGCAATTATCATTGGAAGTATTGTTGCTGTTGTCGTCCTCGCAGGTATTGCCATTTATTTTTTCATCCAAAATCAGCATAAAGATGAAAAAAGCGCTTTAGCAGCCGCAGAAACTTTTACATCAAATATCGCTAAAGAAAAGTACGACAAGTTGGGGAGTAGCGTCTCAAGTGAATCCTTGAAAAAAGTAGAATTTACAAAGAAAGAAATGGAAGACAAGTATCAAGCCGTTTACGACGGAATTGGTGCGAAAGATATTAAAGTCAAAAATTTAAAGTCAGTCTATGATGACAAAGAAAACAAATTCAACTTAACATATGAACTAGAAATGCGAACAAGCCTCGGAAAACTCGCTACACAAAAATACAAAACCACTATTTCCAAGCAAGATGATGACTGGAAAATCGACTGGAAACCGGCACTAATTTTCCCAGGGATGGTGAAAACTGATAAGGTTCGAATGACAGAAGATGATGCAGAACGTGGTCAAATCGTTGACAGAAATGGCAAACCACTAGCAACAACAGGGCAATTTGCTGAAGCTGGTGTTGTTCCTTCCAAACTTGGTGAAGGCGATGAAAAAGTTAAAAACATTACTGATATTAGCAAAAAACTAGATATTTCTACAGATTATATTAACAAGCAACTCGACCAAAAATGGGTACAAGCAGATAGTTTTGTGCCACTAGTTACTTTAAATAAAGATAAACTTCCAGAAGCAACAGGTCTTACTTACGCTCAAAAAGAAATGCGGACGTATCCATTAAATGAAGCAACATCGCATTTAATTGGCTACGTCGGTGAAGTTAGTGCTGAAGATATTGAGAAAAATCCAAAACTCAGCGTTGGCGATGTCATTGGAAAAAGTGGCTTAGAACGTTACTATGACAAACAATTGCGCGGTAAAAACGGCGGCGCAATCAAAATCATCAATGATCAAACCAAACAAGAAGACACTTTACAAAAAATCGATAAAAAAGACGGCGAAGAAATTAAACTAACTATTGATGCTGATGTTCAGAAGAAAGCTTTTGATAGCCTTGGCTCTGAAACTGGCGCTGTAACAATGATTAATCCAACAAACGGCGAACTATTAGCATTAGTGAGCACACCTTCTTATGATGCAAATCAGATGGTATTAGGAATCACTTCCGAAGATTACGCAAAATACAATGACGATGAACGCCTACCTTTCTTAGCAAGGTACGCGAATCGTTACGCACCTGGCTCTACTTTTAAAACGATTACCGCAACGATTGGACTGGATACTGGAATTACAAAACCTGATAAAGTCCGTGAAATTTCTGGATTAAAATGGCAAAAAGATGCTTCATGGGGCAAATACTTTGTTACTCGTGTCCATGATGTTCCAAAAGTAAATATGACGGACGCACTTGTGCATTCTGATAACATTTATTTCGCCCAAGAAGGTTTAGAAATTGGCAAAGATAAACTAACTGCTGGCTTGAAAAAATTTGATTTTGATAAGGAATATAACTTACCTTTCACGATGAAACCAGCACAAATTTCGAATGACGGGTTGAATTCAGAAATCCTACTAGCTGATACGTCTTACGGACAAGGTGAATTACTGATGTCACCAATTCAACAAGCGATTGCTTACTCGGCTATTGCTAACGACGGAAAAATGCCTTATCCAAAACTAGATACAAAAGAAAAAGCTGGCAAGGAAACACAAGCAACCGAAGCCTCATCTGCTAACCAAGTCAAAGCGGCTTTAGTCAAAACTGTTTCTGACCCAGCCGGCACAGCGCACGCCCTACAAATTCAAGGTCATAGTATCGCAGCCAAAACCGGTACAGCCGAACTAAAAGAAAAACAAGGCGAAGATGGTCTAGAAAATGGCTTTGTTTACGCCTTCGATGCCGACAATCCAAATTACCTCATGGTAGGAATGATTGAAAACGTCAAAGGTCGCGGCGGTAGCGGACTTGTAATCGATAAGTTAAAACCAGTTATTGAAGGTATGTATAAATAAAAAAATCGCCATTCCGTTCTCAAATGGAATGGCGATTTTTTATTAACTTTCATGAGCTAATTCAATAATTTCTCCTTTTGTATTAAAACGAACAACTAAAAGTTCATCGCTAACTTCTGGTAATAATTTGAAATCGAATGTTAAATCGAGCTCATTATTAGCATTTTCTGAAAACCAAGCACCTGATAGCACTAATTTATCAACTAATATTTCATTTGTTATATTTTCTATTGCACCACATTCTGAGACTTCTAAAACGTCTTCTGTTAATTCTTCTATATGAAACTCAAAATAATTAATAATCGTATCATTCACTGCAAATTGCGCTAAAATAGTTTTCTTTGCTCTTAAGTAAAGTTCTGGAATTTGATCCGTTAAAGTAACGATATTTTTAAAATAATCTTCTGAAGTAAGTTTCTCGAAATATTAAAGTCGATTGTCACTTCTTTACCATCTAAAAGGATTACAGCATCCATCATAGTGCCTTTTTCGTCCGAATAAGGTACTGTTCCTAACAACTTGGTAGTTAATGTTCTGTTTGTCATGTTAAGTGCCTCCTAAAAATATTATCTAGCATACGTTCAGTATACGTAGCCAGAATTGAAATAGCAACTAGTTTCACAGTTCTGCTTTCAGGGAAACTAGTAACAACTATTTAAACCGAAGAAAGAAGGAAACCCCATGGTAAAAATCACGAGTTATCCCGCTGAACCTTCTGATGTTAAACATTATATTTCTGGAGAAAAAATGAAAAATGACCACCATTTGCATACTGTGCTCACATTTGATAGTCATTTAAATATAGACGTTCTAAAAAAAGCAGTTATGCAGTCTACTAAAAAACTTCCGCTACTTCTTTGCCATTTTAAGGAAACAAAAAAAGGTGCTTTTTGGCAAGAAAGTGTTTTTTCTGAGGAGGATTTGGTTTTCCTCGTTGAAACAAAGGCGCCAGAAACCGAAGTGAATCGCGCACTCATTGCAAAACTATCTACTGAAAATGGTCCACAAATTTGTTTTACTGTTGTTCGGACTGAGAGCGCCGATCAGCTTGTTATTATAATGAATCATATGTTAGCGGATGGCGCTGGTTTTAAGGAATATCTATATTTGCTGAGCGAACTTTATTCTAAGTTGCTAGAAAACCCAGATTACCATGCGAATTTGAGCTTAGGTTCGCGAAGTTTAAAACAAGTTTTCGAGCAATTTTCACGCAAAGAAATAAAAACGATTTTCACTGAAAAAACGAAGCAACAATCCATCAAAAATCCAACATTTCCACTAAAAGGTGACCCGAAAAATCCAAAAGTTATTTGGACTAAACTACCAAAAGAGAAATTTTCGCAAATCCTCCACTATGCAAAAGAGCACGGTGCGACGGTGAATGACGTTCTTTTTGCCGCAATGGCGCGCACCGTTCTGCAAACAACAGGGGAACATGAGCTTTCCATTGATTGCCCGGTGGATCTCCGCAAGTATTTGCCAAGTAAAACCAGTAGCGGAATTACCAATCTAACCGCCAATATTACATGCCAAATTAGCGCAGATGACGACCTAACGTCTTTCGAAAGTACACTCCAAGCCGTCAAAAAATCGCTCAATTCACAAAAAAACAGCTTAGCCCCTCTGCGAATTTATTATTTATTGGAACTGATTTTCAAGAAAAAGCGCTACATTTTCGCAAAAAAAGCTTCTGGAAAAATGTATTCTATTCCGAAAACAAGTTTTACGAATATCGGAATTATTGACGAAAAGAAACTCGTTTTTAAAGGAATCACTTTAAAGGATTGTTTTATTTGCGGCTCTTTAAAATATGCACCGTTTTTCCAAGTCGCCGCTACTACTTTCCGAAATGAGCTGACACTAAGTACTAATTTGCATGGTACTATGCAAGATCACGCTTGGCAGAAAGAATTTTTGGAGGAGATGATTTCGGAATTTCCTTTTAAATAAGAAACAGCCTACCTCGACCAAGGTAGACTGTTTTATTTTATTTCAACAATTCCCGAAGTGCATCCCCGCGGTTTGTCAATGGTTTTCCTAATGCTTTTTCAAAATCATTAGAAACAACATCTAATTGATTATTCTTAATATCGTGTTGGAAAGATAGAAACATTTCTGCAACAGGCTGTGGTAATCCGACAGAAACTAAATTTTCTACAAATCCTTTATCATCAGAAGAAATGACTTCGAAATCTTTTCCAGTAGCTTCTTTTAATGCTTCTGTAAGTTCTGCGTATGTCATTAGTGGGCCAGATAGTTCAAGGATTTCTGGGAATTCAGCGCCTGCAACAGCTTTTGCAGCTACTTCTGCATATTCGCGTTTTAATGCCCAGCCCACTTTTCCGTTTCCAGCTGCGTATACAAATTTTTCACCATTCAAAGCGCCACCAATCATTGGCATTTCATTTTCGAAGTACCAGTTGTTACGCAAGAAAGTGTGCGCAATTCCGGATTTTTTGATTACTTTTTCAGTAAAAATATGATCCGCCGCTAGAGCACTAGTGGAATTATTTGCGTCTGCGAAACTTGTGTAAGCAATATAAGAAACTCCTGCTTCTTTTGCAGCATTCACTACATTTTCGTGCTCTACTTGACGATTTCCTGGAGCACCAGAGACAAACAACACACGATCAATCCCTGCAAATGCTTGTTTCATTGACTCTACATCACCGTAATCACCAATTCGAATATTAAATCCTGCTGCTTTCAAATCCGCTCCTTTTTCTTCACTGCGAACTAAAGCATACATATCAGACATTGGAACCAATTCTTTTAAATAAGTTAAAGCATAACCACCAAGTCCACCTGTTGCACCAGTTACTAAATAAGTCATTTAAACCACTCCTTCAAAATTTTAATTATTTAAGCTGTACATTTATAATTTACACCTTTATAATAAACATTATGATAAGATAAGTCAAGAAGAAACATTGAAAGGATTGAATAAAATGAAATACTCCATCCAATTTAGTGATGCTATCCACATTTTGGCTTATATAGAAATTTTTAAAAATACGAATTTGTTATCGAGCGAAATAATTGCCAGTAGTGTCAAAACAAATCCTGCTAATATTAGAAGAATTATGAGTAATTTAAAAAAAGCTGATTTAATTACCACACAAACCGGTAAAGCGAATCCGATTCTTACTAGAGCGCCAGAAGATATTTCACTGCTTGATGTTTATAAGAGTATAGAAGGCAATACGAATTTAATTCATGTTGATCCAAAAACAAACCCAGATTGCATCGTCGGAGCCAATATCCAACAAGTACTTTCAAGTAAATATGAACTACTCCAACAAAAAATAGAACTTGAAATGGATCAAATTAAATTAGATAGTATTATCCATGATATTTCTGTACTGGAAAGCAAAGATCGACCGCAGAACAGCGAGTTTATTACTAAGTATTTGTAAAAACGAACATACACACTGTAGTGCGTCCCTTTAGTTAGACCAAAAAATCTAACTCCGGGGGCGTATTTTTAAATGAAACTATACAAAAAACATTACTGAATCAAAGCAAAATTTGATTGTGGGCTATTCCAATATCATGAATGACCGCATAAAAAACCGACCAGATTTATCTGATCGGTTTTTAGGTCTAACTTTTGAATCTTACTACATTCTTCCAATAGTTACTGAATCTTACTATTATGATGAATCACTTTGTTTTTACTTTTGTTTTTCTTCTTAAGAACATCCATCCTCCAACAAATAGCAACGTAACACCCATGAAAATTAGCTCTGTATTCAAAGTATCTCCTGTTTTCGGCATATTTTTTGTTGATTTCGTTGTTTTTGGATCTTTTGTTGGTTTGTTATTATTATTCTTACCTGGTGTTACTATAAACGATGAATCATCTTTTTTGACTGTTAATAGAATAATTTTCTTATCAACGCCTCCAGATGAATTTGTCGCCGTTACAGTTACTTTATACTGCCCTGCTGTGTTCCAATCAACAATTTCACTTAGATTAGTAGTTATTGTTACAGTTCCATAACTATTTGTAGCTTTGGCACCAATATCTTGCAAAAATTGCTTATCAGAAACTGGTTTTCCTTTTGGATAACTAATTTCTACTTTGTCGATGGTCAGTATAGGGCTACTTGTATCTACAATCTGCACTGTGCCTTTTAATTTACTGGATTTATTTCCAAGTGCATCAGTAACAGTAAAGTAGATAGGATAAGTTCCTACTTTATTAAGATTAACTTCACTACTATCTACTATAATATTTTTTGTAACATCACCATCAACAATATCAGTCGCTTTTACTCCAAAGAAAGTTAACCAATTCGGTTCTTTGCTTTGTACTTCTAATTTGTTTGTTGATTTACTCATTTCTATGCTTGGTCCAGTTGTATCTTTAATTGTTAAAGTAACAGTTGTTTCAGCTGTGTTGCCTGAATCATCTTTCGTTGTTACTTTAATAGAATACTCACCTGGAACATTGCCTTTAATTGTTTGTTCTGGTGTATAAGTTACTTTTAATTTATTACCTGAAAGATAATCTGTTGCTTCAATATTAAATATAGATTCTAATGATGGTAACTCGTTTACTGCTTCGATTGTTTTATTATCAGCATTTTTGAAAGTTGGTGCGATTTTATTAAAGATGCTTACTGACACTTTTACAGGTTCTGCAGTATTACCGTATTCATCTTCTGCATTTAAAGTAACTGTATATGTTCCTGCTTTGTTTAAATCTACTTTTTCTGCAAAATCACTAGTAATTTTAACATCACTAGATAATTCATCTGTTACTTCTGCATGGATATCACTTAAAAAGTTAGCTTCGGTTACTTCTGTTTTTCCTTGATAACTTATTTTTGGATCTGCAGTAATAACTGGTTTATCCTTACTTACTTCAACCGTTACTTTTTTTGTTGTTTGGTTACCCGCAGTATCTGTAGCAGTGATGGTTACTTCATACTTACCAGGCTTATTCAAGTTTACTTTTTCAGCAAAATTAGAAGTAATAATTAAATCAGTTGTATCATCATTGTTATCTGTCACATCTAAACGAGCATCTTGGAAGAATTCTGCTTCTGTTTTTGTTGTATTGACGTGGTAAGACACATTATCTGCTTTAATTACAGGCCCTACAGTATCTACTACATTAATAGTAATTGTTTGTGGAATAGCTTGATTTCCACTAGAATCTGCTAAATTTACTTGAACTTGATATTGCCCAGCTTTCACACTAGTGATATCACTAAAAATAGTACTAAAGTTACTAGTAAATACCATTGGCTTTTTATTTGGTTGGACTGGTTGACCTGGTGCTAAATCATAATTATCTCCACCGATAAGTCCTGCCGCTGTATACAATCCTTGTTCAGTTAATTTCCGCATATTTTCGATAGAATAAGTTAATGGATTATTCGTTACTATAATTGTAGGCGCGATAGTATCTACTATGCGTAAATCTACTGTTTGAGTGGCTTTATTACCACTTGCATCCGTTGCTGTAACAGTAACTGGATATGTTCCAAGTACATCCCATTTAACTTTACTATAGTCTATTACTGGCGTGATATTTCCATCATGCGTATCTGTTGCTACTACATTTAATGGCTTAATCCAATCAATATTTGCTTCAGTACTATTCACTTCTGCAGATGAATCTTGATTAACAGTTAATGTTGGAATTGTATAATCGATATCAAACGTTTTTTCATCGGAAGCCGTGTTTCCAGCTTCATCTGTTGCTGTGTTTTTAGCTATATACGTTCCTTCATCGTTTGGAATACGAATCGTATTTCCAGTTCCGGAATAAATAACTGTTCCGTTACTATCTTCTAATGTCCATTCATTTGTTACTTCTGTCGCTTCATCGCTTGATTCAATTGTAATCGCACTTGGAGTAACTTCCCTATCTAGTATAATTTTTGTAGTTGGTTTACTAGTTTCAGTAATATAAATTT
Organism: Listeria farberi; assembly: GCF_014229245.1. GTDB lineage: Bacteria > Bacillota > Bacilli > Lactobacillales > Listeriaceae > Listeria > Listeria farberi. The sequence continues at coordinate 4,037 of NZ_JAARZJ010000014.1, read as the reverse complement.
CTGCTACTCCACCCACACCTGGAACTACACTATTTAAAGTATATTCATTGGTAGACATATTAAATAGAGGGTTCTTGGCCGAATAGACAAAATTCGTTCCTGTTGGCGCAGTTACTTTCAATTTAAAATTAGCCGGATTTTTAATAGCTACATCGCCAAAAGAAAATTCTCCCTTACTATTCGTTTTAATTGCTGATTGTACTTCTTTTCCATCTTGATCAAATAAAGCTATTTCATAATCTTGACCGTAAGATGTGATTTTTGGTTCTCCGTCTTTATTTACAAAAACAACAGCTCCTTTAATAGGTGTTGACATGTAAATAGGTATTTGGATACCAACTAGATTTTTAGGATTTCCGCTAGCCAAATCATCAATGGTGAATTCTGTAGAGTTATTGACAGTTACCCAACCAATGGAATCATCTTTTGAATCTTTTACGATTTTGTATGGACCAGTAGTAATAAAGTCTGCGTTTTTATTTGGTAGATGAGCAGCTATTTTATAGGTTCCATTACTCAAGCCATTAAAATCAAATAAACCTTTTTCTTTATCCAAAGAGTCCGAGGAAGTATAAACGGTTTCCACTTTCTCAAATTCATTATTATTCTTTTTGTATAAATCTAACTTAACAGCATTTAACCCTAGTTCATCCTCATCTTGTACACCATTTTTGTTAAGATCGGAAAAAGAATTACCGGCTATGTTTAAATCTGTTGATGGACTTGTACTTTTTACTCCCCCACGTGGAGGTTCTGATGCTAATTTGCTTGTACCAGAGCTTGTTTCCTTGTCAATCCGGTAAGCAATCGAGTTATACGCCATTTCACCATTTCTTGGAGCATCAGTTGGAACTATTGCTTCAAAATTTAGTGTGATTTCGTCCCCTACTTTGAATTCTGTATTCGGTAGTTTAATTCGGAAACTTTTCACATCAGTCATATTTGTTGGAGCCGAGATTTGCCAAGGATCGCCTGCTACATTCTCCCCGTTTGTATCGAAACGTTCAGGTGTATTACTTGTTGAATATTCTAAAGTTGCTGAATCACTTTTCTCTCCATTAACAAGAACTTCGATTTCACTAGTCGGGATAACTGAAAACTTCGATCCACGTGGACCAGTTCCTAAAACATACTGATCATCAATGTGTGGAAGTATATCAATAATTTCCAAGTTATTCATACTTCTTGTACCATTATTTTCAAATGTTAAATTATAATCTACTCTTTTACCTGGAATTGTAGTAGCTGTACTTGTACTAACATCAACAAAGTCGTTATCTTGACTTCCTTTAATTTTCATTTTAGTTGCAAGGCTATTAGATACACCTACTTCAGCTACCTTCGATGTAGACAAGTATTTAGTAGATGTTACTCCTGGAAGTTTAGATTGTAATTCGCTAGATAATTCTTTTGTTTCAAGTCCTGAATTAGCAGCGCCATTTAAATTCCAGCTGGAATCAGTCATTGATCCCATACCAAATTCTACTTTATTAGCGCCACTGTTTGTTTTATTTAATTTAAAAAGTAAATCTAATGCTAACATTTCACAACTTTCCATGCCTGCTGCTAAACCAGTATCTGGCGCTTCCCAGTAATACAATGTGGAACCATCTGATAAAGTTTCTTGTCCTTGAACATCTGCACTAGATTTAGGGTAAAGCGTATCCGTTCCATTAGAAGGAGCATACGTATAATTTAATGTGCTTCTATAAGGTTGTTGAATGAAATTTCTCTTAGTTTCTACATCTATACCCTTTGGTACTACTACAAAAATATATGGATTTTCTAGTTTACTTCCAAATGAGCCTAAGCGAACTGACTGTGCAATTTTGTCACCATTAAAGAAAATTGTACTTTCAAATCCTTTGCCATAAATACCAGCATTTGAAGATAAGAAAACTTCGCCATTTATTTTCGCTGGATCAGAAGTTTTTTCTACTACTTGAACGTTCTTTTCATAACTACTTGTAGTTGTATCAATTGCTTTACTCGTGTTGTCAGAGTCTGTATAGGTGATAGATTCTGGTTGGAGTTTAAAAGTTTCTCCTGCTTTCACACCAATATTCTGCATTCGAATTGTGCCATAAGTATAAGGCGGCATATCTTTATCATTAATAATTCCATCTCTAGATGTAAGCTTTAACTTTTCAATGCGATTAACTGACTGGTCAATCTTTGAAAAATCCCAACCACTAGATGTTTGAGGAGCCATTGATATCCATTTACCATTCTGATAATACTCTAATTTTTTCATACTTGCCATTGAGTTATTATTAGGAGTGAAAGATAATGCTTTAATCCCTTCAGGAATTGGTGCCACAATTTCTAAATCATTTACACCTGGTGCCGCAGAAGATATTCTAGGCATGAATCCCCATTCTATTACATCACCTTCTGATATACTTGTTTTAGAAACTTTGCTATCGACAGCTATTGAAGTAGCTGAGTCAGCCACTTCGCTCTTAATTTTAATGGAAGTTACTAAAACATCTTCATCATATACATTCACCGTACCAGTATAAACTGTTCCTTTAACCGCATCTGCTGGTATTTTCGCTGCCATTGATACCTGTATTTTTTTGTAAATATTAGCATTAATTGGTCCATATTCGACTACTTGCTTCTCATCATCATTAACAAGTACATTTGCTTTACCATTAACTGTACTAAGCTGTGACCAATAAGGCTCTCCGAATCTAATTACGTAAGGATCTGCTGTATTAATAGATATAACATCCCCACCATTTTCTTTAAGATATTCTAATTTTAAATTTTTGAAACTTTTATTTTCCAAACTTTTCTTCTGGATTTCAGGCCATTGGATGGAATATCCACCTGGCTTAAGTGAATATGCGATTTCTTTCATATTAAATTCCCAGCTATTATCACCTGCTGTAATTGGGCTGTAATCTAAATTGGTGCTACTTTCTTCTAAATTAACTGTGGTTGTTTTTTCTTCTGGTGTGTAGGTGTCACCAGCACTGTTCTCACCTGATAGTGTAGCTTTTAGGTCCATTGGTACTCCTGGCTTTGCACCATAACCAGCTCGTACAACGATTGGAATATCAAATGGAGCACCACTAGATATATTATCCACTAAGTTAATGGTTAATTTACCTGTAAGCGCACTATAAGATGTTGATTTTATATTTCTATTTGCTGTTGTATCTTTAGGATAATTCACTAATTCAAGATTAGAGTTATTAAAGTCTATTACTAATTTACCGTTTTTCAATGTTGAAGAGCCATCTAGAAAATTAATAGAATAGTTAAAAGTTATTTGTTCTGTATAATTAGCTAATGTAGCTTTACTTGAATCCGCTTGAAGAAATAATTTATCCGAAATAGATGAACCAAGTAACTGTCTACTTGATTTTTTGACTGTTTTTGCAACTTCTTCATCTACGTTTTTAACAACTAACTCTAACTTTGCTTGTACTTTATCCCCTTCTTTTAGTTCTAATTCGTATGTTCCTGTTTGAGAAGGAAGTAAATATAACGTTATTTCTTCGCCTGTACCTATAATTGTTAGCTCATTTTTTCCTTTGTCATATTCAACTTCTTTTCCTGTCTTTTTCTCATCTAAACTAAAAGATTTTGGTAAAGATAATTTATATTCTTTATCTTTCACAGCTCCTTTTATAACAATTGTATTATTATCAGCTTCATTATTAGTTGATTTTTTTTCTAACTTAATAGCTTCTTGTTGCTGCTCATCAGTAGTTGCATAAACAATACTATGGTTTGAGACAATCACAGTTTGTATTAAGATAGTAAAAGATAAAATCCCTATAAAGATTTTTCTAATCAATTTATTTTTCCTCCCATTCTACATATTGTAGGTTCATTCCTATTTATTATACATATGGAATTTGTCATTAAATAGAGGTGATTTCATACAAAACCTATGAAAAAAGTAGAAATGTGAACAATGAGTGAACAATGAAGTTTATATAAATTGATATCCCTTGTTAAAACTAAATTAAAACGAATTTAAAAAAATCTATTTATAGCCAAATAAATCCAATCCTTTAAAA
>NZ_JAARZJ010000013.1 GCF_014229245.1 Listeria farberi | reverse complement strand
TATTGTCTGGTAGTTATGGCGAGAAGGTCACACCCGTTCCCATCCCGAACACGGTAGTTAAGCTTCTCTGCGCCAATGGTAGTTGGGGGCTTCCCCCTGCGAGAGTAGGTCGCTGCCGGGCAATCTAACAAAGTCCTAATTATTTAGGACTTTTTTTGTTGAGGTGTTTCTTTTGTCAGCTACCTTATTGGATGTTATATTAGTAAAAGACTCACAATGAAATGCAGTTTTTTGGTGGGGGGTATTTTAGTGGATAACAGTATATTTATAGTGGTTACTATTTTTATTGTAAATATTTTGTATGTGACGATTTATACGGTGAGGTTACTTTTGACGATGAAAGGTTATCGTTATTTAGCTGCTCTTTCAAGTGTGTTTGAAATGATTATCTATGTAGTTGCCCTTAGTTTGGTTTTGGATAACTTAAATAATATTGCCAATGTTTTAGCGTATGCAATTGGATTTGGCGTAGGAATTATCGTTGGTATGAAAATTGAAGAGCGAATTGCTTTAGGGTATATTACAGTGAACGTTATTACAAAAGAATATAACTTAGACTTGCCAAATCAAATTCGTGATTTAGGATATGGGGTTACTAGTTGGCTTGCGAGTGGTCGTGATGGTGAACGGATGATGCTTGAAATTTTGACACAAAGAAAAAATGAGCGGAAATTATATAAACATATTATTGAAATTGATAATGGTGCATTTATTGTTTCTTCTGAGCCAAAACAAATCCATGGTGGTTTTTGGGTTAAACAGGTTCGGAAATGAAGAGAAGCTTACCTATGATGGTAGCTTCTTTTTTTATTTATTTGGTGAAATTGGATACATAATGCTAGTAAAAAGACCAAATACGCCCTAAACACGAACGTTAATAAAATGTAACAATTAAATGTTCGATTTTACGTTGACTTTTATCGTACCTATTGTTAGAATGAAAGAGTCGAAAAGAGATTATTAAGGAGTTGATCACGTAATGCCTGCTGTAATTGGTGTCATTATGGGGAGTACCTCAGATTGGGATACAATGAAAAAAGCATGTGATGTATTAGATGAATTAGACATAGCTTATGAGAAAAAAGTGGTTTCTGCTCATCGTACACCAGATTTAATGTTTCAATATGCAGAACAAGCGCGGGAACGTGGTTTAAAAATTATTATTGCCGGTGCTGGGGGCGCGGCGCATTTGCCAGGTATGGTTGCAGCAAAGACGACTTTGCCTGTAATTGGTGTGCCAATTAAATCAAAAGCGTTGAATGGAATGGATTCGTTACTTTCTATTGTACAGATGCCTGGAGGTGTTCCGGTAGCGACAGTTGCTATTGGAGAAAGTGGTGCAGTAAATGCTGGACTTCTAGCCGCACAAATTTTATCTATAACGGACGATGCAATTACTAACAGATTACAAAAAAGACGTGCTACACTAGAAGAAACAGTTCTGGAAAGTAGTGATTCTCTTGGATAAAAAATTTTTACTGACAAATAGTACAATTGGTATCATCGGTGGTGGACAATTAGGACGTATGCTAGCGATAGCTGCAAAAGCAATGGGTTATCGAATTATTGTTTTAGATCCTACAGCAGATTGTCCAGCAGCTCAAGTAAGCGATGAACAAGTCGTAGCTGATTATGATGATAAAGTAGCATTACGCGAACTTTCCGAAAAAGCAGATGTAGTTACTTATGAGTTTGAAAATATCGACTATGATGCTTTAAAAATGACGCAAAACTTAGTATCTGTCCCACAAGGATCGGAATTACTTTCGATTACGCAAGACAGAATTTTAGAAAAGGCTTATTTAGAATCTGCTAACATTAATATTGCGCCATATGCTGTAATTGTTGATAAAGAAGAAATCGAAAATGAGATAAGAAGTATTGGTTATCCTGCTGTCTTAAAAACAGCGCAAGGCGGATATGATGGGAAGGGACAAGTTGTTATTCACAGTGCAAGTGATATTGAGGATGCGGCACAATTGTTGCGTTACGGTTCTTGTGTGTTAGAAGCTTGGATTCCTTTTGAAAAAGAAATTTCTGTGATTGTTGCGCGTAACTTAAATGGACAAGTGGAAACATTCCCAGTAGCTGAGAATGTTCATGTAAACAATATTTTGCATACGACTATTGCACCAGCCAAAGTAGCAGCGGATGTCCATGAAGAAGCGGAAGAAATTGCTAAAAAATTAGCTGATGTACTTCAATTATGTGGTGTTTTAGCTGTAGAAATGTTTGTGACTAGTTCTGGGGCGATTTATGTAAATGAACTTGCTCCGCGACCTCATAACTCAGGACATTTTACGATTGAAGCTTGTTCGATTTCGCAGTTCACACAGCATATTCGTGCGATAGTTGGCTTACCGCTCGTAAAACCTGAGCTATTGAAACCAGCGTTAATGGTCAATATTTTAGGGCAACATGTGGAGGCAGTGAATGAACAAATGATAGATTATCCACATTGGTTTGTACATTATTATGGTAAAAAAGAAGCTAAAATTAATCGCAAAATGGGTCATATAACTATCTTGACTGATGAACCAAAAGCGGTATTGAGTGATATAGAAGAAACGCAAATTTGGAAGTAACTGGAGGAATTAAAAAGGATGTTAGAACGTTATACTCGTAAAGAAATGGGCAACATTTGGACAGAACAAAACCGTTATCAGGCTTGGCTAGAAGTAGAAATTTTGGCTTGTGAAGCTTGGGCAGAGCTTGGTGATATTCCGAAAGAAGACGTAGCGAAGATTCGTGCTAATGCGAAGTTTGATGTGGAACGTATTCATGAGATTGAGCTAGAAACGAGACATGATGTGGTGGCGTTCACTCGTTCGGTTTCTGAGTCGCTTGGTGAGGAACGTAAATGGGTTCATTATGGCTTAACTTCAACAGATGTAGTAGATACAGCGAATTCTTACTTACTCAAACAAGCAAATGAAATTTTAAGAAAAGACTTGGAGAATTTCATTGCGATTATTGGCGAAAAAGCGAAAGAACATAAATATACAGTAACGATGGGTCGTACGCACGGTGTTCACGCGGAGCCAACTACTTTTGGTTTAAAACTTGCTCTATGGTACGAGGAAATGAAACGTAATTTAGAACGGTTTAACTTTGCTGCTGACGGTGTAGAGTTCGGAAAGATTTCCGGAGCTGTTGGGACTTATGCTAACATTGATCCTTTTGTGGAAGCATATGTTTGTGAAAAACTAGGAACTACTCCAGCGCCGATTTCAACGCAAACATTGCAACGTGATCGTCACGCAGAATATCTTGCAACGCTTGCTTTAATTGCTACTTCTGTCGAAAAATTTGCAGTCGAAGTACGTGCACTACAAAAAAGTGAAGTACGCGAAGTAGAAGAATTCTTTGCAAAAGGACAAAAAGGTTCGTCCGCAATGCCGCATAAACGTAATCCAATTGGTTCTGAAAATGTAACTGGACTAGCTCGCGTTATTCGTGGGCATATGGTTACTGCTTATGAAAATGTACCGCTTTGGCATGAACGTGATATTTCTCATAGCTCAGCAGAACGAATTATTTTACCGGATTCAACTATTTTATTAGATTATATTTTAAATCGTTTTGGTAATATTGTGAAAAACTTGACGGTCTTCCCAGAAAATATGAAGCGCAATATGGACAGAACGCTTGGGCTTATTTACTCACAGCGCGTATTACTAGCGCTCATTGATAAAGGTTTAGCTCGTGAGGCGGCTTATGATGTCGTGCAACCAAGAGCGATGGAAGCTTGGGAACAACAAGTACCATTTCGTGAATTAGTAGAACAAGATGCAACTATTACTGAAAATCTATCTGCAGAAGAAATTGCAGACTGTTTTGATTACAACTATCATCTGAAGAATGTCGACTTAATTTTTGATCGCTTAGGATTATAATTACGGGCAGAATACAACCTAACCTCTTTGATATTTATTTTTTCAAAGAGGTTAAGTACTTTATAAGGAGATAAATTATCGTGACTAATGAATTGGTTTATGAAGGAAAGGTAAAACGACTTTTTAAAACAGAAGAAGCTGGGGTCTTGCGTGTGGCTTATAAAGATGATGCAACGGCGCTCAATGGCTTACGAAAAGAATCTTTTGCTGGTAAGGGTCAGCTTAATAACCAAATTACATCGCTTATTTTTTCCCATATAGCAGAAGCGGGAATAAAGAGTCATTTTATCCGAATGATTTCGGAAACGGAGCAATTGGTGAAAGAGGTGTCAATTATTCCACTTGAAGTAGTTGTTCGTAATGTGATGGCTGGTAGTCTTGCGAAACGTCTTGGTAAAGAAGAAGGGGAGGAAATTCCAAATGCGATTGTGGAATTTTATTATAAAGATGACGCCTTAGATGATCCGTTTATTAATGACGATCATGTGTTGTATCTCGGAATTGCGACAAAGCTTGAGATGGAAACGATTCGAAAGGCAGCTCGTACTATTAATGAAGCATTGCAGACTTTATTTAATCAAATGAATATTACTCTCATTGATTTTAAATTAGAATTTGGTCGTGATGCGGATGGAAATATTTTACTAGCAGATGAAATTTCACCAGATACATGCAGACTTTGGGACAAAGAAACAAATCAAAAGCTCGATAAGGATGTCTTTCGTCGGAATATTGGCAATTTAACAGATGTGTATACAGAAGTATTGAATAGATTAAAGCAAGTTCAAAACTAGGAGGCCACAAAATGTATAATGTCAAAGTTTATGTCACTTTAAAGAAAAGCGTATTAGATCCACAAGGTGTTGCAGTAAAAGATGCAGCGAAAAGCATGGGTTACGTGGAAGTAGAAGATGTTCGTATTGGTAAATTTATGGAACTTAAAGTAGCGAAGTCAGAAAGAGATATTCATGAAGTATTAAATGAAATGTGCGATAAACTGTTAACCAATCCGGTGATGGAAGATTACCGATATGAAATTGAGGAGGCGTAAACGATGAAATTTGCTGTCATTCAGTTCCCAGGTTCTAATTGTGATCTTGACATGCTACATGCGATTCGCGATTCTCTTGGCGAGGAGGCAGAATATGTATGGCATGCGGAAACAAGTCTTGCAGGTTTTGATGCGGTGTTACTTCCAGGTGGATTTTCTTACGGAGATTACTTGCGAACTGGTGCGATTGCAAAATTTTCAAGTATTATGCCAGAAGTTTTGCGCTTTGCTGAAATGGGAAAACCAGTGCTTGGTGTTTGTAATGGATTTCAGATTTTAACGGAAATTGGTTTGCTGCCAGGTGCGTTAATTAGAAATAATAATTTGCATTTTATTTGTAAAACAGTGCCGCTTCGTGTGGCAAATGCGGATACGATGTTCACAAAACTTTATGAAGAAGGCGAAATTATCCAAGTTCCAGTTGCTCACGGGGAAGGTAATTATTACTGTGATGACGAAACACTTTTAAAATTAAAAGATAATAACCAAATTGTGTTTACATATGATAGCGTGAATCCAAATGGCAGTCGTGCGGATATTGCTGGTATCGTAAATGAACGCGGGAACGTGCTTGGAATGATGCCACATCCAGAGCGTGCGGTAGAAGAAATTATTGGCGGTACTGATGGTTTAAGACTTTTCGAGTCCGTTGTAAAAGCTTGGAAGGAGGAACGAGTAAATGCCTAACTTGGAACCAACGACAAAAGAAATTAAAGAACAAAAGATTTATCAAGAAATGGGTTTAACGGATAATGAGTATGAGCTTGTTTGTTCCATTCTTGGACGTGAGCCTAATTATACAGAGACTGGACTTTTCTCCGTTATGTGGTCGGAACATTGTAGTTATAAAAATTCTAAACCGGTACTAAGGAAATTTCCTACAGAAGGAAAACAAGTATTGCAGGGTCCGGGCGAAGGTGCTGGGATTGTAGATATAGGCGATGGTCTTGGTGTTGCTTTTAAAGTGGAAAGTCATAATCACCCTTCTTATGTGGAGCCCTATCAAGGAGCAGCAACGGGTGTTGGAGGAATTATTCGTGATGTATTTTCGATGGGAGCTAGACCGATTGCAATGCTTAATTCACTTCGTTTTGGTGAATTAGATACATCGCATGCAAAGTATTTAGTTAGTGAAGTGGTTGCGGGGATTGCTGGGTATGGCAACTCTATTGGGATCCCAACTGTTGGTGGCGAAATCCAATTTGATCCTTGTTATACGAAAAATCCGCTAGTTAATGCAATGTGTGTCGGTTTAATTGAAGCAAAAGATATTCAAAAGGGACAAGCAAAAGGAATTGGCAATCCTGTTATGTATGTTGGTGCTAAAACTGGTCGTGACGGGATTCACGGCGCGACTTTTGCATCTGTAGAGTTTAGTGAAGAAGGCGAACAACAACGCTCTGCTGTACAAGTGGGTGATCCTTTTATGGAGAAATTATTGCTTGAAGCATGTTTAGATGTGATTCGTGATCATTCGGATATTTTAGTGGGAATTCAAGATATGGGAGCTGCTGGGCTTGTTAGCTCAAGTTCCGAAATGGCGTCAAAAGCAGGTGCTGGACTGGAATTAATTATGGACGATGTGCCGCAACGTGAACTACATATGACACCGTATGAAATGTTGCTTTCTGAATCGCAAGAACGAATGCTTTTATGTGTGAAAAAAGGACATGTGGAAGAAATTCAAGCATTATTTGAACGTTATGGTTTAGAAGCAGTTGTGATTGGTCAAGTAACGGATGATAAAATGTACAAAATTATTCATCACGGTGAAGTGGTTGCGAATGTTCCTGTTGATGCACTTGCAGAAGATGCACCTGTTTATCATAAGCCTTCGAAAGAGCCAGCTCGTTATCAAGCTTTCCAAGAAGAGGAAGCATTTGTGCCGGTTATTGAAGATGTGTTAGAAGTTTGGAAGGAGCTGCTTGCTCAGCCAACGATTGCAAGTAAACGACATATTTATGAACAATATGATTACCAAGTTCGGACGGATACAGCAGTTGTACCTGGGTCGGATGCGGCGATTGTTCGTGTGCGTGGAACAGAGAAAGCAATTGCGATGACAACAGATTGTAACTCACGCTATCTGTATCTTGATCCAGAAGTGGGTGGAGCGATAGCGGTTGCGGAAGCGGCGCGCAATATCGTTTGTTCTGGCGGAAAGCCATTAGCAATTACAGATGGACTTAATTTTGGTAATCCTGAAAAACCAGAAATTTTTTGGGAAATTGAAAAAGCAGCAGATGGCATTAGCGCAGCTTGTTTAGAACTTGATACGCCTGTTATTTCGGGAAATGTATCGCTTTATAATGAAACAGATGGTACGGGAATTTATCCAACGCCGGTGATTGGGATGGTTGGTTTAGTAGAAGATTTGTCACACATTACAACACAAGATTTTAAAAATAGTGGCGATGTGATTTTCTTAATTGGTGAAACAAAAGCTGAATATAGCGGCTCGGAATTACAGAAATTACAACAAGGAAAAATTAGCGGACGCGCGCCAGAATTAAATTTAGCGACAGAGAAAAAATACCAACAATTACTTCTAACTGCGATTCAAGAAGGATTGGTTGCTTCTAGTCATGATTTGGCAGAAGGCGGATTTGGTGTTGCGCTTGCGGAAGCGACTTTTAAAGCAGGCCTTGGTGCTGATGTAGAAGTACCGTTTGAGTTAAATCAACTTTTCAGTGAATCGCAATCACGTTTCTTAGTATCGGTAAAACCAGAAAATGAAGCAGCTTTTGCTAAATTAATGGAACTAGAAAAAGTATATCGTCTTGGTGTAGTAACAGCAGATGAAACGATTCGTGTGAAGCATAAAGAAGAGCTAGTAACTGTGAGTACATCTGATTTACGATCTATTTGGGAAGGGGCTTTTCCATGCTTGCTGAAGTAAAAGGACTTAATGAAGAATGTGGTATTTTTGGTATTTGGGATCATCCTAATGCAGCGGAAATCACTTACTATGGGTTGCATAGTTTACAACATCGCGGTCAAGAAGGTGCCGGAATTGTTTCAACAGACGGAGAAACGTTAAAAGGGCATCGGAATCTTGGGCTTTTAGCAGATGTATTTAAGCACGGTGAACTAGACGATTTAAATGGTAAGGCAGCAATTGGCCACGTTCGTTATGCGACAGCTGGTCAAAAAAACTTAGGAAACGTACAACCATTTTTATTTCATTTTCACAGTTCTTCACTTGCACTTGCGCATAATGGGAATTTAGTGAATGCGAAGACTTTACGCCGCGAATTAGAAGAAGAAGGAGCTATCTTTCAAACAAGTTCGGACACGGAAGTATTAGCGCATTTAATTAAACGCAGCCATACTGGTGATTTTGTAGAAGATTTAAAAGTAGCTTTAAACAAGGTCAAAGGTGGCTTTGCATACATGTTACTTACAGAAGATACAATGTACGCCGCACTTGATCCAAATGGCTTTAGACCGCTTTCGATTGGTCGAATTGGCGATTCTTATGTAGTTGCTTCTGAAACCTGTGCTTTTGAAACGGTTGGCGCTGAATTTGTCCGTGATGTGGAGCCAGGTGAACTGATTATTATTAATAATGATGGACTGCGGATTGAAAAATTCACGGAAAATGTGACGCATTCGATTTGTAGTATGGAATATATTTATTTTGCTCGTCCGGACTCTAATATTGCTGGAATTAATGTTCACTCAGCCAGAAAGCGTTCTGGGAAAAGACTCGCAAAAGAAGCATTTATTGATGCGGATGTAGTGACAGGTGTGCCGGATTCAAGTATTTCTGCGGCGATTGGATATGCAGAAGAAGCCGGACTGCCGTACGAACTTGGTCTCATCAAAAATAGATATGTGGCAAGAACTTTTATTCAGCCATCGCAAGAACTTAGGGAACAAGGCGTTAGAATGAAGCTTTCTGCCGTGCGAGGTGTTGTGGAAGGTAAACGAGTTGTCATGATTGATGATTCAATCGTTCGCGGGACGACAAGTAAACGGATTGTCCAGCTTTTACGAGAAGCAGGAGCGGCGGAAGTTCACGTGAGAATTGCTTCTCCACCACTTGCTTACCCTTGTTTTTATGGAATTGATATTCAAACAAGAAATGAATTAATCGCTTCTAATTATTCCGTTGATGAAATTTGTCGAATTATTGGAGCTGATTCTTTAGAGTATTTGAGTGAAGAAGGTTTAGTAGAGTCCATTGGCAAACCTTATCCGAACGAACCTTACGGGGGACTTTGCATGGCTTATTTTAATGGTGATTATCCAACCCCTTTATACGATTATGAAGCAGAATATTTAGCGAGCTTAGAAGCAGAAAAATAATGAGGAGTGACAAATCGAATGGCAGAGAATGCATATAGTAAAGCAGGCGTGGATGTAGATGCTGGCTATCAAGTAGTCGAGCGTATCAAAAAGCATGTAGCTAGAACAGAGCGGATGGGCGCAATTGGTGCACTCGGTTCTTTTGGTGGCATGTTTGACTTAAGTAGTTTGAATTTAAAAGAACCCGTTCTTGTTTCTGGTACAGATGGTGTTGGAACAAAATTGCTTTTGGCTATTGAAGCAGATAAGCATGATACGATTGGGATTGACTGCGTGGCAATGTGCGTGAATGACATTTTAGCTCAAGGTGCCGAGCCATTATTTTTCTTAGATTATATTGCAACAGGGAAGACAGATCCTGTTAAAATGGAACAAATTGTTAAAGGGGTAGCTGACGGCTGTGAACAAGCTGGTGCTGCTTTAATTGGCGGGGAAACCGCTGAAATGCCTGATATGTACGGGTCAGACGATTATGATTTAGCAGGTTTTACTGTCGGAGCTGTCGAGAAAAAGAAACTGATTACAGAAGGTGCAGTCAAAGAAGGAGATACGCTCATTGGTATCCCGTCGAGCGGAATTCATAGTAATGGTTACTCACTAGTTCGAAAAATTTTCTTTAAAGATAATGACTTTAAGTTAAATGAAATGTTCACGGAACTAGATGTGCCACTTGTGGAAGAGTTACTTAAGCCGACACGCATTTACGTGAAGCCAGTTTTAGAAGTTTTAAAAGCAGTGGATGTTCACGGTATTACTCATGTGACAGGTGGCGGATTTGTAGAGAATTTACCGCGGATGTTAACAAATGATTTAGCTGTCAAAGTGGAGCTTGGCTCGTGGCCGGTTCTTCCAATTTTTGATGTAATGAAAAAATATGGTCAATTGAGCGAACTTGAAATGTATGAAATTTTCAATATGGGCATTGGCATGGTGTTGGCAGTTGCGAAAGAGGATGTCGAAAAAACATTAGAAGTACTTGTTCAAAACGGGGAAGCGGCTTATGTTATTGGAGAAGTTACAACGCGTTTTGATGATGCTGTTATTTTCGGAGGCGCAAACGGATGAATATAGCTATTTTTGCTTCTGGTAATGGCTCGAATTTTCAAGCTTTAGTAGATGATGAGCTCATTAAGCCTCATGTGAAGCTACTTGTCTGTGATAAACCAAACGCCTATGTTGTAGAACGCGCAAACATGCAAAATATTCCGGTTTTCCTATTTGATGTGAAAAATTATCCAGATAAAGAGGCTTTTGAAACCGAAATTTTATTAGAACTGCGCGGTTTGGAAATTGATTTATTAGTGCTTGCGGGTTATATGCGTTTGATAGGGCCTACGTTACTTGCAGAATTCCCTGAACAAATTGTTAACTTGCATCCGTCGTTATTACCTGCATTCAAAGGGAAAGACGCGATTGGTCAAGCTATCGAAGCGAAAGTATCAGAAACTGGTGTTACAGCTCATTTCGTGGATGCCGGGATGGATACAGGACCAATAATCGACCAGGTCAAAGTAGCAATCGCTAAAACAGAAACTGTAGATACTTTAGCTGAAAAAATTCATCAAGTAGAACATATTTTTTATCCAAAAGTGATTCGAGGATTAATTCAAAATGGAGGGAACGATTAATTATCATGAAAAGAGCGCTTATTAGTGTGTCAGATAAAAACGGCATCGTGCCATTTGCAGAAAAATTAGTAGAACTTGGAGTAGAAATTATTTCGACCGGTGGAACAAAAGCGGCATTTGAACGAGCTGGCGTACCAGTAACTGGAATAGAAGAAGTAACTGAATTTCCCGAAATGCTTGATGGCCGCGTAAAAACACTTCATCCAGCAATTCATGGCGGGTTACTAGCAAGACGCGATACAGCTGAACATATGGAAGCTATTGCAGCACACGATATCAAGCCAATTGATTTAGTCATCGTTAATTTATATCCTTTCCAAGAAACGATTCAAAAACCTGGTGTTACTTTAGAAGAAGCGATTGAAAATATTGATATTGGCGGACCTTCGATGTTACGCTCAGCTGCGAAAAATTATGCGGCGGTAACGGTAGTGGTTGATACAGCGGACTACGATACAGTACTCACAGAACTACAAGAACATGGTGCAACTACTTTTGAAACGCGCCAACGTCTAGCTGCGAAAGTATTCCGACACACAGCGGCCTATGATGCTTTAATTGCAGAATACTTAACGAACATCACTGGAGAAACATTCCCAGAAAAAGTGACGTTCACTTACAATCGAAAACAAGTCTTGCGCTACGGTGAAAATCCTCACCAAGATGCAGCTTTTTATACAGATCCTGGTACAGTAGAAAACTCGATTAGTGCTGCGAAACAGTTGCACGGTAAAGAGTTATCTTATAACAATATTCGTGATGCAGATGCAGCCCTTAAAATTGCTAGTGAATTTACGGAGCCAGTTGCGGTTGCAGTAAAACATATGAATCCATGCGGTGTTGGCGTTGGTGAAACTATTGAAGAAGCTTATTTGAAAGCTTACGAAGCAGATGAAACGTCTATTTTTGGAGGAATTGTTGCCTTAAATAAAGAAGTCGATGCGAAAACAGCAGAACATATGAGCAAAATTTTCTTAGAAATCATCATTGCACCAAGTTTTTCTGAAGAAGCATTTGCGATTTTAGCGAAAAAGAAAAATATTCGCTTGTTAACTGTTCCATTTGCGAGTTCCGTAAAAGGTTTCGAGAAAACTTCTGTAAATGGCGGGCTTCTTATTCAAGCGAATGATGCTCTTGTAGAAGATACAACAAGTTATGAAGTAGTGACAGAAAAACAACCAACCGACTCAGAAATGAAAGCTTTACTAGCTCAGTGGAAAATTGTAAAACATGTCAAATCCAATGCGATTGTTGTTGGCTCAGAAAAACAAACGCTTGGAATTGGCGCTGGTCAAATGAATCGAATCGGTTCAGCCTTAATCGCAATAGAACAAGCTGGTGAAAAAGCAAAAGGTGCTGTACTGGCTTCCGATGCCTTTTTCCCGATGGATGATACAGTTGAAGCTGCGGCAAAAGCAGGCATTACAGCGATTATTCAACCTGGTGGATCAATCAAAGATAAAGAATCAATTGCAATGGCTGATAAATATGGTATTTCCATGGTTCTAACACATGTACGCCATTTCAAACATTAATCCTCATAAAAAGGACGTGTCATTAAATGAATTTATTAGTAGTTGGTAGCGGCGGTCGAGAACATGCTATTAGTAAAAAATTGCTAGAATCAAACAATGTCGAAAAAGTATATTGCGCTCCGGGAAATGACGGAATGTGTATAGATGACATTCAATTAGTAGCTATTTCTGAGACAGATAAAGCAGGTTTAATTGATTTTGCTAAAAAGGCAGAAATTGCTTTTGTTATCGTTGGACCTGAAGTACCTCTTTTGGAAGGTGTTGTCGATGCTCTAGAAGAAGCAGGAATTAAAGCATTTGGGCCAAAAGCAAATGCAGCTTTAATTGAAGGTAGTAAAGATTTTGCGAAACAATTTATGGAGAAATATGCTATTCCAACGGCAGCATCAAGAACCTTTACCGATTATGCAGAAGCTAAAGCATACTTGGATGAGCGCGGTGTGCCAATCGTTATTAAAGCAGACGGACTCGCTGCCGGAAAAGGAGTCACAGTAGCGCTAGAAATGGAAGAAGCAGTTCTTGCGTTAAAAGATATGATGTTAGAAGAAAAATTCGGTGACGCATCTCTTAAGGTCGTTATCGAGGACTTCTTAGCAGGAGAAGAGTTTTCTTTGATGGCTTTTGTAAACGGAGAAGAAGTTTATCCAATGGCAATTGCGCAAGACCATAAACGTGCTTATGAAGGCGATAAAGGACCCAATACTGGTGGAATGGGTGCCTATTCTCCCGTGCCACATATTTCTGAAGTTGTAATAGAAGAAGCTGTCCAAAAAATCCTTCGCCCAGCAGCAAAAGGAATGGTAGAAGAAGGCCGTTACTTCCGCGGAATTCTATATGCAGGCCTTATCCTAACCGCAGAAGGTCCAAAAGTAATTGAATTTAATGCACGATTTGGGGATCCAGAAACACAAGTCGTCTTACCACGTTTAGAAAGTGATTTTGCAGCGCTTATAGAGGCTTTACTCCATAACGAAAAACCAGATGTTCGATTTAAGAAAACGGGCCTTACACTAGGTGTGGTATTAGCAAGCGCTGGTTACCCGGAGCATTATGAAAAAGGAAATAAAATAACCGGACTAAATGATGTTGCAGAAGATGTAGCAATTTATCATGCAGGTACCAAACAGGACGAAAATGGCGATTTTATTTCTGATGGTGGACGTGTGTTATTGCTAGCAAAAGAAGCTGAAACCATGAGTGATGCAAGGACTTTACTATATCCAGAAATGCAAAAATTGGATAATCCAAATTTCTTTTATCGCATCGATATTGGCACAAAAGCAGAATAATAAAGAAAGTACTATCTCAGGATAAATTCCTAGATGGTACTTTTTTGTTTGTTTCGTAAAGAGAAACGTTTGTATTTTACGCGTTGGTACGTTAAAATATGAAAGTAGGATATATGAGATTATTTGGAGGTAAAGATATGCAAATAGAGAAGTTGCGTGGACAAGGATTGGATGAATTCTTCCAAGGGATTTTAACGCTCGAGAATTTAGAAGAATGTTATGCTTTTTTTGATGATGTTTGTACAGTGAATGAAATACAGTCCATGGCTCAACGTTTCCAAGTAGCAAAAATGCTTCATGATGGAAAAACATATAATGTAATTGAATCAGAAACTGGGGCAAGTACAGCAACCATTTCACGTGTAAAACGTTCACTTCATTATGGCAACGATATGTACGATGTGGTGTTTTCAAGAATGACAAAGCCAGAATAAGATTGGTAGGGATTAATATTGAAAAAGTTTAATAGTAAAACCTATCAGATTGTAATCATCTCTATTCTTGCTCTTGCAGTTATTTATTTTGTGATTAATATGATTTCCACTGGCACTGGGCTTGATTTTTCTTTACTATGGCACTGGGTCTTTATTGTTTGTTTTATTTTCACGACGCTTGCTAATGTTAGAGAAAAACGAGCAATTGGAACGGCGATTGGCCTAAGTGGAATCTTGATTTGTGTGACTAGTATCGTACTGATGGCAATATAAAAAAAGCAATCTCGCTAAAAAAATTAGCGGATTGCTTTTTTTGTTAAAACAGAAAATCAATTAAGCCGGTCGCGGATAGGAAGACAAAAATAATCGCGATTGGTGCAATATATTTAATGAGAAAGAGCCAAATAATAAAAACCTTTTTGCCAAAATGGCTGCTCGTGGTAAATTCTTTTAAAAGCAACTCACGAGGTAATCGGTAACCAACAAAAATCGCGATAAATAAAGCACCAACTGGCAAGATAATATTCGACACAAGATAATCGGCAGCATCAAAAATACTTAGTCCAAAAATCTGAACATCGCTCCAAACACCGAAACTAAGGGCACTTGGAATTGCCATTAACACAATCACAAGCCCCATCCAAAGACTCGCTTTTTTACGATTAACGCCAGCATTCATCAGTGGCGCAACAGTTGCTTCGAGCATCGAGAAACTGGAGGTTAATGCGGCGAATAAGAATAAAATCAAGAAAATAATAAAGAACAACATTCCAAACGGCATTTGATTAAATATCGAGGGTAAAATAACAAATAGCAATCCTGGTCCAGCATCTGGCGTAATATTAAACGAAAATGCCGCTGGGAAAATTGCTAATCCCGCAAGTAACGAAACAAACACATTCATAAGCGAAACCGAAATCGCTGACTGAGGTAAACTAGTCGAACGGTTCAAATAAGAACTATACGTAACCATCACCGAAATCCCCACACTGAGTGAAAAGAACGCCTGACCAAGAGTAATAAGAACCGTTTGAGCAGTAAAATGACTAAAATCGGGTCGTAAGAAAAATGCGACACCTTCCATTGCACCAGGTAGTGTCAAAGACCTGATAATTAAAACTATAAATAAAATAAAAAGTGCGGGCATCATAAACTTGCTCATTTTTTCAATTCCGCTAACAACCCCGCGGCTAATTACAATTACATTGAGTAAAATAAAGAAAACGGTGGCCCCAACCGAAATCCACGGATTAGCTGTTGTCACTTGAAAATCATGCAGCAAACTTGCTTGATTTTCTCCGGCAATCCCACCAGCGAGCGTTTTAATTAAATAAGTAATAATCCAACCACCAACAACACTATAAAATGAAAATAAAATACTTGCACCCACTACGCCTAATTTTCCAAGTAAGTTCCATTTTGTTCCGGGGGCGAGCGTCTTATAAGCTTGAACTGCATCTCCACCAGAACCTCGTCCAATCATAAATTCAGCAATCAAAAGTGGCATGACTACAAGTAAGGTTAAAATTAAAAACAATAAGAAAAATGCGCCACCTCCTGCAGTTGCGGCCACATAAGGCAGTTTCCAAATCGCACCAATTCCTATTGCGGACCCAGCGGATGCTAATATAAACCCGACTTTTGAGCCCCATTCTTCTCTGTTTTCTTGCATAATATCCCCATTTCCTTTTTCTATGTCAGTGCTCTAGAAGTATTAATAAAATCAAATTTTCCTCATCATACCATAAAATAAAAGCTATCCCAACAAGAAGTCGTAAAAAAAGCTTAAAAAAAGTTAAAATTTCCTATTGTAAGGGTGCGATGAAATGTAACTAATGCTATAATAAGATATCCCATTATAGAGAAGAATTGGAGAAGCAAATGAAGCATTTATTCAAGTTAGACCCAGCAAAGAATTTACCTCATAATAGTGTCACAAAGCTCATTCATTCTGGAACCGATGGATTTATCATTGGAGGGACAGATAATTTAGAAATAGAAGCAGTCGAAAATTTGTACGAATTATTAGCTGAAACAGATTTACCGATTTTCCTTGAAGTAAGCGATGAATCCATGATTTTGCCTGAAGCAGAACATTTTTTAATTCCAGTCGTATTAAATACAGAAAATAGTAAATGGACGCATGGTTTACACAAAGATTTAATCAAGGAACTAGGGGATTTTATTCCTTGGAAGCGAGTCACATCAGAAGGTTATGTTATTTTAAATAAAGACGCAAAAGTTGCCCGTTTAACAGAAGCAAAAACAGATTTAACGGATGAAGATATTGTTGCTTATGCGAGATTAGCAGAGAATATATTTCATCTGCCGATTTTTTATGTTGAATATAGCGGTATGTACGGCGATCCGGAAGCAGTAAGAAAAGTAAGTGAAGTTTTAAGCGACACCGATTTTTGGTATGGTGGGGGAATCCGTTCCAAAGAGCAAGCTGCTGAAATGGCAAAGTACGCGGATACGATTATTGTGGGCAATATTATTTATGAGGATTTAGAAAAAGCACTAGAAACCGCAACTATTTTTGGAAAGAAAACGGTTTGATTATAAAGTGTAGTATGATAAAATAAGAACAAATGTTTGTATGGTGGTGTATAGGAAAATGCAATTGAATGCAAAAGAATTAGTTGACGGATTAAACCCAGAACAACGGAAAGCAGTAGAAAGTACAGAAGGACCTCTATTAATTATGGCTGGTGCAGGGAGTGGTAAAACACGTGTATTAACCCATCGCATAGCTTATTTAGTAAGAGAACGTGGCGTGAATCCTTATAATATTTTAGCGATTACGTTCACTAATAAAGCCGCACGCGAAATGAAATCGCGTATTGGCAATTTGATGGGCGGAGAAGCGGAATCAATTTGGATTTCCACTTTTCACTCCATGTGCGTACGAATTTTACGTCGTGATATTGACAGAATCGGTTATGAACGGAATTTTACCATTTTAGATGGTAGTGACCAATTATCAGTTATTAAAGGCATTTTAAAAGAAAAGAATGTCGATCCTAAGAAGTTTGAACCACGGGGTATTTTGGCTTCTATTAGCAATGCAAAAAATGAACTGATAACAGCAAGCGAATATATTAAAGAAGCAAGTGGTTTTTACGACAAAATGGTCGGTGAAGTCTATGAAAAATATGAAAAGAAACTTAAGAAAAACCAAGCACTCGATTTTGATGATTTAATTATGGTAACGATTCAGTTATTTGAACGCGTACCAGATGTTTTAGAATATTATCAGCGTAAGTTTCAATATATTCATGTGGATGAGTACCAAGATACAAACCACGCGCAATATTTACTCGTGAAACAACTTGCTTCAAGATTCAAAAACTTGTGCGTCGTCGGAGATTCGGATCAATCAATCTATGGTTGGCGCGGGGCAGATATTAGTAACATTATGTCTTTTGAAAAAGATTACCCTAATGCGAAGACTATTTTGCTAGAAGAAAATTATCGTTCGACCAAACGTATTTTAGAAGCGGCAAACCGCGTGATTGAAAACAATGGTAATCGTAAGCCGAAAAATCTTTGGACAAGTAATGCAGAAGGGAAAAAGATTTTTTATCATAAGGCTCTAACGGAAAAAGAAGAAGCTGCCTATGTGGTTATGAAAATTCAAGAAGAAATAAATAACTCGAATCGACCACTTTCTGATTTTGCGATTCTTTATAGAACCAATGCACAGTCCCGTGTAATGGAAGAATATTTCATGAAGTCGAATATGGCTTACACGATGGTTGGCGGTACGAAATTCTATGACAGAAAAGAAATCAAAGATATTTTGGCATATTTACGTTTAATTAGTAATAATGAAGATGATATTAGTTTGACCCGTATTGTTAACGTACCAAAACGCGGTGTTGGACCAGGCACATTAGATAAGCTAAACAATGTTGCGACAACTTATGACCTCAGTCTATTTGAAGTACTTAACCGCATCGAATTAGCAGGGATTTCTCCTAAAATAAGCAAAGACTTAGTTGCCTTCCATGATTTAATTCGTGGCTTCACGCAAATGCAAGATTTCTTATCTGTAACCGAACTAGTAGAAGAAATCCTTGAAAAAACAGGTTACCGAGCAATGCTAAAAAATGAACGAACAATTGAAGCACAAACACGTTTAGAAAATATCGATGAGTTTTTATCTGTCACACAAAATTTTGAAAAAGAAAATGACGATAAAACGTTAATTGCCTTTTTAACTGATTTAGCTCTCGTTGCAGATGTGGATAAGTTAGATGAAGACAATGAAGAACAAAACGGTGCTGTGACGCTTATGACGCTTCACTCTGCCAAAGGGCTAGAATTCCCAGTCGTCTTTTTAGTTGGGATGGAAGAAGGGATTTTCCCACATTCTAGAGCTATTTATGAAGAAGAAGAAATGGAAGAAGAGCGCCGACTTGCTTACGTTGGTATTACTCGAGCAGAAGAAGAACTTTTCCTAACGAGCGCGTACTCCCGGATGCTTTATGGGCGCCCATCATCTAACCAAGAATCTCGCTTTATTGGCGAAATTCCTCGTGACTTACTAGAATTAGGTAATGAAAATAAATTAACAGCTGATAAACCTTATGCCAAACCGCGCATGCCGCAAAAAGCAACTACTGCTTACAAATCTTCTGGAGCGGAAACACTCGGTTGGACAGTCGGCGATAAAGCTAGTCATAAGAAATGGGGCGTAGGAACAGTCGTAAGTGTCAAAGGAGAAGGTAGCGGAATGGAACTTGATATTGCATTCCCAAGCCCAACTGGAGTCAAACGATTGCTCGCAGAATTTGCGCCAATCGAAAAAGTATAAATTTGGAAAAAGCAGGTGAAGAAATGGCTGATAAAAAACGGTATGAAGAACTAATAAACATACTTGATCAATACAGCTATGATTATTATGTAATTGATAATCCAACAGTAGAAGATGCCGAATACGATCAAAAGATGCAAGAACTACTTAAAATAGAAGAAGCGCATCCAGAATGGGTTACACCTGAATCCCCGTCGAAACGAGTAGGCGGAGAAGTTTTAGAAGGTTTTAAAAAAGTAGAACATGACACACCAATGTTAAGCTTGGCAAATGCGTTTAATCGCGATGACTTGGCTGATTTTGATCGCCGTATCCGTGATAAAGTCGGTGATGACATTAGTTATATGTGCGAACTGAAAATTGACGGACTAGCCGTATCACTTCAATACGAAAATGGTAAGTACAATCAAGGTGCTACGCGAGGTGATGGAACAGTTGGTGAAGACATCACTGCTAATTTGCGCACGATTCGTTCTATCCCAATGAAACTGAAAAAAGCTTATTCCATTGAAGTTCGTGGGGAAGCTTTTATGCCAAAACGTTCCTTCCAAAAATTAAATGAAATACGCGAAGAAGAAGGCCAGATGTTATTTGCAAATCCGCGAAATGCAGCGGCCGGATCACTTCGTCAATTAGATACAAAAATTGCTGCATCTAGAAATCTTGATATTTTTCTTTATGCTGTAGCCGATTTTGGTGAAATGGGTGTTGAGACACATAGCGCAGGCTTAGACATGCTTGAAACACTAGGTCTTAAAGTCAATAAAGAGCGTAGACTTTGCAATAATTTAGAGGAAGTATATGCTTATATTGACGAGTGGACAGAAAAACGAGCTGGTTTAGCTTACGATATTGATGGTATCGTTTTGAAATTAAACAATTTAGAACAACAACGGCAAATGGGGACAACAGTGAAATCACCACGATGGTCAATTGCTTATAAATTTCCTGCAGAAGAAGTACCAACTAAACTGCTGGATATTGAATTGAACGTTGGCAGAACTGGCGTAATAACTCCCACAGCGGTGTTAGAACCAGTAAGAGTAGCAGGAACTACAGTTAGCCGTGCCTCACTTCATAACGAAGACTTAATTACAGAAAAAGATATTCGCATTGGCGATACCGTTTTAATCAAAAAAGCTGGCGATATTATTCCTGAAGTGATTAAGAGCATTACCGAAGAACGTAACGGTAGTGAAGAACCTTTCCACATGCCAAAAAACTGCCCAACATGTGATAGTGAACTCGTTCGCTTAGAAGAAGAAGTAGCACTAAGATGTATTAATCCTAAGTGTCCAGCTCAAATTAAAGAAGGGCTTATCCATTTTGTTTCAAGAAATGCGATGAATATCGATGGTCTTGGTGAAAAAGTTATTATTCAGCTATTTTCAATGCATTTAATTAAAGATGTAGCAGATTTGTTTTTCCTTTCGAAAGAGAAACTGTTAGAATTAGAAAGAATGGGTGAGAAATCAGTAACCAATTTACTGGCATCCATCGAAGCAAGTAAACAAAATTCGCTTGAAAAATTACTTTTTGGCTTGGGAATTCGCCATGTTGGTGCTAAAGCAGCCAAATCGCTTGCAGTTCATTTTGAAACAATGGATAATTTGAAAATAGCAGACAAAGAAACATTGACAAGTATTAGCGATATTGGGGAAAAAATGGCAGACAGTATTGTGACTTATTTTGCGAATGAAGAAGTACATGATTTACTAGAAGAACTAAAAAGGGCTGGCGTCAATATGACCTATACAGGGCCAAAACTAGAAAATATGTCCGAAGAGGAACTTGTTTTTGCAGGAAAAACAGTTGTCTTAACTGGAAAACTGGAAAAGCTAACACGAAACGATGCAAAAGCATTAATTGAATCTCTCGGTGGAAATGTTTCTGGAAGCGTCAGTAAGAAAACGGATGTTGTTGTAGCTGGCAGTGATGCTGGTTCTAAACTAGCCAAAGCTGAAGAACTAGCAATTCCTATTTGGTCCGAAGAAGACTTAATAGAGTACTTACCAGACGAAGGTGGATTAAACGAATGAAAAAACTCATAATTGCAGCGCTCGGTTTAACGCTTATTCTCTCTGGCTGTGCCCCAAAACTCGACTCAAACGATAAAGTGGTACAAAAAGATGATAAAAAAGCAGAAACGGGCATCATGACAAAAAATCAAATTTCATCTAATTATTACAAAACAGTATTACCGTATAAAGCAAGTAAATCTCGTGGTCTTGTAGTATCGAATATATACTCTCGGTATGATATTAACGAGTTGGAATCGGGTTTAATGCGAATTTCCCAAAATAAATATTCGCCAGACAATTACCTTTTCCAAGAAGGACAATATTTGGATAAGGATACATTAGAAAAATGGTTAGACCGAAAAAGCAAAAAAAATCCCAATGGTTTAAATCCAGAAAGTAATGGTGACGGAAAAGATCGTAAGCCAATTTACTTAGCACATATTTTAGAACAAGATTATTTAAAACAAACAGATAAAGATACAGTAGCGCTTGGTGGGATTTCTATCGCGCTGGCAATGAATTCTGTTGATTACTATCAAAAAGAACAATACGGAGATACTTTTGAACAAGAAATCAGTGACAGCGATTTACTAGCACAAGGAAAAGAAATGTCTGCTACTGTGTTGAATCGAATTCGCCAAACAAAAGGATTGGAAAATGTTCCAGTTACGATTGCTATTTATAAGCAAGGGCCACGTGATGCTGTAGCTCCAGGTAATTTTCTTACTTATACAACAGCAAATGGCGATAGCTTATCTAATTGGAAAGACATTGACGAAAAAAATTACGTTTTACCATCCACGGAAGCTGCAAAAAATCACAAAACAGACAATGATAATTTCCTTAACTTCAAAAAATCTATTGAAGATTACTATCCGAATTTTACAGGCGTAGTTGGTCGTGGTAGATATGAAGACGGGCAGTTAACAGAACTTAGTATTGATATCCCATTACAATTTTATGGACAAGCGGAAATTATTGGCTTTACGCAATATGTGACAGATTTAGTAGGACAACATATTCCGAAAACAGCTGATTTACAAGTAAATATATCTACATCGGACGGTCCAGCCGCTTTAATTACTAGAAAAGCAAATGAAGATGCAGCTACTGCTCACATTTATGATTAATAAAAATCAATGCGAATTGTTCTTTCCTGTTGTATAATTATGCAGGAGAGGACAGTTCTTCCCATTTTTAACAGGCGGGAAGTACTATCGCGTAGAAAGTACCACTAAAAAGGAGGATGGCATTTTGTCAAATATATCCAAAGAAACAGTAGAAAAAGTAGCAAATCTTGCCAAGTTAGAAGTTTCAGAAACAGAAGCAACTGCTTTTGCGGGTCAGCTCGGTAAAATT
This sequence comes from Listeria farberi, assembly GCF_014229245.1. Lineage (GTDB taxonomy): Bacteria > Bacillota > Bacilli > Lactobacillales > Listeriaceae > Listeria > Listeria farberi. The sequence continues at coordinate 80,033 of NZ_JAARZJ010000013.1, read as the reverse complement.
ATTGAGCTAGTAGAGCAATTAAATACTTTAGATACAACGAATGTAGAACCTACCAGCCATGCAATCGACGTATCGAACGTGTTACGTGAAGATGTGGCAACAAAAGGATTAGATCGTAAAGAAGTACTGAAAAATGCGCCAGATGAGCAAGACGGCATGTTCAAGGTACCTACAATTATGGAACAATAAACACGTTAAGGAGGGAAAATATTTTGGGCTTATTTGATTTTTCAGTAAAAGAATTACATGATAAATTAGTAAAAAAAGAGATTTCACCATTTGATTTAGTATCAGAATCTTTCAACCGAATTGAATCTGTAGAGGACAAAGTTGGTTCTTTTATTACTTTAAATAAAGAGGCAGCATTTGGTGTAGCAGAAGAGCTTGGAGATGCTGGCATAGATCCTAACAACATGCTTGCAGGGCTTCCAATCGGGATTAAAGATAACATCGTAACAAAAAACTTGCGTACAACAGCAGCAAGTAAAATTTTAGAAAACTTCGACCCGATTTATGATGCGACCGTTGTTTCTAAATTAAAAAAGGCGCAAACAATTAATATCGGAAAATTAAACATGGATGAATTTGCGATGGGATCTTCTACAGAAACATCGTATTTTCACAAAACACATAACCCATGGGATTTATCCAGAGTTCCTGGTGGCTCTTCAGGTGGCAGTGCATCCGCAGTTGCAGCAGGCGAAGTATTATTCTCGCTTGGTAGTGATACTGGTGGATCTATCCGTCAACCAGCAGCTTTTTGTGGGGTAGTCGGAATGAAACCTACATATGGCCGTGTATCTCGTTTCGGTTTAATTGCCTTTGCGTCTTCTTTAGACCAAATTGGCCCAATTACAAAAAACGTAGCAGATAATGCGTATTTACTAGAAGCGATTTCTGGTTTAGATGCGAATGATTCTACTTCCATCAATCAACCAGTAGAACGCTTCTCAGATAGCTTAACTGGGGATATTAAAGGCCTACGCATTGGTGTTCCAAAAGAATATCTTGGTGAAGGTGTTGATCCTGGTGTCAAACAAGCAGTATTAGATGCACTTAAAACACTCGAAAAACTTGGTGCTACTTGGGATGAAGTTTCTTTACCACATTCTGAATACGGTGTAGCAAGTTATTATATTTTAGCATCTAGTGAAGCTTCTTCTAACCTTTCTCGTTTTGACGGCGTTCGTTACGGGTACCGTTCTCCAAACGCGACTACTTTAGAAGAACTTTACACAAAAACGCGTTCTGAAGGCTTTGGAGATGAAGTAAAACGTCGTATTATGCTTGGAACATATGCATTAAGTTCGGGTTACTATGATGCTTACTATAAAAAAGCGCAACAAGCTCGTACATTAATTAAACAAGATTTTGTTAATGTATTTGAAAACTACGATGTTATTATCGGACCAAGTTCTCCGACAACAGCTTTTAAAATTGACGGTATGATTAATGATCCGATTACAATGTACTCCAATGATATTTTAACTGTTCCGATTAACTTAGCAGGTGTGCCAGCTATTTCTATTCCATGTGGATTCTCAGATGGCTTACCAGTAGGATTACAAATTATCGGTAACTACTTTGAAGAATCATTATTATACAAAGTAGCGCACGCATTTGAACAAGAAACAACATTCCATAAAGAAAAACCAAACTTATAGGAGGCGTAGCAATGAATTTTGAAACAGTTATTGGACTTGAGGTTCACGTAGAGTTAAAAACCAATTCAAAAATATTTTCTTCTGCGCCAGCTCATTTTGGAGCAGAACCAAATACAAATACAACCGTGGTAGACTTAGGAATGCCAGGTGTTTTACCAGTTTTAAATAAACGCGCTGTCGAATATGGTATGAAAGCAGCCATGGCAATCAACTGCGAGATTGCTGAACATACAAAATTCGACCGTAAAAACTATTTTTACCCTGATAATCCGAAAGCATACCAAATTTCCCAGTTCGATAAACCAATTGGCGAACATGGCTGGATTGAAATCGAAGTTGGGGGTAAAAAGAAAAAAATCGGTATTACTCGTCTTCATTTAGAAGAAGATGCAGGGAAAAATACGCATACATCGCACGGTTATTCTTTAGTGGATATTAACCGCCAAGGAACACCGCTCATCGAAATCGTTTCTGAACCAGACATTCGTTCTGCAGAAGAAGCTTATGCATACTTGGAAAAACTAAAATCTATTATTCAATACACTGGCGTATCCGATGTGAAAATGGAAGAAGGTTCCATGCGCTGTGACGCCAACATTTCTATTCGTCCAATTGGTCAAGAAGAATTTGGTGTGAAAACGGAACTAAAAAACCTGAATTCATTTAACAATGTGCGTAAAGGTATTGAATATGAAGAAAAACGCCAAGCTGAAGTACTTAAGTCTGGTGGCATTATCGAACAAGAAACACGCCGTTTTGAAGAAGCAACTGGAAAAACTTCCTTGATGCGTATTAAAGAGGGTTCCGACGATTATCGTTATTTCCCTGAGCCAGATTTAGTAGACTTATTTATTGATGAAGCATGGAAAGAACGCATTCGTGCAGAAATTCCTGAACTTCCCGACAAACGCCAAATTCGTTATATTAATGATCTTGGTCTACCAGCATATGATGCGATGGTTCTAACGCTAACAAAAGAAATGTCTGATTTCTTTGAGGCAACTCTTACTGCTGGAGCGGACGCTAAACAAGCTTCTAACTGGTTGATGGGCGAAGTTTCCGCCTATTTAAATGCCGAACAAAAAGAACTTCATGAAACAGGACTAACTCCTGAAAATCTTGCAGGCATGATTAAATTAATCGAAGCAGGTACTATTTCATCTAAAATTGCTAAAAAAGTTTTCCGCGAATTAGCGCAAAATGGTGGCGAAGCAGAGCAAGTTGTCAAAGATAAAGGACTTGTTCAAATTTCCGATGAAGGAGCTTTACGCACAATCATTAGCGAAATTTTAGATAACAATGAGCAATCGATTGTTGACTTTAAAAATGGAAAAGACCGTGCCGTTGGGTTCTTAGTTGGTCAAGTAATGAAAGCAACAAAAGGCCAAGCAAATCCACCAATGGTTAATAAACTATTACTTGAAGAAATGAACAAACGTTAAACTATGAGCAGTGGGGCTTTTCGCTTCACTGCTTTATTTATTAGGAATTTATAGCGAAATTTGCTATAATATTACTATCATGTGTCAAAACGCGCTTTTCTTTTGAACAACGCTGTTTGAATGAAGGAGAGGACGAACATAATGCAAAAACACGCTCGAGTTATTTATAATCCCACATCTGGAAGAGAAATTATTAAGAAAAATCTCGCAGATGTCCTTTCGATATTAGAGCAAGCAGGCTACGTAACATCTGCCCACGCAACAACTGCAGAACCAGATGACGCTAAACATGCTGCGGAAGAAGCTGTAAGAAATCGATTTGATTTAGTTGTAGCGGCAGGCGGAGACGGAACCATTAATGAAGTCATTAACGGTATTGCCGAAAAAGAATATCGACCAAAAGTGGGGATTATTCCAACAGGAACAACGAATGATTTTGCAAGAGCCTTACATGTTCCTAGAGACGTGATAAAAGCAACGAAGATTATAGCAGCTGGTCAAAGTGTAGCAATGGATATAGGTAAAGCAAATGATACTTATTTTATTAATATTGGCGGCGGGGGTAGACTCACAGAGCTCACATATGATGTCCCCAGTCGATTAAAAACGATGCTTGGACAATTAGCTTATTATTTAAAAGGAATTGAAATGCTACCTTCTTTGAAAGCTACTAAAGTAAAAGTAGAATATGATCAAGGTGTCTTTGAAGGGGAAGTCATGTTTTTTCTTTTAGGTTTAACCAATTCTATCGGAGGCTTTGAAAAAATTGCCCCTGATGCCAAGTTAGATGATGGTAAGTTTTCGCTCATCATCGTCAAAAAAGTGAATTTAGCAGAATTTATTCGCTTAGTTACTCTGGCACTTAGAGGAGATCATATTAAAGAACCAAACGTTATTTATGTGAAATCAGAAACAGTAATTGTACACTCTGAAGACAAAATGTTAATTAACCTTGACGGAGAGCTTGGTGGGGAAACGCCAATGGCATTCCGCAATTTGAAACAACATATTGAATTTTTTGCGAGTGTAGATGATATACCAGCAACCGATTTATTTATAAAAGAAAATAACTAAAACTGCCCAACATGGTAGTTTTTTTCTTTAGCCTAAATGTCCTAACTGCAACATAGTAAGAAGGATGTAATTATTGTTAGATATTTGTCTTATTTGAACAAAACAAGTATAATAGGTATTCTGACATGAAATGAGGTGAAAGCGATATGACAAGTGGATATGTATTAAAAAAATTCATTATGATAATAGCTATTCTTATTCTTATCATTACTATCGCAACGGCTATATTCTTCTTCTGGCGAGTTGATGCCGAAGAACAAGCTCCAACAGTAAGTAAAACGGAATTAATTGAAAGTAATAAAGTATGGGTAAATGACCAAATGCAAATTCCCTTAGAAGATAATGTATTTTTGTCTATCCCATCTCCCAGTACAGAGGCCACAATCGCTAAAAATGGTGATTTAATTATAGCCACAACTAATCCTGAAATTTTAAATAAATTAGCTTCTTCTAATAATCGCTACAAAGAAATGAAAGCATATCGTCTTCGTATTGATGCAAAAAAAGTTTCAGAATATATTACTAATACAAAATATCGCTATCCAACAACTACTATCCAAAAAAAGCTTGCTAATTACGAAATTAAAAGTGGCGAACGAACGATTGAAACAGGACCAAAAGCTATAAAAGTAGAAACGACCAATAAAAACGATATTAAATTAACCCTTGAAACGGCTTACTCAAGCAAAGATGCCGAAGTAGCTGCAAATATTTTTAGCAATAAAATTCCTGATGAAATAACGATAAATGACAATACAAAGAATTTAAGCGCTCAAAAGAATGTAATGATTTATCCAAAATCATTTATATATGATTTTACTTTGCAAAAAAATACGATGCTTATATTTAAAGACCAAAAAGAAGCCACTATCACAGAACCAATCGGCATCGAGTACATTATTAAGTAAAGCAAAGAGAGGAGCAAGGGACTTTGGAAGTATCCCTTTTAAAAAAGAATCAATTTGTTGAACTAACTATTGAAGATTTAACACATGATGGTAGTGGTGTAGGCAAGATTGATGGCTACCCACTTTTCATTCCAAATGCACTGCCCGGAGAAAAAGTGAGAGCAAAAATTACTAAATTAAATAAAAATTACGGCTTTGCACGGATGGAAACTATTGAAGTTGTTAGTACTGAACGTGTTGAACCACCTTGTGCCGTTTATTCAAAATGTGGCGGTTGTAGTTTACAACATTTGAGTTACAGCGGACAATTAGCTTTTAAACGAAATCAAGTAGAAGAAACGATGAAACGTATTGGTAAATTAAGCGTAGAAGTACCAGAAACCCTTGGTATGGAAAATCCGTGGCGTTACCGTAATAAATCACAAGTCCCAGTTGGCTTTGTGAATGGGAAATTAACAGCTGGTTTTTATCAAAAAAGAAGTCATGATATTATTGATATGTCAACCTGTCTAATTCATAATGAAAAAGGAGATCTCGCTGTTCAAAAAACAAGAGAAATTCTGGCTAAATATGGTACGGAACCTTATGATGAAAAAACGGGTAAAGGTGATATCCGCCATATTATGACTAGGTTTGCACATACTACAGGGCAATTAATGATTGTCCTTGTAACGACGAAAGAGCGTCTCCCTTTTAAAGCGGAAATTATGCATGATTTAACGAATCAATTAGAAGTACATTCCATCGTTCAAAATATTAATCCACAAAAAACAAATGTAATTTTCGGTGATCGCACAAAAACACTTTGGGGAAAAGATATTATTGAAGATACGATTCATGGTATTAAGTTTGCCATTTCCGCACGTTCTTTTTATCAAGTAAATCCTTTGCAAACAGAGGTTTTGTATCAACAAGCTATTGATTCTGCAGAATTAACTGGTGAAGAAACTGTGATTGATGCATATTGTGGAATTGGCTCCATTTCGCTTTGTCTTGCTAAAAAAGCAAAACATGTTTATGGGGTTGAAATTGTTGACCAAGCTATTCAAGATGCCCGTGCAAATGCGAAATTAAATAACCTAACGAATACAACCTTTGAAACAGGTAAAGCAGAAGAAGTTATTCCTCAGTGGTATAAAAATGGTATCGTAGCAGATGTTTTAGTAGTTGACCCACCGAGAAAAGGTTGCGACGAAACACTCCTTGACACAATCCTTGCAATGAAACCGAAAAAGGTTGTTTATGTTTCTTGTAATCCAGGAACACTAGCTCGAGATATGAAAATATTAACAGAAGGCGGTTATGAAGCGAAGAAAGTACAACCTGTAGATATGTTTCCAATGACGACCCATATTGAAGCTGTGACCGTTTTAAATTTAAAATAAAAAAACAAAAACCGCCAAAATGGGATAAATGGCGGTTTTTGTTTTTCGAGTGTGTGTGTTTGACTAAGTTAAATTAACAGACGAGATTTGCAGAAATCAAGTCCAGTTATTATTTAACCATGAATTAAAAATATGGTCAAAGGTGTTATTTTTAACTTTTTAAATATCATAATTTAAAAAATATAATGTTTTAGCATTGAAAAGTTATTTAAGATACAAAATAAACAATGAAAAAGACATGAAATTGTCGATAAATTGTCATAATATTTTTTCGCTTTCCATAACTGGTTGAATTTGGTAAGATGTATGTAACGGATTTCACATGAATGGAGGAACTTATAAAATGGCTATTACTATGTATATTGACCGCCCAGATGCTGCACTTGACCTAGAGACAACCCATCCCCATTTTAAAGAACATTTTAAAGCAAGTTATTATTTAGACAAAACCGATTCATTCAGCCCTTTTGGCTATGAAGATGGAATGGAGGTATTACATCGTTTAGAAGAATATTTTAGCGATAAGAGTGACCAAGGTCTTAATTTAGCTTCTTTTCCGCGATACATGATGGAAACAGTCAAACATTCTACCTATGTGCCAGCAAAAGACGATGGAGTGGACCGTTTACAACAACTTTTAGCGGAATATGGTAGTGCTGTAAGAGAATCAGACCGGATAACTGTTTCGGCTGCGTTAGCACAAATTAAAATAACTGGCTATGTACTTCCTGGTCTTCGTGATGCCGCGCTTGAATCGCTTCATCGTGAAATAGAACTAAATAAAATCGAAAATATTGATGCAGGTTATGCCGATAGTATGTTTTATGACTTATTAACATTTACGAAAGATTATACTTCCGTTTTGCCGGATATGTGGTGTCGACACTGCACAGAGTAAAAAAAGAGCGCTAAATTATTAGCGCTCTTTTCTACTTATCAAGCATCATTAAAATGGCTTTAGCTACTTCGTGTTGATTGCGGTTGTCAGTATTTACAATGAAGTCTGCGGAATCTTGATAATGGGCAATTCTCGGTTCAAAAATTGCACGAATTTCTTCAGGAGATTTTTGTTGAACTAGTGGGCGTGTCGTATCACCTTTTAAACGATTCATAAATACTTCAGGATCAGTTTCTAAATAAATAACCGGATATGTATTTTTTAAAACTTTTCTATTTTCAGGATTTAGAACGATACCACCGCCTGTTGCAATAACGGCTTTGGTATTAGCTAGTTCTTTTAATTTCTCATGTTCTAGCCGGCGGAATTCTTGTTCACCATACTTTGCAAAAATTTCAGATACACTCATTCCTTGTTCGCGAATAATTACTTCGTCAATATCAATATAAGGCAAATCAGCTAACTTTGCGAGTATATTGCCAACCGTTGTTTTTCCAGCTCCCATGAAGCCAATTAAGATAACTTGATCGATGATGTTCTCCTCCTTTATTAGTTTTTATATTTTACTACTTAAAAGCATTAAAGAAATTATATCATAAATGCTAGAAACGTCAACAATAAATAATCTGTTTTGCTAGCGATTTTAAACAATAAAATGCTTTCTTTTCATTGTAGTACATTTTTAGTACAATAGAAATAAGAGAGAAGTAAACTGGAGGAAAATGATGATAGAAGATGAGCTGAATCAAACGAATAAAACCGAAAAAATTGAATTTGGCGTAAACCGCCGCCTAATTTTTTCAAGTTGTTTACTTTGGATTGCTGCAGGATTATTATTATATGTTATTTTTAGTCATATAAAAGGTGTTACAGGTACAGAGGAAGTGATTTTACTTGTGTTTATTGGTCTTTGTGTTTTACGACCATTACTGCGTTTAATCAATATTGCACCGACTGTAGAGTTAACAGAACGTGGCCTTGCTTATCGTGGCGATTTTAAGCCATGGAATGAAATTAAAGGGACAGAACTAATTAAGCCAGCAGTGATTCTTTTTTCTCAGGGTAGATTAAAGATTATGACATCGATCAACGGCCGGGAAGAGGTTGCTTGGGATATTGTTGCGGCAGATGTGTCTGTTAGTTTAGAAGAATTAAGAGCAATTATCCAGTCCATGCAAGAAACGTATACAGATGATAATACAGTTGGGGAAGAAATATTCATTGAAAAAAAATAATACCAAGGATCATTTTTCTGTTTTCTTAAAATAGAGAAATGATTTTTTTGATAAATACAACTATAGCCCATGGTATCTTGGCTCATTATAAGGTAAAATAAGCAAATAATCGTATAACGGGAGGAAAACAATGGATACAGTGCTAAAGGCGCTTAAAGTCAGAAAAGTATATGGTTCAAAAGGAAACTTGTTTTCTGCGTTAGGAAGTATTAGTTTAGAAATTCAAAGAGGCTCATTTGTAGGTATTATGGGCCCATCAGGTGCAGGTAAATCCACATTACTTAATGTTTTATCTTCTATAGATAAACCTACTTCTGGAGAAATAGAAATTGGCGGGAAACAGCTTTCTAAAATGAAAGGAAAAGATTTAGCTGTGTTTCGTAGAGATCAGCTAGGCTTTATTTTTCAAGATTATAATTTATTAGATACAATGACAGTAAAAGATAATATTGTGCTACCTCTAGCCCTAGCACGTGTAAAGCAAACAGAAATTGATGAACGTTTTGAGATTATCGCGCGCCAGTTTGGCATTTACGATCTCAGGAATAAATACCCGACAGATATTTCAGGAGGGCAAAAACAAAGAACGGCGGTTTGTCGTGCAATGATTACAGAACCCACATTAATCTTTGCTGATGAACCAACAGGCGCTCTTGATTCTAAATCAGCAACTAATTTGTTAGAGGGGCTCTCTCAAGCTAAAAGTGTACGTGATTCTACTATTTTGATGGTCACCCACGATGCTTTTGCAGCGAGTTACTGCGAACGAATTATGTTCATTAAAGATGGCGAAATTTTTACCGAAATATACCGCGGAACAAGCTCACGAAAACAATTTTTCCAAAAGGTGTTAGATGTGTTGGCGCTTCTTGGAGGTGGCGAAAATAATGTTATTTAAAATTGCGCTGACCAATATGCGAAAGAATTTTAACCAATATATCGTCTACTTTGTTTCGCTTATTGTGTGTGTATTAGTATTTTTTACATTTGTTTCACTTTCTTATAATCCACTCATTGATAAGGTTTTTAAACGATGGGAATTGTTTGGTCCAGCAATGTTTTCATCTGCGAGTGTAATGTTGATATTATTTATTTTCTTTTTCATATTTTATTCTAACAGTTTTTTTCTTAAAAGAAGGAAACGAGAAATTGGACTTTATTCATTGCTTGGATTACGGAAATCACAAATAGTTGTAGTTTTATTTTATGAAAATGCTTTATTATACATGCTTGCGACTTTGTTTGGTGTTTTAATTGGGATATTTTCTTCAAAGTTTTTCGCGATGATTTTATTTTGGATCGTTGGACTAGCGATAGATGCAGAATTTATTATTTCATTTAAAGCGATTGTTGATACAGGACTTGTTTTTTTTGGAATCATGCTATTTACATCTTTTTATGCTGTTTTCATTGTATTAAGATATAATTTAAGCCAATTATTTAAAAACGATGAAAAAGAAGAGAAAGTAGCTAAAGGTTCTGTGATTTTAATGTTAATTGGATTTGTTCTTATTATATCTGGATACTATTTGGCAACTAGCAATATTGAAGAATCAACCATTTGGTTAGCATATGATTTTTTTGATGTAGTTCTAGTAATTTTATGCGCTGTTATTTTAGGTACATGGCTTATGGTCAGATTTGGAACACCATATGTGATCCATAAGTTATATGGAAATAAACGTTTCTTTTACAACGGAACAAACATGATTGGTGTGACGTCTCTTCGCTTTAGATTAAAGAAAAATGCTGGAACGATTGCGATGATTGCGGTGTTAAGTGCGACGACTTTAACGATTATTGGGTCGATGAGTAGCTTTTATGTCCGAACGATAAATGATATTTCAGCAGAAAATCCTTCTAGTTACCAAGTACTTGATATTTCGGCAAAAGATGAACAAAAAATTATTCAAACGATACAGAGTGATCAAAACCATCAATTAAAAAGTTTGATGCAAGCAGAAATGGTTAGTGCTAAGCTAAAATATAAAGATATGCCTAAATATAAAATGCGGATGGATAATATGATTCATACGGTTGTAGCCGAATCTGAATATAATCGTATTGGTGCAAAACAACAAAGTGATTTTGAGAAGCCAAAAAAACTAGCATATGGAGACGCTATTTTACTTGGAAAAACCACCTACTACGCTAGGCAGGAAATTCAAGATAAATGGCTAACAAGAAAAATGGTAATCCAATCGAACGAACCATTGGCTAAAAAAATGCCACCAATAAAAGTAGTTGATTTTCGAGAGAACTCCATTTTCAATACGGGTATTTCTTATGAGACGCTCGTTGTTTCAGATGAATATTATGATGATTTAGAAAGAGTATTCTCGCCAGAATTAGTAGCAATGTTCGATATTACGAATCCTAATCACAGTGAAGACTTAGATAAGAAAGTGCAAACTATCGTGGACGGGGAACCTTCACTTTTTTCTGAAAATGTTTCTTCTTATTATACGAATTATCATTTGATTTCCACATTAGTAGGCTCCTTATTATTTATTGGAATTTTCATTGGAATTGTATTTTTCTTAGCGACAGGTAGTATTATTTATTTCAAACTTGTAACGGATGCTGTATCTGAAAAATCTAAGTTTGATATATTATTTAAATTAGGTGTTACCGAAAAGGAAGTACGAAGGATTATTTCCAAACAAGTTTGGCCTATTTTTGCTATTCCATTATTTTTTGGAATCGCCCATTCAATGGCTGCCTTATGGGGAATTTCGATTAACTTAATGGATAATATAAAATATCCTGTTTTAATTGGAACGTGTATTTACATTATTTGTTATGCAGCTTATTACTTTTTATGCATTAATTCTTTTATTAAAATCGTTATGGCAGATAAAAAGTAATTGGCTTTTGTGTTTAATTCAGCTAAAATGAAAAGAGAGTTCTGCCGAGGAGGTACAAGAAATGGTTAAGGTATATATCGTAGAAGATGATGAGGTAATTCGTGATACTATCAGAAAACATTTAAGTAAATGGGGATTTGAAATAGGGATTGTTGATGATTTTAATAATATTTTACAAGAGTTTTTATCTTTTGAGCCTCAATTGGTTATTTTAGATGTGAATCTGCCATTTTTTGATGGATTCTACTGGTGTAATCAAATTCGCGAAGTTTCGAATGTACCAATTATTTTCTTATCATCACGTAACTCGCGAATGGATCAAATCATGGGAATGAACATGGGGGCAGATTATTATATTGAAAAGCCAGTGGATTTGGATGTATTAATGGCTAGGATAAATGCACTTTTGAGACGGACATATTCGTATGCGGATTTAGAAGAAGCGAACGTAATGGAACATAATAATGTATTTTTACACATTGATACTAATACACTTACCCATTTAGAAGATAAAATTGAATTAACGAAAAATGAATTTTTGATTTTATATGAATTAATGAAACAAAAAGGCAGCATTGTAAGTCGCGATGAAATTATGCGTGCACTTTGGGAAGATGAAAGTTTTGTAGATGATAATACACTTACAGTCAACGTTGTACGAATTCGTAAAAAACTAGCTGAAATCGGTTTAGATGAATTTATTAAGACTAAAAAAGGGCAAGGTTATATGATTGAATGAAGAAAGTAAACAGGAAGATAGCGCCAAAAAACGCGAACTTCCTGTTTTTCGTAAATGAAGGAGGAGTCAATATGAAAATTTTAGTATTTGGTGGTACGCGTTTTTTTGGAAAGAAATTAGTAGAGCGTCTTGTTTCTGCTGGGCATGATATTACCATTGGCACGAGAGGGAAAACAAAAGATGATTTTGGTGATTCTGTAAAGCGTATTGTATTAGACCGTGAATCAAGAGATGCCTTATTCCAATTAGCAAAAGAAGAATGGGACATTATTTATGATAATATTTGTTTCTCACCGAAAGAAGCTCTTTATGCAGTAGATGCATTTAAAGGAAAAGTAAAACGATACATATATACATCTTCTTTGTCTGTTTATAGTCAAAAAGACCGCGCTTTGGTCGAGGATGATTTTAATTCAGCACATTATGAAATTGTGAGTGGTGACAAAGATGATTTTGATTACGGGGAAGGCAAACGACTTGCTGAAGCTGTGTTTTTTCAAAAAGCTTCTTTTCCAGTAGTAGCAGTCCGTTTTCCCATTGTCCTTGGATGCGATGATTATACAAAACGTCTACATTTTCATTTGGAGCATATTAAAAACCATGAAGAAATTGGTATTAGTAATGCGCAGGCGGAAATAAGTTTTATTACCTCAGATGAAGCGGCTCATTTTTTAGAATGGGTAGGGGTGGAATCAGACCTTACCGGACCAATTAATGCTAGCTCTAACGGTACATATTCGTTAAATGCTTTTATCAAAATGCTTGAAACGAAAATAGGTGAAGTGGCACTCGTAGAAGAAGTAACAGATGATGTGGATGAATCGCCGTTTAGCATTAATAAAACGTATTACTTAGATAATAGAAAAGCGACAGAAGCTGGCTTTACTTTTGAAAATCTACAAGTTTGGTTACCAGCGCTCGTGACGGATATTTTAAAAGAAAATTAATCATGGAGGCAAAAATATATTATGTTAAATTTTGAAGATAAAAAAGCGCTAATAGAATCAATCGATGGTTTTGAGCTGCATGAAATTTCTATGGGGCGCGTGAACGTACATTATCCGGCGAGTAAAAGAGATAAAAAAATCATCGTCAAACATCTTCACCCTAATGGAAATGCGTTTATTTACGCTCCGTTTTTAGAAGTAGAACCGCTAGATAAGCAAGGCTACGTTAACGTAAAAGACTACTCTCAAAATGAAATTCGCGTATTGTTACTTGAAGCGAAAGAGTATATGGATAAAGATGAAGACGGGTTTAAAGAAGGTTTTACAAAAATATATCAAGACAATGAAGGGGAAAAACTTTCTTTAGTCTATGAAAATAAAATGTGGGTTATTTACACAGGAGAAAATTTAGAAGCCGTTTTCCCAACGATAGAAGCAGCAGAAGGTTATTTACTTGACGAAGGTTTTTTTGGAGCATAATTAATGGAGGCGAAAAATCGGTGGAGAATTTAAAGCAACTGCAGGAGCGGGTCGCAGTAAGTGATGGCCGTGCAAAAGCAGATTTAGTTATTAAAAACGGACGTATAGTAAATGTATTTTCAGGTGAAATTATGGAAGGTGATATTGCAATTAAAAACGGCTATATAGCTGGAATTGGTCATTTTCCGGATGCCGATCAAATAATTGATGCTGCTGGAGAATTTATCGTACCAGGTTTTATTGATGCGCACGTCCATGTTGAAAGTGCAATGGTAACACCTTCTGAGTTTGCCAGGGTTTTGCTTCCAAATGGCGTAACTACAATTATTACGGATCCACATGAAATCGCCAATGTTGCCGGAGAAAAAGGCATTGAATTTATGCTTGAAGATGCAAAAGGTGCCCCACTCGATATGTTTGTCATGCTACCATCATCCGTACCAGCAACAGAAGGTGAACATAACGGCGAAACACTTCATGCAAAACATCTTCATCCTCTTTATAAACACGAAAAAGTAATCGGTCTCGCAGAAGTGATGGACTTCCCATCTGTTGCAAAAGGTAGTGCTGATATTTTGACAAAAATTATTGATGCAAAAAAAGAAGGTGGCAGAATTGATGGCCACGGGGCGGGTTTAACGAGTGCGGATTTAAATAATTATCTTGCTGTTGGCATTCGAACCGATCATGAGAGTACGAATACAGAAGAAGCACTTGACCGATTACGTGCGGGAATGTTTGTAATGCTACGCGAAGGAACTGTTGGTCGAGATTTAAAGCAAACTATTTCAGCAGTAACGGAGAAAAATAGCCATCGTTTTTGTTTTTGTACGGATGATAAACTAATTAATGATTTAATAACAGAAGGCTCGATTAATTATAATGTCCGACTCGCAATTGAAAACGATATTGAGCCAATTACGGCCATCCAAATGGCGACAATTAATGCGGCTAATTGCCATAACTTGCCTTATCTCGGTGCAGTTGCAGCAGGCTATCAGGCAGATATTGTTTTTCTAAAAGACTTAAAAACAATTGAAATTAGCAAAGTTTTAAAAAATGGCCAAGTAGTCGTTGAAAACGGAACGCGTAAAGAAGCAGCCTTTAAAAAGGAAATCAAAGCGAAGTTCATTTCTCCAAAAATTAATCATCATTTAAACATCAAAGATTTAGAACTTCCATTAACAAATGAAACTTGCTATGTCATTGGGATGAAAAAAAATAATCTCTTTACAGAAAAACTGATTGAACAAGTTACAATTAAAAATGGCAAATTTGTCCCATCAATCGAAAAAGACTTACTAAAAATGGCTGTTGTGGAACGTCATCATAATACTGGCTGCGTTGGTTTAGGTGTGGTTAAAGGTTTCGGTTTAACAGAAGGAGCAATTGCAACGACCGTCGCGCATGATTCCCATAATATTGTCGCAGTTGGTGTGAGCGATGAGGCTATGGAAAAAGCAATCTACCATGTGACAAAAACAGGCGGTGGCATTGCGGTAGTAGATGCTGCAGGTAACGTATTGCATCATTTAGCACTTCAGGTCGCAGGTCTTCTTAGCAATAAATCATACGAAGAAGTAGAAAATGATTTAGCTGGGCTCTTAAAAGCATTTAATCAGATAAGTAAAGCTAAAGGATTTGATCCATTTTTAACATTGTCATTCCTGACTTTACCAGTAATCCCTGAATTAAAACTAACCGATCAAGGCTTATTTGATTTTGCGACATTCCAAATTATTCCAATTGAAGTAATTTAACTTGAATGAGGGAGGTGCGATATGAACTGGTGGAGCTATATAAAAGATAAACGATTTTTCTTGTTGTTCTTTTGCAGTATTATGTTTTTCGTCGGGGTATTAATTTCAATTGATCCTAATAGTAAATTAACTCTCGGGAATTTCATTTACTTGTATGTCTTTGTTTTTGTCTTCCTACTTTCTTACTTAGTGTTAGGCTACTTCTTTAAATACAATTATTGGCGCGAAATGGAAGACCTAGTAAGTGGCGAAATTGAAGAAAATATTATTGAATTACTACCAAAACCGCGAACGCGTGAGCAAGCTTTTTTTAATCAGCTAATGGCAAAAAAACATAAAGAAGAATTACGAACTATTAGTAAACTTCAAGATAAGCAGCAAGAATATCATGATTTCATTTTATACTGGGTACATGAAGTGAAAACTCCTGTTGTAGCAAGCAAAATGTTAATTAATAACCCAGATTTAAATGATACCAAAACAATTTTTACACAGATTGATGAAGAATTAGAGACAATTGATAAATTAGTAATGCAAGCACTCTATTTTTCAAGGCTTGATACATTTTCTAAAGACTATTTTATCCAAGAACAAAACCTTGGTGCTGTTGTTCGTGAGTCAGTTAAGCGTCACTCCAAACTTTTTATTGGAAAAAAAATGAAACTTGATTTGCAAAATGTAGATATTGATGTGCGAACTGATAGTAAGTGGCTTGGCTTTATTATCGACCAAGTGTTATCTAACGCATTAAAATATACTGCTGATGGTGGCGATGTTCAAATTTGGTGCGACACTGAAGTAACTGGAAAAAAAGTGCTTCACATTAAAGACAACGGTCGAGGTATTAAAGAAGAAGATTTACCTCGTGTATTTGAACAAGGCTTTACAGGTACAATCGGTCGCCAAGAAAAAAAAGCTACTGGGATGGGGCTATATCTTGCTAAACAAATGGCGAAGAAGTTAGGTCATGAAATTTGTATTGAATCTAAAAGTGAAATAGGGACAGAAGTACGGCTTTATTTCGAACAAAAAGACGATTACTTACTAATAGCGAAAGATTAATAAAAAGACAAGTAAACAGTGACTCGTTTGCTTGTCTTTTTTTGTTAATTAAAATTGTTGACTCTATCGCTTTATCGTGGTAGAGTATTAGCAAGAAGAAGTAAAAGCGTCGAACAGAACAAGTAGAGCGTAATTCTTTAAAAGAGAGTCCTTGGTTGGTGTGAAAGGATAAAGATAGCGTTATCGAACACATCTCGGAGCTGGTTTGCTGAAGCATAAGTGAGTAGGCGAACTCGGGTTAAGCCCGTTATAGCTTGTTAGTCTCGAACTAACAGAGGTTGGTACTGTGAAGTATCAGCAAATTGAGGTGGAACCACGTGAATAGTATTCTCGTCCTCTTGGCCAATTTGTGCCAAGTGAGACGAGATTTTTTTATGTAAAAAAGGAGCGAATAATTATGGATTATATCATGGAGATTTTACCAGCATTACTTGACGGGGCGAAAACAACCTTACTCGTTTTTGTCGTCACGCTAGTTTGTTCTATTCCACTCGGAGCTATAGTGGCAGTAGGAAACATTAGTAAAATAGCCCCGCTGAAATTTATTTTAAACATTTACATTTGGATTATGCGAGGCACCCCATTACTTTTACAATTAATTTTTATTTATTATGGTTTACCGATTATTGGGGTTGTTTTTGACCGAATGGATGCCGTGTTTATAGCTTTTATTCTAAATTATGCTGCTTATTTCGCAGAGATTTTCCGCGGGGGATTCCTATCAATCGAAAGCGGACAATATGAAAGTGCTAAAGTTCTTGGTCTTACTTACGGTCAAACGCTTCGAAAGATTGTTTTACCGCAAGTTGTCAAACGTGTTTTGCCAGCAATCGGAAATGAAGTCATCAATTTAGTAAAAGACTCTTCGTTAGTTTACATCCTTGGCATTGGCGATTTACTAAGAGCAGGAAAAATTGCTATGAGTAGAGATGTTACCTTAATACCGCTCGTATTAGTTGCTGCAATTTACTTAGCGTTAACAGCTATCCTAACGCTACTATTTAAACAACTCGAAAAACGTTTTAGTTATTATAAATGAGGTGAAGAAAATGTTGGAAATTAAAAATTTATCGAAAAAATTTGATCAAAAAACGATTTTAGATAATGTGAATATTGCGCTTCAAGACGGGGAAATACTTTCTATCGTCGGACCATCTGGTGGCGGGAAAACCACTTTGCTTCGTTGTATTAGTGGTCTTGAAAAAATGGATACCGGAGAAATTTTTATTGACGGTGAAAAAATTGATCCGATGTCGAGGAAAGATGTCGAAAATACGATTGGTGTTGTTTTCCAAGAATTCCACTTATTTCCGCACTTAAGTGTGTTAGATAATTTGATTTTAGCACCAACCCTTGCTAGGAAAACGAAAAAAGCAGAAGCTATCAAAGAAGCTAAACGGTTACTTGGCTTACTTGATTTAGCAGACAAAGCGGATAATATGCCTTATCAATTATCTGGAGGACAAAAACAACGAGTGGCGATTGCTCGGGCACTCGCAATGAATCCAAAAGTACTACTATTTGATGAACCTACATCGGCTTTAGACCCTGATTTACGAGATCATGTGGCGTCGTTAATTTTGAGTTTGAAAAATGTTGGTATTACACAGATTATTGTGACACATGATCACGACTTTGCAAAAAAAGTTGCAAATCAAATGATGGAAGTAGAACCACTTAAAAAGGAGGCAAATTAATATGAAAAAAGGATTATTAATAACGGTAATGGCAATCGTAATGTTAGCGCTAGGGGCATGTTCAAGTGGTGAGTCCAAGGAAGACCAGTGGAGTAGAATAAAAAAAGATAAGGAAGTTGTAATTGGTTTAGATGATAGTTTTGTACCAATGGGATTTCGTGATAAAGATGATAATTTAGTCGGGTTTGATATTGATCTTGCAAAAGCTGTTTTTGCAGAATACGGTATTAAAGCGAAATTCACGCCAATTGACTGGACGATGAAAGAGTCCGAGCTGAAAAATGGATCAATTGATTTAATTTGGAATGGCTATACTGTAACGGACGCAAGAAAAAAACAAGTTGCATTTAGTAAACCTTATATGAAAAATGAACAAGTATTAGTGACATTGAAGTCAAATAATATTAATAAATTTAGTGATATGAAAGATAAAACACTAGGGGCTCAAAACGGCGCAAGTTCCATTGATGATATGGCTAAAAAACCAGAAGTGCTCACAGATATTATCAAAAACAACGAACCAGAATTGTATGATACGTTCGATACAGCTTTTATTGATTTGAATAATAAACGTATTGATGGCTTGATTATTGATGAAGTATACGCACGTTACTATATTGATAAACAAAAAAACAAAGATGACTATACCATTATAACTGGTGGTTTTGATCCGACAGATTTTGCTGTAGGTATGCGCAAAAGCGATAAAGAACTGCAAACAAAAATTAACGAAGCTTTTGAAAAATTATACAAAGAAGGAAAAATGCAGGAAATTAGTAAAAAATGGTTTGGTGATGATGAAATAGCTAAGCAATAGCGCGATTGACAGTAGGTTTAAGTTCCGATACAATTTGAATTATAAATGTCGCAGCCGAATATCCGACCGTGCCAGACAGAAGGGATGATTTTTGTTGAATAAAGAATTGATTGTTCGCGGAGCTCCACAAGAGTATTTTTGCCAAGTAGACGCATGGGATACATTGCCTGCTCACTTAGAACGCCGCGGTTTGAAAAATGTTTTAGTAGTTCGTGGAAATGCGTCTTGGAAAGTGGCTAAAAAGAAATTCCCTGAATTATCAAGTGTTACATCTACTTTTGAAGTATATAATGGTGGTTCTACCTATGAGGAACGTGATCGTTTGGTAGCGATAATGGAAACTAATAAGATGGACGCAATAATCGCTGTTGGTGGCGGGAAAATTGCCGATGTATGTAAAGCGGCAGCAGCAGTTTTACGTTTGCCAGTTATTATCTTACCAACGCTTGCATCAACTTGTGCAGCTTATACGCCTCTTAGTGTGATGTACGATGAAGAGGGAGCCATGATTCGTTACGATGTATTTGCTAGTAGTAATGCGCTGTTATTAATCGATCCGGAAATGATTTTAGATTCACCAAGAGAATTGCTTATAGCAGGAATAGGTGATACATTAGCCAAATGGTACGAAGCAGATGTGATAATTAATTCCTTACCAAACAAATCTGTCGAAATCGAAATAGCCCACTTTGCTGCCAAAATGTGTCGTGATAATTTGCTACAATATAGTGAAGAAGCACTTGCTGCCATGGACAAACAAGAGCTAAATGAAGCTTTTGTTAAAATTATCGAAACAAATATTTTAGTTGGAGGAATGGTTGGCGGTTTTGGGGATGATTATGGCCGTTGTGCCGGAGCGCATTCGATTCATGACGCGCTAACTATGGTTCCAGAAACACATCATTTATTACATGGTAATAAAGTAGCTTATGGAATCTTAGTGCAACTAGTTATCGAAAATAGATGGAATGAAATCGACCAACTAATACCGTTTTATTCCAAATTAAGTCTTCCAACTAGTTTGTATGATATGGGGCTTGCGACACTCGCAGAAGAAACGCTTGTGGCAGTATCTAAACGTGCAACTGAACCGCATGAAACAATTCATATGATGCCTGGAGAAATGACGGCTGATGTGGTATTAAATGCAATGAAACAGTTAGAAGATAGTATGGCAATGAAACGAGTGACTAAGTAAAAATGATTATTCGTAAAGAACAACCACAAGATTACGAGGCCATTCGTCGTGTGAATGAGGAAGCTTTTAAAGGCACTGTGGAAGCAGATTTAATTGAAAGTATCCGGACATCCGATTATTACCAACCGGGTTTATCCCTAGTCGCAGAAGCGGAGGATGGACTTATTGTTGGTTACATCATGTTTAGTGAAATTTCACTTGAAGCCGCGGGACGAAGTAGGTTTATTTTAGCACTTGCACCGCTTGCTGTTTTACCAACATATCAAGGGACTAGAGTTGGCTCAAGTCTAATGGAAGAAGGCATCCGCTTATCACGCGAAAAAGCATATCCAGCCATTGCAGTGCTTGGACATGCTAATTATTATCCGCGATTTGGATTTATTCCTTCTGAGCATTTTGCTATTCCTGCGCCATTTGATGTGCCTGCTGAATACTTTATGTTATTAGAATTGTATGATGGAAGTTTAGAAAATTTAGCCGGAACTATTCATTATCCACCCGCTTTTTCTGAAAATAATTAATGAGAAAAGAATGAAATAATAAAGGAACGGAACAAATTCTCGGAAGGGGATAGATTCCGTTTTTTTGTCGTAATAATGCCAACGGAACGACGCAATTCTTTATCCCGTAAAGCGATACTTTTTGTTTCTTTAAAAATTGCACCATCTAAAATCATTTCTGGTAAAATGCTAATGCCAAGCCCAGCGCCGACCAATCCTTGAATTGTGTAAAAATCCCTGCTTTGAAAGGCTATCTGTGGTTCGAAGCCTTTTTTATTTGCCGCTTTTGTAACAATCTTATATAAATCAAAGTCTTCTGGATAAAGAACGAATTTTTCATTGGCGAGTTCTTTGAGTGAAACATTGAAATTTTCTGCAAGTGGGTGGGTTGTTGGAACGATTAATTTCAACTTTTCATCAAAAAAACGAATAGCTTCGATTTGTTCATTAGATTCAGGGACAGGTGAAAGAAAAGTCATATCAAGTACGCCATTCACAAGCATTTCGGTAAGTTCTTCATTTGTTCCTTCCATAAATTGGTAGGTGATTTGTGGATATTTTTCTCGAAAAGTAGAAATAACTGACGGCAAGACTTTGGTAGATAATGAATTGGGTAAGCCAACACGAACAGTTCCTTTTGTGGGATCAGTGTATTCGGTTACGAGAGCCTCCGCTTTTTGCAGTTCATTTAATGCGATGGTAGCTTGGCTCAGGAAATCTTGACCGACACTTGTAAGTTGCATATTGCGACCAATGCGATCAAATAACGGAACACCTAGTTCTTCCTCTAGTTTCGTTATCTGTCTACTAACGGCAGATTGGGCTACGTGTAAATTCTCACTAGCTTTGGTCATATGTTCGACACGGGCTACTTCCATAAAATACTTTAATTGTCGTAGTTCCATTTCTTACCTCCAATTGTTCTCGAAATGAGATTGTTTTATTCTATTATATATATTGTTTCGATAAATGAAAAGGAATAAAATAGATACTACAAGAAATGTAAGGTAAGCTGAATCGCTGGTTAATTGTCAGTTAATTTAAATAATTACCAGAAAAACCCCTGAAGGATTCGGTTTTTGAAGAGGAGGAACTAAGATGAAACAAACTAATTTACCAAAAAAACACGGCCTATACAATCCGGAAAATGAGCACGATGCTTGTGGAATTGGCTTCGTAGCAAATATTAAAAAGATTTCTTCTCATAAAATTGTCGAGCAAGGCATTCATATGCTTTGTCAGTTAAAGCACCGTGGTGGAGAAGTTGGTGGGGATACGGGCGATGGCGCTGGTATTTTACTTGAAATTTCAGATTCTTTCTTCCGACGTGAGTGTAGCAAATTAGGTATTAAATTGCCTGAAAAATATCATTATGCGGTTGGGATGTTTAATTTCCCTCAAAACAAAACAGAACGTGAATGTTTAATGGTCGAAACGGAAAAACTGATTGCGAGTGAAGGCCAAACTTTCCTTGGTTGGCGTAAATTACCAACTGATGTAACAAAGGTTGGTGCCGGTGCAAGAAAAACAGAACCAGCGATTTATCAACTATTCATTCAAAAAAAAGCTGAGCTAGATGAAGCTGGGTTTGAACGAGCACTTTATTTAATTAGAAAGCAAATCGAAAAATTTGCGGCGACTTCCGAACAAATTACAGAGACTTTCTACGTTCCAAGTTTATCAACGAGAACGGTTATTTTTAAAGGAATGCTATTACCAGAACAAATTAATCAATATTATTTAGACTTAGCAGATCCAGCGTATGTATCGGCTTTTGCGCTGGTGCATTCTCGTTTTTCCACGAATACTTTTCC
This sequence comes from Listeria farberi, assembly GCF_014229245.1. Lineage (GTDB taxonomy): Bacteria > Bacillota > Bacilli > Lactobacillales > Listeriaceae > Listeria > Listeria farberi. The sequence goes on along the minus strand of NZ_JAARZJ010000013.1, from coordinate 57,546 downwards.
AAGTTGGGAACGAGCGCATCCGTATCGTTATTTAATTCATAACGGTGAAATTAATACACAACGAGGCAATGTTAACTGGATGAAAGCTCGGGAGAAAAGAGCAGAATCTGATTTACTTGGTGAAGATTTAGCTAAATTACTACCAATTATAGATGAAAGTGGTAGTGATTCAGCTACTTTGGATAATGCATTAGAATTTTTAGTGCAGGCAGGACGTTCGTTACCTCATGCGGCGATGATGTTAATTCCAGAACCTTGGGACAAAAATCCACACATGACCGATCCAAAACGCGCTTTTTACGAATATCATAGTACGTTAATGGAGCCTTGGGATGGACCGACATCGATTTCATTTACAAATGGTCGTGTTATCGGGACGATTTTGGATAGAAATGGCTTACGGCCGGCACGTTATTACGAAACAAAAGACCATACAATCATTTATTCTTCGGAAACAGGTGTTGTGCCAGTGGATCCGAGTGAGGTTATTCGCAAAGAAACTGTTGGAGCAGGAACGATGTTGTTAATTGATTTAGAAGAAGGCAGAATTGTGTCAGACACTGAATTAAAGGAAGATCTAACTTTGGAAAAACCATATCGTGCCTGGTTAGATGCGGAAATGGCAGAAATCGCTGACTTAGTGACAGCAGATTTAAATTATGAAGCAATGGATAAGTCAGAACGCTTTAAAAAACAACGTGCATTTGGATACACACAAGATGAACTAAATAAAATTTTGATTCCGATGGTAACGGAGAAAAAGGATCCAATGGGGGCGATGGGTTACGACGCACCACTTGCTGTCTTAAGTCAACGACCACAAGTATTATTTAATTATTTTAAGCAACTTTTTGCCCAAGTAACGAATCCGCCCATTGATGGCATCCGCGAAGAAACAGTGATCTCTGCGATGACGCTACTTGGAGACGAAGGCAATATTCTAAATCCATCTGCTCAAAATGCAAACCGGATTCGTTTGAAAACGCCTATTTTATCTCGAAGGGAATTTAGAGCACTTGAGCAACAAACAAAATTTGCCCAACCAACTGTTACTTTACCAATTTTATTTAAAGCAGAGGAACGGGATGGTTTAGCGGCACGTTTAGAAGTATTATTTGCAGAAGCAGATGAAAAAATCGCAGGTGGGGCAGAATTGCTTATTTTATCAGACGACGGGGTGAACGCAGATTGGATTGGAATTCCAGCCCTTTTAGCTGTCAGCGGCTTACATCATCATTTAGTTAAAGCTGGAACGCGAACTCAAGTGAGTATTATTATCAAAACGGCAGAAGCAAGAGACGTTCATCAATGTGCGCTTTTAATTGGCTACGGGGCAGACGCAGTATTTCCAAGTCTTGCAATTGATACATTTGATGGCTTAATTAAAGAAGGACGTATTAAAGGCTTCACGCTAGATGAGGCGGAAAGCCGATATATTGAAGCAATTACCGATGGGATTTTAAAAATCATGTCAAAAATGGGGATTTCTACCGTTCAAAGTTACCGTGGTGCCCAGATTTTTGAAGCGATTGGGATTGGCGATGATGTGATTAAAAATTATTTCCCGGGAACAGCCTCACAAATTGGTGGAATTCCACTGGAAGTTATCGCGCAAGAAGCTTGGTTGCGACACCGCGAAGCCTATCATGATATCGGGTACCAAAGTTTCACACTTAATACAGGCGGAGAGTATCAGTGGCGCTCAAACGGAGAATATCACGTATATAACCCACTTGCGATTCATTCTTTGCAACAAGCTACTCGAGAAAATGATCGAGAAACATATAATCTATATTCAGATTTAATGCAAAATCAAAATAATGCCTTTTTAAGGGGGTTATTAACGTTTACAAGTGACCGCAAGCCGATTCCACTGGATGAAGTAGAGCCGGCAGAAGCGATTTTTAAACGATTTAAGTCTGGCGCGATGTCTTATGGTTCGATTAGTCAAGAAGCTCATGAAGCGCTTGCTATCGCAATGAACCGTATCGGCGGGAAAAGTAATAGTGGAGAAGGCGGCGAAAACCCGAACCGCTTTATTCCTGACGCAAATGGCGACTGGCGTAGAAGTGCTATCAAACAAATTGCATCTGGTCGTTTTGGTGTAACAAGCCATTACTTAGTCAATGCCGAAGAGCTACAAATCAAGATGGCTCAAGGGGCAAAACCCGGTGAAGGTGGACACTTGCCAGGGAATAAAGTTTATCCATGGATTTCGAAAACACGTGGTTCAACAACAGGTGTAGGATTGATTTCACCACCACCACATCATGACATTTATTCCATTGAAGATTTATCTCAGCTGATTTTTGATTTGAAAAATGCGAATCAAAATGCACGGATCAATGTGAAGCTAGTTTCGAAAACTGGTATTGGTACGATTGCTGCGGGTGTAGCAAAAGGAAATGCCGACGTTATTTTGGTAAGTGGTTATGAAGGCGGAACTGGTGCCGCGGCAAGAACAAGTATCCGTCATGCAGGAGTACCGTGGGAAATTGGCTTAGCAGAAACACACCAAACGTTACTTCTCAATGGACTTAGAAACAAAGTGGTTGTGGAAACTGACGGTAAGTTAATGACAGGGAAAGACGTCCTTGTTGCGGCCATGCTCGGCGCAGAAGAATTCGGTTTTGCAACCGCGCCACTCGTAACATTAGGTTGTGTGATGATGCGTGTTTGCCATTTAGATACATGTCCAGTTGGGGTAGCAACGCAAAATCCTGAGCTTCGGAAAAAATTCAGTGGTTCAGCAGATTATGTCGTGAACTTCTTCCATTTTATCGTTGCTGAAATGCGTGAAATGATGGCAGAACTTGGCTTTAGAAGTTTAACAGAAATCATTGGACATAAAGAATTTTTAACTACTCACGAGAAAAAAGAAGCGCATTGGAAAGCAAAATATATCGATTTTTCGAATATGCTTTATAGCGATGATTTCTATAAAAACCAAGTCCAATATTGCACAAAACAACAAGACCACAAAATCAACCAAACACTCGATATGCGCGAACTTGTGCCATTAATTCAGCCAGCACTAGAAAATGGTGAAAAAGTAACTGGAATTTTCGATGTACGGAATGTTGACCGCGCGATTGGAACGATTGCTGGTTCCTTTATTAGCAAAAAATATGGTGCAGAAGGATTGCCGGAAGATACCATTTCACTCGATTTTGTTGGTTCAGCTGGACAAAGCTTCGGTGCTTATACGCCACTTGGCATGACGCTCCGAATTCACGGCGATGCCAATGATTACTTTGGAAAAGGACTTTCTGGTGGCAAATTGATTGTGAGTCCAGATTATAGAACGCCAATTAAAGCTCATGACTCTGCGATTGTTGGAAATGTAACGCTTTACGGGGCAACAGGTGGATATGCGTATATGCACGGAAAAGCAGGTGCACGATTTGCTGTACGTAATAGTGGTGCAACAGCTGTAGTAGAAGGTATCGGCGACAATGGTTGCGAATATATGACAGGAGGTACGGTAGTTGTTCTTGGTGATATTGGTGAGAACTTTGCAGCTGGAATGTCTGGTGGGGTTGCTTACATTTATACGGAAAACAGCCAGGAAACAACTACAAAAATCAACCACGAACTTGTAAACAGTAGGTCTACGTTATCTGCACCAGAATTAGCTAAACTAAAACAATTAATCGAGCAACATGCTAACTTTACTGGAAGTGAGTTTGCAAAAGAAATTCTTAGTAACTGGGAAGATGAAAAGGCGAATTTCATTTTCGTCATTCCAAACGAATATGAAATGATGCTAACAAGAATAACTTCACTAGAACAAACTGGAAAAACACACGATGAAGCAGAATTACAAGCTTTTTATGAACATAAAGATGGAAAATTAGTTGCCGGAGTGGCGAAATAGAGAGGAGTGAAACCATGGGAAAAGCAACTGGATTTATGGAATATGACCGAATTCCCTCTCCAGGGCGTGATCCGAAAAGTCGGACCCGTGACTGGAACGAATATAGTTTACCAATGCCGGTAGCAGATTTAACTTTACAAGCGGCTCGTTGCATGGATTGTGGCGTACCGTTTTGTAGTGTAGGAATGGAGATTAAAAACGGCGTATCAGGTTGTCCGCTGCATAATTTAATTCCAGAGTGGAATGATGCTGTTTACCGAGGGGACTGGTATGAGGCATTACAATTACTATTAAAAACAAATAATTTTCCGGAATTTACTGGTCGAATTTGCCCGGCACCGTGTGAAGGTGGCTGTACGGTGGCAATTTCGGAACCTGCTGTAGGGATTAAATCCATCGAAAAAGCGATTATTGACCGAGGTTTTGAAGAAGGCTGGATTAAACCGGCTCCTCCTAAAAAACGTACCGGTAAACGAATTGCTGTAATTGGATCAGGACCGGCTGGACTTGCCTGCGCCGATCAATTGAATAAAGCTGGCCATAGCGTAACGGTCATTGAAAAAAGTGATCGCATTGGTGGCTTATTAATGTACGGTATTCCAACGATGAAACTAGAGAAAGAACAAGTAACGCGCCGAGTGAACTTGATGGCGGAAGAAGGAATCGAATTCGTCACAGGTGTTGCAGCAGGGACAGATGTTACTTTTGCAGAACTACGCGAAGAGTATGATTCTATCGTTCTTGCGACAGGAGCCGGTAATGCACGAGATATCCCACTTGCTGGACGTGATGCAGCTGGTATTCACTTTGCTGTTCCGTATTTATCGCAAAGCACGCGGGATAATTTGGACAACGGCGGGAACCAAACCATCTCCGCTAAAGATAAAAATGTGGTAATTATCGGTGGCGGGGATACAGGCGCCGACTGTGTAGCAACTGCACTAAGACAAGGTGCAAAAAGTATTTATCAATTTGGTATTCAAGATAAACTTCCTGAATTACGTGCTGGAGAGAATCCTTGGCCACAATATCCACGCGTTTTTAAAATGGACTACGCGCACGAAGAAGCAGAAGCGGTATACGGAAGAGATCCACGTGAGTATCTCATTAATACTACATCTTTTGAAAAAGACGAGGCGGGAAATCTTGTGGGACTGCATACTATAGAAGTAGTGGAAAACAAGAAAGAAAGGAAATATATTCCTGTAGAAGGCAGCGAAAAATATTTTGAAGTAGATATGGTTTTAATCGCCATCGGTTTTGCAGGTACAACAGAAGATATTTTTACAAACTTCGGTGTAGGAAAAACAGAACGCCATACAATTGATGCTGCTAAAGGATTTTACCGTACAAGCGAAGAAGGCGTATTTGCTTGCGGCGATGCACGTCATGGTCAAAGCTTAGTAGTAACGGCAATTGCAGAAGGAAGAGAAGCGGCTCGTGAAGTTGACTTTTACTTGATGGGTGAAACATTTTTACCTTAATAAAAAAGAGCTTATCCTAAAAAAGGGTAAGCTCTTTTTTGGTCCATTATTTCATTCCAGAAACATTGAAGCCTTTTAAAATATATTTTTGGAAAGTCATGAAAATTAAGATGATTGGAATAACCATGAAGGTTGCCCCAGCCATTTGTAAGGCATAGTTGCTACCATATTGACCTTTTAATAATTGAAGTCCAACTGATAGGGTATAGAATTTTTCATCGTTGGCGATAATTAACGGCCATAAGAACGAGTTCCAACCAGCGATAAAGGTAAGAATCCCTTGAACCGCAAGCACTGGTCTGGAAATCGGAATAACAATCCGCCAGAAAATGTAAAATTCACTAGCACCATCGAGCCTTGCTGCTTCTAGTAAATCGTCGGAAATGGTTGACATAAATTGTCGGAATAAGAAAATCCCGAATGCACCAACAAGTCCAGGAAGCACAATCCCTGTCATTGTATTCGTTAATCCAGCCGCATTAAGCAGCAAGTAAACCGGAATCATTGTTACTTGCCCTGGAATCATCATCGTAGCCAGAACAAGATAAAATAACTTGTTTTTCCCTTTAAATTTAAATTTAGCAAAGCCGTAACCCGCCATCGCATTTAAAAATAAACCGAAAAACGAGAAGAACACAATGATTAACGTATTTTTTAAGTAAATAGCAAAGTCCATTTCAGTGAATAGTTTGGTGAAATTATCTAGTGTAAAAGTTTCTGGCCAAATAGTAGGTGGGATTTTTAAAATTTCAGCATCCGTTTTCAAAGAGGAGAGCACCATCCAAATGAACGGTAAAATCATAAAGAATCCGCCAACCGTTAAAATACTAATGACGGCAATTTGAGCGCCGCGCGACTTTTGTCTATATTGATTCATTTATAAACACTCCTCTCTTAAATATCCCCATCATTATTTTTGCGCTGAATCCGGAATTGAATAATCGTGATAATAATAATCGCGATAAACAAGATAAACGATCCAGCAGCGGCATAACCAAATTTACTTAATTGGAAACCATTTTGATAAATAAAGAGTGCGACAGAGTTTGTACTATCAAGTGGTCCACCTTCTGTCATAACGAACGGCTCCTCGAAGAATTGTAACCAACCGATCATTGTTGTAACTGTTACAAAGAAAATCGCGAAACGAAGCATTGGAACAGTAATTTTAAATAGTTGTTGGCGGCTATTTGCTCCATCAAGTGAGGCTGCTTCATAATATTCACGTGGAATGCCTTGAAGTGCGGCTAAGAAAATAATCATATTTACACCGATTGCTCGCCAAACAGCTAGGATAATCAGGGATAATTTTGCAATTGTAGGGTCTTGTAACCATGGAACTGGTCCTAGGTCTAAAAACGAAAGCAAATAGTTAAGTAAACCAAAGCGCGGATTATATAAGTAACTCCAAACAACGGCTACAGCGACAACGTTTGTAATTGAAGGAGTATAGAAAATTAACCGGAAAAATTGGAAAATCTTTGCTTGCGAAAAGTTAATCATAAGCGCAATACCAAGCGAGCAAACGATAACCAGTGGAACGCCAATAACTACATAGAAAAGCGTGTTAAAAATAGATTTTAAAAATACCGGGTCTTGCATAATATTGACGTAATTGTCCACACCAACAAAGTTAATTTTAGAGTAATCGGCAAGCCCGACTAAATCTATGTCCGTAAAACTGATGACAAAAGCAAGCAAAATCGGAAGTAGGGAAAACAGAAGAAGTAAAAACAGTGCTGGCGATATAAACAAATAGGGTGTATTTTTATTTAAAAATTGTTTCATAACATCCAGTCCATTCTAAAAGGGCAAATGGCAGAATAAATCATTTGCCCTTTTTATTCGTTATTTTTTAAGAAGTGCTTCTACTTGATCGTTAAATGTATCCATTTGTGTTTGTACATCTGCACCGCCACGGTAAATTTGTTCCCAAGATTTTCCGTATAATTGAGCAATTTCTTCAAATTGTGGGATAAGTGGCATTGGTTCAGCTGTTTTCATTTGTTCGCCGAATACTTTGTAGTAAGGGTCATTTTTCAGCATATCATCTTCCCAAGCATCCATACGAGCTGGCATGGAGTTTGTATCTTTTAACCAAGATAATTGCACATCAGGTTGACTCATGTAGTCCATGAATTTTAGAGCATCATCTTTCTTATCACTATATTTGAAAATGGAAAGGTTAGCGCCACCAAGGCTTGATTCGTTATTTTCTTTTTTAGGTAGTACAGCAGTTGCCCATTTTCCGTCAATGTCAGGGGCAGTGTCTTTCAGTGTATTAACCATCCAAGGACCACTCATGAACATTGGCACAATGCCGTCGCCGCCGAAGCTTTGAGATGCATCTAAACCAAGATCAGTGTCTGGAGCAGAACCATTTTTAATGAAACTATCTAAATAAGTAACAGTGTCTACGAAAGGTTTTTTATTGAATACTGGTTGACCATCTTTATCGAAAAGAGGGGAGCCGTTTTGACGTCCGAAAATGAAACCAGTCGTTTGTTCGTTTGGATCAATGGCAAAGCCGTACATATCTTTACCACGTTTAGAAAGTTTTAGTGCAGCGTCGGAAAGTTCGTCCCAAGTTTTTGGCGCTTCATTATAACCAACTTTTTTCAGTAAATCGGTACGGTAGAATAATACGCGAGTTTCTGCATACCACGGAACACCGTAAGTTTTGCCATCAAATTGAGTTGTTTTCACGGAACCAGGGAAAAATAAATCAGAATTCATATTTTTACTTTTTTCGACATCTTTTGTAATATCTAGTAACGCACCAGCTTCGACAAATTCAGGCATCCAAGTAGTTCCCATTTGGACTACATCAGGACCGGATTTAGAAGCAACAGCTGTAAGTAATTTATCATGTGCATTTGCCCAAGGAATAACTTGAACTTTGACTTCGATGCCAGTATCTTTCGTGAATTTTTGTGCGAGTTCTTTTAATGACTTGGCTTCATCTCCCATTGCCCAAACATTTAATACTTTAGAATCGCTGGAATTCACATCATCCTTTGACCCGCCACACGCCATTAATACCAAACTAAGCGATAACACTAAAGCTAATACGACAAACATCTTTTTCTTCATGATTTTTCCTCCATTTTTTTGTTTTTTTCAAAGCAATTTGACTAGCTAAAAGCTGTTAAAGAATAAAAACTGTTGTACGGAACTTGAGCGCCGTACGGGATGAAGCAAATTGTGAAAATAAATTCACATACACAATATTTTATAGAAACGTTTCGACAAGGTTATTATAGTATATAATGTAATCGGTTTCAAGTAAATTGTTATTTTATTTTTAAATTATAGAGATTAACTGTTGTGTATCAATGATTTTCGGTAGTGAGAAACTTGTTGAATGGATTTTTTTGGAAACGAGATAATATAGAAGAAATAGAAAAATCGGATGTTTTCACCATGTGAATGTTAGTTTTGGTTGACTAAAGAAAAGAAAGCGCTTATACTGTTGTTATATTTGAATAGAAACGTTTCGAAAAATGTGTGCAGGAGGTTCCTATGAAACAAGAAAAAGTACAAGAATTAGTTAGTCAAATGACCTTAGATGAAAAAATCGCTCAATGTCTTCAACTTTCGCCTTTTCTTTTTAAAGGTACAAGCAAAAATACAGAACTAACAGGGCCACTTCTTCAAGAAATGAAATTAACGGATGCGCATACTGAAAATGCGGGTTCGGTACTTGGATCAAGTTCGGCACTTGATATGATTGGAATTCAAGAAGCTTATTTAAAAACGAATCGATTAGGAATTCCGCTTGTTTTTATGGCGGATGTTATACATGGTTATAAAACGGTTTTTCCTATTCCACTTGCACTTGGTTGTTCTTTTGACCGGGAGACTGTTCGAGTGATGGCAGAAGTTTCGGCGCTCGAAGCAACGGCAGATGGGCATCATGTCACTTTTTCACCAATGCTTGATTTAGTACGGGACCCTCGGTGGGGACGTGTGATGGAATCAACTGGTGAGGATCCATTTTTAAATAGTGAACTTGGAAAAGCAATGGTAGATGGTTACCAAGGTGATGCGAGTAAACTACATGAAAACTTGGAGCAGATGGCGGCATGTGTCAAACATTTTGCGGCTTACGGGGCTGCGGAGGCTGGACTGGAATACAACACAGTTAATATGTCTACGCGCGAACTATATCAAAATTATCTACCAGCTTATCATGCAGCAATTCAAGCCGGAGCTAAATTAGTTATGACAGCATTTAATGTGGTGGACGGGATTCCAGCAACAATGAACAAATGGCTTAACCGAGATGTACTACGAGGTGAAATGGATTTTGACGGTGTACTTATTTCTGACTGGGGCGCTGTTGCCGAGGTAATTAATCACGGAACAGCCAGAAATCCTAAAGAAGCTGCACAGTTTTCGATGGAAGCAGGCGTTGATTTAGAAATGATGACGACTTGTTATATCCATGAATTAAAAGGTTTAATTGAAGAAGGCAAATTATCCGAAAGCCTTTTAGATGAAGCAGTACTTCGGATGTTAACTTTAAAAAATGATTTAGGACTATTTGAAGATCCATATCGCGGATTAAAAAATAACGACCGCACAAAAGACATTTTAACCGATGAAAGTCGTGGGAAAGCTCGTGCAGCAGGCGTTGAATCCGCTGTGTTATTAGAAAATAAAAACCAATTACTTCCACTGGCTAAAGAAGCAAAAATTGCCTTAGTCGGTCCGCTTGCAACGTCACCTGATATTCTCGGCGGTTGGAATGTATACGGCGAAGAAAAAGATGGTATCAATGTTGAAACAGGTTTGCGTGAAGTATTTGAAACAGTTGAGATCGTTTCAACAGGGTACACTGAATTGTCAGAAGAAGACAAAGCGGCAGTGAAAGCGATAGTACAGAATATGGATGTTGTCGTGCTTGCTCTAGGTGAAAAAAATGAATGGGGCGGTGAAGCAGGAAGTCTTGCTACTATTCGTTTACCAGAAGCACAATATCAATTAGCAAAATTCGTCCAAACACTAGGAAAACCAGTCGTTATTACATTATTTAATGGTAGACCGCTCGAAGTGAAAGAATTAGCAGAATCTAGTGATGCGCTTCTTGAATTATGGTTCCCAGGAACAGAAGCAGGTCGTGTCACTGCAGATTTATTAAGTGGTACAAGTAATCCTTCAGGGAAATTATCCATGTCCTTCCCGCAAACAACGGGTCAAATTCCGGTTTATTATAATCATTTACGCACTGGACGACCACAAACACCGGAAAATAAAGGTGAACGCTATGTGTCGCATTATCTTGATATACCAAATGAACCACTTTATCCATTTGGTTACGGAAAAAGCTATAGCGAATTTGCACTGAAAACGGCAGAACTTCCGACAGAATTAAACCTAGGCGAATCGCTTCATGTGGAAGTAACTATTAAAAATACGAGCGAAATTGCTGGAAAAGAAGTAATCCAAGTGTATTTACAAGATGTGACAGCGAGCATTTCGCGTCCTGTCAAAGAATTAAAAGCTTTTGAAAAAGTGGCGCTTCAAGCTGGCGAAGAAAAAACAGTTACATTTGAATTAACAAGCGAGGCATTTTCATTCTATAACCATCAACTTGAAAAAGTGCAGGAACCGGGGCTTCACCGAGTTTTTGTTGGAACTAGTAGTGAAGATGTAGACGTTTTTGAAGTGGAAGTGGGTGGATATGTGTGACAATGTTAAAAGAAATTAAAAAAGCGGATTTATCAGCCGCATTTTATCCGAGTGGAGAGCTTGCTTGGCTAAAATGGAAAGATATTATGTTAAATCAAGTAATTCAAAATCCATTAGAGAATCGTCTGTCGCAAATATATGTACGCGCGCATTTAGGAGATAAATTAGAAATTTATCCACTACTTAACAGAGATGCTGAAGTTAGTTTTAATGAAAACGGTGTGGAGTATCGCGGTGTAGTTGGACCATTTCGTTATAACGTGCAAATGCATTTTCACCCGCGCGGTTGGTTTTATGATGTTACAGTGGACGGGGATCTTGAGTTTGATCTTGTTTACTTACAAGACTTAGGGCTTGCAGAACAAGCGGCAGTGAGAACAAATGAAGCTTATATGTCGCAGTATATTGATTATCATGTGACAGAAGACGCGACTGGTTTCACGGTTCAAGCCCGCCAAAACCAACCACAAAATGAGCGTTTCCCAGCAGTTCAAATTGGAGCATTAACGAAAATTGTAGGGTATGCAACAGATGGTTTTGATATTTATGGAACTAATTATAAACTGACTAGCGAACTAACTAACCTTAAGGGGAAATCATTGCCAAACCGAGTCTACCAATATGAATTCGCTCAAATTTCCTTACAAACAGAGCTATTTACTAATCACGGTGAAACAAGCTTTTACGGGTATGCAACAGAAAATCAACCAAAAGCATCTGGAGCACCAATCGAAAATTTAGCAGAACTAAAAAGTAATATTTCCAAGCAACCTTACCAACCAAGTACTAAAGCTATACTAAATAAACATATAGGAACTCCAATTACCGGCGAAACAATTTCTGACAGCTGGCTCCAAGAGAAATTCCCAGACCGGATTCAAGAAGAACAACAAAACGGCGCACTGCTTTCCTTTTTCACACCAAACTATGCACATGTTGTGATGCGCGAAAAAGAAGCAGAATTAGAACGCCCACATGGCAGTATTTTGCTTGATAAAGTCGATGTGTTAAATCCAGAAGCGACACTTTCGGCAACAACGTACATGTATGGGGCATTTTTATCACAATTAGTTGCTGGAAATACGAATATGAACAAATGGAATAGCCATGCACGTAATCCGCTCAATATTCTTCAAACAAGTGGATTAAGAATTTATATCGAATTAGATTCCGAACTTCGACTACTTGGCGTACCGTCTGTCTGGGAAACTAGTACGAATTACTCGACTTGGTATTATCAGTGGAACGGCGACCTAATCACGGTGCAAACGACATTAACTGCTGAAAGTAAAGAGGCATTCGTCACCGTTCATTCGGAAAAAGGTCACTCATATAAATTAGTCTTAACAAATCAAGTAACTATGGGAACAAATGAATACGATACTACCGTGAAAAAAGAAATTAAAGATGGAATCGTCACTTATTTTCCAGCAGAAGACTCGCCGATTTTAGAAACCTATCCGGCACTTCAATTCCGCGTAGATGGAACTTATAATGAATTGACTGACGAACGTTATTTTGCGAAAGAATACACAGGAACAGCAGGGTTAGATGTGTTTGTTTTTGAACCAAGTGATAAAGCGACTTTTCACGTTCAAGCAAAACTCACCGATGAATTTTCGAAACCAACGGAGGATTTAGAAGCAAACAACAAATTAATTCGCGCTAGCTATGACGAATTAACTGCTCAGTTCCATTTAAATCATCAAAGTACAACAGCGGAAAAGTTAAATTTAACGGTTTATTGGTATGCACATCAAATGTTAGTACACTATGCTTCGCCGCATGGGTTAGAGCAGTATAGCGGGGCGGCTTGGGGTACGCGTGATGTGAGTCAAGGTCCATTTGAATTTTTCCTTGCAACGGGCAATAAGGCTGTTTTACGTAAGCTAGTGTTGACGATTTTTTCTCATCAATATCAAGATACTGGTGATTGGCCACAATGGTTTATGTTTGATAAATATACATCGATTCAGCAAGAAGAGAGCCATGGTGATGTTATTGTTTGGCCTCTGAAAATTATTGGTGATTACTTGGAAATGAGCGGAGATACAGGGATTTTAGAAGAAGCTATTCCTTTTGTTGACCGCGAATCGAAAACCTTTACAAAAGAGCAAGGAACTCTTCTTGAACACATTGAACTCGCAGTAGAAACAATCGAAGCACGCTTTATGAAAGGAACGGCTCTTTCTAATTACGGCGATGGTGATTGGGATGACACACTTCAACCAGCAAATGCAAAGCTTAAGAAAAACATGGTGTCCAGCTGGACGGTCGCGCTAACTTATCAAACATTTAGACGTTTAGCTGCATTCTTACCAGTAGGTGAGAAATACGAGAGGCTAGCAAAAAATGTTCAAGCGGACTTTACGAAATATATGACAAATGATACCGATGTTATTCCAGGCTTCCTATATTTAGAAGAAGGAAAAGCGCCAGTTTGGATGATTCACCCGGAAGATAAAGAAACGAATATTAAGTATCGCTTAATTCCACTTACGCGCAGTGTCATTGCCGAATTAGTCGATAAAAAGCAAGCCAGTCGTAATTTTGAAATTATTGACGAGCATTTACTTCATCCTGATGGCGTAAGATTAATGAGCGAGCCAGCACATTATGCTGGTGGCGTGAGCACTCATTTTAAACGAGCTGAACAAGCAGCCAATTTTGGCCGAGAAGTTGGTTTGCAATACGTGCATGCGCATATTCGTTATATTGAAGCCTTAGCTAAAATTGGCGATAAATCCGCTTGGCATATGCTTGATGTCATTAATCCAATTAATATTAAAGAAGTTGTTCCAAATGCGGCACTTCGTCAAAGTAACACTTATTTTAGTAGTTCTGATGCAGCATTTTTAGATCGCTATCAGGCGCAAAATGAGTTTAGTCGCGTGAAAGAAGGCAACATTCCGGTGAAAGGCGGCTGGCGGATTTATTCTAGCGGTCCAGGAATCTATTTACATCAGTTAATAAGTTCTGTTCTTGGTATTCGACAAACAGAATATGCGCTTATTTTTGACCCAATTTTACCAGAAGAACTGGATGGATTAGAATGCCATATGGAACTAGATAATTATCCATTAGATATTACTTTTGAAAGTGCCGATGAGCCTGGAATTATAGTTAACGGTGAAGCACAGCCTGTTGAAAATGAAGCGAATCTATACCGAAATGGCGCGCTCATCTTAGCGAAAAAGAACTTAACGACAAAATGTTCACAAATTACGATTAAATTTCAAAAAAATAACCGTCTCTAAGGTTGTTTTGTGTATAATAAAAGAAAACAGAAAAGGATGCGATTCATGTGGTAGGAATCAAAGATATCGCGAAAAAGGCAGGGGTTTCCATTTCAACAGTATCCTACGCGCTTAATGGCAGCCCGAAAGTAACCGAAAAAACGCGAAAACGAATTATGACCATCGCAAATGAATTGAATTATATTCCCAATATGGCAGCGCGAACGTTAAAAACAAGAGAAACAAAAATTATCGGCGTTTATTTAACGAATTACGGTGGGATTTTTTACGGGACTTTACTGGAAGGTTTAACGAAGACGCTATACAAACATGGATATGAACTAATTGCTTGCAGTGGTACAAAAACACACCGTTTTTTACCCGAGAAAATGATTGATGGCGCTATTATTTTAGATGCAAATTTTCCTTCAAGTGAGATCATTAATTATGCCAATCGTGGTCATAAATTAGTTGTGCTTGACCGCGAACTTACCCATGAGAACGTGAGCCAAGTCCTTCTAGATAATAAAGGCGGCGCAACGCTAGCAATTGATTACTTATCAACTAATTTTAAAGGTGACTTCTATGTCATTACCGGCCCGGAAGATTCTTATGATGCAAGAGTCCGTCTAGAAACAGCAAAACAAGAACTGGCTCGTTCGAATGATAAAAAAGTGCATATTATTGAAGGTGATTTTTCCGAAGAGAGTGGTGAAAAAGCAGCGGCAATTATTGCTAAAGGCTGGAAAGCACCTGTATCCGTCTTTGCTTTAAACGATAATATGGCGATTGGGATGTATCGTTATTTTGCTGGAACGGATTTAGAAATTGGCAAAGACGTGCGAATTATTGGCTTTGATAATACGGATATTAGCGAATATTTAGTGCCGCGTCTAGCTACTATCGAATACTCGAAGTACAAATGGGGAGCAGTGGCTGCGGATAAACTTGTCGAACTTCTCGAGGGTGAAAAAGCTGAAAATGAAATAATCTATACAACTAGAATCAGTGGTCCATCTGTTTCAAACAGTTAGTACGCTTTTTTCCTTATTTTAAGGTATACTTAAGATAAAATGAAAGGAGCTGTTGGCTAATGAAACTAGGAATTATGGGAACGAACTGGATTACGGATTCTTTTATTGAAGGCGCAATTAATTCAGGCGAATGGAATTTAACTGCTGTTTATTCAAGAACAGAAGAAAAAGCACGCGCATTTGGAGAAAAATACGGCGAGTTAACTTATTTTACAAATATCGAAGAAATGGGAAAATCAGATGCGCTTGATGCTGTCTATATTGCTTCTCCCAATGCGCTTCATTATCAGCATGCAGTGAGCTTACTGAAAAATAAAAAGCATGTTATTGTAGAAAAACCGATTTTTTCTACCGTAGCAGAATTAGAGCATGCGCACCAAATTGCTCGTGAAAACAATGTCTTTTTATTTGAAGCAGCACGCCACATTCAAGAACCAAACTTCAAACGATTACAACAAAACATTGAAAAAGTTGGCACAATTCACGGCGCAACACTTGCTTACATGAAGTATTCTTCCAGATACGATCAAGTTTTAAACGGAGAAGAACCAAATATTTTCTCGTTGAAATTCTCTGGCGGATCGATAGTTGACTTAGGTGTCTATCCATTATATTCAGCAATTACACTATTTGGTGAACCCATTAAAGCAACTTATTTTGCAACGAAATTAACAACTGGTGTAGACGGACTTGGGCCAATTGTTCTTGAATATCCATCCTTCAATGTCACTATCATTCAAGGAAAAAATTCACAATCCTTCTTACCAAGTGAAATCTACGGTCAAAAAGGAACATTAATTGTAGATCCACTTACAGGAATTGAAAAAATTACTTTTTATGATAATGCGACAAAAGAAGAAACAGAACTGGCTGGTCCAGTTGTCGCTAATGATATGCAATTTGAAGCAGCTGAGTTTGCAAGAATTATCGAACAAGGTGACCGAGATACATACGAATACTTGGCCGATTTAAGCTTAAAAGTATTACGTGTTTCAAACGAACTACGCCACCAAAACGATATTTGGTTTGACGCAGAAAAATAATGTTGAAGAGCTAGAAATCCTCGCGATTTCTAGCTTTTTTTATTCTTGACAAATACTTTCTC
This sequence comes from Listeria farberi, assembly GCF_014229245.1. Taxonomy (GTDB): domain Bacteria; phylum Bacillota; class Bacilli; order Lactobacillales; family Listeriaceae; genus Listeria; species Listeria farberi. The sequence goes on along the minus strand of NZ_JAARZJ010000013.1, from coordinate 41,116 downwards.
ACTAGTGTACTATTCACTTAATACACTAGTTTCGTTTAAAAAGGAGGTAGCGATGAATCCGACTTTTCATACAGATAAACCAATCTATAGTCAAATCGTCGACTGGATGAAAAAACAAATGATTACAGGTGAATGGAAGGAGGAGAATAAGTTGCCTTCTGTTCGGGAAATGGGCGTAATGCTTGCAGTAAATCCTAATACCGTTAGCCGCGCTTATCAAGAGTTAGAACGAGCGGGTTATATTTATGCAAAACGCGGAATGGGGTCATTTGTCACTTCCGACAGAGCACTTTTCGACCAATTAAAAAAAGAGTTAGCAGATGAAATTACAAATCGCTTTTTGGAAGAAGCGAAAAGTATCGGTTTAGATAATCAGACAGCAATAGAATTACTAATAAAAAGGAGCCGCAACCATGGATGAAAATCTTATTACAATCACGAAATTAACGAAAAAATATCGAAAAAGAAAACCATTAAATGACATTAACCTCTCTTTTAAAAAAGGGAAAATCATCGGGCTGCTTGGTCCGAATGGCGCGGGAAAAACGACTTTGTTAAATGCCATATCTGGTCTGCTTAAACCAACATCAGGAACAATAAACTTAGCAGAAAACAGCAGAATCGCCTATTTACCGAGTGAAGATTTTCTGCCTAATATGGTTATTCGTGACTATTTTCAAATTTATCGGAGCTTTTTTCCGGATTTTGACCAAGAAAAAGCAAAACAAATGATTCATTCAATGGGAATCAACGTAAAAGAAAATACCAAATACTTATCCAAAGGGAATGCTGCAAAAGTAATGTTGGCACTTATTTTATGTCGAGATGTAGATCTTTATTTGCTGGATGAGCCATTTTCAGAAATTGATTTGATTTCGCGCGATGAACTAATTAAAAGCATCGCGACGTTTCTTAAAGAAGATGCAACTCTTGTTGTCACAACACACTTAATCCAAGATATGGAAATGATGTTTGATGAAATTATCTTTTTGAAACGAGGCAAAATAATCGAGAAAATAGACACAGAAACACTTCGGGAAGAATACAGTAAATCAGTGGTGGATTACTATCGGGAGGTATTTGGGCATGCTTAAAGCACACTGGAAATTAGAATGGAACTCGCATCGTTACATATTTTTTGCAACTTTTGTTGGTTGGCTGATTAGTTTACTTATTGGCCTTTTTTCTAAATTAGGAAATGGCTTATCTGAGCCGCTTGTAATGGAATCAGATATAGACGGAGTTGTATTTGGGTCCGGCGATGGTGTTTTCATAGCTTTAATAGGGTTTGTTGGTGCTAGTTGGTTACTTATTTGGTTACTTTTATTTTTGGCAGCAGCTCGATCTGGGGTTTACGATGAAAACCGTTACTTGTTTTTTCAAACAGAAATACCTATTTGGAAAATTCTATTGAATAAATTAATCATCGTCTTAATCGAAACGGCTATTCTAACGGCTGGGGTTCTTATGATTATAATTAGCTTGGCGATAATAGGTGGCGCAGAGATGTCTTTTTCAGTAATATTAAATATCATTTTTGATACTTTTTTAGCGATGGGTCTTAATACTTTTTCTTTAGTATGTATCCTTTTTTTAGCAACAGCTTTGAGTATGGTACCAGTCAATGGTTTCCGCGTTGGTTTTATCGGCGCGTTAGTCTACTTTGTATTAATTAACGCCATTCAAATATCTATCGGAACAGATTTTTTACCTAAAAGTAGCTCAGAAATCCATTTTTATTATTCCCTTTTTTCAAGTGTTCATTTTAATTTTATCCAGCTGGGTTTTAATCTTTTGATGGCTCTTGTTTACATTTTTCTAGCAACAAAAATTCTAAATAAAAGTGCAGACTTGCAGTAAGCATGGTATGATACAGAGAAGAACTAATAAAGGAGTCGGGTCATGACAGAATCAAATATCCCTAGCTTTTGGGCGGAAAAATGGAAAGAACATGGTTATGAAACGCCAACTGAGATTCAAAGTGCGATGTACCAACCAATTAAAGACGGGGCTGATGTACTCGCAGTGTCACCAACTGGAACGGGGAAAACAGTCGCTTATGCACTGCCAACTCTTGAAAAAATAGAAGCAATTCCAAAAACGCAATGGCTTGTTTTAGCGCCATCTCATGAATTAGTTATGCAAATCACGGAAGTAATCCGTTCGTGGTTACCAAGTGATGAACTCACAGTAATCTCTTTAATCGGGGGAGCTAATGTGAAACGGCAAATCGAAAAATTGAAGAAAAAACCACAAATTATCGTAGCCTCTCCAGGTCGTGCACTTGAACTAATCAAACAAAAGAAAATAAAAATGCACGAAATTAAAACGATTACTTTGGATGAGTGTGACCAATTACTACGCCAAGAGAACTTCAAAAGTACTCTAGAAATAGTTGAGAGTGCTGTTCGCGATCGTCAATTGACATTAGTATCCGCAACAAAACTGGAAAATCCTGAAGCCTTTTTCTTACAAACAGAAAAAACACCAGTGATGCTTGAAGTAACAGCAAAACCAGAAGAATTAACGAACGTAGAGCATTTATACATGGATGTAGAGTCACGCGATAAAGCGACTCTGCTGCGCCGAATTTCTCACATAAAAGATATGCGAGGCTTGGTTTTTGTGAAAGATAAACCACGCATGGAAATTTTATTAGAAAAACTACATTATGATAAAGTAAAAGCAGCTGGAATCCACGGCGAAATTCGTAAAGAAAAACGCAAAAAATATTTGGACGACTTTAAAAAAGGCACGTTAACTTATTTAATCGTAACAGATGTTGCGGCCCGTGGACTAGACATAGAAGATTTACCATATGTGATTCATTATGACTTAGCAGCAAGCGAAAAAGAGTATACGCACCGTTCAGGTCGTACTGGACGAATGGGAAAAACAGGTACGGTGATTACCTTTGCCAACCCTCGTGAAATCAGAACGTTAAAACAATATTTAACTATCCATCATCTAAAAGGCAAACAAGTTCGATTTTATCAAGGAAAACTTCTCGACGGAGCAGTTCCAGAAAATAAAATTGCCAAAAAAGCAACTAGACCACCGAAGCAAGTTCAAAAAGGTAAAAAAGAAGAAACGAAAAAACCTTTCCGTAAAGAAAAGTCTACCAGTTCTTCTAAAATAACAAGGAATAACAAACCGAATAAAACTAATAGAAAACCAAATAATTTTAAAAAATCATAAACGGTGCTGAATGTTTTTCTTTCTTGATAGATAGAAAAGCATTCGCGCTTTTTTTTACTTAATTTTTATCGTTGCGAGTATGCTGTTTAAAAAGGTATAATGGGAACATAGAGTTTTAAAAAGGAGTAGAGTAGATGTCTAGTAGAAAAGAAGAAGTCCTCCAACTTCTAAATGGAAAAGAAGAAAAAGTATCTGCAGCGGATGTCGCAGAATTGCTTCAAATGGACCGAGCAAACGCTAGTCGTTATCTAAATGATCTTTTTAAAGAAAAAAGAATAGACAAACTTCCTGGGAAACCAGTATTTTATCAGGCGCTAAAAACTACTTCTAAAGCAGAAGAAGTAACAGGGATTTATCAAGAGTCTGCATTTGGAAGATTAATTGGGTCAGAAGATAGCTTAAAAGTAAGCATCCAACAAGCAAAAGCGGCGATACTATATCCCCCAAATGGACTTCATAGTTTGATTTTAGGTCGGACTGGGACAGGGAAATCCCTTTTTGCGGAATGTATGTATCAATTCGCGAAAGAATCTGAGACTATTCCCGCTGATGCGCCATTTATATCCTTTAATTGTGCCGATTATGCGCAAAACCCGCAACTTTTATTCGGTCATATTTTTGGTGTTATAAAAGGAGCATACACAGGAGCAGAAGAAACTCGTGAAGGTTTACTAAAAAAAGCAGATGGCGGTATTTTATTTCTAGATGAAATTCACCGTTTACCTCCAGAAGGACAAGAAATGCTCTTCACTTTCATTGATAAAGGCGAATTTCGGCCACTTGGGGAAAGCGCTAACGTTCATCATGCGCAAGTGCAAATCATTGGTGCAACAACAGAATCACCAGATAACTTTTTACTAGAAACGTTCACTAGACGTATTCCGATGACTATTACCTTGCCATCCCTTGCTGAAAGAAACTTAGAAGAACGTTATCAATTAGTCGAGTTTTTCTTAAACCAAGAAGCAATCAGGCTGCATCAATCCATTCGCGTACACCGAAAAGCACTCATTGCCTTTTTACTTTATCATGCAAGCGCCAACGTTGGTCAATTGCAAAGAGATTTAAAATTAGCCTGTGCCAAAGCATTCTTACATTATAAAACAAAAACGGCCAATTATATTTTAATCGAACAAGATGACTTACCTATTCACGTCCAAAAAGGCTTGCTACATTTAAAAGACGAACCAGAAAAATTAAACCGCTTAATTGACGTTAATAAAGCGATTTTTAAATTTGTTGATACAAGTGATGCCTCTGCTGAAGTGGAAGATGTGCACGATGTTTACCATGCCATCCAAGAAAAAGCAGACCAGTTAATGAAAGAAGGTAAAGACCAAAGTGAGTTAGAAGAAGCGCTTTATGTCGATGTGGATCAATATTTCCACGACTATATGGTCCAATTACCTACCCACCAAACAGCCAAAGAAATTATCGCGCCAGCAGTTTGGGAATTAACAGAAAAAGTTTACACAATGGCAGAAGAAAAATTAAATCGTAAATATAATGAAAAAATGAAATTCGCTTTTTCCTTGCATTTACAAAGCACGATTGAACGAGTTCGTGAACAAAAACATATTATTCATCCTGATTTAAATAATATCCGTAAAAAATATCCAAAAGAATTCCAAGTCGCAATTGATCTATCCGCATTGATTGAACAAGAACTTAGCATTGAGATTCCTTTTGATGAAATCGGATTTTTGACAATGTTTTTGACAGAGGAAGTAGTAGATACAGCGCTTTCTCAGGAAAATCAAGTTGAAGTAATAGTCATGATGCATGGCAGGTCCACTGCAACAAGTATGGTCGAAACCGTGCAAGAGTTACTAAGCATTGAAAGCGGAATTGCCCTCGATATGCCTCTAACAGTTGAAGTGAAAGCGATGTATGAAAAACTAAAACAAACCGTCATTAAATTAAATCCTGTCAAAGGTGTGTTGATACTTTCTGATATGGGTTCACTCACTTCATTTGGGAATATGCTTACAGAAGAACTCGGTATCCGCACGAAAACGGTAACAATGGTCAGTACACCTGTAGTGCTTGAAGCAATGCGAAAAGCATCTTTAGGTCGTGGCTTAGAAGATATTTACCAAAGCTGTGAGCAATTATTTGAAAATAAATATAAAGCGCATGTATTAAGAGCTAAGCCAGTGAAAAATGCTGTCATCTTTACTTGTTTTACTGGTGAAGGGGTAGCTGAACAACTGCGCAAAGTCGTAGCGCCAATTATTGATGAAACAAAAATCGAAATTATCGTTTTACAGTTCTTGCATAAAGAAGCTTTCAGAGAGCGGATTGATCAACTGATGGAAGAGTATAATATTCTAGCAATTATGGGTTCAGTTGCTTTTGAATATCGTGATATTCCATTCTTTAGCGCACTTGAAGTACTATCAGAAGGCGGTTTAGGAATTGTTTCCAGAATTTTAAACGATGAAGTACCTTATGAAAAATTAATCGCCTCATTAGAAGGTAATTTACAAGCAGTGAGTTCTGCTGAACAACTTGTTTATTTCCTCAGAAAAGTGATTTCAGAACTACAGCTGCAACTTAATGTAATTCTTGAATCGGGTGTAGATATCGGTATGATTCTTCACTTAGCTTTCCTAATTGAACGTGTTAAACTAGGCGCGGTAGATAGAGAGTTCCCAGATTTAAATGAATTTGCAAAAAATCATATGGTTGAAATGCAGATTACGCAACAAATGATGGAAAATGTTGAAATTGAGTATGATATCGTTATCCCACAATCAGAAATTGCTTATTTAACTCAGATGATGCTCTCTAATCAGGTAGAAGTAAACTAGAAAAAACCTGCCAAGTGTGTATTGTCTTACACACTTGGCTTTTTTACTTGTGTAAGTGGAAAGTTCGAACGGAAGCAACTTATAACAAGAAAAGTTGGCACATATCTTGCATATTATATATACGTGCAGCTTTTCAAACTGGGAGGTTTATGAAATGAAAAACATCATGTTAGTATGCTCGGCCGGTATGTCCACAAGTCTTCTTGTAAAAAAAATGACAGAAGCTATCGAAAACAATCAGGTAGATGCCACTGTAATAGCAGTTGCAGAAGCTGATTTTGATAAGTATAAAGGCAATGTAGACGTCGTTTTACTTGCTCCACAAGTTCGTTTTTTAGAGAAGAATTTGAAACGAGTACTGGATCCATTAGGTATTCCAGTTGCAATTATTAATGGGATTGACTACGGGACAATGGACGGCGAAAAAGTGCTAAATGATGCACTAGCAATGATTAACTAATCGCCTCAAGTTTAGATACTGCTTGAAGAGGAAAAAGACACAGTTTTGATAAATGAAAAGGATGTGTAAACAATGGAATTAGAACAAACAATTATGCAATTAATCGTACACGGGGGTAACGCCAAGAGTGATGCAATGTTAGCAATCGAAGCGGCAAAAAAAGGGGATTTTGACGTTGCAGATGAGCAAATCAAAAATGCAGAAGCGGCACTACTTGAAGCGCATCATTCACAAACTTCTTTAATTCAAGGAGAAGCACGCGGCGAAAAAGCAGAAGTCTCTTTACTTTTAGTACACGCGCAAGATCACTTGATGAACGCCATTACTTTTAAAGACTTAGCAAAAGAAATTGTTGATTTATACCGCTCTAAATAAGCTTTTGAAGGGATGATTTAAATGAGAAAATTAGGAATATCCGTATTTCCACAACACGTAGCGCTTGAAGAATCATTAGAATACATTGAAACAGCTGCAAAATATGGTTTTAGCCGCATTTTCACGTGTTTGATTTCTGCTAATGACGAAGCGGAATTTGCTAAATTAGAGAAAATTTGCAAACGCGCTAAAGAACTAGGATTTGATGTTATTGCTGATGTTGATCCTACTGTATTTGAATCGTTAAATATCACTTATAAAGAATTAGATCGCTTTAAAGAACTTGGTTTAGCAGGGCTTCGTCTTGATTTGGGCTTCTCTGGTTCAGAAGAGGCTGCTATGTCATTTGACGATACAGACCTAAAAATCGAGCTAAACATCAGTAATGGTACTCGCTACGTGGAAAATATTCTATCATACCAAGCAAACGTAGGAAATATTATTGGTTGTCACAACTTCTACCCAAGAAAATATACTGGTCTTTCTAGAGAACATTTCTTGCGTACAAGTAAGCAATTCAAAGACTTAAACTTACGTACAGCCGCTTTCGTTTCTTCTAACAGCGGCGAATTCGGCCCATGGTTTGTTGTAGATGGCGGGCTTCCAACAATGGAAGAACATCGTGGCGTGGACATTACGGTTCAAGCGAAAGATCTTTGGAACACTGGTCTTATTGATGATGTCATTGTAGGTAATATGTTCGCTTCAGAAGATGAATTACGCGCTTTAAGCGAATTAAACCGCAATGAATTACAACTCGCTGTTGAATTTTTAGATGGTGCAACAGATGTGGAAAAAGAAATTGTCTTAACACAAAAACATTTCAACCGTGGCGATGCTTCCGAGTATGTTTTACGCTCGACAATGACCCGTGTTAATTTCAAACAATTTGACTTCCCTGCACATGACACAAATACCATTGCAAAAGGCGATGTAACAATCGACAACGACGGCTACGAACGCTACAAAGGCGAAATGCAAGTAGCCCTTCAAGAAATGGAAAACTCAGGCAATACCAATATTGTTGCTCGAATTGTTCCAGAAGAGCGTTATTTACTAGATACCATTCTACCGTGGCAACATTTTAGATTGGTTGAGAAGAAGAAATAAAACAACTATAATTAGCACTAAAAACGCCTGTAATCCTTATTTATAAAAAGGATTACAGGCGTTTATTGTATTGAAATTAAGCTTTCCCAATCAACCCATATAAAAATAAATGAATAATCTCCGCTTGTTTCTTCTCTAGTTCTTCTTCTGGAACTGTTAAACCTAATCCATTAATAGAATCAATGAAAAGTTGGATTACATCATCAGAAATGTCATTATTGATTACTTTTGCTTTTTTTCCAGCGGCAACATATTCCATATAAATATCTTTTTTTAACTTGTTAATATTGTTTACTAAAAGTGTTATAAATTGAGAATCCTTGCTAGCTTCTGTAGATATAAATTTACTTAAAGACACGTTGATTTCCGCTTGGCAAAGCTGGATGGCGCGTGCTAGTTTGTCTGTAAAAGTACCTTCAGAAACTAATATTTCTGCGGCTAAAGTAATCGTATCTTGCATAATGATTTTAGCGCATTCAGCAACGAGAGCTTCCTTATTTCCGAAATAATTATATATAGAAACTTGGGAGACCCCAGCGAGACTTGCAATATCTTTAATACTTACATCAGAAAAACCATGTTTTCCAAATAAAGAAAGGGCTGCCTGAATAATTGCAGTCTTCTTTTTTAGTGTTCTTTTTTCATAATTATTCATGTCCTAAACACTTCCCTAAGCTAATCTTATCTTCAGTAATAATATAACACAAAAGCATTTAATTTGAAATATGAAGCAGTAAATTTCAAAAGTTATTGACTTGTAAGATGGGATTATTATACAATAGTTTTGAAATATAAATACAACTATTTTAAAACTAAAGACCCGTGAAAGGACTTTAATTATGATGAAAATAACAAAAAGAAAGAAAATAACGTTAATCATTTTGGGAGGTATCATCGGTTTGAGTTTTATTTTATATAAACCATTAATTAACTATTTAAGCGAACAAGCGGCGAACCCGCATGGGATTATTGGTGAAATTACTACGAAAATATGGTCATCCTATTTTGAAGATTTGAGTGAGTGGACCATTAGTAATACTGAACTAAGCGATGTTAATTATGTATTAGATATTGGTTACGGCGGCGGCTCCAATGTTAAAAACCTCGTTGAACTAAATAAAAATTTAACTATTTATGGTGTGGATATTTCTGAAGAATCCTATAAAACAGCCACAAATTTGAATAAAAAAGCAATAAATAATGGCAAAGTAGAGCTATCTGTACAAGATGTTGCATCGATGAATTATCAAGCGGGTATTTTCGATGTAGTTTATGCCATACAAACCCATATGTATTGGGATAATCCTAAAAAGGGGTTTGAAGAAATCTATCGGGTCATGTCACAAAAAGGTGTTTTAATAGTGTCGTCCGAAAAAGACAAAATTGATTATCATATGGACGAATATAAAACAAATGCTACACTAACAGCACTCTTGAAAGAAATTGGCTTTAGAGAAGTAGTGGAGAAAGAAAAGGGAAATTGGGTTTTGTATACAATCAGAAAATAATTGCGAGTTATATTATCTTTTGAAATTTCTTTTATACAGATGTTTTAAATGACAATCTGGGTTGGAAAGGTTTAGGAATTGTAGATGGTTTTGACATAGGACAAACCGCGAATCCCAATAAGCAATTTGCTTTAAATATATTTTGTGTAGTTGTTGATGAAGAAATAGGTGTCAAAGTGATTAAATCAGCCCTAAGAAATAATAGTTGTGATTATACTAGAGTAAAAATTGCTTCCAGACCATTTTCGGATGATGCTGAATATGCTTTAAAATTTTCAGCAAAGAAAAATGATTTAGATTTTTATGTATGAGTAAAGTTTCAAAATAATGATTGTAAAAAAGCCAAAATCCTTGTTAAATTAAGAATTTTGGCTTTTTGGAATGCCGATAAGAGGAATCAAGCTACGAACTAATCTCTAGGATGGGCAAGTTATATCTGTTTAACTATTAGCGCTTGGTATTTAATTGCTTTTTTGATATAGTTTCTATATAGAAACTATATCGAGGAGGACAAGTAAATGATTCAGTTAGAAAATGTGCTAAAGGATTTACAGTGTGAATTGGTCGCAGAAAGGACTAGAAATAATCCGAAAACCATTAGTTGGCTTCAATATGATATCTTAAATCTTCTTAATTCAGAGTCCGAGATGCTTCCCTCCAAAATCAGTATTTTACTTGGAACTAGCAGAACAAAACTATCAAAGGCATTAAAAGAATTAAAAATAATGAACTATATTAAACAGAAGCCAAATGATAAAGATGGTCGGGAGTTACTAACTTTTCTAGCAAAAGACGGACACCAATTACTAGCTCAAATTGATAGTGGACACGCTCATCTTTTACAAGTTGCAAATACAGTTTTTGAAATGGAGGAAAAAGAGCAGTTTAAATCCCTAGCGGAAAAATATTTGAATGCGCTTAAATTAGAAAGGTTGAGAGATTATGAATAGTTTTATTTCTATAGAAGGAGCCAAAACAAATAATTTAAAAAATATTTCTCTTAAATTTCCTAAATATCAAATCAGTGTCGTAACTGGGGTTTCCGGCTCTGGTAAGTCTTCTTTGGTTTTTGATACTCTAGCTGCTGAATCTCAAAGATTATTAAATGAAACTTACTCCAGTTATATTCAACAGCTACTGCCGCATTATCCGCAACCAATTGTTGATAAAATAGAAAATTTACCAGTTTCTATTGTGATTAGCCAAAAAAAAATAGGGGATAACGCGCGCTCAACAGTAGGCACTGTAACAGATATTTATGCGAGCTTAAGACTCTTGTTTTCAAGAATTGCCATCCCATTTATAGGCTACTCTATGACATACTCGTTTAATAATCCAAAAGGAATGTGTGAGACATGTAAAGGATTAGGTGAGGTTAAAGAGATTGATATATCCAAACTGATTGATTTTGACAAGTCTTTAAATGATGGTGCGATTGACTTTCCTACTTTTCAGCCAGGTGGATGGCGACTGACTAGATATACAGAATCTGGTAATTTTGATAATGATAAAAAAATTAAAGATTATAATAAAACTGAATTGGAACTTTTACTAAACAATCGTGGAAGCTCCCCCATCAATCCTACGGAAAAATGGCCAAAGACAGCAACTTATGTTGGTATTATTCCAAGAATTACTAAAAACTTCATCGAAAAAGCGGCTAATAAATATACTATGCAATTAAAACGTATTTTAGAAGTTAAAGAATGCCCAAGCTGTCAAGGAACTAGAGTGAATAGACTAGTTCGTTCTGCAAAAATTAATGAAAAATCTATTGCAGATTGTGTAACCATGACTATTGTTGAATTAATAGAATTCATTAAAGGTATTCAGTCTCCTACCGTTCAGATAATTTTGGAGGATTTAATTAAAAAATTAAAAAGTTTAGAGGATGTAGGCTTAAGTTATTTATCTCTCAATCGCCCAACTGCAACTCTTTCTGGAGGAGAATCTCAAAGAATAAAAATGACCAAACATCTCAGTAGCGCGCTTAGTGATGTTCTATATATTTTTGATGAACCGAGTATCGGACTTCACCCCGAAGACGTTCACGGAATATCAAAAATAATTAAAGGACTAAAAGATAAAGGAAATACCGTAGTGCTGGTTGATCATGATCCAGATATTATCAAAATGGCAGATCACATTATTGAGATAGGACAAGGAGCTGGCGATAGAGGTGGAACTATTACATTTGAAGGAAGCTACGGAGAATTATTGAAATCAAATACAGTTACTGGGAGAGTGTTATCTACGAAGGTAAATATTAATCCAGAAAGAAAAAAATTCTCTGGTTATTATAAATTAGAGAATGCTAGTTTGCACAATGTTAAAAAGGTTTCGATAAGAGTACCCAAGCAATCATTAACAGTTGTAACAGGGTTAGCTGGCTCCGGTAAAAGCACCTTAATTAGGTATCTTTTTAAAAATAGATATCCTGAAGCAAGTATATTAGACCAGAGTCAGATAAGTGGTAGTGTTCGTTCAAATGTGCTTACGTATCTAAACATATTTGATAAGCTTAGGAGTATCTTCGCTCATCATTCAAGCAAAAGTGCATCTCTGTTTAGCTACAATGGAAAAGGAGCTTGTTCTATCTGTAAAGGTAAAGGATATATTAAGCTAGACTTAGCTTATATGGGGGATGTCGAACAAGTTTGTGAGGGGTGCCACGGAAAAAGGTATAATGATGAGGCTCTTTCTGTTTTATGGCACGGCTTAAATATCTATGATATCTTACAATTACCAGTCGATAAAGTGATAAATTTATTTGACGATGGCCAATTAACCAAAGTCATGCAAGACCTAATTGATGTTAATTTGGGTTATATCAAGCTAGGACAGTCTTTAGATACGTTTTCCGGCGGGGAACTTCAACGCCTAAAGATAGCTAAGACAATTTATCAAGATACTTCAAATATATTAATATTAGATGAACCGTCAACAGGGCTACATGAAATTGATATTGATAATTTACTTCTATTATTTAATAAACTCTTGAAAAAAAATAAAACATTAATTGTTTTAGAGCACAATCTCAAAATTATTAGTAATGCTCAATGGATTATTGATATGGGACTTCGAGGAGGTAATTTAGGTGGAAAGATATTGTTTGAAGGGTACCCAATTGATTTATTGAAAAATAAAGACTCTTACACAGCAAAATATTTACAAAGTTATATAACAAAATAGAGAAAATAACATTTAGGTCTGGCTAAATGTTTCTAGTAAATGAAGAAAATTAGTTTTTAAGAAATTTGGTTAGCAAATCATCCATTAACCAAACAAAATCAACATTTATTTTACAAAGAAAAGAATGAGCTATCCAAAATATTAAAAGATATATAAAGCTAAAAACCCCTAAAATGAGGTTTTTAGCTTTATTTTTTGACGTCCCCGACTGGAATCGAACCAGCGACCTATTGCTTAGGAGGCAATTGCTCTATCCTACTGAGCTACAGGGACTTGAGATATAAACAACAGAAATAAGTTTACCAGAAATAAACATTAAGAGCAAGATAAAGAAGCATTTAGATTGGGGAATAAAGCGCCAATCCAAATGCTTCTTTTCATTAGTTTTTAGCTAATTTATCTACGAAAACGAGGGACTTTCCTGTGCCAATTGCCACGGATTCAAGCGGACTTGGAGCCATATGTACAGGAACATCGATTTCTTCTACTAGCCAGTCGCGGAATCCTTGAAGGAGAGAGCCACCACCGCTTAAAATAATACCTCGATCGACAATATCCCCACTTAACTCGGGTGGGCATAGTTCAAGTGTATTTCGAATAGCTTCCAGTATACGTTGTAGCGTTTCAGCTAAGGCGCTTTGGATTTCCGTAGAGCTTACTTGAATCGTTTTTGGTAAGCCAGTAAGTAAATCACGACCACGAATGTCAGCAGTTTGAGCTACATGTTCAATTGGCGCGTAACCTAGTTCCATTTTAATTCGCTCTGCCGTCGTTTGGCCGATTAAAAGGTTGTAATTCTTGCGGATGTATTGAATAATTTCTTCGTCCATATGGTCGCCGCCAGTTCGAATAGAAGTGCTTGAAACCACACCACCGTACGAAATAATAGCAACCTCGCTTGTGCCGCCACCAATGTCCACAATTACATTCGCGACAGGCTCAGCTACAGGTAAATCAGCACCGATCGCAGCTGCGACAGGTTCTTCAATTAAAACAACCGAACGAGCTCCAGTTGATTTCACCGCGTCAGAAATAGCACGGCGCTCAACCGATGTTGCACCAGTTGGCGTACAAACAACCACATTAGGTTTTTTAACACCACTAACGGAGATTCGACGCATAATCTCGCGCAATAATCCACTCGTTAAATCAAAATCAGCAATAACACCATCTTTCATAGGTCTTACAGCAGAAATGGAAGTGGGCGTTTTACCAATCATCTCTTTTGCTTCTTGGCCAATCGCAAGTACCGTTCCATCATTTGTATTTAGCGCGACCACAGAAGGTTCATTCAAAATAATACCTTTTTCTTTACTGTAAACTAAAATATTTGCAGTACCTAAATCAATTCCTATAGTTGTTGTTCCAAACATTCTCACACCTAATTTTCTATTAAAAATAGCGAGTAAATTCTAGGTGTACAACTAACAGTATAGACTTTTTTCAGCGTATAAGCATTATTTAAACATGGTTGACATGAAAAGGTAATTTAAACACGAGATATAACAGTTTTTTTAGTTGTTTCGTAAATAAATCGTAAAAAAAGTAATCCAATAAAAAACGACTACCCATAATAGCTAGTCGTTTTTTATTAGGAAATTTTACGTTGTTTTTCAAACTCTGAATACATATAGTAATAAATCAATCCGCTAAGGAGCGCTAAAATACCAATAATAGTAAAGGTTCCAGTATAGCCAATTAAAGTCGAAAGTGTAATTGCAAGTGGGGCAATTACTTTACCGAGTGTATAACGGAGACCGGCCGCGGAAAAATACATTGCTCGTTTATCTTCCGGAGCCAACTGTGAAACAAACGTTTGTTGTAACCCAACTGTCATTAATTCTGCAAAGCTAAAGAGAATAATGGCGCAAATCGCTCCCCATGGTCCGGTCGAAATACCAAATAAGAAAATCGCAATTCCATAAAGAAAAGAAGAATTCATAAAGACAAATTTTTCCCTAAAGTGGCTCATCCAGCGAGTGACAACAACTGTAAGCGCAGCAACAAAGAATCCATTGATAGAAACGATAACACCAAATAATTGCTCACCAGTAAAATGAAAAGCGAATAAGTTAGAGGCACCGATAACTTCTTTAATGTATAGTGGGAAGAGCAAATCCAGTTGCATAAACGCCTGAGAAACAATAATTCCAGCAATAATATACAAGAAGAAAATCCTGTCTTTAAAAATAATTTTATAGTTTTTCAACTGCTCCATTAAAACAGTGCCAATGCTTTTTTGAACAACGGCTTTTTGTAAATCTGGATTAACTATTAGAGGTGCTGTTTCGTGACCAAATTTTTGCAGTAAAAAGAGAAGTAATAAGTCCGCACAAACAATAGCAAGTAATGTTTCTGTCGTGAAATTATAAAATAATACCGAACCAAGAATCGGACCAATAACGACTGCAATATTAATCATCATATAGAACACCGAATAAATATGCGTCCGATGCTCAGGTGGAACAACATCCGCAATCATTGCTTGACTTGCTGGCTGATAAAACGCCATAAAAACACTCGCAATCGCGAAACCAGCAAAACTTAAGTAAGGAGAATCCACAACATGAAGTGCACCTATCGCAAAAACAAGAAAACCAAAACCTTCTCCGATAACAGAAATACTCATCATCCGTTTCCTACCAAAATTATCAGCAAAATAGCCACCAAGTAATGCTGTGAAAACCGCCAAAATTTGTGAAACAATCAGTAGAATGCTTGTAAGTTCACGGCCAATACTTTCGGAAAAGTAAATCGTTAAAAAGGGGAACACCATCCAAAAAGAAATATCAAGTAGTGCTTCCCCAAAAAGCCTTACTTTTAAATTGATGTCCCATGTACTAAATTTCATCTAATGCACCTCGCTCTCTTCTATGAAAATAACAAACGAAAACCCTTGAAAGCTAGTAGCTACAAGGGTTTTACGCAAAAGGTATAAGGTTTAAAAAAGGATTAGAATGCCCAATCACCTTTACGGAAAACAGGAACAACTTCACCAGATTCTGTTACACCATCAATGTCCATTTCAGAAGAACCAATCATGAAGTCAACGTGTGTCAAACTATTGTTTACACCAGCAGCTTCTAATTCTTCGCGAGACATTTCTTCGCCACCTTTAACATTAAACGCATACGCACTACCGATTGCTAGATGGTTAGATGCATTTTCGTCAAATAGCGTGTTGTAGAATAAAATGCCGGATTGGGAAATAGGGGATGGATCTGGAACTAGAGCCACTTCGCCTAAATAATGAGAACCTTCATCCGTTGCGATTAAATCTTTTAAAATTTCTTCGCCAGATGCAGCTTCAACACCAACAATACGACCTTTTTCAAAAGTGATTTTGAAGTCATCGATAATATTTCCTGCATAACTAAGTGGTTTCGTACTTGAAACATAGCCTTCCACTTTTAGTTTATCCGCACAACAGAAAACTTCTTCTGTTGGCATATTGGCCATAAATTCATGTCCTTTTTTATTCTTACTACCAGCGCCAACCCAAAGATGGTTTTTTGGAAGACCAATTGTAAGGTCTGTTCCAGGAGCCGTATAATGTAAAGAAGTAAATTGTTTTTCATTTAAACTTTCTGCTTTTGCAGCAAGTGTTTGATCGTGATTTTTCCAAGTTTCTACCGGGTTTTCTGTGTTAATACGAGTTGTTTCAAAAATAGCTTCCCAAAGTGTTTCCATTTGTTCTACTGGTGTTAAATCTGGGAATACTTTTGCTGCCCATCCTTGTGAAGCTGCTGCAACAACTGTCCAGCTTACGACATTTGCTTGCATTAACTCACGAAACTCGCTCATTGCGCCACCCATTGTTTTTTGGAAAGTAGCGATTTTGTTGCTATCCACACCGTTTAGTAAATCGGGGTCTTCCGAGGTGATGGAAATAAAACAAGCGCCTTCTTTGGCAAGTTCTGTTTTTTCTGCAACACGGTGAACCGGAGCGCTTTCAAAAACGCGTAGTGGAGCATTTTTGTAACGTAATGCGCCTAATTCTTCATCGCGCCAATCCATAATGACATCCTCTGCGCCTACTTCAAAAGCATATTTGGAAATAAGGCGAACTAGGGGAGCCGCGTCAACTGGAGCCATAATTACTACTTTCTGTTCAGGTTGGACGTTTACACCAACTTTTACAATCAATTCTGCATACTTTTCTAATTTTTCACTAAATACTGTCATAATTAATCACTCCAATCTTTTTATTCAATACGAGAATTGTATCTCAATTAATGAGGTAAAGCAACCACGAGGCTACTGTTTTTGCTATTTTTAAATAAATAAAAAAGCAAGTCCGAAAAAGAGGACTTGCTTTTTTATTATCCTTTTAATGCCTCAACGAAAGTTTTTGCATAACTTTCTGCGCGAACAACATCTTCTTCGTCAGGATCAAGGTCTACTTTTAGCCCAGCAACTGGAACTGTAGCGCCTTGTTCTTTCAGACGTGTTTCAACTAAATCAACTGTTAAGCAATATTCATCATAAAAAGTATCGCCAGAACCGAAAGAAGCACAAACTTTGCCGCTAAAATCAACGTCCGCCATATCTTCATAAAAATCAACGAATTCATCAGGAAGCTGACCATCATCATAAGTATAGCCACCAATTAGTGCGCCATCATATTCTAGTAAATCTTCAGGATCAACTGAAATACATTCTTCAATTTCTACTTCGATATCGTATTTTTCTAATTCTTCACCTAAAATGTCGGCAATTTCTTGTGTATTACCAGTCATGCTGGCATAAACGATCATCACTTTTGTCATTTTGCATCACCATTTTCTGAATTTTTTATTGTTTAAAATGGCACAAGCCAGTCTACCATTTTTCAACTGATACATTCTATTATAAATGTCTTCAGAAAAACTGCAACCTTTTTTCCAGATTACTTTATTTCTAAGGGTTTTCGAGCTATAATAGTAAATAGTGGAAATTTTAGGAGGGAATGAAAAGATGATTACACTCAAATCAAGACGCGAAATCGATGAGATGAAAGCAGCAGGGAAAATCCTTGCCGATACGCATAAAGAACTAAAAAAAATCATTAAACCTGGTATTACTAGCTGGGATTTAGAAGTATTTACAGATGAGTTTTTACGCAAAAATGGTGCAACTCCAGAACAAAAAGGCTTTGAAGGTTATGAATATGCCATTTGTGCAAGTATTAATGATGAAATTTGTCACGGTTTTCCGCGCAAACAAAAGTTAAATCAAGGCGATATTATTACAGTGGATATGGTCGTGAACTATCATGGTGCGCTTGCTGATTCCGCATGGACTTATGCAGTAGGAGAAGTTTCTGATGATGTGAAACACTTAATGGATGTAACGCATAAAGCTCTTTATCTTGGAATCGAGCAAGCACAGGTAGGAGCTCGAGTAGGTGACATTGGTCATGCTATCCAAACATATGTAGAATCTGAAAACCTTGCTGTTGTACGTGAGTTTATTGGTCACGGTGTTGGACCTACTTTACATGAAAAACCAGATATTCCGCATTACGGTAATGCTGGAAAAGGACTACGCTTAAAAGAAGGTATGGTCATTACAGTCGAGCCAATGGTAAATATGGGCGCGTGGAAAGCCAAAATGGATGATAATGGCTGGACTGCGAGAACGGTTGATGGTTCTTTATCTGCTCAATATGAACATACCTTTGCCATTACAAAAGATGGTCCAGAAATTTTAACCTATCAAGGCGAAAATGATTAATTAAATTAGTGAGCCAGATGAATTTAGAACAGAATTGGAGTAAAAACATGTAGTTTATTACATCTGTTTTTACTTTAACGTTTTTTCTAGGCATCTGGCTTTATTTTTAGAGGTGGTGACAGGACAATTGGGAGAAAAAATGGCCATCTGGCGAACGAAAAAACCAGCAACAAAACAAAAAATCGTGTCAGACCTGGAAAAAGCGGGTATTAAAGAAGGTGATACGGTTATTTTTCATGCCTCCATGTCAAAAGCACACTGGATTTGCGGAGGACCAGTGGCGGTGATTTATGCCCTTCAAGAGGCGGTTGGCATTAAAGGAAATATCATCATGCCAGCGCAAACCGGACAATTGAGCGACCCGGAAAAATGGGAAAATCCACCCGTTCCAGAAAGCTGGTGGAAAACAATTCGAGCAGAGACGCCACCCTTTGATCCATTAGTAACACCAACTCGTGGTATGGGCGTAATTGCGGAAACCTTTCGAGCTATGCCAGATGTGGCGCGCAGTTTTCATCCATATCATTCGTTTTGCGCATGGGGAAAAGACAAAGAAGAAATACTTGCTCACCAACCTCTTGCAAAAAGCTTAGGGGATGATTCACCGCTCGGTAAGTTATATCAACGTTCAGCTAAAATAATTTTGTTTGGAGTGGATAACAATAATAATACTTCTCTTCATTTAGCAGAAGAACGGTCAAATATGTTTCCGCTTATCGAAAATCAAGCTGCATTTTTGAAACAAGGTGAGATTGTTTGGGAGAAGTATCAGGAAATTGATTATAACAGTGAAGCGTTTATCGCGTTAGGTCGTACATATGAGAAAGAACGTGATTTTCACCCAACGACGATTATAGGAGCGCCAACTAAAATCTATGATATGTGTGATTTAGTAGATTTTGGAACCCATTATTTCCAAACAAAAAACCACTAAATAGTGGCTGGAATTTGTTTTATTTTCTAATCCGCCGCAACTCTTCTGCAAATAATTGCATTTCGCGTGGGCTAAAATTTGATTTACGTTTAATTAGCTGATAAATATCAGTAAGTGCGTTATAATCAACAGAGTCAAGCTCGAGGTTTTCAAAAACGCCAACATTCACCATTTTTAGTTTAGTAGTAATCTCTGCTAACATAAAATCTAAGTTTTCCTGTGAAGGGGTTTCAAGATTCATCTTTTTGCTCCTTTCAAGCTAATAGACAAAATTTTACCATAATA
Organism: Listeria farberi; assembly: GCF_014229245.1. Classification (GTDB taxonomy): domain Bacteria; phylum Bacillota; class Bacilli; order Lactobacillales; family Listeriaceae; genus Listeria; species Listeria farberi. Next base: position 21,526 of record NZ_JAARZJ010000013.1, on the reverse strand, counting down.
GAAGAAAAACTTCCAGATGAATGACTAGAAAAAGGGGGACCTTATCAGTGTGGAAAAAAGTAGTAAATTATATCAAACATAACGGAATTGTCCAAGTGGGCCAAACAGTAAGCGCACGAGTAGGGCGAAATGACGTTTCTGGGAATGCAGCACAGCTAGCTTATTATATGCTGTTTTCGATTTTTCCAATGCTTCTAATCGCGGCCACGTTGCTCGCTTATCTTCATATTGATAAAGATTCGGTTTTTAATATGATAAAAGAATTTGCACCAGATCAGATTATGAGCTTTTTAGAAGAAAATTTAAACACCTTACTAACGCAGAAAAATGGTGGATTGCTTTCTATCGGGATTATCGCGACTTTATGGTCGGCATCTAATGGTATGAATGCTGTGATGAAATCGCTTAATAAAGCATATGGTGTAACGAATAAACGGAACTATGTCGTACAGCGCTTATTATCGATGTTTTTCACGTTAGCAATGCTTGCAACGGTGGGGGCTACTTTGCTATTACTCGTATTTGGACAACAAATTGGAATGTTTTTAATTAACCATTTGAATTTCTCGGAAGACTTTCTTAGTTTTTGGAATAATCTTCGTTGGACTGTTACGCTCGTTGTTATTTTTGTCGTCTTTACCTTTTTATATTGGGTGGCGCCAAATAGGCGTAGTACGTTAATTAGTGTTCTTCCTGGAGCGCTTTTTTCAACCATTGGCTGGACGGTAGCTTCAGTTGGTTTTGCGTATTACGTAAATAACTTCGGCAATTATTCCGCAACATATGGTAGTATCGGTGTGATTATTATTTTAATGTTGTGGTTTTACTTAACTGGTATTATTTTAATGATTGGCGGAGAGCTAAATGCAACACTTGCAATCCGTAAAAAGAAAAAAGAACTAGGCGAAATCAATTAAAAAACGCTAAAACTGCAGTGGGCAGTTTTAGCGTTTTAATTTTTCATGAATAAGTTGCATGACATATCTTGCGTCGCTTGGTTTATTAATATCAATCTCATCAATATTAATAACGAGTGTATCACTTTTATCGTAAGACGCAAACCAGCTATCGTAGCGACTGTGGAGATGCTTATAGTAATCAAGTAAACCAGGATTATCAAAGGTTTGCTCGTAAGGACGGCCACGTAAGGAAATTCTACTTAACACGGTGTCCAAACTTCCACGTAAATAAATTAACAAATCCGGCGCTTTTTTTGGCATATATGCGAGCTCTTCCATCATATTATCGAGTAAATCAAGATATGTATCCATCTCAGGTTCCGAAATGTTGCCTTCTTCAAAATTAATTTGCGTAAAAAGCGCATCCTCATAAATGCTCCGATCAAGCACATTATTTTGATCCGTTAGTGCAGCTTTAATACTGCGAAAACGGGTATTTAAAAAATATATTTGTAAGGCAAAAGCCCATCTTTTTGGGTCATCATAAAACATTTCAAGGATGCGATTATCCTTAATGTTTTCATAAAATGCCTTTGTTCCAAGTTCATTTGCAATTAGCTCTGTATAACTACTTTTCCCAGCGCCAATCATTCCTGCTAAAACAATCACTTTATTTCCTACTCCTTCCATAAAACGAGTAGCCTCCTTTTTGGTCGACTATCTGTTCATTATACTACTAATTTGCTTAATAAGGAGATTTTTTGTACGATAAAAGAGAAGAAATGAGGGATAATGATGACAAAACCATTAAAGCTAGTTTATACCGAAAATGGGTTTGACACAGGAAGTTTTTTAATTGATGACAAAATGACCGATTATTCACCAGCAGATTTGATGTTGATGTCTATTGCCAGTTGTAGCGCCATTGTTTTTCGTAACATTTTAAGGAAAAAACGAGTAGATTTTACTGATTTATGGGTAGACGCGACAATGGAACGTATTCCCGAAGAAGAAAATCGGATTAGCGCGATTCATCTTCATTTTAAAATTACCGGTGCTGACTTAGATCCTAATCCACTTGAAAAAGCACTAAAATTAACCCCAAAATACTGTTCGATGGTTCGTTCTGTTGAAAAAAGTATCATTGTCGATGAAAGTCTTGAAATCATGCCATAAACTACTGACAAGTGGCAGTTTTTTTGTTAGTATTAATGAAGACTTGGAATGATGGAGGAAAATAATGAATCAAAATCCAGTAGAAGAAGGCCAAAAGTTCCCGCTAACTATTAGACGCATGGGAATCAACGGGGAGGGAATCGGCTACTTTAAAAAAGCAGTTGTATTTGTACCTGGCGCAATTACCGGTGAAGAAGTAGTTGTCGAAGCGGTCAAAGTTCGTGATCGTTTCACCGAAGCAAAATTAAATAAAATTCGTAAAAAATCTCCAAACCGAGTTACCGCACCTTGCCCAGTATACGAGGCGTGTGGTGGTTGCCAGTTGCAACATGTGGCCTATAGCGCCCAACTTGAATTAAAACGAGATATTGTTATTCAATCAATCGAAAAACATACAAAAATCGATCCAGCAAAATTAAAAATCCGCCCAACAATCGGAATGGAAGACCCTTGGCGTTACCGCAATAAAAGCCAATTCCAAACAAGAATGGTAGGCAGTGGTCAAGTCGAAACAGGGCTTTTCGGCGCCAATTCTCACCAACTTGTTCCGATTGAAGACTGCATCGTCCAACAACCAGTTACCATCAAAGTAACCAATTTTGTACGTGATTTACTCGAAAAATATGGCGTACCGATTTATGATGAAAAAGCTGGTAGTGGCATCGTCCGAACAATCGTTGTCCGTACAGGCGTAAAAACTGGAGAAACACAACTCGTCTTCATTACAAATAGTAAAAAGTTACCTAAAAAACGTGAAATGCTCGCAGAAATTGAAGCAGCTCTTCCAGAAGTCACTTCAATTATGCAAAACGTCAACCAAGCAAAATCCTCACTTATTTTTGGTGACGAAACGTTCCTACTAGCCGGAAAAGAAAGCATCGAAGAAAAATTAATGGAACTCGAATTCGATTTATCAGCTCGTGCCTTTTTCCAATTAAATCCGTTCCAAACAGAGCGATTATACCAAGAAGTCGAAAAAGCGCTCGTACTAACAGGCAGTGAAACATTAGTAGATGCTTATTGCGGCGTTGGAACAATCGGTCAAGCCTTTGCCGGAAAAGTAAAAGAAGTCCGCGGTATGGATATTATTCCAGAATCCATTGAAGATGCCAAACGAAACGCAGAGAAAAATGGTATCGAAAACGTTTATTATGAAGTAGGGAAAGCAGAAGATGTTTTGCCAAAATGGGTAAATGAAGGTTTCCGCCCAGATGCTGTCATCGTTGACCCACCAAGAAGTGGCTGTGACCAAGGTTTAATTAAATCGCTGTTACAAGTAGAAGCAAAACAACTTGTTTACGTATCATGTAATCCGTCCACATTAGCACGCGACTTGGCTTTACTTGCGATGAAATACCGCATTCGCTATATGCAACCTGTCGATATGTTCCCGCAAACAGCACACGTCGAAACAGTAGTGCTTTTGCAATTAAAAGATAACTAAAAGGACTGGTGGTACATGATTTCAGGATTAAGCCATATCACTTTAATTGTGAAAGATTTGAATAAAACAACCACATTCTTAGAAGAAATTTTTGATGCAGAAGAAATCTATTCTAGTGGCGATGAAACATTTTCGCTTTCCAAAGAAAAATTTTTTCTAATTGCTGGCCTGTGGATTTGCATTATGGAAGGTGAAGCTTTACAAGAGCGCACTTATAACCATATTGCTTTCCAAATTCAAGTGGAGGAAATGGATGAGTATATCGAGCGAATTAAATCACTCGGCATGGAAATAAAACCAGAACGCGCTAGAGTAAAAGGCGAAGGACGATCCGTTTATTTTTATGATTATGATAATCATCTGTTTGAATTACACGCCGGGACATTAGAAGAACGCTTAAAAAGGTATCATAAATAGCAAACACAGGAGGAACTACTATGAAAAAACTATTTGATGAAACGAATGAATTTGAAAATAAGTACTACCGAACTATTTGGTACGGTTATATCGAAAATGAGTTTGAACCTGAATTAAGTGCTATGATAAAACAGCTAATTCAAAGCGATCTTGCAGAAAAAATGGCAAATCCAATCGAAGCAACACACTGGGTTTTCTATAGTGGAACACAAGCTGGCGATGCAATCGGTGATAAAGTCCGCTCATCCATAATGGTTCGCCGGCGTGATAACGAGTTTGTCGTCCATTACAACATGAGCGATTTCCAATTTGTTACCGTGTTTGATGTAGCAATCAACTTTAAAAATCAACTTGAACAAGATTTGAATAAATAAAAACATCCCACCTATTGTTAGGTGGGATTCTCTTTCATCCAAGTTCTTTCCAGTGCCAATTACCGATATGTAAACCTTGATCCATTTCATTTGATGTAAAACTATCAGCTCTTGCTTCTGTTTTTGCTCGCGTTAATGAAGTGGCGCTTCCAAAACTATTTGCGGTTTCATAATGGTACTCTTGGTTGTTCAAACGGATAATAATGGCGCGACCAGAAGGATGTTTTCCAATAAGTTTCAAGATTTCTTCGCTCCTTTTTTCAGTCAGTTAAATCATTTTTGTGAAAGCACCGGCATTTTGATCTAAGGCAGTAGAGGCTGATTCGATTTGATTAAAATCTTCTAAAGATAAAATAAGTACTTCTTGGCTTTCCTCGACTTTTGCTTCCACTCGTTCTGTACCACTGGAAATCGTATTAATTTCTTGTGTGATACCGTTGACGCTTTTTTCAACTTCTTTTATCGCCTCTTCTACACGGCTTGAAAGTTTGCGAACTTCTTCAGCAACAACACTAAATCCACGCCCAGCATCGCCAGCACGTGCGGCTTCAATGGCTGCATTCAGTGCAAGTAAATTTGTTTGAGAAGCAATGCCATTAATTGTATTGATAATACCATGAATATTTTGTGCTTCTATTTGTAAATCATGAAGTGTAACTGTATTTTCATTGGATTCTTTCGTGATTGATTTCACTAGTTCCAGGAGAGCTTCACTACGCGTTTTTCCAACACTGGAATGTTCTTTTAAATTTGTCGCCATGCTTTTTAAACCAGATGCAAAATCATGGACCGTTTCTTCTCTTCTCGTAATATCAGTTGCTATTTTTGCAACTCCGACTACTATTTCTTCGCGAATAATAGGGATATAAGTCGCTTCAAACCAAACACGTTCGCCACGAGCGTTTTTTCGTTCAATTTTATTTTGAAATTTTTGTCCAGCAAGTAGATTAGTCCACATTGCTTTGTAGCTAGCAGTTTGGACAAAGTCAGGAAAGCATAAGTCAGGGTGCGATAATTGCAACATTTCTTCTTCTGTATACCCCATAGCTTCCGCGAAAAGTGCATTAGCATAAGTTACTTTTTTATTAGTATCAAAACGAATTATTGCCACGTTTTGAAGTAAACCATCGAGAAGGAGAGTTGCGTCTTCTGTTTCCGCATTAACATTCATTAAAAAAAACCTCCATTTTTTAGAAAAATAATATGAAAATAACCAACATCAACATAATAACATACTTATATTTGTATTAGAAGATTTATTTTTTTATAAAATGAAAAAATAGAAAAATTCAGCTTAGTAGAGTTACTTGCAATCCTGTTAGAACAATCTTATAATTTAGAAAAATACGGGAGGGATAGGGATGCGAATTACGGGGGAACGAATTTACTTACGACCTTTTCAAATTACCGATGCGAATCAAAAACTAGCTTTTCATTTAGCGAATAAGGCTTTTTTTGCAGGCTATTCGATGGAGCGAGATGAGCGTTTTTATACGGTAGAAGAGCAACAAGCGCTTATTTTGCGATTAGAAGATTTTGCTGCAAGTGATGTAGAGTATTATTATGGAATTTTCTTGAAAGATACAGATGAACTTATTGGCACGATTAATTTGTTTAGTATTTTGCGTGAATCGTTACAATCTGCATTTATCGGTTATTTTTTGGATAAGGCTCATAATGGAAATGGATATGCTACCGAGGCAGTACAGTTAATAGTAGATTTTGGATTTGACATTCTTGGACTTCATCGTATTGAAGCGGGTGTTATGCCAAAAAACGAGCGTTCTAAGCAAGTTTTACTAAAAGCCGGATTCCATTTAGAAGGGCTAGCGGTTCAAAATGTGCGTATAAATGGAACTTGGGAAGATCATCAAGTACTAGCAATTATAAATCCTCTAGACTAAAAAAGCCAAGTGGCGCAATTTGTCCACTTGGCTTTTTCTTTTTTAACGTCCGTCGCCATATTCCCAGTTACGAATAGCATCGTCTTCATCAAAAGAAATTAATACATCAGCTACTCCGCGGAGTTTACCAATATTTTCTTCTAAACGGTCTTTAATATCATCTACTTCCGCAAGTGTGAGCATTGGATCAAGCTCTATCTCAACATCAACGTGAAATAGATCACCTTCTTTTAATACAGTAAGTACTTGTATATCGCGTACATCGGGATCATTCATTACTAATTGTCCAACTGTTAAATGCATACTTTGATCTGACTCGCCAATAACTCCAGCAGCATTATCTAAAAATACTTTCCCAACCACAATAAACATCATAACGCCGATTAACATCGAGGCAATACCTTCTGCTTGATGAAAAGGGGTGTAGTGAGAAATAATGACTGCTATCATCGCAAGCAAACCACCACCAGTTGCAACCGAATCCTCCAAAAATACTAGTTTAGTCGCTGCTTTTGCCTTACCAAGATTTAAAATACTATCTTTAAATAAGCTAAGACCTTTTGATTCCAAACCAACATCATGAGCAATTTCGTGCATCGCCTTTACTAGAACGGAAAACTCTAAGGTAGTACAAAGTAGAAGTACTAGAAGGTTAATAAGAAAACCAGTTGAACTTGTCGGGTCTATAATGTGCGCGAAACCTTCTCGAATTGTCTCAAATGCCATAATGCCAACAACAATTACCGCACCAAGAAGTACTAAGTTAACCATCCGGCCAAAGCCATGAGGAAAACGTTGCGTCGGCCGTTTCTTACTCAAAGCAGAACCAATAAATACGAAAAACTGGTTAGCTGCGTCACCAAGACTATGTAACGTTTCAGCAAACATCGCAATATTCCCTGTGAAAAAATAAGTGACGCCTTTTATAACTGAAACAATCGTATTGACAAGTGCTGCGGTTAAAGCTGATTTATTGCCTTCTTTTAATAATCCTAATAATTCTTTCATACTAGTCTCCTCCAAGAATATCATTAAGAAATTGTAGCACTTTTTCAGTTAAAAAGAAAATAGGAACTAAGTAGCTTTCAAGAAGCTTGCAAAAATGTAAGCATAAACAAGCTTTCTTTTCAAATTTATATCTGCTAAACTGATACTAAGTGCTTATTCAGAGAGTCTGAAAGCTGATTTTGAAACGGAAGGCGTGGGAGTACGAGAATGCAAGTCCAAAAATGCCGTTTTTTTGTATTGTTACTGCCAGTATTATATCTCTTATATGGAGTTTCACTTGCATTACAATTTGGGAATAATGCTGATTTAATTAATACGATTACTAATAGTTCTATACTTTTATTAACGACACTTATTTTAACGAAAATGGCTAAATTAAAAAATTGGATTGATTTTATCTGGTTTTGTGTATTTATTTTATATATATTTGTGCTCGTACACCTAGTGGCTTATATTTCTATTGGTGACTTTGTAAACAGCACTTATACAGGAGATTTTCATATTCAAAAAGAAATGATTAATTTAATCCCTTTTACAACAATAGAAAATACATTCGAACAAACATTACCAACGATGCCAACAATTATTCAAATAATCGGGAATGTTTTATTATTATGTCCGCTGTCTTTCTTTCTACTTTACTTTAAAATCACGAGTACAGCAGGAAAAACTATACTTGTTATTTTCCTTACTTCTTGTGGGATTGAATTATTACAATTTGCTCAGACCACAATGATTACAGGATTTGAAAGCATCTCCCTTCCACCAAACCGCTCTACAGATGTAGATGATGTTATTTTGAACACGTTAAGCGGTTTAATTGGTGTGTTACTTGCATATGTTACTCCACCAGTTAGAAAACGTATAAATAAAAGAAGATGAATGTATTCGTTAAGGAGAATTAGTTATGAAAGAAAAGTTAATGCAAGCCTATGCTTGGTTCCAAAAAAATAGTTTGATTGTAAAAATAGTTTTTATTACTTTTGTAATGGGATTTGTTATATTTGAGATTGTTAATATTGCGACAGGAATTGACTATCCATCATTAAAAGCAAATATTACTTCTCAAAGCCCAGAACAAATTTTTATTATGTTTATTGTAGGCTTAATTGCCGTTACACCAATGCTTTTATATGATTATGTTATTGTTAAACTTTTGCCAGGAAAGTTTTCGCCAATTCATGTAGTTGCATCTGGTTGGATTACAAATACATTCACTAATATAGGCGGATTTGGTGGGGTGTTAGGCGCAAGTTTAAGGGCAAGTTTTTATGGAAAGAATGCTTCTCATAAAGAAATTTTACTTGCCATCTCTAAAATTGCCTTATTTTTAGTATCAGGTTTATCAATATACTGTTTAGTATCATTAACAACTTTACTCATTCCGGGTTTTGCTGATCACTTCGTTAACTACTGGCCATGGCTTCTAGCTGGAGGTCTTTACTTTCCGATTTTATTCACGATTACTAAATGGAAAAGCAAATCATTGTTTGTAGATTTGCCAATTAAAAGAGAATTAACTTTAATTGTAGCTTCTCTTTTAGAGTGGGGCTTTGCGTTTGGTTGTTTTGCGATTATTGGTGTTTTAATGGGAGAACCAGTAGATATTTTCAAGGTATTTCCACTATTTGTTATCGCTTCTGTTATTGGTATTGCTTCGATGGTTCCTGGAGGCGTTGGGACTTTTGATGTAGTGATGATTCTTGGACTTAGCCAGTTAGGTGTTTCTCAAGAATTAGCGCTTGCTTGGATGCTATTTTACCGTATTTTCTACTATATTATCCCGTTTATTGTCGGCTTGCTATTCTTTGTTCAAAAAGCTGGAAAACGTCTGAATGATTTTTTAGAAGGTTTACCACTACTATTCTTACAAAAAGTGGCACATCGATTTTTAGTGTTTTTCGTATATGGATCGGGGCTATTACTAATATTATCTTCCGCAGTGCCAAATGCAATTTATCATGTTCCGTTCTTATACAAAATCATGCCATTTAACTTCTTGTTTACATCACAAATTACTATTGTTGCGTTTGGGTTTCTGCTTCTAGGACTTGCCAGAGGTATTGAATGTAAAACTAAAAAAGCATACATTATAACTGTAATCGTATTAGGTTGCGCTATTTTCAATACACTTGCTCGCGTATTTTCGATGAAACAAGCGATTTTCCTAGGAATTGTTTTACTATGTTTATTCCTTGCTAGAAACGAATTTTACCGAGAAAAATTAGTGTACACATGGAGTAAAGTAATTATTGATAGTATCATCTTTATCGTATGTTTAGCAGGTTATATTGTTATCGGTATTTATAATTCACCAAACATCAAGCATTCCAAAGAAATCCCTGATTATCTACGTATTGCTTCTGAACATTTATGGTTAGTAGGGTTTGTCGGCGTCTTTATTGCAGTTGTTAGTTTAGTTATTATTTATATTTACTTATCTACTACCAAAGAAAAACTCGGCTCCCCATTTGAAGCGGTCAAAGTACGCGAACATTTAACTAAATGGGGTGGAAATGAAGTAAGCCATACGATGTTCTTACGCGATAAATTACTATTTTGGGCAGCCAATGGGGAAGTACTTTTTTCTTACCGAATTATTGCTGATAAGATGGTAATTATGGGAGAACCAACTGGAAATATGGACAAAATGGAGGACGCCATTGAAGAAGTCATGACAAATGCAGATAGATTTGGTTATCGTCCTGTGTTTTATGAAGTACGTGGTACAATGATTCCTTATTTACATGATCACGGTTTTGACTTCATTAAGCTTGGCGAGGAAGGTTTTGTTGATGTCCAAAACTTTACAATGAGTGGTAAGAAGAAAAAAGGTGAACGAGCGCTAATGAACAAATTAGATCGCGAAGGTTACACTTTTGAAATTATTCAGCCTCCCTTTAATAATGACACATGGAAAACTTTGCGAGCTGTTTCCGATGAATGGCTTGATGGCAGAGAAGAAAAGGGCTTTTCTCTAGGATTCTTTGATACTTATTATTTAGAACAAGCAGATATAGCTCTCGCTAAAAATGCAGATGGAACAGTGGTTGGTTTTGCTTCGATGATGCCGTCGTATACGGATGAAATGACTTCAATTGATTTAATGCGATACTCAAAAGAAGCTCCATCAGGCATCATGGATTTTCTCTTCATTAATTTATTTGAAAGAGCGAAAGAAGACGGTTTTCAGATATTTAACGCAGGCATGGCGCCACTAGCAAACGTTGGTGAAAGTAAGTATGCGTTTCTAGGTGAACGATTGGCAGGGCTTGTGTACCGTTATAGTCAAGGTTTTTATGGATTTAAAGGTTTACGGAATTTCAAATCCAAATATGTAACAGAATGGGAACAAAAATTTGTAGCATTTAGAAAACGAAGCTCCATTGCGTTTACGATGCTCCAGCTAATGATTCTTGTTGGAAAAAAACGACCACTTGCAAACAATCAAGTAGTGCTTGATTTCCCTCTAAATGAAGAAATAGAAAAACCAGATTCTGAGTAAAGCAGAATCTGGTTTTTCTTAGTCAATTAAGTCATTTAAAGCATCTTGCAACGTTTCGAACCGAAATTCAAAATGATTACTCATTAATTTTTCTGGATATGCTCTTTGACTATCTAAAATAGTCATTGCTCGTTCACCGAGAATGAATTTAATGATTTTTTTCGGTACTGGAGTCTTATAAGGTTTATGCATTGTTTTACCAAGTCGTTCGGCAAATTTCTTTTCTTGAACAGGATGAGGCGCGGTAAAATTAACTACACCACTAATTTGTTCCTGATCAAAAATAAATAATATTGCTGCTACAACATCATCGACATGAATCCAAGAATACCATTGTCTACCACTGCCGAATTTTCCGCCAGTATATGTTTGGAATAATTTTTTGAAAATAGGGAACGACCCACCATCAGTTCCAAGTACAAGGCCAAAGCGAGCATAAACAACACGAATACCTAGATTACTTGCCGCACTGGCTGTTTTTTCCCACTCATAAACTGTTTTTCCTAAGAAGTTATCAGCATAGGTATTTTCTTCTGTATCCAGATAAATAGTTGACTTAGAGGATGTGTAAGCCCCAATTGCACTTGCATTAATCCATAATTTTGGTTTGGATTTCATTTTCTTCACAATCGATAAGAGTGCTGAAGTAGCTTCGATGCGGCTATTTACAATCACTTTCTTTCTGTCGTAAGTCCATTTTTCGTCCATCAAACCAGCACCTGCAAAATTAATGCAAATATCCACTGCTAAATCTTCTAAATTCGGCAATCTATCTTCATTTAACCATTCAATATAATGTATATTTGCGCGGTTTTTTAGCTTTTGTCTTGTTAAAATATAAAGCTCGTGATCTGATTTTTCTAGTTCATGTACTAAATGATCACCAATAAAACCTGTTGCGCCTGTAAGTAAGATATGCAATTTTATCACCTCTTCATTGTCCTAACTAGTTTATTCCCTTTTTAGTAGTATTAAAACCAATTTTTGCGGTATGATAGAAGCTAGAAGGAGGCGGATTATGAAAATCACGTCCATAAGTGTCCAACAAAAAAACAAAGAACGCTATAACATATTTATTGATGAAAAATACAACTTTAGTGTAGATGAAGAGGTTTTAGCCCGATTTCAGTTGATGAAAGGAAAAGTGTTGACTGAAGTCGAGATAGAAGAAATTAAACAAGCTGATATGGTTCGCAAAGGTCTTAATAAAGCAATTAATTTCTTGTCTCACCGGGTCCGCTCGGAAAAAGAAATTCGCGATTATTTAAGAAAACAAGAAATGGAAGCTTTTGCTATTGATGAGATTTTAAAAAAATTAGCTGATATGGATTACATTAATGATGTCGAATTTGCGGAACTATATACAAAAACACAAATCAAAACTACATTAAAAGGTCCAAGAACGATTGAACGTGAATTAGTCGAAAAAGGTTTAACAAGAGAAATTATTAGTCAAGTAATGGAAGAATATTCGGATGAGGCTCAGCTAGAAAATGCCACCAAACAAGCAATAAAAATTATGAAACGAAATAATAAAAGTGCTAAAAAAATGCTCCAACAAAAAATCATTACTGATTTAATCCAAAAAGGCTATACGAGTGAATTAGCGAAAGTAGCTGCAACTGAAGCAACGAGCGAATTGGATGTGGCTGATGAAGCAGAAATTTTACAAAAGCAAGTCGAAAAAACGATGCGTAAAAATAAACGTTACAAACCTAGTATTGCCAAACAAAAAACAATCACATCACTAATGCAGAAAGGTTTTTCTTATGATACAATTCAATCATACCTAACTGAAAATGAAATCAGTTTTGAGGAGGAAGAGTGAGTTGTATACGTATTTAGATGAACTAACAGCGGAATTAATGGCTAAAAACCCGCATTTAGATAAAGAACAAGCTTTATGGTGGATTGAAATGCTTTGGTCAGATTTCGAAAGTTCCTATGCCAAAGCAGGTTACCCATACCGTGGCCCTGAGTACGCGGCGGATTATGTGCGGCAGCAAATCGAGCGCCATGGCAATTTTTTACACCAAGTAGAACGCAAAGACCCAAACAAATAGGAGTGAACAAAGTGAAAGTAAGAGGATTTGAAGTAGTTAATGAAGCAAGTAGAAAGTTTCCACAACAAACCATATCGTTACCAATACGCGGCGACAAAGGTTCAGCTGGCTATGATTTTTTCTCCAATGAAACAATAACTATCGCACCCGGAGAAAAACATATTTTTTGGACAGATATTAAAAGTTATATGCAGGAAGATGAAGTTTTAAATATCCACGTGCGTTCTTCTATCGGCATTAAAAAAGGTTTATTGTTATGTAACGGTACTGGAATAATCGATTCTTCTTATTATAGTAACCCAGGTAATGACGGTAATATCGGTATTGCAATTAAAAATTTCTCTTCAAAACCAGTAGAAATTGAGTCTGGCGAACGTGTCGCTCAAGGCGTATTCCAAAAATACTTAGTAGCAGATACTGACAATGTTGCAAACGAATCACGAATTGGTGGGGTAGGAAGTACTGGTAGGTAAACGAAAAGACCCGGAATGCCGGGTCTTTTTTTAAATACTAACAGGTGCTAGTTTTTTGTATAATTTTTCAGTGGAGAAAATCCAACCAGTGTAAGATGAAATAATAGTTAAATTATCATCTAATTTAACTACTGCTACAAATGGATAATGCCCATTACTACGGTAGCGTAAATCAGTAAATGTTACATAAGTTCCGTCTAGTTTTTCCTCAATGCGCCAATTATATACTTTGGAGAATGAGATAAAAGCAGCGAGATTTTTATCTTTTTTCGCAGAACGGATGATTTCGTTATCTGGAACAGGTAAACGGTCAAATTTTTCATAAATAGAGATATTTCGTTTGAAAGCTCTACCTACGTAGTAATGATCCTTGGTTGTAACCGCCACACGCCACTGAAAGAAATGAATTGTGGACGCGATAATGATTTCTTCTGAATCGGGGATTAAGTTTTGAACCGCATGTTTAATCATTCGCTGCGTAACAAATCTTGCCACATAGTAAAGTGCCAAAATAACGTAGAGCGTGACAAACGTAGGTAGTACAGGAGAACCTAACAACCAAGCTGCAATAGCAACGACGTGAGAGCCGAAAATGAACCAATCAAATGTATTGATAAATCCAAAAGCAACCCAGGTTTCCTTAAACGGCCTAATTGCTTGCGTTCCGTACGCATTAAAAATATCAACAAAAATGTGCAACCCAACCGCTATAAATGTCCATAATAGCAAATGAATAAACGTAGCTGCTGGGAAAAGTAAATACAAAATAGATGAAATAAGTAATGGCCAAATGGCAAGCATCGGCAAGGAATGCGTGATTCCTCGGTGATTTCTAATATAATCAGCGTTATTTTTAAGTTTTAATACAGTGTCAATGTCTGGAATTTGTGAACCAATAATTGTTGCTGTCATAATACCAATGGCAGCTTGAGAACTTCCGGCAACTACCGGGTCAACGGTTGCTAACGCTCCGAGTGCAATTCCCATTACTACATGTGTGCCAGTATCCAAGTGACTTTGCCTCCTCTAAAATCGGTCTTTAAAAATATAAGTGGTGTCGTCTGAGAAAGCACAACACTATTCAATTAAGTCAGCTTTCGGTATAATAGAAAACGGCTTAAGAATGGGTATACAATTTTATTCCCTGTTTACATTATACTACACATCCGGAGCATCACACATTAGAAATCTATTAGAATTACGAGGGGAAAATGAGAAAAATGAAGAGACTAACATGGGATGAAACAAAAATAACTGCTTTTCAAGAGGCACTCGTTTCCTGGTATGAAGCGAATAAGCGCATCTTACCGTGGCGCGAAAATACTGAACCTTATCGGATTTGGGTCTCAGAAATCATGCTTCAACAAACAAAAGTCGATACTGTGATCCCTTATTTTAATCGTTTTATGACTCAATTTCCAACAATGGAAAGTTTTGTAAATGCTGATGAAGCAGATATATTAAAAGCATGGGAAGGATTAGGCTATTACTCACGTGTCCGAAATCTCCAAACAGCGATGAAACAAGTGATGATAGATTTTTCTGGTAAAGTTCCTACTGACTTAACAACTATCTTATCGCTTAAAGGTGTGGGTCCATATACAGCGGGAGCTATCTTAAGTATTGCTTACAATCAAGCTGAACCAGCTGTGGATGGAAATGTTATGCGTGTTATCGCGCGCGTATTAGAAATTGGCGAGGATATTATGAAAGCATCCACTCGGAAAATTTTTGAGGAAGTGTTATATCAACTAATCGACAAAGAAAATCCGGCAGCCTTTAACCAAGGTTTAATGGAAATTGGCGCACTTGTTTGTACATCTACAAAACCAATGTGCCTGCTCTGTCCTCTGCAATCGTTTTGTGAAGCGCATAAAAATGGCGTCGAAACGAATTATCCAGTAAAAATTAAAAAAGTAAAGACGAAAACCAAAGAACTATTAAGCATTATTGTTATTTCAGAAGAAGGAAAAATTGCTATAGAAAAACGGCCAGAAAATGGTCTACTTGCGAATATGTGGCAATTTCCTACTATTGAAATTTCAAAAAAAGAAAATGATGAAGTAGCTAAACTACAATTTTTACATAATTATGGCTTAGAAGTTTTACTAGAAAACGAGCCAATTGCGCATATCAAACACATTTTTTCTCATTTAGTCTGGAAAATGGACATTCGTGTGGCAAAACTTCAGTCAGCAGTCCCAAATGAAAATTGGTATTTTGCGACGGAAGAAGAGATGAAACGGCTTGCTTTTCCAGTACCATATCAAAAAATGTGGCAAGCCTGGAAAGATTTTAAGGGGGAGTAACAAATGAACAAAGTAGCATTAGTAACAGGAAGTAGTAGAGGTCTTGGAAGAGAAATAGCCATCGCACTTGCAAAAGAAGGCTATGACATCGCCGTGAATTTTTCTAGAAATCGCAAAAAGGCAGAAGAAGTACAGCAAGAAATTGAACAAATAGGAAGAAAATGCGTTATTTTTAAAGCAAATGTTGGTGATGTGGAAAAAATTAGAGACTTATTTAAAGCGGTAGACGAAGAATTCGGTCGTTTAGATGTTTTTATTAATAATGCAGCGAGCGGTGTCCTTCGACCTTTGATGGAGTTAGAAGAATCGCATTGGGATTGGACGATGAATATTAATGCGAAGGCACTACTATTTGCAGGTCAGGAGGCAGCTAAGTTAATGCAACGCCACCAAAGTGGGAAGATTATCAGTTTAAGCTCAATTGGTTCCATTCGTTATTTAGAAAATTACACAACAGTCGGTGTTTCAAAAGCGGCGGTAGAATCACTTACTCGTTATTTAGCAGTAGAACTCGCACCATTTGGTATTGCGGTTAATGCTGTTTCTGGAGGCTTAATTGAAACGGATGCACTAAATCACTTTCCAAATCGCGAAGAATTGTTAAAAGATGCAGTAAGTAAAACGCCAGCTGGACGAATGATTGAGCCAAATGATTTAGTAAATGCTGTATTATTCCTTGCTAGTGAGAAAGCAGACATGATACGCGGGCAAACTATTTTAGTAGATGGCGGCAGAACACTTTTAGTATAGTAAAGCAAAACAGGGGAAAATCAGCTGTTTGATGTAAAAAACATTCTTTTTTCAGGAAAATCTTCTGTTTCAGCACGATATTGTTTTTTTGCTGTCTTGCCTTATGTTATAATAAAAATGATTTTGATAGTACATGAGGAAAGTAGGATAAAGGATGTACTTACCTAAAGAGAAAGAAATAATACAGATCAAGAGTTACAAACATAACGGTAAACTTCATCGTACTTGGAAAAAGACAGTGGTGCTTAAATCTACGGAGAATATTATTATCGGCGGAAACGACCATACATTAGTTGTGGAAGCAGACGGACGTAAATGGGTAACGCGCGAGCCATCAATTTGTTATTTTCATAGTGATTACTGGTTTAATGTAATTTCGATGATTAGAGAAGATGGTATTTATCATTACTGCAATTTAGGTACACCTTTTGCGGTAGACGAACAAGCGCTGAAGTACATTGATTATGACCTCGATATTAAGGTTTTCCCAGATGGAAGGTTCCATTTGCTTGATGAAGGCGAATACGAACAACACCGTCGCCAAATGAAGTATCCAGATTCAATTGATCGGATACTAAAAACTAATGTAGATGTGCTAAGCCACTGGATTCTGGACAAAAAAGGTCCGTTTTCTCCTGATTACATTGACATTTGGTATGAAAAGTATAAAGAATATCGTTAAAAAAACGAGCTTAGGAGTCTATCTCCAAGCTCGTTTTTTGTTTATTCTTCATTAACATTAATATCGATTTGATTTTCTTCTGTGTGTCGAAGTTTAAAACTATGAATTAATTTTTCTAAATAATCGATTGTTTCTTGGTAAGCAAAAACTGAGGCAATAATACGCATTAAATGATATTTATCCATCATGTCTTCGTATTCATCTTTTTCTGTTTCTTCCATTTCACGTAGGAAAAGTTGCATTAAATCTTGCGGATCTTGCGCTAAATGTGATTCTACATATTCGAGATCAATGGAAACTTTATCGATGTATGTTAATAAGAGTTGCTCGTGTTTATCTGTTAAGTAATCAATATGTTGCCTAATTAGTTCTTGTTTATCTGGAGGTAGTTGCAAATAATCATTTTCATAACGGTGTTGGATTTTTAACAGTTCAAAACCTTTTTGTGAGCAAAGTAACATCTGCCTATAAACAGCTATTTTCCGACCTTTTGAAATAGCATTTTTCTTTAAAAAAGTACGCTCTTCTCGGTATAATCCATATAAGTTACGCGTTTGATTTAACTGTTTTTGCATCCATTCCATATCTTTTTTTAGAAGCGGGAAGTCAGCGGCATGACGCAAGTTTAATTTAATCCAACGAACAATTTCGCTATTCGTATTATAAATTAACTGAAACAATGAAACTTCATACTTCGGTGGTAAAAAGAATAGATTGACAATAAATGCAGCAAGTAAACCTAACATAATTGTCCCAAAACGAATAAGAGCGATTTCTAAGAAGTCATTACCAGGAGAGTCCATGACAATTATTAGAGTAACTACAGCAAGGCCAATCGTATTCTCCAAACGAAATTGCATTAATAAAGCTACACAGATAATCGAAGCAACACCAATTAAAATAAAATCATTACCAATATAAAGTCCGAAAATAATTGCAATGATGGCTCCAATAACGTTCCCTTGTGCCCGCTCTAAAATAGTTCGATATGACCTATAAATAGAAGGCTGGATAGCAAAAACGGCGGAAATGCCTGCCAGAGATGGAGAGGGTGAATTGCAAAGTTGGGCAATAAAAAGTGCCAATGTAATTGCAATACCTGTTTTCAAAATTCTAGCTCCGAATTTCATGGAAGGTTATTCCTTTCTATAGACTATTTGAGCGGGATTTTTTATTTTCCCGCTCATTCTTCTTCTATTATAACGTTTCTTTCAAGTTTATACAGTAATATTACCTAGTTACCTTGAACCATTTTTCCAAAAACAGTATCAACTGCTTGGATTGTTTCTAAAATGTCTGCTTCTGAATGAGCTGAAGTAATGAACCAAGCTTCATATTTTGAAGGTGCTAAATTAATACCTTCTTCTAACATACCTTTAAAAAAGTGACCGAATAAATCACCATTCGTTGCACCAGCCTCAGCATAATTAGTTACAGGCTCATCCGTGAAGTAAACAGTTAGAGCGCCGACAATTTGGTTGACCGTCACCGAGATACCATGTTTAACAGCAGCATCTTCAATCCCGTTTTTTAACATTGAACCATATTTTTCAAAGCGTTCATAAAGCCCTTCTTCTTGTAAAACTTCAAGACATGCAATACCCGAAAGAATAGAGGCTGGATTACCAGCATGCGTTCCGGCTTGATAGGCTGGGCCAAGCGGTGCAACTTTTTCCATAATATCGACACGACCGCCGTAAGCGCCAATTGGAAGGCCGCCACCAATAATTTTACCCATAGCAGTTAAATCAGGAATAACACCTAAATAATTTTGAGCTCCACCATACATAAAACGGAAAGCAGTAATAACTTCATCATAAATTACTAAAGAACCATTGGCGTGTGCAAGTTCATTCACAGCCTCTAAAAAGCCTTCCGCGGGAGCAACCATTCCAAAATTCCCAACAATTGGTTCTACTAAAACAGCAGCAACTTGGTCTCCCCAAACCGCTAATGCCTCCTTGAAAGATGCAAGATCATTAAATGGAACCGTAATAACTTCTTCCGCTGTTGATTTTGTTACTCCAGCAGAATCTGGAATACCAAGTGTAGAAGGGCCAGAACCAGCTTCCACTAACACCAAATCAAAATGACCATGGTAGCAACCAGCGAATTTAATGATTTTATCCCGTCCGGTATAAGCACGAGCCACACGAATAGTTGTCATAACTGCTTCTGTTCCGGAATTTGTAAACCGAACTTTTTCAAGAGAAGGTATGGCTTCTTTTAGCATTTTAGCAAAAGTTATTTCATGTTTAGTAGGTGTACCGTACAAAACCCCATTTTGCGCAGCTTTTGTAATAGCTTCTGTAATATGAGGGTGCGCGTGTCCGGTAATAATTGGTCCAAATGCAGCTAAGTAATCAATGTACTTATTGCCATCTACATCATAAAAATAAGCTCCGTCAGCTCGCTCCATTGTTACAGGTATGCCACCGCCGACTCCTTTATTTGACCTGGATGGGCTATTAACCCCGCCAACTATATGTAAAAGTGCTTCGTCATGCAATTTTTTTGACATTGAATGATCCATTTTGTCATCTCCTCAAAATTTTAATACCTTCTATATTCTATGCGAAAAAGTGAGATGCCGCAATCGAAAAAACAATATTATTGCTGATAAATGAAAAAAAGCATAAAATTAGAGTAGAGCTAAAGAGAGGAAGTGGGCAGTATGAAAGTTTTATTTACACTCGATGTACCTGAACACCTTCAAAAGTTACAAGCGGAAAAATTTCCGGACGATACTTTCTATTATGAGAATATTAATCATTTTGCTAATCTAGGCGAATTGGATGTCATCATTACATACGGATCCAACATCACAGAAGAAATAGTAAAAAAAGCTACTAAACTAAAATTAATAATGGTGTTTTCTGCAGGCATAGATAGCCTGCCAAGAAAAATTATTCAAAAGCAAAAAATAAAAGTTGCTAATGTAAGAGGGATTCACGCAATACCAATGGGTGAATATGCCTTATCATTTATGTTGTCTCACGTAAAAAAAGCGGCTTTCTTCTATCAAATGCAAAAAGAAGAAGAATGGGCGAGTGAAGAACCTATTACTGAATTAGCAGGGAAAACATTAGTAGTGGCAGGTACAGGAGCTATCGGAGCAAAAGTAGCAGAATTCGCTCAAGCTTTTGATATGGAAGTTTTAGGGATTAATACAACTGGCCATGCAGCAAAACCATTTAGTAAAACATATGCTATGACCGACTTGGAAAAAGTAGCTCCATTAGCCGATTTTTTCGTTAGTGTTTTACCGCAAACCGAAGAAACTTCAGGAATTTATCAGCTATCTTTTTTTCGGAAAATGAAATCTAGTGCTGTATTTATCAATATTGGTAGAGGAAGTGCAGTAGAATTAGAGACAATTGAACGAGCTTCTAAAGATAGACAAATCGCTCATTTTTATTTAGATGTTTTACCAGGAGAGCCCCTCCCTCCAGATAGCAATTTATGGCATGCAAACAATATAACTATCACCCCCCATGTATCTGGACATTCTAATAAGTATTTAGATCGTAGTTTTGAGATTTGGTTCGAAAATATAAATCATTTGAAAGAAAATACAAAATTACGTAATGAAATTGATTTAAACAAAGGTTATTAAACTATAAATTATGCCATTCTATTGACAGTTAAGCGTTATTTCCGGTATTATTAATATAATAATTATTTTTGGAAGGGAGTGCATGGCGGTGTCTAATGCAACTCTGAAAGAAGCAGTAGATGTCTTAAAGAAAACAGGAGTCAGAATCACTCCTCAGCGTCATGCTATACTTGAATTTTTAATTAACTCACACACCCACCCAACTGCAGATGATATTTATCGGGCTTTAGAAGGAAACTTCCCTAACATGAGTGTAGCAACGGTGTATAATAATTTGCGCGTTTTTCGAGATGCGGGTCTAATTAAAGAACTATCTTACGGTGATGCATCTAGTCGATTCGATTTCTCAACATCGAACCATTACCACGCAATTTGTAATGTATGTGGAAAAATAGTAGACTTTCATTATCCTGGCTTAGACGAAGTCGAACATTTCGCAGCCCATGTAACCGGCTATGAAATTGATAATCATAGACTAGAAGTATATGGCACATGTCCAGAATGTAAAGAAAAACAATTAAATAATTAAACAAAAACACTTAGCTTAGCTAGGTGTTTTTATATTTTTTTCATTTTTATTTAATTTTATGCATAATTCAGTTGACATATATCTCAAAACTTGATATATTAGTTTTCGGCGCTACAATAGCAGTGATTTAAAAGAATTTTATACATAAAATAAATTTAAAAAGTTGTTGACAGATAGACGCTGAAATGATATGATTTAAAAGTCGCAAAAAACAAAAGAAAACATTCATACATCAAGCATAAAAGCGACTAACTGACCTTTGAAAACTGAACAAAGAAGAAGACGAAAAGCAATGAGACGTAAAGTCTCACTGGTAATCGCAGGGCAGAAAACAGAAAGCTGTTTTCAACAAAAACAAACTAGTAATTTAATTGCTA
>NZ_JAARZJ010000012.1 GCF_014229245.1 Listeria farberi | reverse complement strand
ATAAAAGAGATTCCTGCTGGTAGATGTCGTATTAGAGTAATAATTATTTTATAATTATTACATAAACTTAGGACAGATGATTTTTACTAAATAGTGGGAGGTTTATAACAGAAAATGAAACATACAATTGATGATCTAAAACAAGTTTGGATGGAAGCAGGGTATAAAACAAAACCTTATACGAAAGAGCAAATAGATATAGCTTTAAAAAAATATACTATACCGAAATTATTGATAGAATATTATGAAAAAATAGGGGAGATTGAAGACGAATGTGATCATGAGTTTCATGTTTTCTCACCTAATGAACTTTCTTATATTAGCGATGGGGATGAAAATCCAGTAGAATTGTTGATGTTTGCCTCAGAGATGCAAGGAGTATGCCAATATGGATTTAATATGAAAGATATTAGTAGTGAAAACCCGACTGTTTATTGTGGAGGCGATCCTTATGAAGAAATCGCTAAAACAACGGAATATTTTTTTATTCCAGGAACTCATACAGAAATAAACATAGAAGATAATATTGATAGTCGCTTTTTGATGCAAACATTGTGGTCATTTGCCAAATGTCAAATTGATACAGATTGGGTTTTTGAAGACGATAATCTATATGGATATTCTAATGAAGAACTAACTATTATAAAAGAAGCAGAGAAAAAAGTCGAGTCAGCTTGGGAACAACAGAAGTATTTATTAGCCATACTAAGAGGAGAAGTGGAAGAAAAAGAAAATGCGGATTTTTCACTAATAAAAAGCTTTGACTTTCATTGTGCGTATTCAACTGACGAACACAGACCGATACCAACAGCTTGTAACTATCTAGATGTATTCAAAAAAGTTGGAAATGTAGAAATTCTTGATATCAGAGGAGCTATTATTGAAGATAGTGAGATATTTTCGAATATGCAAAAAGTAAAAGAATTATATCTAATTGATTGTAAGATTAAAGAGCTCAACACATTAGCTAATTTACCAAAGTTAAAAAAATTATATTTAAATTATTCTATAATTGAAGATTTTACATCATTAGAAAATATTACTACACTTAAATTATTGAGTGCAGAATATAGTGGACTTAAGGACTTAGTTATTTTGAAAAATATGAAAAAATTAGTAGAAATTAATCTTGGTGGTAATGAATTGGAAGATATTACACCTATAAAGAATTTACTTAAACTTAAGGACTTGATTCTATCAAATAATAAAATTAAAGATTTAACTGCTTTTAATGATTTAGTTAATATCAATTATCTTGAAATAAAAGGAAATAAGATAACGGATATTTCCTCCCTAAAAAATTGTATAAAAATGCAATTTTTATATCTGGATTCTAATCCAATTGAAGATATTTCAAGTTTAGTAAGTATGAAGAATTTAGAACGACTAAGTTTGAGTAATACAAGAATTACTGATATTAGCTTATTAACTGAATGTGACAAATTAAAATATTTGAATGTAAGCAATACATTATTATCTGAAAGAACAGCATTTAAAAAATTTAATAAAATAAAAAAATTAATAAAATAAAAAGATTATATATAAAATCACTTAAAGATAGTTGATCATATGGATGAAACTCAAGAAATAGATCATCATAATCGCATTTTATTTGCTATTATAAGTGAACTATCAATCAATTTAATAAAAAAATCAAGAAGGGCAAAGGTAAAACAAACATGAATAACATAACAAATTGGAATGATTTTTTTGAAGAAGAAAAAACACAAGATTATTATATAAAATTAATGGATAAAGTTGAAACGGCCTATCAAACAGAAACAGTTTTTCCGCCTAGAGAGGAATTATTTTCATGTTTTGATTTTTGTCCATATGAAGATGTTAAAGTGGTTATTATTGGACAAGATCCCTATCATAGAGTAGGACAAGCTCACGGACTAAGTTTTTCTGTTAAGCCTGGAGAAAAAGTTCCTCCGAGTTTAAAAAACATTTATAAAGAATTAAAAACAGACCTAGATATTGAAGCTCCGAATCATGGGTATTTAGTTTCTTGGGCCAAACAAGGAGTATTGATGCTTAATACAAGCCTAACTGTATCAGAAGGAAAAGCTGGTAGTCATAAGAAATTTGGTTGGGCTAAATTTACTAGTCATGTTTTAGATTTGCTGAATGATTATGATAAGCCATTAGTCTTTATCCTTTGGGGAAATCATGCAATGGATGCTGCAAAAGGGATAAATAATCCTAAACATTTAGTGCTAAAAGGTACGCATCCATCACCATTAGCAGGCGGAGGCTTTTTCGGGTGCAAGCATTTTTCTAAAACTAATGAATTTTTGGAAAAGAATGGACGCAAAGCAATTGATTGGGCTATTCCTAATATTGAAGAAATGAAATAAAAAAGCCCGTGGAATAGTTAAAGTAAAAGCACAAAACTCTGGATTGTTCAGAGTTAATAAGTGAGAGCCACCTATCAAATAAGCAATCTTTAGAGCATAAGGAAAGGTGAAACATGGATATTTTATTGTGGATAGAAAAATGGTATAAAGAACAGTGTGATGGAGCTTGGGAGCATGACTATGGTGTGACTATAGAAACCCTTGATAATCCTGGTTGGTTTGTCCGAATTAACCTTAAAGAAACCACTTTATTAAATAAAAAATTTGAAAATGTCGATTTGATGGATAGTGAGGAAGACTGGATAAAAATAGTTAAAGAAAATGAAGAATTTAAAGGTTTTGGAGATCCTCATAAGCTAATAACAATTCTTAGTTATTTTAAAGAATTTGCTCTAAGTGAATAAATACGAAACAAGCTATAAAAAAGATGTTTTAAGGTAGTAATATATGCTATAATCGCTTATTAATATAATTAAGGAGGAAAAAATTTGATTCCATCATATTTGAAAAATACTGCAAAAGAAATAGGTATCAATGATTATCTTAATTTAGAAATTTCAACTGCAAATAGTGAGGAAACATTTGATATTTTTTATTGTGGAACGCTTGAAGAAATTGAGGGAGATCAACTAATTACAGCCGCAGATTTTAAGGTCCCATTAAAAATCATAGCAAAAAATAATTTAACAAAAGAAGAAATATTACTTTATGATGGTGCATATTATGGATATGATAGTATGTTTTGTGATGAATATGATAAGACTGTAATTGAAAGTAGAGAACTTAAAAGATTTCCAGTGAACAATGTCTCTAAAATTAATTTATCTATTGGTCTTGGAATTGATTATGAAAGTGAAAAAGAAGATTATGAATTTGATGATAATGGAAATGTCCTTCTAATTGATGGCAGACGTATACCTTGGGAACAAGTTAAAACAGATGGTTTTGACTACTTAGAGATTAATGTGAAGAATCAAAATGAAAAGTCTTTATTGATTTTGATGGAAGAACTTGCTTAGAAATTGTATTGATTTGAAAAGAATTATGTAAATGGGAAGTTGGTAAAAAATGCTTATCAATAAAAAAGCAAAAAAACAAGATTTCCCAACTATTTTAACTATATGGGAAAAGTCCGTAATTACAACGCATGACTTTTTGACTGTAGAAGATAGACTATTTTACAAAAAACAAATTCCGGGATTTTTAGCTAATGTGGAATTGCTTTTGTGGTTTTCTGGTGAAGAGCTTGTTGGTTTTAGTGGAACGAGTGAACGGGAATTGGAAATGCTATTTCTTGATCCAGTTTTTAGAGGTAAAGGTTATGGGAGTAAGATTCTTTTGTGGTTATTTGAGAACAAAAGGATAAATCAAGTAGATGTAAATGAACAGAACCATTTTGCGACAAGATTTTATTTGAAGCATGGATTTGTGGTTTATTCCAAAAGCGATATAGATGGATTTGGGAAGCCTTACCCCATTCTCCATTTACAGCAGAAGGGATAATCTATTGAAATATGAACAGCTTTTACAAGCAGAGTTTGGTGATTTGGTAGTAATTCGGGAAGAATCACAAAATAAAGAATATCAAGGAATGGTTATAAAAACAGCTAAAAATAACACATTGATTCGTACTCGTTTGGCGATGAAAACAGATAAAAAAGAAGGATACTTTGTCGCTTTTTGGAAGAAAAATGAATTTGGGAAAAATCGCTCTTTTGACGAGTCAGATAGTGCTGATTTTTTATGTATTGTTGTCATTGATGGTGATTTGGATGGTTTATTTGTTTTTCCAAGACAATGTTTAATTGATAAGGGGATTTTAACTAGTGAAGCTAGAAAGGGGAAAATGGCTGCTAGATTTTACCCACCGTGGTGTAAAGATTTAAATAAAACAGCGAAAAAAACGCAAGCTTGGCAACAGGTGTATTTTAAAAATTATTCTATCATTAAAGGAGATCATTAATTTGGTCTTCTTTTATTGTTTAAAAACAACATGCAACTTTGTATTAAGTTAATCATATGGTCTATATCTATTCCTTCCAAATAATAATCAGCATTTTTCCAGTTGGAAGAAAAATTCCTTCTCATAAAAAAACAAATGATAATGATAATCGTTATCAAATGGTGTTTTTTGTGATATAATAAACAAAGATTTATTGATGGAGGTTAGCAATCAAATGGGAAAAGTAGTATTAAAAATGGCTCATACTGCCAAAATAACAAAGAAAGTATTTAGGATTTCTAAAATAAACCTTAATATAACTCGGAGGAAGTACAATGATTGATAAGCGTTTGTTTCAACTAGTTGAAAAGAAATCTTTAATATTATTAATCCTTTTTCGTGTATTAAGTTTGGGGCTGATGATTGGCCTTTGGTTTATTTTTGCTCAACAATTAACGTATTATTTGGAAGGCCAAAGTGTTGATTGGTTACGTCTTGTTGGGATGGTTTTCCTTGTTTTAGTTGGCAAAGCTATTTTCACCAAATTAGCGGAAAAACAAATTTACCAAGCGTCGGCAGAATTACGATTATCAATGCGGCGGGCGGTGATGAAAAAAGCTTTTCGATTAGGGAATAACGAAGGACAGTTACCGGCGTCTACATTAACACAACTTGCAGTAGATGGGATTGAACAATTAGAAATTTATTATTCACGTTTTTTACCGCAATTATTTTATTGTCTCATCGCTTCTTTCATGATTTTTGGAAGTTTAGTTGGTTTTGCGTGGCAGCCGGCGATTGTGTTATTAATTTGTATGCCTATGATTCCGATTGTTATTATGGCAGTAATGAAAATTGCTAAACGAATTTTGAGTGGTTATTGGTCAGATTATACGAATTTAGGGGCTAAATTTCATGAAAATTTAAGTGGTTTGAGTATTTTAAAAGCATATAATCAAGATAAATATAAGCAAGAGGAAATTGTTTCTGATGCGGAGCGTTTTCGTAAAGCCACGATGAGTTTGTTGTCAATGCAGCTGAACTCTATTACGATTATGGATATTATTTCATACAGTGGGGCAGCACTTGGTATTGGTATGTCTTTAATTATGTTCACAAATGGAACTATAAGTACAACTGGCATGCTAATGTTCTTATTACTAAGTGCCGAATTTTTTATTCCAATGCGCCAATTGGGATCTTTATTCCATGTAGCGATGAATGGAATCAGTGCTTGTAGCAAATTATTTGCTTATTTTGAGTTAAAAGAGCAAATTTACGGCTCAGTAGAACTAGCCAAACCTTTAGAAAAAATAGAGGTGCGCGATTTGATATATACATATGAAGCAGGGAAAGCAGAAGCACTTCAAGATATATCAACTAATTTCAGTAAAGGAAGTTTTTCTGCTCTTGTTGGTAAGTCTGGTTCAGGGAAGAGTACTTTTGCACGTGTACTATTAAATCAATTGCCAGGCTATCAAGGGGAAATTATTTGGAATGATGTACCATTAGCTAGTTTGAGCGAAGAAGCTATTCGAAAACAAGGTGTTTTAGTGGATAATCATGGTTATCTTTATGCAAATAGTATTCGAGAAAATTTATTAATAGGTAATCCAGCTGCGAATGATAATGATCTCTGGACAGTATTGGAGCAGGTTAGCTTGGCAGGTTTTGTACAAAAATTACCAGAAAAATTAAACGAGCCTTTAGAGGAAAATGGTAGTAATTTATCTGGTGGCCAAAGACAGCGTTTGTTACTAGCAAGAGCATTGCTGCGTCAAGCAGAACTATATGTTTTTGATGAAATAACTTCTGGGGTGGATTTGGAAAGTGAAAAAATTATTCTTCTGGTGTTGCAGGAATTAGCTAAAGAAAAAATCGTGCTCTTTATTTCGCATCGCTTATATAATGTTTTGGAGGCGAATCAGGTGCTCGTTTTTGAATCAGGAAAATTGGTGGAAGTGGCGAGTCCAGAACGATTGCAACAAGAATCCAACTACTTCAAAAATTACTTTTTAGAAGAAGAAGCGTTGCTGAAAGGGGGAGCTTAATATGTCGGAATGGAAACTTATTGGTTGGCTTTTAAAATTTGTTAAACCGTTAAGAGGCAAGATGGTTTTGGCGATTTTTCTTGGTATTATTAGTAATTTATCCGTTATTATGATTTCTTTAATAGGATCATATGGAATTCTTGCGGTGGTTTTACAGCAACCACTGAATCCGTATAAATGGCTCCTTGTCATGGTTGGTTGTGGTGTAGTTCGCGGACTTGCAAGGTATGCAGAACAGTATTTAAATCATGATATTGCTTTTCGTCTACTCGCGATTATTCGAGAACGTATTTTTGCGACTTTGCGAAAACTAGGACCAGCTCGTTTGTCGGGGAAGAAAAGTGGTGATTTAGTTGCCGCGATTACAACGGACGTCGAGGCTTTGGAAGTATTTTTTGCGCATACGATTTCACCAGTTTTTATTGCACTTGGTACGACGGTTGTAACAGTTGGCTTTTTGGCAAGCTATGATGTTGGTTTAGCAATCCTACTTTTGTTAGGCCAAATTTTGGTCGGGGTTATTTTGCCAATAATTAGTTATAAACGAAATAAAAAAATCGGAACAGCTTATCAAAAAGAATTTGTTGGACTTAATCAAATTGTCATGGAAAACATTGCAAGTTTACAAGATATATTCCAATTTAAATTTGGAGAAGAACGTTTAGCAAAACTAGAAGCACGGGGCGAAAAGCTCAACAAGCAGTATCAGAAACGAATACGACAAGGAAGCGAGCTCCAAATATTTGGTGAATGGGTGCTAATTGGTACGGCGACTTTAATTTTAATGTTAGGTAGTTTTTGGCAATTACCACTTGAAACGGTATTAATTGGAACTGTGCTTAGTTTAAGTTCTTTTGGCTCGGTATTGGCACTAAACGCTTTAGGAACGGCGCTGTTAAACACTTTTGCTAGTGGCAAGCGATTATATGCGTTAACAGAAGAAAAGCCAGTCGTATCATTTGATGGATCGCTAGAATTAACTGATTTCGAAAGTGCAGAACTAGCTAAAGTGAGTTTTAGCCATGAGGGGAAAGAGCAAATCTTAAACGAACTTTCGCTTATTCTACCTAAAGGGAAATGGCTTGGCATCGGCGGAGAAAGTGGCAGCGGGAAAAGCACCTTAGTAAAACTACTGATGCGTTACTGGGATCCAGCAAAAGGCCAGATTAATTTAAATAATAACGCACTTCCTGAAATTACAGAGTCTTCGCTTCACCGGCTAGAAGGTGTAATGGAGCAAAGTACGTTTTTATTTGAAGATACACTTAGTAATAATATTCGTCTAGGTAAAAAAAATGCGAGTTTGGAAGAAGTAAAAGAGGCTGCGCGAAAAGCGGCGATTGATAAGTGGATTGAAACTTTGCCAGAAGGATATGAGACGATTATCGGTGGGCAATCACGAAATTTATCAGATGGGGAACGTCAACGTATAGGGTTAGCGAGATTATTCCTTCATGACGCGCCATTTTTATTATTAGATGAACCAACGAGCAATTTAGATTATATTAATGAACAAACGATTTTAAACACGCTTCGTTCAGAAATTCAAGATAAAACAGTACTTGTAATTTCTCACCGGGCTACAACATTAGACTTAGCAGAAGAACAATTATTTTTAGAAAATGGTACATTGAAAAGCGTAGCAAAATAATAAAAACAGCTTGTGTAAATTACAAGCTGTTTTTATTTATAAATCCACTTTCTTTGAGCTTTCGAAAAATTCAATAGTATCAAGTTTTGCTGCAAAAAATTCTTTCGTATAGTTTTGTTGATGATGATAGTAAAAAGCTTCCTGACTCTGCCAAATCTCCCACAATGCGAACCTGCCATGTTGTTTTTCTAAAGGAACTATTTCAAATAAAATGCATCCTTTTTCAGTTATGGTTTTAGCGCGTAACTCTTCCAAGTGTTCTACTAGCAGTTCATATGAAGCCTTTCCGGTAGTTTGAATAACTGCTGTGCAATATAAATAATTAGGATATTCTTTTAAATACATTTTCCCCCTCCTTCATATATGTTAAGCTTAAGGTATGGAGTATACCCGATAGCAAGGAGGAATTAGATGCTTATTAAAGATTTTGCTACTAAAACAGGTCTTTCAATTGATACGCTTAGATATTATGAGGAAGAAAAATTGTTAATACCAGCTAGAAATGAAAAAAATTATCGTGTTTATACGGAAGAAGATTATTGCTGGGTACAGCTTTTGCTTAAAATGAAACAAACAGGCATGACGATAACGAATATTAAAAATTTTGCTGCATTACAAAAACAAGGAGATGCATCGCTACCAAAACGGATAAAGATTTTAGATAATCATATGGAAAACTTGTATGAACAACAAAAAGAATTGGCGGAAACGATTTCTTTTGTAGCTAGAAAAGTGGATGGATACCGAGAGAAGCTTAAAAAACAACAGGAAGGTGAACAGATATGATTAATAATGAGATACGAGAAATAGTAGGGTTACATCAAATTCTTGAAAATGATCAAAAATTGACTGTGGAAAATGCAGAAGTGATTATTAGAAATCGTGTGCTGATAAAATTGATACTAAATCAAGCTGATTGTTACAAAGAAATCGATTATAATATAGAGCTTACGGATACCAATGAATTAGTTGGACGAAAAAAAGCAAAACCAAAAGCATTGACGCTTAACGCAATTTTAAAAGCAAAAACAAAAGAATTAAGACTAAAAATAAATAAAGTCAGTCATCGAATAGAGCTAAAATTAGGCGTTCGGCATTTTGAAAATATATATTTTGAGAAAGACATGGTTTTTACCAAGGAAAATGTCCAAGCAAAAATTACGGGAAATTATGGTAGTGACTGGTTGGGCATGTTAGCCAAAGCGAAACGGACTGTAAAAATGAGACAAGTCATCCAGCAAGGGTCTGTTTTTTCTTATCCTATAGGAAATAAGTATGGATTTGCACTTGTAATTGGTTGTTTTCAGACGTTTCGGAAACAAAAAATACTGCCACAAGATAGTTCGCATTATCTCCGTTTGATGATGGGTGTTCCACTTGTGATACGGAGCTTTAACTATACAAGTAAACAAAATTCAGTTGATTTAACCCTTTTGAAAAAACAGGAACTATTAAATCCGGAATTTATTATGGATGATTTAGTGTTGCGAGGAGCCTTCCCAATTATTGGTAAGGTTATACTGGAAGAAACGGATATCCTCTTTCCAATGAATTTTTCTTTTAATGGAAGATCTACAACTTATGCAGGGTATCGAACAATAGACGCGCCAGATAAGGAGATTATTAAAAGATACAAAGAGGAAATTACTATTAGATTTGATTGGGGATTTGGAAGTAAGACAATGCCCGCGAAAGAGTTCTTAAAGAGAAGCAATGGAAAGGAATATTTTCTTCCTTATTCAGGATTAGGAATGACGCCACTTGCTAGTTACTCGAAAAAGCTAGTTTCTCCTAAAACAATATTCACTACAAAAGAACTAAAACAAATTTATGAAGTTTTAGAGATAGATGGGGAAATGTCGTTTGATGATTTTAATGAAAAACACAATGGGATTTCGGCTCAAAACATGTTATTAATTTAACGAAAAATAAAATCTCGTCCCATCCAAAGTGTGAAATTTAATAGAGCAAATATAATTGCACTAAAAAAAGCAGTAGCTATGAACTAACAGCTCCTCTTAAACAATACCATTTTAGCTTCCAAATAGTTAATTAACTTAATGAAATTATTGCTGCTAATAGTGGTGCAGTCGATTTTTTAAGTTTATTTTCAATAAGCGAGAATAATGCTATTGTTTCTAAAATAATGGGAAGTAGTTTGAAAGTCATGATAGTATGTCAATAACGATTTAATAAATGAAATGATATAATGGGAGGGATGCTCTATCAATATCACATTACAAAAACCTACTACTGCTGATTTTCCTTTTATTGAATGGTTATGGGGAGATTTAGCAACAACAGAAGTGCTTGGCGGGCCATTTTCTTTTCCAGAAGAAACGAGAATGGATTGGTTAAAGTCTAAGTCACTAGAAACTAATGCGTATTTTATTATCAAAAAAGATATGGAACCTGTTGGAGAAGTCAGTTTTCGAGATTTGGAAAATGAGACAGCTTATTTAAATATTAAAGTTGCCGCAAAGTATAGAGGTCAACAAATAGCTCGAAAGGCTTTGGACTTGTTCTTGGATTTTTTTCAAAATGAATGTAAAGGAAGAGTTATCTTCGATGAAGTAAGACGAGAAAATGTGGCTGGGATTTCCTTTCTTTTAAAATATGGTTTTAAAATAATAGAAGAAAAAGAACGAACGCTATTACTTAAATGGCCAGACAATACTGAAAAAGAGAGATGTGTTTGTTGTAATTCTTTAACGATTGATGTGAGGGGAGAATTTGAGATTTGCCCCGTGTGTTTTTGGGAAGATGATGGCTATTTTGCTTTAAAAAATGGTGAGATTTATTCTTACTATCAAAATATCTCCTCGATAGAAGGATTATTAAATATTCCTTCTGGCGCCAATAATGGATTAACTTTATTAGAAGCACGTAAAAATTTCCAAGCATTTGGTGCATGTGAACTTTCAATGAAGAAGCATGTTAGAGCACCTAAGCCAAACGAGTTATAAAAATTAACAGATCAATGTAGATTTAAAAGTTTCAGTTGTTTTTTTAGTAGTAAAACTTCACTTTTCTATGCATTGTTTCACTATTTAGTCACAATTAATTAATTATCTATTCGTTAGAGGAAATCTCTTAAAAGCTTCTTTACTAGGATTAAATGTAAGAAATAAGATGGAAATATAACACGGAAATATTTATTTTAAATCTTTATGAAACAGGAAATATTGCCTCCTTCTTCCATTGATTTAACTGTATGAGCGGTGTATCATATGGTTTGACAATCAAGGAGGACAATATGAAAAAAATAATTAAATTAACAACTAGTTTACTTTTAATTTTAGCCTGTGTCTTTAGTATGGGGGATTTAACGAAGCCACAACAAGTTAAAGCCGAGACAAAATATATCCTTACGACGCCAAAGCCAATTAATGAAATTTTTACAGATCCAAATCTTGCACAAGTAGTGGCGGATTGGTTGAAACTACCATCTGTAACTAGCACAGTTACACAAAGTCAATTGAATACTGTGAGAGCATTACACTTCAATTCAAAAGGCGTTCAAAGCTTGGAAGGAATAGAATATTTGCAAAATCTTAATCAGATTTTTGGCTATGGCAACCAAGTGAGTGATTTATCGCCATTAAGTAGTTTAACTCAGTTAGAAATAATTAGTTTGGCGAGGAATCAAATTAGTGATTTAACTCCTATTGCGAATTTGACTTCATTAATGTCGCTTGATTTTGAATTTAATAATCTGCAAACTATTGAACCAATTAAGGATTTAACAAACTTGCTTGATCTTAATCTTAGCGCCAACCCAGTGTCGGATATTAGTGCTGTTAAAAATATGACACAGCTAGGATTTTTGACTATGAGAGATTGTGAAGTAACGGATTTAACGCCTGTTGAAAACTTGACAAATATGTTGATGTTTTGGGCTGGAGGTAATAATATTAATGATATTACGCCTCTTAAAAATATGACTAATTTACTTGGATTAAGCTTATATGGTAACCAAATAAGTGATATAACTGTAGTTAAAAACCTTACGAGCCTTGAAGATTTAGGCTTACAAACCAATAAAATTACAGATATAAGCAGTTTAGCAGAACTTCCAAATATTGAAACTTTATCCTTAAATTCCAACCAAATTATTGATATTTCTCCACTGGAAAATTTGACTAATTTAACTAGGTTAGAACTTAATAATCAAACTCGTGTGTTGGAAGCGGTCGAAGTAGATAATCCACTTACTTTACCAGCACCAGTAATTGACGAAAATGGTAGTAGGGTAAAACCAACCACAGTTAGCCATGGGGGTATCTACGCAAATGAAGAGATTACTTGGGAAGGACTTCAAAGTAACAATATCCTTAATTATAATTACAACATCCCAGTAACTATTGGTTCATTAACAACAACATATTCCGGTAAAATTACTCAGCCTTTACTTGATAAACCCATAGACCCAGTAGACCCAGTAGACCCGGTAGATCCAGTAGACCCAGACCCGGTAGACCCGGTAGACCCGGTAGACCCGGTAGACCCGGTAGACCCGGTAGACCCGGTAGACCCGGTAGACCCGGTAGACCCGGTAGACCCGGTAGACCCAGTAGATCCAGTAAAACCAGTAGATCCAATTGCCCCGGTAAACCCGGTGGATCCACCAAATCAAGTCCCTTCAACTGGTCCAGTAAAGTCAATAACGCGAGATATTCAACCAGCCCTAATAAAACAGACCTCTTCTGTTAATTCGATAGCAGTGAAAGAAAATAGAAATTTACCAAAAACAGGGGATAGAGGAATGACTTCTAGTTTAGTTGGCGGTATAATGTTAGCTGTTTCTAGTGTGATTTTATTGCGAAAAAGAAAATAAACAAAAGGAATTTGGCATTTAGTCAAATTCCTTTTCTAGTGTGATTTTTGTACCTTGATGAAAGGTAAGTTTCCATGAACCATTTTCGAATATCCAAATATTACTTCGCATTGTATAGCTGTTTTCACTTATATTTTTCAATCTATAATAGGTTAAGACTTTAGTCTCATCTAAAATTTTTATGTAATAATCTGTTATTTCTAAAGTGTTATCTCCAAGCGTTTCAAGCGATTTGTAATAAGCATAGTCTTTAATCACTCCGTTTTTAGTGATTTCAATGTATGATTCACTTAAAATAGCGATGATTTCAGCCATTGAATGACGATTTTCGAAGGATAAATGTATTTGGTCAAGCTTTTGAAAATTTGTTTTGGTTAATTCCATTTTGATACTCCTTTTGAAAGATAATAAAAAAGTTCACTTACAAAATGAAGTGAACCTTTTTGTGTTATTTTATTCCATCACGGTTTTGAATAATTTCATGAACGATGCCGTAATCTTTTGCTTCATTGACAGAAAGCCAGAAGTTACGGTCGGTATCTTTAGAAATTTTTTCATATGTTTGACCAGTTGCTTCTGCGATTAAGCGATTAATTCTTTCGCGCATACGGATAATTTCTTTTGCTTCGATTTCGATTTCTGTACTTTGACCTTGAACACCGCCAGCTGGTTGATGAATCATATAGCGAGTGTTAGGTAGGCTATAGCGGTTTTCTTTGTCAGCAGCTAGGTAAATAGTAATGCCTGCGCTTGCAACCCATCCAGTCCCAACGACTTTCACTACAGGTTTAATGAATTTAATCATATCATGAATGGTATCGCCTGCTTCAACATGACCACCTTGGCTATTTACAAAAATTGTAATTGGTTCGTCACTGATAGATTCTAGTAGCAAAAGTTGCTTAGAAACGTTCTCAGCCAACTCTTGATTAATTTCTCCATAAATTAAAACTGTTCGTGTATCAATTAATTTTTGTGTAAGGATATTCGCGATATTTTCATTATTTTTATTGTCTGCCATGAAAAAATTCCTCCTTGAAAAGTCTTCGTTTATTTGTAATATAGGTATCTTATCATAATGGTCGAAAATGGTCAAACGTTTTGAACTAAAAAAGAAAACGCTTTAGAGGGCGTTTTCGTGTTCTTTTTATGCCAATACTAATTGCCAGGTAATCCCGAACTTATCTGTAACCCAGGCGACTTTTCGAAGGGCTTCCACTTCTTCTGGGCCCATCATTACGCTTCCTTCTTTAGCTAATCTTTCAAAAAGGGAATCAAATTCCTCTTCTGTATCTGCAAAATAAAGTGTTGTAGTAGCCCAACTAAAGGCTGGCGAGGCGTTATTTGTCATATCCATAATCATGAATGAAGCTCCTTTTATTTCAAAAGTAGCATTTAGAACCTTGCCAATATCACCGCCCTGCTCAGGCTTTGTGAAGTAGGTTAATGAGACCTTTTTTGCATCAGGGAAAGTGTCTAAATAAAATTGAAATGCTTCCTCACCATTTCCATTAAAAGTGAAAAATGTGGAGATTCGTTTCGCTTGATTAAACATTTATTCTACCTCCTTTTGAATTATTTTAACTATACCCGAAAAATGTTTCAATTATGTGTTAAAATGAAGAAAAATGTGCGGGGGCTTGATGATGAAATATCCGATAATGCTTGATATTACAGGGAAAAGGGTTGTCATAATTGGCGGCGGGAAGGTAGCACTTCGTAAAGTAAAGGGGCTGCTTCATACCGGTGCTGATATTTTAATTGTTGGGTTAGATGTTTTGCCAGAGATTAAAGAGCTTCAAGTACAGGTAAAAGAGGAAGCTTACCGGGCAGAGCATCTTGATAGCGCTTTTCTGATATTCATTTGTACGAATAACCCAGAAGTCAATCAAATGATACTGAAAGATCATCTGCCAGAGCAACTAGTGAATGATACGACAGAGCAAAAGAATTCCGATTTTTTCAATATGGCAACTGTATCAAAAAATGAGTTGCTAGTCGGTATTTCAACGGATGGTGGCAATCCAGGATACGCCAAGAAAATAAAAAGAGAAGTAAGCCAGCTAATTGAAAATTTAAAAACAGACGAAATTGCCAATCGACATAAAACAGACAAAACCTACTAATTTTAGTAGGTTTTTTATTCTATTATATTGCTCTCTTTTAGGTTGCAAAATTTTACTATAGATTTTGAAATGTAAACGCTCTATCATTGAAGTATACTGAAAAACTATTAAGAGGGTGTTGAGCCAAATGTCCATTTTAGAAAAGATTAAAGATGCTGGCGTTGTTGGTTGTGGTGGAGCGGGTTTTCCGACCCATGCCAAGTTTAGCGGTGAAGTGGAATACTTAATTATTAATGCGGCGGAATGTGAGCCGCTACTAAAAACCGATCATTTTGTCATGAGAAACCATGCAGTAGAAACGATTAAAGCAATTGAAATGGTTAAAAGCCAAGTAGGTGCAGAATTTGCCGTTATTGCGACAAAACGTTATTACACAGAAGAAATTGCGGCTCTTAGGTCAGCAATTACAGAACTAGATGCAAGCGTGACAATTCATGAGATGGATAATGTTTATCCGACTGGTGATGAACAAGTCATGGTATTTGAAGTGACAGGCCGTGTTGTACCACCAAGCGGTATTCCACTAATGGTTGGCTGTATTGTATCGAATGTCTCGACAATGTGGAACGTCTTCCATGCGATTCAAGATGACGCGCCGGTCGTTCGTAAACAGTTGACAGTAACTGGAGCGGTAGGAGAACCAAAGCTGTTGGATGTCCCTGTTGGAACGCCATTTGAGGTTTGTTTAGCAGCGGCAGGCGGAACTAATTTGGAAGAGTACTTGTTTTTAGATGGTGGACCGATGATGGGTAAATTGAATGACCAATCCACCATTTCTGAAAAAGTGGTGACAAAAACTACGTCTGGCTTGATTGTTGCAGAGGATACAGGTTATCTGCACAAGTTACATTACCAAACAGTGGAACAAATTTTCAATGAAACAAAATCAGCTTGTATTCAGTGTTCGCTTTGTTCGGATTTATGCCCGAGAAAGCAATTAGGTCATGATATTCATCCGCATAAAGTTATGCGTCATTTTGCGGTTGCAGAGGATATAACGGATATTAAACCAGATCCGATTTGGGAAGAAGCGATGATTTGTTGTGAATGTGGTATTTGTGAGGTGATTGCG
The DNA here is from genome assembly GCF_014229245.1 of Listeria farberi. GTDB lineage: Bacteria > Bacillota > Bacilli > Lactobacillales > Listeriaceae > Listeria > Listeria farberi. The sequence continues at coordinate 91,579 of NZ_JAARZJ010000012.1, read as the reverse complement.
TGTCCGATGGGATTATCTCCGCGCCAAGTAAACATTCATGTGAAAAAAGAACTTCTAAAACAAGGTGTTCGTTATCAAACCGATAAAAAAGAATTTACGCCTGACCCGATGCGCGAATATAAATCGATTGCCCCCAAAAATATTTTAATCAAAATGGGCTTACAGCAATATGCAGATGTTCATTTAGAAACAATGCATTATTTAGATGTGGATGAAGTGTTTATCCCAACGAAAATGCATATTGGAGCGCCGTCTATTCCGGTTGTGAACGAGGGGGATATTGTGAGAAAAGGTGATTTGATTGCGAAGATTCCTGATACAGCTCTTGGGGCTAATATCCATGCAAGTATTGACGGTCAAATTATTCGTATAACCGAAGAACAAGTTCATATTAAGAAGGTGATGTCATGAAAATGGATACATTAGGATTTCTCGAATTAAATAGTATTTCGAAAGGCATTGAGGCGGTTGACACAATGCTAAAAGCAGCCAATTCCGAATTAATTTATGCTAAAGCAAGCTGTCCAGGGAAATATTATATTTTAATAGCAGGCACAGTGGATTCTGTAGCTCAATCAATTGAAGCTGGAACGAAGATAGGTGCGGCAAATATCGTCGGGAACTTAGTCATTCCTCGCGTGTCTGACCAAGTAATCAAAGCAATTAACAAAACGGAAGTTCCAGATGAGATGAATGCAGTAGGTGTGATGGAATATTATTCGTGCTCTGGTTCAATTATAGCAGCTGATGCCGCAGTAAAAGCAGCTGATGTTCAGCTAATGGATATTCGGTTGGCGACTGGGATTGCGGGTAAGTCATTTGTCGTTTTAACTGGTGATACAGCAGCTTGTGAAGCGGCAGTGGAAGCAGGCCTTAGTGCAGCTAAAGAAGAAGCACTATTAATTAATAAAGTAGTTATACCAAGACCTCGTAAAGAAGTTTTTGAGAGTTTAATCTATTAAAAAGATAACAATATATTGTCATAGAGTTTTTGAGAAAGGTACGCACTGACTGTGGTTGCGTGCCTTTTGAACAATTTGACAAAATAGTGGCGCCTAAATATGATAGGATTATTTTGAGATAGTTTGTCTAGATGAGGAGTGGGAAAAATGAGTTTTGAGGATAATAAAGAACGCGTAATTCAAGAATACGTACCAGGTAAACAGGTGACACTCGCGCATTTAATCGCGAATCCAAACCGTGATATTTATACGAAATTAGGTTTAGAAGAAGGTGCTAGTGCGATTGGAATTTTAACCATTACACCAAGTGAAGCTTCGATTATCGCAAGTGACATCGCGACTAAATCTGGAGATGTACGAATTGGCTTCATTGATCGTTTTAGTGGTTCCGTTGTACTTACAGGTGATGTTTCTTCTGTTGAATCAGCTTTACAACAAGTCGTTTTTTCATTACACGAAATTTTGGACTTCTCAATTCCAAAAATCACTAGGAGCTGAGTTACTTGAAGAAAATGATGGTAATGGGTTCAGTTGGTTGTGGTAAGACAACGCTGTGCCAGAAATTGCACGGATATGATATTTTATATAAAAAAACACAAGCGGTGGAGTATTTTCAAGAAATGATTGATACGCCAGGCGAATTTGTACAACATAGGCAACTATATAGTGCGCTCACTGTGACTGCGGCTGATGCATCAGTAATCGCGATTTTACAGAGTGTAACGGAGAAGAAGCAGACGTTTTCACCGATGTTTACCAGTATTTTTGCTAAACCGGTTATTGGGATTGTTACAAAAGTGGATTTGGCGGAATCGGACAAAGACATTGAGCGAGCAGAGCGGGCATTACGCATGGCCGGCGCGAAGCATATTTTTTATATTTCTTCGGTAGAGGAAACTGGAATAGAAGAGCTTCGGGCATATTTGGAAGATTAATTTTAACTAAGTGGGGGGGTTTTTATGCCTCAAGTGAGGGATTTATCTATAATTGATGTGCCTGGTGGTTGTGTTTTGACGAGTTGTGATATTAGCGCTGGGTTTGGTGAGAAAGTGCATGATGGCTTAAGGGTTGCGCCAGAAGTGACGGCTCAGTTGACTTTGAGAGTTGCTCTACTAGAAATGCTTGCTTCAGGTGCTGTAGTAGTGGCTGTGAGTGATGTTATCGGAGCGGAAATGAATCCGACTGGTAAACGTGTTATCGCAGGGCTAAAAGACGAACTTATTAAGGCTGATTTAGGTCATATTGAATTAAATGGCAGTACTGAAGAAAATATGAACGTAACACAAACTAGTGTAGGCGTTCTTGTAACTGGTTTTGCGACTAAAGCTGCACTCAAGCTCATAAATGTGCATGAAGCTGCGGTCTTATTTGCATTTGGCGAACCGATTGTAGGAGCAGAAGTTTTGCAGAGGATGGCGGAGATGCCAGATTATCATTTGGTCAAACAGTTAGTTTCTGACAGCAGAGTACTTGAAGTTGTGCCGGTTGGATCGAAAGGAATGGCTTATGAAGCAAATACTTTAGCACGAATTAATGATTGTGTTTTCAAAGCTAGTGGCATTTTTAATGAAGCGACCATGAATAAAACTGCGGGGCCAGCTTCAGTTATTTTAGTAGCGGTTAAAGCAAGTGAAGTAAAAACATTTGAGCAGGACTTGCCGACTGCTAAATGTTTAGGAGAATTGAGGAATTACCATGGGTGAAATGATGCTTGTAACTGGCGGCGCTAGAAGTGGTAAAAGTAGTTTTGCTGAAAAAGAAGCTGCTAAATATAATCGTGTTTTATATGTGGCGACCGGAATTGCATTTCAAAATGATACAGAGTTTCAAGCTAGGATAAAAAAACATCAAGCAACGCGTCCAGAACACTGGGATACTTTTGAAGCTTTTAAAGGGATTGCCGCTCATTTGGAGCAACATGGAAATCAATATGATGTAATAATGCTTGATTGTGTAACGATGTTAGTTACTAATTTATTTTTTACGTTGCTTGGCGAGCGCGAGTTGACAAATGAGATTGCTGATGAAATAGAAGCTGCGATTCAATCGGAAGTGCGCGCAATTTTAAAAGCGGGAAAGCAATCCACCGCTAAACTTATTTTTGTTACGAACGAAATCGGCTTAGGGGTTGTACCTGAAAATAAGTTAACGCGAGTCTTTCGAGATATTATTGGTCGTATTAATCAGCAAATTGCAATGGAAGTAGAGGAAGTCTATTTTGTCATGAGTGGCATTCCGAAAAGGTGGAAGTAATATGAAAACATTGATTTTACTAATTCAATTCTTTACGCGAATTCCGCTACCTATCGAAATAAATATGGACGAGATTAACTTGAAAAAAGGGAGTGCGCTTCTTCCGTTTGTTGGAATTGTTATAGGTGCATGGAATTGGCTTGTTTTTTCTTTAGTATCATTTGTTATGCCTTTGCCGGTTGCAATTATCGCAGGACTTTTTGCAGAAATTATCATCACAGGCGGATTCCATGTTGATGCGCTTGCAGATACAGCTGATGGATTATTTTCTTCGCGTAAAAAAGAGCGTATGCTAGAAATTATGAAAGATAGTCGAGTTGGCGCAAATGGTGTGATTGCGATTTGCTTTTATTTTCTTTTTTATGGTGCTTTATTTTTTTCTGTTCCAAACATACAGCAGATTAGCTGGTTGTTTTTCGTTTTACCAATGGTTGCTAAAGGCGTGACAATGTTGCTTTTTGCAAAAATGACCTATGCGGGTTCTAAAGAGGGACTTGGTTCGATTTTTCTAGGTGTTCCTTGGTGGCCGATTATGATTGCCCAAGGGATTGTTCTCATTGTGTTAGCGCTGTTTTTCTCTTATGTGGGGCTAATTGCTTACGCCGGGGTGTTAATATTTACAATCATTTACCGGTTATTTGTATATAAGCGAATTGGTGGAATGAACGGAGATACGCTAGGTGCAGGGGGGCAGATGGGGCAACTTGTGTGTCTATTTTGTTTAGTATTAATTTGGGGGTTGATGTAATTGCAACTTATTTTTGTCCGGCACGGCGAAACCGACTGCAATGCACTAAAAAAATATTGTGGTCAAATGGACGTGGCTTTAAATGACAATGGTATAAGACAAATGAAACGACTACAAGAAAGACTTACTAATTACTCATTTGACTTAGTAGTTACCAGTGATTTAATGCGCGTAATTCAGTCTGCAGCATTATTAAGTAACCGAAAGACAATTCGTTTTCCTGCATTTAATGAAATGAATTTTGGCGATTTTGAAGGATATACATATCAAGAAATTAGTACTAAGTTTCCTGTCGCTTGGGATGATTACTGTAGTAACTGGCAAATAGCTCCATTTCCAAATGGGGAAAGTTTTCCGGTTTTTTATGAGCGTGTGATAGCTACATTTAAGGCTGAATGGGAAAACTGGCAGAAGCTCGATACGGTGTTATTTGTAGGGCATCTTGGTGTGTTACGTGCTATTGCACTTTTTCTACAAGATCAAAAAATAGCACAATTTTGGGATGTCGATTTCAAGCAAGGGTGTTATTCGCTCTGGGACAACAAATCTCAACGTTTTCTTATTTCCAATCAATAGTAGATTTTTGTTGTTTCAGGTGAAAACGCTTTTTTTGTAAATCGTTTGTGTTAAGATGTAGGTAGTTAAATAGGTCTTATGTTGGTGGAATGTGTTTGCATTTCTGAAAGAGGAATTCGGTGTGAAGCCGGAACTGCCCCCGCAACTGTAAGGTGGACAAAAATCGAGATAGCCACTGTACGTTTTTTAGCGTATGGGAAGGTTCGATAGTTGGATGAAGCCAAGTCAGGATACTCGCCAAATAAGACGGAAGCAACTCTTTTTCGGGGTCCTAAAAAGCGTATGCGGGTAGTATAGCTTATTTGCTGTGCATAAACTCTCATTCGATAATGGATGAAAGTTTTTTTGCTTTTCAGGAACAAAAAAGTCATACTCTAAAATAATATAGAATATGACTTTGAGAAATACTTATTTTAAAGTTTCGCGGTAGCCTTTTGGAGTGACGTCAAACTCTTTTCGGAAGACCTTACAGAAATAGCTCGTTTGAGTGAAGCCAAGATTACGAGCGATATTATCAATGGACAAGCGTGGGTTTTTCAACATTTCTTTAGCGAGTGCCATTTTCTTTTGGTTCACATAATTAATGAAGTTCACATTCATTTCTTTTTTGAATAATTTACTGAAATAATAAGAGCTAAGATATACATGACTTGCTACTTCATCAAGTGTAATAGGACGGTTGAGATTTTTTTCGATATATTTGAGTGCTTTCCGAATTTCTTTATTATCTTCATGATGTACTATTTTCGTATGGTGGAAGGCGATCTTTTGTTTTTGTTCTTCGCGGCTTTTTTCCATTTCAGATTTCAAGTAATACTGGGAGATAATTGTAAGCATTTCTGCAGAAGAGTTGATTTTTTTAGAACTGAAAACAGGGACAGAGCGAAATGCGGATATTAGTTCTTTATCGTTTTTCCAATCCGTTTCTTCTGTTTGAATATTACCAACTTCACTATTTTCTTCACAAATAACCTGACCACTGAGTAAGAATCCACTAAGTTGATTTTCGACGACGATGGGGACAGAAAAATCGGTTAATCCAGCATGACATCGATAAATTAAAGGTTTTCCGGTTTTGGAGGCTTCTAGTCCACCAAACATATCACATTTTTGGCAAAGGGAGCGATATTTAGGGTTAGATCGAATGAGTTGGCAAAAAGGAGTAAAGTTACATAATCTTGAAACTTCGGTACCGTGTATATCTACAACAACTGAGGCTAAACTAGTTGCGGCTGAGAACTCATCCATGACTTTTTCAATGAGCATTTCGTTGCTTTTGGACTGTAGTAACATAGCTATTCCCCTTTCGGCAATACTTGGCATGTTTCTGTCGCTCTTAGTATAGCATATTTATAATGCGCTTACATTTTCTTGCCATGAAGATAACAATATATTGCTAAGACTAATTTCATATGTAAAAGCCCAAACCATGCATTACTGGATGGCTTTTTGTGGTTATTTTTTTTGGAGGCGCAAAATTGTGTTAAAACACGAATCGCGTCTTCTTTTTTTTATTTGGAAGCGGCAACTATTTATATATTAGATTGCCTATACTGAGAGAGTAAAATACTTATTTTGAGAAGGAGGTACACCCATGCAAGAAGCACTAGGCTTAGTTGAAACTAAAGGGCTAGTTGGCGCCATTGAAGCCGCTGACGCCATGGTTAAATCAGCTAATGTAACTTTAACAGGGTACGAAAAAATCGGATCTGGACTGGTTACTGTCATGGTTCGTGGTGATGTTGGTGCGGTGAAAGCAGCGACAGAAGCAGGAGCGGCGGCAGCAAGAAATGTAGGTACTGTGATGAGTACACATGTTATTCCTCGTCCGCATACTGATGTGGAAGAAATTTTACCAGTGAGGGTGAAGTCAGATGAGTGAGCAAAATAAACTGATTGACGAAATTCTAAAACAGGTAATGGAAACGGTCAATGATGCCCCGGAAAAAATAGTAGAGGATGGAGGATCACGTCAAATGAGTGAAAAGGCAGTTCAATTAACAGAGTTTGTAGGAACAGCGATTGGAGATACAATCGGCCTAGTGATTGCGAATGTAGACGGACAACTTTTAGAAGCAATGAAGCTTGAGAAGTCTTACCGTTCTATAGGTATTTTAGGAGCCCGTACTGGTGCAGGCCCACATATTATGGCAGCAGATGAAGCTGTAAAAGCAACAAATACAGAAGTAGTAAAAATTGAATTACCACGTGATACAAAAGGCGGTGCAGGTCACGGTTCTTTAATTATCTTTGGTGGTGACGATGTTTCTGATGTGAAACGTGCAGTGGAAGTTGCACTGAATGAATTAGATAAAACTTTTGGAGATGTATACGGTAACGAAGCAGGACATATTGAACTTCAATATACTGCACGCGCAAGCCACGCACTTAATACTGCATTTGGCGCACCAGTAGGTAAAGCATTCGGACTTATGGTTGGTGCTCCAGCTGGGATTGGCGTTGTTATGGCTGATACTGCGGTGAAATCTGCGAATGTAGATGTGGTTGCTTACTCTTCACCAGCTGATGGAACAAGTTTCTCCAATGAAGTTATTCTTTGTATTTCAGGAGATTCTGGCGCAGTTCGTCAAGCAGTTATTTCTGCACGTGAAATTGGTAAAAAATTACTTGGAGCTTTAGGGGATGAACCGAAAAATGATCGTCCATCCTACATTTAGAACGGAGGGTAACGACTGATGAAATCAAAACGCTTTGAAGAGTTAGCAAAACGCCCGGTTAATCAAGATGGTTTTGTAAAAGAATGGATTGAAGAAGGCTTAATCGCAATGGAAAGTCCAAATGATCCAAAACCAAGCATTAAAATAGAAAATGGAAAAGTAGTCGAAATGGACAGCAAAAAATTAGCTGATTTTGACTTAATTGACCATTTCATCGCTAAGTATGGCGTTGATTTATCCCGTGCAGAAGAAGTTATGAAAATGGACTCTGTGAAGCTCGCTAACATGCTATGTGATCCAAACGTACCGCGGGAAAAAATCGTTTTACTTACAACAGCAATGACACCGGCAAAAATTGTAGAAGTAGTTTCGCAAATGAACGTTGTCGAAATGATGATGTCCATGCAAAAAATGCGTTCACGTAGAACACCGACAACCCAAGCTCACGTAACTAACTTGCGTGATAATCCTGTTCAAATTGCAGCAGATGCGGCAGAAGCAGCAATTCGTGGTTTTGACGAGCAAGAAACAACCGTTGCAGTAGTTCGTTATGCACCTTTTAATGCACTTAGCTTATTAGTAGGTTCGCAAACAGGGCGTGGTGGCGTATTAACGCAATGTTCTCTTGAGGAAGCAACAGAATTAGAGCTTGGTATGCGCGGCTTAACTTGTTACGCTGAAACGATTTCTGTTTATGGTACGGAGCCTGTATTTACAGACGGGGATGATACACCTTGGTCTAAAGGTATTTTGGCAAGTGCATATGCTTCTCGTGGTCTAAAAATGCGTTTCACATCTGGAACTGGTTCTGAGGTTCAAATGGGTTATGCAGAAGGAAAATCTATGCTATATCTTGAATCCCGTTGTATTTTTATTACAAAAGCAGCTGGTGTTCAAGGTTTACAAAATGGGTCGATTAGTTGTATTGGAATTCCGGGAGCTGTACCAAGTGGTATTAGAGCAGTTCTTGCAGAGAATTTAATTGCCGTTATGTTAGATCTAGAAGTAGCTTCTGGTAATGACCAAACGTTCTCTCACTCGGATATTCGTCGTACAGCTCGTTTACTGATGCAATTTTTACCAGGAACTGATTATATTTCTTCTGGATATAGTGCGACTCCAAACTATGACAATATGTTTGCGGGTTCCAATTTTGATGCAGATGATTTTGATGATTACAATATTTTACAACGTGATTTAAAAGTAGATGGTGGTTTAACACCAGTGACGGAGGAAGAAGTTGTAGCGGTTAGAAATAAAGCTGCACGAGTAATCCAAGTTGTATTTGATAAATTAGGTCTTCCTGCTGTAACGGATGAGGAAGTAGAAGCAGCAACGTATGCACGTGGAAGTAAAGATATGCCAGAACGTAACATGGTAGAAGATATTAAAGCAGCAGCTGAAATGATGGACCGTGGTGTTACTGGTCTGGATGTCGTAAAAGCGTTATCTGCTGGTGGATTTGATGATGTTGCCGAAAGCGTACTAAACATGCTGAAACAACGCGTGTCTGGGGACTTTCTTCATACATCTGCCATCATTGATAAAGACTGGAATGTCATTAGTTCCGTCAACGATTTAAATGATTACGCAGGCCCAGGAACTGGTTATCGTTTAGAAGGCGAACGCTGGGAAAAATTAAAAGATATTGCTGTTGCAGTTGATGCAAACGAATTAGACTAAGCTACTTCCCATTTTTTATAAAGGAGGATTAAGAGACATGGTTGAAATTAACGAAAAAGTACTTCGTGGAATTATCTCAGAAGTACTAGATGAATTACAGCTAAAAGAAGATAAAGTTTCTTTCCAAAAAGAACAGCCAAGTGCAGTAGTTTCAGATGAAAGCTTTTTAACAGAAGTTGGTGATGCGAAACCAGGAAGACAAAAAGATGAAGTTGTCATTGCGGTCGCACCAGCTTTTGGTAAATATCAAACGAAAAATATTGTTGGCGTTCCGCATAAACAAATTTTACGAGAAGTGATTGCAGGCATTGAAGAAGAAGGGTTAAAAGCACGAGTTGTTCGTGTATTCCGTTCTTCTGACGTAGCTTTCGTCGCAGTAGAAGGCGATAAACTAAGTGGTTCTGGTATTTGTATCGGGATTCAGTCGCGTGGTACAGCATTAATCCACCAAAAAGATTTACAACCACTATCGAACCTAGAGTTGTTCCCACAAGCACCACTAATCACACTCGAAACTTACCGTGCGATTGGTAAAAATGCTGCGAAATATGCAAAAGGTGAATCACCAAATCCGGTCCCAATGGTAAATGACCAAATGGCTCGTCCGAAATTCCAAGCAAAAGCAGCTTTACTTCATATCAAAGAAACGAAACATGTTGTTCAAGGGAAAAATGCAGTCGAACTACAAGTAAATTAATAGTGAGGTGAAAATGATGAATCAAGAAGCACTAGAAAATATGGTTAGAAATATTTTACAAGAAGTAAATAGTGGTGCAGTAACAACAACCACATCTCAAAAAGTAAGCGGAGATACACTCACTGTTCGCGACTATCCACTTGGTACGAAACGTCCAGAACTTGTAAAAACAGCATCATCTAAATCTTTGGATGATATTACGCTAAAAAGTGTTCTAGATGGCACAATCAAACCTGAAGATGTTCGTGTAACAGCAGAAACACTTAGAATGCAAGCGCAAGTAGCAAGAGATGCTGGACGTGCTACACTCGCGAACAACTTTGAACGTGCAGCAGAATTAACTGTTGTTCCGGATGAGCGTATTTTAGAAATCTACAATGCGATGCGTCCATACCGTTCCTCAAAAGAAGAATTACTTGCGATTGCGGATGAGTTAGAGAGCGTTTATCAAGCAACGATTTGTTCTAATTATGTTCGTGAAGCAGCACAGCTTTATCAAGAGCGTAAGAAATTAAAAGGCGATAATTAAAATTCAACTTTGCTCATGATTATGTAGGAAATGCGGTGAAATGAATGAAGTATATTGCAGGTATTGATATCGGAAACTCAACAACAGAAGTGGCACTTGCCATAGCAAACACCAAGAGGGAAACAGAGTTTGTTGCTAGCGCTATTACAGACACAACTGGTATCAAAGGAACAAAACAAAACCTTCATGGGATTTTTAAAGCGTTAAAATTAGCTTTAGAAAAAGTAAATGCAACAACTGCGGATTTGGCTGAAATTCGTATTAATGAAGCGACCCCCGTGATCGGTGACGTAGCAATGGAAACAATTACTGAAACAATTATCACAGAGTCTACCATGATTGGACATAATCCTAAAACACCAGGTGGGCTTGGAATGGGCTCAGGAATTACAGTACATTTGGATGAAGTGGCTTCTAAATCAAAAGATACTGATTATATCGTGATTATCCCAAAAATGGTTGACTTTGAAGATGCCGCACAGCTGATTAATGATTATACCGAACTTGGTTATCAAATAACTGCTGCGATACTTCAAGCAGACGACGGAGTGCTCGTTCATAATCGATTAAACCATAAAATCCCGATTGTAGATGAAGTTGGTTTTATTGATAAAGTTCCAGTTGATATGTTAGCGGCTGTTGAAGTTGCGGCTCCGGGTAAAGTCATAGAAACGATTTCTAATCCGTATGGTATTGCGACAGTTTTCCATTTGAGTTCTGATGAAACAAAGAACATCATTCCCGTAGCTCGAGCATTAATTGGTAATCGTTCGGCAGTTGTGATTAAAACACCAGAAGGCGATGTGAAAGCTAGAACAATTCCAGCCGGACATATTGAACTTCAATCAGGAACTAGAACGCAACGTGTAAATGTGGCAGAAGGTTCTGAGAAAATCATGCAAGCGATTATGTCACTGCCAAAACTTGATAATGCAAGCGGTGAACCAGGAACCAATATCGGCGGCATGTTAGAAAAAGTACGACAAACTATGGCTGGGCTCACTAATAAATTACCGGCAGATATTTTTATTCAAGATCTGCTGGCTGTAGATACGTTTGTTCCAGTAGATGTGCAAGGTGGTCTGGCGGGCGAATTTTCCATGGAGCAAGCTGTTGGAATTGCCTCAATGGTAAAAAGTGATCATTTACAAATGGCTGCAATTGCCTCAGAAATCGAACAAGAGCTAAATGTAACGGTCAAAATTGGTGGCGCAGAAGCAGAGGCAGCGATTCTCGGAGCACTTACTACTCCAGGAACCAATACACCACTTGCTATTTTAGACTTAGGAGCAGGTTCAACAGACGCTTCAATCATAAATGGAAAAAGTGAAATCATTGCTACTCATTTAGCTGGAGCAGGTGATATGGTAACGATGATTATCCAGTCAGAAATTGGCCTTGAAGATCGGTATTTAGCAGAAGATATAAAAAAATATCCGCTTGCTAAAGTCGAAAGCATTTTCCATATTCGCCATGAAGATGGTACGGTTCAATTTTTCGATACGCCGCTTTCTCCAAGTGTTTTTGCGAAAGTAGTGATTGTAAAACCAGACGGATTTGTACCAATTCCTGGTGACGTTTCGATTGAAAAAATTAAATTAATTCGTCGTTCGGCTAAAGAGCGCGTTTTTGTAACGAATACCATCCGTGCACTAAAATATGTCAGCCCAACTGGGAACATTCGTGATATTCCATTTGTTGTAATTGTCGGAGGATCAGCCCTTGATTTTGAGATTCCGCAATTAATTACAGATGCACTTTCTCATTATTCCTTAGTTGCGGGGCGGGGAAATATTCGCGGACAAGAAGGGCCTAGAAATGCAGTTGCAACAGGATTAATTCTGTCAGGTGGTGCTAATGTATGATTCCGGTTGTAAATAAACCAGCTATTTATTTTCATGCAGATCAAAGCGCGAATCCAGACTGCATTAAACAAGTATTATTTGGAATAGAAGAAGAAGGCATTCCATGTGAATTAGAAATTATGCCTTTAAAAGACGAAGTACAAGCGGCATTTCGAGCTTCAGCGAGTTCGCCACTATTGGTTGGAATTACGCTCAAAAATGATCATTTAGTGATTCATTATCGTAATTTGCCGCCAGATCAGCCGCTATTTTCGGAATATCGTTTTTGCGCAGCCACGCTGGAAAATCAGCGGAATATGGGAATGAATGCAGCGCGACTTGTCAAGGGCGTACCTTTTAAATAAGGAGGTGAAGGAATGCATCAAGCAATTGGAATTATTGAAATTAAAGGACTTGCTTCAGCGATAACCGTAGCCGATACAATGGCAAAAGTAGCAAATATCCAACTTATTGACACGGAAAAGGCAAAAGGATTTGGCTGGATAACCGTGAAAGTGGAAGGTGATGTTGCAGCTGTAAACGCGGCGCTTGAAGCAGGAGAACAAACCGCCATAGCCGCAGACAGTTTTATTGCGAAAAAAGTCATTCCTCGACCAGGGGAAGAGATTTTTACAGTATTTTGGCCAAAAGAAGAAATCGTGCCAGAAGAACCCGGATTGATTGTTGAAACAGAAGAAGTCGCGGAACCTGAATCACCAGTAGAAGCGACCTGCAATTTATGTCATGATCCACTTTGTCCACGGATAAAAGGTGATCCAAGACAAGATTGTATTCATTTTGAAGAAGAGAAATAAACCTAATTTTGAGGAGGAAATAATAATGAATAACGCACTAGGAATGATTGAAACTAAAGGACTTGTTGGAGCAATTGAAGCAGCTGACGCAATGGTGAAAGCAGCCAATGTATCTCTTGTAGGTTATGAAAAAATCGGTTCGGGACTTGTAACTGTTATGGTTCGCGGTGATGTTGGTGCAGTAAAAGCAGCAACAGATGCAGGCGCAGCAGCAGCTCGTAATGTTGGAGAAGTACAATCTATCCACGTTATTCCACGTCCACACAATGATGTAGAAACTTTGCTACCAAAAGGTTTATAAGTCGTGGAAAGAGAAGAATTAAAAGCAATAATTAAACAAATAGTAACAGAAAGATTAAACGGTGCGGAAACAGAGATTCCTATTGGAGTCTCTAACCGCCACATTCATCTAACAGAAAAAGACTATAACCAGCTTTTTCCAAATGAACCTATTCAAGTGAAAAAATGGTTAAAGCAACCTGGCGAATTTGCTGCTGAGCAAACTCTCACTGTAGTTTCAGAAAGAGGCGAATTGAAGCGGGTTCGTATTTTAGGTCCGCTTCGAAAATTTTCGCAAGTAGAACTTTCTAAAACGGATGCACGGATGTTAGGGATGAAGATTCCAATTCGTGTTTCTGGTGATATTGAAGGAACACCGGGGATCAAACTTGTTTCTAAACATAGCGAAATTTTCTTGCCAAAAGGAGCAATTATTGCGAAACGTCACATCCATTTACCAGAAAGTGTGGCGAATGAATACGGTGTGAAACAAGGTGATGAAGTTTCTGTCTTAGTAGGTTCAGAAATACGTAGTCTCGTGTTAAATAATTGTACGATTCGGGTGAATAATCAATTTATCCCAGAAATGCATATTGATACAGATGAAGCAAACGCGGCAGATATTGCTGGCGTGAGCTTTGCAAAAATAATCAAGTCGTGACCTGATAAGGAGGTGTGGAAATGGATATTTTACAAATAGCTAACGAACGGATGGAACAGCTTGCAGCACTAATGAATCAAGATACCAAACAAAAAATTTCAGCTGATCAAAAAGTAAAAGTTGGCGTTGATTTAGGTACTTCTTCCATCGTGTTTATTGTGTTAGACGAGAATAATGTACCACTTTTTGGAGCGTTTGAATTTGCTGACGCTGTTCGCGATGGTCTTGTTGTCAATTACCGCGAGTCAGTAGAAGTTGTGACACGACTGAAGGAGCGAGCAGAAAAATGCTTAGGAATAAGTTTGACACATGCTTCTGGAGCCATCCCGCCAGGTACGATAGGGAACAATAAAAAGGTAGTTGCAAATGTCATCGAGAGTGCGGGAATGGAAGCACTTTCCACGATTGATGAACCTACCGCTGCTGCGGTAGTACTTGATTTAAAAGATGGTGCAGTAGTGGATGTTGGTGGGGGTACAACTGGTATTAGTGTCTTTAAAAATGGCGAAGTGATTTATACTGCGGACGAACCAACAGGAGGAACGCATATGACGCTTGTTTTAGCCGGATATTATGGTATTCCTGTAGAAGAAGCTGAGCAGAATAAACGCGCGAAAAAAGATTCTAGTGAGCATTTTTCTGTGATGCGTCCTGTCGTGGAAAAAATGGCAGAAATCACCCGTGTTCATCTCGAAATATCTCCCTCGGAACCACTTTATATCGTTGGCGGGGCTTCATTTTATAGCCAGTTTAAAGATACGTTTGAAAGTTATTTGAAGATGCCTGTTTTTCAACCTAATTATCCGCAGTATGTCACGCCTCTTGGTATTGCTATGAGTTCAGGGAGCGGAAATTTATGATAGAAAAATTAGTCAAAATCATTGTCCAGCGTTTGAAACTTCGAGCAACAAGTAAAACTACTATCGCTATTAGCAAACTTCCATACGATCCAGTCGCGATTTTTATGGAAAGCGGAACGGTTCGGTTAACACAAGTAAATAAACATTTTCTTGAGCGAATTCTCGGTGGAAATCGAGCAGAATCACTAACTGTTTGGTTTGAAAAAGCCGCCGATTATGGAGTGACGATTGAACTTGAACTGTACGATAACGGCGAACCTTGGATTGATTATACAATGCTTAGTCAACTAATGTTTCCAGTTTTTACAAGTAATGGTGAGAGACTCTTTCATTCAAGTGGTCAAGTGATTTGTTACAGTGATAGCGCAGTAATCCCAAGCGGAAGTACACTTTGCAAATATAAAAAGCAGCTTATTACACCGCTTGCAAATGAATATTTAACTAAAAATAATATTGCAGTGCGGGAAAGGCAGTGACGTTATGTTTATGGCGAAAATTACTGGAAGCGTAGTTTCTACAAAAAAAGAAGATTCGCTTACTGGTAAAAAGTTGATGATTGTACAACCAGTTGATGCTAATGGAGAAGATGTGCGTTCAGAAGAAGTAGCATGTGACTCTGTCGGTGCAGGGATTGGAGAGTATGTGCTTGTTGCTCGTGGAAATGCAGCTAGAAGTGTTTTTGCAGAACCAAATAGTGCGATTGATTCGGCAATTATAGCAATTGTCGATAGTTTTGATAAGTAGGGAGTGAATAACTCGTGAGTATTTATACAAAAACCGGTGATAAGGGAACGACTGCACTATTTGATGGAAATCGTGTGAAAAAATATGATGACCGTGTTGAAACATATGGCTCGTTTGATGAGCTTAATGCAGAAATTAGTGTAGCAGAAAAATTCGTTACTTCTACTGAAAATAAAACGTTATTAAGAAATATTGAGCGCCAGTTGTTTTATGTTTGTGCAGAACTTGCAACAGAAAACGAATCAGCGCTTGCTAGTAAAATTATCATTACGGAAAACGACATTAATGGACTGGAAGACGTCATTGATGCATACACCGCAAAATTGCCCAAAGTCGATAGTTTTGTTCTTCCTGGATCAAGCACAGCCGGAGCATTTCTTCACAGCGCAAGGACTATTGCTAGACGTGGTGAGCGATTACTTGTTCGTTTATCAGAACAAACAGCTATCCGAAAAGAGTTATTAAAATTCGTAAATCGCTTATCTGATTTCTTATATATCCTTGCTAGAGAAGAAGATTTCAGAGAAATGCTTGATAAAGCGACAAAACTCATTGTTGCCAAATACTTAGAGCAAACTAGGCAAGAAAAGGCCGTTACAAGCGATTTATCTTTTTCATTTTGTGAAAAACTAATGCATCAAGTGGAGAGCGTCTCAGAAGAAGTGGGCGTTCCAATCACACTTGCAATAGTTGATGCGCATGGCAATACAAGATTTAATTACCGAATGGAACACGCTCTCTTAGTAAGTGCAGAACTAGCAACGAAAAAAGCATATTCCGCCGTAGCGATGAAAACAAGTACAGAAAATTTAACAGAAGCAGTTCAGCCAGGAGCCCCACTTTATCAATTAGAAACACTGACAAATGGTGACATTGTTACTTTTGGCGGAGGTGTTCCAATCTATGGAAAAGATGGAGCGATTATTGGTGGAATGGGAATTAGTGGTGGATCAGTGGAAGAAGACATCCACATCGCAAAAAAAGCATTATCAATGATAGAGAAGGGGTAATTCTGTATGGAATCATTAGAACTCGAAAAACTGGTGAAAAAAGTTCTCTTAGAAAAATTAGCAGAAGAAAAAGAAGTACCAACAAAAACAACTACACAAGGCGCGAAAAGTGGCGTTTTTGATACAGTTGACGAGGCTGTTCAAGCAGCAGTTGTAGCGCAGAATTGCTATAAAGAAAAATCACTTGAAGAACGCCGCAATGTTGTAAAAGCAATTCGTGAAGCACTTTATCCAGAAATTGAAACAATTGCGACAAGAGCAGTTGCGGAAACCGGAATGGGTAATGTGGCAGATAAAATTTTGAAAAACACGTTAGCAATTGAAAAAACGCCAGGGGTAGAAGATTTATATACAGAAGTAGCTACTGGTGATAACGGTATGACACTGTATGAACTCTCTCCATATGGTGTAATTGGTGCAGTAGCGCCGAGCACAAACCCAACGGAAACATTGATTTGTAATTCAATCGGTATGCTTGCAGCTGGAAATGCCGTTTTTTATAGTCCTCATCCCGGGGCAAAAAACATTTCACTGTGGTTGATTGAAAAACTAAACACAATTGTTCGCGAAAGTTGTGGTATTGATAATCTAATTGTCACCGTGGCTAAACCATCCATTCAAGCAGCGCAAGAAATGATGAACCATCCAAAAGTACCACTACTTGTTATTACAGGTGGTCCAGGCGTTGTTCTTCAAGCGATGCAATCAGGTAAAAAAGTGATAGGCGCAGGTGCAGGGAACCCGCCTTCTATTGTTGACGAAACAGCAAATATCGAAAAAGCAGCTGCTGACATCGTAGACGGTGCATCTTTTGATCATAATATTCTTTGTATTGCAGAGAAAAGTATTGTAGCTGTTGATAGTATTGCAGATTTCTTAATGTTCCAAATGGAAAAAAATGGTGCGTTACATGTAACCAATCCAAGTGATATTAACAAATTGGAGAAAGTAGCTGTCACGGATAAAGGTGTAACAAATAAAAAATTAGTTGGAAAAAGTGCTTCAGAAATCTTAAAAGAAGCAGGAATAGCTTGTGATTTTACACCGCGTTTAATCATTGTGGAAACGGAGAAATCTCATCCATTTGCAACAGTAGAGTTATTGATGCCAATCGTTCCTGTTGTAAGAGTGCCTGATTTTGACGAAGCCCTTGAAGTTGCTATTGAACTCGAACAAGGCTTACATCATACAGCAACCATGCATTCACAAAATATCTCTAGATTAAACAAAGCTGCAAGAGACATGCAAACATCCATCTTTGTAAAAAATGGTCCTTCTTTTGCGGGATTAGGTTTTAGAGGCGAAGGTAGCACAACTTTCACTATTGCAACGCCTACCGGAGAAGGAACGACTACAGCACGTCATTTTGCTAGACGTCGCCGTTGTGTTTTAACAGATGGTTTTTCGATTCGTTAAGAGGAGGCAAACTGAATGAATAGCTTTCAAATTAAAACAAAAGTAGCTTTTGGTACGAATAGTTTACAAGTTTTAAAAGAAATTAAAAATAAAAATGTTTGGATTATTTGTGATCGTTTTTTAGCTGATGGAGAGGGGCTTCAAGGATTAATTGGACAATTAGATACATCCAATAATGTGCACATCTTCACCGATGTTGTTCCAGATCCGCCCATTTCAAAAGTAGCTGGCGGTGTTAGTGAAGCTGGCAAAATTCAACCGCAAGTCATGATTGCTTTTGGCGGTGGCTCAGCGATTGATACGGCAAAAGGAATTTACTACTTCGCAAAACGCTTGGAAAAAATTAATATTAGCACTTTTATAGCGATTCCAACTACAAGTGGTACGGGATCCGAAGTTACAGCCGCAACTGTTATAACGGATCCAACAACGAAAATTAAATACCCACTTTTCTTAGATGAACTTATTCCAGATGTGGCTATTTTAGATGCGCAACTGGTTGTCACCGTGCCACCAGCCATAACAGCAAATACGGGAATGGATGTATTAACACACGCAATCGAAGCTTATGTTTCTAAAGATGCGAGTGATTATACCGATGCTCTCGGCGAAAAAAGTGTGCAATTAACGTTACGTTTTTTAACGAGCTGTTACGATGATGGGCGTAATTTAGCGAATCGCGAAAAAATGCATAACGCTTCTACTATGGCAGGAATGGCTTTTAACTGCGCCAATTTAGGTTTGAATCATAGTATTGCTCATCAACTTGGCGCGCAGTTTCACGTACCACATGGTTTAGCAAATGCGATTTTACTGGATGCAGTTATTCGTTTTAACGCCTTTAAAAATCGCGAAACAGAACAAAAATATGCTGAGATGGCGCGCATTTGCGGAATTGCTTCCAGATCTGACTCGAACGAAACGGCAGTTCGCTTACTTCGTGAAAGAATTGTAGCGATGATGAAACATATGCAAATGCCACGAACGTTAACAGATGCTGGAGTAGCAAAAGAAAAAGTCTATGCAAAAATGGACGAAATTGCAACAAATGCGCTGAAAGATGCTTGCTTACCAACTAGCCCAACGACACCGACACATCAAGAACTAAAAGAAATTTTAGAACAAATTATTTAGAATGTACGTTAAAAAGGAGGATAAACTATGTCAGCATATTTGGCGGAATTTATTGGTACGATGGTTTTAATTATGTTTGGGAATGGCCTTTTAGCAGGATTAACACTAAATAAATCATTATCACAAGGGGCGAACTGGGTAGTTGTTACATTTGGTTGGGGGTTTGCTGTAATGATTGGTATTTATGTCGCTGGAGCATATAGCGGGGCGCACTTAAATCCAGCTGTAACCATTGCGCTTGCGGTTGGTGGATCATTCCCTTGGGCAGATGTTCTTCCGTATATTATCGCACAAATCGCTGGAGCATTTGTCGGAGCATCGATTGTTATTTTACACTATTATCCGCATTTTAAAGCAACTCCCCCAGAAATTGATACACATGGTATTTTTTCCACAGGACCAGCAATCAGAAATACACCTTTCAACTTAATCAGTGAAATTATCGCAACATTCGCTTTCATTTTTGGTTTATTGATGATTGGAGCAAATAGTTTCACAGATGGGTTAAATCCATTAATACTTGGTTTTCTAGTAGTTGCAATCGGAATGAGTTTTGGACCAACGACAGGTTATGCAATTAACCCAGCGCGTGATTTGGGACCAAGACTTGCCTACTTTTTACTACCAGTACCAAATAAAAGTGGATCGGACTGGCGCTACGCTTGGATTCCAATTGTCGGGCCAATCATTGGTGGATTGCTAGCCATTGGACTATTCAATATTTTATTATAAAAAGATGGAGTAAACAAAAAAGACTTTGTTTGCTCCTTTAAAAATGAGAAAGGACTGAGCTATATGCACAAAATTATGGCGATAAACGCAGGGAGTTCTTCACTGAAGTTCCAAATTTTTATGATGCCAGAAGAAGAAGTTTTAGTTAAAGGCTTGATTGAAAGAATCGGATTACCAGACGCCATTTTCAACATGTCCTTTCAAAATGAAAAAATCAAAGAGACACGCGCGATAAATAATCACGGAGAAGCAGTTAAAATTTTACTAGAACAATTGAAAGAGCATCAAGTAGTTAATGATCTTAGTGAAATTGTTGGAGTGGGACACCGTGTTGCGCACGGCGGAGAAGCTTTTGTCACGTCATGTGTTGTAACGGATGAAGTAGTGAAAGGCATTGAGGATGTAACAAGTCTTGCTCCACTACATAATCCAGCCAATATCATTGGTATCAAAACATTCCGGGAATTACTGCCTAATGCTGTTTCAGTAGCAGTTTTTGATACAGCATTCCATCAAACGATTCCAGAAGAAAACTTTTTATATGCGCTTCCTTATGAGCTTTACGAAAAACACCATATTCGAAAATACGGTTTTCATGGAACAAGTCATAAATATGTGGCTGGAAAAGCAGCAGAAGTTCTTGAGAAACCTTTAGAAAAATTAAAAATTATTTCTTGTCATTTAGGGAACGGGGCAAGTGTTTGTGCGATTGAAGCTGGAAAATCAGTAAATACTTCGATGGGATTTACACCAAATGCCGGCTTGATGATGGGAACCCGTTCTGGTACAATTGACGCGACAATCATCCCATATTTAGTTGATGAATTAGGCTATAGCTTGGATGAAGTGATGCATATGATGTCGAATGAATCAGGTGTTCTTGGCGTATCGGGAATTTCAAGTGATTTTAGAGATATTGAAATGGCTGCTAAAGAAGGCGATGCACGAGCGTTACTAACCCTTCGTATGTTCACTGGGCAAATATGCAATTATATCGGTGCTTATGCTTCCGCAATGAATGGTTGCGATGCATTATTATTTACAGCGGGAGTGGGTGAAAATTCCCCGTTAATCCGCCAAATGGTGACTGAACAGTTAAGTTATCTTGGTGTAACGTGCCATGTGACAAAAAATAATTCGGGTGATATGATAATTAGCAATGACGATGAAGCAGTCAAAGTGTGTATTATTCCAACCAATGAAGAACTAATGATTGCTCGCGATGTAGAAAAGTATGCAAAACAAACGATAAGTTAAGGAGCGATTTGATGTGAAAATAACGACGGCTTCTCACGGTGGCAACTATAACGAACTAGCAAAACAACATGGCTTGGCAAAAGAAATGGTGATTGATTTTAGTGCGAATATTAATCCACTAGGAGTGCCAGCTAGTTTGAAACAAACGATAATAACTAATTTGGACAAACTGGTAGAATATCCAGAACCAGATTACATAGCGCTCCGTGCGCGAATTGCCGCGTTTCATCAACTCGACCTAGCAAATATTATTCCTGGAAACGGTGCTACTGAGCTGATTTTCGGAATCGCAAAAGTGACTAAGGCGCAAAAGGTACTTATACTTGCGCCTACTTTTGCGGAATATGAACGTGCTTTTTTCGATGCCGAAATTGTTTATGCAGAGTTAACGAAAGAAACCAATTTTGCTGCGGCGGAAATCGTACTAGAAATGCTCGAACGAGAAACGGATATTGAAGCCGTTTGTTTGTGCAATCCAAACAATCCAACAGGCCAACTTATTACACAAAAAGAAATGATAAAAATTGCAGTTTTATGTGAAAAACGAAACATATTTTTAATTATCGACGAGGCTTTTATGGACTTCTTAGAAGAAAATGAAACAATTTCGATGATTAACTATTTAGAAAAATTTCCGCATGTGGCAATCATTCGTGCCTTTACGAAATTTTTCGCGATTCCAGGCCTAAGACTCGGTTATTTGCTGACGAAAAATAATACTTTAGCCGAAGCTTTATTACAAATACGTGAACCTTGGTCTATTAATACATTTGCTGATTTAGCAGGGCAAATTCTATTAGAAGACGAAACCTATATGAAACAAACATTCGATTGGATTAACACCGAACGAGACTTTTTATACCAAGGTTTAAGCAAATTTTCAGAACTTACCGTGTACAAACCAAGTGTAAATTACATATTTTTTCATCTTGAGAAACCTCTTGATTTACGAAAAGAATTGCTTTTAAAAGGAATTTTTATTCGAAGTTGTGCTAATTACCGAGGACTCACAGAAAATTATTACCGGGTTGCGGTGAAAAGTAGAGCTGATAATAGCAAACTCTTAACAGCGCTAGAGGTGATTTTTAGTGGAAATTAAAGCGACATGTCCAGCTTCTTGTGGGGAGCTTTTGCAAGGTTTTATTCTAGGCGGGGAGAAGTTGATTTCTTACCCAATCGACTGGTATTCCGAAGTTACTTTATCTGATAAAAAAGGACTAAATAGCTCCGGGCATACAAAAGCTTGGCATGCGTTCCAGTTAACTTGCGAGTATTTTGGCGCGGTAAAAAGAGAGCTCCCGAAAGTATCTTTACAAGTGAAATCAACTATTCCGGTCGCGAAAGGGATGGCGAGTTCGACTGCGGATATTGCCGCAACAATCGGCGCAACTGCAAAATGGTTGAATAAATCCATTACAGAAATAGAAATCGCCAAGCTATCTTTAAAACTAGAGCCAACCGATAGCACTATTTTTGAGTCGTTAACTTTGTTTGATCACTTAAAAGGTGATGTGATTCAAAGTTCGAAATGGATGCCAAAACTAGGCGTTGTTGTGTTAGAACCACTTACCATTCTAGAAACAGCTACTTACCGGCAAGATAATCATCAAGCGCAATTACTGGAAAACGAACAACAACTAGCTAAAGGGTTGGACTATTTTCATCAAGCTGTGACACAAAAATCAATCCGCTTACTTGGAAAAGCAGCATCGATTAGCGCAGCGTGCAATCAAACTATTTTACCAAAGCCATTTTGGAAAGAAATTCAAGAAGTGACTGAAAACTTGGATTTAGTGGGGGTAAATGTTTCGCATAGTGGCACAGTTGTCGGTATACTTTATGAACTCGAAAAAACGGATCCACTCGAAATTTTATTTGAGTTAGAACGGCGCTATGTCATGACTTTTTATAGCCGATATTATTTCCGGGAGTTCGCGCGTGGTGGTGTTCAAATTATTTCGTAAAGCAAATTCTTCTTGCAAGCGGATTATTTTATGCTATAATAACTTTGATAAACGAATTCGTTCATACAAACAGTTAGATACTGGAAGTCTGGTGAAAGTCCAGCACGGTCCCGCCACTGTAAGGAGTTAGTCACTCTAAGTCAGGTCTTTTATCTAATTGTTTTAACTGGTTATACTGCTTCGAGGCAAAGCATGTATAATTCTTGGTTCCAGTGTAGTTGTCTCACTGGGGCTTTTTTATTTGTTTTTATAACAAATAAGCCCACTGTAAATGGTTTGGTGCCGAGAAGCTGAACGAGCTACGTTTTATCAAGCACCATACGCACAAAGATGTGCACCGCTTAGTTTTATGGTGGGCAATGATCTTTTCAACGACGAAAAGAGTGATACAAGGAAAGTATCTTCATTGCCTATTTACAAAAAAAGATTTGACATTTCGATAGGTTTGGTTTTTAATAAAGTGGACAAATAAAATATTTTACAGTACAAAGGCGTACTGTTTACTTAGCAAAGAAGCTTTGAGTTGGAAGAGAAAATTTCTCTACTCAAGGCTTCTTTTTTTATTTTAAAAAACTAGGAGGTAATCTCATGCAAAAAGTTAGTTTTAAAACAGATCTTTACATTGGACAAGGAGCAACAGATCGTTTACTTGATTTTAAAGACAAACAAATTTTCATCGTAACAGATCCATTTATGGTTAGTTCAGGAATGATTAATGCTATTACGGAAAAAATTGATCAATCGAATACATATACGATTTTTAGTGAAATTATTCCAGACCCACCGATTGAAAATGTCGTAGCAGGAATTGAAGTTTTAAATGAATGTGATGCCAACTTGATGATTGCTATCGGTGGTGGTTCAGCTATTGATGCAGCGAAAGCAATGAAATTCTTTGGTCAAAAACTTGGTACGGTGCGCGCAATGCCTTTCATCGTCATCCCGACAACTAGTGGGACTGGCTCGGAAGTAACTAGTTTTTCCGTTATTACAAACAAAGAAAAAGCGATTAAATACCCACTAATTACGGATGCTATTTTGCCTGATGAAGCGATTTTAGATGCGGATTTAGTGAAATCTGTTCCACCTGCAATTACTGCGGATACTGGTATGGACGTGTTAACACATGCGCTTGAAGCATATGTATCTACAAAAGCGAATGATTATTCAGATGCGATGGCGGAAAAAGTTATCCAATTAGTTTTCACTTACCTAGAACGTGCTTATAAAGACGGAAATGATTTAGAAGCTCGCGAAAAAATGCATAATGCATCTTGTCTTGCAGGGATGGCATTCAACATTACTTCTCTTGGCTTAAATCATGGTATTGCGCATACAGCTGGTGCGAAATTTAAAATCCCTCATGGTCGTATGAACACATTGCTGTTACCACATGTAATTAGTTATAACGCTGGCCTTACAAGTGATTTTGGTAACAATCCAGATAATCGCGCAGCAGAACGTTATACAGCGATTGCTAAATTACTAAAAATGCCAGCTTCCAATACAAGGCTTGGTGTACGTAGCTTAATTAACGCCATTAAACAACTCCAAAAGAAACTCAACATGCCGACTACATTAACAGAATGTGGAGTTAGCCGTACGGATTTAAATGAAAATATTGCTCAAATCGCAGAAGGTGCATTAAACGATGGATGTACTGCAACTAATCCAAGAACGCCGACAGAAACCGATGTTAGTGCTATTCTTGAAAAAATGTTGGCATAAAAGTTATTTATTTCACAACAGGAATCAAATAACCTATTGACATCGTTTTCATGCTACTTTATAATAGAACCGAGCACAAAGACGTGTGGAATTATAAATATAGCAGAGCAACGGGGCTCCCTCAAAAATATTGCACAATATTTTTAAGGGGCTCTTTCTATTTTCTTGGAGAAATTTTTTCTCTAGCTCTTTTACTCTTTCGCTCAAGTAAATGCTTCTATAGAATGATTTTGTCCTTCATTGTGACAAATCAATCAATAGCAGAAGAAGAGGACGTGACAAGAATGAATGGAAGAATTGTAATAGCCGATGATGAACCTATTACAAGAATGGACATCCGAGACATCTTAGAAGAAGCGAACTACAATGTTGTAGGGGAAGCGACAGATGGTTTTGAAGCAATCGAACTATGCAAAAGCCATCAGCCAGACCTTGTTATCATGGACATTCAAATGCCACTCTTAGACGGTTTAAAAGCAGGGAAACGAATTATTTCAGAAGGTCTTGCTGGCGGAATTATTTTACTTACTGCATTTAGTGATCCGAAAAACACGGAGAAAGCAAAAGGATTTGGAGCATTAGGTTATTTAGTAAAGCCACTTGATGAAAAAAGTTTGATTCCAACAGTTGAAATGAGTATTGCCAAAGGGCGAGAAACAAGAAAACTAGAGCAGCAATTAGAAAAGCTCACAAAAAAATTAGAAGAGCGTAAAGTAATTGAAAAAGCAAAAGGCGTGCTTATGATTGAGAACAACATCACAGAAGAAGAAGCCTACAACATGATTCGTAATCTGAGTATGGATAAACGTTGTCCGATGATGGAAATCGCAGAAACGATTGTGATGAGCGATGACTAAAACGATTCGAGAAATGTGTTTACGCTATACGGACTTGGCAGAATATGATATTGATGAATTAATACATACTGCAAAATCGTTAAGCGAGTCTTCGATGTATCAAGATGTAGATGTTTTCATTGATGTGTATAATAAACTAACTAGTGAAGCACTTGTCATTCATCATACACCGCCAAAAACAACCAAATCACTTTACAAAAACAATGTAATCGGAGAAACAGCCCTACGCTCCAATGAACCAGGTGTACTTAGAACACTAGAAACGGGTATGAACTCCAATGACTTACTTGCAAAAACACAAGAAAACGTACTTATTCGCCAAAAAGTCTATCCAATTCGCAATAAACAGCGAGTTATAGCTGTGCTAATTCTAGAAAATGATATTAGCGCCGAAATTAAAGCTCATTTTGAAATCGACAATGAAGAAACGGCTTATCGTGATGTTTCTACCACATTGTCTGCTATGAGTAAATTAACGGATTCTATTACCGATCAGCTAGATGATGCTATTTTGATTTTTGACCGTAATGGAATTTTACAGCAAAAGAATTGTGCTGCAGATCAGTACTACGAACGACTTGGTTACATGGAAGACATTCAAGGAATGCATTATGATAATTTATCCCTCGACCAGATAATGTTTGATGCAATTATGTATCAAATTGAAACAGGAAAACAACCAATTCAATTAAAAAAAGAAGTGGTTATTGCCGGGAATTACTTTATTATGAAGCAGATTTTTGTGAAAGAAGAAGACGAACAAGAATGTCGTTTTATTCTTATCTTGCATGACATAACGGATATTAAGGTGAAGGAAGCAGAAATTGTTTCTAAGTCTGTAGCCATTCGTGAAATTCATCACCGTGTCAAAAATAATTTGCAATCCGTTGTTTCTTTGTTACGAATTCAAGGTAGACGTTCAACAAGCATGGAGGCACAAAAAATTCTAAATGAAAGTGTCAGCCGAATCCTTGCGATTGCAGCGACTCATGAACTTTTGTCGAAGCAAATGGAAGACGGGATTAACCTTTATATGGTCATAGAAACAGTCGCCTACAATATTGAAAGATGTTGTACTGACTGTCCAAAAGTAGCTGTTAGAATGGATATTGATAAACGGATTTATTTGGATAGTGATCGCACTGTGGCACTGGCACTTGTCATGAATGAACTATTACAAAATTCATATGACCATGCTTTCCATCCAAATGAATCAGGCGAAATTTTACTACAAATAAAAGAAGAAAAAAATATCATTCACGCAGAAGTAACGGACAATGGTCATGGCTTTAATGTTCGAAAAGTATCCGAAAAAAGCCTAGGACTTTCCATTGTCAAAAGTTATATTAAAGATAAACTTCGAGGCAAAGTAACCATTGAATCGAATGAACACGGAACAAAAACAATGTTTGATTTTAAATACAATTCTATCCATGCTACAAAGAAGTAGCTGTAAAAAAGCGATGAAGCTTAAAGCCAAGTAACGATACTGTTATTTGTCTTTAAGCTTTTTCTTTTTGCTAGAAAGGAGTGAGGGTTTTGGCGGAAACGATTTTAAGTGTAGGGATTGACCTTGGTACGTCGACAACACAACTCATTTTATCCGAGTTAGAAATTCAAAATATGGCATCAAGCTTCACCGTGCCGCGTATTGTTATTTCAGATAAGCGGATTATTTTTAGAAGTGAGATTCTGTTTACACCGATTCTTGCTGATAATTTGATTGATGTAGAGGCGATTCGTGATTTTGTAACGAAAGAGTATGCCAATGCCGGAATTAAAAAAGAAGAAATTGGCATGGGGGCAGTTATTATTACAGGTGAAACGGCTCGTAAAGATAATGCGAGTAACGTTCTAGAGGCAATGAGTGGTTTCGCTGGGGATTTTGTTGTAGCAACAGCTGGACCTGACTTAGAAAGTATCATTGCCGGAAAAGGTGCAGGTGCACATACCTACGCCAAAGAAAATAATACTTCTGTTGTGAATCTGGATATTGGCGGCGGAACAACGAATTTATCGCTATTTGATCGTGGTGAACTTATTGATACAGCATGCCTTGATATTGGTGGTCGGTTAATCAAAGTGGACCGTGAAACAAGAAAAATCACCTATATTGCGCCAAAAATTCAAGCTTTAATAGAAAAACGTGGTTATCCAATCACGATAGGTGAGAAAACCTCGCCAGAAAATTTACAACCAATTCTAGGTGAAATGGTAGAGTTACTTAAAAACAGTGTTGGCCTAGGCGCTCCGAATGATTTTTACGAAACAATCATCACAAATAAAGGATTGAAATTTCTTACTGAAATTGAATGTATATCATTTTCCGGAGGCGTTGCAGACTGCATTTCAACTGGTGCGCTAAGTGATCCATTTAGATATGGAGACATCGGACTTTTACTCGGAAAGTCAATAGCTGAATCTAGCTTGATGACCGAAAAAAAGTATATCGAATCTGTCGAAACCATACGGGCAACTGTGGTAGGAGCCGGTTCACACACAGCAGAAATTAGCGGTAGCACAATCACTTATACCGAGAAAATTTTCCCAGTAAAAAACATTCCGATTTTGAAACTTGCCAAACAAGAAGAAAATGAAAATATGGCAGAAGTCATCAAGGAAAAACTCAACTGGTTCAAAATAGATGAAGATATGGAACGGATTGCACTTGCAATTGAAGGGGAGAATAGCCCTAGTTTCGAGCAAGTAACAGAATATGCAAAGGCAATTTGTGAGGGAATGAAAGAACCAATCGCACTTGGTCATCCGCTAATTATCATTACTTGGCACGACATGGCAAAAGCCCTCGGACAAAGTATTTTCGGGCATTTACCAGCCGGCTATCCACTAATTTGTTTGGATAGTGTCAAAGTTGATAATGGTGATTATATTGATATAGGAAAACCAGTTGCTGACGGGAAAGTGCTACCAGTAGTAGTAAAAACCTTAGTCTTTAACTGATCCATATAAATAGCTTTAATTTTGAGAGGAGGATTTATCGAATGATTTTAAAAACGAATTTATTCGGCCATACATACCAGTTCAAATCCATCACTGATGTGTTGGCAAAAGCAAACGAAGAAAAATCGGGCGACCGTTTAGCCGGAGTTGCTGCTGAATCTGCAGAAGAACGTGTAGCTGCTAAAGTGGTGCTCTCTAAAATGACGCTTGGAGATTTACGTAATAATCCGGTTGTCCCATATGAAACAGATGAGGTAACCCGTATTATTCAAGACCAAGTAAATGAACGTATTCATGATTCCATTAAAAACTGGACAGTGGAAGAATTACGGGAATGGATTTTAGACCATAAAACAACAGATGCTGACATTAAACGTGTTGCACGCGGCCTAACATCAGAAATTATTGCTGCTGTAACAAAATTAATGTCCAACCTAGATTTAATTTATGGCGCGAAAAAAATTCGTGTTATCGCACATGCGAACACAACAATCGGTCTTCCAGGAACATTCTCCGCTAGACTACAACCAAACCATCCAACTGATGATCCTGATGGTATCCTTGCTTCTTTAATGGAAGGATTAACTTACGGGATTGGGGATGCGGTAATCGGACTTAACCCAGTAGATGATTCTACTGATAGCGTAGTTCGTTTACTTAATAAATTTGAAGAATTCCGCAGTAAATGGGATGTGCCAACACAAACTTGTGTACTAGCGCACGTGAAGACTCAAATGGAAGCAATGCGTCGCGGTGCTCCAACTGGTCTGGTATTCCAATCTATCGCAGGTTCTGAAAAAGGTAATACAGCTTTCGGTTTTGACGGAGCAACTATTGAAGAAGCAAGACAATTAGCTCTTCAAAGTGGTGCTGCAACTGGGCCAAACGTAATGTACTTTGAAACAGGACAAGGTTCTGAACTTTCTTCTGACGCACATTTCGGCGTAGACCAAGTAACAATGGAAGCTCGTTGCTATGGATTTGCGAAGAAGTTTGATCCATTCTTAGTGAATACAGTAGTTGGATTTATCGGACCTGAGTATTTATACGATTCCAAACAAGTAATTCGCGCCGGCCTAGAAGATCACTTCATGGGTAAATTAACTGGTATTTCTATGGGTTGTGACGTTTGCTATACCAACCATATGAAAGCCGACCAAAACGACGTAGAAAACTTATCCGTACTTCTAACAGCAGCAGGATGTAACTTTATCATGGGGATTCCTCATGGTGATGACGTTATGCTTAACTACCAAACAACTGGTTACCACGAAACAGCCACTTTACGTGAATTATTTGGCCTAAAACCAATTAAAGAATTTGATCAGTGGATGGAAAAAATGGGATTCAGTGAAAATGGTAAATTAACAAGCCGTGCTGGAGATGCATCTATTTTCCTAAAATAAGGAAGGGAGGAACTAAGCGATGAACGAACAAGAATTAAAACAAATGATTGAAGGCATTTTAACGGAAATGTCAGGGGCTAAAACTACTGAAACGGTAGCAGCGGCACCAACAAAAGCCGTTACTGAAACTGTTGTAACTGAAGGAACTATCCCTGATATTACAGAAGTTGATATTAAAAAACAATTACTAGTACCAGAACCAGCTGACCGCGAAGGCTATTTGAAAATGAAACAAATGACCCCAGCTCGACTTGGTTTATGGCGCGCTGGTCCACGTTATAAAACAGAAACAATTCTTCGTTTCCGTGCGGACCACGCTGTTGCACAAGATTCCGTGTTCTCTTATGTTTCTGAGGATTTAGTGAAAGAAATGAACTTTATTCCAGTTAACACAAAATGTCATGATAAAGATGAATACTTAACTCGCCCAGACTTAGGCCGTGAATTTGACGATGAAATGGTAGAAATAATTCGTGCGAATACGACGAAAAATGCGAAACTACAAATCGTTGTCGGTGATGGACTTAGCTCAGCGGCAGTTGAAGCTAATATCAAAGACATCTTACCTTCCATTAAACAAGGGTTGAAAATGTATAACCTAGATTTTGATAACATTATTTTTGTTAAACATTGTCGAGTACCTTCTATGGATCAAATCGGCGAAATTACTGGGGCAGATGTAGTTTGCTTACTTGTAGGTGAACGTCCAGGTCTAGTAACAGCTGAATCCATGAGTGCATATATTGCTTATAAACCAACAATTGGTATGCCAGAAGCTCGTCGTACTGTTATTTCTAACATTCATAGTGGCGGAACTCCACCAGTTGAAGCAGGAGCATACATTGCTGAATTAATTCACAATATGCTTGAGAAAAAATGTTCTGGTATTGATTTAAAATAAGCTAGTTAGAGGAGGAAACTTCATGAAAAATGATAAATTACCTGCATCCGTTTTAAGTGTCAAAGTTGTATCAAATGTAGATAATGGTCTATTTAAACAATTAGACTTAAAACCGCATCAAAGAAGTCTGGGTATTATTACATCTGATTGTGATGATGTTACATACACTGCGCTTGACGAAGCAACCAAAGCAGCTGAAGTAGATGTTGTTTATGCGAAAAGTATGTATGCTGGTGCTGGAAATGCATCCACAAAATTTGCTGGTGAAGTAATCGGTATTATTGCCGGACCAAGCCCTGCGGAAGTAAAAAGTGGTCTTTCTGTAGCAGTAGATTTCATCGAAAATGGTGCTAGCTTTGTTAGTGCAAATGAAGATGATAGCGTACCTTACTTCGCGCACTGTGTTTCAAGAACTGGTACTTTCCTTTCAAAAGAAGCGAATGTTGCTGAAGGTGAAGCGATTGCTTACTTAATCGCCCCTCCACTGGAAGCTATGTATGCGTTAGATGCAGCATTAAAAGCAGCAGACGTAACAATCGGAGCTTTTTACGGACCACCATCCGAAACTAACTTCGGTGGAGCACTTCTAACAGGTAGCCAATCTGCATGTAAAGCTGCTTGTGATGCGTTCAAAATGGCAGTAGAAAATGTGGCTGAAAATCCACTTCAATATTAAGGTGGTGCTAAAAGATGCCAAATGAAGCGCTTGGTTTAATTGAAGTGACTGGTTTCCTTGGTGCTGTAGTTGCCGCTGATACTTGTTTAAAAGCAGCAAATGTCGAACTGATTCAATGTGAAGTCATTCGTGGTGGTTTAACTACGGTTGAATTAACTGGTGATGTAGGTGCAGTAAATGCAGCTATCGAAGCAGGGAAAGCTGCAACAGAAGACTTAGGTTGTTTAGTATCAAGCCATGTTATCGCAAGAATGAGCGAAGATACAAAAGCACTTTTTGTTCCTCAAGAAGAAGTTAAAACACAACCAAAAGAAGTCGAACAAGAAGAACCAAAAGAAGTTATTCAACAAGTCGTAGAAGTGAACACAAACACAAAAAGTGCAGAGAAAAAACTTCGCGCAATGAAAGTTATTGATCTAAGGAAACTTGCTTACACATTAGATAATGTGCCTATCCCAAAAAGCAAGATTAAATATGCGAACAAGGATAAACTTGTTCATGCATTAAAAGATATTTATGGAAGGAGTGAAAACTAGTGGCACTAGAAGATAAAGATTTACGCTCAATCCAAGAAGTTCGTAACCTCATTGAATCAGCTAACAAAGCGCAAAAAGAACTTGCTGCAATGAGCCAACAACAAATTGATACAATTGTAAAAGCGATTGCTGATGCCGGTTATGATGCTCGCGAAAAACTCGCAAAAATGGCACATGAAGAAACTGGTTTTGGAATTTGGCAAGACAAAGTAATTAAAAACGTCTTCGCTTCCAAGCACGTCTACAATTACATCAAAGATATGAAAACCATTGGTATGTTAAAAGAAGATAACGAAAAGAAAGTAATGGAGGTTGCAGTTCCACTAGGCGTAGTTGCAGGATTAATTCCATCAACAAACCCTACATCCACTGTTATTTACAAAACACTTATTTCCATTAAAGCCGGAAATAGTATCGTATTTTCTCCACATCCAAACGCACTAAAAGCAATTCTAGAAACAGTGAGAATTATTAGTGAAGCAGCAGAAAAAGCTGGTTGTCCAAAAGGCGCTATCAGCTGTATGACTGTTCCAACAATCCAAGGAACAGATCAACTGATGAAACACAAAGACACAGCAGTTATCCTTGCAACAGGTGGTTCTGCAATGGTAAAAGCGGCTTATTCATCTGGTACTCCAGCAATTGGAGTTGGCCCAGGTAATGGCCCAGCATTTATCGAACGCAGCGCTAACATTCCTCGCGCAGTGAAACATATTCTTGATTCCAAAACATTTGATAACGGCACAATTTGTGCATCTGAGCAATCTGTCGTTGTGGAACGTGTGAATAAAGAAGCTGTCATAGCTGAATTTAGAAAACAAGGAGCACACTTCTTATCCGATGCAGAAGCTGTTCAACTTGGTAAATTCATCTTACGTCCAAATGGTTCGATGAATCCAGCAATCGTAGGTAAAAGCGTACAACATATCGCTAACCTAGCTGGCCTAACTGTTCCAGCTGACGCAAGAGTACTTATCGCTGAAGAAACAAAAGTTGGTGCTAAAATTCCATACTCAAGAGAAAAATTAGCTCCAATCTTGGCTTTCTATACAGCAGATACTTGGCAAGAAGCTTGCGAACTTAGCATGGATATTCTTTATCATGAAGGAGCTGGACATACTTTAATCATCCACTCAGAAGATAAAGAAATTATCCGCGAATTCGCACTGAAAAAACCAGTTTCCCGTCTCTTAGTTAATACACCAGGAGCACTTGGCGGAATTGGCGCAACAACCAATCTTGTACCTGCTTTAACACTTGGTTGTGGGGCAGTTGGAGGAAGTTCATCATCTGATAATATTGGACCTGAAAATCTTTTCAACATTCGTCGCATCGCTACAGGCGTTTTAGAGTTAGAAGATATTCGTAAAGAAGAAAACCAAGCAACATCTGAACTTCCGGTTGATGCAGACGCACTCATCCAAAGTTTAGTCGAAAAAGTTTTAGCAGAATTAAAATAAAAAATAAAACACTAATTGGAGGAATTTTAAAATGGCAAACGCAAACGCATTAGGTATGATCGAAACTAAAGGTTTAGTAGGAGCAGTAGAAGCAGCAGACGCAATGGTGAAAGCAGCTAACGTAACACTTATGGGTAAAGAACAAGTTGGTGGCGGTCTAGTAACAGTTATGGTTCGCGGCGATGTTGGCGCAGTGAAAGCAGCAACAGATGCAGGCGCAGCAGCAGCAGAACGCGTTGGTGAATTACTATCTGTACACGTAATTCCACGTCCACACAGCGAAGTAGATGCTATTCTACCAAAAAGTGCTGAATAAGAAGAAATTTTAACATAAATCAGGAAAAAAGCGTGAGCGTAAGGCATAAGGGTTCCATCAGACTCAGAAATTGCCCGAAACTTCCGCTTTTTACCGGATTTAAGCAAGACAAAGCTTCCCATCATTACTAACACCAATTGTAAATGGGATAAAAGGATGTGGTTCTTTGGCTATTTTGACAGAAGATGAGTTACGAAAAGCCTACTTACACACCGATTTAAAAACAAAGAAAAAATTAGATATAAAAAAAGGGACGATTATTACTCCATCAGCTAAGAGTTTCTTATCTGAAAAGAAAATTGACCTGCATTATATTGAAGCAATTCCAGAAAAAAAAGTAGTAGTGGAGCCAGTGAAAAAAGAAACTACTAGAGCAAAATTCCAAACGATTTATGGTGGAGCATTAGATGAGAAGCCTGAACATATGACGCATTTGCGTGGTAACCTGCTTGTGTTTAAAGACCATCCGCAAATCGCTTTCCGCGGAAAATTAGATACACTGGAAGCTGAAATTCTGGAAACCCAATGTTCCGTTGCAGCTGAGTTTAAAGATCTTGCGGAAGATTTACAAGAAATCCTCACCTTTGTAAGAAATATTGTACGATCGGAAGTTTTAAACGAGCAAATCGAATCAGTACATTTGCTTGGCATGGACGAAAAAGAGCTGCGGGAACGTAGTCATAATCCGAAAAAATACTACCAAATGACACATTTTATGCCTGATTATACGATGGGGAATGCAGTCATTCGATTAAACAAATTAAGAACGATGGTTCGTGAAACGGAATTAACCGCTTTTACAGCATTTAAGGAAGCCGATTATTCCATTAAACGACCAGACATCATTCAAGCGCTCAACCGATTATCTAGTTTATTCTGGATACTGATGTTCCGCGTAAGAACTGGTGAATATAAAAAGTAAGGAGGCTTATTCATGAATAATGAGTTAATAACAAGCCTTATTGAAGAAGTCACTCGCCGTGCATTACTTGAAACTGGCGTAGAAGTAGAAGCATCCGGTCGTCACGTCCATTTAGATCGTGAGACAGTTGATGCACTTTTTGGACCTGGGTATGAACTTACTCATTTCCGTGACCTATCTCAACCGGGTCAATATGTTTGTAAAGAAAGAATTAGTATCGTTGGACCAAAAAGCGTTATTCATAACGTAGTAATCCTTGGGCCAATCCGTAAGAAAACACAAGTAGAAATTAGTGCTACAGACGGTACGGCGCTTGGTATTAAAGCACCAGTCCGCGAAAGTGGAGACATAGCCGGTACACCAGGAATTTTACTATTATCTGCTAAAAATAGTGTTCAATTAACTGAAGGACTTATTGTTGCAAAACGCCATATTCATATGACGCCAGAAGATGCAGCAAAACAACATGTAACACAAAGTGAAATTGTTCAAGTGAAAATTAATGGCGACAGACCACTGATTTTCGATGATGTGGTCGTTCGAATTAGCCCTGATTTTGCTACATATATGCATATTGATTACGACGAAGCCAACGCATGCGGCTTTAAAAAGGGAATTCGAGGTCAAATAATTAAGAAAACAAAGGCTGAATGAGCATGGAAATAGAAGCGCTCATAAAAGCCGTCACTGAGGAAGTCATGAGACGATTGCAACTTCCAGAGAAAAAAATGATTATTATGGGACAAGATTCAGAACACACTCTCAGACAGTGTTATCTAAAAGAATATCAAGTTTCGCTTTATGATCGTTCTGAACGCGAATGTGACGTTTTATTACTGGAAGAATTAGACATCGCTGAATTAGCTCGAATCAGTTTATTTGCACCAATGAATAAAAAAGAACAATTTATTACAGAGCATCTTTTAGCAGGGCGGCCTACTTGGATTATGAAGAGTGGAATCAAAGCGCATGCTTACAAACGTTCCGCTAAATATGGTATCAGACAACTTTTTCAAGAATACGAGGAGAAACTGAGCCGTTTTGGTGTCGAATTTATCGAAAGCCCGGTAAAAGAGACCAAAGAAAGTAAAGTCATCACCGAACAGGATGTTGAAAAACTTACTAAGAACAAAAGTGAATTCATTTTGCCTAAAGGAAGTTTCTTAACACCACTTGCAAAAGATTATTTACAGGAAAACCGAATTAGCATTAAAGAAAGTTAGGAAGGAAGAGCGGCATGCAAATTGGAAAAGTTACCGGGAGTTTATGGGCGACAAGAAAAGACGAAAAACTGAATGGTTTAAAACTACTACTAGTAGAAATTTGTACCGATGAAACGGAAGATGTAAGACATTCCATAGTGGCAGCTGATAATGCCGGAGCAGGAAACGGCGATCTTGTGCTTGTTACAACTGGTAGCGCAGCACGAGCATCTACTGGGGACAATACAATTCCAGTGGATGCATGTATCGTTGGCATTATCGACTCGGTAGAACGTTATGGCTGAACAGTCCTTAGGTATTCTTGAACTCAGGAGCATAAGTAAAGGTTACGAAATGGCCGATGTTTTTTTAAAAGCAGGTAATGTAACTTTATTTACTTTTCGTCCGACATGTCCTGGTAAATTTTTGATTATTTTGCAAGGTGCTTCCGGTGAACTTACTAGTGCGATGCAAGATGCAAAAGAAGAAGCAGGAAAATTTCATGTTTCTTCTTATATTTTGCATATGGCGCACGAAGAATTACTTGCTTTTCTAAACAATAAACACCCTAAAGTCGATGTTGATGCAGTAGGAATTATCGAAATCAGTCAATTGGGTGCTGGGCTAAATGCAGTCAATGAAGCGCTAAAAAAATCAGCAATTCATTTAAAACGCATGACACTTGGTGCTTCGATTGGTGGGAAATTTGTGGCTGTTTTTACAGGGGAAGTTAGTGCTATTCAAGAAGGGATGCGGATTCTAATTGAAACTGCCGAACCAAAAAAGGTGATACATCATACGGTCATTCCTTCTCCTAATGAACTTTTAAAACGCTATCTATAGAATGGAGGAACACTTTTGAGCATTAATGAAATTATTATTTATTTAATGGTAATCTTTATGATTCTTGGAGCCATTGACAAAATTATCGGCAACAAATTTGGCTTAGGAGCACAATTTGAAGAAGGTATTATGGCAATGGGATCGCTAACGCTAGCAATGGTCGGGATTATTACCTTAGCGCCAGTTTTAGCGAAAATTTTAAGCCCGATTGTTGTACCAATTTATACAGCGCTTGGGGCTGACCCAGCAATGTTTGCTACAACGTTACTTGCGAATGATATGGGTGGTTTTGCGCTAGCTCAAGAACTTGCGCTAACGCCTGATGCTGGTCTTTTTGCAGGAGCTATTTTAGGCTCAATGATGGGACCAACCATTGTTTTCACGATTCCAGTAGCACTTGGAATTATTAAAAAAGAAGACCATAAATACCTAGCGACTGGTGTACTTTCTGGAATTATTACGATTCCAATCGGTTGTTTAATCGGTGGGCTTGTAGCTGGATTTTCACCAATCATGATTTTCAAAAACTTAGTACCAATTCTTCTTGTAGCTGTACTTATTATGTTAGGTCTTTGGTTCAAACCAGAAGGCATGATTAAAGGCTTTACGATTTTCGGAAAAGGGGTAGTAATTGTTGCTACTATCGGACTTGTGGCTGGAGCTATTCAACAACTTACTGGATTAACTATTATTCCAGGAATTGCACCAATTGGCGAAGGTATCGAAATCGTTGGTGGTATTGCATTAGTTCTAGCAGGAGCTTTCTGTTTAGTTTTTGTTATTACGAAAGTGTTCAACAAACCACTTATGAAAATGGGTAAATTACTTGGTATGAATGAAGTTGCAGCGGCTGGTATGGTTGCTACACTTGCAAATAGTATCCCAATGTTCCAAATGCTAAAAGATATGGATGAGCGCGGTAAAATTATTAACGTTGCTTTTGCCGTATCTGCGGCCTTTGTTTTAGGGGATCATCTAGGTTTCACAGCTGGGGTTGCTCAAGATATGATTTTCCCGATGATTGTCGGAAAACTTGTCGGAGGAGTAACTGCCGTAGCTGTCGGTATCTATATGGCTAACCGAATGATGAAGAAAAATAAAGCAAAAGAACAAACGGCGGTGAAAGATAATGGCTGATATTAGTAAAGAATTAATTGAGCAGCTAGTA
Source organism: Listeria farberi (assembly GCF_014229245.1). Taxonomy (GTDB): domain Bacteria; phylum Bacillota; class Bacilli; order Lactobacillales; family Listeriaceae; genus Listeria; species Listeria farberi. The sequence goes on along the minus strand of NZ_JAARZJ010000012.1, from coordinate 53,761 downwards.
AAACAAGTTGTCTTAGAAAAAATGGGTCAAAGTTCCAAACACGTTGATCCAAGTGGTATTTTATCGGTGAAACTGCCTGTAGTAAAAGTTTCAGAGGAAGATCGATTAGATACAGGAAATCCTAGCGATGTTGTTTATACAAAAGACTTAGTAACACTAGAAGAAAGTAAACGTCTAGGTTTTGGTCTAATGGAAATGAAAAATACAACTTTCGATTGGTTCTTGGATTATGATGAAGTAGACTATGTTATTGAAGGTAGACTAGATGTTGTCATAGATGGCAGAACCGTTTCAGCAGGACCAGGAGAAATTATTTTCATTCCTAAAGGTAGCCAAATCAAGTTTTCCGTAACTGGTGAAGCAAGATTTATTTATGTTACTTATCCGGCTGATTGGCAGTCATAATAATAACAAAAAACGATTTCGGCTTTAACGGCTGAAATCGTTTTTTATTTTAAGGAGTCGCGGTATTCTTTTGGTGTCATATCAAATTCTTTTTTAAAAACTTTACAAAAATAGCTTGCCCTTGAAAAACCTAAATTTTTAGCAATTGTATGGACCGCCCAGTCGCTTTTTTCTAGTTGTTCCTTTGCATAGCGCATTTTTTGTTCGTTGACGTAATTAATAAAATTAATATTTAATTCGTTTTTAAATAATTTACTTAAATAAAACGGGCTTAAATAGACGTAATTAGCAACTTCTTCTAACGTGATGGAGCGATGAATATTTTTTTTAATGTAACGAATAGCTTGCTTGATTTCTTTATGCTCTCCGCCAGTTTTGTTGGCACTCGTAGTTTCTTTTTTAGGTTGTTTTTGTTTTTCATGTGCAGAGTAATAATCGCTTAGAACATCTAGCACTTCAACTGTTTCAAGTGAATGAAGTAGGGCGGAGTGATCTGGATTTTTTTTATGAAAGTCTTCCTGAATTTGTTGTGTAAATTGATTTTCAACTTGATTCGTCATAAGTGGTTGAATATTGATTACTTTTTCTTTTTCCAAATGCAATTCCTCCTCCTTTTCTACTTGCACTAATTATACCATAAAATCGCTTTAAATAACGTTTAATCCTGCATTTTAAATAGAACAATAAATTCTTTTTTATAACAAAATATTGTCATTTTTTAAGTCTCAAAAATAGAAATTGAGAAATAGTTCACACTGGTGGCTATTTTTGCTATATAAAACAGAAAAAAACAGATTTTAAAACCTTGCACTATTTTGCTTTTAGTAGGCTGAGTGAGCTTGTACCAGTGGTTTAACAGGGATATAATGAAATGGAAATAACGCTTTCATGAGAGGGTGATCTTTTCAATTGAAAATTCAAAAATTAGTATTATGTGCGATGTTGATTGCAATGTGTGTAATTGGCGCGAACATAAAATTAATGGGTTCTGTCGCATTTGACGCAGCTCCAGCTTTTATTGGAACATTGCTGCTTGGTCCGATGTACGGCGCAGTGCTTGGGATTTTTGGTCATTTAACATCAGCATTACTTGCGGGATTTCCGCTGACACTACCGATTCATTTGATTGTTGCTGGAATGATGGGCGTAACGATGATAGCTTACGGATTTACGCGCCAAAAACTAGCTGAAAAAAATCAACTAGTTGCGATTAGTGTATCTAGTATTGTTGCTTTTGTTTTTAATTGTCCATTATCATTACTTGCACTTTATCCATTAATGCATCAAGCGGTGTTTGTTTTATTCCCAGTGCTTGCTATTGGTTCGGTTTGTAACATTTTTGTCGCAGAAGTCGTTTACCAAGTATTGCCAGAACGCTGGAAAAGACGAATTGCCGGGTACTAAACAACTAAATAGGTGAATATATTAATCCGGGAAAGAGGTGAAAATCCTCTACAGGCCCTAGCTACTGTAATACGGACGAAAGCCAAATATATGTCACTGGAAGAAATTCCGGGAAGACTGGTGAGTAGGATGATGTTAAGTCAGGAGACCGCTTTTATATTCAATATCCAAAAACAACTTCTAAGGGAGCGAGTTGTCTTGATTAAGTAGATTTTCACGATGGGGAAGTTTCTTTGTGCTACAAGGAAATAGCTTATTTGCGTAAATCTCAAAAAGACGCCAATGTTCCGTTTGGCGTCTTTTTTTATGGCTAAAGTGAAAGGTGAAAAAAGATGAACAAAATTTTGTTTGCAGCTGCATCAAGTGGCACCGGTAAAACAACGATCACACTTGGAGTTATGCACGCGCTTAAAAAAAGAGGTCTGCGAATTCAACCATTCAAAGTAGGACCAGATTATATTGATACGAACTACCATCAAGCGATAACTGGGGTAGCTTCCATTAATTTAGATAGCTTTCTGATAGATGATGATACGATGCTTGCTACTCTTTTTCAAAAACACGGAGAGTCTGCTGATATTTCCGTCATTGAAGGTGTGATGGGGCTATTCGATGGACTTGGCATTGACCGTGATAATGCGAGTACATCTTTTATTGCCAAATGTACGAAAACACCCGTCATTTTAGTCGTGGATGGCAAAGCGATTTCGACTTCTGCTGCGGCAATTGTCGATGGTTTCAATCGTTTTGATCCTGAGCTAGCAATTGCTGGTGTGATTATTAATCGCGTTGCTTCAGAAAACCATTTTTCATTAATTAAAGGCGCGATTGAGTGTTATACGGATGTGCCTGTTTTAGGGTATTTGCCGAAAAATGCGGCAGTGGCACTTCCAGAACGACATCTTGGGTTAGTGCCGCAAGAAGAAATGACGGAGTTAGAAACAAAATGGGAATTACTTGGAGATTTGATTACGAAACATGTTGATTTAGATAGGCTTTTAGAGATTAGTAAGTCTAGTGCAAATTTAATGATACCTCCAGCTAAGATAAAATTGCCGGATTTTTCGGGTCTGCGAGTTGCTTATGCGCTTGATGAGGCATTTCATTTTTACTATCAGGATAACTTGGATTTAATTCGTTCAACAGGAGCCGTGCTGATTCCGTTCAGTCCGCTAGCGGAAAGCGAAGTTCCAGAAGCTGATCTTATCTATATTGGTGGAGGCTTTCCAGAAGTTTTTGCGGAGCGGCTCGCGAAGAATAAGGCAATGCGCGAATCGATTTTGGCGGTGCATGAAAAAGGCAAGCCTATCTATGCCGAGTGTGGCGGATTGATGTATCTTGGTTCGAGCTTAGAAGTGGAAGATGAATCCTATGAAATGGTGGGGGTTTTTGATGGGGTTAGCAAAATGACAGCGCGGCTTCGGAAGTTTGGCTATTGTATCGCGGAACCTTTAGAAGATACACTACTTGGCAAAAAAGGGACAGCTATTCGCGGTCACGAATTCCATCATTCTGTTTTTGAAACGACTGAAAAAGCTTGTATGAAACTTTCAAAAAAACGTGACGGTGAAATAGTCAAAGAGTGGCGTGGGGGTTATCAAAAAGGCAATACTTTTGCCAGTTATCTCCATATCCATTTCTACCAAAATCCGGCCATTTTAATGCAGATGTTTGGAGCTGTAAAGAGATGATCGTACTCTTTTATACCATATCGTTTATTTTAGATTTCTTACTAGGCGATCCTTACAGCTGGCCTCATCCTATCAAAGCAATTGGTAATCTTATTCAATTATTAACGAACGTTTTGCGGGAAATTTTTCATGGTAAATCACTGTATTTTGCTGGAGGGCTATTATTCATTCTTACAGTTGGAATGACAGGGATTGTTTCGTGGCTCCTCCTTTATATTAGTGCAAAAATTGCTTTTTGGCTTTATGCGGCGGTGTTTATTTATTTAGGATATACGACACTTGCGATGACTTGTCTTGCGCAGGAGGCTCGGAAAATTCAGCGAAAACTCGCGGATGGAGATTTAGAAGCGGCTAGAGTACAAGTTGGGATGATTGTTGGTCGAGATACAGACAAGCTCACGGCAGAACAAATCAGTAAAGCCACCATTGAAACCGTGGCGGAAAATACAGCAGACGGCGTTGTAGCACCATTATTTTATTTATTCATAGGAGGTCCTGTACTAGCCCTAATGTATAAAGCCGTGAACACACTTGATTCGATGGTCGGTTATAAAAATGAAAAATATCGCGCCATTGGTTTTGTTTCCGCAAAAATGGACGATTTGGCCAATTTCATTCCAGCAAGGCTATCTTGGTTTTTCCTTGTGATTGCGAGTTTTATTTTGAAGTATGATGGACGCGCTGCATGGCGGATAGGGCTTCGTGACCGGAAAAATCATACGAGCCCCAATTGCGCATATCCTGAAGGCGCGGTAGCAGGAGCACTTGGGATAACACTTGGTGGCACCCATGAGTACTTCGGCGAGACAGTAGTTAAACCAATTATCGGCAGTGGAACAAAAGCAGTTACAGAAAAAGAAATCAGTCAAACAATTCACTTATTATACACAGCTTCCATTATTGCTTTTCTAATTTTTATCAGTATACATTTAATACTATTTTAAAGGAGTGGCACAATGAACTACATTAAAAATCCAGCCAAAATTGAAGAGAAAAGTTTTGAAATCATTCAACAAATTATTGACGATATCCGACCAGATTATACATTTCAAAACAAACTTGAGGAAGCCATTATCAAACGTGCGATACATACAACAGCAGATTTTGATTACTTGGATAGCCTCGTTTTTCAACAAGACGTTATTAAAAAAATTATTCATGTTCTTCAAAATAAAGGAACCATTTTTACAGATACTAATATGGCGCTTAGTGGTATTAATAAACGTCTTTTAGATGAACTTGGCTGTAGTTATCACTGTTATGTGAGTGATCCTGAAACGATGGAAATTGCTAAACAACATGGCATTACGCGCTCAATGGCCGGGATTAAACTTGCTTCTTTAAAAGATGGGCCGAAAATATTTGTCCTAGGGAACGCGCCAACAGCGGTTTATAAAATTATCGAAATGACAAAAAGTGGACAATTACAAGCAGATGCGGTCGTTGCAGTGCCTGTCGGGTTTGTCGGGGCAGCTGAATGCAAAGAAGAAATTCTTGAAACCGACATTCCAGCAATTGTCGCTCGTGGCAGAAAAGGCGGTAGTAACCTTGCCGCGGCAATCATTAATGCAATCTTGATTACGATGTAAAGAAGGCGACGAGCAATGGAAGATTTTATTTATTATAATGGCAAAAAATATCGTAAAGGCTATACAACTGGAACGTGTGCAGCTGCCGCGGCTAAAGCGTGTGTCGAAATGATAGAAAACCAAGAAGAAGTAAGCGCGGTTAAAGTCACAACAACAGGTGGAACTATTCTTGAAATCCCCGTTGCGTATCAACAGTTTTCAGAAAAAAAAGCAACTGCAGCTGTTCAAAAAGATGGCGGCGATGATATTGATGCGACACATGGCATGTGGATTTTTGTTGATGTCGAATTAACAGATAGTCCGGAAGTTACTTTAGATGGCGGCGTTGGAATTGGTCGCGCAACACAAAAGGGTATTTCGGTTGAAGTGGGTGAAGCAGCAATTAATCCGGCTCCAAGGAAAAACATTCTAGCTACAGTGCGCGAATCACTTGGCAAAAATCGTGGCGCAACCATTTTAGTATATGCTCCTGAAGGGGAAGAACGCGCGAAACGAACAATGAATAGCAACCTCGGTATTATCGGCGGGATTTCCATTTTAGGAACGACAGGAATTGTCACGCCGATGTCGGATGAAGGATGGAAAAAATCATTATCAATGGAGCTCGAAATGAAACGGAACCAAGGACTTGACCAAATTATTCTTGTTCCCGGCAATTACGGAGATGATTTTGTTCAAAATACGCTTGGTTTTGCGAGTGATAACATCGTTTCAATGAGTAATTTCGTTGGCTACATGTTGAAAGAAACCCAACGACTCGCATTTAAGAAAGTATTGATGGTTGGGCATTTTGGCAAATTAGTGAAGGTTTCAGCTGGTATTTTTACGACCTATAGCAAAGATGCGGATGCGCGGGCAGAAATCTTGGTTGCTAACTTGGCTTTACTCGGCGCACCATTATCACTTTTACAAGAAGTAGAGAAGTGCAATACGACAGAGGCTGCAGGCGAATTAATTGAAGCTGCAGGTTTTACTCAAGTTTATGAGGTAATCGCACAAAAAATCAAAGCAAGATCAGAACGCTTCTTGAAATTCACTAAGCCAAGTGTGGAAATTGATGTCGTTACATTTTCAACTGAACGAGGCTTACTTGCCGCAACGAAAGATATAGAAGTATTGCGGGAGGAATGGCGATGATTACAGTGGTTGGAATCGGACCAGGAGATACGAACTTGCTAATAAACGCAGCAAGAGAAGCTTTATCTTCAGCAAATTCAGTGTATGGATCGAAAAGACAATTACAAGAAATAGCGGAATTAACAACTGCAACGTGCCTATTGTTACCGAAAAAATTAGCAGATTTAAAAAATATTCCTCATCAAAATAAAAATGTTGTGATTTTAGCATCAGGTGATCCACTGCTCTACGGGATTGGCAACTGGGCGATGACAAATTTTTCAGAAGATATTCATATTATTCCGGGAATCAGTGCAATCCAGATGATGTTTCACCAAATCAAACTGCCGATGAATGATTGTTTTATAACGAGCAGCCATGGTAAAATACCAGATTTCGATTTTCTGCTCAAACATGAAAAAGTCGCAATGGTAACAGATTCCATTATTGGACCATACGAAATAGCTACTGAAATCTCAAAACGAAATCTTAAAAAAATCATGTTTATAGGTGAAAATTTAAGCTCAACAGAAGAACGAATTCATAAGCTAAGACCAGAGAAAGTTGAAGAAAAATACGATATGAATGTTGTGGTGATTGTTGATGAAAGATGACGTATTTATTCGCGGAAAAGTTCCGATGACAAAAAGCGAAGTGAGAGCTATAAGTATTGATTTACTCGGATTAGATAATACCAGTAAAAAACTGCTAGATGTGGGCGCTGGAACTGGAAGCGTTGGACTTCAAGTAGCTTATAATTTTCCACACATCAAAGTTACTGCAATTGAACGGAATAAAGAAGCGGTGGACTTAATTAAACAAAACCAAGCCAAATTCGGCGTAGAAAATGTAGCAGTCATCGAAGCATATGCACCATTCGAATTACCTCAGGAAGAGAAATTTGATGCTATTTTTATTGGTGGTAGTGGTGGGAATTTAACCGATATTATCGACTGGTCGTTAGTCCATTTGAAACTAGACGGTCGCTTGGTACTTAATTTTATTTTATTAGAAAATGCCTTACAAGCAATGAACCATTTAGAAAAATCACCAGTGAGCGAATTAACAATGAAACAAATTCAAGTTTCGAGTTGGCATAAACTTGGGGCAGGTCATTATTTTGAACCACAAAATCCAACCGTCATTATCGGCTGTAAAAAACTAGAGGAGTGAAGAAAATGGCAGAAGTACATTTCGTCGGAGCAGGACCAGGAGATAAAGAGTTAATTACATTAAAAGGATATCAATTATTAAAAGAAGCGGATGTCGTTATTTATGCAGGGTCTCTCGTAAATCCGGAGTTGCTAGAATACTGTAAACCAGACTGCGAAATCCATAATAGTGCAAGCATGAATTTAATAGAGATTATTGACTGCATGGAAGCTGGTGTGACTGCTGGTAAAGAAGTAGTTCGTCTGCAAACAGGAGACTTTTCTATTTATGGTTCGATTCGTGAACAAGTGGAGGAAATGAAAAAACGTTCGATTCCATTTACGTGTACACCAGGTGTAAGTTCATTTCTTGGCGCGGCTAGCAGTTTTGGCGTTGAATATACGGTTCCCGAAGTTAGTCAGAGTGTGATTATTACTCGAATGGCTGGAAGAACGCCGGTACCGTCACGTGAGTCACTCAGATCTTACGCAGCGCATCAAACGTCCATGGTTATCTTCTTATCTGTTCAAGGTATCAGAAAAGTAGTCTCAGAACTTATCAAAGGTGGCTATAAACCTGAAACCCCAGCAGCTGTTATTTATAAAGCAACTTGGGCAGAAGAGAAAAAAGTAACTGGCACGCTTCAAGATATTGCTGAAAAAGTGACAGAAGCAGGAATTACTAAAACGGCCCTAATAATGGTTGGTGATTTTCTCGGCGAAGAATTTTATTATTCTAAACTATATGATAAGGATTTCAAACATGAATACAGATAAAATTGCCATCATCGCAGTTACCGAACGAGGACGCGAGTTAGCAATTTCATTAACAAAAACAGTAGCAGGAACGGTCTTTGTCCCAGAAAAGCACCAGAATGAACAGACTGCTGTTTTAACGCCGAATTTCGGCACAGCAATGCGAGAAATGTTCACGACGTATCAGGCATTAATTTGTATTATGGCAACAGGTATTGCAGTGCGGACGCTTGCTCCAGTCATTCAAGATAAACTATCAGATCCGGCGGTAATTGTAATGGATGAATATGGACAATTTATTATCAGCTTACTCTCAGGACATGTTGGTGGAGCAAATGAGTTAACAGAGCAAATCGCCGCAATAACTGGTGGTGCCGCAGTAATTACAACCGCTACTGATCGTGCAAATGTTGCGGCAATTGATAATATCGCCAAAGAAATCGACGGATATTTACCAAATTTTAAAGCGACAACTAAACGCATTAATGGCTTGCTCGCCGCAGGAAAAGAAGTTAGTTTGCACGTAGATGAGCCATTTGAAGTAGATTCACGAGGTTTTACAAACAAAGAAATTAGTCCGCAAATTTTCATTTCGACCAAATACAATTTACCAGATACAAAAATGGAAAGAATTCAGCTTGTACCAAGGAAATTCGTGCTTGGTATTGGATGCAAAAAAGGCGTTTCAGCGGAAACAATGGAGGAAGTTTTTACCCATTTTTGTGAACAAGAAAACATACATCCGCGCGCATTTCGTGAGATCCATAGCATTATATTGAAAGCAGAAGAACCGGCCATCCTGCAATTAGCGAAAAAGTGGAACATTCATTTTATTGTTCATTCTGCAGAAGAATTACAAACGGTAGCTGAAAAATATCCAACGTCAGAATTTGTTCTAAAAACCGTAAAAGTTGGAAATGTCGCTTTATCATCAGCAGATATTGGTAGTAATGGAAACGTCATTACGAAACGATTTGCCGAAAATGGCGTGACATTCGCAGCAGGAAAACTAATTAAAAATAATGAGGTGGCAAAATGATTTATGTAATTGGAATTGGCCCAGGAGATAAACGATTGATGACTGGTGAAGCACTAGAAGCAATAGCGGACGCAGATGTAATCGTCGGCTATGTAACATATATCAAACTAATCAAAGAATTAATTAAAGATAAAGAAGTAGTGAAAACGGGAATGCGCCGTGAAATCGATCGTTGCCAGAAGGCTGTCGATATTGCTTTAACAGGAAAAAAAGTAGCCGTTGTTTCAAGCGGAGATGCTGGTATATACGGGATGGCTGGACTGGTTTTAGAACTAGCCGAAAAAAGCAAACCAGAGCTAGAAGTCAAAGTAATCCCGGGAATTACAGCTAGTATAGGCGCAGCAGCCGTTCTCGGGGCGCCAATTATGCACGATTTTTGCCATATTAGCTTAAGTGATTTAATGACACCGTGGGAAGTAATCGAAAAGCGTTTAACACATGCTGCGATGGCTGATTTTGTGGTCTGTTTTTACAACCCGAGAAGTAAAGGACGCGCCAATCATTTGGCAAACGCTTTTCAAAAGATGATGGAGTATAAATCAGGGGACACAGTTGTTGGTATTGTTAAAGATGTCGGTCGAAAAGAAGAGCGGAAAATCATTACAACAATGCGCGAAATCGATTATGAATTAGTAGATATGACAACGATGGTCATTGTAGGAAACAAAGAAACATACGTAAAAAACGGTAAAATGATTACCCCACGAGGTTACTCCCTATGATTTTTGTGCTTGGAGGAACTTCGGATAGCTTGGTCATTAGCGACTGGCTAACGGAAACGAAGCAAACCTTTATTCTCTCTGTCGCAACGGATTACGGAGAAACTTTAGCAAAACAGCATGCCAAAAATGTGTTTTGTGGCAGATTATCGAAAGAAGAAATGCGCTTAAAATGGCACGCTGAAAATGTTCATCTTGTTATTGATGCGACTCACCCATTTGCGACCATCGTTTCTGAAACAGCGATGGAGACGTGTAAGGAAGCAGCTATTCCTTATATTCGCTTTGAACGCACAAGCGAACAAACAGATAATACATACTTGGTCGCAGATATCGCAGAAGCCTGCACCGTTGCGATGAAACTTGGTCAGCGAATTTTTCTTACAACAGGAAGCAAAAATTTACCGGAATTCGTAGCCGGTTTAAAAAATCGACATATCATCGCTCGTATACTACCAGTGTCTGATGTGATTCGTTCCGCAGAAAAACTTGGTCTCCTCGCCGATCAAATCATCGGAATGAAAGGACCATTCACCAAAGAAGCAAACCGAACACAATTAGAAATGACCAGGGCAGATGTTGTAATTACCAAAGAAAGCGGAAAACAAGGTGGTTTTCAAGAAAAACTAACAGCTGCTGAGGAGTTAAATATTCCGGTTATTGTGATTCGCCGCAAAAAATTAAATTATCCAATCGAAATAAATCATTTAACCGAACTACCAGAAATTTTAAGTCAATTGGAGGTCTACTAATGGGAAAAGTTATGTTAATTGGTGCAGGTCCTGGAGATGCGCAACTACTGACAGTGAAAGGCTTAGCAGCGCTCCAAAAGGCAGATGTCATTGTATACGATCGTCTCGTCGAACCAGCGATGCTCCAAGAACGAAAAGCAAGTTGTAAACTAATTTATGTCGGAAAAGAACCACTTCATCATCCAATTCCCCAAGAGGAAATCGAACAAATTCTTGTTAGAGAGGCTGCGACAAATGAGCTGGTTGTTCGTCTAAAAGCAGGAGACCCTTATGTATTTGGCCGAGGTGGTGAAGAAGGAGAAACACTTCATAAAGCAGGAATTCCATTTGAAGTTATTCCTGGAATCACATCTGCGATTGGTGGGCTTGCCTATGCTGGAATTCCAGTAACACATCGTGATTTTGCTTCGAGTTTTCACGTGATTACCGGACATTTGAAAAAAGGACGCGATCCACTAGATTGGGAAGCACTTGCTAGACTGGAAGGTACGCTCGTTTTCTTAATGGGGATGACTAATTTGCCTAATATTTGTGCGAACTTACTAGAAAATGGTCGAAAAGCCGAAACGGGTGTTGCGATTGTACAATGGGCATCTCGCGGTAAACAATTAACGGTTACCGGAAACTTACAAAACATTGAACAAAAAGTAGCGGAGTCTGGTATTTCTTCGCCGGCACTTATTGTCGTTGGCGATGTGGTGAGCTTACGACCTCAGCTTAACTTTTTTGAAGAAATGCCACTTTTCCATACAAAAGTATTACTTCCAAGAGCACGAGCTGGAAAAAGCATGCTCGCGGAACAAATTCGCGATTTAGGCGGAGAAGTAACAATGTACCCCAATATTCAAGTATTAGATGTTGTGCCAACGAAAACAAAAGAAGAACTAAGCGAAGTAAGTGAACTTCTTTTCACATCCAAAGAAGCGGTAGAACGATTTTTTGATTATTTAGCCCAGCTCGATTTAGATATTCGTTCTCTAAAAAATACCCATCTTACTGCTATTGGCAAACAAACGAAAGAAGCTTTTAGCGAAAAAGGCATTATTCCAGATAGTTTCATTAAAAGACGGAGCACAGAATTAATTTTGGAGCATTTACCACGGTTACAGAAAAATGCGAGCAACTTAATTATCGGAAGCATAGTTGATACGGCTGAAGTTAGCGCGATTTTAGCGGAAGTGGAAAAGTTGGAAATGATGCCATTATATGATATGCGTCCTGTGACAGAACGACCATTTGACCTCGAAAGCTTTGAACAAGTATGTTTTTCCAGTTCTCGTTCCGTCCAAAACCTACTTGATGTTCTAACAACCGAAGAAAAAGCGATTTTACAAACGAAAACAATCCTTTCGATTGGAAAATTCACGAGCGCAACCTTGCAGTCATTTGGCATTAATGAATTTGAAGAAGCCGAAAACGCGACACCAGAGAGTTTAATTGAACTAATCCAAAAAACAAAATTAGAAGGAGTACCACAATGAAAAAAGCGATTTTAGTCGTTAGTTTTGGCACTAGTTATCCAGAAACAAGAGAAAAAACGATTGAAGCCTGTGAAAAAAGAGTGGCCCAAGAATTCCCAGATTATACTGTATTTCGCGCATTTACATCGAATAAAATTATTAAAAAACTTAAAACCCGTGACAATATGCATATCAATACGCCAAGTCAAGCACTAAACCAACTAAAAGAATTAGGCTACAAAGAAGTCATTATTCAGTCACTACATATTATTAGTGGTGGCGAATTTGAAAAGATCACTGCGCAGGTGGAAAAATTCAAGCCAGATTTCGATTCCATTATTGTCAGCCAACCGCTACTTGATTCGATGGAAGATTACGAAAAAGCGATTGAAGCGATTCGCCACCAAATGCCACCTCTAAAAGAGCAAGAAGCGCTAATTCTCATGGGACATGGCTCAAAACACCATGCTTTCAGTTCTTATGCTTGCCTTGACCATATGCTGTTAAACGAACCAATTTATCTTTGTGCTGTAGAAAGTTATCCTGCTCTTGACCAAGTAATTGAACGTTTACAACAAGCGGATATTAAAAAAGCGCACCTAATGCCATTTATGCTTGTAGCAGGAGATCACGCTACAAACGATATGGCTTCGGATGACGAAGATTCTTGGAAAAGTACACTGGAACAAGCCGGCATTCAAACCGAATGTCATTTGCAAGGTCTAGGCGAAAATCCACTTATCCAAGCCCAATTTATCGATCATATTTTCATGGCAATAGAAAGGGTGAAAGCTCGTGGCTAAGTTTTACGGCATTGGTACAGGCCCCGGAGACAGCAAATTAGTCACGATGGAAGCCGCAGAAAGACTCGGGGATTTAGCAATTCTCTACACACCACAACCCAAAAAAGGGGGCGAAAGTTTAGCTAAGAAAATCGTCATTCCTTATTTAAAAGATACGTTAATCATCAAAGAACGCCATTTTCCCATGAGTTACAACAAAGAAGAAAAAATGCTTGCATGGAAAGAAATCGCCGAAGAAATCAAAGCAGATGTTCAAAACGGGCATGACGTTGGTTTCATTACACTTGGTGATCCGATGATTTACAGTACTTATAGCTATTTACTAGAATTATTGAAAGATGACATTGAAACAGCGACACTCGCAGGAATTTCATCATTTTCAAACATTGCTTCTAAGATTGAATTACCACTCGTAATGGACGAGGAAAGTTTTGCTGTCATTCCTGTAACAGCAGGTGCTGAAAAAATCGAACAAGCACTCACATTATTTGACACAGTGGTCTTAATGAAAGCAGCAAGTAATTTACCCCTTCTTACGACTTTACTAAAAAAACTGAATTTACTTGATGCAGCTGTTGTAGTAAGCGATGTTGCCATGGCGACTGAAAAAATCATTTACGGCATGAGCGAGATAAATCCAGACGAAAAAATGTCATACTTTACCACGATTATCGTGAAAAAAAGAAGGGAGCAATATAAATGAAAAAATTATGGAAGTTTCTACCATTTGTTTTAATCGGTGTTATTTATTTCACTTTAACAAACCCAGAATCCGCACACGCAATGCATATTATGGAGGGATTTTTACCAGTTAAATGGGCTGTCTTTTGGTTAATCGTATTTATTCCTTTCCTAGTGCTTGGTTTAATACGAATTCGCAAATTAATCGCTCTAGATAAAAATAATAAATTACTTTTAGCATTATGTGCGGCCTTTATCTTCGTTCTTTCTGCACTTAAAATCCCGTCCGTTACAGGATCTTGTTCGCATCCGACTGGTGTTGGCCTTGCAACAGTTATGTTCGGTCCACTCGTTGTTAGTGTTCTTGGTGTGATTGTCTTGCTTTTCCAAGCGCTACTACTTGCGCACGGTGGTATTACAACACTTGGTGCGAACGCAATGTCGATGGCGGTTATCGGTCCAATGGTTGGTTTTGTCGTATACAAACTTGCTCGTAAATTAAACTGTAATAAAAGTGTATCGATTTTCTTGTGTGCGATGACAGCTGACCTAGCAACCTACTTAACCACCAGCGTTCAGCTCGGAGTTGTTTTCCCAGATCCAGCATCAGGTATGATGGCTTCCATTCTAAAATTCATGGCGATTTTCTGTGTGACACAAGTTCCAATCGCGATTGCAGAAGGATTACTAACGGTAGTCATGTACAATCTTATTAGCAAAAATTTACCAGAAAAGGTGGCACAATTACGATGAAAAAAATAAATATCAATGTCATTTTAATTCTATTAGTTGTTTTGTTAATGGTGAGTCCGTTCTTCTTCAATAAAACTGGGGAATACGGCGGTTCGGACGGGGAAGCCGAAGCAGAAATTACCAAAATCGATCCAAACTATGAACCGTGGTTCGAACCTCTTTATGAACCAAAAAGTGGCGAAATTGAAAGTTTATTATTTACACTTCAAGGGTGTATTGGAACAGGAATTATCGCGTATGTCATTGGTGTAAGTCGTGGCAAGCGGAAAGCGGAGACCGATGTTAACCATTGATAAATATGCTTATCAAAACCGGTGGATTGCTTTTTCGCCATCAGCAAAAGCATTATTTTATGTCGTAATTCTAATACTTGCTTTAACTGGTCCCGTGCGCGTACAAGCGATACTATTTTTATGTATGGTGCCACTGACGCTTTATGTTGTTAAAATCCGCTTTAAACAATATTTGAAATGGCTCCTTTTACCATTTTCATTTCTACTTTTTAGTTTACTTTCGATTCTTATTTCGATTTCTAAAGATCCAAGTAGTTTTCTTGCTTCGATTTCTATCGGGAGTTTGTATTTCGGTGTGTCGGACGTGACTATTACGACGGCCACACAAGTCTTTTTCCGAAGTATCGCTTGCTTAGCGGCAACCTACTTTTTTGTCCTGACCGTTCCCGTGGTACAATTAACAAAAGTGATGAAGCGAATTTTTATTCCAAAAGTACTGATTGAACTGACCATTTTAATTTATCGGTTTATCTTTATTTTCTTAGAAGAAGCGGCGGCGATACGAAAAGCGCAGAGCCTTCGTTTTGGTTACTATGGAATAAAAAATAGCTATCGTTCATTTGGAATGCTCGTAAATACTTTGTTCAATCGCGTCATGAAAAGATATAATGAAATGGTTATAACACTTGATGTGAAGCTATATCAAGGAGAATTTCATATCTAGGAGGAAGCCAATTTGCTTAAAACAGAACATATTTCATTCCAATACGAAGATGGCAAACAAGCCTTAACGGATGTTTCAATTGATTTAGAAAAGGGCAATATTATTGGCCTTATTGGTGCCAATGGCTCCGGTAAATCGACGCTTTTTATGCAATTACTTGGTATTAACAAGCCGAGCGATGGAACCGTTTATTTTGAAGGAAAACCACTTTCGTATACGAAAAAAGCATTATTTGCTTTACGAAAAAAAGTGAGCATTGTTTTCCAAGATCCCGACCAGCAAATTTTTTATTCCAATGTGCGTGATGATGTGGCCTTTGCGCTTAGAAACCTAGGTGTTAGTGAAAATGAACTAGAGGCGCGAGTGACCAAAGTGTTAGATATTGTTGGGGCAAAGGAATTTCAACATAAGCCAGTCCAATATTTAAGCTATGGTCAAAAAAAACGTGTCGCAATTGCCGGTGCCCTTGTTCTTGATACAGATTGGTTACTTTTAGATGAACCAACTGCTGGACTTGATCCAATCGGTAAAAAAATCATGATGGAAATCATCGAACGACTTGCAAGCCAAGGAAAAAAAATATTTATTTCCAGTCATGATATCGATTTAATTTATGAAATTTGTGATTATGTGTATATGTTAAAAGATGGGAGAGTCCTGACAGACGGGGAAACAAGCAGTGTTTTCTTAGAGAAAAGTAATGTCGAACAAGCGGGATTAGTACAGCCTTGGCTCATTAAATTACACCAACATGCTGGCTATCCACTGTTCAAAAAAGAAGCCGATTTTTTTACGCACACGGGGAAGGGGACTAATTAATGGTAAAGCAAATAATGATTCAAGGTACCGCTTCTGATGCTGGGAAAAGCATACTGGTAGCAGGTCTATGCCGCCTGTTCAAAAATAAAGGTAAGCGAGTCGTTCCATTCAAATCACAAAATATGTCCCTCAATTCTTTTATAACAGCGACAGGAGATGAAATGGGGCGCGCGCAAGTTTTTCAAGCAGAAGCAGCCGGCGTTTTTCCAGATGTCCGGATGAACCCCGTGTTACTTAAACCGACCAATGACAGGCAGTCGCAAGTAATTTTTATGGGTGCTATTTTAGCTAATATGGATGCTATGACATACCACGATTTCAAACAAACACTTATCCCAAAAATCCAGGCAGTTTACCAGAGTTTAGCAGAAGAAAATGATATTATTGTACTAGAAGGTGCCGGAAGCCCAGCCGAAATCAACTTAAACGACCGAGATATCGTAAATATGGGTATGGCAAAAATGGTCGATGCGCCAGTTGTCTTAGTTGCTGATATTGATAAAGGTGGCGTGTTTGCTTCGATTTATGGCACCATAATGTTGTTAAATGAAGAAGAGCGCTCTCGGATTAAAGGGGTTATTATCAATAAATTCCGCGGTGATGTAGCTCTTTTACAACCTGGAATTGATATGATTGAGGAACTCACAAGCGTCCCTGTTATTGGTGTGATCCCCTATGTCAATCTGCAACTGGAAGAAGAGGACAGTGTTTCACTAAGTGGGAAAAATTACGTGCCAGACAGTAGTGCGCTACTTGACATCGCGATTATCTGTTTACCACGGATATCTAATTTTACAGATTTTCATATTCTGGAAATTCAAGCTGACATCAGTGTACGCTACATTCGAAATATAGCTGATTTTGGGAACCCGGATTTAGTCATTATTCCTGGAAGTAAAAATACACTAGAAGATATGGCTTTCCTCGAAGAATCCGGTCTAAAAAAAGCTATTCAAGAATATGCAGAAAATGACGGGAAAGTAATCGGAATTTGTGGCGGTTACCAAATGCTCGGTCAAAAAATGCTCGATCCGAATCAAGTAGAAAGTAAACAACTAGAGATAGCTGGACTTGGCTTACTAGATACTGAGACAATTTTTCTCCATCAAAAACGTACTACCCAAATTACGGGGGTGACACTTTCAGGTGAACCCGTTGAAGGATACGAAATCCACATGGGCGAGACGAAACGTGGAGAGCGTACTCATCCATTTTGCGAAATTGAAGCGGTGAACGGAAACCAGGAGATCCATCAAGATGGCGCTATTTCCGCTAACAAAAATATCATCGGTACCTATATTCATGGTATTTTCGACAACGACGTTTTCTTAGGGAATTTATTTGGCGAACTACTAACTCGCAAAAACAAATCCGTTTATCCGCATAAAATCATTAATTTGAAAGAACATAAAGAACAAGAATACGACAAACTAGCGGCCCTTTTAGAAGCAAATATTCAAATGGACCAACTAGAAAAAATCATGAAAGGAGAAAAAATATGCGTATCTACACAAAAACCGGCGATAAAGGAATGACAAGAATTATTGGGGGTAGCAAAGTAAGTAAAGATAATATCCGTATTGATGCATATGGTACATTGGATGAACTCAACTCGTTGATTGGTTATACGATTACAACTCTTGGAGACGAACCAGAAATTCAAGCCGAACTTGAACAAATTCAACAACAATTATTTGATGCAGGAGGGGATCTTGCAACCGAAGAAGGCAAGCGTGATTACAAATTAACGAGCGAGCCTGTTGCGTGGCTAGAAGACCGAATTGACATCTACGCCGATGAACCCCCAGAAATCGAAAAATTCATCCTGCCAGGTGGAACCCAAGCTGCCTCTTTACTTCACATGGCTAGAACCGTAACAAGAAGAGCTGAACGCGAAATTGTTGGTATGCTAAAAATCGCTTCAAGTAATGAAGAAGTGTTAAAATACGTCAACCGTTTATCGGATTATTTTTTTGCTGTTGCCAGAGTAGTTAATTACCGTGCTGGTGAAACAGATATTTTCTACAAAAACTCCGAACTTGTTTTCCGCAATAAAAAGAAATAATAAAAAACCTCTTCAGACATCAAATCTGGAGAGGTTTTCCTTTTTTTAGAAGCGTTGAATTAAAAATACACCAATGAGCATTAACAACACACCAATCATTCGGTAACGATTAATTGGATGTGGAATAACTCCGAAAAAGCCAAAATGATCAATAATAAGTGCAATAATCATTTGTCCACAAAGTGCTAAAACAACCGTCATTGCTGAGCCCAGTAATGGTAAAAGTAAAATGTTAGAAGTTACGAAGAGCACTCCAAGCGCACCGCCAGTGAAAACCCACCAAGGAATTCGGCCGACACCTTTCAGTTGAAAAGTCAAACGACGCTCCACAATTAAGCAAACCAGTGTAAGCAAAGTCGTCCCAACTAAAAAGGAAATAAATGATGCCACAAAAGGAGAACCGACAGTGAGCCGAAGTTGGCTATTAATCGACGTTTGAATCGGGGAAAGTAGTCCAGAAACAAGTCCCATTGCCATAAATAGTAATAATGATTTGGATGATCTTTTTGTCATGTTTTCTCCTCCTTTTAAAAGCGTTGCATCAAATAAATGCCACCGAACATTAAAATAACGCCAAGTAGACGTTCGATATTAATCTCATGCATTGGTACTTGAAATAAACCAAAATTATCAATAATAATTGCCATAATCATTTGTCCACAAACCGTAATCATCACAAGCAGTGCGGAGCCAAGCCGTGGTAAAAGTAAAATATTAGCTGTTAAAAAAATAACACCTAATGTTCCGCCACCAACCCAAATATACCAAGGATTTGAGGCAATCATTTCTGAAGATATCGGCCATGATTTTTGTGTAAATAAGCAAACGATAAGTAAAACAGTCGTCCCTACCATAAAAGAAACCCATGAAGCTATAAATGGGGATTTCGTATATGTACTGAGTCTCGTATTGATGGCTGTTTGAACGGGTAATACCATCCCCGCGAGTAGACCTGATACAATAAATAATATAATCAAAAATTTCCCTCCCTTTTATCACAATGAGATAATTATAAAATAAAAGAAGGGTAAAAAGATAGTATTTAATTTAAAGTGAGGTGTTTTTATAAAAATTCGAATAATCGGATCTGTTGGAAGCGGCAAAACCACTTTAGCTAAAAAGTTTCCAAGTGGCTACAAATGATTATTTTGAAACAGATTGCATTGTCTGAAAATGAGAAGGAGATAGAACGAACCGACATCGAAAAACAGTTTTTCCAAAATTCAAAAGAGATTATTGCAAATTATATCGAACCGTGATATATTATGAGTATCAAATACATCGAGGTGCGATATAATTATGGAGGATAAATTAAGGAAAACATATCTACCAATGACTGAAACGGCCTTTTACATATTACTATCTCTTGTTGAACCAAGACATGGTTATGCAATTATCGAAAATGTAGCAAAGATGACTAATGAACGAATTAAACTTGGTCCAGGAACAATTTATGGTAGTCTTTCTAAAATGAACAAAGACCAATTAATCCAAATTATTCAAGAAGAAAGCAATCGGAAAATCTATCAAATCACCAAATTAGGCAATGATATTTTGCTTTTAGAAAAAACACGTATTGAAGAATTGTATAGAAATTCGAGGGAGGTTTAACAATGGAGAAAAAAGTCTTTAAGTTTTTTACAGTTGATAACATGGAAAAAGAAGCAGCTTATTTAAATGAGATGGCCCAAAAAGGTTGGTTTTTCAAAGCATATAAATCTTTTAGATATCATTTTGAACAAGGGGAACCTGCGATATATAGCTATGCGATTGATTTTAAAGCGAATGAAGGAGATGAGGAAGCTTATAAAACATTGTTTGCAGATGCTGGTTGGGAAAATGTTTATTGCTATCCTGTTTTAAATGGTAATTGGATGTACTTTCGTAAAGCTATAGAGCCTGGGAAAACAAACGAAGCTATCTTTACAGATAAAGATTCGTTAATCCAACTCTACAAAAGAATCCGGACACGTTGGACCATTTTTGGTGTGATTATGAGTTTGTTTTTATTGTTTGAATTACTGCTTGTTTTTCCAATGGATAATTATTTTGGAGTCACTACATTTATTTTTATTATGTTTATTATTCTCGTATTATTATATGGAAAGATGTTTTTCAACTTAACCAGAAAAATAAATAATTTAGTTGCAAGGAAATCTTAATAAGCAAAAAAAGATTACGGCTCAAATTCCGTAATCTTTTTTTACTAAAATCACTATTATATAGAAGAAAAACGATTTTTTTCGAAAAAACATCTGCAAAAAAGTACACTTGCAAAACCATACTAAAATATATGACTAATTGATGGCAAATGTTACAAATAAAAGAAACATTTATGTCAGTGATGCTTTCAACGGTTATGCACCAACAATTCCATCTGTATCCAAAAATGTTAAAGATTTCTTAAATTCATTAAAATAGACCCCTAGATGGATTGCATTTGTGTTAAAAGTAACGTATTCTAGTACCATTAAGAGGTTCGTAGACAGAAAGGCGTGACGACATCTGAAATATAGAAAATTATCCAAAAAGAAAAAACAGAAAAGACTACTTGGAATAGCGGGAATTTTACTTCTTATCATTTTAGTAGGAGTCATTGCATCGGTTGTCAGGCAACAGTACTTAATTATGACCGCACCAGAACCAGACCCTGCTTTCCATTCCAAAGAGCAGAACTTTTTAAATAAACTTTCACCACATGCACAAGAAATTCAAGAAAAACATGGGATTTTAACAAGTATTACTTTAGCACAAGCTATTTTAGAGTCGGATTGGGGACAAAGCGGCTTGGCTGAAAAAGGAAATAACCTTTTTGGGGTCAAAGGGAAGGCGCCACAGCCTATGGTTTCGATGACGACAAAAGAATTTGTGGACGGTAAATGGATTGAAATTAAAGCTAATTTTAGAAAGTATAAAGATTGGAATGAATCACTAGATGCGCATGCAGAATTATTTTTAAAAGGTACTACTTGGAATAAAGATAAATATAATGGCGTGGTGGCGGCAGATAATTATAAAAAAGCTGCACAAGAATTGCAAACTGCCGGTTATGCAACAGACCCAGACTATGCAGAAAAACTCATCTCTATCATCGAAAACTATGATTTACAATTATACGATCGAATTGATGATAAAATTTACTATGATACAAAATCAACTGGCTATGGTAATGTGAAAGAAGACATATCGGGAGCTATTTGGACAAGACCATATGGACTAACAGGAGCTCAAAAAGTAGAAGAAATTAACTATTATAAACGAGAAGATTTAAAACTTCTTAGAGAAGCAAAAACAGATAGTGGAACTTGGTATCAAATTGCAGTAAAGGATGAACCAATCGGTTGGGTTAAGAAAGAATTAATCAAGAAAAAGTAATAAAATAACGAAAAAGAGCCAAAATGACTTGTCTTATTTATAGGCAAAAAGTCCTTTTTGAGCTCTTTTTCTTTTTTATTTTCAGAAAAGCGAGGATAGCAGAATAGCCTTATAGCAAAACATCCCATCTTTTGTAACATACGTAATGTAAAAGTAATGTGTATTACAAGAAACTTTTGATAGAATGAAATGGTTGTTTAAAAGACAATGTTTTCTGGCAAGCACTAAAAAGCCAGAAGGATAAATCAAAGAAGGATGTGCAATAAATCATTATGTTACAACTCGCAAAGAAGCATTTGGTGACAATTGGTCTTGGAATAACAATTACATTATGTGCCTTACCAATCTACTCCCAAGCTGCTGGTCTAGAGGACGGCTTAACTTCCAAGCAAGAGAAGTTTATTAATGAGATTGCGCCGCATGCTCAAAAAGTGCAAAGAGAACACGGTATTTTAGCAAGTATTACTATTTCGCAAGCTATACTAGAATCCAATTGGGGAGAGAGTATGCTAGCAAAAGATGGCAATAATTTATTTGGAATCAAAGGCTCTTATAATGGATCTTCCATTAAATTACCAACGAAAGAACACAACGGAGTGGTATGGGTTGGTACGGATGCTAATTTCCGCGCATACCCAGGTTGGTATGAATCAATGAATGACCACGCACTTTTATTTGTCAAAGGCCCATCTTGGAACCCTCATTTATACGGAGGACTAATCAAAGAGTATGACTTTGAAAAGGCAGCTATTGCTCTTGGAAAAACAGGTTATTCATCTGATCCAGAGTATGCAGCAAAATTAATCGAACTAATTAAAAAAGCAAATTTAGATAAATACGATACAGTTTATAGCGAACGAGTATCTGATAAAGCAATCAAAGCTGCTGGTGAAGTAGCTACAAAAGATAATTGCTTTATTTGGTCAGCTCCAGCTGGAACAAAAGGAGCAAATCCAGTCGAAAAAACAACTAAATATTTTGGACATCAAGTTTCAATTAATCGAGAAGTAAAAGTGACTGATTCCAATATTTCTTGGTATCACCTTCATCATAATGGCGATTCTATTGGTTGGATTGAAAGTACCTCTATAAAAAACTTCTATCAGTTAGAAGATTATGCTCCGACCCGTGACGCTTTACTTAAAACAGATGATCAAAATCGTTTAGTAATTAATATGGAGATTGATGTCTCAGAACTACACAACCCGACGATTGCAAAAAAAGAAACAAAAGGCAAAACAGCGCTTAATTTGCCCTTACTAAACATTCAATCAATAGCTTGGTAATAAATATCCAAAAAAGTCGAATAGCTCTTTCGGCTTTTTTTTCGTTTTCAAAGGATTTTTAGAAAGAAACTGTTATAATAAAAAAGGAGTTTATAAGGAGGACTATTTATATGGATGAGCAATTAAAGATGTTAAAAGCACTAACAGATGCAAAAGGTATTCCTGGTAATGAACGCGCAGTTAGAAATGTATTCCGTGAATACATCGAACCGCTAGCGGATAGTTTTGAAACAGATGGTTTAGGAAGTGCCGTTGCTAAAAAAATCGGAACAGAAAAAGGCCCTAAAATTATGATTGCCGGCCATTTAGATGAAGTTGGTTTTATGGTGACACAAATTGACGATAACGGTTTTATTAAATTTCAGACAGTAGGCGGCTGGGTTTCCCAAGTAATGCTTGCACAAAAAGTAACCATTGTGACACGCTCGGGCGAAGAAATCACCGGCGTTATTGGTTCCAAGCCACCACATGTTATGACAGCAGCAGAACGTCAAAAATCATTCGATATTAAGGATATGTTTATTGACGTTGGTGCGGTTGATAAAGCAGAAGTGGAAAGTTACGGAATCCGCCCAGGAGATATGATTGTCCCAGCATTTGATTTTACCGTGATGAAAAATGAAAAATTCTTACTTGCAAAAGCGTGGGATAACCGTATTGGCCTTGCAATTGCTATTGAAGTACTTAAAAACTTACAAGAAGAACAACATCCAAATATCGTTTATGGTGTGGGGACTGTTCAAGAAGAAGTCGGTTTACGAGGAGCCAAAACAGCAGCACATTTTGTGCAACCAGATATTGGCTTTGCTGTAGATGTAGGTATTGCTGGGGACACACCTGGAGTAACGGACAAAGAAGCAATGAGTAAAATGGGCAAAGGACCACAAATTGTTGTTTATGATGCATCGATGGTAGCTCACGCTGGTCTTCGTGATTTTGTAACAGATGTAGCGGATGAACTATCTATCCCTTATCAATATGAAGCAATCCCAATGGGGGGGACAGATGCTGGTTCTATCCATTTGACTGGCAACGGAATCCCGTCCTTGTCCATTACAATTGCAACACGCTACATTCATTCTCATTCCTCTATGCTACACCGTGATGATTTTGAAAATGCTGTAAAACTAATTACAGAAGTAGTTAAACGTTTAAATGAAGAAAAAGTAACAGAAATTCGCCTAGGTTGAGTTTCGAGAAAAGAGGGCAACTTTTATGGAACAGATTCAATCAGTAAAAAACGACCGTGTCAAAACATGGAAAAAACTACAAACAAGAAAAGGCCGCGATAAAACAGGAACCTATTTGGTGGAAGGCTTCCATTTAGTAGAAGAAGCTTTACGTCAAGATGGTTTAGTGATGGAGCTGCTTGTTTCAAGTGGTGTCTCTGTTCCGGAAGAGTGGTTAAAAGGGGATTACGATGTATTTGAAATCAGCACAGAAATCAGCCATTTAATTAGCGATACAATGACAGAACAAGGCGTCTTTGCTGTAGTTGCAACTTCTGAACCAGATATGATGCTTTTATATGGTAAAAAATTGTTGTTAGTAGATGCGGTACAAGATCCGGGTAATGTAGGTACGTTAATTCGCACTGCAGATGCCGCTGGATATGATTGTGTCGTGCTTGGCAAGGGAAGTGCAGATCTTTATAATCCTAAAGTAATTCGTAGTACGCAAGGTAGTCATTTCCATATTCCCGTTATTCAAGCAGATTTATTTGATTGGATTCTGAATTTAGAAGAAGAGGGCGTTCCAGTTATTGGTGCAGTTCTCGATGACCAAGCGAAATCATTAAACGACATGATAAAACGTGACACTTTAGCGTTGATGGTCGGAAATGAAGGTAATGGCATTTCTCCTGAATTACAAGATCGTCTTTCTGAAAAAGTATATATTCCAATATATGGAGACAGTGAATCGTTGAATGTCGCAGTTGCGGCTGGAATTTTATTGTATGGCTTAAGAAAATAAAGAAAAAGTGGTGGCTAAGTCAAATCAACTTAGTCACCATTTTTTTAGATTTCTTCTTGTTTTTCAATTGCCACCTCCCGAATAGCAACACGTTTTAAGTCAGCTACAACACTATGCATATAATCAAATGCTGCACCCCAGTCTATCCCAGTAAAGAAACCATTCGAACTACCAGTGGAGATTATCGTTACTTCTGTTTCTCCATGAAAATTATTAATAGTAACAAAAAGTGCTGCACGATTCGAAGAGCGGAAATAAAACTTTTCGCAAGCAAGTGTTGCAAGTTCTCCAAAATCAAAGGTTCTAACTTCAGAAAACACGATATTCGATCCCACTTGACCAGCTTTAATTATTTCGAAGGTTTCTGCAACGTCCGTTTTAACAATATAACGAATGGATGGCATATTACTATCTCCTTCCATAAATAGTCTTATAAATTTAGTTTAAGGCAGAAGAATAATTTGGTCAACTGATCTTAAACTTACTAAAAATAAGCAACATAATATTTATTAGTTACTTTCTGATGATAGATATGGTACAATAACGTTAGAGGTGAGAATTATGACTGATGCACATACAGTATGTCCGAAGTTTGAATCGGCGTTCCAATTACTAGGTAAACGCTGGACTGGACTTATCATCAATGTCTTACTGACTGGTCCAAAAAGGTTTAAACAAGTTGCCGCTGAGATCCCACAAATGAGTGATCGGGTGCTTGCAGAACGTTTGAAGGAACTTGAGGAAATGGATATTTGCTTAAGACAAGTTTATCCAGAAACTCCTGTACGCATTGAATATGAATTAACCGAAAAAGGGAAAGCACTCCAAGAAGTAATGCTTGAAGTCCAGTGCTGGGCGGATAAATGGGTAGAAGTACCTAATTAAAAAGAGATAATCTCTCCTGCTAATATGGGGAGATTATTTTTTAGCTTGAATCTTTCATAGAACCATACTATAATAGAAACTATCTAAATAAGTAAAGACAATGAAAGAGCCAAGTAGCATAGTGAGTCTGTATAGGGAGAAGTGGTCATAGACTGGAAGCCACTTTACAAACGAATTTGCGAACATTTCACCTCTGGAGTCGCCCCCGAGAAGCACGATATGTGTGAAGGTGGTCCGGTTACTAAGCCGTTATCGAATTATGAGTGGGAACAATTTTTTGTTCTTATTAGGGTGGTACCGCGAGAAGTCTCGTCCCTTTGTGGATAGAGCTTTTTTATTTTGTCTAAAAAGAAGGAGTGAACGGTATGTTAGAACAGTTACAGACGCTGAAAAGTGAAGCAGAAACGCAAATCAACGAAGCATCAGACTTAAAAACATTGAACGACTTACGGGTAAAATACCTAGGTAAAAAAGGCCCGATGACCGAAATCATGAAACAAATGGGGAAACTTTCCGCAGAAGAACGACCAAAAATGGGTTCACTTGCTAATGAAGTAAGAACCGCATTAACAGAAGCGATTTCCAGTAAACAACAAGTTTTAGAAACAGCAGCAATCAATGAAAAGTTAAAAGCAGAAACTATTGACGTTACCTTACCAGGAACTGCTCCAAGCATTGGAACAAAACACCTTTTAACACAAGTAATTGAAGAAATGGAAGATATGTTCATTGGAATGGGTTACGAAATCGCAGAAGGCCCAGAAGTAGAACTAGATTACTACAACTTCGAAGCACTAAATTTGCCAAAAGATCACCCAGCTCGCGATATGCAAGATAGCTTCTATATTACAGAAAATACTTTATTACGTACCCAAACTTCACCTGTACAAGCTAGAACAATGGAAAAACATGACTTCTCTAAAGGACCAATCAAAGTTATCTGTCCAGGGAAAGTTTACCGCCGTGATAATGATGATGCGACTCACTCCCACCAGTTTACTCAAATAGAAGGGTTAGTTGTTGGCGAAAACATTACATTTGCTGACTTAAAAGGAACACTAACTGTTCTCGCAAAAACTATGTTCGGTGAAGAACGTGAAATTCGTCTTCGCCCGTCTTTCTTCCCGTTCACAGAACCCTCCGTTGAAATGGATATTTCCTGTTTCAAATGTGGAGGTACAGGCTGCCGCGTTTGTAAAGGAACAGGTTGGATTGAAATTTTAGGAAGTGGTATGGTACATCCAAATGTACTTGAAATGTCCGGAATTGATTCTACGCGTTACAGCGGATTTGCTTTTGGTTTAGGACCTGAGCGAGTTGCGATGCTGAAATATGCGGTGGATGATATTCGGCATCTTTATACAAATGATTTACGCTTTACGAAGCAATTCCAAAGTACAGAAACGGGGGAAATCTAATGTTAGTTTCATATAATTGGGTCAAAGAGTTTTTCCAAGACTTCCCGTTAACAGCGGAAGAGCTAGGAGAAGCAATTACAAGAACAGGAATTGAAATCGAAGGCGTAGAAGAATTAAGTGCTAGTTTAAAAAATGTCGTGGTAGGTGAAGTTTTATCATGCGAACGCCATCCTGATGCAGAAAAATTGAATAAATGTCTTGTTCAAACAGACGAAACAGAACCAGTTCAAATAATTTGCGGAGCTCCAAATGTAGCTGCTGGACAAAAAGTTATCGTAGCCAAAGTTGGTGCAAGACTTCCGGGTGGACTTAAAATTAAACGCGCAAAACTACGCGGCGAAGTATCAGAAGGAATGATTTGCTCACTTTCTGAACTTGGCTTTGAAAGCAAAGTTGTACCAAAAGCATACGCTGAAGGCATTTATGTATTACCTGCACATGTGGAAACTGGCGTAAGTGCAATCACATTACTTGGCCTAGATGATGCGATCCTTGATATGGCAATTACACCAAACCGAGCAGACGCATTAAGCATGAACGGCGTAGCTCACGAGGTTGGTGCGATTATTCATCAAAAACCAGCACAACCAACCGAGCCCGATGTATCCGAAAAAGGAAAAGCGGACGATTTTATTTCCGTAGAAGTACAAAACCCAACAGAAACACCTTATTATGCTATTAAAATGGTTGAAAACATTGAAATTAAAGAATCACCACTATGGCTTCAAACAAAATTAATGAAAGCGGGGATTCGCCCACATAATAACGTTGTCGATGTCACAAACTACATCAACTTATTATACGGACAACCTTTACATTCCTTTGACTATGATAAAATTGGTAGCAAGAAAATCGTTGTACGTTCTGCAAAAGAACAAGAAAAAATTACCACACTTGATGGCGAGAAAAGAGTATTACAAACTGGGCATACAGTTATCACTAATGGAGTAGAACCAATTGCCATCGCCGGAGTTATGGGCGGAGAATTTTCCGAAGTTACAGCGAGTACGACTACTGTTGCACTTGAGGGAGCTATTTTCAGTAGCTCTTCTATCGGTAAAGCATCTCGTGATTTATACCTACGTACAGAAGCAAGCATTCGTTACGATAAAGGATCAGACGCTTGGAAAGTAGAAAAGGCACTTGCGCACGGTGGAGCTTTAATTGCTGAACTGAGTGGCGGAACACTAGTCGGTGGTGTAGTAGAAGTAGATAACCGTGAAAAAGCATTGAATAAAATCGAAACAAGTTTAACACGTATTAACCGTATCTTAGGAACAGCAATTACACCTGCGGAAATCGAAACTATTTTTGACCGTTTAGGATTTGGGTTAGAAGTGAAAAATGATACACTAACCATCGAAGTACCATCAAGACGTTGGGATATTACGATTGAAGCGGACATTTTAGAAGAAGTAGCTCGTATTTACGGCTATGACGAAATTCCGGTAACGCTTCCGGCGACAAGCACAACAGGAGGTTTATCAGCTAGCCAAAAAGCCCGTCGTGTCATGCGCGCTTATTTAGAAGGAGCAGGACTTAACCAAGCCTTAACATACTCCTTAACATCTAAAAAAGATGCGACTCGTTTAGCACTTTCAGATGAAAAAACTGTGGCCTTATCCATGCCAATGAGCGAAGAACATAGCCATTTAAGAACAAGTATCGTGCCGCAATTAATTCGTAGCGCAAGTTATAATATAGCTCGTAAAAATATGGACGTGGCACTTTACGAAATGGGAACAGTTTTTTATGCAACAGAAGGTGACAATTTACCAATCGAACAAGAACATTTAGCAGGCCTAATTACTGGAAACTGGCACATCACAGATTGGCAAAAAACATCGAAACCAGTAGACTTCTTCGTTTTAAAAGGAATTGTCGAAGGTTTAGTGAACAAACTTGGTATCAACGCAGAGCTTCACTGGAAACAAACAGAAAAAGAAGAGCTCCATCCAGGAAGAACAGCAAGTATTATGTTAGAAGGACAAGAAATCGGCTATCTTGGGGCGCTTCATCCAGCAGTAGAGGCAAACTACGATTTAAAAGAAACATATGTATTTGAAATCAATGTTGCAGCTTTACTTGAAGCAACCAAAGCGAAAGTTGTATATCATCCAATACCGCGCTATCCAGAAATGACACGCGATTTAGCATTACTTGTGGATAGAGATACCAACCATGCAGCGATTTCTCAAGTAATCAAAGAGCACGGTGGGAAATTACTTGTTAACATTGAGTTGTTTGATATATTCGAAGGAGAGAGTCTTGGCGAAAATAAAAAATCTCTCGCCTACACATTAACTTTCTTAGATAGCGAAAGAACGTTAGTAGAGGAAGATGTCCAAAAAGCTACTAACAAAGTAGTAGAAGCATTACAAGAAAAACTAAACGCCATTATTCGCTAAATGAAGAAGAACTAAGCTAGCTGAAAACATTTTCAGTTAGTTTAGTTCTTTTTTTGCTTTTTACAAAATAGTAGAAATCTTTTCTTTTTTAGTACTTCACTTACTTAAATAACACATGTTATAATGATGGCACATGCCAGAGAAAAAAGGACGAGAAAAATGACCTATGTAGAAATGAAAGATGTATCTAAATACTATCAAATGGGTGAGAATGTTGTTACTGCTAATGATAAAATCACTTTCGGGATAAAAAAAGGTGAATTTGTTGTTATTGTTGGACCTTCTGGGGCTGGAAAATCCACTGTACTCAACATCCTTGGTGGAATGGATAGCGCAAGTGAAGGACAAATTAGCGTAGACGGGCAAGATATTGCTCAATATAGCGCAAAGCAATTAACCAAGTATCGACGAACAGATGTCGGTTTTGTATTCCAATTTTACAATTTGGTACCTAATTTGACTGCCAAAGAGAATGTAGAATTAGCAGCCCAAATTGCGCCGAATGCACTAGATGCAGAAACAGTTTTAACCCAAGTTGGTTTAAGCCACAGACTAGACAATTTTCCAGCACAATTATCTGGCGGGGAACAGCAGCGTGTCGCCATAGCTCGTGCACTTGCTAAAGCTCCGAAACTGCTTTTATGCGATGAGCCAACTGGTGCACTTGATTACGATACTGGAAAAGCAGTTTTAAAATTATTACAAGAAACTTGCCGCAACACGGGGACAACCGTTATTGTCATTACTCATAACACAGCAATTACGCCAATTGCTGATCGAATTATTGAAATTAATAATGCAAAAGTTCGTAGCATCAAAGAAAATCCAGAACCAATGTCCATTGATGATTTAGAATGGTAGAAAGGAGCAACTAGTGAAACGTTCAGCTTTATGGAAAGATATCTACCGCGAAATATGGCGTTCCAAGAGCCGCTTTATTTCCATTTTTATGCTGATTATGTTAGGTGTTGCTTTTTTCTCCGGACTTAAAGCAACAGGACCAGATATGCTACTAACAGCAGACAATTATTTTAAAAAGTATGAATTAGCTAATTTTAATGTGCAATCTACTTATGGATTAGATAAGACAGATAAAGAAGCGTTAGAAGCTATTTCCGGTGTCGCACAAGTGGAGCTTGGATATACAGCAGACACTCTAATGAAAGATAAAAATATCGTTACGAAACTATTCTCCACATCCAAAAGCAATAATTTAAATCAATACAAGGTGATTAGTGGCCGTTTACCAGAAAAATCAGGAGAAATTGCGCTCGATAATAATCAACTTGTTCATAAAAATGTTAAAATTGGTGACAAAATAACTTTTGTAAAAAGCGATGGCAATAAGTTAACTAATACACTTAAAAAATCAACCTATAAAGTAGTCGGTTTTGTTAGCTCACCCGCCTATATTCAAAAGTCCGAACGTGGCTCGAGCACGGTAGGTAAAGGGAAGACAGATGCTTTTGGTGTAATTCCAGAACAGGATTTTAATTTACCAGAATACACTATTGCCAATCTTACTTTTAAGAATTTAGCAGCGAAACAAGCATTTAGTGACGCATACGTTTCCACCGAAGAAAAAGATAAGAAAAGCGTCGAAAAAGTTTTGAGAGATCAACCAGAAAAAAGATTAAATAAAATCAAGACAAATGAACAAAAGAAACTAGATGAGGCTACTGCAGAAATTAACAAAGGTAAAGCAGAATTACAAGCAAATGAAATAAAACTTGCAGACGCCAAAGCACAGTTAGAGGAAGGTTTTTCCAAATATAATGCAGCTAGAGCAAACTATGATGCCAAAATCAAACAAGGGGAAGCTGAAATTGCAAGTGGGGAAGCAGAACTTGCCAAAGCCAAAAAACAATTAGACGTAGCAAAAATGCAAATCGATCAAGGTGAAAAAGCGCTTCTACAAGCTGAGATGGAATTAGAAGAAGGGCGCGCGGCTTGGGAAGATGCAAATAATCTCTTAAATATAGCAAATGGTTATTTACGAGCTACAAAATCGACTATAGAAAATGCTTTAAAACAACCAGATTTAACTGATTTTGAAATAGACCGGGCAAGTTTAACAGATTCATTTCAAATGCTCACATCCGAACTCGATTTATCAAATGCGGAGCGCGAAGAATACGAAAATGCCATGAATAATTTACTAGATGATTATGAAAATGGCGCTATTAGCGATGCGGAAATTAGAGAAGCTCTAAATGAGGCCCTTACACAAGTCGTTAATGCTGAAAATGAATACCAATCCGCTAGAACCACTTTAGATGCTGAAAAACAAACGATAGAACAAGGCGAAAAAACATTGGCTGCCAAAACCCAAGAACTTCAAAAAGCAAAAATTGCTTACCAAAATGGCCTTACCAAATATCAAGCAGGTCTTGAAAAAATTTCGCAAGCAAAACAGCAATTAGCTGATGGAAAAGAAACAGGTTCCGCAGAATTACAAAATGCACTTGCAAAATTAAATGCCGGACAAGCAGAATACGATAAAAATTTCGCTTTATTTAAAAAAGAAAAAGCGAAAGCAGAAGCCAAATTAGCCAGTGCGGAAAAAGATGTACAAATCGGTCAGCAAAAATTAGATGCGCTGAAACTTCCGAAATACTATGTCCTTGATCGTAATGATAATCCAGGCTATAGCGAGTACAAAGAAAATGCAGATCGCTTAACTTCCTTATCGACCGCCTTTCCAATTTTCTTCTTTTTAATTGCTGCTCTTGTTTGTTTAACGACAATGACGCGCATGGTAGAGGAACAAAGAACGCAAATTGGAACATTAAAAGCATTTGGATATTCCAATGGTAGTATTATTTTGAAATATCTTGTTTATGGGTCGATTGCCAGTGTCATTGGAAGCGTACTTGGAATTTTAATTGGCTTTCAATTTTTCCCGAACATTATTTTCAATGCCTATAAATCCATGTATGAAATGCCATCTGTAGATATTGGATTTTATTGGAGTTATAGCTTGCTTGCTTTATTTGTCGCTTTATTCTGTACCACATTTACAGCTTATGTAGCTTGTCGTGCTGAACTTCGCGCCAATGCAGCAACGTTAATGCGTCCTAAAGCGCCAAAAATCGGCAAACGGATTTTCTTAGAGCGAATTAGTTTTGTCTGGAAACGAATGAACTTCACAAGTAAAGTGACTGCAAGAAATTTATTCCGTTACAAACAGAGAATGCTCATGACGGTTCTAGGAGTTGCTGGATGTACAGCATTAATTCTAACTGGCTTTGGACTACGAAATTCAATTAGTGATATCGCCAAAATGCAATATGGCCAAATTATGAAATATGACGCAGCTATTTATCAAGACATGAGCGCACCACCTGCAGCCAAAGAAACTTTTGATGAACTAATGAATGACTCCAATATCAAAAGCAAATTAGCTATGTCACAAAAAAATATTGATACTGTAAAATCAGGACAATCAGCACAAACTAGCTCTATTATTGTTCCTGAAAATTTAAATGAACTACCCGATTACATCGTGCTTCGTGACCGAGCTAGTCATACAACCGAAAAACTCACTGATGACGGAGCAATTATAACGGAAAAACTGGCCAAATTATTCGGTATAAAGCCAGGTGACACAATTACCGTCAAAAATGCTGAAAATGACAAATTCCAAATAAAAGTTAGTGCCGTTACTGAAAACTACGCCATGCACTATATTTATATGACCAAAGCGTATTATCAGCAAACATTTAAGGAAAAACCAGTCTACAATTTAGATTTATTGATGTTAAAAGATACCTCCGAAAAAGTAGAAAGCAACTTTGCGGAAAAATTAACAGATAGTAAAGCAATTTTAAATGTTACTTTTTCCAATCATGTTAGTTCCTTGTTAAATGATACACTGGATAGTCTAAATATTGTTATTGTGGTACTCATTACTTCAGCTGCATTACTTGCGTTTGTAGTGCTTTACAATTTAACAAATATTAACGTATCAGAACGAATACGAGAACTTTCTACTATTAAAGTACTCGGCTTTTATCCAAAAGAAGTGACAATGTATGTCTACCGAGAAAACATTATTTTAACCTTAATGGGCATTGCCGCGGGATTTGTCCTTGGCTTCTTCTTGCACCGATTCGTCATCACAACCGCAGAAGTGGATCAAATGATGTTCAGTCCGGCGATTAGTTGGACAAGCTACCTATTTTCCGGCATACTCACGCTCGTTTTTGCAACAATTGTGATGGTTGTTATGCACATTAAACTGAAACGAATTGACATGATTGAAGCACTAAAATCAGTTGAATAATAATGAAAAGAACTTGTTTTTTGGCAAGTTCTTTTCATTTGACTTAAAAATAAATAAAGCTTAAACTAAAAAATAGTTAAAGGGGTGAACTTTATTTGGAAAGACAAAAAGTAAAACAACTGATAAAAAGCTACCAACAAACATATATATTTGCGATGAATCAAATACATCAAGCTATTTCGGAAATTTCCGCAAGTACTGTTGACCTTTCCATTGAGCAGTTTTTTGTATTGCGCGAGATTGCTACCTATGATGGTATTAGTGCAACAGAACTGGCAGCCACTTTAGCAGTAAATAAGAGTGCTATTACACCTAAGCTGAAAAAACTAGAAGAAAAGGGCTACATTAGACGAGAACGAAACCAGCAAGATAAACGTGCCGTAGTTTTAACTATCTCAGAAAAAGGGAATAGCGTTTACGAAGAGTGTGAAAAACAATTAGAGTTACTCGTAAACGAATGGCTCGAAATACTAGGGGAAAAAGACAGCGAACAATTTTTTGAGTTGTTTCAAAAAATTACCAAGTCGGTTGTCGAGCCTAAAAATAAAAGGAGAGATTTGGCATGAAATGGATTATGAAACTCCGCTGGGCTATTTTAGCATTTTGGCTTGCAGCAGCAGTCGTATTAATGTTTATTGCACCACCCATGGCAGATCTTGTACGCGAAAAAGGCGAATTAAAGCTGCCTGATGGCTATCCGTCATCACTAGCAACGGAAATGCAAAAGAAACATAATCCAGATGATAAAGGTTCAGCTTATATTGCTGTTTATACAGCTGACCATAAGTTAACTGGAACAGAGCTAAACAATATTAAAAAATCACTAGATTCTATTGACAAAAATAAAGATGAACTTCATGTAACCAACGTGGTATCAAGTTTTAACCAACCAGAACTTAAAGATAAATTCTTATCAAAAGATGGTAAAACGATGGTAGCAAGTTTAACTGTAGATGATGCAGATGCCTCTGTTAAAAGTATTCGAAACGCTCTAGATAAAAAAATGAATGTTAAAGGCGTTGATACTTACTTAACAGGAAATAAACTAATTCAAGAAGACGTCGTTCAAGGTTCAGAAGACGGTTTACATAAAACAGAAGGCATCACAGTTGTCTTTATACTAGTTGTATTATTCCTTGTTTTTAGATCTGCAGTTGCTCCGTTTATTCCACTTTTAACAGTAGGAATAAGTTATCTTGTCGCACAAAGTACTGTAGCATTCTTAATAGATCTATTTAATTTTCCAGTTTCCACATACACGCAAATATTTATGGTTTGTATTATGTTCGGCATTGGGACTGATTATTGTATTCTCTTAATGAGTCGATTTAAAGAAGAAATGGGAGCAGGACTTGATCCGCGAGAAGCTGTTCATGCCACATATCGTACAGCTGGGAAAACAGTTATTTATAGCGGTGTAGCGGTTCTTGTTGCATTTACTTCCCTTTATTTTGTTCAATTTGATTTATATCGATCCGCAGTGGCAGTCGGCGTTGGAATTATCATTTTACTTGCCGCACTATACACGCTTGTACCATTCTTTATGAGCACGCTCGGAACCCATTTATTTTGGCCATTAAATAAAAATATTAGCCATAAGGAAAATAAAGTTTGGGGCGCCGCTGGTAAATTCACTTTTGCTAGACCGTGGATTGCTTTATTAATCGTTGCCGCGATTACGTTGCCGCCAATTTTACTTCATACAGGAACAGAATCATTCAACTCACTAGATGAAATTAGTGACAAATATCCTTCCAAAAAAGGTTTTGAAATTGTTTCAGATAGTTTTGGAGCAGGGCAAGTAGCGCCTACACAAGTTTTTATCGAAAATGATGATAACATGCGTACAACCGAATACATCGCGCAAATTGAAAAAATTTCCGATGATTTATCACATCTAAAAGGCATTGATATGGTTATGAGCGCTTCACGTCCAGCCGGAAAACGAGTAGATGATATTTACATTAAAAACCAAGCTGGACAAGTAAACGACGGCGTAGGCCAAGCAACTGATGGCGTAGGGGAAGTGAAAAAAGGCTTAGATTCAGCAAGTTCAGAACTCAAAAAATCCGAGCCAGCCCTTGATAAAGCCGTCTCAGGAGTAAACGACTTACAAAAAGGCACTGTTGCAACACAAGAAGGAATTGACCAATTACAAACAGCGCTTGCACAAATCCAAATAGGAATTGAAAGCGGAGCAACTGGAGCTAGCGACTTAAAACAAGGCGTAGCAACAGCCAAATCACAACTAGCTACGTTACAAAATGGGGAAGCGCAAATCCAAGCAGGTTACGCTGAAATTCAGAAAAACTTACAAAACGTAGCAGACCAATTAAAAGGATTTGAAAACCCGAACTCCCAAGCAATTGATACTTCCAGACTAGAGGCGCAGTTTAAAAAAATCGGGGAATCTTTTCAAGCATTTGCAGCAGCTCATCCAGAAGTGAGAAATGATCCTCGATTCCAAAAACTAGCCGCAGATATTCAAGGCTTAGAAACAGCTGGAAATGAATTGAAAACAACTGCCGGACAACAAATGGCAGCACTTCAAGCAAAAATGAAAGAACTAAATCAAGGTATTCAGCAACTAGCAACCGCAATGAATCAATTAAATGCACAGTCCAAGCAAATCTCGAACGGACTTAGCGCTTTTAGTACAGGACTTGGCCAAATCGAAACAGGACTAGATCAATTAGAAAAAGGTTTAAATCAAGCCGCAGACGGTCAAGGACAAGTGGTTTCCAAAATGCCGGAAATATCTAATGCTCTAACTCAAATCGCCGCTGGACAAGGTGCTCTAAAAGATGGCTTTGCAGGCATTAACGGTCAAATGGGTCAATTAACAGATGGTCTAACCTCCGGGGCAGATGGATTAGGCAAAGTAGAAAGCGGTCTAAACACAGCGAACGGACTTATTGAAGATTGGTCAAAAGTTCCCTATGCAAGTTCCGGAATTTATGTACCAGATGCGCTACTAAAAAATGCTGACTTCCAAAAAGTATTAGACCAGTACATCTCTTCTGATGGAAAACTGGCAACAATTAATGTGATTTTAACTAAAAATCCATATTCCAATGAAGCGATGGATTCGATTGATGACATTAATGAACAACTAGCAGCCAGTATGAAAGGAACCAAACTAGAAAATGCGAAAATTGGTATTGGTGGAATGACGAGTGCCAATTACGATACAAGAGATATGTCAACTGCTGACTATCATTTAGTTCTTGTTATCGTTCTAGCGAGTGTTTTTGTCACGCTTGTTATTGTGCTACGTTCTCTAGTCATGCCAATTTATCTAATTGCATCACTAGTATTAACGTACTTTGCTGCACTTGGGTTCGCAGAAATTATCTTTATGCGAATTCTCGGATACAGTGGTCTAACGTGGGCAACGCCGTTCTTCGGATTTGTAGTACTCGTTGCACTCGGTATTGATTATTCGATATTCTTGATGTCGAGATTTAACGAATACAACGGACTCTCTGTACGTGATAGAATGATAAAAGCCATGAAAAATATGGGTGGTGTTATCTTCTCAGCAGTCATTATTCTCGGTGGAACATTCGCTGCAATGATGCCAGCTGGCGTACTTTCTTTGTTGGAAATAGCGACTGTTGTTCTAATCGGATTAGTACTTTATGCCGTCGTTATTTTACCGCTCTTCGTTCCGGTAATGGTTAAACTATTCGGACGAGGCAACTGGTGGCCATTTATTACAAGAAAAGGTGACCATCAAGAAAACGTACCACCGAAAAAATAACAAAATAAACCGCATTCCTTTTTAAAGGGGTGCGGTTTTTAGTTTGATTTCAAAAATTAATTTGCTAAGATAAGTGTAGATAGATAAATGAAGGAGGAAGGAACCATGATAAAACTCGGAAATGACTGGGATGAGTTACTAAAAAATGAGTTTAACCAACCATATTATTTAACCCTTCGCCAGTTCTTAAAAAAAGAATACCAATCGAAAAAAATATTTCCAGACATGTACGATATTTTCAATGCATTAAAGCATACAGCCTATAAAGATGTCAAAGTGGTAATTCTCGGACAAGACCCATATCACGGACCAGGTCAAGCACACGGTCTCTCATTTTCCGTTCAACAAGGAGTACAGATTCCACCATCACTGCAAAATATTTATTTAGAATTACATAATGACTTGAATTGTGAGATTCCAAATAATGGTTATTTGATATCGTGGGCAGATCAAGGAGTACTACTATTAAATACGGTTCTAACTGTACGCGCTGGTCAAGCTAACTCACACCGGGGACAAGGCTGGGAAATACTAACGAACCGCATTATTGAAATCATTAATCAAAAAGAAGAACCAGTAGTCTTTTTACTATGGGGAAGCAATGCGAAAGAAAAGGTGCAATTACTAACAAACCCGAAACATACTGCGTTTACATCCGTTCATCCAAGCCCACTTTCAGCATCGCGCGGTTTTATGGGATGCAAACATTTTTCTAAGACGAATCAATTCTTAGAACAAAATGGTGTAAAACCAATCGATTGGCAAATTCCTTCTATATAAATAAAAACATCTCGCCATTAATTGACGAGATGTTTTTTACTTATAAACCATTTTTAGTGCTTTCTCTGTATTTGCGAAATGTTGTTTTGTATATTTAGCTAATGTTTCCAAACCAAATCGTTCGATGATTTCCGCTGCAACAGCATCCACATGAGGTCCTGCACCTTTTGGAAGCGAGATGCCAACTTCTTTTGACATCGCATCAAAAGCTTGCACAAATTTATAACGAGCAATAATCGAAGCAGCAGCTACGGAAAGATGTAACCCTTCTGCTTTTGTCGCAAAAAACACATCTTCTCGAATAATACTTGGTTCTTTTGCTAAATAACGGTAATACGTATTTTTTTCAGCAAATTGATCAATTAAAATCGCTTCTGGTTTAACTGGAGCAAGCTTTTTCAAGACGTTTTCAATGGCGCGATTATGTAATAAAGCTTTCATTTGTCCTTGGTTCATGCCCCTTTTTTGGAGTTCGTTGTATTTAGGATTAGGGCAAAGTAGCACACTATGTGGAACAAGTAGCATGATTTTCTCGGCAATGCGACAAATTTCTGGATCTTTCATCGCTTTAGAATCTTTTACGCCTAGTTCTTTTAAAAGTGGCATCATTTCCGCGTCCACGTATGCGGCACAAACCGTAATCGGTCCAAAAAAATCGCCAGTGCCGACTTCATCTGAACCAATGACATTTTTTGATGCGAAGTTTGCCGGAAGAATCCCTTTAGAGACAGAGGGCGCTTTTGCTTTTGATTCTGGAAGAGTTGCTACCCATTTTTTTGCTTCAGCTTCCCCGTTCACCCCTTGAAACATCACTTTGCGCGATTTATAGCCAGTGATGGAGACACCAGGTTTTTTTGCAGCAAAAACAGCTCCTGGTGGTAGTTTTGGAGTAGAAAAAGGGAGATATGTTTGTTTCATTTTTTCAAGTGTTGGTTGGTCGACTAAGATAACTGTATTTGCGATAAGGCATCATCCTTTCAAAGCTCTATTGTAACATACTACGACGAAAGACTGAATATCAGCTAAACAGGTGGTTGACTCTTTTCTTTCCAGCTTTTTCGTGATAAGATTATGACAAGTAGCGGCCTAAATGAATTTGGGCGAGGAGGAATTTACGTGGCAAATGATAGAAATAAAGTAGTGACAACAATTTACGGTAGAGAATATACGATTGTTGGCGTAGAAACAACAGACCACTTACGAAAAGTAGCTCGCGAGGTCGATGAAAAAATG
Source organism: Listeria farberi (assembly GCF_014229245.1). Taxonomy (GTDB): domain Bacteria; phylum Bacillota; class Bacilli; order Lactobacillales; family Listeriaceae; genus Listeria; species Listeria farberi. Next base: position 14,194 of record NZ_JAARZJ010000012.1, on the reverse strand, counting down.
CACGAAATCGGCTCCCAAAATCACGCACTAGATAGTGGTAGGCTCGCTGTACTGACAGCTGTGAATGCGACACACGATTATTTAAAACTAGAACAAAAATATCTAGAGTTGGAGCAAGAACTGGCTCGAATTAAAGGAAGAGATTAATGATTTTAAATGCGATTATTTTAATTTTACTTGTTTGCGGCTTTTTTGCAGGATTTAGAACAGGCCTTATCAAACAACTTATCTTATTATTAGGTTATATTTTGGCATTTTTTATCTCGTATACGTATTACGAAGATTTAGCGCCACATTTAACATTTATTCCTTATCCAGGTAGTGATACTGCAGATGGGTTATCTATTATTTTACAAGAATTACGAACAGAAACAGCTTATTACAACGTACTTGGATTTGCGATTATTTTTATTGTCGCTATCATTGTTGTGCATATGCTCGCTTCCCTTGTTGGTGGCTTGACTAAAATACCAGTCTTACGCCAAATTAATGGATTATTAGCAGCTGTTTTTGGTGTTATTAAATCGTACTTAATTATTTTTGTTGTCTTGTTCATCATGGCAATTTATCCGGCGAATTGGTCTGAAAACCTCATCGATAGTTCGACGGTTGCCCAGTGGATACTTGAAAACACGCCAATATTGTCTGAACAATTTTATGACTGGATGACAGACATTCTGCCAAAATAAAAGAAACATTCGATACCAGATGTATACTCTTAGCCAATTTTGGATAGGATTTCTCTGGTATTTTTTAATGATGTAAAAGGAGGAAAAAAGATGGCTACCAATAAAAAAGAGATTATTCGTTTACTTGAAGAAATTGCCACTTATATGGAATTAAAAGGAGAAAACAGCTTTAAAATATCTGCTTTCCGAAAAGCCGCGCAAGCAATTGAGTTAGATAGCAGAAGCCTTTCTGAAATAGATGATTTTACGAAGATAAGTGGGATTGGGAAAACAACAGGCGAAATTATTCAACGTTATTTAGATAACGGGAAATGTCCAGAACTTGAGGAGTTAAAAAAAGAAGTACCTGCTGGCCTCGTCCCACTTTTAGATGTGCCAGGGCTTGGCGGTAAGAAATTATCACGTCTTTATCATGAGCTTGGTGTGGTGGATAAAGATACACTACTCCAAGAAGCAGAAAACGGTCATATTGAAGCATTAAAAGGTTTTGGCAAAAAGTCTGCTGAAAAAATGGTTGAAGCAGTGCTCGAAATGGGTGAGCGTCCTGATAGATATCCGCTAAATGATGTTTTACCAATCATTCAAAAAGTAGAAGCTTATCTTGCGGATATTGCTCCAATCGAAACTTTTGCTCAAGCAGGCAGTTTACGAAGATTACGGGAAACGGTGAAAGATTTAGATTACGTTATTGCTACTGAAAAGCCAGAAGATGTACAAAAAGCTTTACTTGCATTTCCATTAATTACGGACGTTATTGGAGCTGGTGAAACAAAAGTATCAGCTGTATTAGAAGATAAAATTACTATCTCAGTAGATTTCCGTTTAGTAGAAAAGAAAGCTTTCGCAACGACACTGCACCATTTTACTGGCTCTAAAGATCATAATATCAAAATGCGTCAATTAGCCAAACAATCAAATGAAAAAATAAGCGAATATGGTGTGGAACAAGAAGATGGCAGTGTTTGTCACTTTGAATCGGAAAAAACGTTTTTTGAACATTTTAAGATCCCGTTTCTACCACCTGAAGTTCGCCGAGATGGCACAGAAATTGAGCGCGTGACGAAGGATACAAGATTCCTTGAGTTAAGTGATATCCGGGGTGACTTACACATGCATACCACTTGGTCAGATGGGGCTTATGCGATTCCAGAAATGATTGAAGCTTGTATTGCAAAAGGGTATGAATATATGGTTATTACCGATCATGGAAAATTTTTGCGAGTAGCCAATGGTCTGGATGAGAAAAGATTACTTGAGCAACAGGCGGAAATCAAAAAAGTAGCTGCTAATTATCCGGAAATTGATGTTTATTCAGGTGTTGAAATGGATATTTTAGCGGATGGCTCACTGGACTTTGATGATGAAACATTGAAACAGCTGGATTTTGTTATCGCATCGATTCATTCCAGTTTTCAACAATCAGAAGAAGAGATTATGAAACGACTAAAAACAGCCTGTGAAAATCCATATGTGCGCCTAATTGCGCATCCAACAGGTAGAATTGTCGTGAAAAGAAAGCCATATCATGTTAATATGAAAGAACTAATCAATTTAGCGAAAAATACAGGAACTGCCTTAGAATTAAATGCCAATCCACAGCGTCTTGATTTAAACCGCGAGCATTTAGAAATGGCTCACGCGGCGGGAGTTCCAATTGCAATTAATACGGATGCACACGACACGAAACATCTTGATTTTATGTCGATTGGAGTCCGTGCAGCAACGAAAGCTTGGCTAGATAAATCTGCAATCCTGAATACGAAATCAGCCGCAGAATTCAAACAATTTTTACAGAATAAATAACTTTTAAAAAGAAGGATGACAAATGGAAAAAAAAGTAGAAGCCATTTTAGAATTTGATAAAATAAAAAAACAACTTGCTGAATTTGCTTCTTCTTCACTAGGGGAGCAAGCGATTTACGAACTTGCTCCAGCTACAGATTTTCAAGTGGTACAAAAAGCACAACTTGAAACAGAAGAAGGAGCCAAAATTATTCGCTTACGGGGAAGTGCGCCAATCACTGGTCTAACAGATGTTTTTGCACATTTAAAACGTCTAGAGATTGGGGGCGATTTAAACGGGCTAGAAATCTACCAAATTGGTAGTAACTTGCGTGTAAGCCGTCAAATGAAAAACTTTATGAACGACTTACTAGAAATTGGGGTCGAAATACCTTTACTCGGCGCACTTTCTGATGAACTTTTAGTATTAAAAGATGTAGAGGAAGATATTGCCATTTCAATAGATGAAAGCTGGAAAATATTAGATACAGCTAGTGAAGCCCTTAGCTCGATTCGTCGTACTTTGCGCCGGACAGAGGACCGGGTGCGTGAAAAGCTAGAATCTTATTTACGCGATCGCAACGCTTCAAAAATGCTAAGTGATGCGGTTATTACGATTCGAAATGATCGCTATGTTATCCCCGTGAAACAAGAATATAAAGGACATTATGGCGGTATCGTTCATGACCAATCTGCATCCGGTCAAACGCTTTTCATTGAGCCACAAAGCGTGGTTGATCTAAATAACGAACGCAAAGCCCTTCAAGCGAAAGAAAAACAAGAAATCGAACGAATCTTAGCTGAAATTTCTGCTTCATTAGCTGGCTGGATTAATGAGATTCATCATAATACCTTTATTTTAGGTCGATTTGATTTCATTCTCGCAAAAGCTCGATTCGGGAAAGCTGTGAAAGCTGTAACGCCGCATTTGAGCGATACAGGAATCGTCCATTTAATAGCAGCCAGACATCCGCTTTTAGAGGCTGAGAAAGTTGTTGCTAATGACATTTATTTAGGTGAGGATTTTAGTACGATTGTTATTACTGGTCCAAATACAGGTGGTAAAACAATTACGTTAAAAACATTAGGCTTATTAACCTTGATGGCACAATCAGGCTTACAAATCCCAGCGCAAGAAGATTCGACTATCGCTGTTTTTGAAAACGTATTTGCTGATATTGGCGATGAACAATCTATCGAACAAAGCTTAAGTACTTTTTCATCCCATATGACAAACATTGTTTCCATTTTAGAAAAAGTAAATCATAAATCACTTATTTTATATGATGAGCTTGGTGCAGGAACGGATCCTCAAGAAGGAGCAGCACTCGCCATTGCCATTCTTGATGCGAGTCATAAAAAAGGTGCAAGTGTGGTGGCAACGACTCACTATCCTGAACTAAAAGCTTATGGATATAACCGAGCACATGCGACAAATGCTTCCGTTGAATTTAATGTTGAAACACTCAGTCCAACATACAAACTACTCATTGGCGTACCTGGACGAAGTAACGCATTTGATATTTCACGCCGCCTTGGTTTAAGTGAAAGTATCATCACAGAAGCAAGAAGCCTCGTTGATACTGAAAGTGCAGACTTAAATGACATGATATCAAGTCTAGAAGAAAAACGAAATCTAGCAGAAAGAGAATATGAAGAAGCGCGCGAACTAGCTCGCGGTGCCGATGCTCTTTTAAAAGATTTACAAAAAGAAATTACCAATTACTATCAACAAAAAGATAAATTACTCGAACAAGCAAACGAAAAAGCTGCTGGAATCGTAGAAAAAGCCGAAACAGAAGCCGAAGAAATTATCCATGAACTGCGCGCAATGCAATTAAACGGGGCGGCGGGAATCAAAGAACATGAACTAATCGATGCTAAAACAAGACTTGGAAAAACTAAACCAAAAACAATAAATAAAACTATTCCACAAGCACCAAAACAAAAGCCACACGTATTCCAAGAAGGAGACAATGTTCGTGTACTATCGCTCGGCCAAAAAGGCACACTTTTAAACAAAATTAGCGATAAAGAATGGAACGTCCAAATCGGCATCATCAAAATGAAAATCAAAACCACTGACTTAGAATACATTCAACCAGAGAAACCAAAAAAACAACGAATCATTACATCGGTTCATAGCGGCGGCTCTCCAGCAAAAAGCGAGCTCGATTTGCGCGGCGAACGTTACGAAGATGCTTTGCAAAAAGTCGACAAATACTTGGATGAAGCACTACTCGCAGGATATCCTCAAGTAGCAATTATTCATGGTAAAGGAACTGGTGCCCTTAGAACCGGCGTCACAGAATATCTAAAAAATCATCGCATGGTCAAATCGATTCGCTTCGGAGCCGCAGCAGAAGGCGGGAACGGTGTAACAATCGTTGAGTTCAAGTAAACAACTGAGCAAAAACATGGCTCCAAATTGGCGTAAATGCTATACTGTGTGTACAAAAGTCATAAGGAGTGAATTAAATCATGGTAAAAGAAATTACAGATGCAACATTTGAACAAGAAACTAATGAAGGTTTAGTATTAACAGATTTCTGGGCAACATGGTGTGGTCCTTGCCGCATGGTGGCTCCAGTTTTAGAAGAAATACAAGAAGAACGCGGCGAAGCACTTAAAATCGTCAAAATGGACGTAGATGAAAACCCAGAAACACCTGGAAGCTTTGGTGTTATGAGCATTCCAACACTTCTTATTAAAAAAGATGGCGAAGTAGTAGAAACAATTATCGGCTACCGTCCAAAAGAAGAACTGGATGAAGTCATCAACAAATACGTTTAAAATTATGCTAAAATGAAAGAAGCTTAGAACAAACATTCTAGGCTTCTTTTTAAATGTGTAACTGGAGTTGATAAAATGTCTTCTGAACATATCCAAAATAAACTAGCGCTTCTGCCGGACCAACCTGGTTGTTATTTGATGAAAGATAGACAAGGAACTATCATTTATGTCGGAAAAGCAAAAGTGTTAAAAAATCGTGTCCGTTCGTATTTTTCAGGAACACACGACAGTAAAACGCAGCGCTTAGTTCAAGAAATTGTGGACTTTGAATATATCGTAACATCATCCAACGTAGAAGCATTACTACTAGAAATCAATTTAATTAAAAAACACGACCCACGTTTTAATATTCGCTTAAAAGATGACAAAACTTATCCGTTTATTAAAATTACGAATGAACGACATCCGCGCCTGATTATTACCCGTCAAGTAAAGAAAGACAAAGGGAAATATTTCGGTCCTTATCCAAATGTCTATGCTGCAAATGAAGTAAAACGTATTTTAGACCGACTTTATCCACTTCGTAAATGCAGTACATTACCAAATAAAGTGTGTTTATATTATCATCTTGGACAATGCCTTGCCCCGTGTGTATTTGACGTGGAAGCAAGTAAGTATAAAGAAATGCAAGATGAAATCGTAGCCTTCTTAAATGGCGGCTATAAAACCGTTAAAAATGATTTAATGAAAAAAATGCAAGAAGCGGCAGAAAATATGGAGTTCGAAAAAGCCGGTGAATTCCGTGACCAGATTAATGCAATCGAAACAACAATGGAAAAACAAAAAATGACGATGAACGATTTCGTCGACCGCGATGTCTTTGGTTACGCCATTGATAAAGGCTGGATGTGCGTCCAAGTATTTTTCATTCGCCAAGGAAAACTGATTGAGCGCGATGTTTCTCAATTTCCATTTTACAATGATGCTGATGAAGATTTCCTCACATTTATTGGCCAGTTTTATCAAAAAGCAAACCATATTCCACCTAAAGAAATTTATTTACCAGATGATGTCGATAGCGAAGCCGTTCAAGCCGTCGTTCCCGACACAAAAATTATCGTACCACAGCGCGGAAATAAAAAAGAGCTCGTAAAACTTGCTTATAAAAATGCCAAAATCGCGCTAAACGAGAAATTTATGCTACTTGAACGTAATGAAGAACGTACAGTTGGTGCAGTAGAGCGACTTGGTGAAGCAATGGGGATTCCAACACCATCGCGGGTGGAAGCATTTGACAACTCCAATATTCACGGTACAGACCCAGTTTCCGCGATGGTCACATTTCTCGACGGAAAACCAAGTAAAAATGATTATCGTAAATACAAAATTAAAACCGTGGAAGGACCAGATGATTACGCAACAATGCGAGAAGTTATCCGACGTCGTTACTGGAGGGTACTTAAAGAAGCATTACCAATGCCTGATTTAATATTAATTGATGGTGGTAAAGGACAAATTGATAGCGCCAAAGATGTCCTAACAAATGAACTTGGCTTAGATATTCCAGTAGCTGGTCTTGCAAAGGATGACAAACACCGCACCAGTCAACTATTATTTGGCGATCCACTAGAAATTGTTCCACTCGAAAGAAACAGCCAAGAATTCTATTTACTACAACGCATGCAAGATGAAGTCCATCGTTTTGCCATTACTTTTCACCGACAACTCCGTAGCAAAACTGGCTTCCAATCCATTCTTGACGGCATTCCAGGAGTAGGACCCGGACGTAAGAAAAAATTACTTAAACACTTCGGCTCCATGAAAAAATTAAAAGAAGCGTCTATTGAAGAAATTAAAGAAGCAGGTGTCCCACTAAATGTTGCTGAAGAAGTGCATAAACACATCACAGCATTCAATGAAAAAGCAAAAAATACTGAACAAAAATGATTTTCTACACTATTAATAAACGCCAATGATTTTGATGTTATTGGCGTTTATTGCGTAGAAATAGATAAACAACTGAACGAACCTCTCAGATAAAATAGCTTTTCCACATAATAAACTTCCCTTCATCACATAAATGCGCTAAAATATAAACATTGATAAAAAAGAACTAACAAGACAGGAGGGAACGAGATTGGGACTAGTCGTATTAAAATTTGGTGGAACCTCTGTGAGCACCGTGGATAAAATCGGGAAAACAGCAGAACAAGCCATTTATGAAAAAAAACAAGGGAATAAAGTCATCGTTGTCGTTTCCGCAATGGGGAAATCAACTGACAAATTAGTCGCAATGGCTGAAGAAATTAGCGAGGCTCCAGATAAACGCGAAATGGATATGCTACTTTCTACTGGCGAACAAATTACCATTTCTTTACTTGCGATGGCTTTAAAAGAAAAAGGGCACGACGCTATTTCGTATACAGGATGGCAAGCGGGAATTGAAACAGAAGCCGTACATAGTAATGCGAGAATTGCCGATATTGATAGCGCTCGTATTGAATCTGCACTTGATGCGGGACAAATTGTCGTTGTAGCTGGATTCCAAGGCTTCACAACAGATGGTGAAATTACTACGCTAGGTCGGGGAGGCTCCGATACAACTGCAGTTGCTATCGCATCCGCTCTGAAAGCTGAAAAATGCGCGATTTGCACGGATGTAGTGGGTGTATTTACAACCGATCCTCGTTACGTGAAAAAAGCCCAAAAGCTAGAACAAATCACCTATGATGAAATGTTAGAATTAGCTAATCTTGGTGCCGGCGTTTTACATCCCCGCTCGGTTGAATATGCCAAAAACTTCCGAATTCCGCTTGAAGTCAGAGCGAGTCACGAACAAGTACCAGGAACAATGATTGAGGAGGATCTAACAATGGAAAATACCAAAGTAGTCCGTGGAATCGCTTTTGAAGACCAAATCACTCGTGTAACTATCCACTGGAAACAAAAAGAAGCAATGCGTGTGTCCAAAGTCTTTACAAAATTAGCAGAAAATAATATTGATGTAGATATTATTATTCAAGGAATTACTGGACTAGGTCACGGCAATCTATCCTTCACTATCAAAACAAGCGCACTCTTAGCGACACTGGCAGTTTTAGAAGAAAGCAAAGAATTGCTTCAAATCGAAAAACTAGAATCAGAACAAGATTTAGCAAAGGTGTCCATTGTTGGCTCTGGAATGGTAAGTAATCCTGGTGTAGCTGCCACAATGTTTGAAGCGCTAACAGAAAATAATATCCCCATAAAAATGATTAGCACATCCGAAATCAAAGTCTCCACTGTCGTATCAGCGCGTAAAATGGTTGAATCGGCACAAGTTTTACATGACCAATTTGAGCTAGATAAATAAAATAAGCTTACAACACCAAAGTAAATTTTCTCTTTGTTGTTGTAAGCTTATCTTTTTAGTAACGTTCCTCGTTATCAATCGTTTCTTTACGGTCCCATTTAACGATAATCGTCACTTGTTTTTTACGCTTATCTATTTCATCATAACTTTCCGTATAGAGCTTTTTCTGTGCTTGTAATTGCTCGGCGATAAAACCAGCTTCTAGTTTAAAAGTAGGATTTTCTTGTATACGGAATCGCGAATCTACCATGTCACCTTCTAAAAGTATACGCAACTCATCTTTTTTTTCCTTTATAATACTAATTTTTCCCCATGAAGCTTTTTCAAAAAAAACAGCTACTTCATGCAGAGATTCAAGCGGGAATTTACGTGCTAAATCTTTCCCAGCCCAGTACATAATATGAGGTGCTTCATCACCAAGAATTTCGGGAATTAAATAATTTCGTAATAAATCTAAACCAAAGCTTGAGACGAGTAAGTTTTCCTCGTGGTCATTCTGTTCATTTTCTGTCATTTCGGATACCCCACTTTCATACACCATTATAACCAAAATCATCCTAAAATGGAAAGCACAATAAATAAATTTCTATAAAAAAGCTTTTTTCATAAAAAAGACTTGCGAAAAAACGGAAAAAATAAGAAAATGGAAGGTATAGATAAAAAAATTGGAAATTAATAAAGAAATTGAGGCGAGACTGTGAAACAAGCTATTGGCTTTATTGATTCGGGAGTAGGCGGTTTGACAGTAGTGCGTGAAGTACTAAAGCAGCTACCCCATGAACAAGTATATTATTTAGGTGATACCGCACGTTGCCCTTATGGACCACGCGACAAAGAAGAAGTAGCTCAGTTTACTTGGGAAATGACCAATTTTCTAGTAGACCGTGGCATCAAAATGCTCGTTATTGCATGTAATACTGCTACAGCGGCAGCGCTATATGACATACGTGAAAAACTGGATATTCCAGTTATCGGCGTTATTCAACCTGGCTCAAGAGCAGCACTCAAAGCAACAAAAAACAACAAAATTGGCGTCTTAGGAACGATTGGGACAGTCGAAAGTATGGCCTATCCGACGGCTCTAAAAGGCTTAAATCGCCGAGTAGAAGTAGATTCACTTGCATGTCCAAAATTTGTCTCTGTTGTAGAATCTGGCGAGTATAAAAGCGCCATTGCCAAAAAAGTCGTAGCCGAGTCACTCTTACCACTGAAAAGCACCAAGATTGATACGGTGATTTTGGGATGTACACATTACCCACTATTAAAACCAATTATTGAAAACTTTATGGGAGATGGCGTTTCCGTCATTAATTCCGGAGAAGAGACAGCAAGCGAAGTCAGTGCTTTACTGGATTATCATAATCTATTAGATGCAACTGACGAAGAAATTGAACATCGCTTTTTCACCACAGGGTCTACACAAATTTTCAAAGATATTGCAAAAGACTGGTTAAATATGCCAGATATGGTAGTAGAACATATAAAATTAGGAAAATAAGAGGTGTCACTAATGAGATTTGATGGAAGAGAAAAAAATGCATTACGAGAAATCGAAGTAACACCTGATTACTTAATGCATCCAGAAGGTTCTGTTTTAATCGCATCAGGAAATACAAAAGTTATCTGTTCTGCAAGTGTAGAAGCAAAAGTTCCACCATTTATGCGCGGGGAAGGTCGCGGCTGGATATCTGCTGAATACTCTATGTTACCACGAGCAACGAATACACGTAATATCCGCGAATCTTCTAAAGGGAAGGTTACCGGAAGAACAATGGAAATTCAGCGTTTAATTGGACGTGCGCTCCGTGCCGTTGTTGATTTAGATGCACTTGGTGAAAGAACTATCTGGCTTGATTGCGACGTTATCCAAGCAGACGGGGGCACACGTACAGCTTCTATTACGGGTGCATTCATCGCAATGGTTATGGCAATCTCCAAACTAGACGAAGCAATACCATTTGCTAAATTTCCTGTCAAAGATTTCCTAGCAGCAACTAGTGTAGGTGTTTTAGAAGAAGGCGGAACAGTACTTGACCTTAACTACGTAGAAGACAGCGCAGCGCAAGTAGATATGAATATTATCATGACTGGTAGCGGCGCTTTTGTAGAACTCCAAGGAACAGGTGAAGAAGCTACTTTTTCAGAAGCCGAACTTGCTGAACTAATCGCTCTAGGCAAAAAAGGAATAAGCGAACTAATTGAAATCCAAAAAGAAACACTCGGAGACAAAATCACAGCGCGGATTAAAGGAGAATAAAAAATGAGTAAAATTATTATTGCCACCGCAAATAAAGGAAAAGCAAAAGAATTCGAAAAAATCTTTGCGAAGTTTAATATAGAAGTTGCTACCCTTCTTGATTTTCCAGAAATTGGTGAAATTGAAGAAACAGGTACAACCTTTGCCGAAAATGCCGCGCTGAAGGCCGAAACGGTTGCTAGCTTACTAAATCAAACCGTTATTGCCGATGATTCCGGATTAATCGTAGACGCGCTTGACGGAGCTCCTGGCGTCTATTCGGCACGCTATGCTGGTGTTGCTCATGATGATGCCAAAAATAACGAAAAACTACTCAAAAATTTAGAAGGCGTTGAATCAGCAAAAAGAACTGCTCGTTTCCACTGCACACTTGCTGTAGCTACACCTTCTGAGAAAACGTCTTTTTATACAGGGGAAGTGGAAGGAATTATCGCAGAACAACTATGCGGAACGAATGGCTTCGGTTATGATCCATTATTTTTCTTACCCGAATTTGGTCTAACAATGGCAGAAATACCAGCAGAGAAAAAGAACGAAATCAGCCACCGAGCTAATGCCATTAAACAGCTAGAAAAAGATTTAACAGAAGTTGTAGAAAAAGTTACTAAAAAGTGAGAGAATAAGTAACAGAATACTAGGGGGAGGAAATAAAATGAAATTATTAGTAGTTAGCGACAGCCACTCAGAACGTGACTGCTTAATCCATCTTAAAGAAAAATACGAAAATACTGTTGATGCTATGATTCATTGTGGGGATTCTGAATTAGAAGCTGATGATCCAGCGATTCAGGGATTTCATACTGTTAGAGGTAACTGTGACTTTGGCGGAGGCTTTCCAAATGATTGGGTAGGGGAAGTGGATGGCTATCGTATATTAACCACACATGGCCATCTTTACAACATCAAGATGACACTTATGAACTTACGATATCGAGCTCGTGAATTAAATGCTGATTTTGCATTCTTTGGTCATTCTCATGAACTAGGTGTTGATATGCTAGATGACACCATCATTTTAAATCCTGGCAGCATTTCTTTACCAAGAGGTCGCATTCGTATCAAAACATACGCGCTTATTGACTCCACACCAGAAGGAATCAAAGTTCGCTTCATGGACCGTGACGATAATGAATTAACTGATTTGACCCAAATTTTCCCTTTAATAAAGCATAACTAGGTCAAAAGACACTCAAAAGAGAAAAAATGTAATAACTTAAAGAAAACCATTGACAAACAAGCAATTTAAACATAAAATGGTATTTGGCTGTTGAAAAAACAGTGCCATTTGTCCTGATAGCTCAGCTGGATAGAGCAACGGCCTTCTAAGCCGTCGGTCGGGGGTTCGAATCCCTCTCAGGACGTTAAGGGATAAACATAGTGATACCAACGAATTTAACGTTCTTGGTGTCTTTTTTTTGTTCTGATTTACTGTCTTTTTCAGGATTAATTGCACAAAATTGCACACTTTTTTTAAAGCCCTTTTTAAAAGTCTCTTCAAGTAAAGACGTAATCGAGTTTTGCTTATCAGGAAAGAGGTGTCCATAAATAGTTTCTGTGAAGGTCGTCGATGAATGACCTAGGCGTTTAGATACAGTAAATCGGTCTTCTCCTGAGGCAATTAAAAGAGATGCATGAGAGTGCCTTAAATCATGAAAACGAATTGTTTTGACACCTGCTAACTTACAATATTTCTTAAAACGACTTACGTAATGTTCTGCACGTGATAAATCTTCTGAATACTTAAATATATAATCAGATGTAGAATTATCAATTAATGGTTTTAATAAATAGTGCGTTAAATTGTCTACTTTAATTTGACGGTCAGATTTTGTTGTTTTTGTAGTAAGCTTAACGATAGATTTTTGTTTTTTATTATATAAGACTGCGGAGAGAATATGCCAAGATTGAGTATAAGTATTAAAATCATTCTTATGAACAGAAAGCTGAGAATATATTACAAGAAGTTCAAAAAAAGAAAGTGCCAGCTACTAATTTTAGCATAGAGGCTGAGTATTAAATACTTGGTCAGAATGATTAATAGATATGTACTGTTTTTCAAACATGATGACCAATTTAAATCTGTCAGTGCATTGATTTTTGCAAGTAAAGAATATATTTATTATTATAATTATGATAGAATAAAGCTAAATTTAAAACAACTATTTTTTGTGAATGTAGTTTCAATCTTATTAACACTTATAATAAATAGATTAAACATAAGAGAACGGATGGTTAAGTATGGACAAGGCTACTGCAAAAGATATAAAAGAAAATTCAATGCAGATACTAAAAAGATTATATGAAATTTATAAGTTATCAGATGACAAGCAAATTCAAGGTATTATTGGTAAAATTCAAAACATGATAGAATTTGATATACTCGAAGAACAGATTTTTTCAAAATTCTCAGAACTTGATGATTTATATGTAATTAGTATTGATGAAATAAGTCAATTGAAATTAAGCTCGGAGGAAGCACAAAAAATTGAGGAACAAGTTTATAGTAAGACAAGTAATCAACGGAAAAAGGTTGCGCGTATTGTTGGTGAGTGTTTGTTTGATGACAATAATAAAAAGTACCTGGAATATACTACGCTCACATAATAAGAGAATTAGTCGTTAAAAAAAGCTACATGGGTTTGGGAATCTAAACCGCATACGTTTTAGCGAAGTGTGTCGTAATCAGGAAAAGATACAAGGAGAATAAACTACTTCACTACTGAATATTTCATCAATAGAGTAGTACCTTCATAGTTATGTTCACTATAATTAAAGCGTTTAACAATAAAAAGCGCTGTACCATTACATCAGGCACTAAAATGATGCACATTGGTTAGGATTAATAAATATTACCTATATAAATGGCGCAGTATTGAATCATATGAGGATGTTATAAAAGACAACATAGAACCACCGCTTTGGGCTACTCATGATTTATTAAGCGACGCACGTTTTAACTATATTGAAACATGTCCTACACTTTATGGAAATGTAACTCGACTGCTTACATTAGCTCGATATATATCAGAAGAAGATCAGTTATTTGATTCATGGTTTAATGAGGTGTTTCTTCGCGCCCAAGAACTTTTCCCAAATAGACAATGGCCGATAAATGAAAAAATTAGTAAAAATAATATGGATATGATGTATGACTCTAATCAGGATCCATTCATTCCACGTGAATTTTATTTCACAACTGGTTTTAACTATCAAAGTGCTAATTTAGTAGAATTCCAAAATAAGTTATTAACAGAAGCAAATCCTTCTATTAACGATTTCTTTTCTACTCCAGAAAATATGATTAATGCTGGTTTTAATGGAGTACCCTATAAAATAATTAAATAAAACAGAAATCAAGAATGCCTATGTCAATTTTTATAT
>NZ_JAARZJ010000011.1 GCF_014229245.1 Listeria farberi | reverse complement strand
GTATTATATGAAGGTTCTAAGACAGAGTATAATTATAATAAAGAGGATATTTTAATTAAAAGTAAGGTGGAATTAACAAGCGAGATTAGAAAAACGATGGACTATTTTAAAAATATTGCCAAACATAAAGATTTAGAGAGTGATTTGGGCCAAAACGAAGGTAAGAAATTCTATTTCTATAAACAGCAAATGGAAAAATTAGAAGGTATGAATAGAGGCAGTGCGCTTTACTCTTATTTAAATAAAACAAATGAACACCAAGAAGAAGTAAAACAATTAATTTTTCCTTTTGGTTTGAATTATAGTCAAATGCAGGCGGTTAAGAACTCTTTTTCTCATCAAATTAGTGTTATTCAAGGGCCGCCGGGAACTGGGAAAACACAAACAATCTTAAATATTATTGCAAATGCAGTTAAAAACCAAAAAAATATTGCTGTAGTATCCCCAAATAACAAAGCTACTACTAATGTTTATGAGAAATTAGAAAAAGAAGGTTTTAAATTTATTGCTGCACAATTAGGCAATTCGAATAATAGGAATAATTTTTATAATAATATTAGTAAGGTACCTAAAGAAGTAAAAAGTTGGTTTATACAAGAAGAACAATTGTTAAAATTAGAACAAGATTTAGCTCAAAAACAAAAAAAGATAGTTGAGTTATTAAAAGAAAAAAATAAAATAGCTACTCTCAAGCATAAGCTAAGAGAATGGGAGCTAGAGCAAAAATATTTTAAAGACTATCAAAATGATTTTTCGCTAGTTGATAATTCTAAAGTGAAAATTAAAAAAATGTCATCAATAGATTTTAATCTTGTAAAAAAGCAAAAATTTATTATTGATTTGATGACGTATAATCCTAGAATACCACATCTTTTTTATAGATTTAAGTACTTTTTTAAATATGGGATTTATCATATGAATGGAATTAAATCAGTATTAGGTAGGATGGAAGCTATAAATAAGAATAGAGAAGAATATTATAGTGATAAAATTGAGGCTATAAAAAATGAAATAAATAGAAGTGAATCTTTTTTAGCAAAAAACCAGTATGAAAGCACAATAAAAGAGATTGAACTATGCTCAAAACAGATTTTTAAACATAATTTATGTATTCGATATCAAGCTAAGAATGAAAGGGAGTTTTCTACAGACAGTCATAAAAATGAATTTGAAAAGTTCAGTGCAAGTTTTCCGGTAATATTAAGTACATGTGATTCAATTATGGAGTGTATCTCTAATGAGCAAATTTTTGATTATGTTGTTGTGGATGAATCCTCTATGGCAAGTCTAGTACCAGGTGTTTTTTCGCTAGCTAAAGCAAAAAATATTATTATTGTTGGGGATGATAAACAATTACCGTCAATACAAATTGACAAGAAAAAAATAAATGAGCTTTCAACAATCCCATCTGAATATGATTACTTCGAGAACAATTTGTTAACGTCTTTAATAGGAGTATATGGAGAAAAACTGCCTAGTACTATGCTAAGAGAACATTACAGATGCCATCCGATGATTATAAATTTTTGCAATAAGCAATACTATAATGACGAGTTAGTTATTATGACAGAAAATAAAGGTATCAAAAATCCTCTCGTGAGAATAAAAACTAGTGACGGTAACCATATGAAATTTGACCAAGATGCTAAAATCTTTAACCAGAGGGAAATAGACACTTTTCTAAGCAAAGAATTTACGGAAAAAGTTCCAGAAATAATGGGGGTTGAGTCACTTGGATTTGTTTCTCCTTATCGTAGGCAAGTGGACATAGCAGAAGAACAGGTGCAAGCTAAGTATGAACAAGCGATTGTTGATACAGTGCATAAATTCCAAGGGCGAGAATGTGATGCTATTATTTTTTCGACAGTACTAGATCAAAAAGGAGTAAACCGACTTGGCTTTGTGGATAGTTCTTGTTTATTAAATGTGGCAGTTTCCCGAGCAAAAAAAATATTGGTTTTAAATACCTCTGAGGAAGTATTTATGAACAATGATAAAGATATTGCAGCTTTAATCCGATATATAAAATATTATGGAGAACATAGTATAGTTTATCAGAGCAAAGTACGTTCAATTTTTGATTTATTACAACAAGAATTTTCAGCAGAACTCGAAAAGAAATTATCAAAAATAAAGAAAAAACATTCTAAGTATAATTCCGAAAACTTAACAAGACTGTTAATTGATGAAATTCTAAAAGAGCCAGAATTTAAGCATTTATCTTATCAACCAGAATATGAGATTCGTCTATTAGCAAAAGATTTATCGATTTTAAGCGATGAGCAAAAAAAGTATGTTACAAATGGAGCTAGTTTAGATTTTATCTTTTTTAACAAAATGGACAAAGAGCCGATTGCTGCTATCGAAGTAGATGGACATAAATTTCATAAGTATAATCCTCAGAAGTTAAAAGATAGTTGTAAAAAAGATATTATTAATACTTTGGGAATTAAGTTTGAGGCATTATCAACAAATGGTAGTGGAGAAGAAGATAAAATTCGCGCACTTTTAAAAGATACTTCGTCACAAAATCAAGAGGCGGGTAAACAGAGTGGTGGAAAGAATGTTTAGGAAAAAGAACACAAGCAATGGAGTACATCGAGGTGGAACGGGATTAACCGTTAATTATATACAAAAAAGGAGAGCAACGAGATGAGCAAAAAGTTAGTAAGTATTATTATTTTAGGTATTTGTCTTTTGTTAGTGGGTTGTGGTAAAGAGGTTGTTGATAGTAAATTTACTGGGAAGTGGAAGTTGGAATCGGTTAGTGTAGGTGCGAGTGACGGGACGAATTTAAAAGATACGGGTATGGCAAGTAAAATGAGTGTGGATCTGGATATGGATGCAGATGGTAATGTAACAGAATTGTATATTGATGATGAAGTTGCCATAACGAATTCTTATAAATTAAAACAAAAAGATGGCGATAAATACCAATATGATGGTCCGGTAGTTAGTAAAAAAGTGTATGGTTATGAAACAGAAAGTGAAAAAGAGAACGTGCAAAAAGTTCTTAAAATGCTTGAAGCACAGGATGGTATTGAGATAACGAAAAGTGAGCAAAAAGGAAATGAATACCGTGTGGATACTAAAGAAAAAAGAGATTATGTACTTTCTATGGAGCTTGAAAGTGAGAAATTAGTTTTGAAAAAAGTGGATGACAAAGAGAACAGTTTGATTCAGGAAACATATAAGAAAAATTAAACTATATTAAGCGGGAATCGGAAGTCCGTTGTAACCACCTATTGTTTAAAAATTATAAAATAAACGCCTCCATTAATTTCATTTTAGATGAGATTAGTGGGGGTGTTTATGATAGTAGTCCTTTTTATATTTTATCTGATATAGTGAATTTAAAAATATGCTTGTTTACGAAATATATCAAACTGATAAGTAAATAGGTTCCGCCGAAAATAAGAAGAAAGGTAGAACTATTTAAATTATGACTACTAAAATAGCCAAATAATAATGCTCCTATAGGTAATGTGGCTACACTAAGGCTATAAAGAGCGCTGAAAACTTTGCCCAAATGTTCTTTTTGAATTAATACTTGGAAAAAAGGTTTTTGGACAACATGGGTGACTCCTAAAAAAGTACTTGCAATCCCCCAGATAAGAATAATAAGGGAAGAATTTACAAAATAAGAGCTTATTAACATTGTTAGTCCGAACATGAGCGTGCATAAAGTTAGTACTTTTCCGATTTTCATGAATTTTAGTAATAATGTTGCTAGGAGAGTTGAGCCAATCAATGTTCCAATGGCCATAGTTGATGTCAATAGTCCAAGCACAATGGCACTTCCTTGCTCTTTTGCAATTAATACTTGGTAGACATTCAATCCGCCGAACATAAAATTTGCCATGCCTCCGCCGATAGCGATAAATAAAATGGTTTTATTTTGAAATAGTTCAACAAAGCCTTTAAATACATTTTTTAAGAAAGGTTCTGGTTCTTTATTATTTGCTTCTGTGGGTTCTTTTATTTTTGAAAAAGAAAAGATTGCGAATAAGAAGGTAAATATATTGGCAACTAAAAGGGTGATTGTTGAAAAAATATTGATTAAGAATCCTGTTAGAGCATTAAATAAATATTCAGTACCATTATAAGCAACAGACATATATGATTGAGCACTTGCTAGCTGTTCTTTTTTTATGATAAACGGAGTCATTGCGTCTTGTATAGTATATGTATTCATACCAAAAAGGGAAGCTAAAAATGCTAAAATACATAATAACAGAGGACTTTGAAAATCCAACAAAATACTGATAACCATAATTAAAATCGCGAATAATTGCCCGAATTCGCATAAAAGCAAGGATCTTTTTTTGGAATGTGTATCTATCCAGTGACCAAATAAAAAGGAAAAAATGTTAGGTATAAAAATAGCAAAATTAACTATCCCTACCCAAAACGAATTATTAGTGAGTGTTAAAATGTACCAAGATAATACAATGTAATACATGCTATCTCCGGCATTACTGATTAAACGACCTAACCATAAATATCTAAAATTTTTGTTTTTTAACATGTGTTCAGTCCTTTTGTGTTTTATAATATGTTGTACTTCTAATTTAGCGGTTATAATTAGAATTGTCAAAATTTTTATTATAATAATGTTGGAGGAGAGTGGTAGGAGAAGTTGCGGGAGTGGATTTGTTGAGTCTATAATAAACTAAAAGGTAAAGATATATAATTGCTATACAAGCAATCAAGCATATCGTAAAAGGAGTGAACCAAAATGACAAACACACTAAAAACCAGCTACCAAAAAACCCCATATAAACTAGGCGGAAACGGTCCGCGCAATATAGGCGTTTTGACAGAAGCACTTCAAAATATAGATGATAACCTAGAAAGCGATATTTACGGAAATGGCGCAGTTATTGAAAACTTTGAAACAAAAATCGCGAAAATTCTCGGGAAACAATCTGCGGTATTTTTTCCAAGTGGTACTATGGCTCAACAAATCGCGTTAAGGATTTGGGCTGACCGGAAAGAGAATCGGCGCGTGGCATATCATCCGCTTTCGCATTTGGAGATTCATGAGCAAGACGGGCTAAAAGAATTGCAACAAATCACGCCCATATTACTTGGAACAGCGAATCGACTTTTGACAATTGACGATATTAAAAGCCTTCGCGAGCCAGTTTCTAGTGTGCTTATCGAACTTCCACAACGAGAAATTGGTGGGCAGCTGCCTGCTTTTGAAGAGCTTGAGGAGATTTCGGAGTATTGCCATGAACAGGGTATTTCGTTGCATCTTGACGGGGCACGGTTATGGGAAATCACGCCGTTTTATCAGAAGTCTGCGGAAGAAATTTGTGCGTTGTTTAATAGTGTGTATGTGTCGTTTTACAAAGGGATTGGCGGGATTGCTGGGGCGATTTTGGCTGGGAATGATGATTTTATGCAAGAGGCGAAAATCTGGAAACGGCGGTATGGCGGGGATTTGATTAGTTTGTATCCGTATATTTTGTCCGCGGATTATTATTTTGAAAAACGGATTGGGAAAATGGCGGAGTATTTTGAAGCGGCGAAAGGATTGGCTGAGCGATTTAATTCGTGTTCGGGTGTGAAGACTGTGCCGGAAGTTCCGGTTTCTAATATGTTTCATGTTTATTTTGAGAAGTCGGCTGATGAGGTTGGGGCTATTTTGACGAAGATTCAGGATGAAACTGGCGTTGGGATTTCGGGGTATTTGCAGGAGAAATCGGCGGATGTTTGTGCGTTTGAGGTTTCGGTTGGGGATGCGTATGCGGAGATACCGGTGGAGGTGTTGGATGCTGTGTTTAAACGATTAAAATAATAAAGTAAAGCTAGTTTATTTAATATATATGTTAAAAAAGAACCTGGAAATTATTTTATAATTTCCAGGTTCTTTTTATTCACAATTCATATCATAAAGTTGTTTTCCGATTCTTTCAATTACACCAGTAACTAATGCATTTCCCATACAGAAATAGCGCATTCTATCTGGCATATTAGCTGTCCAATTTGGAGGGAAACCATTTAATGCTTCACATTCTAAAGGGGTTAATATTCTGTACTTATCATCGATTTTAATTAAGTGTGTGCTTCTATTTTTTGAGCCTTCACTTGTTAACATTGTACGACCAGGTTTGTCTATATCATCAGTTTCGGACATACTTCCTTCTGAAAAAGTATACATATGTCCATCAGCAGAAATACGTTGAATTTTTTTTGCACCTCTAAGCGTTTTGAACTTCAGTATATCCTCCTCGTTTAAATAATATTTGTCGTCTACCTCAGATTCTGGCTGTAAAATATATTTTAACGGTATTGGTTTCTCTGATACTGGTAAAGTTTCGATACTTGTAAATTTACCATTCCTCATTACACCTGTATTAAATATGCTAGAAGAAAAGTTATCAGAAACTGAAACGATATCTTCTGATATGATATCTGATACGAATCTATTTTTATGAGGTTTATTTTCTATTGGAAATCCGCGAGCGAAAAGGCCATCATTGTAGATTATTTCTTCATCAGAATAATGTTGAGCTTTTTTAGCAAAATCACTATTATTTTTGTATACAAAAATAAAAACTCTACGCCTTTTTTGAGCTAATCCATATTCTGCAGCATTAATTACTCGCCATTCCACTGAATAATCTAGGTCATTAAAAGCAGCTAACATAATAGCAAAGTCTCTACCTCTTTGACTAGCTGGTGATTTTAATAAACGGTCAACATTTTCAAGCAATAAGAACGTAGGTTGAATAATTTTTGTTGCTCGGATGATTTCCCAGAATAAGACCCCTTTTTTTCCCTGAATACCCATTCCACCAGACAAACTTCGCGCAACAGAATAGTCTTGGCAAGGAAAGCCCCCAACAATCATATCTGCATTTATATTTGCAAAGCGTTCATCACTTATTGTGGAAATATCTTCATTCAAATTTTCACTCTCAGGAAAATGATTATCATAACAATTGAAAGCATCTTGAGCTTTTCTAGATGGTTCCCATTGATTAGACCACATTGTTTTATAATAATTTTTATTTGCCTTTTCGAGTCCAATACGAAAACCTCCGACTCCTGCAAAAAGTTCTAAAATTGTAAGTTCTTTTTTCATATACGAACATCCTTTCGCTTATATCCTTTTTATTATACTACATTTTTGCTAAAAGATCAAGATCAAAATACTAAAAAGTGCTATAATTAATTAATATTAAAAACAGAAAAAAGAAGCTAACGGGGGAACTATGATGAAAAAAACTGATTTATATGATGTTGCAGATCCAATTGATATTGAAAGATATGCCAAAGAGCTAATAGGTAAAACTTTCAAAGAAGTATTAGAAGAAAATTATACTGATAATGAAATTGTTTTTGAAGAAAAAGTAGAATATTATACTAACCCACGAGGAAAAGGAAGTTTGGGGAATTTAATTGAGAAATATTATTTTGGGTATGAACCAAATAGTAACCCTGAACCAGATTTTCCAGAGGCTGGTGTAGAATTAAAAGTCACTCCATACGAAGCTTTAAAGAAAAAGGGTAAATTTAAAGCTGGGGAAAGATTAGTTGTTAGCATGATTCCTAATGATAAAGAGGTTGAGGATGAATTTAGCTCTTCTCATTTAATAAGAAAATTAAATTTAATTTTACTTGTGTTATATTTACGGAAAAAGGGAGAAAAAAGAGTCGATTTTAAAATTAACTATGCTAAATTATTTTCCGTTACTGGAAATGCTTGCAAGGAAGATTTGCTAATAATTGAATCTGATTATAACAAAATTGTTAGTAAAATAAAGCAAGGAAAGGCACATGAGCTATCAGAGGGTGATACTGTATATCTTGGTGCGTGTACTAAAGGAGCTACTGCTGAAAAAAGTTTAAAACCTCAATTTTATAATGCAGAAATACCAGCTAAAAGAAGAGCTTTTTGTTTGAAACAAGGTTATATGACTTATTTGATTAATAAGTATATTTTGGGAGATATAGATACATATGACAAGATAATAAAACAAACAGAAGACATGCAAGAGCTGAATTTTGAATCTTATGTTTTAGAAAGAATCAATAAGTTTGTTGGATGGAATGAACAAGAATTAGAAGAATTATTTGGTATTAAAAATAAAAAATCGGCCAAAAGTCACTACAGTCAATTGGCATTTGCTATGTTAGGTATAAAATCAAATAATGCAGAAGAATTTGTAAAAGCAAATATTGTAGTTAAGACAATTCGTCTTACTGAAAAAAACAGATTAGAAGAGAGCATGTCTTTTCCAACTATTAATTTCAAAGAATTTGCAGAGGAAGAATGGGAAGATTCAACCGCTTATAATTACTTTAGTGAGACCAAGTTTTTATTTGTAATTTTTAAAAATACTGAGAAAGGATATATTTTTAAAGGAGCACAATTTTGGAATATGCCCGTTGCAGATTTAGAAACTATGGCTAAGGAAGAATGGCTAGATGCTCAAAGAGTTATAAAAGAAGGCGTTAAGTTTAAGATAGAACCTAAACAAATAAAAAATAATTTGTTAAAAGCAAAGAAAACGAAGATATTTCATTTGAGACCGCATAGTGGTGGAAGTGTTTATGTAATAAATGGGGAAAAATATGGAAACGGAATAATAGGTAAGCATACAGATGTTTTACCTAATGGAGATATAATGACAAAACAATCATTCTGGTTAAACCAAAAATACTTGTTAAATATAATTGATGATAAATTTAAGAAATGAATCTATATTTTATTAAATAATTTAATTTTACACTAAATCTTGTGAAGGAGCCCACCCATGCCAAAACTAATCATCGACGCAGACGATTTCGGTCTATCCAAAGCCATCAACCACGGCATCATCGAAAGCTACAAAACCGGCATCACAACATCCACCTTACTCATGCCGAACCTAGAAACTGCCGAGCACGCAATCGCTCTCGCAAAAGCCCACCCAGACCTATTCATCGGGCAACACACAAACTTCCTGCTCGGAAAACCGTGCGCGGACCCGGTGGAAATCCCATCACTCGTCGACGAAAACGGGGAATTCCATCGTTCCAAATACTACCGGGCTAACCCAGAACTGAAATTCCAATACGAAGATGTGCGCACGGAAACTATCGCTCAAATGGAACGGTTCAAAGCGCTAACTGGTCACTACCCAGAGCATATCGACTGCCACTCAATCGGTGATGAAACAGTTGACCAAGCTTTCTTTGACATTGCGCGTGAGTTTGGGGTTCACACGACTTTAAAATACAGCGGTGATAAAAAATGGCCAGATCAAGAAGGTTATTTACCAATCACTAAACTGCTGGAGTCGGGCGCACTTCCCTACACAAGCGGCGACGTTTCGGTTGAGAACTTCCTTAATGATGATTTTGGCTTGCTAAAATTAGCGCCAGACGAAATTGCAGAGATGCATTTTGATGTCGGTTTTTTGGATCAATTTGTGCTGGATAATTCTTCTTATACGTCGATGCGGTGCCGGGAACTTGCGACGATTTGTGACGTGCGGGTGCGGGATTGGCTTAGCGAAAATGAGTTTGAGCTCATTTCATTTGATGATTTACAACATTAAAACTCTATGCTATGATAAACACAACTTAATAAGAAAAACTAGGGGGGCCGATTCTGGCTGAGATAGAAAGGTAATGCTTTCTGACCCTTTGAACCTGTTTGTTAGTGCAAGCGTAGGGAAGTGAATGTGAAAGTGACCGGAAAATTTATCGCGGCTACTGTTTCTTTGCTTATGCTAAGGAACAGTGGGCGCTTTTTTTATTGTTCAAAAGGAGGAATTTGAATGTTTGTTCACGATTTTCAAGAAGAAGTAGGGGATTTATGGCAGGAAACGTTGCGGCATCCTTTTGTGCGGAGCTTGGCGGATGGGACGCTTGAAAAGAAGGCGTTTTATTATTATTTGCTGCAGGATGATTATTATTTGTCGCATTTTGAGAAGGTGATTGAGAAAAGTGTGGAGCAAGCGGGGACGGCGGAACTTGCTGCGGAAATGAGGGAAGTACAGGTGCGGCTTCAGCAGTCGGAATTGTTGATGCGCGAACAGTTTTATCCACGGGTTGGGCTAACGGAGCGTGATTTTTCCGTGCGAAAACCGGCACCAACCGCTTATCATTATACTTCTCACCTGTACCGGATGGCGGATTTTGGCAGTTTTGGGGTGACAATTGCGGCGCTTTTGCCGTGTTATGCGCTTTATGCTGATATGGGGAAAATGTACGAAGGGGCGCGGAGTTCGGAGCCATTTTATCAAGAGTTGTTGGATAGTTATGTGGATGAAAATTATCAAAAAGTGGTGTTGCAGCAGAAGCGGTTGGTGGAACAGGCGGCGAGTATGGCGGATGCGCGGGAACTGGCCCTCATGAAGCAGGCTTTTCAAATTAGTGTGGAAATGGAATGGGCGTTTTTTGATATGGCTTATAAAAAACAAAATTGGCGTGGGAGTGTGAATTATGTTTGATTTTATGACGTTGGAAAAGGTGCAAGAAAAAGGGCCGTTGGTACATAATATTACGAATATCGTGGTCGCGAATGACTCGGCGAACGGCTTGCTTGCGATTGGTGCGTCACCGATTATGGCTTCTGCGAAAGAGGAAATGGATGAACTTGCGAAAATGGCGGATGTGCTCGTGATTAATATTGGGACGCTAGACGAGGAGCTTGTTACAGCGATGAAAATTGCTGGACGTGCGGCGAATGTTGCTGGAACGCCGGTTGTGCTTGATCCGGTCGGTGTTGGCGCGACTTCATACCGACGTAAAGTGGTACAGGAATTGTTGGCAGAAATTCAGTTCGCGGCGATTCGCGGAAATGCGGGGGAACTTGCGGCGATTGCTGGGGAAGCATGGGAAGCGAAAGGCGTGGATGCGGGCGTTGGCTCGGCGGATGTGCTGACTATTGCTGGAAAAGTAGCAAATGAATGGAGCACGGTTGTTATTATTAGCGGCGAAGTAGATGTGATTTCAGACGGAACGCGCTTTGCAAAAGTGGCTAATGGTAGCGCGCTACTTCCAAGAATTACTGGTTCTGGTTGTTTGCTCAGTGCGGTTTGTGGCAGTTTTATCGCCGTTCAGGAAGATGTTTTTCGAGCTAGTGTCGAAGCGTGCGCGAGTTATGCGGTGGCTTCTGAGTACGCGGAAATCGAGTTAGAAAGAAAACTTCCAGGATCGTTTCGACCACTATTTTTAGATGCTCTCGCTAGTTGGTCCGTCGAAAAAACGCGTGCCAAAGCTAAAATTCTAGAAAGTGGTGAACACAAATGATTTTCAAACAAGTGTTAACGATAGCTGGTTCAGATTCTGGTGGTGGCGCAGGGATACAAGCGGACATCAAGACATTTCAAGAGCGCAAAACCTTTGGCATGTCCGTCATCACGGCAATCACGGCACAAAACACGCTAGGTGTAAAAGCAGTGCATAAAATCCCGGTAGAAATGATTCGCGAACAGTGCGACGCGATTGCAGAGGATTTCCAAGTGAGCGCCGTGAAAACTGGAATGCTTGCGGATGCAGGAATTATCCGGGAAGTGGCGCGGAATATACGTTTGCACAACTTCCCAAATATCGTCATTGATCCCGTGATGATTGCAAAAGGTGGCACTGCTTTGCTTGAAAATGAGGCGACACAAGTGTTGAAAGACGAGCTTTTGCCACTTGGTACGATTATTACGCCGAATATTCCAGAAGCGGAAGAAATTCTTGGAGAAAAAATCACAACCAAGGCGGAAATCGAACAAGCTGCTAAGAAAATTTTTGATTTAGGTGTAAAAGCGGTTGTTATTAAAGGTGGGCATAGCGAAATGAGTGAGGCGGCTGATTTTTACTATGATGGAGAAACGACAAAATGGCTGACGAGCGAGCGCTTTGATACGCCGCATACGCACGGGACTGGTTGCACTTTTTCGGCATGTATTGCAGCTGAACTTGCGAAAGGGAATTCGCTTTTGGATAGTGTCATAGTTGCGAAAGAATTTATCACAAGTGCGATTAAATATCCGCTTGGAATTGGTCACGGTCATGGTCCAACCAACCATTTTGCTTACCGATTGGAGGATGGGAAATGAGAGCTGAACTAGCTGTATATTTTATCGCTGGAACGCAAGACATTGTCCGTGGAACATTGCCAAGCGTGCTAGAAGAAGCGCTAAAAGGCGGAATTACGTGTTTCCAATATCGCGAAAAAGGAGCAGGCTCACTCCAAACTGCCTCCGGAAGAAAAGAAATGGCGCTAGAATGCCAACAATTATGCGCAAAATATCAAGTGCCCTTCATTATTAACGATGATGTCGCCCTAGCCCTCGAAATCGGCGCGGACGGTATCCATGTCGGGCAAAACGACGAGGAAATTCACCAAGTTATCACAAGTTGCGCTGGGAAAATGAAAATCGGACTTTCCGTTCATTCGGTTAGTGAAGCAGCGGAAGCAGAACGACTTGGCTCGGTGGATTATATCGGCGTAGGGCCAATTTTTCCCACGATTTCAAAAGCAGATGCAGAGCCAGTGAGTGGAACAGCAATTTTGGAAGAAATTCGCCGGGCTGGAATCAAGCTCCCTATTGTCGGGATTGGTGGAATTAATGAAACAAATTCAGCCGAGGTTCTCACAGCAGGTGCGGACGGGGTATCGGTTATTTCAGCGATAACTCGGTCGGAAGATTGTCCCTCCGTTATCAAGCAATTAAAAAACCCAGGTTACCCCTCTTAAAAAGGGCAAACCTGGGTTTCTCATTTTTATAAATCTTCACCATTGGTAGCAATAACGTTCTTGTACCAATCAAAACTTTTCTTCTTATAACGGTTTAGCGTACCTGTGCCGTCGTTGTTGCGATCGACATAGATAAAGCCGTAACGTTTCTTCATTTCAGCAGTGGAGGCACTAACAAGGTCAATACAGCCCCATGAAGTGTAACCCATCAGCTCAACGCCGTCTTTAATCGCTTCTTTCACTTGCGATAAATGAGCGCTTAAATAATTAATTCGATAGTCGTCATTCACGGTATAGTTGCCGTTTTCGTCCTTTTCAAGTTGATCGATAGCACCAAGACCGTTTTCTACGATGAAAAGTGGTTTTTGGTATCTATCCCAGAATTCGTTTAGGACAACGCGTAAGCCTTTAGGATCAATTTGCCAACCCCATTCGGATGCTTCTAGGTAAGGGTTTTGTACGCCGCCTAGGATGTTTCCTGCGCCAGCTTTGCGTTTCGACTCGTCAGCTGTTTCAGTTGTGCTCATGTAATAGCTGAAGGAAATGAAATCTACTGTGTTTTTAAGGATTTCTAGGTCTTCTTCAGTTACGTCTAATTCAATATTATTTTCTCGGAAATAGCGTTTCATGTAGCCAGGATAAGCACCGCGAACGTGGACATCAGAGAAGAAATAGTTTTTGCGCTCAGCTTCCATAACAGCGATAATATCATCTGGGTTGGAAGTAAGCGGATAAGTTGGCATTGCTAGAACCATACAACCGATTTGAGCTTCTGGCATGATTTCGTGACCAATTTTTGTAGCCAGCGCGCTCGCCACAAGTTCGTGATGGACCGCTTGGTATAGGTCTTTTTGTGATAATTTATCTGGGCTTGTAGAAATACCGCCACTCATGAATGGTGCGTGTAAGATTGAGTTGATTTCATTGAAAGTGAGCCAATATTTTACTTTGCCTTTGTAGCGATTAAATACGGTGCGGACATAGTTTTCATAGAAGTCAATCATTTTTCTATTTACCCAGCCGTCGTAAGTTTTCGATAAGTGAAGTGGTGTTTCATAATGAGATAAAGTAATCAGTGGTTCGATATTATGTGCTAGAAGTTCATCGAATAAATCATCGTAAAATTGTAGTCCTGCTTCGTTTGGCTCAGTTTCATCACCATTTGGGAAGATACGGGACCAAGCGATGGAAGTACGGAAAACCTTGAAGCCCATTTCAGCAAAAAGTTTCACGTCATCTTTGTAGCGATGATAGAAGTCGATTCCTTCTAGTTTTAAGTTATCTGGTGTTGGACCGTCAGTAATATGACCGAATCCGCCTTTTGGAGTAACATCTTGAACGGAAAGTCCTTTTCCATCGACGTTGTAAGCGCCTTCGAATTGGTTTGCGGCAGCAGCTCCACCCCATAAAAAGTCGGCTGGAAATCCTGTATTTGTATGCATGTTAAAAACTCCTTTTCTACATTTTAAAGTATCTATAAAAAAAACCAAATACTTTTCTAAATAAATGCAGAGAAACATTGTACTTAGAAAAATATTTGGTTATGCCCGGCTTTCGTCGGTAACATTCCGATTTATAGTTAAAATATAGCAAAAATAACTAGGATAGTCAACGGAAACAAATAGTGGTTTGTAAAAGGTGATAAGAGGGAAAAAGATAGATTGAACACCAAGGTGCGGAAAAATGTACAAAGGGGGAGTTAGTGTGGGTTCAGCTTTTTCAGCTATTTTATCACCAGCAGTGGGTATTTTAATAAGCCCGTTTCCGATTGTAGGGCTTATTTTGATTTTACTGAGCAACAAAGCACGGATTAACAGTATTTTTTATACGGTTGGATGGATTATTGGGAATATAGCTATTTTTTTTATTGGATTATTTTTAATGAGTTCAGCTGTCAGTTCATCGGGAGATCAATCAACAATAGTCAAAGTGGTACTTATTGTGTTAGGAGCTTTACTTATTTTGCTCGGGGCGCATGATTTTACCAAACGTCCGAAAAATGGAGAAAAAGCTGCAACACCAAAATGGTTTGAAAAAATGAGTAATATTAAACCAGGTGGTGCGATGATTTTTGCTTTCTTATTATCTGCGGTGAATCCTAAGAATATGTTACTTTCTCTTACGGCTGGAGTAAGTGTTGGAGCACTGAATTTAAGTGGTGGACAAGAGACGTCAGCAACAATTATTTTTGGAATTATTGCTTGTTGTTCAATTTATATCCCAACTATTGCTTTCTTACTGGCTGGAAGTAGACTTAACAAGACATTAGATAATACGCGTAAATGGCTTATTCAAAACAATTCAGTGATTATGGCTGTACTTTTCTTGTTTATTGGTTTGAGCGTGATTAGTAAGGCGTTTTAGATTATAGAAGAGGTTACTTGTTTCTAGGAATTAGTAGCCTCTTTTTATTTAGGATGCGGTTCTGAATGTGAGGGTTCACACAATATCCATAGACTATGAAAACGTTTTATGCTAGTATAACTTTACTTATTCATTTATTGTTGGGTAAGAATATAACTACAAAAAGGATGGGTTTCATGTTTGACAAGTTAATGGGAAAAGCTTCAGTTGTTACGGAGTCTTCTTATGGAATTGACCGTTTTTTAGAAGAAGATGAACAAATCATTCAAATTTTCAAGTTTGTAAGAGATGAATTAATTATTACTTCAAAAGGAATTTTTAATGTCGATGCCCAAGGGTTAACAGGAAAAAAAGTAGAGTATAAATTTTTCCCGCGTAAGGCTCTAAAGTATGTTTCTATTGAGACAGCTGGAACTTTAGACCGTGACTTTGACTTGAAAATTGGTGTGGATGGTAACACAGTAGTAACACAAAACACATCTTTTTCAGCTCCAATCACATTAAAAGTGCATAAAAATGATACAGAAATGGGATTCGCGCTTTATAAAATGGTTAAAGGAATGTTATAAAATTTAAAATACTAAAAAGAGAAGGCAGCACTACAACTTGCCTTCTCTTTTATTATTTCCATTTTAAGTTAGCTGTAACTGGAAAATGATCAGAAGCAGAGAATCCACCCATTTCATCCGCGATTGTTTCGTAAGTACATACCTGGAATTCGTTAGAGACAAAGATATAGTCAATTTTTTTCAGCTCATTTTCAGGACGGGTAGGATAGAAGTCATGAAAACTGCCGATTGGTCCTTTAGCCGTATTTTGGGAGATTAATTGAGCGTCTTGGTATTTTTTTGTAATGAAGTCATAAGTAGGTGTTCCGGGTTCGGTATTGAAATCTCCAAGTAAAATCACTGGTAAATCTTCTGCAATGAGTGCGGTTTTTTGTAGTAAAAGTTGGCTTGCAAATAACCGGGCTTCTTCAGAGACATGATCCAAATGTGTGTTAAAGATATAGAACTGTTTTCCATCCCTTGTATCTTCTAGTTTCCCCCAAACACAAATTCGTGGGAACATTGCTGTTGAATGGATGGAAGGAATATCAGGCGTTTCGGACAGCCAAAAATGACCTTCTCGCAACAATGTAAAACGATTAGAATTATAAAAAACAGCAGTAAATTCTCCTTTTTCAAAACCATCATCTCGTCCTACACCAAAATAATCCCAATCCTGCATTTCTTTCATGTCGCGCATTTGTAGCAGAAGGGGTTCCTCCACTCCCATGAAATCCCATTGATACTTATCAAGTAATGATTTTGTTAGTGTTTTACGCAATTCCCAGCTTTTTTTTTGCTCAGAAGTATCATCAAAACGAATGTTAAAAGTAGTTACACTGAACATGATTCCACATCCTTCTTTTCTTTGGAATGTTTTACAAAGAGAGTTTAGCATATTTATGAAAACGTTTCACTGATTTGCTATGTAATTTTATTTTTTAAAATGGTGAAAAACATTTACAAAAATAATTAAATGGTGTAAACTTATTCCGAAAGGAGCGATAAAATGAATATAAGTGTTTTAAAAGGGCAACTGATAGTATCTTGTCAAGCGTTAGAAGATGAACCTTTACACAGTTCTGCGATTATGGCGCGAATGGCGCTCGCTGCCAAAGAAGGTGGAGCGAAAGGAATTAGAGCAAATTCCCCTGAAGATATCCGAGCTATTAAAGCATTAGTTGATTTACCAGTAATTGGAATATGGAAACGTGATTATGCAGATTCGAATGTTTATATTACTCCTACATGTTATGAAGTGGAAGCGCTTTTAGAAACAGATGTAGAAATTATTGCCTTGGATGCAACGAAACAAAAAAGACCGAATGAAGAAAAGCTAAGTGATTTATTATACCTAATTCATCGTGAAAAGCGTTTAGCCATGGCTGATATTTCTACTTTGGAAGAAGCAATAGAAGCCGAGCGATTAGGATTCGACCTAATTTCCACAACGCTTGCTGGATACACACCGTATTCAAAAGCAACAACGGAGCCAGATTTTGAACTATTAGAAGAAATTGTTCAAAAAGTAGCTGTTCCTGTAATTATGGAAGGGCATACAAGTAAACCAGAACAAGTAACAGAAGCACTAAGAAAAGGAGCATTTGCAGTTGTAGTAGGTTCTATTATTACACGTCCAAAGTTAATTACGGAACGATATGTAAATGCAACGAAATGGTAGGTTATCAGAATGAATGATGTTTTATTAGTTTGTGATTTAGATGGAACACTACTTGATAGTAGTGGTCAAATCGATCAATTAAGTTTGAAAAAAATAAAGAAATTTTGTGAGGATGGCGGACACTTTGTTATTTGCACAGGTAGAATGGACACAGATATTCAATATGTAGAGCAAAAGTTAGGCTTTGCTGGGGAGTATCGCATTAGCCAAAATGGTGCGGTAATTAAAGATAAACATAACCAATCTATCTTGCTGGAAACAATTCCTTCTGAGTATATTCCTAAACTAAATCAGGCGATTTTTGCGGGAGGTCTTCGAACAGAAGTCTCTGATGAAAATAATCGTCATTTCCCAAGTCCAAGAAAGCCGGAAGAAGTAGCAGAATTTGTTGATTCCTCTAAGGTTATTGAAGACTTACCAGCATATATTTCTGCAGGAGAAATTAGCCCAACAATTTATTTAACTTTTGGAAATGAAAAGGCATTTTTGCCGATAAAATCAGCGATAACCGAAAGTCTAGGTGCAGACAAAGTAACCGTTATTCAAACTAGCCCATCTTCCCTTGAAGTATTCTCTAATAAAGTGTCTAAAGGAAAAGCTGTAGAGTTAATTCAACAAAAACTAGGTATTTCCTCGAATAATTTATATGTCGTTGGTGACGCGGAAAGTGATGTCTCTATGTTCACGCTAACCAATCATTCCTATGCAGTTCAAGAAGCTGAAAAAGCAATTTGTGAAAAAGCAAATTGTTATCAAAAAACGGTGGGTGATGTTGTAGCAGATATTTATTATCATAAAAAGGAGGAGCGGATATGAATATTTTATATGTGCCATTAGATGAACGACCATGTAATGCCATCTACCCTGAACAAACCGCAGCAGTAAATCAAACTATGAATGTGCTTTCTGTACCACAAGCATTATTAGGACACAAAAAGGAGCCAGCAAACATCCAGGAAATTCGTAGTTTCATTAAAAAAAATATAGCAAATAGTTCGTATGCTATTTTATCTGCAGAAATGCTACTTTATGGTGGGCTCTTACCGTCTCGATTGCATCATCTTACAGAAGAGGATTTAAAGGATTATGAAGCGTTTTTACGAGAAATTAAAAAAGACTTTCCAGATAAAAAAATATTTCTTTCGAACCTAATAATGCGTACACCTAAATATAATAGTTCAGATGAAGAACCAGATTATTATGAGCAGTATGGGGAAGCAATTTTTCGCTATGGCTGGCTAAAAGATAAAGCAACTAGAGAAGTTTTAGATGAACACGAAGAAAGTGAGTGGCATCAACTGAAAGAAACGTTGCCTCAAGAGGTGGTTTTTGATTATGAAACACGTAGAGCTTTTAATGTACAAGTGAATCTGTTGCATATTAAACTCGTTGCGGAGAATATTGTTTCTTTTGTTAGTATTCCACAAGATGATTCAGCTCCGTATGGCTATACTGCAATGGATCAGAGCAAAGTATATAGTGAAATTGCAAATAAACGGTTGAAAGATAGAATCATGGTCTACCCTGGTGCTGATGAAGTAGGGTTCACCTTACTTGCTCGTGCTTATAATGATTATTTAGGGAAAACACCGAGTTTATTTGTTAGATATAGTTCAACTTTTGGAGCGCAAATAGTCCCTTTATACGAAGATCGGCCGATAAATGAAAGTTTGAAAGCACATGTACTAGCGGCAGGTTTTCGTTTGGTAGATGATGTGAAAGATGCCGAATTCGTGCTTGAATACAATACGCCAGGAAAAAAATGCAAGAATCATGGGATCAGCTAACCACAAAAGATGTGACCTATGACAGTTATCGTCATCTTTTAAGTTTTATTCTAGAAATTCAAGCAGACCTTACTGCTGGTAAAAAAGTTGGTATTTGTGATGCTGCTTTTGCAAATGGTGGTGAAATAGAATTAATTGAATTATTAGATGAAAAAGGTATTTTAGAAGAAATTTTAAGTTATAAAGCATGGAATACTAATTGTAATTCGTTAGGAAGCAGCCTTGCTGGATTAGCGTTTTGCCAAGCCGCTTTTAATATGGAGAAAGTTAAGGGGAATTTACTAGCAAATATATATGAAGACTTATTTTACCAAGCAATCATTCGTAAACAAATTACAGATAAGGTACTACCAGAAAAAGGGTTGAATTATTTTTACTTAGGAGACAAAGCTACTGAGATTAGTGAGGTAGTTGTAAACTTAATTCAAAAATATCATCGTTCTGTACTAAAAAATAGTTTTACAGATGACGTATTTACAATTGATCAAGTTACGTTTCCTTGGAACAGAATGTTTGAAATTTATTGTACAGTTAAAAATAAGGAGAGTTGAAAATGAATAAATCTAATGTTTTTATTGATAAATTATTAGTTTTCGCCAATAAATTTTCGAGTCAACGTCATATTGCAGCAATTCGTGATGGCTTTGTAACGCTCATTCCAATGACAATTATTGCTTCTTTTTGGGTGTTAGTAAACAATCTTATTTTAAGTCCTACAAATGGTTTGTTAAAGAACTATTCTGCTGCGATTAAATGGGCGGATTTAGGTAATCAAATTTATAATGGGACGCTAGGTATTATGGCGCTGATGATTGCTGTAACCATTGGCTATAAGTTAGCAGTGAGCTACGGGGATGAAGGGTTAATTGGAGCGGTAATGGGGTTAGTATCTTACATGATTGTTTTGCCAGCGCAAATTATCATAACAGATGTAGAAGGTAAAACATTTACTGCTGCAGCCGCACTAACACAAACCCAAACAAGTGCAACAGGTATGTTTTTAGCAATTATTGCTACTTTGTTATCTGTTACGTGGTTAAGTAAATTTTCTAAAATAGAACGTTTGAAAATAAAAATGCCTGAGAGTGTACCACCATCTATAGCAAAATCGTTCAATGTGTTAATTCCGATTTTCTTTGTAACACTTATCCTTGGATTGATTGAAGTTCTTATTGTATGGGTGTTTAATACTAATATTCCAGCACTTATACTAACATTCTTTCAAGCACCATTAATTTCTTCTTTCCAATCTATTGGTGGAATTTTACTTTATGTATGTTTTAGTAACTTATTATGGGCATTTGGCCTGCATGGTACTTTTATTTTAGGATCTATCGGTGAGCCTATTATGCTAACAGCGATTCAAGAAAATATGGAAGCGTTAAAAAATGGTCTTGCATTACCAAATATTGTTACTAAGCCTTTCCTTGATGCTTTTGGTTGGATGGGCGGTGGCGGGATGATTATCTGTTTAGTAATTGCGATAATGATTGCCTCTAGAAGAGAAGACTATCGTTCTATTACAAAAGTCGGTATTATCCCATCATTATTTAATGTTAGTGAACCATTAATGTTTGGCTTACCAGTAGTATTTAATCCGCTACTTGCGGTACCTTTAATTATTGTTCCAGCAGTAACAGTGACGATTGCTTATTATGCGACTGCACTAGGTTGGATTGCAAAAACTTCGGTACTTATTCCTTGGACTACGCCACCAGTGATTTCAGGCTATTTAGCTACAAATGGTGACTGGCGTGCAGCTGTTTTACAAATCTTTTTAATTATTATAGGTGTATTAATTTATCTTCCTTTCGTCAAAGCGTCTAATAGAACAGTGATAAAAGAAAATGCCAAATAAAAGGAGAATAAAAAATGTCTAAAAAAACCATTATGCTTATCTGTTCAGCAGGAATGAGTACGAGCTTATTAGTCACGAAAATGCAAAAGTCAGCAGCGGAACAAAGATTAGAAGTAGATATTTTTGCTGTGGCAGCTTCAGATGCAGATAACCAAATTGCCAGTAAAACGATTGATGTCGTTTTATTAGGACCCCAAGTGCGATTTATGGAAAAGCAAATAGAAGAAAAACTGGCCCCAAAAAGTATTCCCTCAGCAGTTATTAACATGGCTGATTACGGGACTATGAATGGAGAAAAAGTATTAAATCTTGCTCTTAACCTTATCAAAGGAGCGTGAAAAATAAATGGATGACAAAAATTTAGAAGCCATTATGGGTTTAATCATGCATGGCGGAAATGCTAAAAGTAATGCTATGGAGGCCATTCAAGCGGCAAAAACTGGTGCGTTTGAAATAGCAGAAGAAAAAATCAGTGAAGCAGAGCAATCAATTGTGGAGGCACATCATGCCCAAACAGGATTGCTAACAGAAGAAGCAAAAGGAAATCATATGGAAGTGACGCTGCTTACTGTCCACAGCCAGGATCACTTAATGACAGCCATAACTTTTACAGATTTAGCGAAAGAGCTTATTGATGTATATCGGAAGCTATTAAAATAACCATTTTTTAAGGGTGAACTTGTGATTACAAGTTCACCCTTATATTTATTTGTCAGGATTAGATAATTCTAGAAGCATTTTTATTTTTAGAGTATAATGAAGAGAAGACATATACTAATAGAGGTGAGAGCTTGATGGATTTATTAGCAACAATTAGCAGTTATTTTCCATCGCTAAGCAAATCTGAGCAAAAAGTTGCTCAGTTGATTTTGAGTAATCCAGATGAAGTAGAGAATCTATCGATAAATGATCTTGCATTGATGGCAAGTGTTGGAGAAAGTACTATTGTTCGTTTTTCTCGAAAAATTGGGCTAACGGGATTTCAAGATTTAAAAATTGCTTTAGTGAAGTATCAAACTTCTCAAAAGCAAAATATAACAGATGAAAGTAATGAAGCGAAAGACCTTGTCTATCGTCAATTTGTTGATGGTTTACAAGATACTAAAAGTTTTATTGAACAAGAAAAACTAGAACAAGCTGCCAAAATGATTCATAAAGCAGAACATGTGTATATACTTTCTGTTGGCACATCTGCGTTTATTGCAATGCAGTTAAGCAATAGATTGAAACGATTAGGAAAATTTGTTGAATTTGTTCCAGATGGCCATCTGCAAAGCATCTATGTAACTATGATCAAGAAAACAGATATTGTTATCGGGATTAGTAAATCAGGGAATACAAAAGAAGTAATTCAAAATATCGAACTTGCCTCTCAAAGTGGTGCACCGGTTGTTACCTTAACTAATTTTATTAATTCTAAAATTAGTCAAATGGGGGATGTTTCTTTAGTAGCTTCTTCCAAAGAATTTTTATCAGATGCAGGTTCTTTTTCAGCTGAAGTTAGTCAACTATACTTGTTAGATACTTTAATCAAAGCACTAGTGGATATAAGCCCAGCCACGTATCATAACGTAAGAAATTTGACAAATAAAGCTTTGGTTAAACGGATTGAGTAAGATTTTGGAATACATCGAAATATGAAGAAAGAAGAGAAGGCGAATTTCGTCTTCTCTTCTTTTACATCTATTTTAAATATATTAAGATATGTTAAACGGGGAGGAGTATGATATATATAAATTTTTCTAGGTTTACTTGTTATTTTTGAATTCGTTTATGCAAAAAAGACACTGAATGCATTGAAAAATTTTAATGAGCATATGTACAACATTGTTCTTAACGAAGAAGTTATAAAAAATATTTTGGATTTTGTATCAAAAAAACACATGAAATGGAATATTCAAACGAAAATAGATAGATTGTGCATAGTTTTTAGTTAGGGTATAATACCTCTATAAATTTGAAGCTGACAAGGAGTACTAAACAGGATGAATAATATCATAGAGCTAGTAAAGAAAAACGAGCAACTTTTTCTTAAAAATGCTGAGGAACTAAATGGTGAAGAATTAGAGCAGGAAGATATTGACGCATACCTTGCAATTCAAGGGGCTACAGAGGAAGAATTAGCAGCCTTTGAACATCAATTTCAACTAAAGTTACCTGAAGACTTCAAATCTCTTTACAAATACAAAAATGGTAGTGGTTCTATGAGTTTGATTTGGCCACAAGAAGGATTTTATAGGGGGTATCGTTTCCTTTCACTACAAGAGATTAGTGCAGTTAAAATACATTTTCAGCATGAAAACCGTGAAATGACAGAATTTCCAGATACAATAGATCAAAAACAACTGAAACAATTAGACAAGCGAATAAAGCCGTATTTATTTTGCAAAAGTTGGTTTCCATTTGCAGAATACGCAAATTCGTTATATTTGATGTTGGACTATGAACCAAGTGAAAAGGGACTAGAAGGTCAAATCATTAGTTATGTGCATGATCCTGATTTTATCTATTACATTGCACCTACTATTACGGAAACCATGAAAATGACAGAAGTAGTTATTGAAAATTTAGTTTAAACACGTCCACCAGTATTGCAAAGAGACAAGCGTTATCCGTAGAAACATTAGACATTGTTATAGTTTGCTGTTTGTCTTAAATGTTTAAGGAATGAAAGTTAGAATAAATAGATTAACATTTATTTTTGGAGGTATTTTAGCTTGAAAAAACTAAGAAAATTATAGTTGATGGCGCTAATTATCTGTGGAAATATAGATATGATGACTATGATTATTCTTCACCATCCTATATATTAATATTGCCTGAAGAATATCAGGGAGCAGAAATAAGGATAAGATTTCCTTTGTGTTTTGTTGAAGAATACAAATGTTCAGTAGAGGTTGGCCAAGAATATATTGTTGATTTAGAGATAGTCATTTTCGATGATTTAGATATTGAGAAAAGTGCTATACAAGCTAAGGAAATAACTCAATTAGCAGATAGTTTTGCATACTTTATCAGAGGCGTTTTTCATCCTTCTAGTAAGAAAATAGATTCAGGGATAGAGATTGATTTAGCAGATGAAGATATTTCTGATTTTTGGTATTTGGAAAACCAATTTGTTGAATTAAATGTTGATAGATTCAATATAAAAATTATAGAAAAAGTAAACAAGTAAAAAAACACTCCACATCTCAATCAGCATCGTGAAAGTAGAGCTTTGACAATCTTATTTTTTAGAAAATTGAAAGTAAAAAAAATGACAAATAAAAATTAATATGTAGGAGTAACTTTTGAATAGCATGAGTACTATTAATCAGTTAGATGTAAATAAAATTGATGCTCTGGTTGAAGAAAATAAAGAGCCTAATTTATGAGCAATACAGCTATTCTCAAAATAGAAAAAATATACTAAGAAAATTTACCTGAGAAGAACGTGCAAGAGCCTATTTATAAATAGAAAAACTTTAAGGGGGCTTTTAGTAATGGGCTGTGATATTTATTTAATGGTAGAAGTGAGAGATAAAAGGATAGACCAATGGAAGGAATATGATATTGCAGATGAATTGTTAAAATTTATAGGAAGAAATTATAATTTATTTAGCATTTTAGCCGGTGTCCGAAATGGAAAGGGGTTTGCAAATGCAGATACGGGGGACGCTTTTATACCAATAGATACTCCCCGAGGTGTACCTAAAAATGCTTCGGAAAACTATATTACTTATGTGGAATATTGGGGGCTTGATGGACATAGCCATTCATTTTTAGATTTGGCCGAACTAAAAAAGTACGATTGGCATGGGCAAAAAAATAAACATCGAGGATTTATGAGCCAGAAGGATTATGCTGAATACAAGCGGACCGGAAAAATAGTAAGATATGTTGCTAATGTTAGTGGCGCAAATGTCAAGAAAGTGTCAAATGAAGCGATGAATGCGCTTATAAGTAATAAAGTAATACCAGATAAAGAAGTGTTTTATTATACATTAATGGAATGGGAAGAAAGTTATTATGAATCAGCTATGAGCTTTGTTGAAAAAGTATTACCAGCATTAGAAAAAATTGTTAATGATTGTAACTGCGAAGATGAAGATGTGAGATTACTATTCTTTTTTTGTGACTAATTTAGAGGAGAATTAATGATATAGCAAAATATAATTAAGATTATCAATTGCTGGTATTGAATTAATAGAGCTAGCTCTATACAATAGCCCTCCATTTGTTTCAAAATATTTACATTTAAAGAATAACTTAAGAAGGAGGATAGCGTATGACTTCAAAACAATCCATCCATAAAACGCAACTTTCTAAAACAAAAAAACAAACCCTAAAAGTAACCATAGATCGCCCTATAGGTTATACCGACAAATTCGGCAATGTCTATCCGCTTAATTTTGGCTTTGTGGAGGGCGTTATTGGTGGTGACGGGGAAGAGCAGGACGTTTATATTTTATCAAGAGAAATTTCTAAGCCGATTGAAACGTTTCAAGGAGATTTAATTGCGGTGATTACTCGGAATGATGATGTGGAAGATAAATGGGTTGTCGCACCTCCGAATGAGAATTTCACCATAGAGGAAATTAGAGAAAAAGTCCATTTTATCGAGCAATATTTTGATTCGGAAATTAAATTGATTTAGTTGAAAATGAATCATACAACTACTAAAAAAGGAGGCGGAAAATAATGGAAGAAAGATTCGAAAAAATATATACACAAGGTAAACTCAACATTATGGAGATTTGGGTTGATAAAGAAACAGGTGTGCAATATGTCTACCATTTGACTGGTTATTCAGGTGGGATGTCGCCGCTTTTGGACAAAGACGGCAAACCGTTGCTTGCTGATTTATCTAAGTTTAATGACACTGAGTAAAGCGATGAGTTGATTTATGGTGCTTTTACAAGCTAGATAAATAAAAACAGGAATGCTCTATTTGGATGTAGAGCATTCCTGTTTTTTTTACAGTTCATTTTAATTGCTTGGAAATTGATTGGTTACATTTAAAGTGTTCATTCCGCCCCAAAAGCCTTTTGAAAGAGCGATTTTCTCTATCTCTTTTAATACGTTTGCTTCCTCAGGATTTAAATGGATTTTTTCGACGAAGCATAGGGTATGGATGTTTTGATAGACAGAACGAGCTTCTAATTCGACTGTTTGAGAGCCTTTTTTGACTCTGATGATAGCTGTAGTCAAAATTTCTTGTAGTTGGGACGAATTTTGGTTACTTAAAGAAGTATCCGACTCAAATAAATTCTTCCATTCCTCGAATAGATCTACAAGCGTCTCTGGAGTATTCTTTTTCATTAAAACGCACCTCTTTTAATAAAGTATCTTACTATAGAATATTCCATTCTGCTAATAGAATCCACCTACAACTGCTTTAGCGCAAGCTTCGTCAAATTCTCTACAGTAAACCCAAATCGTTCTGCTAGCTCATCTCCCGGGCCAGACATACCGAACGCATCAATCGCGAGGATTTCGCCTGTGTCGCCGAGGTATTTGTGCCAGCCGTATGATGCGCCCATTTCGGCGGCGAAGCGATTTTTCACTGCTTTTGGTAAAACGGACTCTTTATATTCTGGGCTTTGTTTGTCGAATAAATCAAAGCTTGGCATGCTGACTAAGCGTGCACCAAAGCCTTTTTTAGCGAGATTATCTCTGACAGCTGTCATTAAGTGCACTTCGGATCCTGAAGCGAGTAGGATGATATCTAGTTTATCAAGTGGGGAATCGGCTAAGATGTAAGCCCCTTTTGAAATACCGGTTTTTGCTTTTTCTGCGCTATTTGGTAAAATTGGCAGGTTTTGGCGACTAAGAACGAGCATGGTTGGTTGTTCTTTTTGAGTAAAGGCATAGCGGTATGCTTCGACAGTTTCGTTGCCGTCAGCTGGTCGGATGACGTGAAGTCCCGGCATGGCGCGGAAGGATGCGAGATGCTCGATTGGTTCGTGTGTTGGACCATCTTCACCGACCGCAATGGAATCATGGGTCATAATGAAGGTGGATGGAATGCTCATTAAGGCTGCTGAACGAATCGCGGAACGTAGATAATCTGAGAATACGAAGAAGGTTGCGCCGAATGCTTGGACTCCGCCGTGAAGCGTCATGCCGTTGACTGCTGCACCCATTGCAAATTCGCGGACGCCGAACGAGATATTCTTAGCGGCATAATTACCAGGAGAAAACCGTTCGCTAGCTTTTAAATGGGTTTTGTTGGAAGAAGCTAAATCAGCTGCGCCACCAAATAAGTTAGGCAGTTTTTTCTCCAATTCTTGAAGGACGATTCCTGATACTTCACGAGTTGCAACTGGTTTGTCCGCATTTTCATCGAAGACAGGTAATTCTGCATCCCAATCAGCTGCTAAATTATCATCCATTAATTGTTGTAAGCTTTCTGCCAGTGCTGGATATTCTTGTTTGTAAGCATTGAATGTCCGAAGCCAGCTGCTTTCACTAGCACGACCTTTAGAATGATAAAATTCTTTTTGATTTTCGACAGTTTTTGGTAATTCAAAAGGTGGCATTTGCCAGTCGTAAGCTTCTTTTGCTAGCTTGAGTTCTTTTTCGCCAAGTGGGGAGCCGTGTGCCGCTGATTTTCCGGCTTTTCCAGGGCTACCATAACCGATGACCGTCTTCACTTCGATTAAAGTAGGGCGGGATTTTTCCGTTTTTGCAAGATGGATTGCTGCATCCAGCGCATCTAAGTCATTCCCGTCCTCCACACGTAGCGTTTGCCAACCAGCAGCTCGGAATCTAAGCTCGATGTCTTCTGAAAATGACTCATTTAAATCACCATCAAGTGAAATATCGTTTGAATCATATAAAACAACTAGTTTTCCGAGTTTTAAATGGCCGGCAAGGGACGCGGCTTCGTAGGAAATACCTTCCATCAAGCAGCCGTCTCCGCATAGCACGTAGGTGTTATGGTCGACAACCGGGAATTCTGGTTGATTAAATTTGGCGCCAAGGTGAGCCTCGGCCATTGCCATCCCAACTCCCATCGCGAAACCTTGACCAAGTGGGCCGGTAGTTGCATCGACACCAACCGTATGACCGAATTCAGGATGACCGGGCGTTTTACTGCCAGTTTGGCGGAAGTTTTTCAGCTCGCTCATTGGTAAATCGTAACCAAATAGATGTAGCAAACTA
The DNA here is from genome assembly GCF_014229245.1 of Listeria farberi. Taxonomy (GTDB): domain Bacteria; phylum Bacillota; class Bacilli; order Lactobacillales; family Listeriaceae; genus Listeria; species Listeria farberi. The sequence goes on along the minus strand of NZ_JAARZJ010000011.1, from coordinate 83,281 downwards.
TAAAGCATCGCCGAACCGTGACCCGCTGACAAAACGAAGCGATCGCGGTTAAACCAAGTTGGGTGTTCTGGGTTGAATTTTAAATGATTTTTCCAAAGTGAGAAAGCCATTGGTGCGGCTCCCATCGGCAAACCGGGATGTCCGGAGTTCGCTTTTTCAATCATATCCATTGATAATACGCGAATCGAGTTAACCATTTGTTCATCAATTCTGCTCATATTAATTGCCTTCTTTCTGACTGAACGCTTCCCAATCTTTTAAAAATCCTTCAATACCTTTATCAGTCAAAGGATGAGACCAAAGTTTCGGAAAAAGGCTTCCTGGGATAGTCGCGATGTGTGCTCCAGCTTCCGCGGCTTCTTCTAAGTGCCCGATGTGGCGGATACTTGCTGAAATGATTTCTGCTTTTAGACCATAATTATCAAGCACTTTCTTTAAGTTTTTAATTAAAATCATCCCGTCCGTACCAATATCATCTAGTCTTCCTAGGAACGGGCTAATATAAGTTGCACCAGCTTTTGCAGCCATTAATCCTTGGGAAACAGTGAAAATAAGCGTAACATTTGTTTTAATGCCTTCAGCTGTGAGGGTATGGACTGCTTTTAAACCTTCTTCCGTCATAGGAATTTTTACTACTACATTTGGCGCCCATTTTGCTAGAATTCGAGCTTCTTCTATCATTTTGTCTGCTTCGAGGCCGATAACTTCTGCGCTAACTGGACCGTCTACGATAGAACAAATTTCTTTGATTACTTCTTCAAATGGTCGACCTTCTTTTGCGATGATGGTTGGGTTGGTTGTCACACCGTCCACTAAACCTAGTTCGCTAATTCGTTTTATTTCCGATACGCTTGCTGTGTCCAAGAAAAATTTCATTATTTACTCGCTCCATTCTCTCAGCTGAACTTTAAAGCTGAATACTTTATTTAATCGTATAACCGCCGTCGATAATTAGGTTTTCGCCAGTAATTAGGCTCGCTGCGTCACTTACTAAAAAGAGGGCGCATGCGGCAACTTCTTCTGGATAACCAAATCTACCGGCTGGAATTAATTTTTTCATATCTTCGCCGACTTGACCTGCCCAAGCTTTTTTGCCGAGTTCTGTCAGGATAACGGTTGGAGAAATCGCGTTGACATTAATGTTGTAAGGCGCCCATTCCATTGCTAGCACTTGCGTCATAGAAACAATTGCTGCTTTACTAGCACAATAAGCAACGTGTTTATCAAGTGCGATGACAGAAGCTTGAGAGGCCATATTAACGATTTTTCCGCCGCCAGTTGCAATCATTTCGCGACCGATAATTTGTGCCATTAGGAATGAACCTTTTAAGTTCAGTTCCATTGTTTTATCCCAGTATTCTTCTGGTAAGTCTTCTGCTTTTTCAAGAAGTGCGACACCAGCTGAATTGGCTAAAATATCGATTTTTGGATAGACTTTTTTAATTTCGGCAACGACTTTTTCGATGTTTTCTTTCTTAGTAATATCGACTTGAAGTGCTAGCGTTCTTGATGGGTTAATTTGCGCTGCGACATCTTTTACATCTTCTTTAATATCAAGCAAGACAACATAAGCTCCTTTTTCGGAAAAAAGTTCTGCCATTGCTTTACCAATCCCGCTTGCTGCCCCAGTTACCACGGCTACTTTGTCTGTAATGTTAAAATCTTTATCAAAACCTTTAAAAGTCATTTTTCATTACCTCCAATAAATTTTTTTATCTGTTTTTTTGGTCGATTTCTTCCATTAAATCTACTTTTGCCTGAGAACGTCCACCTGAAAAGTCACTATCGAGCCATGTGTCAAGTAACGAAACGGCAAGAGATGGCCCGATTACAAGAGCCCCCATTGTCATAATATGCGCATCGTTACTTTTTCTTGCGCGTTCTGCTGAATAAGAATCATGAATTTGTGCTGCGCGAATGCCGTGAATTTTGTTTGCTGTAATGGCCATTCCAATACCTGTACCGCAAATGAGGATCCCTCGGTCATAATCGTTGTTTTTAACTTCTAGTGCTACTTTTTCGGCAATACTTGGATAAAGTACTTTTTCATTTTCAAAACTGCCGAAATCAGTAAACTCGATATTTTTCTCCTTTAAACGTGTGATGAGGGTTTGTTTTAGTTCGTAACCCATTTCGTCACAACCAATTGCGATTTTCATACTAACTCATCCTTTCGTTTTGCTAACAATAGAAACAATGTCGGCAAAATTTTGCGGTTTATGGCCAAATCTTCCAACGAATAAACCATCGACATCTTTTTGACGGACAATTTCTGCGGCATTTTCTTTGCTGACCGACCCACCATAAATAATTCTTACGAGGGTTTCATCGCCGCCTAGTTCGCGAATAATTTCGCGCAAAGCTTGATGAGCGCTTTCGATGTAGTTTGTCTCAGCTGAAGATGCCTTTCCAATTGCCCATTCCGGTTCATAAGCCAGAACAACATTTTCCCACTGTGCTAAATTAATTGTCTGAAACAGCGCTTCGATTTGTTTTTTCAGCGCATTTTTTAATTCATTTGTATCATTCGCACGGACTTCTTCACCCACACAGACAACTGGAGTGATTTTTTCGTCCAATGCAAGTTTAATCTTCTTAGCTATATCCCTTGTTTTCTCATGAAAAAGGTTTTTGCGTTCTGCGTGACCAATTTCGACATAGTTTGCGTTTAGATCAATGATAGATTCTACCGAAAATTCACCAGTTAGCGGGCCGGATTTCTCCGGCGCCATATTTTGTGGACCAAAGCCAAATGATGTCCCCGCTAAAAGGGTGGCGGTCGTTTCGAGTGTGCCCATAGAAGGAAAGATAAACGTATCCACATCAGAAAAATTTTCAAGAAGGGGGGTAGTCGCTTCTAACCATTCAGATGTCTGAGCCCGAGTATTGATATAGTTTTTCATATTAATTCCAACTAAGGGTTTACGCATAAATCAGACCGCCTTTTTTAAATTTTCTAAAATGACATTCATTAACATCCAAGACGATTCAGAGCCAGGATCAAGATGACCGATTGCTCGTTCGCCAAGTCTTAGTGCACGACCTTTCTTAGCAATAAGTGGGATAGTGGACTGAGCGCCAGCATGCATAGCATCTACAAATGCGGAAAAAGTTTCGATTGGATCTGCATTTGCGTCTCGATTTTGAAGCACTTCCACGCCAGGCAAGAAGGCGTCCATCATCGTTTTATCACCAAGTTCGGCTTTTCCGCGATGTTGAACCGCAGCGGCCCCATTTATAATCATGCCGCAAAGCTCGTCGAAGTTAACCTCCGTTTTCCCAGGAACATCAGCGCCACATTTCATAAAGAAGCTACCATAAAGCGGGCCAGATGCGCCGCCAACTTTTCCAAGGAGAATCATTCCGGATTTTTTAAGCAACGTTGCAATATCGGGAGAAACAGCTAGTAATTCATCTAATTGTTTATTCACTTCACGAAAACCAATGCTGAGATTGATTCCGTGGTCGCCGTCTCCAATATCTGAGTCCAGTCCGGTCAAGTAATCACGTTCTTTTTCAATTAGCGCTCCCATGTCCTGTAAAACGTGGCCGAAAAAAGCGCTATCCATAACTAATTCGCTCATTTTTATTCCTCCAGTAGTAATTTAGTCCACTTTGAAATATGGTGTGTCGCACGGTGTATCTAAAAGGTCTTTCAATTCATCGTCTAAACGAACCAGTGTAATCGACATACCAATCATATCCATCGAAGTCGCGTAATTCCCAACAAGTGGGCTATGAATATGCACACCTTTTTCTTTCAAAATTTCATCCACGCGGCGGTAACAAATATATTGGTCCATTACTGGTAAACCGCCAAGTCCATTGATAAGTACATGTACTTCTTCGCCAGATGTTAAGTTCATTTCTTCTATAAGATAGCCCATGATTTGGTCAACTACTTTATCAGCTGGTTCGATGGAAGTACGTTTAATACCAGGTTCACCGTGGATTCCCATACCAACTTCCATTTCGCCTTCTTTCATTTCGAAAATAGCTTTACCAGTTACAGGAAGGGTAGAAGAAGAAAGCGCAACGCCCATCGAGAACGTATTAGCATTTGCTTTTTCAGCAGCTTGTTTTACCGCATCCAAGTCAAGTCCTTTTGCTGCTGCAGATGCCGCTGCTTTAAAGACAATTAAATCACCAGCCACACCGCGACGATCTTCTACATTTTCAGCAGAGTAAATATCATCTGTTACAAGTACTGTTTCTACGCGAATGCCGTCGTCCGCAGCCATTTCAGCACCCATATCAAAGTTCATCACATCGCCAGCATAATTTCCGTACATATAGAGACAACCTTTACCACTATCAACTGCTTTTACTGCGTTATAACAAGGTTCTGGAGAAGGGGATGTATTAATGTTCCCGACTACCGCCGCATCCGCGAAATCTTTCCCTACATACCCAAGGAAAAGTGGTTCATGACCAGAACCGCCACCAACGATAATCCGCACACGAGGTTCTTCGCTCATTTGTTTGCTTACGATTACTCGCTTATCATTTTCGGCAAAATCTACGTATTTCCCTTGTGCCGCAACATAACCAGCTAACATTTCTTCTACTGCTTCATACCCATCATTCACTAAACGTCTCATTTTTCTTCCTCCTTCATATTTTTATAAGAATAGTGATAGTAAAAATCCGCCAAGCACGCCGCCAACAACAGCTGCTGCCAAATTGACTACCGATTTAGAAAATTTACCGCCAGTTAAAAGGGAAGCTGTGAATACACCAATACCTGCTGCAACCGCCATATCTACCCAAACTGTTCCAGATTGATAGATCATTGATTTTGGAATACCATGATTAATTGTCCAAACTGTACCAACGATAAATGCTGCTGCCATCCAACCGCCGATAGCGCCCCATTCATCAACCATTTTCCCCCACATCATTCGAATAGCAAAAGGGAATAAAAAGCCACCTGCAATCGTTGCTAATGCAATACCAATGCTCATTATTTACACTCCTTTTTAGACTAATTGATTTTCGTTTAAACGCTCTTCTTCTTTAATATTCATGCCAGGTTCTGTTTTTTCTTGTTTTGCTTCTTGTTTTTTTGCCATATCTTTTTCAATTGCTGCTGCCACGATTCCAGCTAGAACTGCTCCAATCGCAACAAGACCAATCGTTGGAAGCGAACTTACTAACTCGCCACCACCACGCATAAAGACATCACGCATAATTCCGCAAATCCCAATTCCGACAGCCATATCAACAAACGCTGCATCTTCATCATTTTCGATTAAACCAACATAGTGATTCATAAACCACATTGGACCAATAATAATGAAAGCTGCCAGATAACCTCCAAAAATACCATAATTCTCGGCAAGTGGAGTCCAAACACTCATAACAATCATACCTGCGATACAAAAACCAATCATTCCTCTAAAGAATTTCATAATAAACTCCTTTCGAAAATAGTATTGTCATGTAAAAATTAATTTACATAGTTCCCAGTTACAAAATTGCGTTTTATTACGTTTTTAATGCACGTTTGTGAGTTCTTGTAGGATAGCTTCTTTGGATGGATTAACGAGAGATTGAACAGCAGCAGTAAATGCGCCTTCAACTAATGGGGCATCAATTATCGTTGTTTTTTCAAGAAGTTCAGTGTCTAATAATTCGAGTGCTGTTTCGGCACTCAAGATAGCGCTTCCAATATCGCAAAAAATATAAATATGTTCAGAATTAGTGCAAGTCGCGATATTATCGGCTATCATGAGTGCATTTGTGCCAAGGCGTCCATCGCCAGTTCCGCCAGAAGAAATAATATGTACTGTATCTCCAACCATTTCAACAATCATTTCCTGGAGTCCTTCTGTGATTTTTTGACTGTGAGATACTAAAACAATACTTATCATTTGGTTGCTCCTTTCTGTTTTTAATTGTGTTTAGTTGCTATTTAAATCCTAACATACTTGTTTTTTATTGTAAAGTGTTATCTTTTGTTGTGTTTTGTAAAATATATTTGTGTTTTGTTATTTTTTTGGGTAATATGTATATACATAAAGAAAACATTGATAGATAAAAGGAGGGCGAGCAGATGTTTCCATTTGAAAGACAAAACAAAATTATCCATCTACTAGACCAAAATAACAAAATAACTGTACCAGAATTAAGTCGTATCTTGGATGTCTCGATTAGCACCATCCGAAATGATTTATCTGCATTAGAAGAAAGCGGGATGATAAAAAAAGTACACGGGGGTGCGGTACTTTTAAAAAGTGAAGAGAAATTTACTAATTTTAATGACCGGATTATTCGCAACATCGAAGAAAAAGAAGCGATTGCGAAAGAAGCGGCGACTTTAGTAAAAAACAACCAAACGATTATCCTTGACGCCAGTTCAACAGCGCTTGCACTAGCAAAAGAATTACATGGCTTTTCAAGGTTGACTGTCATTACAAGCGGACTTTATACAGCAATCGAACTAAAAGATAATCCGAATATTAGCGTTATTTTAACTGGTGGTATCGTAACGACGAACTCTTTCACACTGGAAGGGATTCTTGGCGCAAATTTAATTGAAAATATTCATGCTGATTTATGCTTTATGTCAGCAAAAGGTTTCACAATAGAAGAAGGCTTAACCGATTTCAACATTTATGAAACCGAACTAAAACGACTTCTTGCCAAACGAACTAACAAATTAATCGCACTTCTGGATCATACAAAGATGGGTGTGATTTCCACTGCAAGCATCACTTCAGCGAACAACATTGATTTACTCATTACTGATAATAAAATAAATAAAGCTCTATATAAAAAATTCCAAGATGCGGGACTTCCGGTCAAAATTGCAGAATAAAATAGAAAATGAAACTCTTTGGACAGAAAATAGTTCAAAGAGTTTTTTTATAGGAAAGTGAAATGTAAGTAAAATAGTCCGCTAATAGAGCATTATTTTGCCCCTTTTAATATAGTTAATTGTAATCTTGGACTGTCTATATACTGCTTATTATGGTACTATTTACTGTATGTAAGTATGTAATTTTAAAATATTAGGAGGAGAAAGATGAAATCAAACAGGAAACTATTTTTGTATATTGTTTTAGTGTTATCAATTGTTATCGGAACAAATATATTTATAAAAATAGATGCACGCGCGGCCGCTGCTCCACCAGCAGCCATCACCCAGATTTTTCCAGATGATTCTTTAGCTAAAGAAATTCAAACTACACTCGGAAAGTCTAGTACTATGGATGTTGTTACGCAAGCAGAATTAGATACTATAAATACACTACACATTGAATCAAGTGGTATTAGCTCGCTAGAAGGGATGAATTACGTATCGCAATTAACCTACCTGTCTTTTTCTAGTAACCAAGTAAGTGATCTTGCCCCTATTGGAAATTTAATTAATTTAGAGTATTTGGATTTATCTACTAACCAAGTTACCAATATTTTCCCCCTTGCAGGATTAACTAATTTGAATATTTTACAATTAGGTGGAAATAGCATTAGTGATCTTCGTCCGTTAAGTAATCTGAACAACTTAGAATTTTTAGATATTAAAGGTGCGAAGGTAAGTGACATTACACCACTTGTTAATTTAACTAATTTGACGGGCTTAGTTTTATATAATAATAATGTAAGTGACCTTGAACCAATAAAAAATTTACGTGGACTACGCTCTTTGAATATTGGGAAAAATACACTTACGAGCTTAAATGGTTTAGAAAATCTAACAAGTCTAGAAGTGCTGTATGCGCAAGAAAATCAAATTACTGATCTTCAGCCACTTAGTTCTTTAGAAAACCTATCTGCAGCCATATTAACATCTAACCAAGTGGAGAGCATTAAGCCACTAGCTGGTTTGACAAAGATACACTCATTATATTTATCAAACAATCAAATTACTGATGTAACAGGCCTTTCAAGTCTAATAAACATGGATTGGCTTGAAATTAGTCAAAATAAAATTAGTAATATTAGACCTTTAAACAGTTTAACGAACTTAACAACTATCCAAATGACCGATCAATTAATTGTAAACAAACCAATAATTTTTCAAAATACCTTAACTATTCCCAATTTAGTAAAAAACATCGCGGAACAAACGATTGCGCCAAATACTATTAGTGATAGTGGTATATATACGAATGGAAATGTGACTTGGAATTTAACGGGTTATATTCCGCAAGTCAGCTATACATTTGCTGAACGCGATACAGTTGGAAATGCAACTGGGATTTTCAGTGGTACTGTAGAACAACCGTTACTGCAATATTATAAAGCAACTTTTAATATTGATGGGCAAGAAACGACGGAAAATGTTGAAACAGGTACACTTCTAGAAGAGCCGCCAACACCCATAAAAGAGGGTTATACATTTAATGGATGGTACGATGCTAAAACAGGTGGAACAAAATGGGATTTCACAGTCAATACGATGCCAGCAAATGATCTAACATTGTATGCCCAGTTTAGTATTAATAGCTATACAGCAACTTTTGATGTAGATGGTGTTATTTCTACTCAAACCGTAGATTATCAAGGTTTGCTGGAAGAGCCGCCTGCACCAACCAAAGAGGGTTATACATTTAAAGGTTGGTATGATGCTAAATCTGGCGGTACAAAATGGGACTTTGCCAACAATCAAATGCCAGCAAACAATCTAACATTGTATGCTCAATTTAGTAAAGAGGCAACTTCTGGTGGTGATAGTGGAGGAACTGATAAAGGCGGAGACAACATAGAAATTAAGGCTAATGAAACAAGGGAGTCTAATGCTAAAAATCAAGCCTTACTTCCAGCGACTGGAGACAAACAAGTACTATTTCCAATTATTATTGGAACGTTCCTTACGAGTTTTGCAATTCTCGCTTTAAGAAGAAAATAAATGAAAAGGCAGCTGCATCATGCAGTTGCCTTTTTTGACACTTATTTTTTAAATTCTCGTTCCATCTGCAAACGCTGTACTTTCATCGTTGCAGTGCGCGGTATATCATCATATTTCATCACAATTGGTTCGTTCATATGTGGTAAATCAGAAATAGCTTTCCACCATGCATCCCAGTTCATTTCTTTATCATCATGAACAGCGATAATTGGTTGCGGGCTACCGCCTTCACCACGGATAATAACTACTTCATCTAAGAAAGTGAGTGTATCAAGCAGTTTATCTTCAATTGCAAGCGTGCTATCGATTGTTTCGACTAAATCCACTTGCCTGTCCTGCAAGAACAACCTACCTTGTTCATCTTTCATACCGTAATCACCGCTGTCCCACCATGGTCCGTACACATTTTCTTCAAAACGAGCTTCTTCTTTATAATAAGTAAGCGCGCGACCTTTGGAAAGCATTTGGATATTGCCACTAACACCGGCTGGAACTGGATTACCATCTTGGTCCACAATCCGAACTTCTGTTAAACCAGGAACCCCGATTCCCATATCACGCGCATTTAGCGTTTCGATGGATTGCAGTGTATGACCACGTAAAATCATCGGACCACATTCACTTTGCCCATAAATTTGTAAGAAAATCGGTTTTTTATATTCAGAAGTACGAAGGAAAACCGCCATAGTTTCTTTGTTAATCGCATCAAATGTAGAATGATAAAATTTAATGCTTTGGAAAACATCCGGTTTTTCACGAGCAAGGGAAGCCCATTGTACAAAATGGTTTGGATGGGTTTCAAGCACATATGGTTTATATTCACGTAGTACTTTTTCCACATTCGCTTTGGAAGGATTAGCAATTGGTAGCAGCGGGAAACCAAGCGACATCAAGGATGAAACGCCAATGTTAAACCGAGAATGAACAGGTGAGATGTGGAAAGCTACAAGTCCTCTTGGTTTGATGAAATTGAGAATGCGTCGTTGATATTTCGTTCTCCAACCCATCGAATTCGCGGAATGGGCAATTAATTTTGGTACACCCGTTGTCCCGGAAGTATGCGTCATGTAAGCAATCGTGTCTTTTGGTAATTCCTCTTGCTCACAACTATAGCCGTCTAGTGGGGCTTTGAATAATTGTTCAGCGTTGATCAATCTATCGTCTGGCAAATTGTTTAATTGATGGCTTTTCTCCGAAGTCTCGGAATCAAAAAGTAACCAAGGTTGATCAAGGCGATTTACAAAAATATCAATAGTGGACGCTGGAAGGTGTGGGGAAACCATAATTGGTACAGCACCAATATAAGAAATCGCAACTGCTAAAATATAAGAATCGAATTTGGCAGATTTATAAACAATTACTTTTTCTTCTTTACGCACACCAAATCTATGTAGATGAGCTGCTTTTTGGATGATAGCTTCTTCGCATTTTTTGTAAGTGGTGTGAAGACCTAATTCAGGAAAAGTAACAAGTTCTTCATCAAAATGGATGGGCATTTCTGGATAGCATTCAGCAGATTTTTTGAAGTTTGAATAAAGATTAAGCGGTTCATACTTTTTTATCGTCATATGGCGATGCTCCTTTAATATTTGATGTTGCTATTATATCACTTTGTCGAAATAATGAGGAGTGGTTACTAAAAACATTTTCGTCATTTAAAAAAACTGTAAATTCCTTGTTTTCTTAATTCAAGAAATCCTACAGATACCCTATAAAGAAGTCTCAATTAATGTTATAATATGTTAATATAATCACAAACTGTTTGGCAAAGGGAAATTTTTTAAAAAAAGTGGAGGTAAAAAACATGAAAAAAAGGTTAGCTACAACTCTCATTATGCTACTATCACTTGCACTAATCATCGCAGGTTGTGGCAGTAATAACACAAGTAAAAGTGACTCGGCAAAAACAAAAGAAAAAGAAAAAACAGAAGTAACATCTGGAGCATCAAAAACAAGCTACACAGATCCATCCGAATTAAAAGATAAATACGATATTGTTATCGTTGGTGCAGGTGGCGCGGGAATGTCAGCAGCACTAGAAGCAAAAGCGAAAGGTATGAACCCAGTAATTCTTGAAAAAATGCCACTAGCAGGTGGAAACACAATGAAAGCCTCTTCTGGTATGAATGCCTCTGAAACTAAATTCCAAAAAGAACAAGGAATTAATGATAGCAACGACAAGTTTTATGAAGAAACATTAAAAGGCGGTCACGGAACTAACGACAAAGCAATGCTTCGTTTCTTCGTAGATAACTCCGCTAGTGCAATTGATTGGTTAGACTCTATGAATATTAAATTAAATAACTTAACTATCACAGGCGGAATGAGCGAAAAACGTACGCACCGTCCTGAAGATGGCTCAGCTGTTGGTAAATACTTAGTAGACGGTTTACTAAAAAATGTGCAAGAACAAAAAATCCCAGTTTTCGTTAACGCAGACGTAAAAGAAATTACACAAAAAGACGGAAAAGTAACTGGCGTGAAAGTAAAACTAAACAATAAAGACGAAAAAACCATTAGCTCGGATGCAGTAGTTGTTACAACTGGTGGTTACGGTGCTAATAAAGATATGATTGAAAAAGAACGTCCAGACTTAAAAGGATACGTAACAACGAACCAAGAAGGAAGTACTGGCGACGGTATTAAAATGATTGAAAAACTTGGCGGAACAACTGTAGATATGGACCAAATTCAAGTTCACCCAACCGTTCAACAAGAAAAATCTTACCTTATCGGTGAAGCTGTCCGCGGTGAAGGTGCGATTTTAGTTTCTCAAGAAGGTAAACGTTTCGGAAACGAATTAGACACACGTGATAACGTAACTGCTTCTATCAATAAATTACCAGAAAAATCCGCATACCTAGTATTCGATTCAGGCGTAAAAGATCGCGTAAAGGCAATCGCGCAATACGAAGAAATGGGCTTTGTTGAAGAAGGTAAAACAATTGATGAATTAGCTGGCAAAATCAATGTTCCAAAAGAAGAACTAACGAAAACATTAGACACTTGGAATGCAAGCGTTAAAAACAAAAAAGACGAAGCATTTGGTAGAACAACCGCAATGGATAATGATTTATCCAAAGCTCCATACTACGCAATCAAAATCGGCCCAGGAATTCATTACACAATGGGTGGCGTAAAAATCAATACAAATACAGAAGTTTTAGACAAAGACGGTAAACCAATCACAGGCCTATTTGCTGCGGGAGAAGTAACTGGTGGCTTACACGGTGAAAACCGTATCGGTGGGAATTCTGTTGCTGAAATCATTATTTTTGGACGTCAAGCTGGCGATAAATCAGCAGAATTTGTAAAAGCAAAGTAAAAATTTCTTAACCAATAGTTATGTGATTACTTAAAAATAAAAACTTGCTAAGACGCTCTAAATAGACGTTTTAGCAAGTTTTTTTATTGGCTTAATAAAGCGTTAGTGTAGTACTATGGATAGGAGCTAATACTAATTTAAACCATTAGTTTTTTTATAAGGAGGAAATAATATGTTGAAAATGGGTTTTATCGGAAATGGGAAGAGCACGAATAGATATCATTTACCGTTTATTTTGGAGCGAGACAATATTGAAGTGAAGACAATCTATAATCGAAATCCAAAAACAGCGACATGGGACAAAATTAAAGGGGTACATTATACAACAGACTTAGATGAACTATTAAAAGACCCTGAAATAAAGCTAATTACCATCTCTACGACACAAAGCTCTCACTTCGAATATGCGAAAATGGTCTTGGAAAATGGCAAAAACGTACTTGTCGAAAAACCATTTATGATGACTTACGACGAAGCTAAAGAAATATTCGAACTAGCTAAAGAACGCGGTTTACTAGTACAATGCTACCAAAATCGTCGTTTTGATTCCGATTTCCTCACAGCACAAAAAGTGATTGAAAGCGGAAAATTAGGCGATTTATTAGAAGTAGAAATGCATTATGACTATTTCCGTCCAGAAATCCCAGAATCCGTCCATGAATTTAAATTCTACGATAGCTATCTTTATGGTCACGGCTGCCACACAATTGATCAAGTTTTATCTTATTTCGGAAAACCTGATGACATTCACTACGATGTGCGCCAACTGCTCGGCGAAGGACGAATGAACGATTATTTCGACCTTGATTTATATTACGGCGTAACAAAAGTATCCGTAAAATCAAGCTACTTCCGCATAAAAGCCCGTCCAAGCTTTGTCCTATACGGCAAAAAAGGCATGTTTACAAAAGAAACAAAAGACCGCCAAGAAGAACATTTAAAACTCTTTTATATGCCAAGTAATCCGGACTTTGGGATTGACTTACCAGAACACTACGGCACGCTAACGTATGTCGATGAAGCAGGAGTTTGGCACGAGGAAAAAGTTATTTCCGAAGTTGGTGATTATGGCAGGGTTTATGATGATTTATACGAAGCTATTATTAATGGAAAACCAAAACAAGTGACCGACGAAGAAACCTTACTACAGATGGAGATTTTAGAAAAAGGTGTCGAAGCTTGTAAATAAAAAATGTCCGCGAGAGCAATCTTGCGGTATTTTTTTAGATAAAAATGATTGATTTCGTTCAAATAAACAACCAAAAAAACCATAAAAATGAACTTTTTGCATAATTCATCCATAATATTGAATGAAGTCGTTCAGAGTGATATAGTGTAATCAAACAAGTGAAGCGCTTACTTTGTTGAGAGAGGATGTGGATTATGACTATATCGAATTTAATTAATAAAGACCGAATTATTTTTGATAATCGTATTCAAACAAAACAATTATTATTTGAAAAAGTAGCAGAAGTACTAGCTGAAGAGGGCTCTATAACAAATCCAAAAAAATTTATCCGTGACTTATATAAACGAGAAGAAGAAACTTCCACTGGAATTGAAGATGGTTTTGGCATCCCTCATGCAAAAAGTAAATATGTAAAAGAACCATTGATTGTTTTTGTTCATTCTGGCATTATAAATGATTATTTTGGATTAGATGATTCACCGATTGAATGTAGTTTTCTTATTGGTGTTCCGAAAAAAGCCACAGACGTCCATTTGCAAATATTAAGTGAACTATCAAGGAAGTTAATGAACGAGGAATTTCGCGAAAAATTAAAAAATTCCAAAAACGAAACTGAAATTATAACAATTTTATCGAACTAAGGAGGCGTTTCACATGAAAATAGTTGGTGTTACTGCTTGTCCCACTGGTATTGCGCATACGTATATGTCTGCCGAGAAATTAACTATAACGGCAGAAGCGCTTGGTTACGAAGTGAAAATCGAGACTCAAGGAGCAAAAGTAGAAAATGTTTTAACAAAAGAAGATATCGCGACTGCTGATTATGTCATTTTAGCAGTGGATAAAGAAATAGATACATCCAGGTTCGCTGGAAAGAAAATTAAAAAAGTATCCACTTCCAGAGCGATTAAAGAGGCTGATGTGGTTATTGATGAAACTATTTCAGGTAAAGGGTTAATCCATTTGGAGGCGAAAAGTTCGGATGTAAGCTCTGAACAACCTTCAAAAGCAAGTTTATATAATCACTTTATGAATGGTGTTAACTATATGTTGCCATTTGTCATAGCTGGCGGGATTTTAATTGCCATTAGTTTTGCATTTGGGATTGATGCCTCAAACCCTGACTCTGATTCGTATAACGCTTTAGCAGCTGCATTTTCTAAAATTGGTGGGGATACTGCATTTGGTTTAATGGTTCCAGCACTTGCAGCAGGGATAGCGGTTTCTGTGGCTGGTCGAGCGGGATTTGCGCCCGGGCTTGTCGCAGGGACACTGGCGACTGTTGGTGGATCAGGATTTCTAGGCGGTATGATCGGTGGTATTTTGGCTGGTTATGTGGCACATTTCTTTGCTAATAAAGTCAATGTCACTAAATCACTTGCTTCGATTTATCAGTTGATTGTTGTACCGCTGTTAGGGATTACGATTGTTGGTTTGGCAATGGTATTTATTATTGATACACCAATCGCTTGGGTTTTAAACGCACTCACAGGTTGGTTAAATGGGCTTGGTGAGACATCTGGCGTCGTATTTGGACTACTCATTGGTGTGATGATGGCAGCAGATATGGGAGGTCCAATCAATAAATCTATTTCAACCTTTTCAATTGGGTTAATGTCAGCTGGTGTAACCGCACCGATTGCGGCTTGTATGGCGGCTGGAATGGTTCCACCACTTGGATTAGCACTCGCAACACTATTATTTAAAAACAAATTTACAAAAGAAGAAAAAACAGCGGGGAATTCTTGTTGGGTGTTAGGTGCATCTTATATTACTGAAGGAGCAATTCCTTTCGCAGTTGCTGATCCGCTCCGGGTTATCCCGAGTTTGATGTTAGGTTCTGCAACAGCGGCTGCAATTTCTATGGGGGCTGGTGTAACTTCGATGGCGCCTCACGGTGGAATTTGGGTAATGTTCATTCCAAATGTAATTAACCATTTATTTATCTACTTACTAGCAATTGCAGCAGGCACAGTCGTGACAGCAATTTCTGTCGGACTATTAAAAACCCCATTAAACAAGCGAAAAAATAAAGAGGAGATGATATAATGTTATATACAATGAAAGATCTTTTAGTAGTAGGAAAAGAGCATCAATTTGCGGTACCAGCATTTAATATCTGTAGTTTTGATATGTTAAAGGCGATAATGGAGGAAGTGGAGGCAAATAATGCTCCTGTAATTTTAGAAATTCATCCGGATGAAATAGAATATCTTGGTGATAACTTTGTTGCAACAGTAAGAGAATACGCACATAGAAGTAAGGTGCCGGTCGTTATTCATATGGACCACGGTGGAACAATTAAAGATGTGATGCGGGCTATTAGAAATGGCTATACTTCCGTCATGATTGACGCTTCAAGAGCCAGTTATGAAGAGAACGTGGCGTTGACTAAGCAAGTGGTTGAACTTGCGCATAAAGTCGGTGTTTCTGTTGAAGCGGAACTTGGAACAATCGGGAACAATGGTTCAGCAGAAGGCGGGGCGGATACCATCATATATACTGACCCTGACCAAGCAGAAGATTTCGTACAGAGAACTGGCATTGATACGTTAGCCGTAGCTATTGGAACGGCGCATGGTTTATACCCTAAAGATAAAAAACCAGAACTGAATATGCCTCTTTTAAAAGAATTAAATAAACGCTTGGATATTCCGTTTGTACTTCATGGTGGTTCAGGAAATCCAGATAAAGAAGTCAGTGAATCTGTACAGTACGGCGTTAGGAAAGTAAACCTTAGTTCAGATCTGAAAAGTGTGTTTTTTGAAGAAGTTCGCCGCGTTTTAGTGGACAATCCTGCGATGTATGAACCAAATCAAGTGTACCCATCAGCAAATGAAAAAGTAAAAGAAGTTGTAAGACATAAATTACACATTTTAAATACTACTGGTCAAAGAGATAAATATTAATAAGAAGGGTAGAAGCGCTAGTTATAGTGCTTTTGCCCTTTAAGGAGTGGAGGAACATGTTAAGCACAGCGAAAGAACGGCAACTAAAAATCGTTAACCGGCTAAAAGTGGAACAATTTATGCGGATTATTGATTTAGTGGAGCTTGTCAACTACAGCGAAGCCACTGTGAAACGGGATTTAGTAGAATTAGAAAAAGAAGGACTTGTAAGACGAACAAGAGGCGGCGCAATGATTATCGATAATAAAAAAATCGATTTGCCTTATTTAATGAAAATGAATGAGCGAAGTAATGAAACGAGTAAAATAAGAATTGCCGATATTGCAAAATCACTGATTCGCGATGATATGGTGATTTTCTTAGACTCGAGCTCAACTTCACTGCATTTAATCGATGTTTTAAGTAAATTTGATGGACTGCAAATTATTACAAACGGGGTCATGACGGCTTCCATGCTATCAGAATTTACAAATGCAAGAGTTAGTATTTTAGGAGGCTCGATTTTAACGAAGCGATATACGGTGAACGGCGCAAAAGCATACAATGATGCTTTAACTTATAATGCGGATATTGCTTTTGTTTCATGCCGCGGGATTGACTATGACAAAGGCGCAACGGAAACACATGAAGGTGAAGCACTCATCAAACAAGCTTTCAGACGCCAGTCAAGTTCGCTCGTTTTACTCGTCACAGAAGAAAAAGTAGGACACAAGTTTATGCACCAAAGCTTAGCATGTCATGATATCGACTATTTAATTACGGACTTCAAACTGGACCCAGATGTAGAGGAACAGTTCAAAATCCATCAAATTACTTGTTTGTATTAGATTTTATACTTAAATAGGCAAAAATAATCGCAAGTACTAAAAGTAAAACAGGTATTACTAATAAACTCCCGAAAAAGTGAATGTCATTAAATTCTTCGCTATCTAATAGTGATAATAATATGACATTTTTTTGAATAACATTTAAAACTTGTAAGCCCATAAAACTTAGCATACTAAGTATTAATGAAACGAAACTAAAAATTTTGTACATGTTGTACCTCCTATGATGTAGTTTTTAGTTTTATTATACACCAAAAACAAAAACGTCTTGAAACTTAAACGGATATCCAAGTTTCAAGACGTTTTTGGAGAATGCGGTTAAAGAATTCCTTTCGAAGTTACCACGTTACCTTGTACAAAAATAGTTTCGCAGTTACTAATCGGAAATATTTTTAAATCATCCGCATAGTCCGCTATTATTTGTTGTGTTATTTTTTTAAAAGGTGCGTTGTTGTAATGAGGAAGCGTATAGAAATTGACTAAATTTAAAGCATCATAGTTGGTTAAATTAGTGGCTTTTTTTATGCTGTCCATCGATTGGATATACGAAATATTAGGACTCGTGATGACTGCGCCAGCTGATTCACCAATATATAATTTTCCTTTAGCAATTTCCTCTAAAAGTAATTTATCTGCACCAGTTCGTTTCAATTCTTGAAGTAAAAAGAAAGTATTTCCTCCAGTAACATAGATAAAATCATTTTTTTTGAGTGTCGCTGTTATTTCTCCTAGAGTTTCTGTAGCCACGTCTAGTTCCTCTACAATTAACCCTAAATCCTCGAGCGCTTTTTTACCAGCTTCTACATAAAAAACTACTTCTTCGACTGTGCTAGCGGTCGGGATAAAAGTAACGGTTTTTCCTTGGAAATTACTTTTTACTTCTTTAAATAACGGTATAACATCTTTAAAAGACGAGGTCAAAAATAAGTTTTTCATCATTCTAGCTCCTTTGGGTTTGATTTCTAGTTATAGTATAATATTAAAAGGTATCAAATAGTGACACCTTTTAATATTGATAAAAGAAAAGAGATGGAGATGAAAAAATCAGAACGATTAAATGATATGATGCTGTTTTTAAATGATAAAAATGCATTTCAATTAAGCGACATAATGGGAAAATATGGCGTTTCTCGTAGTACGGCGATTCGAGATATACAGTCTTTAGAAGAAATAGGTATGCCGATTTACTCGGAACGGGGACGAAATGGTCATTATTAGGTGCTTCGTAATCGGCTACTCTCGCCCATTGTCTTTAATATCGATGAGGTATTTGCGCTTTATTTTTCGATGCTTACGTTAAAGGCTTATGAAACAACACCTTTTCATTTAAGCGTGGAAAAATTAAAAACGAAATTTGAACGTTGTCTTTCAGCTGAAAAAATCGAAATGCTCCGAAAAACGGAAGAAGTATTTAGTCTCGGCTATATAAAGCATAATAATCAATGTGAATTTCTAGATATTATTTTGCAATTTACGATGGAAGAGAAAGTATGTCAGATTAATTATGATAAAAATGGGACTGAAAAAACGTATATTGTTCAATTTTATAATATATCTTCGGCGTACGGGCAATGGTATGTGACGAGTTATAACTTCGAAACGAAACGGATGCAGGTATTTCGCTGTGATAAAATCCTTGGGCTAAAAGAAAATGATACTTTTGAAGCTGGAAAATTGGAAGATTTAAAAAAAGTGGCTGATGGTTTTTATAAGAAAACAAACGTAACTAATTTTGAAGTGGAAATTGCCTCAAATGGTGTTGACTTATTTTTTAAAGAAAATTATCCATCGATGAAACTTCATCAACAGGAAGGGCGAAATTTTATTCATGGTTTTTATCATAAAGGAGAGGAACAATTTATTATCAATTATTTACTAGGTTATGGTGAAAAAATTATAGCCATTCAGCCAGATTCATTGCGAGATATGTTGCTAAATGAGCTCGATACGATAAAAAAACATATGCAAAATTTATCATCCTAAAAAAGAATTTGGTGCTTTTTGTATAATAAAAACAAGACAATGATCAGAAGGAGTCGATTTCTGTGGAAGAATGGGATTTGCTAAATGAGAATCGTGAATTAACCGGGAAAACACATATCCGCGGTGAAAAACTAGCACCCGGAGAACTTCATCTGGTTGTTCACGTATGTATTTTTAACGAAAAAGGGCAACTTTTAATCCAAAAGCGCCAAAAAGATAAAGAAGGTTGGCCGAATTATTGGGATCTTTCTGCGGCTGGTTCTGCGTTAAAAGGCGAAACAAGCCTGCAAGCTGCTGAACGAGAAGTGCAAGAAGAACTAGGAATTACAATTGATTTAAGTAAAACCCGTGCCAAATTCAGTTACCATTTCGAAGCAGGATTTGATGATTATTGGTTTATTACGAAAGACGTGGAACTAAGCGACTTAATTTTACAAAAAGAAGAAGTAGCAGATGCCCGTTTTGTCACTAAAGAAGAGTTAGACGCATTAAGAAGTTCGGGCGAATTCATTCCTTATTTCTTTTTAAACCAGCTTTTTGACCTTAAAAACGCTACAACTATTCATTTTTAACGAATATAGCTAAATTTCCACTTAACAAATTCGTTTCCTACACTTATAATAGTACAGAGACATGAGAAAAACTCCAATTAGAAAGCGAGTGGTAATATGGGCCGTAAATGGGCAAATATTAAAGAGAAAAAAGCGTCAAAAGATAAAACAAATAGTCGTATCTATGCGAAATTTGGAATTGAAATATATGTAGCGGCTAAATCAGGCGACCCAGATCCACATTCCAACCAAAAATTACGTTTTGTTATTGAACGTGCAAAAACATACAATGTGCCAAAACATATTATTGACCGTGCAATCGAAAAAGCGAAAGGCACTGGAGATGAAACTTATTCAGAACTGCGCTATGAAGGCTTTGGTCCAAGCGGCTCGATGATTATCGTAGACGCACTGACAAATAATGTGAATCGTACAGCATCCGATGTTCGCGCAGCTTATAGCAAAAATGGTGGAAACATGGGCGTTAGTGGCTCTGTTGCTTATATGTTTGATAATACAGCCATTTTTGGTGTTGAAGGTAAAGATGCGGATGAGCTATTAGAACTTTTAATGGAAGCGGATATTGATGTTCGTGACATTTTAGACGAAGATGGTCAAGCGATTATTTATGCAGAACCAGAAGATTTCCACAAAGTACAAGAAGGTTTGAAAGCGGCTGGAATTGAAGAATTTACAGTAGCGGAAATCGAGATGATTCCTCAAAACGATATTCAATTATCAGGTGAGGATTTAGAAAAATTCGAGAAACTAATTGATGCTTTAGAAGACCTAGAAGACGTGCAAAAAGTATATCATAACGTCGAATTAGAAGATTAACAGCCAACTATTACAACAATCGGAGGAATTGATAAAATGTCAAAATTACCAAATTGCCCAGAATGTAACTCAGAATATGCATACGAAGATCGCGGTCTATTAATTTGCCCGGAATGTGGCCATGAGTGGAGTGCTGTAGCAGAAGAAGCTACCGAGGAAAAAGTGTTCAAAGACTCAAACGGCAACGTCCTAACAGATGGTGATTCTGTCACAGTCATCAAAGATCTTAAAGTAAAAGGTGCATCAAACCCAATCAAAATGGGAACAAAAGTAAAAAATATCCGCTTAGTAGACGGCGACCACGACATTGATTGCAAAATCGACGGCTTCGGCCCAATGAAATTAAAATCAGAATTTGTTAAGAAGATATAAAAAAACAGCGATTCTCTAATTCAGAGAGTCGCTGCTTTTTTTAATTCTGCACAAAAACCGTTTCAAACACAAATGATTCATACGTATGGCGCGTTATCGAATATTCGAACACACGACCATCCTCCAAATGTGCTAATTTTTCAATTTCCATCATAAAAGTAGGTTCTTCTAAATCGAGGAGCTTGCTATCCTCTTGATTTGATTTATCCCCGCGCACCCAAACATGGGCACTCTGCATCTTGAGTTTCAAATCATCACGAATATAATTATAAATCGAGTCCTCTAAATGACGCGGCTCGAGTCCTGGAATAATCGCAAGTGGCATATAAGTATGTTCAATCGAATAAGCTTTGTGACCAACTTCTCTCATCCGGATGATTCGGTAAATATAGTCATCCTGCATCTCTAATTTTTCTGCGACTTCTTTCGATGGTTTTTCAATAGAAAATAAAATGACTTTCGATTTAATATTGTCTTTCCCAAATGTATTTACGAGTCCTGACATTGGACCCAGCGCGAATTCGCCGCCGTTAGTAGAATGGGATTTAACGAAAGTCCCAGCACCACGTCGTCTAATAACCATACCTTCTTGCACGAGCATATCTAGCGCTTTTTTGACAGTTAGTTTGCTGCAATCATAAACGCGTGCCAGACTATCCCCATCAGGCAATTTCTCGTTAATTTCGTATTTGTTTTGGTTGATTTTATCACGGATATCTATGTATATTTCCATGTATTTAGCCATTCCCGACATTTTATTGGCTCCTTTACTGATGTAATAAGCATAGTATACCATATACTTTTATAAAAAGGTATCCCTATAAATAAAAGTATATATCTTTTAACAAAAGTATTGTTTTTTAAATAAATGTATGCTATATTTATTTTGACAAAAGGGAGGCCATAAAAAATGAAAGAATTATTAACGTTTCCAAAAGATTTTTGGTGGGGCTCTGCGTGGTCTGCTGAACAAGCAGAAGGTCGCGGAGACACTGGTAAGGCAAAAACTGTTTGGGAGCATTGGTTTGAAACAGAACCGAATCGCTTTTACGAAGGTATAGGTTCAGAAATTACAACAGATCATTTTAATCGGTATAAAGAAGATGTGCAGTGGATGAAGAAAACAGGACATAACTCGTTCCGGATTTCGATTTCATGGGCGCGAATGTTTCCAAACGATGGTGTCGGCGAAGTGAACCAGAAAGCTATTGCGTTTTATCGCGATTTACTTACTGAGATGAATGAAAACGGTATCAAACCATTCGCGAACTTATATCATTTCGATATGCCCGTTGCACTTCAAGACGCTGGTGGCTGGGAATCAAGAGAAGTTGTGGATGCTTATGTTCATTTTGCGGATACTTGTTTTAAAGAATTTGGCGATTTAGTTTACCACTGGTTTACGTTTAACGAACCACTCGGACCAATTCTTGGCGGGTATTTAGAAGATTTCCATTATCCGAATCAAATTGACTTCAAACGCGGTGCACAAGCTGGTTTTAACACAATATTGGCACATGCATTAGCTATTAAAGCATTTAAAAAATTAAACTTGTCATCAAAAATCGGCGTAATTTTAAACCTTAGCCCGACTTATCCGCGTAGCCAAAACGAATACGATTTAGAAGCTGCAGAAATCTGTGATGCTTTTTATACGAGAAGCTTCTTGGATCCGATGGTTAAAGGAACTTTCCCAGAAAAATTAGTTGAAATTATGCGCGAATACGATCAAATGCCCGAATATACGGAAGAAGATTTGACGATTATTAAAGAAAATACAGCGCAAATTCTTGGCCTAAATTACTATGAACCAAGACGCGTGAAAGCCCGTTTAACCGCTATTAATAAAAAAAGTCCGTTTTTACCAGATTGGTTTTTTGAACCGCACAATATGCCAGGTAAACGAATGAATATTTATCGCGGTTGGGAAATTTATGAACGTGGGATTTACGATTTATGTATTGATATTCGCGATAATTACGGCAACATCGAATCATTTATTTCTGAAAATGGTATGGGTGTAGCGAATGAAGAGCGTTTCTTAAATGAAGATGGGCAAATTCAAGATGATTACCGGATTCAATTCGTCAAAGATCATTTGGCGTATGTACATCAAGCGATTGCAGAAGGTTGTGATATTAAAGGGTATCACTTATGGACATTCATTGATTGTTGGTCGTGGATTAATGCCTATAAAAACCGTTACGGACTCGTTTCACTTGATGTTGAAACTGGCAAACGCACAATGAAGAAAAGTGGCGAATTTTATAAAAAAATGAGTGACATGAACGGTTTTGAATATGAAACAAGCAAACTAGTTGGGACGAAAAGGGAGGAAACAACTAATGGCTGAAACGAAAAAGAAGTCGATTGTTAATGGATTTATTAATGTAGCACAACGTCTTGGTGGTCAGATTCATTTGCGTTCATTGCGTGATGCTTTTGCGAGTATTATGCCGTTCATGATTTTAGCTGGTTTTGTCACACTGATTAACTATGTTATTTTAGAACCGACTGGCTTCATGGGCAAAATTGTTAACCCAGATACACTTAGAACTTGGCAAGAAATTGGTATTTCAATCGGAAATGGTACCTTGAGTGTTATTACACTTTTGGTCACTGTGGCGATTTCGTATCATTTATGCTTGAATCGTGGCTATAAAAATGTCATTGCTCCAATTCTTGTCGCTTTATCTTCATTTATTGTCGTAACACCGATTGCGATGACGTTTCTTCCAGAAGGCGCATCAAAATCAATCGAAGTACCAAATGTTATCCCAGTTAGTTATACTGGTGCGTCAGGTATGTTCGTTGGTATTATCGTTGGCTTAATTGCAACCGATTTATTCATTAAATTATCGAAAAACAAACGTATGCAAATCAATTTAACAGGAAATATTCCACCGGCAGTTATTAAATCATTTAACGTGTTAATTCCGATTATGATTACGGTTATTATTTTCTCGATTGTGTCATTTGCCGTTAATCAAATTTTCAGTATGGACTTTAACACGCTTGTTACAACAATTATCACGAAGCCGCTTAGCTATGTGACGACAAGTCTTCCAGGATTCTTGCTGATTACTTCTATCGCTAACTTATTCTTCGGTTTAGGGATTCACCAAGCAGTTATTTCTGGTCCGTTACTAGATCCATTTTTACTTCAAAATATGCAAGAAAACATGGTAGCCTACGCGAATCATCAAGAAATTCCGCATATTATTAACATGGCTTTCAAAGATACATTTGCGGTTATGGGTGGCTCAGGAAACACGATTGGTCTACTAATTGCCATTTTCATCTTTGGAAAACGAAAAGATTACAAAGATATCTCGAAATTATCCGCAGCACCTTCGCTATTTAACATTAGTGAACCGATTATCTTTGGTCTACCGATTGTCTTCAACCCATTACTAATTATCCCGTTCGTACTAGCGCCAATTTTCTCTTTAACAACAGCGTATTATGCGACGGCAGCAGGTTGGATTAATCATGTAGTTGTACAAACCCCGTGGACGACACCGCCGATTATTTCAGGTTTCTTAGCAACTGGCGGGGACTGGCGCGCGTCCGTTTTACAAGTAATTATCATTGTTGTGACGGTCTTTATCTATCTGCCGTTCCTACGCATGGATGAAAAAGTTGCTTTTGCTACAGCTCAAAAAACAGAAGCAAAATAAGGAAGGAAGTTTAACCAATGAAAAACATTTTATTAGTATGTAATGCTGGAATGTCCACAAGTTTCTTAGTAGAAAAAATGAAAGCAGTAGGACAGGAGCAAGGTATTGAAGCAAATATCTGGGCTGTATCCGACGCTGAACTGCACGAAAACTGGGAAAAAGCAGATGTTATTTTGCTTGGACCACAAGTTGGTTATTTAAAAGGTAACACAGAAAAAGTAGTTGGCGGAAAAATTCCTGTCGAAGTAATTAATATGTTAGACTACGGCCGTGTAAACGGAGCAGCGGTACTTGAAAGAGCAATCGAATTAATCGGTTAAAAAAGTAAGGGAGTGTGGCTTATAGTCGCACTCCTTTTTTATCGGGGAAGAAAGTGTTATAATGTCTGAAAAGGAGCGGAATTATTATGAAATATGTAAAATCACAAATGAAAGAGCTTGTAAAAGATAGCGTAGACTTGCAAGAACGCCTTCAAAAGCTAATGAAAGAAATGGATTTAGAAAAAACTTTCGCTTTAAAAGCACTTTATCATTCAGAAGTAGCTGATGGTGGACCGTACCAAACAGCGTATCAAGATTTGGATTATAAATATAAAGATTAACATCAAATGGCTCTGCTAAATAATTAGCAGAGCCGTTTTTAGATATATTTTCCTTGGATTTCTGCTAAATAATCAACAAAATTATCGTAAAAGTCATCACGGTTTTGAATGGTTACATGTGTTCCAAGTTGGAGCAAAAAGCGGTACCCGGCCTCATGATCGGGAAGTGTCACTTTTACTAAAAAATGCTCTTCATCTTGCTGTGAAATTGCAACTGGATCAAAGCGCTCAACGATTTGTTCACGAGCTATTTTATCTACAATTAAAGTGACTTCATGCATCAAGAACGTGGGTCTATAAGCGGTCATGCCAAATGGTTTTACAACAAAAGGCCGCGCTTCAAAAGTTTCTTCCAGCGTTTTCAGTTCAACAATACGCGACATTTTAAACGTCCGAAAATCGCTACGCTCCAAGCTGTAACCTTGCAAATACCAAGAACGATTCCTAAATAGGAGGTGATACGGCTCAGTTTTACGAACGGTTTGATTGCCGGTTCGATCAATGTAGCTGAGTTCCACTAGTTGATGTTTTTTTATCGCTAAATATAAACTTTCGACTTTAGCATTTAACTCTTTTTTCATGGATAAATTGGAGAAATCAAGCGAAATCGAACTTTTGGGCGGTTCGCTGGAATGGTCGAGCATGTTTTTCATTTTTTGAAGGGTTTTCTTGGTTTCAGCGGAAGAAAGCAACTGCTCCATCCCGTCTAAGCTGGCGATAATAGCTGTTAAATCCTCTGCTGTGAGAAGCTTTTTGTCGACTTTGTAGGTAGGCATAATTCCAATACCACCTTTCGTTCCGGCAATCGTGTAAATCGGGATATTCGCCATCGCGAGCGTGTCAATGTCGCGAAAAATAGTACGTTTGGAAACCTCAAACATTGTAGCCAATTCAGAAGCACTGACTAACTCACGTTGGAGGAGTAGCATGATAATTCCGATGAGTCGCTCGATTTTCATTTTTTTCTCCTTTGTTTTTGGAATGATGACAGACAGTTGTCATCATTCGCGTGTTATAGTTACATCATATCAAAGTTAAGTAACTTTTTGGAGGGAAATATTATGGCATTTGAAATTGTTGAATTAAAAAAAGAAACATTTACTGGAAATAAAGTAGAAATCCCTGAATTTGATCCACAAAAAGGCTTTGGCCCAATGAGCGAAATCAAAGAATCAGCCTACACAAAATTTGCAAAAAACGAAAAAGACTACGTTGGCATTAACGCAAGTCTTGACGGCTTACAATATTACATCGTAGCAAGTGTGAACGGTGAAAACGGCAACACAACCTTCGACATCCCAGCAGGCAAATACGCAAAATTCGTAACAAGCGAATCAGACCGTCCAGCACTAGACGGCTTCATCGGCGCAGCTTACGGCGAAGTGAGCCAAAGCGATACGATTGGCATTGCGGGATCGTTTAATTTGGAAGATCTTAGAGAAGCTGAGTTTACGCTTTATATTCCGGTTGTTAGTAAGTAAATTGAGGAGATCTCTTTCGGATGAAAGGGGTCTTTTTTGCATACAATAAAAAAGGTATAAAAATATACTAATTAGTTCTTTATCTGACTACGCTTATACACAGAGGTTCACAAAACGCTCACAAAAGGGAAGTAGTTACGATGCTATAATAGAGGAGTGGAAAACTAGACATAGAGAGGAATCATCAAGATGAGAGAGATAAAAGTCAACGAAGCAACGTTCCAAAAACATGCCTCGAACCTAGACAGCAAAAGCGCGGGAAGCTATTTGCCGTTAAAAGGTGGAAATATGGCATACTCCCGAGCGAATTCTATCAATCAGTTACGGTCTGCATTAATTGATTTGGTCGATGTGGTAGAAGATTTCCAAACCGTGACAAAGCAAGATGCGGGTAGATTAAAGAAAATGGGCATGGCCTATGCGAAACAAGATCAAGCGATGGGACAGAAAATAAATCAGCTGGAGGTGCGGTAGATGGACAACGTGCACAGCCAGTTAGAACAGCAACTACAACAAGTGAAAAAAGCGCAGGATGTTTTACAAGATAATTTGAGGCAGACTAAGCGCAAACAAGCGGAACAAGAATGGTTAGAAGAAGATAGCCATCAATTAGAATGTGAGAAACAAGGATTGCTGGACTTCTTGCGAGGCGGATGGCAAGGGGAGGAAGCGAATGGTTTCCACCGCTATCTGGAAGAACAACAACACGAAGAAGCGATGGCATGGCGAAAAGATTTGTCGGAAAAACGTGTTCATTTGGAAGAAGAAGCGCGGACTACTAGAGCAGAAATGCACGATATAGAGACCAAACAATCCTCCTTGCGAAAGGAGTGGAACCAATGAGTCGAATCGATATTGCAGAACTCAATGACTTTCTTCAAGGATTACAAAGCAGTAATGCTGAGGCTAAAAAGATGATACGCGGGATTCAACAAGCAGCGAGCAAGTATGCACAAGATAAAAGTTTAAAAGGGCAAGCAGTATCAGCATCCCAAAGCTATTTTACTTCCAGTTATCCCTCTATCG
This sequence comes from Listeria farberi, assembly GCF_014229245.1. Lineage (GTDB taxonomy): Bacteria > Bacillota > Bacilli > Lactobacillales > Listeriaceae > Listeria > Listeria farberi. The sequence continues at coordinate 55,646 of NZ_JAARZJ010000011.1, read as the reverse complement.
CGCAAAGTATTTTAGAAGCCTTGGAAGAAAGCGAAGAACGTTTAGCACAATACATACGCGAGTTTGGTAGCCAAGTCGATAGCTCGCCTTCCGCCCGAATCGATGCGGAAATCCTTCAAGAAGCAATGACGAAAGTGGCACATTTGCAGCGAAAAGAAGAAGACTTACATCGCCAACTCACCGCGCCGAATACGAAGCCAGATATGCAACAAGTCTACGTAGTCCAAGCAAGAAGTGCGCACACGCAATTACTGCAAGCTATCGAAAAAGAAGATATACTAGAGAGGTACATCGCCTTTGAACAAAGTCACGCCCAGTTTTTTAGTGCGTTAACCGAACTCATTCACTCCACAGGACGAGCGGTCCAAGAACTGAAACAAAATGTGACCTTCCATGAGAAAACAGGCACCTACACTGTGTCTCAAAGCGTCCATGCATCTATTAGTTTGATGAGAAAAGCGATGGATAAAGCACGTAAAGAAAACGCCAAAGATCCCTTCCCAGAAGCATTCGAAGACTATCAGTTATTCGCCTATACTTATGTGAATGACAAAGGCGAAACCGTCACGATGTGGCTATTGGAACGAGACGGCAAACGCGCCAGTAACAAAGAACTCCAAGCTTTTCTAGAGGAGAACGGAGCCGAGTTAGACCCTATTCTGTACACAAATCTTTCCGGTGAAGAGCTCGAACGCAAAGTAAATGACGCATGGAAAGACGGCGTCAACTACTTAAATGGTCAAAAAGTAACCGGATTTTCCGGCGTGACACTGAGGTCCTCTGCTTATGTAGCTAGCGTGAAGGATGCGATGGATGACGCTGGTTTGACCGATATGGCACTAGGATTAGGCTTTGGGATTGCGGCGGCGAGGAATAAATCTATTATTGATGGGAAAACTAGTTCAAGTAAAACTAAAAAAGGAACAATAAATGAACAAAAGAACGATTATGAAACAGAAGTTTTCCTTCCAGAAGAATACTATAAAAACTATAGATTGCCATCTAGAGTCGAACCAGGAGTTAAATCGTTAAATAAATTTGATGATTTAGGTAATTTAAAACAAACAAAGTTTTATGATGATTATGGTCGGGAAAAAGGTTGGATAGATTATACTAATCATGGGAGACCGAATTCACATAGTGCTCCCCACTGGCATGAATATATTTATAATGCAGACTTTCCTTTGGGAAAGAAAATAGACCATAGATTTGATACTAATCCACCATTTAACAAATAGGAGTGATGAGATTGAAAAAACTAGATTTCAACTACAAGGATGCCAATTATAATGCAGATTTTTTAATAAAAGTATTAACTGTTTTAAAAGATATCACCAAAGTTGAACAGTTCACTATCGAAATGATAGATGCAGTTCCAAATGATCAAGAGCAATTCAAGGAAGAAAAAGGGCTATTTAGCACAGAAGTTTTTGATTTTAATAATTTAGTAAAAGAATCACACGGTATCAATGTAGATTTTAAAGAAATAATAAATATATTAAAACAATGTCGAACTGTTTGGGAACTTAGTATATTGGTTGTTACATCTGAGAATGAATTGAATGATAGCGGAAAAGTCTTGTGTGAAGTGGAGCTTATAGAGGGAGATTTATTCACAATTCTTTATAGTGAAGACTTTCCTATTGATTTGTTTTTAGAAGAATTTAGTACTGATGAAATTACTATAGAGGGCTAAATAGGAGAGGAAGGTAAATGTTTAAAATTGTTGAATCAAAAATAAAGACTCACGGACAATTGTTTTACTTTATAAATTCAAATGAAAATGCAAAGGATACTCTCAAATTAAAAGATATCTATGAAGTCATGAAAGGCGATAAAAAGCAAAGTTTATCTATTGAACTGAAGAAAATAATAATTCTGCTGCTAGGCTTATTATTTCCTGTCTTAATGGTATGTAGTTTTGCTATAGAACTTGCTGGAGGAAGTTTTATTATTGCTAATAGTATCGTAATAATAGCAGAATTACTTATTATTATTTTAATGTGCCATCAATTTTTCAAAGCATATCCTCCTTTTCTAAGGAATTATGGATATAAAACTTATTGCTATTCAATAGCGAAACTAGCCTACATTTCTTATTTCGCAGTAGGACTTGGAATGACGAAAGGCAATTATATCATTAATTTTTCGGTGTTTTTGCTTACGATATTAGTTTTTCTGTACCTTTATAACAAGGTGGAGAAAAATATGATTTTAGAAGAAATTAATAAGACATTCAACCAGAATTATAAAACCTCGAAAGAGTTGACTATCATGTTAAGGATTTCTGGATTTTTAGCTGTAATTGCGTTAGTAGGTATGCAATTTTATAGAATGAATAAGTCTTGGATTATGACTTTGACTGGAGCTAACGAGGCTGCTACTAGTAGCGTATTAGATGATATGATAGGTATTGTTTTTGGGGTTCCGTTATTACTACTGATTACTTTAATCCCAACATTTTTTCTGTTTAAAGCAAATCTTTTCGTTCGAGGTAAAGTGATTGAAAAATATGCAGAGGAATTTCGGAGGACAACTAATTTTACCGAGAAAGAATGGTACGGAGAAAAATAGCTAAATCAAAGAAGACCCTTTCAGAAGAAAGGGTCTTCAAACTAAACCAACCTCACCAAAACCCCAACATCCGCACAATACCCCAAACACCCACCAGCCATTTCCTTCGACGTAACCAACCAATCAAATTCCGCCAACTCCCCGTAAGTAAGCAAAGCCGACTTATCCACCTTCGTATGATCCACCAGCAAAAATTTCTCCGTAGCTTTTTCCATCATATGTCGCTTAATCTCATACTCCAGAATATCCGAGTTCATCACCCCGTGCGTAGTCGAAAGCGCAGTCGCGGCCATGAAAGCTTTCGTAATATTGTATTTCTCAAAAAATCCCCAGTTCTCCACGCCGACAAATGATTTAGTACTCGGTTTAAAAGTCGAACCAATCACAATCAATTTCACATTATCCATTTCACTTGCAAAATTAATCACATCTAAGCTATTGGTAATAATAGTAATCTCCTTATCTGTTGGCAGAGCGGCAGCGAGACAGCTAGTCGTTGTGCCGGAATCAATAAAAATCAAATCATTCTCTTCAATAAAATCAGCGGCTGCTTTTCCGATAAGCTGTTTTTCAGCATGATTTTCAGTATCACGATTTTCGAACGGCCGAATTTCTTCGGGATTATTATAAACAGAAACGACACCACCATAGACTTTTTGGATGGTGTTTTTTTGGAGAAGTTTGGTAATATCGCGGCGAATAGTATTTTTAGAAACGTTGAATTGTTCGCATAAATCATCGAGGCTAATACTGCCTTTTTCGTGAATTAAATTCTCAATCGCTTGAATGCGTTGTACTTTCATTTTAAATTCATCCTTTGGCAAAATTATTTTAATTACACTATTTATAACACATGCTCAAAAGGTAATCAACTATGATTTTTTATGGTGAAGTTAGTGACAAAAATTAAATTGACTCTCCAATTTTATTGGCTTAAGATGGGGTTATAATCGATTGATGGTTAACTTATGAGTAATTTTAAGTGGAGGGATAATTTATGGCAGATGTACGGAAATTAAAGAATTATATTAACGGCGAATGGGTCGAGAGTAAGACGGATAAATACGAAGATGTCATCAATCCAGCGACGGGGGAAGTTCTGTGCCAAGTGCCAATATCGACGCGCGCGGAATTAGACCAGGCCATTACCATTGCCGAACAAGCTTTTGAAAAATGGAGCCAAGTTGCTGTACCAAGACGTGCACGGGTTCTATTTAGTTTCCAACAGTTACTCATTCAACATAAAGAAGAACTAGCAAGATTAATTACACTCGAAAATGGTAAAAATTTATCCGAGGCACGCGGTGAAGTGCAACGTGGTATTGAAAACGTTGAATTCGCGGCGGGAGCACCAACACTCATGATGGGTGATTCGCTTGCTTCGATTGCAACAGATGTGGAGGCGGCAAATTATCGCTATCCGGTCGGGGTTGTTGGTGGAATTGCACCATTTAACTTCCCGATGATGGTGCCATGTTGGATGTTCCCGATGGCCATTGCACTTGGTAACTCGTTTATTTTAAAACCATCCGAGAGAACGCCACTTCTAATGGAGAAATTGGTGGATTTGTTTTCCGAGGCTGGTCTTCCAAAAGGTGTGTTCAATGTGGTATACGGCGCGCATGATGTGGTTAATGGTATTTTAGAAAACGAAATAATTAAAGCGGTTTCTTTTGTTGGTTCTAAGCCAGTTGGGGAGTATGTCTATAAAACAGGGAGCGCGAATTTGAAACGTGTACAAGCTTTGACAGGCGCGAAAAACCATACGATTGTGCTTAATGATGCGGATTTAGAAGATACCGTGACGAATGTTATTTCAGCGGCATTTGGATCGGCTGGTGAACGTTGCATGGCGTGTGCGGTCGTCACAGTTGAAGAAGGCATCGCGGATAAGTTTCTAGCGGCACTTCGGACAGCCGCGCAGAATGTGAAAATTGGAAACGGGTTAGACGATGGCGTTTTCCTCGGTCCAGTAATTCGCGAAGAAAACCAAAAACGCACGATTGCTTATATTGAAAAAGGCGTGGAAGAAGGGGCGAAATTAACTGTAGATGGCCGTGAAACAGGGCTTTCTGAAGGACATTTTGTTGGACCGACAATTTTGGAAGATGTTACGACAGATATGACGATTTGGAAAGAGGAGATTTTTGCCCCAGTTTTATCTGTGATTCGTGTGAAAAATCTCCAAGAAGCAGTTCGGGTTGCGAACCAATCTGAATTTGCGAACGGAGCTTGTATTTTCACCAATAATGCCAAGGCAATCCGCTACTTTAGAGAAAAAATCGACGCTGGAATGCTTGGTGTGAATTTGGGTGTACCTGCTCCAATGGCGTTTTTCCCGTTTTCTGGTTGGAAATCGTCCTTTTATGGAACACTTCATGCGAACGGCAAAGACAGTGTAGATTTTTACACGCATAAAAAAGTTGTCACTGCGAGATATTCATTAAAAGGCTACGAAGAATAGGAGGAGCGAACATGAGCAAACTATTACGAAAACCGTTAAATGAAAAGATAAATCCTGGTGTTACGCTTGTTCAAGATATCAACCAAGAAAATTCTCCGCTTAATTACGTTGGTTTTCGCTTAATTGAACTGGAAAAAGGTGCCATTTATCAGGAGGAGCTTACTGATTTAGAGTGTTGCATTGTCGCGCTTACTGGGAAAATTACAGTGAGTGAGGGTACGCATGTTTTTTCTGAAATTGGAACAAGAGCGAACGTCTTTGAAAAAATTCCAACTGATAGCGTGTTTATTTCTGGTGGACGGGTGTTTCAAGTTAATGCAGACTCTGAAAAAGCTCGTGTGGCACTTTGTTACTCGCCGGCTGACCGAGATTTGCCAACGACGCTTATTAAAGCAAGCGATAATTCAATTGAGCAGCGTGGGAAATATCAAAATAAACGACTGGTACATAACATTTTGCCGGATGTGAGTGAGGTTGCGAGTAGTTTGTTGGTGGTGGAAGTCTATACAGATGGCGGGAATTTTTCGAGTTATCCACCGCATAAACATGACCGCGATAATTTGCCAGCAGAGTCACTTTTAGAAGAAAGTTATTATCATGAAATTAATCCGGAGCAAGGCTTTATTTTTCAACGTGTCTATACGGATGATCGTGCGCTTGATGAAACAATGGCAGTAGAGCATCAGAATGCAGTTGTTGTTCCAGAAGGCTACCATCCAGTGGGGGTTCCAGACGGATATGATTCTTACTATTTAAACGTGATGGCTGGACCGAAGCGGGTTTGGAAATTTCACAATGATCCAGACCATGAATGGATTTTAGAGCGAGACTAAGAGGAGGATTTGGAGCATGAATCTAAACAAACATAGCGAACGAAAATTTGATTTAATCACAGTAGGGCGCGCGTGCATTGATTTGAATGCGGTCGAATACAATCGTCCAATGGAAGAAACAATGACTTTTTCTAAATATGTGGGTGGTTCCCCGGCGAATATTGCGATAGGAACCGCAAAACTCGGCTTAAAAGTAGGTTTTATAGGCAAAATTTCAGATGATCAACATGGCAGATTTATCGAAAAATATATGCGCGATTTGGATATAAATACGGCTGGAATGGTGAAAGATACAGCTGGACGCAAAGTTGGTTTGGCGTTTACGGAAATCAAGAGCCCGGAAGAATGCAGTATTTTGATGTATCGTGAAACTGTAGCGGATTTATATTTAACGCCGGAAGAGATTTCGGAAGACTACATAAAAGAAACACGGGTGCTGCTCATTTCTGGTACAGCTTTAGCGCAAAGTCCATCACGGGAAGCTGTTTTAAAAGCAGTCCACTTAGCTCGGAAAAACGATGTGATAGTCGCTTTTGAACTGGATTATCGTCCGTATACTTGGAAAAATACGGAAGAAACAGCGGTTTATTATTCACTGGTCGCGGAACAAGCGGACGTGATTATTGGAACACGTGACGAATTCGATATGATGGAAAACCAAGTCGATGGTAACAATGAAGCAACAAAAGCGCATCTTTTCCAACATCAAGCAGAAATTGTCGTTATTAAGCATGGCGTGGAAGGCTCATTCGCATATACAAAAGCGGGCGAAACCTTCCGAGCACAAGCCTATAAAACTAAAGTACTCAAAACATTTGGCGCAGGGGATTCTTATGCATCTGCGTTCTTATATGGACTGTTTAGCGGCGAAAATATCGAAACAGCACTTAAATTCGGAAGTGCGGCAGCTTCGATTGTTGTTAGCAAGCATAGTTCTTCGGATGCGATGCCAACTGCCGACGAAATTAAAGCGCTCATCGCGCAAGCTGAGTAGGAGGGGATTATGGTGACTGAAAAAACAATTCGACTAACTACCGCGCAAGCTCTGGTGAAGTTTTTAAATCAACAGTATATTGAGGTGGACGGTGAATCTGCGCCGTTTGTGGACGGAATTTTTACATTGTTCGGGCACGGGAATGTGGTTGGAATTGGGCAAGCTTTGGAAGAGAATCCGGGTCATTTAAAAGTGTATCAAGGGAAAAATGAGCAGGGTATGGCGCACGCGGCAATTGCCTATGCAAAACAAAAAAATCGCCAGCGCATCTACGCGTGTTCCACATCAGCTGGACCAGGTTCCGCTAACTTAATTACAGCAGCCGGTACCGCATTTGCGAACAATTTACCAGTGTTATTTTTGCCAGCCGACACATTCGCAACTAGACAGCCCGACCCTGTTTTACAACAACTAGAGCATGAGTCGAGCACAGCAATCACCACTAACGACGGCTTCCGGGCAGTCTCCAGGTATTTTGACCGCGTGCAACGACCAGAACAACTCATGAGTGCTCTGATTCGCGCTTTCGAAGTAATGACCAATCCAGTAAGCGCCGGTCCAGCAACAATCTGCATCGCGCAAGACACAGAAGGAGAAGCGTTCGATTATCCAGTTGAATTTTTCCAAAAGCGGATTCACTATCTTAATCGGCAAATTCCGACAAAACGCGAACTAACCGAGGCGGCGAAACTTATCAAAGCTAGCCAGACCCCGGTAATCATTGTCGGAGGTGGAGCACGCTATTCAGATGCCCGCAAAGAATTAATCGCCCTCTCCGAACAAAACGACATTCCGCTCGTTGAAACGCACGCTGGAAAATCCACTGTTGAGTTTAGCTTCAAAAATAACCTAGGAGGCACGGGTATTCTTGGTACGCTGGCTGCAAATAAAATAATCCACAATGCCGATTTAGTGATTGGAATTGGCACGCGTTATACTGATTTCACAACGAGCTCCAAGACAGCCTTTAACCCAACAACTAAATTTATCAATATCAACGTCAACCGTATGCAAACTTACAAACTAGATGCCTTCCAAGTGGTCGGTGATGCCAAAGCAACCCTAGCCGAACTCGCACCACTTTTAAAAAGGTACAAAACCCAATTTGGTGACAAGATTGCTGCATACAAAAAAGAATGGCTAAAAGAACGAACGCGTCTGCAACATACAAAATTCAATCGGGATAATTTTACACCAGAAATCAAAAATCAATTCGACCAAGCAATTCTAAACGAATACGCAGATAGCTTACGGACTGAATTCACGCAAACCGAAGCACTAATTACAATTAATGATACCGTGGCGCCAGATAGCATCGTAGTTTGTTCAGCTGGTTCACTTCCGGGCGACCTGCAACGACTCTGGAATCCAGCCGTGCCAAACACGTATCACCTAGAATACGGCTATTCTTGCATGGGTTACGAAATTAACGGCGCTCTAGGCGCAAAAATGGCCGCAAGCGATAACCAAGAAGTATACGCTATCGTCGGCGATGGCAGTTTCTGCATGTCCCACTCTGAACTGCTGACTTCCTTGCAATACGGCAAAAAAATTAACATTATGCTCTTCGATAATTCCGGATTTGGCTGTATTAATAATCTTCAAATGGCAAATGGGAGTGACAGTTTCTTCTGTGAATTCCGCGATAACAACAACCAAATCATGCAAGTCGATTACGCCAAAATTGCAGAAGGCTACGGAGCTAAAGTCTATAAAGCCAACACAAAAGAAGATTTGATCAATGCGGTAGAAGATGCCAAAAAACAAACCAAAACAACTTTAATCGAAATGAAAGTGTTGCCTAAAACCATGTCAGAAGGATATCTTAATTGGTGGAATGTAGGAGTTTCCGAAGTTTCAAATAAAGAAAGCATCACCCGAGCATACGAAGCAAAACAAGCGAATCTGAAAAAAGCACGACTATATTAAGCTAAACAAAAACAAGTCTGACATAAAGGCTTGTTTTTTTGTTTGCAGTACCTAACAGCCAGGCTTTGCATCACAGCAGTTTTTCTTTATAATAAGAGTAATTGTAAGATTATGTTATTTAGGAGGAAATAATATGGAAGCTTTTGCAGAATATCTAGCTGAGATTGAAAACCCGGAACACCGCGCGAGAATGCAAGAAGTTTTAATCTGGGTGGCGGAGAAATTTCCAAATCTAAAGCCAGAAATCAAATGGAATACACCAATGTTCACCAATAACGGTACCTTCATCATTGGATTCTCAATGGCAAAACAGCATATGAGTGTTTCCCCAGAAGTAGCTGGAATTGAGCGTTTCGAAGCGGACCTTAAAGATGCAGGTTATAGTCATACGAAAGGTATTTTCCGGATTTTATGGAAGAAACCGGTAGATTTTGATTTACTAGCAAAAATAATCGAGTTTAATATTCAAGATAAAGCAAATTATACTAGTTTTTGGCGCGTTTAAGTAATTTTTAGTTACTTTGTCGCGTAGTAAATCCAGATTTTTTATGCCATAATTAATAAGCTAAAATGTATATTTTATAAAAGAGTGGTGTGAAATGCGTATTTTTTGTGGGATTATGTCAATCCAAGCAGGTTTTATCGGTGCTCTTGCTGAAATACTAAGCCCGGACAGTAAAAAAAATAACTTGTTCATGATACCAGAAGATCTTGCGGCATCATCAGGCTATTTAATGTCACTTGCGATGATTTTAGCAGGAATCCTCATTATTTGTGCTTATCGAAATGATTTTCTAATATTTATGGCACTAATTTTATGGCTATTTGGGCTTGTTTTTGGACTGATTTTCACCCCTAGTTATTCGGGATTCTATTTTCGTCCAATTGTATGTTTAATAAGCTTCTTAATGGGCCTGTTTATTTTTACGGATTATACAAGGCATCGAGATATGAACGAAGAAAGGTGAGCGAAATGCCCACCTTTTTTTATTTATATACGTGCAAGTCGCGAAGTCCCAAACTGTAACCCAAGATCAATCAATGCGCAAATCCAAATACTTACAAAACTAACAAATAACGGCAAATCTGTGTAAAGATTGAGGAAAAATAAACCAATTAGAAGTAATAATAACAATGCATCTTTCCAAATAGAAAAGCTCACTTCTACCTTTTTATGGGCTATAAAAACGAATTGTTTTGAGATGAAAAATAGTACTACAGAGCCAAACAACATCAAAAGTAAGACATCTTTTTCTAAATGATCTTCATACAGTAAATGCAAGTTCGCTGCGAGGAGCATAATGGAAATAATAATAAAAAAATGTCCATATATTAAGTACTGACCATGTGTCTCTTTATGATGATCGACTATTTTTTCAAAACTATGAAAGTAAGAGATGAAGAGTGTACTGATAATTAGAAAACCAAGAAAAGTATAGCTAATAGTATATAAATCAAGCGTATGTCCGACTAAAATAGTAGTAATCGCAACGATGCTCTCACCAAATGTAATAATGACAAACAAACCAAATCGCTCTGCCAAATGCGGGAAATCAACGGGAACTTTCCGTAATGTTTTTGCTAAGAATAACGGTAAAATAATATCAACTGCGATACCTAGATACATTACTAAATAACGAATAAAGCCATCAAAGAAAACAGAAGTAGCTGTCGTGAAAACCCCTAACAGAAACACACTTCCAAGTATAATTGCCACCTTGCGCGCGTTTCCACCTAGCTGTCTACTAATAACAAAATACTGAATAACCGTAATCAATCGAATGCCTAAATAACCAATTAAAAAAGTATAGTACGTATTTGAAAAAGTTAAATCAAAGCTCGCTGTCATCAATATCAAGAAAAACATTTGCGGTAACATATAAAGTTCAGGTAATTTTAACTTTTCACCAAATCGGTTGAAAAACATCGTCTGCCCCACCCATGCCCAAAACATCGGCGTTACCATCAGTAAGTATTCGCCAAAATAAACAGCAGTTTTATCAGGATGATTATCAACACTAAGTAAAAGATGGGTCGTGGAAGCAACCGCGGTAACAAATATTAAATCAAAAAATAACTCTAGCCAAGAAACTTTCCGTTCTGTCATTGTTTCACCCCTTTAAATCCTCTTTTTTAAAATTATACCACGCGGAAAGCTATTCTTATTTACTTTTGACATTGGCTTGCCGAGAAAAGTATAATGGAGGGACAAATTACTAGGACGGGAGAGAGCAAAATGGTGAAAACTTGGGATGAATTTTTAGAGCAAGAAGCCAAACAGTCTTATTTTATAGAATTGATGAAAGCTGTGAGTGAAGCGAGAGAAAATGGAAATGTTTATCCAACAGAGGAAGATATGTTTTCGTGTTTTCGCTTATGCCCTTATGATAAAGTCAAAGTTGTCATCCTTGGTCAAGATCCTTATCATGGCCCGGGGCAGGCACACGGCTTAAGTTTTTCTGTGCAAAAAGGCGTTCGAATCCCACCAAGCCTTCGAAATATTTACAAGGAACTAAAAAGCGACTTGGATATTGATCCAGCTAGTCACGGTTATCTTGCTAAATGGGCGGAACAGGGAGTTTTACTAATGAACACAAGCTGGAGTGTGGAGGAAGGGAAAGCCGGAAGCCACAAAAAATTAGGTTGGGCGACATTTACCGACCATGTTTTAGAAGAGTTAAATAATTATGATAAGCCGCTTGTCTTTATTTTATGGGGAAATCACGCTATAAAAGCTGCAAGTGGTATTACAAACCCAAAACATTTACTGATTAAAGGGGTGCATCCGTCTCCTCTTGCCGCAAGCCGTGGCTTTTTTGGAAGTAAACCATTTTCAAAAACTAATGAATTTTTAAAAGAAAATGGCAGAGCTCCAATTGATTGGGATTTAAATAGTAAATAATAGTAATTCTTGGAAGTTTTTTTCCTATTATAAACTTTTCTATAAAAGTGAAAAAATTTACAGAATAATTACTAAAAGCTTTTTACATAAGGTTTCTTTCATGTTATGGTTATTACAGGAGAAAGTATAAATTTAAAAAAGTTCCTAAAGAAGGTGACGGTTTGAAGCATAATTTTACAGAAGATGACTTTGTTTATGGAGAATCATGGGGACTCGTTCATCGGGGGGTTTTAGAGGACAAAGAAATAGATCGAATGAAAGCGCTACGAGACAAAGTAGTGGGCAAAAAAGGTGTAGCACAAACGACGCTTAAACCAATTGGAAGTGTCAGAATAGACGGAGAAGTCTATGAAGCTCGCTTGAAAACAGGTTATTTGGAAGTTGGAAAACCAATAATTGCGGTAGGTATCGATTTTGGATACGTACTAGTCAATGAAGATATACAGGAGGGAGAAAAATGACAATGATTGGACCAATTATTATCGCAGTATTGATTATCATCTTTTTAATCGTATTTTTCACTTTAGTACCAGTGGGGTTATGGATTAGCGCATTATCCGCACGTGTACCAGTAGGACTAGGAACTTTAATCGGAATGAGATTACGTCGCGTTGTACCTTCTCGCGTTGTAAAACCGTTAATTAAAGCAGTAAAAGCAGGACTTGATTTAGAAGTAAACCAACTTGAAAGTCACTATTTAGCAGGCGGGGACGTGGATAACACAGTTGATGCGTTAATCGCCGCACACCGCGCAAATATTGAATTAGATTTCAGCCGTGCAGCAGCAATTGACCTTGCTGGACGTGACGTACTTGAAGCAGTACAAACTTCCGTAACACCAAAAGTTATCCGTACACCTGAATTTACTGGTGTGGCGCAAAACGGGGTAGAAGTAAAAGTTATCACACAAATTACCGTACAATCTAATATTGAACGTATCGTCGGTGGTGCTGGTGAAGATACAGTTATCGCGCGTGTTGGTGAAGCCGTAGTATCTACAGTCGGTGAAACGAGAGAACATACAGATGTACTCGAAAATCCAAACAGCATTTCGAAAAAAGTCCAAGAGCAAGGACTTGGAGACGGAACAGCTTATACTATTCTATCCATTGATATCGCTGAAATGCGTATCGGTGACAACATTAAAGCGAAACTAGACATCGAAAAAGCGAATGCAGACATGGAAGTTGCTCAAGCAGCTGCATCGAAACGTAAAGCAGAAGCGATTGCCCTAGAACAAGAAAACAGAGCAGCAGTAGTAGCGGCAGAAGCAGAAGTGCCACGCGCTCTTTCTCGCGCTTTAGAAGAAGGAAACCTAGGCGTAATGGATTACTACAAAATGGAAAATGTTCAATCGGATACAGCAATGCGTGAGTCGATTGCACACGAAGACGAAAAATAAACCTTGATCTTTTGCAAGAAAGAAGGTGTTTTCATTGGACTTTAGTGATTTTCTAAATAGTGGTTGGGAAGGTGTCTTAGTTATCCTTGGGGTAATTGGCGTTATTGTAAATCTTCTTAGTAAATCTGGCAAGAGCGCTGATAGCGAAAAAAAAGAACCATCCAAGCTAAACCAAATGTCGCGTGCGAACTACAAGCCGCAACATCAAAACCAAACCACTAAAAAACCAGAAAAACGAAAAGTATCACAAGGAACTTTTACACAAAATAAAGAACAAGACAAAGTTATCGCGGAACAAAAAGCTGCACAAGAGAAAATGTTAAGAGAAATCCGCCGGGAATCCGACGTGGCCAAAGGGAAAAAGATAATGAAAACTTCCACGCACCGCCCTAAAAAAGCTCGAAAATTACGGGGTAGGCTACAGGAAGCAATAATTACAAAAGAAATCCTTGATAAGCCAGTCTCTTTACGAAAAAACCATTTATAGAAATAAGCCCAAGAACTAGTTTCTTGGGCTTATTTTTTTCCTGTGTCCAAACTGTTACATAATAAAGTTAAGTTTTAAAATAGCTGTATTACAACTGTAACATTGACCTGCTATGCTGTGTGTATATAAAAAAGGGGTGCGTGGATTGAAAATAATAGCAGCGAGAAGAAAGATTTTTTTTGCGTTGATAGCTTTAATAATTTCTTTTTCAGTACTATTTTTACCAACAAATAGCGCATTAGCAGCAACTACCTACAAAATGACTACAACAGCTGATGTAAATGTTCGCACAACAGATAGTACAAGTGGCAAAGTCATCGGTTTTTACAAAAAAGGTACAACGATTACTTTTACAGCCAAAACAAAAAATAATTGGTATAAAACATCCTATAAGGGTAAAACTGGTTATGTTTCAGGAAAGTGTGTAACTACATATAAAGCGCCTGTTGCCACTTCGACACAAAGTTTTACTTCGTTAAATAACGAAGCAAGAAAACACCTTGGCAAACGCTATAAAATGGGCGCAACTGGTCCAAGTTGCTTTGATTGTTCTGGATATACGCAATATGTATATTCAAAAGGAATAAAAAAAGCTATTCCTCGGACAGCGAAACAACAATATGCCTCCGCCAAAAAAATTAAAGCTAGTGAACTAAAAAACGGTGACTTAATTTTCTTTAATTACGGTAAAGGAATTGCCCATGTTGGGATTTATGTAGGAAATGGAAAAATGCTGAATGCACAAAATAACGGCGTAAAATATGACACTATCAAATCTGGCTACTGGAAAAAATATATTGCTGGTTACGGCCGTGTAGCAAACTTAAAATAATTTTACAAAGCGTCACTTTCAGGTGATGCTTTTTTGTGTAGTTAATAAGGAGGAATCATAAGTGGATTTTAGTATAAAAGAAATGACATTAGAAGAGTTGGAACCTAAAGTAATCGAAGGTCTGATGAATCATAAAGAGAGAATGGGCTACTCGATACCTAAAAGTGAACCTGTTTTTATTGGATTTGCAGCCGTAAATCAAGCAGGAGAAATAGTCGGTGGCGTGACAGCTAAAACGAGTTACGGTGAACTCCATGTGTCTCTGCTTTCAGTAGATCAAAAAATGCAAGGAACAGGGGTAGGAACAGCATTAATAGAACAAATAGAAAGATATGGTAGAGACAATCATTGCCACCATATCTCTCTAACAACATTCAGTTACCAAGCTCCAGAATTTTATAAAAAATGTGGTTTCATAGAGCTTGGTCGAATTAAAGATTTTCCATTAAAAGGTGAGGAAAAATACTTTTTCGTCAAATATCTTTGAAATTTACATCGAACGGTTCTTGCTAGCTGCGGCTTGAACAGCACTAATAACAGATGAGCGGAAACCATTATCTTCAAGCGACTTGACTGCTTCAATCGTAGTTCCACCAGGAGAGGTGACCATATCTTTTAATTTCCCAGGGTGTTCGCCAGTTTCTAATACCATTTTTGCGGCACCAAGAACGGCTTGAGCTGCAAATTTATAAGCTTTATCCCGCGGCATACCATTTAAAACAGCTCCATCAGCAAGCGCCTCGATAAACATATACACATACGCTGGGGACGAACCACTGACTCCTACTACTGCATCCATTAAGTTCTCAGGAACTACTTCTGCTTTTCCAAAACTAGAAAAAATAGAAGAGATATCTGCTGTTTCTTCTGCAGTTACATTACTATTAGGCGAAATGGAAGACATTGCCTCACCGACAAGAGCTGGCGTGTTCGGCATAACCCGAACAATTTTGGTTTCTTTGGAAGTGAGTTCTTCTAAATCTTGGATAGTTACGCCAGCTGCTACAGAAATAATAATTTTATCCGGTGTTAGCTTCTTCTTTATAGTAGTTAAAATCTCTGGGATAGTATAAGGTTTCACCGCTAAAATAACAATATCTGCTTGTTCTACGAGTTTTTCGGTATCGGTTGTTATTTGCAGGCCAGTAAATTCCGTTTCAAGTGGTTTTAATTTTTCGATACTCCGCCCACCAACAATGATTTCATCTCTTTTCACTAAATTGGCTTGTGCTAAGCCTCGAATCATCGCGGTTCCCATATTTCCTGCTCCAATAAAGCCGATTTTCTTCATTCTATTCGCCCCTAACAAAATTCGTTTTTTCTATTATCTCATGTTACACGGCTTTGTCCAGTTTTTCCAAGTTGCGATAGTATATCAACTATGCGAAAATGAAAACAAAATAGTGGGAGGGATTTAGATGAACGAATCAATTTGTAAACGGGATAACGACGGAGCTGTAGTTAATTTTGAATTGGAAATTAGTGCAACAAAAGCAGATGTTTTTGCATTATTAACGACAAACGAGGGACTAGCTAAGTGGTTTGATGAACTAGAAATAGGATCATTAGAGGCAGATGGATATCTTCTTTTCGTCATGACGCCTGAAGAAAAAATAACCATGCCAATTCGTACATTTGAACCTAACCAAAAATTTGCTTTCGAGTGGGACCAAGATGAAGTTGCCTTTGAACTAAATGAAATCACAGCAAATAAAACAAGGTTGACTTTCACCGAACAACTTACGACTATTACAGAACATAGCCCAAGAGATATTTCCGGTTGGCATATTTGCTTGAAGAAATTACAAGCGAGCGCAGAAGGAAAAATATATGATTTTAACAAAGCAGAGTTCGAAACGCTCTTTGCCAAGTATCAAAAAGAATTAAATATCGAAAAATAAATCCTTTAAAAAAGCCATAAAGAGAGCTGTAATTGCTCTCTTTATGGCTTTTTGCTGTTTCAATTAAATTTTTTCCACTTTAACTGGAAATTCCTTATGTTCAAAAAAGTAATCGGTTTCATTAAAATGTAAGTGTAAGCAAGGCATGAAAAAATACGGGGTGACAAAATGATAGTATCAGAAGAACAATTATTTTTAAATCAGCATCTAAGCACTAAAGAAGAAGTGCTAGCTTTTATTGCAGACAAAGCAGCCGAAATTGGAATTACGACAAATTCGGCACAAGTGGAGCGTGACTTATGGGCTCGCGAAAAAGAATATGCAACAGCAGTACAACAATTAATCGCCATTCCACATGCGAAAACGGAGGCAATATCGGAAGCAAAACTGCTTTTCATTCGTCTAGTAGAACCGATTGATTGGGATTCCAAAGAAGGCTTTAAAGCACAAGCTATTTTTGCGATATTAGTTCCAGCAAGTGAGGCCAGCCAGCAACATTTGAAAATTTTATCAAGTGTGGCTGTGAATTTACTAGAAGAAGCATTTCAAGAACAAATTTTAACGATTCAAACGGAACATGAGCTGATGGATTACTTGAAAGATAATTTGGAAGGAGAATTAATATGAAAGTTATAGGGGTTACGTCATGTATTGCAGGGCTTGCGCATACACCAATGGCAGCCAAAGCACTAGAAAAAGCTGGAGTTAAATTAGGACACGATGTCAAAATTGAACAACAAGGAGCGATGGGCACTATTGATGAAATTACGCCAGCCGAAGTAAGTGCAGCAGATGTAGTTATCATTGCGGCGGATAAAGTGATTGACGGGGAAGACCGTTTCAAAGGAAAACCAGTCGTTCGTGTGAAAATTGGTCAATGTGTCGCGAACGGGGAAGCGGTGTTAAGTAAAGTTGTTGCAGCAATTGAAGCACGTAAACAAAAGGAGGCTAATTAGGTCATGAAAGGGAAATTAAACGAAGCAAAAGATCACTTAATGTCTGGTATATCCTACGCACTACCGGTCATAATCGCAGGGTCACTTGTTGTAGCTGTTGCAAAATTAATTGGGATTATCGGCGGGGTTACAAATTTAGATGCCTACGCAGATGCAAGCGGATTTTATCATTACGTTTACTTATTCCAAAATGTTGGTTGGGCGGCGATTGGCTTACTTAACTTAGTACTTGCTGGATATATTGCTTATTCTATCGCTGGAAAACCGGCTCTTGCTGCTGGTTTTGTCGGTGGGGTCCTTGCTACTAGTACAAATGCTGGTTTCTTAGGTGCCGTGGTCGCTGGTTTCTTCGCTGGTTGGTTAACAAACTGGGTGAAAAAACATGTTCGAATCACTGGACCTGCTGCTAGTTCTTTACCACTAATTATTTTGCCACTTATTACGGTTGGTGCCACGGGGATACTGATGTCGCTGATTCTCGGTGGGCCACTTGGTTGGTTAAACCAAACGTTACTTGATTGGGTAACTGAAATGTGTAAAAACGATACAAACGTCATTATTCTCGCACTTATTTTAGGAGCAATGATTGGATTTGACCTTGGTGGACCGGTAAACAAAGCTGCTTGGATGGCTGGGAATGCGCTATTTATGAGTGGAATTTATCTACCTTCAATCATGATTAATGTCGCAATTTGTATTCCGCCACTTGGCTACGGAATTGCTACACTTTTACGTAAAAAGAATTATTCTACTACATTCAAAGAAGCCGGAAATGGTGCACTAATTATGGGACTGATTGGCGTTACAGAAGGTGCGATTCCATTTACACTACGTAGCCCTGGTAAATTAATTCCACTAAATGTTATTGCCTGTGCGATTGGTAGTGCAGTAACAATGGGGCTTGGCGCTTATGTGAAAATGCCGCCGATTGGTGGAATGTACGGTTTCTTCACCATTGGTAACGGCTGGGCTTACTTAGTTGGTGGCTTGGTTGGTGCATTCATCATCGGAATCTGCGCTAACTTATTCGTGAATTTCACCGAAGAAGAAACAGCTGCTGCAGATGATGCTGTGGACGATATCGATATTAGTTTTGATGAAATAGAGATTAAATAATAGTTGGAGGATTTAATTAAAATGGCTAAAACGAAAGTACATGTAATTCCGCATTCACATTGGGATAGAGAATGGTATTTCACTTCAAGCCGTTCAACAATCTATTTAGTGAAGCATTTAAAAGAAGTAATTGAAACATTAGAAGCAAAAGATAATTATCATTTTTATTTGATGGATGCCCAAAGTTCATTAATAGAAGATTATTTGCGCTACTGCCCTGAAGATAAAACTAGATTAGAAAAACTTATTGCTGAAAAACGGCTTATTACAGGCCCTTGGTATACTCAAACGGACCAATTAGTCATTTCACAAGAATCGATTGTTAGAAACTTGCTATATGGAACGAGAATGGCTCGCGAAATGGGACATAGCATGGCTGTTGGTTATGTCCCAGATGCGTTCGGACAAGGTGGTAACATGCCGCAAATTTATAAAGAATTTGGTATATCGAAGTTTCTGTTTTGGCGTGGTGTTGCTGATAATCGCTTGAAACAAACTGAATTTATTTGGCAGGGCGATGACGGGACGGAAATGCTTGCGGAACAAATTCCATTCGGCTATTACTACGGAGCAAATATTCCAGAAAATGAAGCGGAACTTAAGACTTATTTGGATGAGCAAATTGGCGCTTTGGAAGAAAAAGCATCCACGCCAAACGTATACTTCCCAAACGGCTTAGACCAAGCACCAGTCAGAAAAAATTTGCCGGATTTGGTTGCGAAATTTAATGAATTAGATCATTCGCGTGAATACCAAATCGCTTCACCAGAAACTTTTTTTGCTGATTTGGAAAAAGATGTAACTGATTTACCAGTCATTGCTGGGGAATTAACAGAAGGTAAACATAGCCGTCTGCACAAATCGATTTTCTCCACTCGGGCGGATTTAAAACAAGCAAATAATGAAATCGAAAACTTTCTAAGCAATATACTAGAGCCAGTTCTGTCGATAAGCTACGCACTTGGAAATCGTTATCCGCACAATGAGCTCGCGGAAATTTGGAAACTGATGTTTGAAAATGCTGCACACGATAGCATTGGCGGCTGTAACAGTGACACGACTAACCGTGACGTCAAACATCGCTATAAATTGGCTTCGGATTTAGCAACCAATTTACTCGATTTAAACATGCGCCTCATCAGTGAAAAAATCGAACAAAAACAACCATTCCAATTTACCGTTTTCAACCCACTGCCATACGAAAAAAGCGGCGTGATTAAAATGACCGCGTATATCCCAGAAGGCAATTTCATCATAGAAGACGCGCGAGGAAACGAGCTTGAATACACAATTCAAGAGAAAAAGGACTTAACTGAATACGTCTTAAATCAACATATCGACCTAAATCCTAGTAAATCCGTTTATTTACCAGAAAAAGTCTTTTTAGCAACGATGCTAGTAAATGTAAATAACCTGCCAGCACTAGGATACGATACCATCTACTTTAATTTAGAAAAAGAAACACCAGAGCAAGAACCAACACAATCCGCCACGAGCAAAATTGAAAACGAATTTTATGAAATCCAGCTAGCAGCCAACAATTCACTAACGATTTATGATAAAAAAGCGGGTAGAACCTATACAGATCAAATGATTTTTGTGGAAAATGGCGACGATGGTGATTCGTATAACTATTCTCCACCACGTAAAGACCTTGTAATTTCATCGAAAGAAGCGGTAGTGGAAAGCATAGAGTCTAGCATATCAAGCGTCAACCAAGCATTAACTATTTCTTTCAAGTTAAATGTACCGTATAATTTAGAAGAACGTGCAAATGGTGAAAAAAGTAACGAAATGACTATCAAAACAGTAATTTCTTTACGTAAAAATGAAGAACTCATTCGCTTTGATGTCCAAGTTGCTAATCAAGTACTGAGTCACAGGTTATGTGTCACTTTCGCAACAGAAATTGCTAGCAAATTCTCAACAGCTGATCAATTATTCGCCCCAATCAATCGTCCGGTTCGTCTTCCAGAAATGGACATATGGGAAGAGGAAGAGTGGCAAGAAGCACCAATTTCGATTGAAGCGATGCAAAGTTTTGTGAGCTTACACGATGCAACACACGGGGTTGCTGTAATGACAGAAGGCGTGCGCGAATACGAAATCATTGGTGAAAATTACGATACGATTTCCTTAACCTTGTTCCGCACATTTAGCCATATGGGTAAAACCGATTTACTATATCGTCCAGGTCGTGCTTCCGGTGAATCGATTGTTGCAACACCAGACGCGCAGCTACTTGGTAAAATAAACGCAACATTCGCGCTAACTTTATTTGAGAGTTCTTTTGATGAAGCGAATATTGCGAAAAAAGCAAAAGAATATTTGTCGAACCCGCCAGTTTACCAAATGTCTGATTTCCTAAACGGCCGCTTGATTTATGTTTACCGGGACGAAGAAAAAATGCTAGATGCCACATATAGTCTAGCACTTCCGACAATAGACGGAGCGATTATTAGTGCAGTGAAAAAAGCCGAAGACAGCGATGCTTTCATTACGCGTTTTTTCAATCCATATTTACAAAAAGAAATTACCATCCCAGAAATTTTCCAAGGCAAGGAATGTCATTTGGACGAAAGCAAGTCAAACGAGAAAGAAACGACATTAAAACATGCCAAAGTACAAACGTATTTGTTTAAAAATTAAAGTTTAATTACCTAAAAAAGGAGCTGCTCATAATGGGATATTTTGCTTATAAACGTTTGGAAATATTATACGGCATGCTCCTTGATGCGGGTAGCTACTTATCAGCTCAGAAACTCAGCCAAGATTTACATATTTCAGAACGAACAATCCGAACGGACATAGCCAAATTAACCGAATTTCTCGAAACAAATGGAGCAACCATTACCTTAACTAGAGGAGCAGGGTATAAAATCGAAATTCTTGATTCCGCTGCCTTTGAAGCATTTCAAGTCGACAAAAATAAACCGAAAAATGCGGATTATTTTGACTTAGATAACCCAGAAGAACGCGTGAAATATGAGATATTCTTACTTCTATCAAGTGCCGATTATATTAAACTAGAAGATTTGGCAGATACCCTCTTTGCCAGTCGCGCAACAATCTCTAATGACATGAAACAAGTCCGAACAGTTATCGCTTCGTATGATTTAATGCTCGTCTCAAAACCAGGAAGTGGCGTGAAAATTGTTGGAGAAGAAGAAAAAATGCGCTATACGCTAACTGCTCTGATTGCCTCGAAAAAAGCGCCAGAGTCCTACTTAGAAACATTTTTTGAGTGGCATAAACAAAAAGAGAAGCTGCAAAAGTTAATGTCAGCTGTGACAGATTACTTCTTTGCAACTAACATTCGTTTTACAGATGAAGCACTTCAAAATTTACTTTTACATATGATGATTTTAGTAGAACGGATTGAACTAGGACATTCTTTAAAAGAATTTGAGTTAACAGATGTTAGCAAAGAAGAAATTGCTATCGCAAATAATTTAGCTACCATTCTAGCTTCTCTTTTTGAAATTGAAATTACAGAAGGGGACAAAAACTATTTACTTCTCCAAATTGCTAGTAAACGGATATTGAATGTGGAAGACAAAGAAATTAGTGAATTTGATGATTACGCCTATATAGAAGGGATGTTAAATCGGATTGAATCGCAATATTTTTACCGTTTACAAGATGATTTACAACTGAAAAAAGACTTGATTGCGCATATTCATTCCATGCTTTACCGCGTGAAATATCATATGACTGTAAAAAATCCAATGACCGAGCATATTAAACGATATTACCCACTCGCTTACGAAATTACATTAGATGCAGTAGAATCACTAAAAAAAGATTATCCGTACGATATTAATCAAAATGAATTAGCTTATTTGGCGCTACATATTGGGGCTTCTTTAGAACGAAACTATCAAATATCCTATTATCGCCATAAATCAGCGCTTATTGTGTGTGGTTCGGGATTTGGAACTGCACGGATTGTGGAAGCGAAAGTAAAATCAGCCGTAAGTAATTTAGATATAACTAAAGTTGTTTCCATTCAAGAATATAATCGTTTTATTCATATTGAGGAAGATATTATTCTTTCCACCGTCAGAATTCCAGAAAAAAATAAACCAGTGATTAAAATCAGCAATATCCCGACAAATGAAGAATTAAAAATGCTTGGTACAATTATCCAGGAACAAACAGACCTTAATCGAGGCTTTTTATCCACTTTTTTTGATGCCCATTTTTTTGCGAGAAGTAAGCTTACTAATAAAACAGCGATTTTGGAAGAGATGGTTGAGTCACTAAAAAGTAAAAATATTGTTGGAGAAGAATTTTTGCATTCTGTCATCGAAAGAGAAAGGCTTGGCTCAACGGTCCTCGGAACTGGAATCGCCATCCCACATCCTTTAGGTTTGATGGCTAAAGAAACTAAAATCGTCATCAGAATTTTAGACCATCCGATTAAATGGGATCAAAAACAATCTGTCCACGCTGTCTTTTTATTATGTATTAGTAAAAATGACTATGAAGAAGCAATCAATATCTATGAACTACTTGTAGAACTAGTTCGCGAAGAGTATGGTGAAAAACTTGCTACCTTAAAAGATTTTACTGCATTTACTAATTTAGCGAATGATATTTTAAAGAAAAAGTAAAAGCTACTTCCTTTTGATCAAGGAAGTAGCTTTTTTAATGAAGTTTTAGTGAACTTTTTGATTTTACCGTTTGGTCAAAGTGAATTTCATGGTACACTAGTAAGAAGAATAATTATACATATGGAGGATTTAATGAATAGACAAACAGAATTTATTTTGCTCATAATAGGGGCTTCTTTTAGTATCATTACTTTTTTTGCAGCAGCATTATATGCAGTAGTTTTTGGATTTAGTGCAATTGTTTTATCGGGTTCAACAATGACTTATGGTGGTTCTGAAGAAATGATAATGTCTTGGATATTTACTTTCTTTTCTATTATTGCCGTGATTTTTACTGTAGCATCAGCTGTTTTTGGATTTATTGGAGCTTTTAAAATTAAAAATAACAGCTCTAAAGTAAAAACAATTGCTGTTTGTTTTATTGTTTTAGGAGGATTGCAAGTTTTTTCAATACAAGGTATTTTATTTTTAATTGCAGGAATTTTAACTCTTACCAAAAAAGAATACAAAACAAATTTTAGAGAAAATGAGGGGATAAAATGGGAATAGCAGTCTTCTTTCCAATATTTTTGATTTTTGCTATGTTTTTAGGACTTGCAGCAAAAGCGCTTTTGGCAGTTTGGATTTATAAAGATGCGGAACAACGTGGTATGAATGCGGTTCTGTGGTGCCTATTAATGATTTTCATCAATGTAATTATTATTCTAGCTATTTATCTTATCGTTCGTACAAAAGGTGAGGTAATGAGAAAAAACTTAGGGCTCCTCATTAGTGGAATTGGAATAGCTGTAGTGAATACCTTTATCGTCATTATTACTTTCATTTTCTTGCTGTTTTTCGTAGCAAACGATGGCGGAATGCACAATATGATGGACGATTATAATTATGACAATGAATATCAATATGATATGGATAACTGGGAAGAATTTTAATAACATCTGAAAGAATCTGCTGCCAAATACGGAGTAGATTCTTTTTATATTTACATAAAAAGGGTATAGACTATAAAAAAGTGAATCTAAACAAGGGGAACTGCTAAATGGATACGGTTATTGTAATAACGGTTATTATCGT
Organism: Listeria farberi; assembly: GCF_014229245.1. Classification (GTDB taxonomy): domain Bacteria; phylum Bacillota; class Bacilli; order Lactobacillales; family Listeriaceae; genus Listeria; species Listeria farberi. Next base: position 31,566 of record NZ_JAARZJ010000011.1, on the reverse strand, counting down.
TATAATGGGGTTAGCGTTTGATTTTATAAATGGGTTTCACGACATTGCAAATGCCGTTGCTACGAGCATTTCCACTAGAGCATTAAAACCACGTGTGGCAATTGGGATTGCTGCTGTGATGAACTTTTTAGGAGCGATTTCTTTTACAGGAGTAGCTGAGTCGCTTACAAAAAGTATAGTGGATCCTTTTTCATTAAATAACGGAGAATTTGTGGTTTTATGTGGTTTAATCGCAGCAGTAATTTGGAATTTGATGACTTGGCTTGTGGGAATGCCTAGTAGTTCCTCGCACGCTCTTATTGGTGCGATAGCGGGTGCTTCTATTGCGTCAGCTAGCAGTTTTAGTGTACTTAACTGGTCTGGATTTACAATAATTATTATTGCGTTAATTATTTCACCAATCATTGGTTTTACAGTTGGTTATTTAGTTTATTCGCTGTTTAAATCCCTTTTTCATGATAAAAAACTTGGTAAAATGAATCGGCGTTTTCGTTTTATTCAAATTGGAACTGCTGCTGTTCAAGCATATTCGCATGGTACAAATGATGCTCAAAAAACTATGGGGATTATCACACTCGCTTTAGTTGCAAGCGGACTTTTAAAAGAGTCAGCTGGAATCCCGTTTTGGGTTCAAGTAAGTTGTGCGGCTTCTATGGCGATTGGTTCGTCCGTCGGTGGTTACCGGATAATCAAAACAGTGGGAACAAAAATTATGAAAATCACGCCAGTAACAGGAGTGGCTTCGGATTTAAGTTCACTTTCGGTAATTATGTCAGCTACATTAATCCATTTACCAGTGAGTACAACGCAAGTGATTGATAGCTCCATTATGGGCGTTGGGACTGCTAATCATAAAAAAGAAGTAAACTGGCGCACAGGTAAAAATATGGTTGTCACTTGGTTCATCACATTACCATTAGCCGGGCTGTTAGCGGCAGTGGTATACTGGATATTAGCAGCCATTTTCTTATAATTAGGAGGAATTCAAATGAAAATAGAACATGTGGCTTTATGGACAAAAGATTTAGAAAAAATGAAACAATTTTATGTGACTTATTTTGGTGCAAGAGCAAATGAATTGTACGAAAATAAAACAAAAGGCTTCAAATCCTATTTTCTCTCTTTTAAAGGTGGGGCAAGGTTAGAGATTATGAGCCGCATAGATGTTGCTGGGAAAAACTCTAGCGAAAGTTTAGGCTGGGCGCATATTGCAATCGCGACTGAATCAAAAGAGGCTGTGGACGAATTAACAGAAAAAATAAGACAAGCAGGTTTTAGTGTTGCGGGCGAGGCAAGAACTACTGGAGATGGCTACTATGAAAGTGTCGTCCTTGATCCAGAAGGTAATCGAATAGAAATCACTTGTTAGTACCTATTTGTCACTAACTTATTTATCATGTAGTATACAGTTATACATATTATTGATGAGGTGGGTTTATGGATATTGTAACTAATAAAATAGTTGTAGAAAAATACAACTTTGAAACAACGATGGAAGAAAATCAACCGTTTGAAAACAAAATTGAACTAGAAGTCCACGAAGTAGAACCCGTTGACGGAAACGTAGAATTAATGGCCAAAGGAAAAATTTTTAAAATTACGATTCCTTTTTTACTAGCACTTGAAAACTTTCGAATTGACGGTCGAATTAGCCGTATTATTCAGTTGAAAGACTTTTTTGGTCAATTTTCTGATTTAGAAGCAGCAGATGTAGAAGCTTTGTCAAATCCATTAATTGATTACATTAAACGCATAACTTATGATGTGACAGAGATTGCATTCGATGAGCCAGGAGTTAGTTTAGATTTTAACGCCAATCACAACGGTTAGATAGGAGAAGAAATGCGCTCTCATATGAAAATGGTACGCCCATTTGACTTTGTAATTATCTTTACACTTATTTTGGGTTCGTTTTTACCACTATTATTTTTTTCGATTGCTGAGGCTAAAAATACCGGCGATGAAGTCGTAGCAATCATTTCGCAAAATGGCAAAGTGATTCGGGAAATTCCGCTAACAGGGCATAAGGGAAATGAACAATTTACGATTAAAGGAAAAGGTTCACAATATAATTTGATGGAAGTAGACGGCGAGCGAATTCGCATCAAAGAAGACAACAGCCCCGACCAAGTTGGCGTAAAAATGGGCTGGAAATCTAAAGCTGGTGACACTATTGTTTGTTTACCTCATAAAGTATTCGTGGAAATAAAATCAACGCAGAAAGATAGTAAAGATCCTGATACTGATTTAATTGTGCCAAATTAGAAAAACAGCAAGCGCCAAATAATGGGCTTGCTGTTTTTTATTTAATCTAGGAGTTCAATATATCCTTCAGTTCCATTTATTCGGATACGTGCGCCATCTTTAATAATTTTAGTGGCATTTTCAACACCAACTACAGCAGGTAGACCATATTCCCGAGCAATTACCGCACCATGTGTCATCAGCCCACCAACCTCGGTAACGAGTCCTTTAATCGAGACAAATGCTGGTGTCCAGCTAGGATCTGTATAGGCGGTAATTAAAATGTCTCCGTCTTCCAAATCAGCTTCTTCCATATTTAAAATAACGCGTGCCCGACCTTCAATAGTACCAGATGAAACGGGAAGCCCTAGAATTGCATCTTCAGGGAGGTTTTCACGCTTATATTTTCCGCTAATCATTTCCCCGTCAGAAGTAAGAATCCGTGGCGGTGTTAACTTTTCGTATGCAATAAAATCATTTTTTCGGGTATCAATGAGTTGATAATCAACTTTATTTGTGCGCATGACATGTTGTAGTTCATCGAAATAAAGGTAATAGATGTCTTCCTTCTCATGAAGAACGCCATTTTGCACAAGTTGTTCACTAGCTCGTAATAAAGCAAGTTTATATATAAAATAACGATTAATCATACCATATTTTGGATATTCCCGGTAACCGATAAAGTTACGTAAAATATCAATTTTTGCTTTTGTTTCAGCGGCTTTTTGTTTTCCTTCTGGAAGTTGTTCTAAGCGTTGTAAAATTTCACGCTCTTTACTGCGTGCTTCCATTTCCCCTTGCTCAAATTTTTGTTTACTTGCATTAGGTCCGAAGTTTTTAATATTACTTAAAATAAGTGGAACAAGAGTTAACGGGTTTTCAATCCAACGTGTTTTAGTCAAATCGATTTCTCCGGCGCAACGCATACCATATTTTTGCAAATAGTTTTCTAATGCTTTTTTTACTTCTTTACCACCTTCTAAAGTGTCTATTTCATCTAAAAAAGAAGGGTTTTTAGTTTGTTCTAAGTATGCTATAACTGCAGGATAAGGTCGAACAACATCTGCTACATCTAGTAGGGCGAGTCCCATCTGTGAAGTGATATTGTTTGGTGCAGATTCGGACAGCGTGTCAGCTACGTTTTTTTCACCAAGCCAGTTATCAATATTCTCATTTAACCAAGCTGAGGCATCCATTCCGGCCATAATGGCATCGATACTAGTTGAGTTAAATAGAATGTTTTTCAGTTCTTGCACATCTTCTGTAATAAAGTCAAGTAAAGCAGAACCTGCTTTTGTTTGGATAGCTTGTTGAAGTTTTCTAATAGAGGTCTTGCTATTTTCCATCAGTTCAAAAACAATTTCTGGCTCAGGGATATTTCGTGCTGCTGGCTTCATTTGCTGGCTAGTTTTTGTAGTAGGAGGGGCAGCTGGTATAGGTTGTAAGAAGCCTTTTTTATTAATAACTGTTAATAGTGCGTCTTTAATAAGGGGGTCCGATTGGCCAAGAGTGTTAACCATCATGTCTCTGGAAGCAGGAGAAGATAAGCTTTCCGTAATATCTACAAACAATCTCCCGCCAGCTGGATACATGGAAGCTGGGGTAGTCATTAAATAGAATGAGAGTCCAAGTGGTTTCATCGCATCTGTCATCATTTGTTGGTGAGCAACAGAGATATAAACACGATTTCCTGGTTCGTTCACTTCAGGGATAGGATATAAAGTTGTAATGGGTCGACTTTGTACAATATAAAAAACATTATTAACTAAGCACCATTCAATATCTTGCGGGTGACCGAAATGAGCTTCTATTTTTCTTCCGAGGCGAGCTAATTGCAAAATTTGTTGATCTGTAAGGGTTTGTGCGGTTTGTTTGGATTTTTCTAAAGCACGAGTTTCAGTCCCACCAGATTTTAATCCATAAATGGCTAATTTTTTAGTAGCAACCATTTTATGCGTAATATTATTTTCTTGTACTGTATACGAATCGGCAGAAACTAAACCTGAAACGAGTGCTTCACCTAAGCCGAAACTAGCATCAATAGATAGAGTTTTGCGATTAGAGGATATTGGATCTGCTGTAAATAAAATCCCGGATGCCTCAGGAAAAACCATTTGTTCAATTACAACGGCAAGATCTACTTTGTTATGTTCAAAATTGTTTTGAATACGGTATATGATAGCACGTTCAGTAAATAAAGAAGCCCAACATTTAGTGATGTGCCGTAAAATTTCATCTTTACCGATAATATTTAAGTATGTGTCATGTTGACCGGCAAAAGATGCGTGTGGCATGTCTTCAGCTGTTGCGCTAGAACGAATTGCAAAAGGTCTGTTAGCACCTAAATCTAAAATTGCTTGATTAATTGTGGATGTTAAACTTTTTGAAAGCGTGATGTTTTCAATTAGTTCCTGGATTGCCAAGCTGATTTCACGAATAGTGTTGCTATCACTAGACTTTTGTAATGATAATTTGTCAAGTAGATGCTGAAATTCATGGTTTGCAGTTAAGGTTTCTCGGTAAGCTTCCGTTGTCACACAAAAACCCGGGGGAACAAGTACTCCTTCTATTTTGGCACACTTTCCTAAATTCATTCCTTTGCCACCCACAATAGCTTCGTTCGATTCATTGATTTCATGGAATTTCAATACATATGGCTTCATTTGGCGCCCTCCAATTTTTTGTTAAAATAATGCTTGACTGTAATGTGCTGGATACTGTATAATTAAAGTAGGGATTGCTTTAAATAAAAATATTTAGTGATTATATCTATATAAATTTATCATAAATCTGGCTTTATTTCAATTAAAATGAACAAAAAAAGCAAAATTTCTTACAACAAGAAATTTTGCTTTTTTTTTACTTTAATTACACACGTTTAATAATTACTTTTTAACCGATTGTTTTAATAATATATGTCTTGATATGATTGGGTAAAGTTTTATTTTTTTGTAAAAATTTTATAATGTGCATTTGCTTTTCCTAAAATATAAAGGCTTCCGCCACTTAAAAAAATAGCTCCATATATTGCTATTACAGAATTAGCTTTTATCCAATCAAAACAAACGTTAAAAAACGGAAGTAGCCAAACGTTTTGAAAAGTAGCAAGTAAAACAAGTAATAAAATAAAAAAACAAAAAACGGTTAAAATCCAAAGAAAAATTGTTTTTTTATGCAATTGTATAACGAATAACAATACGATAAATACAAAAGTTCCTATTAAGAAAACTGTTTGGAAACTATCTGGGAGAGTTTTATCCGAAAGAGTTTTCTTATAAAAACCAAACATTATAAGCAAATAAACGACGCCAAGACTAGAAGTTACTTGGGTTAATATTTTCCGCCATTTTTCCATTTAATTACGATACTTCGTGTTAATAGAATCAATAATGCTATCGTAAGTATTACCAGTAACAATCGCAAAAATTGCTAATAGAATAACTATTACAGCTGCAATGATGCGTAAAGGCCTAACAACAACAGTATAATTATTTTTTTTAGCTTTGATAATAGGGTAAATTGATGACACTAAATAAAGTGTCGCTGCTACTAAAATGACATATGTTAATATCTGTGGTGACATTTTGTTCCCTCCTAGATGTATTTTGTGCATTTGAATAACAGTTTAGAATCATTCTAAATGCAAGAAAATTATACCACAGAGTGTAGGCCATTTCAAAACTTTTTTTTAAAATATACACCAAAATCAAATTTCACTTAAATAAATAGATATAATAAAGCCAAAAACTACTTTTTTATCCGTTCTGCAAGACAGCTAAGGATAATACCACAAAAGAGCATTAAAATCATGAAAATGGTTACAGATTGCAGCCAAACGATATTTGAAAAAAATAGGATATTTATATTAAAATAACTTAAAACAGGCCCAATAAAAACTAATAAAAAGCTGATAGGAATCAAATAAAAAGCTAATTTAGCAAATTCTTTCAAACTTTTTTCGATAGTAATCTTCCTCTCTGTAGGGACTTTCAACAGGAGTATACTACAAAAAGTAGTATAGTTGAACCCTCTTGAATATTCTAGGTGATTGCTTTATCATGAAAGAGGAGAAAGGGTGGGAGGTGCACGTTATGACAAAATCACTTGAAGAACTTAGTGGAGAAATCGGTACTAAGGTAGAAAAAATTGCACATAAAACTGGAGAAGTTGCTGGAACTGCTGCTAAAATCTCTATTTATAGTTCTATTTGGGCTGTGAAAACAGGTATTAATAAATCTCAAGCATTTGTCCAAGGTTTCAAAAAAGGATGGTCTGCTAAATAAAGAAATAGGAAAAGGGAGAAAGTGAATTGCTAAACTACTTATCGTCACTAAATCCGGTTTTGCTAGCATTACTTGCTGGGATTTTTACATGGGCTTGTACAGCAGCCGGAGCATCACTAGTATTTTTCTTTAAAAATTTAAATAAAAAATGGGGCAATGTAATGTTAGGGTTTGCTGCAGGAGTTATGCTTGCTGCAAGCTTTTGGTCACTTCTTGCACCCGCTATAGATATGAGTAAGGACTTAGGGAAGTTTTCGTTTGTGCCTGCTTTAGTTGGTTTTTTACTCGGAGGTATATTTTTGCGTGTAATTGATCGTATTATCCCTCACTTGCATTTTGGATTTCCAGAACAAGCAAAAGAAGGTCCTAAAACATCACTTCGAAAAAGTATTTTATTAGTGCTTTCGATTACGATTCATAATATTCCAGAAGGAGCAGCGGTTGGTGTTGCTTTTGGGGCTGTTATAACTGGGGATACAGAGACACTTATTACGGCGATTGTCTTAGCGCTTGGTATTGGTATTCAAAATTTTCCAGAAGGAGCAGCCGTGTCAATTCCATTACGCGGTGAAGGCCTATCCAGAGGTAAAAGTTTTTGGTATGGACAGTTATCAGCTGTTGTAGAGCCGATTTTTGCTGTAATTGGTGCGGTTCTAGTAGTTTTTGTTACACCGATTTTGCCTTTTGCGTTAGCTTTTGCAGCCGGAGCGATGATCTTTGTTATTGTAGAAGAATTAATTCCAGAATCACAAGTTGAGGGTTCAGCTGACTTAGCAACAGTGGCAACTATGGTTGGCTTTGCTGTAATGATGGTTTTGGATGTAGCATTAGGTTAAAAATATCTTCAAAAAACGTAATCTAATATTTGCGGAATACGTTTTTTTGCGGTAAAATTAATAGTGAAATATTTCACAATATGCTAGTTTTCAGGGGTAATCCTGTAACTATAAACTAGACACGGAAAAAAGCTCCCACTTTATCCGTGTCTTTTTTGTAACAAATGTTACGGTTCTGTTAGTTCCATTTTCCTATTTTAGTACAAAAACTAGAAACTTGTTTTTTTTCATGTATAATTGTTTTATAAGAAAAACTGGGGAAGGTTTTTCTAAAGGTGAGGTGCATAATGTGAAAATAAGATGGTTTAGATTTTCACTAGTTACGATTCTCATTATTGTCGTGGTTTTTGTTGGTGTCGTAGGATTCCAAAAATACCAACTTTCGAAGTCGCGCAACAAAGTGATAATGCAGATGGACAGACTAATGAAAGACCAAGACGAAGGTAACTTTCGCCGATTGGATAAGAAAGAGGATGGAGTAGAAATTATTTCGTATATTCCTAAAACTTCCACGAAAAAAGACAACAAAATTATCCAGCAAGAGATGGAAAAGGCTAAATCTGCAGAAATAAAAAAACTAAGCAAAGATAAGCAAGGGATTATTTTTTATACTTATCAAAAGCAGAAAATGGCCGAGCAAGTAGTATCTTACAAAGCTGTCCAATCCGAGTATATAAAAAAAGGTAAAACTAAATATACTCTTAAGGACAAAAAAGATATTTGCAAAAACATTGTCACTGACGCCAAAACAGGCGCGTTGTTAACACTTGGGGATGTGTTAATAAAGAATGACGAAACAAAATTAAATTTAAAAACTGTAGTTGAACAAGAACTCATTAGAACAGGGGATATTCCTTTAAAAGAAGTTGGGAAACTTGGAGGAATTAAGAGTTTAGTGAAATGGAATCAAACTAATTTTGAACTTACTAACTCTGAACTAATTTTACCAGTGGAAATACCAGGGATTTCTGGACCCAAAAAAATAAATGTAAAGCTTGCTGATATTGCTGATTCTGTAAATAAACGATACTTACCGAGTAGCGTAAAAGCACCAGAAATACCAAAAGCAAAAACAAACAAAGTCATTGCGCTTACTTTTGACGATGGTCCAAGTGCTTCAGTAACACCAAAAGTACTAGAAACATTGAAACGTAATAATGTAAAAGCGACATTTTTTGTACTTGGGTCAAGCGTCATTAATAATCCAGGGTTAGTTAAACGTGAACTTGAAGAAGGGCACCAAGTTGGTAGTCATTCTTGGGATCATCCGCAATTAACTAAGCTTTCTGAAAAAGAGGTATATAATCAAATTTTGCAAACGCAAAAAGCAGTATATGACCAAACTGGATATTTTCCAACAACTATGCGGCCTCCATATGGTGCGGTAAATAAAAAAGTTGCCGAAGAGATTGGCCTACCGATAATACAATGGTCAGTTGATACGGAAGATTGGAAAAATAAAAATCCGAAAGTAGTAACCTCAAGAGTCTTATCTGGTGCATCTAATGGTGGAATTGTGCTAATGCATGATATTCATCCAACAACAGCAGCAAGCTTAGATAAAACTATTAAAGCATTAAAAAAACAAGGATACGAATTTGTAACTATTGACGAACTATTTGGAGAGAAATTGCAGATTGGGAAGCAATATTTCGATAAAAGTGAGTCGAGAATGGTGAAGTAAGAAAAAGTAGTGAAGGTGAGCAATCATTTTCACTACTTTTTTTATTTAAAGTGTCAAGATAGCTTTACGTTTTTAACAATATCATTTATACTAAACGTAAAGTTATCTTTACTAGGTGGTATTTGAATGAAGGTTATAAATAAAGTGAAAGATTTACGAGAAGAAAGAGGTATCGCTCAAACTGAATTAGCTCACAAGCTAGAAGTTTCAAGACAAACCATCCATGCTATTGAAACTGGTAAATATAATCCTAGTTTGGAGCTGAGTTTAAAGATAGCACACTATTTTCGATTAACAATAGAGGAGATTTTTCAACTGGAGGAGAATTAGTATGAAACAATACATCATTAATCGAAGTATTCTGGTAACAGTAGTTATTGTATATTTGTATCCACTATTAGGAATTATTAAAGGGGAAAAAATAATTGGAGATATCGGTACACCAATTATTATGGTTATTGCAACTTTAATTGGTATACTGAGTTCTGTATTTTTATCTGAAGAAAAAACGAAGCGAGAATATGAGAAAGAAAAAATGGAAAAAGATGAAAGATATATCAATAATCGCAAAACATTTTCCCATTATTTGCTTATTGTTTTAGCTTTGACGATACCAATTGTGTTGATTGTGCTTAATTTATATGGGATTGAACAAATCTCCATTTCGAGTTTGACAATCATTTTTCTTATCTTCTGCTTTGCATATATGATTGCACTGGAAATTATTCGGAAAAAAGTATGATTTTAAGCAAAATAAAAAACATCCAACTTTTTCGTTGCATGTTACCTAGCATTTACCAAATTTTGGTGACAATGCCATAAATACTATTACGTGTAATCCAACCATTCACGTGTTTGTGATTATTAGAAATTTGATATTGCTTACCGCGGATTTTACTGATTTTATGTGTAAAAAAACTACCGCGAACCTTGCAAAATACGATATCGTTCACTTTAAATTCCCTCGTGCCAATCGGTTCTAAACGAACAGGTTGCATCGACCTAATCAAGGGTAACATCGAATTTCCGCCTTCTTTATAACGCTCAATGGTTTCGCCACGTCTGAGTATTTCTACTGCATCCAGGCTTCTCATAATTATGCTCCTTTCTTGTTGTTAGTGCTAGAATAACAAAATAATAAAACAAAGTCAACGAAATTTTCCGCTGACTTTTTTATATTTTTATCTGATGGTGGTTGGTGAGTTGAATAATCCAACCAGCTACCGGGAACATAATAAATAAAACTGTTGCTATTTGTGGAGTGAAAAAGCTTATAATACCAAGTACGATAACAAATATAAAACTAGCGATTCGAAATTTCCAGTTATCAATACCAGAACTTTTTCCGTTTACCGCGTGATGCAATAATTGGAAAATCACGGAAGTAATTAAAATAGTAATAACAAACCCGATAATTGGTGCGGTCATGTCTGAATGCTGCATAATTGCTTTTGTAAATAGTGGAACAAGTGACAAAACTAGTAAAAATAAAATATTGAAAAAGACAGCAGATGTGGAAATGGACGTGACTTGATCAAACAGCTTGCTATGTGAATACCAAAATTGTCCGATAATTAACCCGCCTTCTATAAATATAAAAATTTCCCATAAGAAAGCTTGTGTACTTGCTGCGGTAAAGACATCAGGTAAAGTCATTCCTAAAACAATAATTGTTATTATAATTGCAAATACGCCATCACTAAATGCTTCTAGTCTTCCTTTTGACAAAGTTTGGCCCTCCTTTTATGTCTTGTTTTTTTATGCTATGGGTTAGTTTAGTATAGCATATTTTATAAGCAAAAAAAGCAGGAGCAATTTATTCTGTTATAATAGAATAAAATCAATTTTAAAAAGGAGTTTAAACGGATGATTAGAGCGATTTCTGTAGATATGGACGGAACTTTTTTAGATGGAAATGGTGAATATGACCCTGCTAGGTTTGAGAGGATTTATGCAGAGTTAGCGAAGCGTGGGATTAAATTTATTGTTGCGAGCGGTAATCAATATTATCAGCTTAAATCATTTTTTCCTGGAAAGGACGAGGAACTTTTTTATGTGGCTGAAAATGGCGCGGTCATTTTTCATCAAGGGGACTTACTTAGTGTGAATCGTTTTGATAAAAGATTAGTTCAAAAGATTTTACGGACCTTGATTCAAGAATATCAGGATTTGCAAGTGATTCTTTGTGGGGTGAAAAGTGCGTATCTATTAAAAGCAGCTGATCCGAATTTTAAAGCATTCGCGAAAAAGTATTATTTTGAGTTGCAAGAGGTGGATTCGTTCGATGTGCTTCCGGATGATACGTTTATTAAATTCGCGCTTGATGTGGAAGTGGCTAAAACTGGGCAAATTGTGGAAGATTTAAATCAAACGTTTGCCGGTGAAATTCGCGCTGTGTCGAGCGGGCATGGGAGTATTGATATTATTATTCCGGGTGTGACGAAAGGGAGCGCGATCCAGCAACTATTGAATGAATGGCAAGTGGCGCCAGATGATTTACTCGCTTTTGGCGATGCGAATAATGATATTGAAATGTTGCAATTAACGACGCATAGTTACGCGATGCAAGAAAGTAGTCCGGAAGTTCTTACTGCTGCGAAACGTGTTGCCCCTTCTAATAAGGAGGCGGGCGTGTTACAAGTTATAGAAGATTATATGAAAAAAAGCCAAAGATCTTGAGGTGGTCTTTGGCTTTTTCGAAAGTGGTAAACATGTCGGTTTTACACTAAACTAATTTTTTATTGTGGGTTCTACAATATCCTTTCGTCGGTAAACATTTAGAATAAGACCGAGTAGTGAAGCGTAAACTAGCAACATGCTTCCCCCATAACTGATAAACGGAAGGGGTACTACCATGATTGGGACTATTCCAAGCCCCATAAGAATGTTCCAACAAGCTGGAACGGTAAATAATACAGCCCCTCCGATTATTAATAATCTGCCGAATAAATCCCTTGTTTTAAAAGCATTTAATGAAATCCGCAATATAAATACAAGTAGTAGTAGGCAAAGGAAAATTCCGAATGCCCAGCCAAAAGAGTAGACAAGAAATGGGAAGACAAAATCTGTATGTGCTTCAGGGATAGTTAGGTTGTTGTGAAGTCCGTTGCCGAACCAACCAGCTTTTGAAAGAATATCTTTCAAAGGTATGATTGTATCAGAGAGATAGCTACTAGAGGATTTAAGAATCATCGTACTAATGAAAATAATACCTATAAGCAAATTACCCAGTGCTACTTTAATGGCAAATTGGTTACGACGATAATAAAAAATGTACATCACTAATACAAACAAAAAGTATATAATACTAAATACAAGTCGATTGATCATAGTGTAAGAAATAACTGGTGCCCAAAATAGGATTAATAACACTACTTGTTTTTTCCATCCTTTAAATGCATTAACTTTGGTAAAAATTCCAGCCCATGCGATGAAGAACAAATATAAGGATATAGCTGGACTATCAATCATAATACCCCAGAGAAAAACCCATCTTCCTCCTCCAGTAAGCGAAATGCCAACTAAAAAAGGTGTAAAAAATAGGATTAAGGCAGCCGCGTAAAAATACATCCACAAATTTTTCAGTTTCCTATAATCAAAGAAAAGAAATCCTATCAGAGCAAGAATGGAAAGGGCAAGCCAGACGATTTGTTTTTTCATAAACGAAGAATTAGATGTTACTACATCACTCATCAGTGGAAGAAAACCAATACCGGCAAGTAGGACAAATAACGCAATAAGGAGCCAGTCCATTCTTGGTTTATGAAGCTGATTCATGTTTCTGCCAACAGTCGAGGGATCTCCCATTTCTTGCATCGCCTTTTTATCCGCATCTTCTAAGGATAATCCTCTCTTTTGAAAGGAGTGACTTAGCTCTTCTAAGTGATTACTAAGCTCTTTTTTTATCATGCTGTGTGCTTGCTTGGATTTCACTTTAGCTATTACTTTACCTAAATACTCCTCAAATATAGCAGAACTCATAAAGAAGCCTCCTCTATTAAATTTTTCAGTGAGCCATGTTGCTTAGAGCCTCTTCGTTCAAAAGTTGCTACAAATTTTTTCCCTTTCGCAGTTAGGGAATAATATTTCTTATCTTCTATCCATTTTGATGAGAGGATTTTCTTGTTTTCAAGTAGATGTAACAGGATATAAAGCTGACCTTCATTGTTTTTAAAGCTAAGTTCATTTTTTTGAAATAGTTGGGTGGAAATTTCGTACCCATGCTTTGCTTCATCTTGCAGTGAATCTAATATGTTTTGAAGTGTTTCTATTTTCCAAGAATGAAGTTCTAAGTGTGATTGCTTCTTCCGGATTGTTTCTTTTACTGCATTTTTTCGCTCCTCGGAAAAAGAAAATCCCTCAAAATCTTTTTTTATAGAATCCTTTAAGTTATAGAATGGATCGTCCATGATTAAACCTCCTTTCTCATCTTGTTCTTTAATAATTCTCTGGCGTGTTTTAACCTGGTTTTTAATGTATTGCTATTTACACCAGTAATCTTGCTGATATTTGCTAAGGAAAGTTCTTCGTAGTAATGTAAGAAAACAACTTCTCTGTACTTTACTGGTAAATCCATAACAGCGCTCATTAGACTGTTTGCTACGTCTTTTGAGATGATTTCTTCTTCAACGTGTTTTGACTTGGACGGGAGATAGTCCCAAATTTTATCGCTGAAATTTAGTTTGCGATAATGCCAACTGCCCAAGTAATCTTTGCAGTGATTAATAGCAATTCGATATAGCCACGTTTTTATTGATGACTTATTATTAAACTGACTTAGTTTTTCATAGCATTTAATAAATATCTCTTGCGTTAAATCCTCCGCTGTCGTGCGATTTTTTACATAAGAAAAAACTAAGTGCAGTACATCATCGCTGTAGTTATCCATTAATTGGCTGATAATTTGTTCGGTATTTTCGATGCTATTAATATGAATTCCTATTTCTTCAAGTTCAGTCATTTAAGTTTCACCTTCTTCTGCAATATTAGACGAAGCAAGTATCATTTTGGTTTGGAAAATTTTTTTATATCCCTAAAATAGCGATAGTCATCTAATAAAGTATTAACTATCTGTTAAAAATACGCAATAAAAAAAAGACTGTAAACAAAATGATTGCTCACTTTGTCTACAGTCTTTTTCTATTTCAATAAACTAAGGAATACGACGCCCACCATTATTAACAGTATGCCAGAAAGGATAAAAGTCCATTCTAGCGGGCTTTTTTTCTGTTTGAAAATGAGGATACCGCCGATTGTTGCGACGATAACGCAAGCTTGTGAAATCGAGAAGCTCGTTGCGACACCAAGTACAGCGGTCGCTAAGAACATGCCTAGATTGGCGATTGACCACGATAATCCGGTCATTAAGTTAAATGTAACATTTTTCCGGGAAATAGCAGTCTTTTTCGCTAAGTTAATACCAATGGCGCATGTCAGCATACCGATTGCTTGTGGTAAAATGATAGAAAAGCCAGTGACATCAAAAAGCTGGTTTGTCACTACGTAAAGCGTTAAAAAGAACGAAGATAGAATAACGATACCGTAGACATGAAATGAAACCGACTCCGTGATATGATTCCCGCGTTTTTGAAACCCGGTCATTACCACCCCAATCAAGATTAAAATTACTGCAACAACTCCGATGATAACAGCCGTAACCGTTTGCCATTCCTGAAAAACAAGAACAGCAAAAAGCGTTGCGCCAACGAGTTGTGTACCGTTTGAAATCGGCATTGCCTTCGCGACACTAGAAGCCGCAATCCCTTTAAACTGCAGTAATTGCCCAAAACTCCAAAAAATACCCGAAACAAAACTCACAATAAAAGAAAGAACCGTTATTTCTGGTGATAAAATCCAGAACAAAATGAAAGCAAATAATAGCGCGCTAATCGAAGTCCCCAGTAGTTGTTCCTCGGGGGTGCTTTTTCGTAAGTTCGCAATTATCGGCATAAATCCCCACCCAAGAACAGGGAGTAACGCAATAAGATAAATAGACATAAAATAAGCTTCCTTTCTAGGTTAGTGGTGCTATTTAAATCTACCATTCTCCAAAATGAACAGCAATATCCCAAAATTACGGTATTCAATGCGGTAATTTTCGTAGTTTTCTGGGGATTAGTCTTTGTAATAGAATAAGCGTAGGGAAAGGAAAATTAAAAATGAAAGCGGTAACGAAAATGATTGCAAATCGCGAAAAAAATATCATTCAGTTTCTAATGAAGACAGGTCAAACACGTGTTGGAACTATCGCGAATCATCTCGGACTTTCAGAAAAAACTGTTTCAAATTCACTGAAGGAAATCGATGTTTTTCTAAAGGATTTTGATATGACAGTGGTCCGTAAACCAAAAATCGGTGTGTATATTGAAGGCGATAACAAGGCTTTTGCCGAAGTTAGCCGATTCCTAGATAACCAAGTCAGCCAAATCCCATCAACGAAAGAAGAGCGGGTTATCTACATTTTCAGTAAATTGCTTAAAGCAGACGACTATATCACGATTCATCAACTGGCCGACGAACTTTATATAAGCCGGAGCACGATTGAGAAAAATATGATGGAAGTCAAGAAAATGCTGGAAAAAGAAGGTATTACTTTGTATAAGAAACCTAGTAAGGGCATGAAACTCCTTATTAGTGAACGAGAAAAGCGCGCCTTAACATCGAAATTTATTACTAATTTTTGGGGCAATAATTGGTATTTAAAGCAAGAAGGCGAAAAGGTCCTCCAAGCTTTTGACACGATTAAAGCCGATGTCACCGGAATTTTTCCAGAAGAGGGCTTGAAAGAAATTATTGCGATCGTTCAAGAATTTAGTGAGCGACATGATTTTGCTTTTACTGATTATGCGTTTCAATCGATTGTCATTCACCTTGCGATTGCGGTAGAGCGTATTCGAGCAGGAGAGTATATCGAAAATGTTGAGAGCGACCCAATGAAAGATGTATTTGACTCGCAGCGAAACAATACGGAAATCCTCGTTAGTATGTTAGAAGACCGTTTGGATATTAAAATTCCAGCATTTGAAGTTGGCTATATTCAGTTGCATTTAACAGCAGCATATAACCAACAGCATGATGAGTTACTTGTAAGCGTTCGACCGAAAGAAGACGATGTGGCAGAATTTGTCAGCACGTGTTTAGCAGAAAGAAATTACGATAAAAGCTTACTTGATGACCTGACGACACATATGAAATCAGCCATTAACCGCTTAAAACTTGGCATGCATTTTAAAAATCCGTACCTTAGCAAAATTAAGCAAAACTTTCCCCAAGCATTTGAAGAAGCACTATACTTTAAAGCGAAATTTGAGCAAAAGTACGATGTGCAAGTGAACGAAGATGAAACGGCGTATATCACGCTACATTTTGAGGCATACAAAGAAAGAAGTCGTTCTTTCCCCGACCAAATTCGAGTTGTACTTGTATGCAGTACCGGGCTAGGTTCATCCAGATTACTTGCGGCGAGAATTAAGAAATATTTTCCGATGATTACGATTGAAAAAATACTGTCCGTTCAGGCGTTAATGGAAACAGAAGTCGACGTGGATTTAGTCATAAGTACAATTTATCTCGAACTAGAAGACGTTCCGAGTATTGTCGTAAGCCCAATGATGAGTAAAGCCGATTTACAACAAGTTGAAAGCCAAATCGAACGAACGAGACGCAAGAAAAAGAAACGCAGCCAACCATTTATTGACTTGATTGAACCGAAAACTATTTTTGCAAAGCTAGATGTTGCAACAATGGAAGACGCAATTACGCAAATTGGTGATAAGCTTGTGGATCTTGGTATTGCTAAATCAGGAATTGTTGAAAGTGCGCTAAAAAGAGAAGCGTTATCGTTCACTTCTTTTGAAGAAATGGCGACACCGCACGCAGATCCTGCCCTTATTAATGAATCGCACATCGCTATTGCCACTCTTAAAAACCCAGTGAAATGGGGCTTAGTCGAGGTTGATAAAATCTTTTTTATCGCTCTGACTGAACAAAATGGTATTAATTTAGATGCGATGTATGAACAGTTTTATAAATATATTGATAATAAAAAATGGCTTGAGAAGCTGACACAACTAAAAAGTGCCGCAGAAATTTATGGGCATTTGTTAAAGGATGGGATGTAATGGAAGTAAAAGATATTTTAACAAAAGAATTAGTCATCTTTGATTTAGAGGCAACGACGAAAGAAGCAGCAATTGAAGAAATGGCAGAAATGCTAGATGAACGTGATATTTTAGCGGATAAAGCAACTTACGTCGGAGCAGTTTTGGATCGTGAAGCACATTCAACAACTGGAATAGGTAATAACATTGCTATCCCACACGGAAAAAGTGAAAGTGTCACAAAATCGGCCATTGTTTTTGCAAGAACGAAAGAAATGATTGAGTGGGAATCACTGGATGACGAACCGGTAAACATGATTTTCTTACTAGCGATTACTGATTCCGACAAAACAGACGGACATTTGAAAATCCTTGCTGAAATCGCGACGAAACTAATGGACGATGATATTGTCGAAAGTTTAAAAAATACACGAGATAAAGAAGAAGTTATTCGAATTTTAAATGGAGGCGTAGTAGAGATATGAAACGTAAAATTATTGCAGTAACCGCATGTGCGACAGGAGTGGCGCACACATATATGGCAGCGCAAGCACTTAAAAAAGGCGCGAAAAAAATGGGCAACCTTATTAAAGTAGAAACACAAGGCGCAACAGGAATTGAAAATGAACTAACGGAAAAAGACGTAAATATTGGCGAAGTAGTTATTTTCGCAGTAGATACAAAAGTCCGTAACAAAGAACGTTTTGACGGTAAAGTCGTGCTGGAAGTTCCAGTAAGCGCACCAATCAAAGATGCGGAAAAAGTAATCAACGCAGCTCTTGCGTTAATTGACGAAAAATAAGGAGGATCTACCATGTTCAGAAAAATTGGGAGTGAACTGAAAAAACACGTTTTAACAGGTATTTCATATATGATTCCGCTCGTTATCGCAGGCGCCGTAATTATGGCAATTGCGCGGGTTGGTGGTTCGTTTTTCGGGATTACAGATATTTGGGACGCGAAATACGCAGACAGTGCGAATAGTTTAATTTCGTTACTACACAGTTTAGATGGTTTTGGTGGCTTGGCGCTAGGAATGATGTTCCCAGTTATTGCCGCATTTATCGGGTATTCGATTGCGGACAAATTAGCACTAGCACCTGGTCTTGTTGGTGGTTTACTGGCACGTGATATTGGCGCTGGTTTCCTTGGGGCACTTGCAGCTGGTTTAATCGCTGGTTACACGTGTCTTTTAATTAAAAAATATGTGAAATTACCAAAAGCAGCGGCTTCGATTGTACCAGTATTTTTAGTACCAGTTTTTGGCACACTTATCACCGTTCTTATTATTAATTATGTGGTTGGTATTCCTTTTGCAGATCTAAATACAGCGCTTGAAAATTGGCTGAATGGTATGTCTGGATCAAACCAAATTATGATGGCGGCTATTATCGGCGCGATGGTTGGTTTTGACTTAGGCGGACCTGTAAACAAAGCGGCTGTAACAACGGCAATGGCTCTTTTAACAAGTGGAATTTATGCACCAAATACAGCAGCACAAGTAGCAATCATTATTCCACCACTTGGACTTGGTTTAGCTACGTTAATCGCAAAACGCAAATATAATGCAGAAATGCGTGAAGCAGGAAAATCCTCGCTTATCATGGGGCTTGTTGGGATTAGTGAAGGGGCAATTCCTTTTGCGGTAGAATCTCCACTGAAAGTTATTCCGGCTACAGTGCTTGGTTCTGCTGTCGGCGGCGCGCTAGCTGTAGGTCTTGGCGCAATTAACCAAGCTCCAATTAGTGGTTTTTATGGCTGGTTTACAGTTGAAAATTGGCCAGTTTATATTTTAGCAATTGCAGTTGGAACTTTAATCGTTGCAGGTATGTCAGTCGCTTTACGTAAATCGAGTGCTGGTGAGGAAATGGCTGGCTCTAGCTACGATGATGAAATTGACGAAGCAGAATGGGAAGCTTAAAAAACGGAGGTAACTATGGTTAAAGCACATATTGTGAACCACACGCACTGGGACCGAGAGTGGTATTTCACCTCGGCCGATGCACTGGTTCTAAGTGAACAACTTTTTACAGAAGTAATTGATGAATTAAAAAAGCACCCAGAAGCAAACTTTGTACTTGATGGGCAATTGTCGATTTTAGATGATTATGTCGCACTGTACCCAGAAAAATTAGCGGATATTAAGCAATTAATTGCGGATAAACAACTTTTCATTGGACCGTGGTTTACACAAACAGATGCCTTTTTTGCGCACGGCGAGTCGATTTTGCGCAATGCGATGATTGGGATTTTTGATAGTAAAAAATACGGCGACTATATGAAAATTGGTTATTTACCAGATACATTTGGTTTTAATGCCCAAATGCCGACTTTACTTGAACATGCTGGCTTTGATAATGTGATTTTCTGGCGCGGAATACATCTTGGTGAACATGTTGCATCTCCGTATTTTAAATGGCAAGGACTTGGTGAGGAAGCTTCGATTTATGCGATTAATATGCCACAAGGTTACGGCACAGGGATGCTGCTGGAACCAACGTCCGCATATGTGGATGGACGCCTTGATCCGGCAATTGATTTCATTGAAAAGTACAGTAAAACAACTGAAGTTTTAATTCCTTCTGGGAATGATCAGCTGAATATTATTAGTAATTTTGCCGAGAAATTAGCGGAAATCAACCAGATGGGGCGTCATGATTATCAACTTAGTACCTATCAAGATTTTATTCAATATGTTAGAGAACTGCCCGATTTAGAAGAATATCGCGGCGAATTTAGAAGTCCGGTACTTGCGCGAGTGCATAAAACTATTGGCTCCAGCCGAATGAATATTAAGCTGAAAAGCGCGTCACTTGAGCAAAAACTGCTAACACGTATTGAGCCGCTTCTTGTTATTGCTAAAGCATCCGGAATTTCTATTAGCGAACGGTTACTAATGCATACGTGGAAGAAACTTTTAGAAGGTCAGGCGCACGATAGCTTGGCGGGCTGCGTTTCTGATCCAGTTGCCGAAGATATTTTGCACCGGATGAAAGAAGCTGACGAACTATGCGATAGTATCGAAAACACGATTGTGAAAAAAATTGCCGATGATTTGTCACTTGCCGCGAACGAAATTATCATTTTTAATACGGATTTACATGATTTTGACGGATATAAAGAAATACAAGTAGTAACCGAGCATAAAAACATCCATTTCCCAGCGTTTCCGGATGCAACGATTGTCCAAGAAGAGTTCATTCCATCGCGCGAAAATGTGCTAGAAGAAACGCCAGCCGGAAACCGGTTCATTGAAGAACCTGGCTACTATGTGCTTCAAGTGCGTGTCAAGGTGGAACTTCCAGGCCTTGGTTACCGTGTGATTGCTTTTGAAGAAAATGACCGCGAACTGGATGGGCTAGTTGCTTCTAACAATGCCACCGTCCAAAACGAATCGTATAAAATCACTTTCGAAAATGGAGAAATTTCGCTTGAAAAACCAAACGGCGAACGCCTGACTTCTTTTATTACGCTAGAAGATGACGTGAACGCAGGCGATACGTATGATTATTCACCACTGGCTGGGGATGTTGCAGAGCTATTCACTTTTTCTGCAGCAAATACAGAGAAATCGAGTGAAGTCGAACGTTTAATTTTAACTGGAAAAAGCGATTTCCCGCTCGATCGTTTGACGAAAGAAGGGCATGGCGACCTGCAAATCAAACTCATTTTAGAGGTGAAAAAAGGTAGCGAACTGCTGGATGTTAAAGTGGAAGTTGATAACCAAATTAAAAATCACCGTCTACGCTTAAAAGTAGACACAGGTGTGAAAACAGACTACAACATCGCCGCGCTTCCATTCGGATATATCGAGAGAAAACCAGTTGTACCAGCAAATTGGCAAGAAACGTATAGCGAAATGCCAATCGACATCGAACCACTGGAACAAAGCGTGACATTAACAAATGAAACTGCTAGTTGTACCGTTTTCACACGTGGGGTCAAAGAATACCAACAGTTGGATCAAGATTTAGCACTGACATTACTCGCAACAACCGGTCAACTTGGAAAACCTGACTTAGCTTACCGACCAGGCCGGGCATCAGGCGACACAACGAAAAAAGGTCATGTGCTCATAGAAACAGAAGGTGCGCAGTTACTTGGTAAACATCAATTCACACTAGCCATCTACCTTGGCGACCAAGCTTTTGACGAACATAAAACAGCTGAACGAACAAAAGCGTTCAACCAAGCAAACGTGTCTTACCAACGCCAACCGTTCAACCACTTTTTACATCGTTTGGATAACAAAATTCAAAAAACGGAACGAAAATTAGGCGCAAAACAAACATTAGCCATGCTGAATTTGCCGAAAGAATATTTAGTATCGGCGTGCCACCCATCCTATTACACAGCAGATAAATACATCATCCGCCTAGAAAACCCAACTAACACACCACAACAGTTGGGACTCTCGGATGTGTCATTTGAGTATGTGAATGCTATCGAAGAAGTTGTCGTAAATGACAACAACACGATTCCAGCATATGGGGCTGTTACGTTGCGATTAGAAATATAGAATAAAAACTTGCTCAAAGTATCAAATTTGAGCAAGTTTTTATTTATGTTGGATTGCAATGAGTTAGTAAACATGGTATCTTTGGATTGAAAACGCTTTAATTAGCAGAATCATTTTCAAAAAAGGAGATAAAGAAATGAATCGACATCAATTAGAGAAATTGAATCGGGATTGTATCTATGAAGTGTATGAAGATAAGGAAGAAACTAATGAATTTTATATGGGATACATAAAAGCAATTTTTAAAAAGTATATTATAATAGAAAATTATCATAGAAGTGGTCAGTTTGATGGTTTTGCTATTATCGCAAATGAAAACATTTTTAAAGTTCAAAAAGATACCAAATATCTGGAGCCCTATAAAAACGTAAAGCCACCACAAATACAAATGCCGGAATTAAGTAGCAAAGGAGATACCCTATATAATTTTCTTCAGTGGGCGAAAGAAAATAAGAAAATAGTGGAGTTAACAACAGTTTGGGATGAACTAATTATTGGGGAGATTGACGTGCTTGATGATGAGTTGCTATCAATGAACGTTCTTTTGTCTGATGACTTTTCACCTGATGGGCAATGTTTTATTGAATACGAATCGATTCTAGATGTTTGTGTGGATACGTTGAAATTGCAATTTATGGAAAGCGTTGTTAAAAGCTTTTAGGTCCCCATGAGTTGTATTTTCCTAATAAGTGTTATAATAAAGTTGGAAAATGAATCATTTAATGCACAAAAACCCCCAAGTCCGGCTAAAGACCTCGGGGGTTTTCTTGTGGTTAGAACGGTTGCCGTCTACTTATGTTTTCTATCAACCGCAAAAATTCCTTCGCCGCGCTCGAAAAAGTGGGATTCTTTTTCCAAACAATGCTTATTCCAGCAGTTAGGGGCGGCGAAAAAGGAATAAATTTCAAATTTGTATTGTCCGTGTTAATAATACCATCGATACAAAGAATACTGGCAATATTTTCTTTAGCTAAAAGCGAGGCATTATAAAGCAAATTATATCTACCAATCACATTCAATTGTTCAAAATGTTCTCCTAACCAACTTGCTAGTTGATTATCCACGAAAGATTGATTCGAAACCATTATTGGGTTTTCTTGAATATCACCCGGAGCTATAACTTCTTTTTGCGCTAAAGGATGGGCTGTATTTACTAAAATTCCCCATCTATCTTCTAAAGAAAGCTGCAAATATTCGTATGCCTGCATTTCAACAGGATTAATGACCAACCCAAAATCCAGTAGCCCATGCTCGATTTTTTCTAAAACATCGTCGGCATTACCACTATGTAATTGAAACGTAATCTCAGGATGTATTTCTCTTAGCTGATGAATGACACTACCAATAAACTCAAAACCTCTCGTTTCCCCAGCACCAATCGTTATTTTCCCACTAATTGTTTCATTTTGAAGCAAGTTCGAAGTTGTTAATTCGACTAAAGATAAAATCTCCTTTGCGCGATTTGCCAAGTAAACCCCGTCTTCTGTTAAGGTAATAGAACGATTTCCGCGAATAAACAGTGTTACCCCTAACTCTTCCTCAAGTTCCTTCAATTGTTTAGAAAGTGTTGGCTGAGAAAGATGAAGTACTTCCGCCGCTTTACTAATCGTTTTTTCACGAGCAACTGTTAAAAAATAATTTAACACACGAAGCTCCATTAAAATCACCCCTTCCTATAACTAAAATGAATAGTTGAATATGCTTTATAAGTATTATTCAATTATAACTTCTCTCGCTATAATTAAATAGTAAAAGATTTTCGAGGGGGAAAGCGCATGATAGAACAAGATTTACAGGAAAGACTAGTCGGCCAAGAAATTCTCCAAGGGTCGGATTTGTTAGATGAAATTCACAAAGTAAAGCAAAACAATGAACAACTTATCATCGAACTCAACACCAAGTACCACTCAAAAAAAGAAGTGACCAAATATCTCAGTGACATCACCGGAAAACCAGTCGATCCATCAGTCGATGTCTCACTTCCTTTTTATAGCGACTTCGGGAAACATATTACTTTTGGGAAAAATATCTTTATCAATTTAAATGTAACTTTCGTGGATTTGGGCGGGATTACGATTGAAGATAATGTTTTAATTGGCCCAGGAGCAAGACTTGTTACTGTCAACCATTTAGTTAGCCCGAAAAAGAGACGTGGCTTAAGAGTAGCCCCAATTTATGTGAAGAAAAACGCCTGGATTGGCGCAAACGTAACGATATTATCAGGTGTAACAATTGGCGAAAATGCTATCGTTGCTGCGGATGCTACCGTCACAAAAGATGTCCCAGCAAACGTCATCGTCGCCGGAAGCCCAGCCAAACAAATTCGCAAAATTATCGAGGAATAAGGAGAGATAGCAAATGACCATCCAAAATATTGACCAACCCGAAGACATAAGCGTAAACGAATTCACAGTCGGACCAACGACCCAGCCGTGGTAAATAGAAAAGCCTTGAACTGATTGATTATTCGTTCAAGGCTTTTTTGGTATTGCAGGAGCGGATTAAACATGGTATCTTAAATTGAAAGCGCTTAAAAAAGAGGCGAACCAATGAATCGTAAACAATTAGAACAACTAAACCAAAAGTGTCTTTCGGGACAATAGAAACGATTGAAGAGAATTTAGTAATGATTAATACTGTTGTGCCAGAAGAATTTCAATCTGACGGAAATGTTTTATAGAATGCGACAATATTGTTGATATTTGTATTGATACAGCGCGACTGAAATTTATTACTTCTTGACTATTAAACACTAATTATAATTAATAAAATTAACAATTCAAATAAAAAGTAAAAAAATTACAATTTTGTTCACCGAAAAAGAAAAATCCATGCTATAATAATTTTGTAATATTAGGAAAAGGACCAGTTTTATCTCAATTAAAACTGGTCCTTTTTTAGAAAGAGAGGGCAGTGAGGTTGTTAGCGGGGAGAAAGAAAAAGAAATAAAGGGTAAGACATCGAATGAAATTACATTGAAAAAGGGAGAGCTTGATACATGAAAATACATGCAAAAGCAAAAAAAATCTTAGTGAGCCTGATAGCTATTATGTTATTCCTTTCACTAATACCTGGTTATGCACCAATGGCGGAGGAGACGTCAACTGGGGTAGAAGTACCAGAAAAGAAAGCGGGAGAACAAGCACCAACAGAAGTGAAAGAAGAACGAACAGAAAATGAAGTGGTTTTTGATAACCACGACGGGAGCTTTACAAAACAAATCTTTGCGGATCCTATCAATATGGAAGTTGACGGGGATATGAAGCGCATCGATGCGAATGTGGAGAAAGAAGCAGATTCTGACATGATTGTTCCAAAACAAACCCCATTAGAATTAGGCTTCTTAGAAAAAATGGAAGACGGGGCATATCAGAAACTAACAAAAGCTGGCGCAGAAGTTACTTTTCGCTTAAAAGGAGCACGTACAGGCGAGAATGAAGAAGCTGTAACAGACCAACCAGCGACCTACAAAGAAAATGAAGTTACTTATGAAAACGTATTTCCTAAAACAGATCTACGACATTTAACTTTTCCACAATCAGTTAAAGAAGACTTAGTACTACATGAACCAAATCAAGTAGATACGTATGTTTATCAAATTGAAACAAAACTAGACTTAGAACTAGCAGAGAATGGCGATGTGCTATTCAAAAATAAATCTGGCGAAACAATATATACGCTTCCGAAACCAGTTATGACAGATTCTAATGTCGGCGCTGAAACCGGGGAAGCAGCACTATCCGAAAATGTTTCTTTTGAAGTGAAACAACTCACTAAAACAGTGTATGAACTACAATTAAAAGTAGATACAGAATGGCTAAATGATGCCGCTCGCGAGTACCCTGTCTATATTGATCCATCAGTTCGGTTAGATGAAGTTTATAATGCCAATATTAATTCGGCTAAACCAACCGAAACAAACATCGGAAGTAAACTATGGGATTCTGGTCAAAATGCTTATACGTTAAAACTCGGTAAATGGGACAATTCAACAGGAAATAATGCCGCTTTTTTAAAAATGGACACATCCACTTTAAACAAAGCGACTATTTCTAAAGCAACATTGAAAGTCTATAACATTTGGCATATGTCTCCAACAGTTAAAAATGATCTTTGGTACTACGAATCTAATGCGAACTGGTCTCCGTGGCAAGTGACTTGGAATACAGCTCCTGCATCAACACGGATTGGAAGCGTCAATGTCGGTCGAGGTGAGTGGGCGAACTTAGATGTCACTAATACAGTTCAAGCATGGGCAAGTGGCGTGCGACCAAATAATGGTTTCCGCTTAGGTACTAACATCGACCAAAACTATTGGAAAAAAGTCGTAGCAAGTGAAAATAATAAAAACTATCCTTATTTGGAAGTAAATTATACGTACGCACAACCAGAAAAACCAACTGTAAAAACAGCCTCAAACGGTGTTGGAACTGGAACAGGTTACATGGATTTATCTTGGAAAGCGGTTCCCGGTGCGACTAGTTATAATATCGTTATTTCTAATGGATATAACTATGAATACTTTAATACAGGAAGTTCAGCTACTACATGGAGCACGAAAGGCAAGAAAATCTTCCCAACAGTGGCTGAAATTGCTAATGGTGATTTTGAATTCCACCACGATGGCAAAGGCGCTGAGTTCGCTCTTGATCCACGGGCACAATATGAAAATGCCTTTCAAGCCGGAAGTACTTTTGGCCTGCGTAATTTAACGCGTTATCTAGTTAGGGTTCAAGCGGTTTATCCAGGCGGAGAAAGCCCTACATCTGATCTCGTTTTCGCCTATATGCCAATCGAAAAACCACAACCACCTACTGCGAAAGCATACTCAAACTTAGCACATAAAGAAACAGGATACGTGGAACTTAACTGGGAAAAGAGCCCAATGGCGGACGGCTACAAAGTACTCGTTTTCAATGGGAAAGCCTACGAAGAATATGATGTCGGCGCAGAAACAAAGTGGACGACACAAAACAAAGGCATTTGGCCAACCAAAGAAGAAGTTGCAGAAGGGAAATTTGCCCTTCACCATGACGGAAAAGGCGATGAACTCGCAAAAGACCCTTCTCCAGTGTATACCAATTCTGGCGGAAATTATAAAGAGCGCACAAACTACTGGTTCCGCGTTATCGCTTATCAAAAAGCAGGAAATAACACAACTAGCGTGCAATCAGAACCAGCAACACCATCTATTCCAGAAGCACTCAATAAACAACTAGGAATGGTTGATTACTGGACAAGTGTGCCAGTTCGTGGCGGCGAAGTGAACGCTACAAACGGAAACTTTTTATTCCATGAAACAGATTTCAACTTAGAAGGCCGCGGTCCAAGCATTAATGTCGACCGTACGTTTAATAGCCAAGATGATGCAACTGGCATTTTCGGTAAAGGCTGGACAAGTACGCTCGAAGAAAAACTCGTAGAAGAAGAAAACGGTAATATCGTTTGGGTGGAATCGGACAAGAAAATCCATCGTTTCACTAAAAAAGGCGATAAATACGAAGCACCACCAGGCATTTACTCCGAGATTACTAAAAACGCAGATGGCTATTTGAAAATAGAAGAAGATAAGTCAGAAACACGCTTTTTAGTTGATGGACGATTAAAATCCGAAAAAGATACAAAAGGTAACGAATTAACATACGAATATACTGACGGCAAACTAACAAGCTTGCGCGACGCTTCCGGACGTACCGTTACTCTCGCGTATGAAGGCGAGCTAGTAAAAGAACTTGTCGGACCAGAAGACCGTAAAATCAGCTACACGTATAATGACAAACAAGAGCTAATCAGTTCATCCACTGCCCGCGGAAAAATATATCGCTACGGCTACACAGATGGCTTATTAACCTCGATTTACGATCCAAAACATACAGAAGAAAAACCATATGAAACAACTTTTGCCTATGAAGAAGAAAAATTAACAGAAATAACCGATCCAGTCGGCAAAAAAACAACCCTTTCTTATGACAAAGAAGGACAGCAAACTACTTTAACAAACGAGAAAAAGAAGAAAACCATTTATTCCTACAATGATGCTGGAAATCCAAAGAAAGAAATTGTAGATGCAGATGGTCTCAAACTCACAACGACCTACACGTATGAATCAAATAACCTAGTAAAAGAAGTGAATCCTAAGGGACAAGAAGAAACATACGCTTACGATGCAGATGGTAATATTACACAAGCGACAGATGCATACGGAACAGAATCATACACTTACAATGATAATAACGATGTAACGAGCTCAACCGATACAGAAGGACGCAAAACTACCGTTGCCTATGACGGAGCAGATGCGGTATCAGAAACACTTGCGACAGAATCCCAAGTATCCTCTGTGACACAGTATGACACCTATGGAAATCCAATTCGCGGTAGTGGCGAACTTTCTTCCGGCGGTAACTTACTTCAAAACAGCGGCTTTGAAAAAGGAGCAGGAGTTTCCAACTGGACACTGATTCAATCAGATGCAAAAGGAAGCATGACATTCGATAGCACACAGTCAGCGCCAGGAGCACTCGGCGGCAGTGGTTCCGTTAAACTAACGAGTGAAGCAAATTCTACCGTAAAAGGCTATTCATCCGTTACTCAACGCGTCGATGTAGAACCAGAAACAACATATACATTTAGCGCCTGGATTAAAACATCCGGAATGACAAACGCCGATGCACTTCTCATTGGACGTTTACAAGATGCGAATGCAAAAGACATTACCGATGCTGGCGTATGGCAATCCAACCGCGCCACATCGATCAAAAAGAACGGCGACTGGGTAAAACGCCAATTAACCTTTAAAACATCCAAAAACACGCGCCAAGTATTGCTTTATTTGGACAACGAACAACCAGCTCCACATAAAGGAAAAGGCACAATTTGGTACGACAATGTTCAATTTGAAAAAGGCAGTGTTGCTTCCAGTTACAACCCGGTAGTCAACAGCAGTTTTGAAGAGCACAATGGAACGCTTCCGACTGGCTGGATGCGTACAGGTAATACCGCGCTGACACAAGCAAAAGTAGTCGATAATGAAAGCCATAGCGGTGATAGCGCTGTTTACTTCGAGCGAAAAGCAACAAGTGAAGCCTACACGCATATTGTCCAAGATGTACCAGTAAATCAAAAAGAAGCCAAAGCATTAACCATTTCCGCACTATCCAAATCAGAAGACGCCAAAGCAAACGGTTCTGTTGCAACGATGTCGAACGATTATTCGATATGGGGAACAATATATTATCAAGATGGCACAACTTCTTCCGTACAAGGTCAATTCCCACTCGGAACGAACGACTGGAACCGAAGTGCCGTAGTTGTTAAACCGACTAAGCCAGTCAAAATGATTAAAGTTTACACCATGTTCCGCAATGGTTTAACCGGAAAAGCTTGGTTTGACGATGTACGTGTCATAGAAGGCGAAGTATTAACAAAAAATGAATACGACGCTTCCGGCAATTATGTAACAGCTAGCTATGACGAAGAAGGCCGCAAAATCAGCTTCACTTACGATATTTACGGTAACACTACATCCGAAACAGACGAAAAAGGCAACAAAAAAACTTTAACCTATGATGCAGACAACGCGCTTATAGACACAAAACTAGCGAACGGCACATCCGTAGCCTATAAGTACGACGACAATGGCAACACCACCGAAAAAAATGTCACTGCATCCGGCAAAACGCAAAAAAATATCTATGAATATGACGTGGATAACAAAATCACCGCATTTACCGACGCACTCAATCGCACAATCAAGTACGAATATGATGCAGCCGGTAATGAAACAAAAGCAATCATGCCAAATGGTCGCGTAACCGAAAGCACATACGATTCTGCTGACCGTACGGACGGGATCAAATGGAATGATAAACTAGCATTTAAATTCCAATACGATCCTAACGGCAACCAAACAAAAGTAACCGATGAAATCAACAGCATCGTAACCGACAAAACCTACGACGATGCCAACCGAATCACCAAAGTAGCCGAACGAGGTGGCGACGTAAGCTACACATACAAAGACAAACCAACAAAAGACAACAAAGGAAAAACAGACAAAGTCGGCGAAGTAGCCATTAACCACGGCGACTACACAGCAAAAACAAGCTACACATACAACGACTTAGACCGGAATACCCGCGTAAACGACGGAAGCAAAAACGCCTATTTCGAGTTTGACGAATTTGGAAACATCAATGTCTACACAGCAGGAAACGGCACCGCAGCCAACTACACCTACGATAGCACCCAAAAAGTCACCAACGCAGCTATTAGTAGCGCAAGCGGCACCCAAATTTTAGATGAAAACTACACCTATGACGCTGCAAGCAACCGTACAAGCATCGACAACAAACAAGACGGAAAAACAACCTACGAATATGATGCAGTCAACCAACTAACTAAAGAAACACTACCAGACGGCACCGTAAAAGCATACACATACGATGGCTTCGGAAACCGCACACAAGTAGCAATCAGCGGAAGCGAGACAAAAACAATTGCCGCAAGTTATAATGATGGTAATCAACTGGTTTCGTGGAACGGAGAGGCTCTGACGTATGACGCCAATGGTAACCGTACAAGCGATGGCAAGTACACGTATACATGGGATACCGGCGACCGTTTAAGCAGCATCACGAAAAAAGGCGAGAGCGAGCCGTTTACAAGTTATACGTACGATGATGATAACCGTCGCTTGTCGAAAACAGTCGATGGCGTGACGACGAATTATCATTATGACGGCGATAGTATTGATGTTCTGTATGAAACTAATGGTGATGGAAAAGTAGTTCGTCAGTATGTTTATTCGGATGATAATGTTCGTTTAGCAATGAAGATGAATGGCAAAACCCTCTATTATCACTATAATTCGCATGGCGACGTGATTGCACTCACGGATGAAGCAGGTAAAATTGTCGCAGAATATGCATATGATGCTTGGGGAAATGTGCTGAAAAACACTGCCTCTACAGAAGAAGCCAAAGCCAATCCGTATGGTTATGCAGGATACACGTATGACAAGGAAATCGAACAATATTACTTGATGGCGCGTTATTACGAACCAGAGCAAGGTGTGTTTACTGCTTACGACCCAGACCCAGGCGATGAAGATGATCCACAGACGATGAATGGGTATAATTATGCGAATAATAATCCTGTTATGTATTTTGATCCTGATGGTGAGGTTGCTTGGTGGGCTGTGTCAGCAGGCGTAGGAGCTGCAACAGGTTTAGCGAAATATTTATGGAAGAACAGAAAAAAAGGATACAGTTGGAAGGGGGCATTAGTTGCTACTGGTGTTGGCGCAGTGCAAGGAGTGTTCAAAGTAGGTTTAGGACGCGTTCTAGGATATAAAAGTATAGGGAAAATCGGGAAAAAAATATGGAAAGCTAAAAGTGTAAAAAAAGGTACAAAACAAGTTTTTCATAACGTGAAGAGCTCAATCAAAAGTATGAAAAAAGATTGGAAGGGACATTTTAAAAATTCACTTTTTCCAAAATCCTATAAGAAAATTTCAAAAAAAGTTAATAAAGCCCAAAAAAAAATGGGAAAGAAAAAAAGGAGGAAATATTAATGTTGACCTTTTTGAAAACTATAATCTCTCTTGAATTTTTAATGATAACTACTTTATGCTTTATATTTGTAGATAAATATAAAGGAAAGAAGAATAAATTAATAAAATTTATGCCTTACCTATTTACTGTGGTAGGTGGTATAATCTTATCTACATTTGTTTTTTTTACAGTTTGAAGAAGAGGTCAGGAGGAAGAATATGTTATCTTTTTTATTAATTGTAATATCGATTTATACTATAATATTATTGA
Source organism: Listeria farberi (assembly GCF_014229245.1). GTDB lineage: Bacteria > Bacillota > Bacilli > Lactobacillales > Listeriaceae > Listeria > Listeria farberi. The sequence goes on along the minus strand of NZ_JAARZJ010000011.1, from coordinate 77 downwards.
TAGTTATTGCTGAGCTATACTTTAAACTATATTCTAGTAAAAGTCTAAAAAATATATATACTTTATGTGTATTATAT
>NZ_JAARZJ010000010.1 GCF_014229245.1 Listeria farberi | reverse complement strand
CGCTAGCAATTAAATTACTAGTTTGTTTTTGTTGAAAACAGCTTTCTGTTTTCTGCCCTGCGATTACCAGTGAGACTTTACGTCTCATTGCTTTTCGTCTTCTTCTTTGTTCAGTTTTCAAAGGTCACTTTTTCTTCTTTGTTGCTTTTAGCAACAACTTTTATATCTTACTCTATTCAGGTATTAAAGTCAAGATGTTTTTTCAAAAAAATTTAATTTTCTCAAGCACATTTTGTCTTCGTTTAACTGGAACGTTTATAAATATATCATGTTTTCATAGGGATTGCAAGCATATTTTAAGAAAAAGTTTCTCTTTGGCAAATTTGTTTTTTCTAAAAAAACAGCAAAATCCAGAACTGAGAAAAACAGCTCTGGATTCATTGTTAATCGCGGTGTTTCATTGTTGGGAATAACAGGATATCACGAATAGATGGAGCGTCTGTTAATAGCATTACTAGGCGATCTACCCCTATCCCTAATCCCCCTGTTGGAGGTAGTCCATATTCTAATGCTTCAAGGAAATCTGCATCCATCCCATGAGCCTCATCATTTCCTTGTTCGCGTTCTTTTATTTGCGCTTCAAAACGTTCTCTTTGATCAATTGGGTCGTTTAATTCTGAGAACGCATTTGCATGCTCCCGTCCAACGATAAATAATTCAAAACGATCGGTGAAGCGTTCATCCTCTTTGTTTTTCTTCGCTAATGGAGAAATCTCTACTGGGTGTCCGTAAACAAATGTTGGTTGAATAAGTTTTTCTTCTACGTATGTTTCGAAAAATTCATTTAGAATATGACCATATGTCATGTGTTCCGTTACTGCTACATCATGCTTTTTAGCTAGTTCACGTGCCTCTTCATCAGAGGTTACATTCCAGAAATCTACGCCTACATATTCTTTGACTACGTCTGCCATGTGGATCCGACGCCATTTCGGAGTCAAATCTACATTGTATTCACCGTATGTTATTTTTGTTGTTCCATTTACTTGTTTACATACTGTTGATACTAAACCTTCCACTAAGTCCATAACATCTTCATAATCTTCATAAGCAGCGTATGATTCTAGCATAGTGAATTCAGGGTTATGGCGTGTGGATGTTCCTTCATTTCGGAAAACACGGCCGATTTCATAGACCTTATCCATTCCGCCGACGATTAGGCGTTTCAGATGAAGTTCTAACGCGATTCGTAAGTATAATTCCATATCAAGTGCATTATGGTGTGTAATAAATGGTTTTGCAGCAGCCCCGCCAGCAATGGTATGGAGTACTGGTGTTTCTACTTCTAAGAAACCTTGATTATCCATGTAATCACGAGTGTATTTCAAGATTTTACTACGCATTACAAAACGGTTTTGGCTTTCTTCATTTGTAATCAAGTCTAAATAACGTTGACGATAGCGTTGTTCTACGTCTTTTAAACCGTGATACTTATCAGGAAGTGGGCGTAATGATTTAGAAAGTAAAGTGAATTCTGTTGCTTTTACGGATAACTCCCCTGTGTTAGTGCGGAAAATAGTTCCTTTTATGCCAATGATATCTCCTAAATCAGCTAATTTGAAAATCGCATAGGCATCTTCGCCAATAGCATCTTTACGGATGTAGATTTGTAATTGATGAAAACGGTCTTGAATATGCGTGAAACCTACTTTACCTTTGACACGCTTCGTCATAATACGGCCGGCTACAGAAACTTCAATAGCAGCTTCTTCAAGTTCTTCTTTTGATTTATCAGCAAATTTTGTTTCGATTTCTTCCGGGCTGATGGAACGGATAAATTTTTCGCCAAAAGGATCTATGCCTTCTTCGCGCAATGTGTCCACTTTTTCGCGACGGACGATGAGTTGGTCATTTAGTTCTTCATGATTCTCGTTACTCATATAGGTACACTCCTATTCTATTCATTTCTACAGATGTTTCCATTATACGCTTTTTTAGTCTGATTTTTCTAGTATAAATTTAAAAATTGCCCCGAAAACTCGAGGCAATCCTAATTAGTCTTGTTTCGCTAATGCTTTTTCTTCATATTGAAGAACAAATTCATTTAAAATTGCTTCCATCTCTGATTGTTTTGTTGCTTGGTTAGCAGCCACTTTCGCGCGAGTACTTCCGCGAGCACCTTTTAGATAGTAAGCTGCATGTTGTCTAAATTCACGAACTGCAATATTTTCCCCTTTTAGCTCGACTAAACGATTTAGGTGAAGCATAGCAGTTTGCATTTTTTCGCGTGGTTCCGGTTCTGGAAGAAGTTCTCCTGTTTCCAGGAATTTCACTGTACGATAAATCATCCAGGGGTTTCCAAGAGCAGCACGACCAATCATGACGCCATCAGCTCCGGTGTGCTCTAGAATTCGTTTTGCATCTTCAGGTGTTCTCACATCACCATTGGCCATAAAAGGAATTTTGAGTTCGCGTTTTACATCTCTAAGCACGTCCCAGTTTGCGCTACCTTCATACATTTGAACACGAGTACGACCGTGCATTGCAACAGCTGCAGCTCCGGCACGTTCAGCAGCAAGCGCATTTTCGATAGCAAAGACATGTTCTTCGTCCCAACCAATACGCATTTTCACTGTTACTGGTTTATCAACAGCGTCCACTACAGCAGCTACCATATCGTATACTTTATTTGGATCAAGCAACCATTTTGCTCCAGCTTCACATTTGATAATTTTGTTTACTGGGCATCCCATATTAATATCAATAATATCTGCTGTTGTATTTTCAGCTACAAATTTCGCTGCTTCTACAAGCGTTTCTTTCTCACCACCGAAAATTTGTAAGCTCAGTGGTTTTTCTTTTTCATCAATATATAGCATATCAAGCGTTTTAGCATTACGGTATGCAATTCCTTTGTCGCTAATCATTTCACAGCAAACGAGGCCTGCTCCGAATTCTTTAACAGTTAGACGGAATGCGGAATTAGATATACCGGCCATTGGCGCCACAACTACTTGGTTCTTAATTTCTACATTACCTATTTTAAACATTAATGGTAAACCCCTTCCTCTTAAATTGCGCTAGTGTTATGTTATCATAATCTGTTTTTTCTGCAAGTGCCAATTTTACCAGTTGACGTGATTTTTTATTTTTCGAACGCCTTGTTCTTCCAAAGCGGCTGAATTCTTAACAAGATTGCTTTTTTCTGGCGAAATTTCTATTAACGGGATCATCACAAAAGCGCGTTCTTTCATATAAGGATGTGGGATTTTCAGCTTTTCTGTATCGATTTTAACATCATCATATAATAAAACATCAATATCAATGAGACGTGGACCCCACTTAAATAAGCGAACTCGCCCCAATTCAAGTTCGAGCGCGAGGCAAAAGTCTAGTAAATCAACCGGCGAAAAATTGGTTTCGATTTCTACGGCGATATTAAAAAATGCTGCTTGATTTTCGTAACCTACTGCATCTGTTTCATATACACTAGATACATGGATAATTTTAATTTGATCCGAAGCGACTAAACCTCTTAGCGCATCATTTAAATTTTCTAAACGTTCACCAATGTTTGTACCAATTGATAGAAATGCTTTAGCCATTCAAATCACTTCTTTTACGTTCAATTTCTACCGCGACAGAGTCATAGTGTCCCGGAATCGGCGGATTTGGTTTTATAAGTTTTACAGTTACTTCTTCCAAAAGAGGATAACCCGCTAAAACTTCTATTGAAATTTTTTCTGCAAGTGCTTCAATTAACTTGAATGGTTTTCCTTCTACTATTTCTTTTACTGTTTCATAAACTTCTGCATAGCTGACTGTATCTTCTACACTATCTGACATCCCCGCTTTTTTAGTGGAAAGTCCAAGGATTAATGAGACTCGAAACGTTTGTCCTAGTTTTGTTTCTTCCGCTAAAACTCCATGGTATCCGTAAAATACTAATTCGTTTAAATAAATTTTATCCAACTAAAGCACCTCTTTATATTTTTGTAATATCTAATTTGCCAGTGATTGCATCTGTCATTCGTACCATGCGTGCAATTGGAAGCACATCATGGACACGAGTTATTGTACAGCCTTTCGAAAATCCGTATACAGTTGTCGCTCCAGTTCCTTCCATTCTATCATCCGAAGTAGTTCCTAGTACGAGGCCAATGGTTGACTTTCTGCTCGTTCCGAGTAAAACTTCGTAGCCAAGTGCAACTATTTCATCAATGCGTCGTAACACTTCTAAATTCTGAGCAGGTGTTTTAACAAAACCGAATCCCGGATCGAGAATAATATGCTCGTCTGGCACTGATGCCGCTTTAGCTATGGCAATACTTTCTAACAAGTCTTTTTTCACATCTTCTAAAAAATTATCGTATTGTACGTTTTCCCGGTTATGCATTAAACAAATCGGCACGTTGTATTTCGCAGCGATTTCGGCAATTTCCGGTTCTTTTTTCGCGCCCCATTGGTCATTTATCATATCAGCTCCTGCTAATATAGCTTGTTCCGCTACTTCAGCACGCCAAGAATCAACGGAAATCCATATATTTGGTAATTTTTCTCTGACAGCTTTGATGACAGGAATAATTCGGGAAAGTTCTTGTTCAGGAGTTACTTCCGAAAAACCTGGACGAGTAGATATTCCCCCAACGTCAATTATCGCTGCCCCATCTTCCGCCATTTGTAACGCTCGAGCCACAGCTTCTTCCACTTGCATATATTTCCCGCCATCCGAAAAAGAGTCTGGCGTAACATTCAATATTCCCATGACCATACCTAGGTGATCCCTTTTCCACTTCTTCAAGCACCAACACCTCTTTCCGAGATTTATTATAGCAGAATTCAGTAATTTTAGCGCACAAAAAAACCGATGCGGAAAAGGGAGTAAACCGCATCGGTCAAAAAGGGAGTTTGGGATTTTCATTCTAAAAAGGGGGAGAAGAATGAAAATGTTTTGCTTGTTGTTAGCTTATGACTATATATTAACCAAGTTTTCGGTGGATATGCTGTGATTTTTGTTAAAGTTTCATGAGATTTCTCGGTTTTTCTTTTCATTTTTTTGCATCAAAAAACCAGTGTGGAAAAAGGGAGTAAACCACACTGGTCAAAAAAGGGAGTTTGGGATTTTCATTCTAAAAAGGGGAAAGAATGAAATGTTTTGCTTGTTGTTAGCTTATGTCTATATATTAACCAAGTTTTTGGTGGGTATGCTGTGATTTTTGTTAAAATTTCATGAGATTTCTCGGTTTTTCTTTTCATTTTTTGCATTAAAAAACCAGTGTGGAAAAAGGGAGTAAACCACACTGGTCAAAAAGGGAGTTTGGGATTTTCATTCCAAAAGGGGAAAGAATGAAAATGTTTTGCTTGTTGTTAGCTTATGTCTATATATTAACCAAGAAAAGAAAATTTCTGCTGTGCATTTGATTAGAAAATAATAAGAAATGCATTTATTTCTTTTCATAAAAAAGAACCTAGAAAATCTAGGCCCTCTGATTATTAATCTTCAAAATTATAAAGCGGTGTGCTTAAGTAGCGTTCACCATTACTCGCAACAATTGCGAGTACTTTTTTGCCAGCACCAAGTTCTTTCGCAAGATCAAGAGCAGCTTTAATAGTTGCTCCGGAAGAAATACCTACCAAGATACCTTCTTTTTTCGCTACTTCACGCGCTGTTTCTAGGGCATCTTCACTTGAAACTTTTAGAATGCCGTCATACACTTTTGTATCTAATGTATCCGGTACGAAGCCGGCACCGATACCTTGAATTTTATGCGGAGATGGAGAACCGCCACTAAGTACGGGGGATTCTTCTGGTTCAAGAGCATAGATTTTAACATCTGGGTAATTCTTTTTCAGTACATGCCCTACACCGGTTACTGTTCCACCTGTTCCAACTCCTGCGATGAAAACATCTAGGCCGTCTTTACCGAAAGCTTCAACGATTTCTGGTCCAGTCGTTTCTTCATGAACTGCTGGGTTTGCTGGGTTATGGAATTGTTGCGGAACAAAATAGTTGTTTTCTTTTGCAAGTTCTTCCGCTTTAGCAATTGCACCTTTCATTCCGTCTGGTCCCGGTGTTAATACTAATTTTGCACCGTAAGCTTGAAGTAATTTACGGCGTTCTAAACTCATCGTTTCCGGCATTACGAAGATTGCTTGATAACCTTTTGCTGCCGCTACCATTGCTAAGCCGATACCTGTATTCCCACTAGTCGGCTCAATAATTGTGTCACCCGGTTTTAATGCACCAGATTTTTCAGCGCTTTCGATCATCGCGTTAGCAATACGGTCTTTTACGCTACCACCTGGATTTTGGAATTCTAATTTCACGTATACATCCGCGCTTCCTGCTTCTGGCAAACGGTTAAGTTTCACAATAGGTGTCTTTCCAATTAAATCAGTGATTGAATTTGCAATTGTCATTATTAAAGCACTCCTATCTTTTTTAGGTCTTTCATCTAGTTTAATTAATTCCGACCTATTTTGTCAAGTTTAACCTCTTAAAAAGGAGCACCGGGTTAGGTGCTCCTTTTTCTTTATTTGGCTTCTTCGTATAGTTTTTCTAATTCTTCTTCTGAGAAATCATAAGTGTTTCGGCAAAAATGGCATTCTGCTTCTGCGCCATGATCCTCTTCTATCATGGAACGGATTTCTTCTTTTCCAAGCGAAATTATTGCACTGCCAAAGCGTTCTTTGGAACAGTTACATTCAAAGGACACCGGGATTTTTTCTAAAATTTGTAATTTATCTTCTCCGCCCGCTAATTTAGCTAGGATAGATTCTGGAGTTTCGCCTGCTTCAATCATTCTAGAAACTGTTGGTAAAGCTGTAAGGTTTTTTTCAATTTCATCAATGATTTCATCTGTCGCGCCGGGAAGTAGTTGCAACATGAAACCGCCTGCTGCTTCAATCGTATCATCTGGATTAACAAGCACTCCTACACCGACAGAAGAATTGATTTGTTCGGATGTTGCTAAGTAATACGTAAAATCTTCGCCTATTTCGCCTGAAACGATTGGTGTTTGTCCGGTAAAATTTTCGCCAAAACCTAAATCTTTTACAACCGAAAGCATGCCAGATGTTCCAACCCCGCGGCGGACATCTAGTTTTCCAGCTTCATTTAGTTCACTGAAATGAACGTGTGGATTTGTTACGTATCCTCTGATTTGGCCTTGCGCATTACTATCAGCAACAATTGGACCAATTGGGCCGTCGCCTTCGATTTTAACAGTGATTTTTTGATCTTCTTTTTGCATTGCTCCAAGGAAAAGTGTCCCTGTCATCGTTCTGCCAAGTGCAGCGGAGGAGACAGACCATGTATCGTGTCTTCTTTGCGCTTCTTTGATTGTTTCAGTTGTTACTGCTGCATATACACGCGCCATACCGTCGTAGGCTAACGCTTTAACTAAATAATCGCTCATTATATAAAACTCCTTTTATTTTTCTGTAGTCGGTTTGTTTCTTCTATATAGAAGTTCTAGACCTTTTAATGTTAAAAACGGGTCTAAAATATCTACTACAGAAGATTTTTCCGTTATCATCCGAGCGAGCCCGCCAGTCGCAACTACTACTGGACTTGCATTGGATTGTTTTTTCATCTCCGTAATGATTCCTTCGCATTGGCCGACAAAACCATAGAAAATGCCTGCTTGCATGGATGCCACAGTAGATTTCCCGATAATCTGGTTAGATTCAGCAATATCTACACGCGGAAGTTTGGCAGCGCGATTATATAAAGCTTCTGTTGAAATCATAATTCCAGGAGCAATGGCACCACCTTGGTATACACCTGATTCGTCGATATAGCAAAACGTGGTTGCTGTGCCAAAATCAACTACAATTACTGGAGTTCCGTATTCTTCAGATGCAGCTACGGCGTTTACGATTCGGTCAGATCCAATTTCGCGCGGATTATCTACTTTGAGATTTAAACCAGTTTTTATTCCTGGACCAACGATTAATGGCCGGATATTAAAATAACGTACACACATTGTTTCCATTGCATGCATAATTGGTGGAACTACGGACGAAATAATAATTCCTTGAATATCAGAAGGAGTTAAATTCGCATATGAAAAAAAGTTCAGGACTGTCATCCCTAATTCATCAGATGTGCGGTGACGATCTGTTGTCATCCGCCAATGTTTTAGAAGTTTTTGTTTTTCATAAACTCCGACAGTACAGTTAGTATTTCCAACGTCAATTACAAGTATCATAAGTTTAAATACCGTCCTTTAGAAGATTTTTCTAACGTATCATAACATGTTTTAGTTAGAAATCCGAATAATATAGCTTCAAAAAAGAGACTGGGAAAGCCCAGCCTCTTTGATTTTATTCGTCTTTTTTATCGTTTGGCGTTTGCTCAATGTTTGGAGCATCTTCCGAAGTTACTTCTTTTGGTTCATCTTGAGTTTCTTTGACTTTTTCTTCTTCTTTTAAGTCTTCTTTTTCTTCTTCAAAAGATTTACCCACTACTTCTTCGTCTTTTTCAGAAGGATATTCTGCTTCTACGTCAATTGTATCGATATCTGGAGGCATTACACCGTCATCAAATAGGGAACGAATTTGGCGAGCATCTAAAGTTTCAACTTTTAGTAATGTTTCTGCGATAAGTTTATGTTGTTCTTGATGTTCTGTAATGATTGTTTTAGCGCGGTCATAACAGTAGCGGATTAAGCTTTGAACTTCTGTATCAATTTCGTAGGCGATTTTATCGGAATATCCTTTGTCGCTACCGAAATCTCGGCCCATGAATACTTGACCGTTACCAGAAGTGAATTGAAGTGGTCCAATCTTGTCACTCATACCCCATTCAGTTACCATGCGGCGAGCAAGTTCAGTAGCACGTTCAAAGTCATTACTTGCACCAGTTGTTACTTCACCAAAAGTAACTTCTTCGGCTACGCGTCCACCGAGTAAACCAGTAATACGGTCCATTAACTCAGCTTTCGTCATTAGGAAGCGATCTTCTTTTGGTAACATTACGGCATAACCACCAGCTTGTCCACGAGGAACGATGGTAACTTTATGCACAACTTCCGCTTCATCAAGTACCATTCCGACGATAACGTGACCACCTTCATGATACGCAACTGTGCGGCGTTCTTTTTCAGAGATAACTCGATTTTTCTTAGCTGGACCAGCAATTACGCGGTCACTAGCTTCATCGAGGTCACTCATATCTATTTCTTTCTTATCGGAACGAGCTGCAACGAGTGCGGCTTCATTCAGTAAGTTTTCTAAATCAGCACCAGAGAATCCCGGTGTACGTTGAGCGATTGCTTTTAAATCAACACTTTTAGCAAGTGGTTTGTTACGAGCATGGACACGAAGTACTGCTTCACGACCTTTTACATCTGGACGATCAACCATGATTTGGCGGTCAAAACGGCCTGGACGAAGAAGCGCTGGGTCAAGTACGTCTGCACGGTTAGTTGCTGCAATAATGATGATACCTTCATTGCCGCCAAAACCATCCATTTCAACTAGTAATTGGTTTAGGGTTTGTTCACGTTCATCGTGACCCCCGCCCATTCCAGCTCCACGCTGGCGACCTACTGCATCAATTTCATCAATGAAAATGATACATGGCGCATTTTTCTTCGCATTTTCGAATAAGTCGCGGACACGGCTTGCACCGACACCAACAAACATTTCTACAAAGTCTGAACCTGAGATAGAGAAGAATGGCACTCCCGCTTCACCGGCAACTGCACGAGCTAGCAAGGTTTTACCAGTACCCGGAGGACCTACTAAAAGGACACCTTTAGGAATACGAGCACCAAGGTCCGCAAATTTACGCGGATCTTTTAGGAATTCTACCACTTCAACAAGTTCTTGTTTTTCCTCGTCTGCTCCAGCTACATCTGTGAAGCGAACTTTCTTCTTGTCGTCGTTGTAAAGTTTGGCTTTACTTTTACCAAAGCTCATTACTTTACCACCGCCGCCACCTTGAGACTGGCTCATTAGGAAGAAGAAGAGGATAAAGATAATTACAAAAGGTACAATAGAAGTTAGGAATGTAACCCAACCGCTGTTTTGTTTGGCAGGTACTACTGTTGTTTTCACGTCTTCACTTTTGAGTGTTTTTTGTAAATCATCAAGGGAAGTATCGCTGTTTAAAGCGTATGTTGTGAAAGCAGTGCTACTTGTTTTGCTTTGTCCAAGACCGGTTTTTTTGTCGTCGGAACTTTTATCACTAGATTTAAATTCCCCATTGATTGTATAAACACTACGGTCTGGCTGTATTTCTACAGATTTAACTTTACCATCTTCTAATTTACTCACAAATTCTGAATAGCTAATATCTTTGGCTGCCTCTTTGTTTGAGTTAAATGAAGCAACAATCCCGATAATAACAAGGAATATTATGACATAAAATATCGCATTTCTAAAAAACCTGTTCATTCCTTACCTCCTCCCACGCAAGAGCTTGGATTCTTACTTTTTCTGGATTTTTACCCCTTTAAAAGTTGTTTTTGACTAATAGCAGATTTAGAAACAAAGTTATCTTCCCCTGATTATTAAAAACATATCCGTTTCGCTTTTTCTCTTACGAAGTTATTCTATTATTAATTTAGATTTTTTAATATTTATTGATACAATTTTCACCTTCGAAAACTAAGACTAATGATAGCATACCGAATCTAGATTGCCCACTATTTTGCACGTTTGGCAGCAATTTTTTTCTTTTTGTTTTCGAAAAAGGTAACTATTACATTTTAACAAAAATTAGTTCTGTTTGTTAATTATTTTCACTCGCTATAAATTTCTGGTTTTAAAATACCAATATATGGTAAATTGCGGTATCGTTCAGCATAGTCTAACCCGTAACCAACGACAAATTCATTTGGCACGACAAAGCCTACATAATCTGCTTCAATCGCTACATTCCTTCCAGCTGGCTTATCAAGCAAAGTAACCAGTTTAACTGATTTTGCTTTGCGATATTTAATAAGATCCACTAGATAACTAAGTGTACGACCGCTATCAATGATATCTTCAATTATAAGTACATCGCGACCTTCTACCGAAGCATTTAGGTCTTTAATAATTTTCACTTCACCTGACGATACTGTCCCATTTCCGTAACTGGAAACATCCATGAAGTCCATCTCTAAGTATGTGTCTACTCTTTTAAGTAAATCAGTCATAAATGGGGTTGCGCCTTTTAACACACCTACTACTAATGGGTTACGTCCTTCATATTCTGTTGTCAACTCACGACCCAGTTCACGAATTTTCTCTTGTAATTCGTCCTCCGATATCAGTACTTTCTGAATATCATTATGCATGCTCTCGTTTCCTCCTATATTTCGAGTGTACCTAATAATGTATTGCTTTTTGCTACGACTAAACTCTCGGTCATAGGCAGACTTTTTCACACCAGGAACCCAAAGGATTTTTCCAGTATAGTCTGTTATCACGGGCAGATTGTCGCGTTCTTGCCTTGGTATCTTGGCGTCGATGAAAATGTCTTTTAGTTTTTTACTACCTACTTGCCCTTTCATCGTCATTTTATCCCCGTTCACACGGTTTCGGACGATTAATGGAAGAACAATATCTCCTGCATCCAGTAGCATTCCATTTAGCCCATTTGTTTGAACAACAGAACTTTTTAACTTTAATCGGATGCTTGTTTTATTTTCTAATTCAATGCGATCGTTCAGTTCTAATTGATGATAAAACTCAGAAGAAGCTTGTCTTTCTCCAAATTGAAAATGAAGTTCATCGTATGCTCTGCTTGCAATAAGTTTATTCGGTAAATCAATCGAACTAGATGGATTGTCGCTTTGAATTATTTGGATAATCTGATATATATGATTTACCGTAATAAAACTGGCATTTTCATTGTACAGATATCTCAATAGTAAATGAATTGCACGACGTTGTAAAGGATTCGCTTCATTTTTAAAGCTACTAAGTAAAAGTGTTGTCTTTTTGCCGTTTTTAATGAGGTTTTTCTTCAATACATCTCTCGCAAGTGCCTCCAAAAATTGGAAGTCTTCGCTTGTTTCTTCTGAAAATCTTTCGAAGTGCGAATAGACGGCTGGATTTTCTTGCTTTAAAAATGGTAAAAGTTGTGCCCGATATCGATTTCTCGTGTATTCTAGACTAGCATTTGATTCATCCGTTTCGTATGCTAATCCATGTTTTTTTGCGTAATCTATAATTTCTGCTTTTGTAATTGGTAAGAAAGGCCGGATTGCTTGTCCACCTCTCACCTCGCGTTTTGGTTGTATGCCTGACCACCCGATACCAGCACTTCCACGGACTAGCCGCATTAGGATTGTTTCGATTTGGTCATCTGCATGGTGCGCGAGCGCTAGTTTGTTTATGTTATTCTTAGCCATTACCTTTTCAAAGAAAGCATATCTGACAATACGAGCTGTTTCTTCAATGCCTTTGTGCAAAATTTGGGCTTGAGTTTTTATGTCTACTTCTTCTATGTAAAAAGGAATGTTATGCCTCTCGCAAAAAGTTTCGACGACGCGTTGTTCTTTTGCTGCGTTTTCTCTTAAGCGATGGTTTAAATGCGCGACGGAAATCGCTTCTTTTGAAACTAAATTTGATTTCCATAAAAAATGTAATAACGTCAAAGAATCCGGACCGCCAGAAACTGCCACAAGCAATTTATCATCGGATCGGATTAATTCGTGTTTCTCGATATATCTATGTACTCGTTTTTCCATGTCATCCATTCAAGAAAACCTTCCTTCAAAATTCGGCTCTCACATTTTTTATCAAAAAGTGCACCGTATTAATGATCCAATACGGTGCATCTCTATACATTACAATTAATTTTAGTGTATTAGCCGCGTTTTGCGCCTCGGCCGCCACGTTTAGATTCTGTTTGGCGTTTGATAGTAGTAAGTCTTTCATCACTATCTTTCAAGAATTTAGACATTATATCTTCAAAGCTCTCGGCTGGTTTTACATAGTTTCCAGCAGGTTTTTTGCTGTATTTTGGCTTACGATCGTAACTTTTCTCTGGGCGTTCAGGACGATCCACCGCTTTACGAATGGACAGGCCAATCTTACCATCATCACCAATATTCATTACTTTAACAGTAACTTCATCCCCAACAGTTAAGATGTCATTAATGTCTTTAACATAGTTATCTGCTACTTCACTAATATGGACTAACCCTGTTTTGCCACCTTCTAGCTCCACAAATGCTCCAAAATTAGTAATCCCAGTAACTTTCCCTTGTAACTTGTTGCCTACTTCGATCGACATAAAAAAATGCGTCCTCCTTAAAATATCACTCTATTGCTTAATTATAGCTATAATAAAAAGAGTGTCAAACAGTCAAACTTACAAACCCCAAAAATACTCAACTCTATTTTCCCTTTGATTCTACCATGGAGAATGACGGTTCGGCTTTGACTTACTCTTTTTGTTTCGAATTTTCTTCGGGAATATTAAAAATAATTTCTCCGTCTTTGGATAAATAATACTCGCTTCTTGCTAGTTTGGCTATGTATTCATCGTCATGAAGTTTTTTGATTTGATCATTTAGCGCTTCTTCCTCATCCTTCATTGCAACCATTTTCTTATCTACTTGCACTTGCTTTTCTTTTTTTTCTTTGAGGGCTAAAACTTGTTTGGTATACGTAATAGTTAGTAGTCCACCAACGACAGCAAAGATAATGGCCATAAAAGCAAGTCTACGAAACAGGGCTATACGGCGACGATTACGAGTTTTTTTCATTGTTGCGGTATCTTTAATATAGCGATTTTCTATTCTCGCTACTTTTGATTCGGCTTTTTTCATACATCGTCCCTCCCATGTTCTTATTTGCTCTTATCTGTGAAATTCGGTAGAGAAAAAAACGTTTCTTGCTTAAAATAATATCAATAAATCAGGCATTTGTCTATTGGAATCCGCTTTTTTTATGATATTTTTCTTGACTTTTTTGTTAAAAATTGTTTGCATTTTAATATACGAAATAAAAAATCGTCTGAAATCGGCTAACGTGCGCGATTTCAGACGATTTTCATCTGCTTTCGTCTGTGCGTTCTTCTTTTAAAATTGTATACATTTCTGTTGCTTGGTCTTTCTTTGCATTTTCTTCTAAGCGTTCAATTTTTGCTGTAACAATTTTCGGACCAAAGCGAATCACAAGTTCATCCCCAGATTTTACATTTGTTCCTGGTTTAGCTGTTACTCCATTGACAGCAATTCGTCCTTTTTCAGCTACTTCTTTTGCTACTGTTCGTCTTTTAATTAACCTTGAAACTTTTAAATATTTATCTAAGCGCATAGTTGTTGCCATTTTATTCACCTACTTTATATTATTTACGTGCTACAAACTTACTAAGTGCGAGTAATTTGGAGCCAAACGGAAGGAAAACGAAATCTTTCGGGCCGAGCAATTTGTACCTCAGAGCAAAAACAAGAAAAACGCTTCCGCCAATAGCAGCACTTGTTATAGCTTGAAATGCACTTCCGAGTCTAGTACTTGATGGCGCGAACCATTCGAATAAACATGGAACTATTGCCATTAAAGCTAATGCAGCAATTAATCTTAAAATCATTGCTTTCTCTACGAATGGCACACGAATGGACTGTTTAAGTGAAATATAACAAATGATAAGGATTACTAGTAAGCCAATACACGTTGAAATTGAAGCACCAATTGTTGCAAGTCGCGGAATTAGTATACTACCTGTTATCCATTTTACAATAAGACCGATTCCAACACCAACTGCGGGCACGATGATTTTTCCGAAGCCTTGTAAAATACTGCTCAACATTACAATTAAGGAACTAAGAAAAACTGCGGGCATAAATAATTGTAAAACTAAGGTCCCATCCGGAGTTTGAAATAGCATCTGATTTAATGGTCGCATAATAACGATTAATCCAATTGTTTCTGCTCCTGATAAAATCAATGTAATTTTAACCGCTAACAAAATAGATCGTTTAAGTTCTTTTTGCTGGTCTTGAACTCTTGCCGCAGTAATCATAGGTACAAGCGCAAGAGCGAGCCCCGTCGATAATACAAGTCCTAATTGTAAAATTGGCTGTCCGCGGTCGTATATACCTTTGAGAGATTTAGCAATAAATTCCGGAATTCCAGAATCATTCATCAACCGATAAACTTGAAAAGAATCCACTAATTGAAAAAGAATCAACATGGAACTGACAATACAAATCGCTACACTTTGACGTAAAAAAGCCCGGCCAATTCCCACTTTTTCTTCTTTATTAGCAAATACAGCAGGTTGTAATCCTCCTCCAAGAGCGACTTTTTTATTATAAAAGTGGCGCAAAACAAAGATTCCAGCTATCCCGCCAAAAAATGCACCGCTCATCGCAAGTGAACCAGCGTCATATAAATCTAGACCCAAATTGAGCGCAAGTCCTGCTCCGATTAAAATAATGGCTACTCGAATTATTTGTTCAACTGTTTGGGAAATTGCTGTTGGTATCATGTCTCCCTCACCTTGAAAAAATCCACGCATGAACGCGAGTTGTGGCATCAGTAAAAATACAAAACTAATCACACGAATTAACTCAGAAAGGGCTGGATCTCCCATCATAGTTGCAATCAAACCTGCAAATAGGAACAAGAAAGCAAAAACCGCTATGCTTACAATTCGAAGCATTCTGGAGACAGCACGCATAATTATTTGCTGTCTTCTTAAATCTCCTTCTGCTTCTGCCAGCATTTTAGAAATAACAACTGGGAAGCCACCAAGCGCGAGTGTCATTGCAATTCCATATATTGGATATACTTGTTGAAAAATATAAAACCCAACATCCCCCACCATATTTTGAAAAGGTACTCGGTAAACCGCACTAAGTATTTTAGAGATAAACGAGGCAGCGGTTAGCCAAGCCGCTCCTTTCATTAGTCTTTTCATGGAACGTTCTGACATCCCGCCACCTCCTTCCTTCTTAATAACGTTTTAATTTTCAGTGGATAATTGCTCTTTCATTGCTCCGCGAAGTTTTTCAGCTAGACTTTTCACTTGGTATAGCCATTCTTTTAAAGGTTTATTTTGGACATTTACAGTAATTTTCAACTGCGTGCCTTCCATACCCACTCCAACCATACGACCAAATTCACCGATGATTTGCATGACTATATCACCGCGAATCGCAGCTGTACCGCTTTCTGAAAATAGCATCGTAATTTTATTTTGTTCTTGTTTAACTGACTCAATTCCAACTTCAAGTGCATGTACTTTGAGTTCGGTCATTGTAAATAAATACTCCACTTCTTCTGGATACTCGCCAAAGCGGTCAATCATATCACTTTGCAAGTCTTCTAGGTCTGCTAGCGATTCAATATTACGAAAACGTTTGTACATCTCGATTTTTTGGCGACCGTCAGTAATATAATATTCTGGAATGTAGGCATCTGCTTGAATGTCGATTTCAACTGGAACGATTTGTTTTTGCTCTTCTTTCGGTTTTTTCGCTTCAATGGCTTCTTTTAGCATTTGTGAATAAAGGTCGAAGCCGACTGAGTCAATAAAGCCGTGTTGTTGCGCTCCAAGGATATTTCCGGCACCACGAATAGATAAATCGCGCATCGCTATCTTAAATCCAGACCCTAACTCGGTAAATTCCTTAATAGCTGATAAGCGTTTTTCAGCTTCCTCACGCAAAATTTTATCTTTTTGATACATAAAGTAAGCATACGCAATTCTGTTCCAACGCCCTACCCGTCCGCGCAATTGATACAGTTGTGATAGCCCCATACGGTCAGCATCTTGCACAAACAAGGTGTTAACGTTCGGGATATCTACTCCAGTTTCAATAATAGTTGTTGTGACGAGTACATCGAATTCCCCTTCAAGGAAACTTAAAATAACCGACTCTAATTCCGATTCACCCATTTGACCATGAGCAATTGCAACACGCGCATCTGGGACCATCGCAGAAATTTCGTCAGCTTTTTGCGTAATTGATTCGACACGGTTATACAGATAATAAACTTGTCCATCCCTCGCCAACTCACGTTCAATTGCCTCACGAACTAAAACATTATTTTGCTCTGCTACATATGTTTGAACTGGGAAACGGTTCGCTGGAGGTGTTTCAATAACAGACAAGTCACGAACACCAAGCATAGACATGTGAAGTGTTCGTGGAATTGGAGTTGCTGTAAGCGTTAGTACGTCTATTTTAGATCGCATTTGTTTGATTTTTTCTTTATGCGTTACACCGAATCGTTGTTCCTCGTCGACTACAAGTAAGCCTAAATCTTGATATACAACATCTTTTGATAATAAGCGGTGTGTTCCGACAACAATATCAACTGTGCCATTTTTCATGCCTTTTAATGTCTCTGTTTGTTGTTTTTTCGTACGAAAACGGCTTAAAAGTCCAATTTCAATTGGGAAACCTTGGAATCGCTCTTTCATTGTTTCATAATGTTGTTGCGCCAAAATAGTTGTTGGGACTAAGAAAGCAACTTGTTTGCCGTCCATGATTGCTTTGAAGGCAGCTCTTAAAGCCACTTCGGTTTTTCCGTAGCCAACATCTCCAACCAGAAGTCGATCCATTGGTCGCGGACGTTCCATGTCTTTTTTGATTTCTGAAATTGAGCGCAATTGATCATCGGTTTCTTGATACGGGAAGGCTTCTTCAAATTCGCGCTGCATTTCGTCATCTGCACTAAACGCATAGCCTTTTTCAGCCTCTCGTTCGGCATATAATTTGATTAGATCATCGGCAATATCTTGAACGGAAGCCTGTACTTTTTTCTTAACACGCTTCCATTCAGCGCCCCCAAGTTTATTTAGCCTTGGAGACTTTCCTTCTGCACCAACATATTTTTGAACTAAATCAAGTTGGTCAACTGGGATAAAAAGTTTGTCCTCTCCTTGATAAACAAGTAACAAATAATCTTTATGCACACCATTAATATCTAGCGTTTCCATCCCGACATAGCGAGCGATACCATGATTAACATGAACCACATAGTCGCCAACTTTTAGCTCTGAATAACTTTGAATTCGCTCTGCATTAGAAAGCTTTTGTCGTTTTTTTACCTTTTTGATTTTTTTATTAAAAAGTTCAGTCTCACTAATAATTGCTACTTTTGCAAGCGGAAGTTCAAAACCATTTTGGAAGGTTCCGATGACGAATTGAACCATACCGTATTTCGGTACGTCAGATTCTTTATTCAAAATCGCACTTTCCATATTGTAGTCAGCTAAAGTTTGTTGCATTTTTTCGGCACGTTCTAAATTTGGCGCTAAAATTACTACTGCATAATTATTTTTGTGCCAGCTTTCTATTTCTGTTTTTAAAACATTCATTTGGCCGTGAAATTGCTGCATTTGTTTATAAACAATATTGGTCGTTTTTGACACACGCATACTTGCCATTTGTTTTTGGAAAAGAGTTAAGTATATTTTCGGTGAATGGTTTTCATCTAGTAATTTTTTAAAAGAATGACTCACTTGAACGTCGCGAACCGCTTCCATTCGGCTTAATGTTTCCGTTTGCCACTCCGCTTCTTCCCGTTCCAAACTTTCTTCAGTTTCCAAAATCCGCCCAAATTCATCAAGTAAAATAGTGGTGTTTTTTGGTAAGTAATCAAAAAGTGAAGCTGGATCCGGATAAGCAAGGCCAATATATTTAAAGAACATATCTGGTTTTACACCAGAACGAAGCATTTCAAGATCTTCTTCTAAATTTTCAACAAGTACTTGTTTATCTTCGTTTTCCGTTAGTTCATTTAACGTTAGCATCATTTTCTTTTCTAAGCGCCTAACAATGTCAGGATAGTAGCTTTGATCTAAAATGATTTCTGTCGCAGGAAGCAGACGAAATTCTTCCACCCGTGTTGTCGAACGCTGCGTTTCCACATCAAAGAAACGAAGAGAATCCACTTCGGTATCAAAAAGCTCTATTCTGATAGGAAATTCTTCTGTAATTGGATAGATATCAATGATACCTCCACGAACGCTGAATTCTCCAGGAGTATTCACCATTCCACTCATTGTATAACCCATTGTGACCAATTTTTGACGCAAGACATCTGGATCAATTTCTTCGCCTTCCACGATAGAAATATTAAAATGTCTCCAAAGCGAGACAGGCGGAAGCATTTTCCTAAGCCCTGCAACTGGAACAATAACAATTCCTGGTTTGCCAGATAACAAAAAATCAAGCGCTTCAACGCGTTGTCCGCGAAGTTCTGGGCTAGAAATACTTAGCTCCGAAGAAATTAATTCATCTGCTGGATATAAAAATAATCTGTCAACATCTATTAATGAAAGTAAATCATCGTATAATTTTTGCGCATGATACAAATTATGCGTCACAAACACAACTGGCCGCTTAGAGGCACCTTCTACTACGCTTGCAAATAGTGCACGCGAGGAACCAGTAAGACCTGTGACAAGTTGTGATTTTTCTTTTTCATCAAGCGCTTTTAAGACTGCGCGAATATCTTTTTGTTCATATATTAATTGTTGTAACCCTTTCAAGGGAAAACAGCTCCTTTTTGTCAGAAAATTCATTCTATGCAATGCGAGATTAAATCAAACGCTAGAAGAAAGACCGAAATACGTGGCAAAAGATTGCCACGCCTCTCGAGTAATCTATTCATTAATTATACTTATTCATTACTTCAATGAATGGTGTTTGCGCAAAATCTTCAATAGCATCAGCGCTTTTTTGAATTGCCGTGATAATATCAGGTTGTTCTACTTTTGGAAAATCGCCTAGTACATAATGGATGACTTCCCCTTTTAAAGGACGACTGACACCCACACGAATACGATTAAACTCTTGTGTTTTGAGGTGCTGAATAATCGACTTCATCCCATTATGACCGCCTGCACTGCCTTTTTGACGCAATCTGATTTTTCCTACTGGTAAATCTAAATCATCATATACAATTAGAACGTCTTCTACATGGATATTGTAGTAATCCATTAACGGACGAATACACTCGCCAGAAGCATTCATAAAAGTCAGCGGTTTAACTAAAATCATTTTCTCGCCGCCAACATTAATTTCACTTACCATACCGTTAAACTTTGATTTTTTCCAAGGAGTTTGATGGCGAAAACTCAGCTCATCCACTACCATAAAACCGACATTATGCCGGGTACGTTCGTATTTTTTACCCGGGTTTCCGAGTCCTGCGATTAATTTCATAAAAGCTTCTCCTTACATGAACGAAACCACTTCACGAATGAACTGGTTTTTGTTTCGATGTTTTTTTGATTATAACATGGATTTCACTTGGTTGAAAGTTTTCCAACTATGCTTGGTATTCAGCAATTTTATTTTCGATAATTTGCCACGCTGTTTCGTTTTCCTCTTGAAAATTGACTGTTTTCCAATTTTCCGGTATTTTTCCAATGTATTTTTCAAAACCAAATTTTTTATATAAATAGATGGCTTGATAGCTACCTGTTTGCGTTGTTAAATAGACAAATTTGCTTTTATTCAGGCCGAGAATTTTGGATAATAAGGCTTTTGCGATACCTTTTCCGCCGTGGGAGTCAAGCACTGCAACCCAGTGAATCCGGCTTTCCATTTTGCCGAATGTATTTCCGTCCCAAAGCATCGCCGTTCCAATAATTTCACCATTTGGCGCCTCTACAAAGACACAACGCTTGGCTAATTTTTCTTTTTCATTTCCAAATTCCGTTTCAAAACGAGCGCGAATACTATCCATTGATGGGACTTGACCAGTTTCAACTTGTAGTTTACACCAATCTTCTTCTAACCCCTCTTTATAAAAGCAAAAAGAATATCCTGCCGGCAAACAAAATTCCGGATAATTTGTAGCATCATGATTAACCATAACAACAGAAATATGTGGTACTGACTTATCAAGCATATAAACGCCTCCTTCTCGAAACTATTATAACAAAAAAAATGGAAGATATCGCAAACAAATGCGAATCTTCCATCCTTATTTATTAGAAATTATTCAACAGGTTCTTCATCTTTACCATGTACAGCTTCTGGTTCAGGCGCTTCCGTAGTCGTTGGTTCTTCTTCAGCACGAGGAGCAGATACAGTTACTACTGTTTCTTCTTCTTCAGCTTGCACAACATAATCTTTGTTTTCCGGAAGGTCGTTCGTTGTTAAAACATCACCGATTTCTAATGAAGAAATGTCTAACTCAATTGTTTCTGGTAATTTTTCTGGTGTTGCCGAAACTTTTACGTCATGGATAATTTGTTGAAGTACGCCGCCAGCTTTAACACCTGGAGCATCACCAACTAATACCACACGAACATCTGTCTCAACTTCTTCATTCATATCAACCGCTAGTAAATCAACATGCACTAATACATCTTTTAACGGATCTACTTGATATTCATGTAATAAAACATTTAATTTCTTGCCGTCCACAGTAACTGAAAATACGGCGTTACGACCATTATCACGAACTGCTTTGATTAATTCCAAAGAATCAACGGAAACTGGAACATTTTCCGATTTGTAACCATAAATAATTCCAGGTACTTTTCCTTCACTACGCAATCTCGTTACTTCTGAATGTTGCGTTGTTTCTCTTTTCTGGACCTCTAATGTTGTTGCCATAAAAAATCACTCCACTCATTCAATTTTGGTACATCTATATTATATCTACCCTTTAGAAAAATAGCAAAACAAAGGAATAGCCTTGTTTTGGTTTGTAAGGTTTATAATTCTCAATAAAAGGTAAACAGAAAATAGCGAACCTCACGTAATGCAGACGCTTTCAAACTGTACTATAGCGTTTTCACGAATTCATTATAACAACTTTTTTAAATTTAGGACGTTCAATGCTTCACAAATGAAAAATTCATGTTATACTGTACTAGTAAATAGATTTTTTATAGGAGGAATTCGAAATGAAAGATCATCAAAAAATTATTTTAGTTGGCGACGGAGCAGTTGGCTCTAGTTATGCATTTGCTTGTGTAAACTTAAGTATCGGACAAGAATTCGGCATTATTGACATAGATAAAGACAGAACAATTGGGGATGCAATGGATTTAAGTCACGCTGTTCCATTTTCCACACCGAAGAAAATATACTCAGCAAATTATAGCGACTGCCATGATGCGGACTTAGTTGTCGTCACTGCCGGAACCGCACAAAAACCTGGTGAAACTCGTTTAGACCTAGTAAACCGCAATATTAAAATCATGAAAGGCATAGTGGATGAAGTTATGGCTAGCGGATTTGATGGTATCTTCTTAATCGCTTCTAACCCAGTAGACATCCTGACTTATGCTACATGGAAATTCTCAGGCCTTCCGAAAGAACGTGTTATCGGTTCAGGAACAAGCCTTGATACAGCACGTTTCCGTATGTCCATTGCAGATTACTTAAAAGTGGATGCTCGTAACGTCCATGGCTATATCCTTGGCGAACACGGTGACACAGAATTCCCTGCATGGAGTCATACAACAGTTGGGGGGCTTCCAATTGCCGAATGGATTAGTGAAGACGAACAAGGTGCTATGGATACTATTTTCGTAAGCGTTCGTGATGCAGCTTATGAAATCATTAATAAAAAAGGCGCTACATTTTACGGTGTCGCTGCCGCCCTTGCTCGTATTACCAAAGCAATTCTAAATAACGAAAATGCGATTTTACCACTTTCTGTTTATTTAGATGGCCACTATGGTATGAATGACATTTATATCGGCGCACCAGCAGTCGTTAACCGTCAAGGCGTCCGTCACATTGTTGAAATGAACTTAAACGATAAAGAAAAAGAACAAATGAAAAATTCAGCAGATACACTTAAAAAAGTTCTAGACGACGCAATGAAACAAATCGACTAATATTCTTAAACCTTAAAAGCATGCGACTTTGCATGCTTTTTTTGTTATACTTAATTTATTCGAGAGGAGGGCGCACATGATTACTTTTAACCAATTAAACACTGAACTGCAAGCCTTAGAAAACCAAAACACCATTAAAATTTTCCGAAACCACGGCTGCCCGGAAACATTAGAACTTTACGGTTTAAAAATTGGTGACTTAAAGAAAATAATCCGTCGCGAAAAATTAAATAAAAATCACGATCTCGCAGTGGAACTAATTGAATCAAATAATAGTGACTTAATTTATCTCGGCTTACTTGCGATTGACCCAAACAAAGTAACTACCGAACAAATCGAAAAGTGGAATATTGCTTTTCGAGAAACTTGGACTATGTTAACTTCCGGACTTTCATCGCTTGTGACCAAACGCAACGACGCGCTCCTTTTCGCTAAGAAGTGGATTGAAAGTGATTATGATTTAACAAAATCCATGGGGTGGCAGATATATAGCAATCATATTAACAATTTACCTGAAGCAGAGGAATTACTTCAACGCGCAAAAGAAACACTACAGACTGAATCAAATAGAACTCGCTATTCAATGAACGGCTTTATCATCACTTGTGGAATTTACAAAGATGATTTGTATGAAAAAGCAATAGAAGCTGCCAAATCAGTTGGAAAAGTCCACGTAAATCTAGGGAAAACATCATGCAAAGTCCCAGATGCGATTCCTTATATAGAAAAAGCGAGAAATCGCACAAATTAAACTAGCATTTTTTTGACTAGAAAAAGTACTATAAGGTATTATAAAAGAAAACTGGAGGGATAAATCATGATTGTAACCACCTCACAAAACATTGAAGGCAAACAAATTATCGAGTATAAAAAAATCGTGTTCGGCGAAGTCATTACTGGTGTTAATTTTATGAAAGATATTGGAGCCGGGCTTAGAAATTTCTTCGGCGGTCGTTCACAAGGTTATGAAGATGAACTTATCAACGCACGCGAAGAAGCTATTAAAGAAATGGAAGCCCGAGCTAAAGACATTGGAGCGAACGCGGTAATAGGCGTGGACATTGATTACGAAGTGCTCGGTGCCGATAATGGTATGTTAATGGTTACTGCTTCCGGAACAGCTGTTGTTATTGAAGCGCAAGATTATTAAGCAAAAAGAAGTATCCGATTAGTCGGATACTTCTTTTTTACCTCTAGCTTATTTTTCAACTTCTTTAAAACCTTGAGATTTCAGCATTTTTTCAGACTCTTTCATACTAATTCCTTTAGATGCATCCCCACTTGATGCCATACCTGGTATTTTCTTTATATCTTCAGAAGATATTTTCGTGTAATCAACTTCTAAGGTTTCAATTGCTTTATCATCTTTATATTCAATGCTTTCTTTCAAACCTTCAATACCTTGAAACTTCTCACTTGTTGCCTTAAGCACTTTTTCAGCGTCTTCTTTTGAAGTAACGCCTAGCGAAGTATATAACATTGTATTTTCAGCTGTTTGTTTAGTAACTTTGTCTCCCTTATAAGTGTAAGTTAATTTCGAATCTACACCATTTTGAGAAATTGTGTAAGTTTTCGTTTCTTCTTTGTCCCCACATGCGACTAACATAACTGCCATAATCATTACAAACAATACTGCTGTACCCTTTTTTAGCATTTTCACAGATGTTCCTCCTATTTGGTTTTTTCTATACAAGAGTACCTAACAAACCGAACCATTACAATAGACATTTCGTGAACTTTAACAGTCAAAATCCCTGTATGCAATCCATCATTTCTAAGCTAAAAAACACTCTAATCCCGCTCTCTTAAGGCTTTTATCTCAACTCAACTTTATCATGCTTTTATATTATTAGCGGGGGAGATTTATATAAAAAGTATATATTCCAACATTTCATCCCATCTACAATTATAAAAAAGGATTTCTCTATAACTATCATAGAAAAATCCTTTTTAGATTTAAACTTTATTCGAATAAAGAACTTACAGAAGCATTTTCGTGAACACGAACAATTGCTTCACCAAGAAGAGCCGCTACAGAAAGTTGTTCCATTTTATCAATCCATTTTTCTTCTGGTAGAGCGATGGAGTTTGTAACAACTAATTTTTCGATTGGCGATTCTTCAATGCGTTTCATCGCTGGCCCAGAAAGAACCGGATGAGAACAACATGCATATACTTTCGTTGCACCAGCTTCACGTAATGCTTTTGCAGCAAGTGTGATTGTTCCAGCGGTATCAATAATGTCATCAATGATAATGCAGACTTTCCCTTCAACGTTACCAACAATGTTCATTACTTCAGCTACGTTTGGACGCGGTCGACGTTTATCAATGATAGCAATCGGCGCTTTCAACCGGTCAGCCATCTTACGAGCACGGGTAACCCCCCCGTGGTCAGGTGAAACTACTACTAAATCATCACCTAAATGACGTTCACTAAAATAGTCACTTAGAAGACGAACAGCATTTAAGTGGTCAATCGGAATATCAAAGAAACCTTGGATTTGCGGCGCGTGCATATCAAGTGTAATCATTCTAGTTGCACCAGCGGTTTCGATTAAGTTTGCTACTAATTTAGCCGTAATTGGCTCACGACTTCTTGCTTTACGGTCTTGACGAGCGTAACCATAATAAGGCATAACAATATTAATTGTTGCTGCGGAAGCGCGTTTCAACGCATCAATCATGATCAAAAGTTCCATTAAATTCTGGTTTACAGGATTACTCGTTGATTGAATAACATATACATGACAACCACGGATACTTTCTTCAATGTTAATTTGGATTTCTCCATCACTAAAATGAGTAACGCTTGATTTTCCTAATTCAATACCTACTTCTTTCGCAATCTCTTCAGCTAGTTCACGATTAGAATTTAGCGAGAAAATCTTCAACTTTGGATCAAAATACTCGTTTGACATAATCAGCCTCCACTATTTTTTATTAAAATTTTAAATTTTCCAATTGGAAATTATTTACCGTGATTCAAATGTTTCGCGTAACCAAGTTTATTATCTTGTTTTGCGCGAGCGATACCTAGCGCATCTTCAGGAACATCTTTGGTAATTGTTGAGCCAGCCGCTATAAAAGCGCGGTCTCCCACTTTGACAGGCGCAATCAAGTTTGAATTACAGCCGACAAAGACATTATCCCCAATGATAGTTTTCGCTTTATTTTTGCCATCATAATTAACAGCAATACTTCCGCAACCGACATTGACGTTTTTACCAATTTCCGCATCTCCCATATAAATGAAATGAGGTAATTTAGTTCCTTCGCCAACAACCGCTTTTTTAGTTTCGACGTAATTCCCAATTTTCACTTGGTTATGAATATCAGATTCTGGTCTTAAGTGAGCGTATGGTCCGATTTGGACGTCATCACCTACTTTACTCTCAAAAATCGAGGAATTTCTGACGTGCACCCGTTCACCAATAACGCTACTTACGATTTCAGAACCACTCGTTACCACGCAATCATCACCGATCACAGTATTTCCACGAAGCATTACCCCGGGTTCAATAACTGTATCTTGACCTATTTTTACATCTATATCAATATACGTACTTTCAGGATTAACAAGCGTCACCCCATTACGCATATGATTCTCATTGATTCGACGTTGCATTAATTTGGAAGCTTCTGCTAAAGCAATTCGATCATTTACTCCAAGTGACTCTTCGAAGGATTCCATTTTATATGCCGCAACAACTTCATCAGCATCTTTTAAAATTTTAATAACATCTGGTAAGTAATACTCCCCTTGCACATTGTCATTAGAGACATTTTCTAAAGCTTCAAAAAGAGCTTTATTATCAAAACAATATGTACCAGTGTTAATTTCTGAAATGCGTTGTTCTTTTTCTGTTGCATCTTTATGTTCAACGATTTTCTCTACAATACCAAGGTCGTCGCGGATAATACGTCCGTAGCCTGTAGGGTCTTCAATAACCGTTGTAAGAATAGTTGCTTTTGCTCTTTTTTCATGGTGGTATTTTAATAAAGCTTCCATTGTGCTAGCCTCGATTAAAGGTGTATCACCACAAACAACTAATGTCACGCCTTCTTTTCCCGCAAGTTCTGATTTTGCTTGAAGTACCGCATGTGCAGTTCCCAGCTGTTCATCTTGTTTTACGAACTCACTCTTACCAGCTAAATGCTCTTGTACTTTTTCAGCACCATGACCTACTATTGTAACGACTTTATCAACATCAAGTGTCGAAATTTGATCTACTACATGTTCGACCATTGGTTTTCCACAAACAGGATGTAATACTTTGTATAATTTTGATTTCATCCGTGTGCCTTGGCCAGCAGCAAGCACTACAGCATATCGTTTTGACATTATATAGAACCTCCAATATTCACTATTCATCCACTATGAATGATAACGTAAAATTTGCTTTTTTTCAAGAATCCGCCCAAATAAAAACCCCTACCTACATTTTTAGGTAAAGAGGAAAGTTAAAGTTTTATTTGTTTGAAAATTCCGAAAGATACAGTGTGGTTATTTATTTGCTTATTAAAAGAGGATTTTACATTTGTGCTACAAAAATATTTGCTTGAATACATTTGTTTTTGCAACATCACTTAAAATCTCCTCCTCGTTTCACAATCTGCTTTTAATTATACCATAGCCAAAATAGAAGACCAAGGCTATTTATGATTTTTTTCATAGTTATTCTACACAAAAAGGGCTAGCACTAAGGCTAGCCCCTGAAAATTTTTAATTATTCAGCAGAAACGGATTCAGATTCTTCTTCTGTAACTGCAGTAGCTTCTTCTTCACCAACGCGCTCATATTCAGCTAAAACTACTTCTTGAATTTTTGCACGAGTGTCAGAATTAATTGGGTGAGCGATGTCACGGAATTCACCATCAACACCACGTTTACTTGGCATAGCTACGAATAATCCGTTATTCCCATCAATAACGCGAATATCATGAACTACAAATTCCTCATCTAAAGTGATTGAAGCAATCGCTCTCATTCTTCCATCAGTTTCTACACGACGTAATCTCACATCTGTTACTTGCATTATTAGTCACTCCTTATCCCATTTGCCTCTTTCAAAAAGAATCTGCTTATCCCAGCTAAATCTTAGGTATTTATCCCCCAGCTGTTCCCAACAACGTTCTCCCTATCCGAGGATTTTTTAGTTTTCTTCTACAACACTTTCGTCTGTAGAGCTTTCTTCGTTTACTGCTGGCTCGTCAGCTACTTCATAAGCAGCTAAAACGGCTTCTTGAATTTTTGCACGGGTGCCTGAGTTAATTGGATGAGCAATATCTCTAAACTCACCATCCGGCGTACGTTTACTAGGCATAGCTACGAATAAACCCTCGTTGCCATCGATGACACGAATGTCGTGAATAACAAACTCACCATCAATCGTAATTGAAGAAATAGCTTTCATTCTCCCATCTGTCTCAACACGTCGTAATCTCACATCTGTAATCTCCATTATCTTCACCACCTTAATCTAGTTGCGCTGCTAGTAAACAATGCTCACATGCAACATAAGTACACACTCGAGAAAAATTCCCCCATAGAAAAAATCACTTTTATGAGCAAGCAATATTAACGTAAAATTCTTCCCTATGAACATAATAATAAAAAAAACTAAATTTGACAACTTTGTGAATTGTAAACTAAAAAAAATAGTTTTTCTTTAAAAACCATTGACATTTTCAGATTGTTTCTTCTAGTTTTTGTTTTGTATACAATTTTTATCACATGCATAATAAAAACCCCAAAACCATTGCTAGAACAGTAACACGATGTAATCATCATACTATTTCATAAGCAAGAATGCTAGTAAAATGGTGTTAAAATTATGTTTTGCCAAAAATAATTGTATACAATTTACAGAGAATTTATGATTTTTCTGAGCTCATATATTTACATTTATATATATATCTACTCATTTTATCTGAATAAGTCAATAAATAGTGTATACCCCGAAAACCCTATTCTCATGCATGTTTTGAGTATTTATTTCTTTTTTCAAGTAAAAAATACATCGAATTCTCATTTTGAAAACGCTTAATTGTGACAAAAAGATTAAATATAGATGACAAGACAACTTAAAGCAATAATTTTAAATTAAAAAAAGGAATCCGAAATACTTTATTCCGGATTCCTTTTTTCTTTACTCTGATCTTAAAGCATCAATTGGTCTTAATTTAGATGCTTTGTTCGCAGGGGCAATACCAAATATTACGCCGATGCATAAAGAGAATACAAACGAGAATATAATGGTTCCGGCCGTAATTCCTGATGATATGCCCGCAACTGAGCCAAATAGCAACGCGCCTGAAACACCGATAATAATTCCAATAATCCCGCCGCAAACACTAATTACAATGGATTCTATTAGAAATTGTAGCAGTATTGCTCGCTTTTTAGCTCCTAATGCTTTTCTTATGCCTATTTCTCTGGTTCTTTCGCTAACAGAAACAAGCATAATATTCATAATCCCAATCCCACCTACTACAAGCGAAATAGCAGCAATTGCTCCAAGCGCAGTAGTTAGGGTAGTACTAATGGTATTAAATGCATTGAGAATTTCTTGCTGATTAATGACTTGATATGATGGCCCCATTTGAGCAGAAGAAGCATTTTCTTCTTGTTCTTTTTCATCACCAAACTTAATTGCAAGACGCGATTCTAGTGTATTGACTACGAAATCAACATCACTAGCAGATTTTGTTTCTACATAGATAGTACGTACATTTGTATCTTTTAGCAATCGCTGAGCTGAAGAAATCGGGATAAAGATTTGATCGTCACTTGATCCCATCATAGAAGCGCCTTTTTCTTTAAGAACACCTACTATTTTATAAGGCATACCGTTCAACCTAATTGTTTCACCGATAGGATTACCAAAACCAAAAAGATCACTGGCTACCGTAGAGCCTATTACAGCCACTTTCTGACCATATTCTGTATCAATAGGTAATAGAAAGCGCCCATCCTTCATTTCTAAGCTACGAGCCGCTTTATACTGGTCATTTGTTCCAATGACTTTATTGCTTGAACTTTTATAATCAAATGTCGCATTGACTTGTCCAGATAATTCTGGAGAGACGCTTTTTACACCATCAATATTTTGATATTTCATTACTTCATCATAGGTATATTTATCATTTGGATTCACTGAACTATTAACTACTGTAATTAGGTTGGAGCCTAAATCACCCATTTGGTCATCTACTTCTTTCGTTACACCATTGCCTAGTGATACTAAAAGAATAACTGACGCGACCCCAATAATGATACCCAACATCGTTAAAAACGACCTAAGTTTACTTGCTTTTAATTGTTTCCACGCCATTTTCATACTTTGGAGAACGTTCATGCTTTTGTCGCCTCCTCGTGAAATAGCTTACCATCTTGAATACGAATACTTCTTGTTCCATAAGAAGCGATAGTCGCATCATGAGTAATCATAACGATGGTATTTCCTGCTCGGTTCAATTCCTGTAAAATACTCATTACTTCTTTTCCTGTTTTAGAATCAAGAGCTCCTGTTGGCTCATCTGCTAAAAGGATTTGCGGATTGCCAGCAAGCGCACGTGCAATAGCTACACGTTGTTGTTGCCCACCAGATAGTTGGGTTGGCAGGTTTCTACGTTTCTCTAGTAAACCTACTTTTTCTAAGCATTCGATTGCAGCTTTTTCACGCGCCGAAACACTTAATCCCGCATAAATTAAAGGTAATTCTACATTCTCAAAAGCAGATAATTTAGGAAGTAAGTTAAACTGTTGGAAAATGAAACCGATTTTCTTATTTCTAATTTCGGATAATTTGTTGTCACTTAATTTAAACACATCTACATTATCAAGGTGATAACTGCCTTCATCAGGAACATCCAAACAACCAATCATATTCATTAAAGTTGATTTACCGGATCCAGACGGGCCAACGATGGATAAAAATTCACCTTTTTCAACAGTAAAAGTAACGTTATCTAACGCTTTAAATGTTTCTCCGCCTAGTGTATATGTTTTCGTTAAATTTTTCATGTCAATTAGCGGTTTTGGCATGTTTATCCCTCCTTCATACTATTTATCTAATACGTATATACAAAAAACTTAGCTTGGAGCGCCTGGAACTGTGGAAGTTTCTTGTGTAGGAAGGATTACTTTTTGGTCTTTTTTAACCCCTTTAGTGATTTCGATATTATCTTCGTTGTGAAGCCCAGTTTCTACAAATTTTTTCACTTTTTTTGTTTTACCATTTTCTTTTTCTTCTGGCACTAGTACATAGTATTTATCCTCACTGTCTTTTTGAACAGCTTCAATCGGTACGTATAGTGCATCTTTTTTCTCTTTTACTAAAATGGATGCATCTGCGGTCATACCAGCCTTCAAATCGTCTGTTTCATCAAGAGAAATAATGACAGAGAAGCTAGACACGCCATTTTGAACTTGACCTTGTTCTGCAATTTCTTTTACTTTTCCTATGTATGTTTTATCAGGAAGGGCTGTTACTGTAATTTTAACTTCTTGATCTTTCTTGATGTTAGGGATATCAAGTTCGTCCATTTGCGCAACTAATTGAAGCTTATCATAATCTGGAACCTGTGTGTTTTGCGGAGAAATCGCACCTGTTCCCGTAGCATTAATTTTCATATCCCCTTGTTTCACTTTGGCTGTAACTAATTTTTCTTGTGTTACAGAGCTACTATTTTTCGACAGTAAGAAAACCGCACCAACGGCAACTACTGCGATAATAACGATAACAATTAACCATTTAACCCATTTTTTCATGAATGTTCTCCTTCTGCTTCTAATGATAGAAGCCCTATATTTTATGTAGCAATGATAGGTTTCATTCTACCATAAAAGTTAAGTGAGTGAAGTACATCGCAAGTCTGATTTGTTTTTTAGTATCACTCATCGAAAACAAAAACCCCAGAAAATTCTTCTAGGGCTTATCTATCAGTTATTAAAATAATTTCCGTCGACTACTTCAATTTGTTTTTCTTTCATATTGACGTTTTTAATTTTTACAAGTGAAACGTAATCATCTACTAAGCGCTCTTCTGCGTATTCAGATTCAACTAGAACACCAATACCAACTAAATGCGCATTGAATTCTTCTAACAAATTCTTCATTCCATTAATCGTCCCGCCAGCTTTCATGAAATCATCCACAATTACTACATTAGATCCTTCTGCTAAGCTACGTTTGGATAATTCCATTTTTTCGATTCGTTTAGATGAGCCTGAAACATAGTTAATGCTCACTGTAGAGCCTTCAGTAACCTTACTGTCTCGGCGCACAATAACGAAAGGTACACTTAGGTGCTCAGCTACAGCTTGTGCAATAGGGATACCTTTTGTTGCCACAGTCATAATAGCATCTATTTTTTGGTTGTTAAATTTGGTAGCTAAAATTTTACCAATCGCTTTAAGCGTCACTGGCTCCCCGAGTAAGTCTGACAGATACAAATACCCTCCTGGAAGTAGTCGGTTAGGTTCTGCGATTCGGTTACAGAGTGTATGCACAAAATCAAGCACATCGTCATTCCCCGCTATTGAAATATACTGCACTCCACCAGCAGCACCTGGCACTGTTTCAAGCGTTCCAATCCCTCTATCTTCAAACGTTTTCTTTATGATAACTAAATCTTCACTAATAGAAGACTTAGCTGAGCCATAACGTTCAGCAAACATCGTAAGTGGCACTAACTTTCGCGGATGCGATAATAGAAACTGTGTCATATCAATTAATCGTTCACTGCGACGAATCTTCATAATCTCTCTCCCTTTGATAAAATTCCGTATATTAAAAAGCTATTTCACGTATTTTGTCCGTATTTTCTCTATTATAAAACGTTTTCTATAAAATTGACAACTTTTATTCTTTTAAAGTATTAAAAAGCCTGCCAAATAAACATCTTTTGACAGGCCAATGCTTTTATAAATCACGGAAACTAATAATTTCTACTTCTTGTTGGCCTAAATATGCTTGTAATTCTCTGGAAGTTAGAATGGAAACTTCTTTGATGCGCGGCTCTACATAACTGGATATTTCTCGTAGCGTTTCATCGATATACGCTGGATGAGTCATCACTTCCACGACATCGTTTGTTCCGATATGCTCTTGTACTATTTTTTTAATTGTCTCAAAAGATACTCCATCTGCATAAAAAGATGTATCGAACAAATCTGGCGTTTTAATAGCGCCAAAATCAGACACATCCGAATGACGTCTAATACTTACACCATATTTTTCAGCTAATTTATGTTGAACTGGATAAATTAATGGTTCAATGGAATGGTGTGTATCAAAGTGAGAAATAGTGATTCCTGCTGCCAGAATTTTCTCGATTTGTGCTGTTAATTCACGCTCTACTTCTTCCATATCTACATCAGCTAAGCCAGACTCAAGTGCTGTATAGTTTTTGCGAAAACGTCCATTATCATCCGTTAGCGTTTCTAGACCTTGAAGCACCGGATAACCGAATGTAAGGGTCAAATGAGCACCAACATCCAATCCAGGATTTTCTTTCGCTACTTCTATAGCCAAATCAAAAGCCGGGCTATTAGCAAGAAGTGTAGTTGATTTTACGACACCTCGTTTGTACGATTCCAAAATACCATAAACTGCTCCTGGGCTAATTCCAAAGTCATCTGCATTAAAAATAATTTTCATTTGTCTAACCCCTCTCATCCATTAATTAATCGTGTCGTTTTCACTTTCACTCCACGGTCTAACCATATAAACTTCCTCACAAAAGCCTCGCAAGCCATTATAGACTCGTTTTGCTCTCGAATACTGTTTGATAAGCGCAAAAACTGTCGGGCCGCTACCACTCATTAGAGCCGCCTCAGCACCAAATGCTAACATCCGGTCCTTAATTCGCTTTACTTGCGGATTTTTTTCTAGTGTCACAGACTCTAATACATTTCCTGTTGAAGCAAAAATTCCGTCTAAATCACCATTTTTGATAGATTCAACCATTTTTTCTGTGTTAGGGTGTTCTACATTATCTACTTGTAATTCTTTATAAATCGTTGGTGTCGACACGCTAATGCTAGGTTTAGCTAGTACTATCCAACAACCAGGCATATTAGGCAACGCAGAGATTTTTTCTCCACGCCCAGTCGCAAGAGCAGTTCCACCATATACGCAAAAAGCTATGTCAGAGCCGATTTCGGAACTTATTTCTGCTATTTCTTCTATCGAAAGACCGAGCTCCCAAATGATATTTAAACCTTTGAGCGCTGCCGCAGCATCCGAACTCCCACCAGCTAATCCCGCTGAAACTGGAATGTGCTTATCAATTGTGATGCGCACTCCCATATTTATGTTAAACCGATTTTTTAAAAGGAGGGCCGCTTGATAAATCAAATTACGACGGTCTTCTGGAATAAAATGCGCTTTTACATCCAACACAATCTTATCCTCGTCTAAGCGTTCTAAGAATAATCTATCAGCAAGATCTATCGTTGTCATCACCATTTCCACCTCATGATAGCCATCTTCACGTTTGTATAGCGCATCAAGCGAAAGATTAATTTTAGCTGGTGCTGTTATGCTTATTTTCATTTTTCTTGGCCTCCGCGTTCAAAATCTCTTTTTCTATTCTATCATATGAAAGAAAAAATATGTAGCTAGCGGTCCAAAAGGGTTTCTATGGAAAGCAAAAACCGAACCACACTATACGGTTCGGTTACTTCAGCTTATTATAAAGCTAACTCTTTATTATCATCTGTAAATACAAGTTCTACTGCGTCTGTTAAGATATCCGTATAACTATAGGATACTCTTTCAAAGTTGTTTTCATCTTGATCAAGCTCCACAATGAAAACGGATGGATATGTTTCAGCTAGGATACCGCAACGTTCAATCGTTTTCTTACGACCACCGTTTGCTTTCAATGTCAATGCTTTACCTAATCTAGAATCTAAATTCGTCTTAATGCTTGCAATGGTTTTTGGCATTTATTTTCCACCTCACTAATATCTATTATAGCACAGATGAGGCTCGAAATCAATAACCAAATATTTTAACAGTTAGAAGGGTTAGCTGTCAACTATGAAAGCGCTCTTTTTGAAAAAAATTATTTTTCTGCGAGGAAATCAGCAAGAAAGTTACTTAATTTAGCAAATTCTGGTATATCAAGCGTTTCTCCGCGTCTTATTAAGTCTATACCAATTGCATTTAAACCTTCTACCAACTCTTCTTTACGAGGTTTTAAAGCCGGAAACTTGGATGCTAAATTATTCCATAATGTTTTTCTTCTTTGGGCAAAAGAAGCCCTTGTAACTTCAAAGAAAAACTCTTCGTCGTTTACTTTTGCTAATGGTTCTTTGCGGCGTTTTAAATGAATGACGGCAGAATCGACATTAGGTTGCGGCATAAAGACAGTTTTCGGAACAATAAAGGCTAATTCTGCCTCCATGTAAAATTGGATAGCAATTGTTAAGCTGCCGTAACTCTTCGTGCTTGGAACAGCACTAATTCGGTCAGCAACTTCTTTTTGCAACATAAAAGTCATCGAGTCTGCTGGGATATTATCATGAAGTAATTTTAAAATAATAGGGGTAGTTACATAATAAGGCAGATTTGCCACAATTTTAAGAGGCAGTTCAGGTTTCGCAAATTGTTCAGTGATTACTTCAGCAACATCGGCTTTAAGCACATCATTATGGACAACGCGAACATTATCGTAGTTACTAAGTGTATCATCCAGAATGGGTAACAAACGTTGGTCAATTTCGAACGCAACGACTTCATTCGCTGTTTTGGCAAGTTGCTCGGTTAGCGCACCGATTCCTGGTCCGATTTCGATGACGTTCGTTTCTTTCGTGATTTCAGCTGTATCAGTAATCCGCGTCAAAATATTGCTGTCGATAAGAAAATTTTGACCAAGACTTTTTTTAAATAAAAAACCATATTTTTTTAAAATTTCCGTTGTTCTTCCGGGAGTTGCAATATCTTTACTCATTTTCTTCCTCCTGCATAATCATTTGGCATGCGGCTACTAATCGTTCTTCACTAATGGCAAATGATTCCAACCTTGTTTGCAATTGTTTTCCATTCGTATAACCGATTTTTAATATATTGCCGATTTTTTCTCTACGTTCTTTTGCTCCAACTCCACCTAAAAGCCCTAAGTTAATAAGGATTTCTTTGGAGATATATTGTTTTTCTGTTGGATTGCCACTTGTATGAAAGTGCTCTAAAGCTTCTCTAATATGGGCACTACTCGCATGTTCTACCCCGAGACCACGTCCGGCTTTTGGCAAAGCGTCTTGTCGATTAATAAACGCATGCTTACATCCGGGCACCGCAGAATCAATTTGTTTTCTAATTTTCTCACCTGGAAAATCTGGATCTGTAAAAATAATAACTCCTCGTAGTTCTTGAGCGTGTCTAATTTTTTCAATTGTTTCTTGTGAAAGTGCTGAGCCATTGGTTTCGATAGTATCTGCAATAACTGAACGATTGATTGCAGTTGTATCGTCACGTCCTTCTACAACTATAAACTCATGTATTACAGGCTTCACGCTCATATTGATAACATCCTTTTTTATAAAATAAGTAAATACATCATACCACATTTTGGGCAAAGAAAAAACGAGGCCCTATGAGTCAGCCTCGTTTTTATACGAAATTAGTTTAACACTTTTACTGTTACCATTCTTCTGCCCCATGAGTAACATTGGCTTTCATTTGGGAAATAAACGTCAACGATATTTCCTTTGATAACACCGCCAGTATCTCCAGCAATTGCTTCACCGTAACCTTCAACCCATACTTTAGAACCTAATGGGATAACGTTTGGATCAACTGCAATTACTTTCATTCCAGGGTTCGCACTTAAGTTAATACCATAAGCTGTCGTACCACCACCTGAATAGGCTGTTGATTCCATACGATATGTTTTACCCCCTGAAGGAGTGGATGACACAGATGAAGCTTTAGTAGTGCTTGCTTTTGAAGATGAAGCATTTGCAATTGGTGACACTTTTGCTTTTTCTTTTGTGCCACGTACAACTATTTTATCTGTCTTTTTAGAAGTAACATTTTCTTTAATGACATCACGTTTAGTTTCTTTGTCATTTTCAAAAGTTACATTATACTCGACAACTTTTTCACCATTTTTACCTTCTTGAACGACTTTTTCAACGCCTTTATTTAGGCTATCGTCTTCTTTATAAACTGTTTCAAATTTGATTTGTTCATTTTTCTTTTCTGCTTTTGAATTGACGTATGTAACTTGTACAGTCATTTTTTCCTTTAAGTTACTGTCTTTAGCAGGAGATACACGGTCATCTTTATCTAGTTTGATGTTTTTCTCAGCAAGTAAATCATTAACTTTTGTTTTAGTTGTCCATACTGTATCTTTTTTTGTTCCGTTTTGTAAGGAAAGTTCAATGGCACGGTTAATGTTAACCTCTAGACCATTTTTTAATTTAGTATCTAATGCAACATTTAATACATCTTGCGGACGAGTAGTAATATTTTCATCTTTAAGTAAGTCTGCTACGTTTGTTTTTGTGCTCCAAACGTTTTTCTTTGTACCATTATCATTTATTGTAACTTGACGAGCTGGAAGATATTTGATTTCCATACCGTCTTTAATTTCCGCATTTTTTCCTGGCGCAATTTCATCATGTTCGCTAACTTTAATTCCTGCTTCGTCTAATGCTTCAGAAACTGTTTTAGCGTGTGTTCTTGATTCAATTTTTTCACCAGCGTTTACTATAGTGATATCGTTTTTAGTTCCTTCGAAAACGAAATAAAAAACCAATGCTACTACAATAACAAATCCTGCAATCATGATTGGTAATTTCCATTTTGATGATTGGGCTACGTTACTGCTGTTTTCCATGGTCATGTATTTCTCCCCTTTCTACTTCGCTAGTGATTATATACAGGGGACTAAAGAACTGTCAATTTTTTCTACGGTTTGTTCACAACTTCTCAAACCAAAAGAAAAAACGTTGATATGAAGCCATTTGTAAATATAAAAACTTGTTAAAGTGTCAAATGTAACAGAAATGTGTCATTTTTCTACGCCTCTGGTCGTAGGCATGAAATAAGGGTTTTTGTCCAAGTAGTAATTTTTATCTTCTAAAAGCTTAAGATTGGGTTACAGACTCGGCCTTATATTACATTTATATTACAATCAGTCTTTAATTTTAAAAAGCCTTTTTGCGTTATTGGTTGAGTGCGTAGCGATTTCGCTATATTTCATTTCTTTCAGTTCGGCAATTTTTTCGGCAACCAACTTGACGTATCCTGGTTCATTTCTTTTTCCGCGATTTGGGGTTGGAGCGAGATACGGCGCGTCAGTTTCAATTAATAAACGGTCAATTGGTATAGCTTGGGCTGCAATTTTTGGCAGTTTTGCATTTTTAAAAGTGACGGTTCCACCGAATGAAATGTAAAAATTCATCGCCAGACATGCTTCCATTACTTCAACAGTTTCACCAAAGCAATGCATAATTCCACCTACTTCTTCGGCGTGTTCTTCTTGCAAAATACGAACAACATCTTCTGTTGCTTCACGGTTATGGATGACTATCGGTAAATTCACTTCTTTGGCTAAACGGATTTGTTTTCTAAATACCTCGAATTGCGTTTCTTTTGGTGAAGTATCCCAGTGATAATCTAACCCCATTTCTCCTAAAGCAACTACTTTCGGGTGGGTAAGTGCTAAATCACGGAGCCATTCTAAATTTTCGTCTGTGAAGGTAATAGCGTCTGTGGGGTGCCAGCCGATGATTAAGGAGATAAAATCATATTTCTCGGCTAATTCAAGCGCTCGGTCAATTGTTTCTTTATTAAAGCCCACAACAGCCATACGGATCACATCGTTTTCCTGTGCGCGCTTTATTACTTCTTCTATATCATCGTCAAATGCCTCGTCATTCAGGTGTACATGCGTATCAAATAGCAAGAGAATTCCTCCTAATAAAATCATTTCCTTCTATTATACTATAATTTTTTGTGCATACAAAAAAAGCCACCTAAATAAAAGGTGGCTTTTACAATTATTTAATTAATTTGATAAACGATTGCTTCATAAGGTCGTAAAGTTCCTTCTATGAATTAAGTAAGTATAGTTACATTATATTGTAATCGTTTGCATTATGCAATCTTTTTTTAAAAGTTTTTTTCGATATAAAAATGAACCCTAACTCCAGCGAATTAGGGTTCGTTTTTATTATTTTACTTTCGCGCCATTTGGAAGTGCGCTATTTGCTTCAATTACGCTTAGTTTTCCATCTTTTTCTCCTGAGAGAATCATGCCTTCACTCATTAGTCCGCGAAGTTTTACAGGTTTTAAGTTAGAAACAACGATAACTTTTTTGCCAATTAACTCTTCTGGTTGGTAGAATTCTGCAATACCTGAAAGAACTTGGCGTAGTTTACCTTCACCTAAGTCTAATTGGAAACAAAGAAGTTTATCTGCTTTTTTCACTTTGTCTACTTGTTTTACTTCTGCAACCCGAAGATCGATTTTGTCGAAATCTTCAATACCAATTTGCGGGGTTTCAAGTGCTTCCACTTCTGCAACTTCTTCAGCAGGAGCTGGTGCAGAGCCTTTCATTTCATCTTGAATATAAGTAACTTCGACTTCTGCATCGAGTCTTGGGAAAATTGGCGTACCTTTTTTTACTACAGTTGTGCCTTCAGGAATTTCGCCGTAGCCATAGATGCTATCCCATTTCTTCAAGTTTTCTTCTTGCAAGCCTAGTTGTAAGAAGATTTCACCAGGAGTTCTGGTTAGGAATGGTTGTAATAGAACTGCGATGAT
Organism: Listeria farberi; assembly: GCF_014229245.1. GTDB lineage: Bacteria > Bacillota > Bacilli > Lactobacillales > Listeriaceae > Listeria > Listeria farberi. The sequence continues at coordinate 109,512 of NZ_JAARZJ010000010.1, read as the reverse complement.
ACGTAAGTTTTCAGCTAAATGTGTCATTACGCTTGCTAATTCTGTGCGCTTATCTTCATCTTTAGCTAGTGCCCATGGAGCAGTTTCATCGATATATTTGTTTGTACGAGAAATTAATGACCACAGTTGGTTTAATGCTACAGAAAACTGCATATGATCCATACTGCCTTCGTATTCTTTCACAACATTATTTTTGAAGTCTACTAATGTTTGATCGAATTCTGTTACATTACCTTGATAAACTGGAATTTCACCATCAAAGTATTTATTAATCATTGCAACTGTACGATTAAGTAAGTTCCCTAAGTCATTAGCAAGATCATAGTTTACGCGGTCAACAAAGTCTTCCGGTGTAAATAAACCATCTGAACCAAATGGAACTTCACGTAATAAATAGTAACGAAGCGCATCTAATCCGTAGCGGTCAATCAACATATAAGGATCTACTACATTCCCTTTGGATTTCGACATTTTACCATCTTTCATTAGAATCCAGCCATGGCCAAACACCATTTTTGGAAGCGGTAAATCAAGTGCCATCAACATAATTGGCCAATAAATCGTGTGGAAACGAACAATTTCTTTTCCAACGATTTGTACATCAGCAGGCCAGTATTTTTGGAATTTTGTATCATTGTCGGTGTTATATCCGAGCGCAGTAATATAGTTAGAAAGCGCATCAATCCAAACATAAACAACATGTTTTGGATTACCAGGAACTTTAATACCCCAGTCAAAAGTAGTTCTAGATACTGCTAAATCTTCTAAACCGGGCTTAATGAAATTATTAATCATTTCATTTTTTCTGGATTCAGGAAGGATAAATTCTGGATGAGAATTATAATATTCTACTAGACGGTCCGCGTATTTGCTCATGCGGAAAAAGTAAGATTCTTCTTTAACAAGCTCGACTTCATTACCACTTGGGGCTTTTCCACCGATTACTTTACCATTTTCATCTTTATATACTTCTTCTAATTGTGTTTCTGTAAAGTATTCTTCATCAGAAACAGAGTACCAGCCTTCGTATTCACCTAAGTAAATGTCGCCTTGCTCTAATAGTTGTTCAAAGATTTTCTCTACGGATGTTTTATGACGGTCTTGTGTTGTACGAATAAAATCAGTATTAGAAATTTCCAGTTTTTTCCAAAGTTCTTGGAAACCTTCTGCGATTTCATCCACGTATTCTTGTTCAGAAATTCCGCGTTCTTTCGCTTTCGCTTGGATTTTTTGACCGTGCTCATCTGTTCCAGTTAAGTAAAACACATCATATCCTTTTAAGCGTTTATAACGAGCCATCGCGTCCCCCGCAACAGTCGTATAAGCATGACCGATATGCGCTTTTCCGCTTGGATAATAGATTGGTGTGGTAATATAAAACGTATTTTTCTCTTCAGGCAACACAATTCCCTCCTTAAAAATAAAACAATTAGTATCATTATATCATTTTTCGTGTTAAACGAAATAATTAATTAAGCCCCTTTTGCGACGCCAATTAAAATACCTCCGAAAACGACTAAAATTACCCCAACAATCACATAAAACATTTCTTTTCTTGTTTTCTTTTCTTTTAATAGTACAATCCCGCCAATTGTAGAGATAACCACTCCTAATTGTGAAAGTGAAAACCCCGTCGCAACCCCCACAAGTTGATTTGCGTGAACCATCGCAACATTCCCAGCTGCCCAGATTACTCCTGGAATAGTAAGTAAGAGCGTTCGTTTATTGAAACGTTTTTCCGTACCACCACTATGTGTCATAATTAGCGCACTTAAAACCATCCCAATTGCTTGCGGCAAAATCGCATTAATTCCATCAATTTTGAAACCTTGTATAAGAACAACTAAGCCAACATAACCACAAGCAGAAATGAATAATGTGATTAAACCTTGTTTTAACGTACTAACGCCATCTTCTTCTTTTTCAGCATAAGATGTTAAGAAAATACCACCAACAATCAGTGCTAGTGCGATAAATCCTAAAATAATTCGCAGCGCCGTATCCCACTCATGAAATAAGATTACACCACAAAGAGTTGTTCCGACTAATTGCATTCCTGTTGAAATCGGCATAGCTTTTGAAACACCAATAATTTTGAAAGCTCTTAGTTGGAACATCTGACCCACAGTCCATAGACACCCTGTTATAAAACTAATCCCCACCGTTTTAAGTGTATATACCGGATCTGTAAAGAAGAAAACGATTATTGCAAAACTTAGCGCTCCTAATGTCATCCCTATTGTTTGTTGTCTCGTTGAACCACCAAATTTTGTAATAATAAGTGGTACTGTTCCCCATAGTAGCGCAGGAATCAGCGCAATCATAATGTTCAAATCGTTTTCCTCCTTGTTTGCCGTTAAATTTAGTTTTCAATTACTTTATTATATCTGAAATAACAGGAAGATGATAGAGGGTTTCAGAGTAAAAAACACTTATCTAGAACGAAGTAACCAAGTATTTCTCCCTCTTTTTATGATTCTCATTAGTCATATTTTAGACAAATAATGAGCTGGTAATACTACTATTATTAAACTATCCCTCTAAATTTAAGTGCTACAATAATAATATATAAAGTCCATTATTAGGAAAGAGGTTATTTTAAAAATGTTTACTAAGAAAAAAACCATCACCAGCCTCATTATTTTAGGCTCTCTTGCTGGCCAAATAGCGATTACACCCATTTCTGCCCAGGCTGATACTAACCGTACAAATAATATTTCCTTACTACAAAATATAAGCGAAAACGTGAATGTTCCATATAAATATACAACTACTCTTACTATGCCTGATTTAACTGGGCAAACTCCAGAAAACTATCAATTTGAAATAAAATTAGTACTTCCTACTGGTATGGATTATACGAATTTGCATATTTTTGTAGGCGAGGAAGATATTACTGATCAAACTGGTACAACTAACTATGATAAGGAAACTAATTCTATTACCTATAAGTTTGATAAAGTCACTAGTTGGGACAGTTTATCAAAATCGAAAATAAAAATGGAATGGAAAACTTCTTATTCAGGTGAAGGCGGAGAAGCAAATATTGATTCCTTGCTCGCGACATTGACTGCTACAAGCAAAGACAGGGCTAACAACGAAACGACAACTCGTGGAACTTTAAAGCCAAAAGACATTAATGCTCCTATTGTTTCAGCAGATAAAACGGATATCTCTTACAGTCCAGGAAGTAACATTACAGAAGAACAATTTTTAACCGATATTAATGCAAGTGTTACTGATAATTATGATTCTACTGTCAGTCTAACAAGCAATTTTTCTTCTGCAGTTGACCTATTAGTTGCTGGTAATTATTCTGTGAATGTGCAAGCAACAGACAGAGCTGGTAACGTATCAAACACAATCAATGTCAAAGTGCACATCGCTAATCCTACACCTGTAGCTGGAGCAGAAGTAACTGTTAATTACCTTGATAGTGCTGGAAATAAACTAGCAGAATCAGATACATTAACCGGAATTATAGATAGCGATTATCAGTCAACTAGCAAAAAAATCTCTGGTTATTCTTTAGAAAGCACACCCGAAAATGCAATGGGTACTTTTACTGACACTGCTCAGACGGTTAATTATATTTATAAAAAGGATATTGTAAACTCTACGCCGGTGGTTGAAAATTCAGTTACTCCGGTAGTAAAAAAATCAGCTGTAACAAAGCCTACTGAAAAGGTAACTGTACCTATAAAAGAAAGTGTTCCGCATACTTCTACTACTTCTTCAGAAAAGAAAACAACCCATACATCTCTACCAACAACTGGCGATACTAATCAAAGCATCTTCGCTAAAATTTTGGGCGGTTTGCTTATTCTAATAAGTACTCCACTTCTATTCTTTAAAAAGAAATAAAAAAAATCACCCAGTAAAATTTTTTACTGGGTGATTTTTTATTTTGATTAATTATTTTTTTTAATTTTAGAAGTTGTTAATCCAGCTAACATGAGCACTCCCATAAATACGAAGATCAAATCGGTAGTATCACCAGTTTTTGGAAGTTTTATAGGATTTTGATTGGTTGGTAAATGTGCTTTTAAATCCTTTCCAATTTCTTTAGTTGAAGTTTTTTCAAGTGTTAAAGCTGACTTTTCTTTTGGCTTATAGCTTGGTACATATTTAGCTATTGTTTCGTTTAATTCATCTGTAATCGTATTACTTAAGCTTTTTTCACTATTGTTACTTTCACTATTGCTGCTATCACTGTGTTCAGTAGTGGGTTCTGCTACTTTAGCTTCTGATACTTTTACAGTAACAATTGTTTCTGAACGATTTCCAGATAAATCTTCTGTAAAAATCATTGCTTTATAGCTACCCGGTTTAGAAGTATCAACTTCGGAAAAATCTACATGTATACTTAATTCTTCATCGTAGTTATCTGTCGCTGTAATTCCTGCTTCGGTAATGACTAGTTCATCTGTAATTTTACTATCTTTCGCAACGGTTATTTCCGAATTATCGACTTGAATAACAGGTTTTTCAGTATCAACAATTTTGATGGTAATTTTAATAGGGTCTGCCGAAGCACCACTTTTACTTTTAGCAGTTATGAAAGCTTCATAAGTTCCTAATTTATTAGTATCTACTTCATTTATATCCACATCCATCTTAATATCATTATCGTAAGCATCAGTAACATTTGCTCCAGATTTAGCAAGAAGCAATTCACTAGTTAATTCTGTGCCAACTTCCAATGAAAGTTCACTATTAGCAACTGTTACTTGTGGTTTTTGAATGTCATTAATATGCACTACAACAGAAACAGCCTCCGCTTCTAAACCATAACTATTTGTTGCTTGTAGCGTAACTGTATAATCACCTGGTGTTGTAAAGTCGACTACTTCCTTATAGTCACTAGTAATTTGCGCATTTTCAGAAGCAGATGCATGAATATCCCGTAAAAATGTTGCTTCGTCTACTGCGTTTACTGGATTATAAGAAATGTTCTTATCAGCGGAAATAACTGGTAAAGCTTTTACTTCCACCGGTTGGTTCACTGTACCAGTGTATTTTCCGGTAATTGTCGAGCTATTAATCACTTCGTCAAACGTATAGGAAACTTTAGATAGATCTGTTAAATTTTCTCTTGACCAAATGATGTTTTGATTTGAATAGGTTCCATTGTTAGAAATCGTTTTTGGCGTAACTATTTTTCCCGCTAAGTTTTCAATCTTATTCGAGATAGTTAAGTTTTTTGCTGCTATCGTTTTTGGAAGTGTAATTGATTGTTTTTCAGCATTTATCGTTTTAAGGCTGGATAAATTAGCTAGTTTAGCTGTTTCAAGTTTGTCTATTTTATTATTTCTTACATTAAGTGAAGTCAGTACAGGAAGATTATTAAGTTGTGGTAATTTAGTAAGCTCATTACTGCTAAAATCCATGCTCGTAACGGCTGAAAGATTTTCTATGTTTATGGTGTCACTATCTAAATAATTACCACTAATATCAACTCTTGTAATTTTTGGTAAGTTGCTTAATGTTATACTTTCGAGCTCGCCCCAGTCAATTGTAACAGCAGCAGCAACTCTACCTATACTGTCTAAGCTCTCTAGATTTTTTAAAGTTAAACTCTGTACTTCCAACTCATTAATATATAAATTTGTTAGCTTAGGTTGATTTTCAATATCTAATTCTGTGATGTGGTTACCTCTTAAATCCAAGGTAATTATTGCTGATGCAGGGTTTGTTAGGTGCAAAGTTGAGGTTATTTCATTATTTGCTGCATTTATAGATTCGAGCTTAGGCATACTTACTAATTGGTTTATATTCGTTAAGTTATTAGAACTTAGGTTTATTGATTGTAAGTTTGTTAAGTGTTCTATTCCTGCAAGGTTAGAGATATTCTTGTTAGAAGCATCTAAGTTTGTAATACTTTGCAACTGGCTTTCAGTTACTCCTACATTTATATCTTCACTACCAGTAATTGTTTTAGCAATTATTTTGGCTAAATTAGCATCAGGGAAAAAAGTAGCATACGTATTTTCATTTGTGGAATTTGTGGAGTTTGATGTTAATTTATCACTTTTAACTACTTTAGATTCAGTAGGGGGAGTTGGGATAGGTTCCTCATTGATCGGCTCTTGTTCCTCTTCTATTTGATTATCAGTTGAGCTATTAGATTTATTATCGTTATTCTCTAAGTTACTGTTTACCTCTTGTTCAGTAATAGCTTCCTTAGTTATAGTTTCCTCCGCACTGGCATAAATACTTGGACTAACTAGACTAAAACACAAAGCAAGAGAGACAGCAGTAGTTAACTTCCTCATTTTCGTTTCCTCCAGATTGTCATTAATATTATTTAACACTACTTATAATAACAGACTTCACAAAGATTTTTTTCTATTTTTAGTATCAATAAAAGAGAGTAACCGCTGTATCTATGTCTTTTTAATGAACAAATGGCGCAAAATGAAATCATATATATTAAAAAAGTATATTGAGAATATAAAATGTATAAGAATCACTTTCTCAAAAAAAACTAAGCATGTAGATACCTTTATTAAAGGCATCTACATGCTTAGAATTTATTAACTGATTAATTTATTGTACTTCAAGTGGTGGTAAAAATACTTTTCCTTCTAATACTTCTTTTTTTGGAACATATAAGCGGAAGTTTAACGAGAAATTTTTGCCAGCTTTACTTGGTAACCAGTTACCTGGGTTAATATCTGCTGGTTTTTCAGCTGCGATATAAAGGGTTAGACTTCCATCATCATTTGTTTTAGGTCCAGTATAATCATTGATGCTAAATTTATTTAAATCATTCGGAATAACATGATAGTCTGGGACCCCGTAAAGTGTAACGGACCAGAAAGCTTCTGCTAAACTATTTGGAAGTTGTTCTTTCGGAAAATGAATTTTGTAGACTTTATCTCCATTTAGAAGCTCACCATCTGTACCTTTTTGACCAATGAAATATAAAGCTTCTTGGATAGAATTTGCCCAGATGCCTCCATAATTAATAATTGCTCGTGCTAAAATATCGTTTTCAAATGCTCCTGCCACATAAGTAACTGACCATCCGCCTTTTTGCGTTCCGAAACCTTTTGCCCCATCAGTAAAATAAGGAATAGCTTCTTTTATTATGAGGTTTCTTACTTCTGCTTTTTGCTCGTCTCCAAGCTCAATATAAGCTGCAACTTGTCTTGCTTTATCTTGAAATTCAGGTGCTTTAGGCATTTTATCAGGATAAGTTGCTAGTAATTCTTCTAAATTGGAATAGATTTCTTCTAACAAGAAATCTGCATTAGTGAAATGTGGGATTTCAAGTGGTTCTTTGATTTTTATATTATCTGGCGCGTCAAATTTGAATGCTTTTTGAAGTTTTACTGCACCATCTGGATCGTCTTTTTGTTCTACACGAAGAAGCACTTTCACTTTTTCTGATGGTAATTCGATTTTTACAGCATCACTTGGAATGGAAGGATTTGTTCCTTTTTTAACGAAAGCAAATTTTCCATATGGGTGATCCGGATAATTACGTTCATTGATATTTGTTACCACTTCACCCCAACCATCTAGAATTTGAACTGTGTAGTAACGGTTTTTAATTTCTGGTACTTCTAAAACAACAGCATTATCGTCGTCTACAGCAATCCAAGCCTCTGAATAAACCACGTCAAAGTTAGGATTTACAAAATTCGCGTCTGCTGGTGAGATCGAATTATGCTTAAGGGTGTTATATGGAATTTTATCTTCTTTTGTATCAAAATTTTCTTGACGTAAAACGAGATACCGCGATAATAAATAAACATAAGATTCTTTTACAAGTTCACCATTCACTTCTAATTTCGCATTCATTTTCAACATAACCACCTTTAGTTTAGATTAATTTAAGTATAGCATTATATCAAACCGGAAGCTCAGTCTTAGCTTTTAGCGATTCCTATCATCGTTCCACCGATAATAACTAAGATGACTCCGATAATGACCAGAATAAGTTCTTTCTTGGTTTTTTTCTCCCCTAGGAAAAGGATTCCTCCAATGGTCGAGATTACAACACCCATTTGTGAAAGTGAAAAACCTGTGGCAATCCCAACCAATTTGTTTGAGAAGAGTAAAGCCAAGTTACCAGTGGCCCACATGACCCCTGGAATCATATTTAACCATGTTTGTTTTGTAAAACGTTTTTCTTCAGACTTAATAGAGAATAATAATCCTGCGACTACCATACCGATTGCTTGAGGTAAAATCGCATCCCATCCACTAATATCAAACCAGCGAGTGATAACAACATATCCTACATAACCTACTGATGAAATAAGTAAAGTAACAATTCCTTTTTTCATATTTTGTCCAGAATTTTCGTCTTTATGTTGTTGATAACTCGTTAAAAATATCCCGATAATAATAAGTGCTAATGCGGAAAAACCTAGAATTAATTTAGATGTCGTTCCCCATTCGTGGAACGCAAAAACACCAAACAGTGAAGTACCGACTAATTGCATTCCTGTTGAAAGTGGCATTGTTTTAGAAACGCCCACTTGCGTAAAGGCCCGAAACTGATTCATTTGCCCTAAGCTCCAAAATGCCCCAGAAATAAAACTAGCAATAATAATTGTGGCTGTATATTCTGGATTTGTAAAAATAAAAACACCTATTGCGAAAGCTAGTGCCCCGAATGTTGTACCAATAATTTGTTGCCTCGGCTTACCACCAATTTTCGAAACAACTAATGGCATAATCCCCCACATTACTGCCGGGATTAATGCTATAACTATATTCATTTTTTATTCCCCCTAATTCTTCTGCTTATGGTCTATACCCTTTTCTTCTCGAATTCATTCCTATTATATTCATAATCTGTTAAAATGAATTAAAATTATCAAGAAGGTGAAAAAATGAAATCAACTGGAATGGTAAGAAAAATCGATGAGTTAGGTCGTGTCGTTATCCCAATTGAAATCAGACGGACAATGAATTTAAACGTAAAAGATTCTTTAGAAATTTTTACTGATGAAGATGCAATTATATTGAAAAAGTATTCTGCTGGTTTGGTTTGTGACATTACTGGTGAATTTTCTGTTGATAATAAAAAATTCGCAGATGGCAAATTGACACTCAGTAAAGAAGGTGCTGCGGAATTAATGGAAGAAATTAAACGCCGCTTTGGGGATACATTATAAAAAAATCATGCGCGAAGTCTTTTTTAAGGGCTCGCGCATGATTTTATTTTATTTCATGATAAGCAGAGTAAACTTCTCTTTTGGGTAGATTTCTCACTTTCATAACAGTTTTAATAGCATCTTTAGAACTAATATTTTCCTGTTCCATTACCGTGCTTACGTGTGATTTAATATCAAGTTCTTGCCACCATAGTTGCTCTTCTGCAAGTGGTGGATTGGCATTTCCTTCAATAATTAAGCAAAATTCACCGCGGATTTCTTCGTCCACTGCCCAGCTTAGCGCATCTTCAATTGTTCCTCGTAAAAACTCTTCAAATCGTTTTGTAAGTTCTCGACACAGAACTATTTTCCGGTCATTTCCAGTGATTTTAATAATCGCTTTTAAAGTTTCTTTTAAACGATGTGGTGATTCATATAAAATCCACGTTTCTTCGCGCGCCGCTAGTTTTTCAATCGCTTGGGTACGATCTTTGTTTTGGCGTGGAAGAAATCCGTAAAAATAAAATGGCTGGGGTGCTAGACCCGACGCAATCAGTGCAGTTAGAGCAGCATTAGCTCCTGGCAGTGGAATGACTGGAATATTAGCATTTAGCGCACTCTGAACAAGTTCGTATCCCGGGTCAGAAATAGACGGCATGCCAGCATCACTAACTAGCGCCACCACTTCGCCATCTATCATCCGCTGAATAATATTATCTTCTTTATTTTCTTTTGTAAATTGATGATAACTCGTCATTCGGGTCGTAATTTCAAAATGATTTAACAGTTTCACAGTATTTCGCGTGTCTTCCGCTGCAATAATGTCTGCTTCTTTAAGCATACGGATTGCACGGAATGTCATATCTTCTAAATTACCAATCGGTGTAGGCACTAAATACAATGCTCCTTGACTAGCACCGCTGAAACTTTTTTGACTTTTTATCATTTCGACTCTTCCTCCCGTTCGCTTAAGTAGCTGTCTTTATTTTTGCGCGATAGTTTTTTGAAAGCAGCTTCAGCTTTAGTGGCTTCACTTCTCGTTTCAAATTTTTCAAAATGGATGACTTTTACTGGGCGGCGTGTTTTAGTGTATTTGCATCTAATTCCCGCATTGTGCTCGGCTTCTCGGCGCGTTACATCCGTCGTATAGCCGCCATAATAAGAATTATCGCTACATTTTAGTACATAAAAGAAATGTTCATTCGCTTTCGCCATATAAAATCTCCTTAATAACCGGGGTATACTCACCTAACTCATCATATACGATAACAGGTGGAACATACTTCACGCCTGGCTTTCCGTCCTTGATGCCTTCTACGAGAACTGTATTTGCTTCTCGGTCGATTCGCGGATGGACAAGCTGGATACGTTTCGGTTCTAAGCGGTATTTTCTCATTAAATCAATAATATCTAGTAAGCGCTCCGGCCTGTGAACAAAATTCGCTTTACCACCTTGTTTTAAAAGGCTTGCGGCAACTCGAATTGTATCTTCTAGCGTACACATAATTTCGTGACGAGCGATACGGTAATGTTCGTTTTCATTTTTCAAGCTTGTAGACGGAGTGGCAAAATACGGTGGATTACACGTAACGATATCTGCACGTTCTTTTGGAATTAAATCAGTAATATTATTTAAATCGTATTCAATAATTTCAATTTGGTCTTCCAGTTGATTATAGAATACACTTCTTTTGGCCATGTCTGCAAGGCGCTCTTGAATTTCCACACCAACTATCTGTGCTTTTGTTCGTGTACTTAGTAACAAGGGAATAATACCATTTCCGCTACATAAATCAATTATTTTCCCTCTACGAATTGGTAAATAACTGAATTTTGCAAGGAGAACCGCATCTATTGAGAAAGAAAATACCGATGGACTTTGAATAATCCGCAAATTTTCTGCTAATAAATAATCGAGTCTTTCATCGCCTATTAATTTGAGTTTTTCCAAATGATTCACCTTTTCTAACAAAAAGCCCTTCTCCTGAATCGAGAAAGGCTCGTCATGTTATTTTTTATTGAGCAAGGACAGACAAAATAAACAATCTTCATCATTGCCACGCGGGCTGCCGAAATGTACATTGCAAACATGAAATCCTTCCTTGTAAAGTTGGACAAGATTGTCATAACCTTCCCCAAGTTCAATCATTTGCTGCATTGCTTCTTTCCGATTGGGCGCCATTACACCATGTTCAGCCTCTGTTTCGACTTTAAGTTCTGGTGTTGCTTCATCGGTCAAAGAAAGTCTGCGTCGCAAATGTTCATTTTCAAGGTTTAATCGGTTATTTTCTTCCAACATTTCGCCTAAGTTTGTCTTTAGATCTCCAAGTTGCTGATACAATTCGCCAATTTGCTCCTCCATATTACTGACTGAGTCAAAAATAGCTTTTTTATCCAATTTTTTCACCTCAAGACTTTGCCGGTTGTTTTAGAAATTCGTTGTATGGGCGTAACTCGTCCAATTCGTATTCTATAACCGTCTCTTCTTCGGGCAAACTCACTTGTAGGATTCTAGACAGCAAGTTGATTCCCGAAACACGTGCTTCTATGCCTTCTGGAGTTTTTACTTTTACACCAACATCTGGCATTTCACGTTTTGCTTGCTCATATTCATCATTCTCGTATTTCAGACAGCACATTAAACGTCCACATAAACCAGAGATTTTCGTTGGATTAAGGGACAAGTTTTGGTCTTTGGCCATTTTGATAGAAACAGGTTCGAAGTCACCTAGGAAAGTGGAACAGCAAAGCATACGGCCACATGGGCCAATCCCACCAAGCAATTTCGCTTCATCACGAACGCCGATTTGGCGAAGTTCGATACGGGTCCGGAAAACAGACGCTAAATCTTTCACGAGTTCCCGGAAATCAACACGACCTTCTGCAGTAAAGTAAAAAATAATTTTGTTTCGATCAAATGTGTAATCCACGTCCACCAAACTCATATCTAATTCACGCTCGCGGATTTTTTCATCACACAGTAAAAAGGCTTTCTGACAAGAGTCGCCATTTTCAGCGACACATTTATAATCTGCTTCTGTTGCGACACGAAGTACTTTTTTTAGCGGTAAAACGACATCTTCTTCATCCACATAGCGCGGTTCAATGACCGTTTTCCCAAATTCGATACCTTGTGCATTTTCAACGATGACACCTTGGTTTTCTGTGATTTCCAGATCTCCAGGTGAGAAATAATATATTTTACCCACGTCTTTAAAACGGACGCCTACAATTTTAAGCATAGCGATTACCTCCCTTGGATTTCCAGAACTAACTGCTCCATTAGAAGTTGCGTGTTCATATTGGAATCCAGTTTTGATTTCGCAGCGAGAATCTTCTCGATTTCCCCTGTGGTTTCGGACAGTGACTTGCGTAGCGCATCTTGTCCGAGCATTTCTTTTTGCGCAGTGCAAATAGGTTCATAGTTCTCATCAAGCGTAAGATGTAGCCTATCGCGATAAAGCAGTAACAATAATTCAAGTCCAAGCGCCATTTTATCTTTTTCTTTAAAAAGTGGCATCCATGATTCTTGAATGATAATTAATGGGCTAGTTCCTTGATGGTGAATTCCTTCGTATAACTTGATGACAACGTTTCTTGCCTCACTAAACCACTCACTCTCTTCAAAAGCCTTTGCTTCTTCCACACTACCAGTAATACTAGCGTAAATCCGCGCTTTTTGTTCGGAAATGCCTGCCGCTGTTAGTGATGCGAGTAGACTATCAAAAGTCAGTGATTTAAATGTGACTGGTTGCAGTCTTGATTGAATTGTTGGCAAAATTTGCCCGGGATTTGTCGTTAAAAATAGTAATAACAAACCGCCTTCTGGTTCTTCTATAAATTTCAGCAGACTATTGGCTGATTGAACAGTCATTTTTTCTGCATCGTAAATGATAACTACTTTTTGATCTGATTCCATTCCGCGTTTGCTTAATTCTTGCTTTAGCGTGCGAACCTGATCTATTTTAATACTAGCTCCATCTGGCTCTAGCAAATGAACATCCGGATGATTATGACTCGCTATTCTTATGCAATTGGCACACTCGCCACAAGCAAGGTTGGTTTCAGTCCGCTCCAAACAAAAAAGACTCTGAGCTAACCAAAGTGCTGTGCGTTTCTTACCTGTACCTCTTGACCCTTCTAATAAATAGCCGTGAGATAATCGATTTTCGCGGACACTTTTTGAAAAAATCTTCATGACCACTGGTTGCATCATTGTAAGTTCATCCTGTAATCCCACAAAAAACTTCCTTTCTATCCATATTGTAATATTATACCATGACAAAGCTTAAATAGCTTCGGAATTTTAACAAAAAATAACGACTGATTTATTAAATAATATTACATTTTCAATAAATTAGTATTTTTTCTAAAATATAAATGGACAGTACACCTTTTTGGGCATAGAATAAAAGAAAAGTATTATACTTAGACTTAAAGGGGTTGTCTGGTATGAATGAAGCGAATGGAAGTATGGAACTTTATTTAAGAGCCCATACAGAAGAAATAATTAACAACTGGCTTTCGAAAATTTATGAAAATGAAAATACGTATACTAGTTTTGTTTACTCACCACGTTACAAAGATGAACTACGCGCAGATAGCGAACAGACAGCAGATCTAATCATTTCTTATTTTACTGGAAAAAAAGCTTTCTTTCTGAAACTTGATAAATGGCTTGATAACATGTACGCACGTCGTATGGAAAATGAAGTTCCTTTGCCTGAAGTAATTACTACCTTAGATAAACTACGTCGTGAATTCGTTTCGGCAGTTAACGATTTTTGCATTCATAATGATGAGGTTTCTAAATGTGATTTTTCTTCCAGCTTGGCGATGGTTAATCACGGGTTTGACCGAATTAATGAAGCTTTTTCTGCTATGTATTATAACGATATTGTGAAACATCTAGAACAACAACATCGTTTGATTGAGGAAATTAGTACCCCAGTTATTTCCATAACTGACAAACTAGCGATACTTCCTTTAATGGGAGGGATTGACCGTGATAGGGCGAATAAATTAACTGAAATCACTTCTAAGAAATGCGTTCAATTGGGCGTCGAGCAACTTTGTATTGATTTGTCAGGAATAACTTACTTTGATGATGCCCTTGGAGATATGCTAAATAATTTAGTAACTGTTCTCAAGCTTTTAGGTGTCGAGGCGTTCATCTCTGGTATCCAACCAAAAATGGCACAACAAATTAATCGTGTCGAATTAAACTTATCTATTCCAGCTTATCACTCATTAAAAGCTGTTTTACAAGATCAAACTCGGACAATATAAAAAAGAAACCAAAAGCATTAAGGTAGTCGCTTTTGGTTTCTTTTTTGTTATTTCCTTCTAAACGCAATTAATCCAGCTGTAGAAATCGCTACTAGGAGTAAGCCCCAGCCGCTAACAAATGAGGTGTCTCCTGTTTTTGGTAATGTTGTTGATTGCTCATCTGAACTTACTATTTTATCTGGCACTACCGATTTTTCTGATGCCTGAGGGGGTATTGGCACAGTGGGTTTATTCGGAATTATAGGTTTCTCTGGAACTACAGGTATTTCAGGTTCTTTCGTATTTTCTTTTGTAACAGTTAAATTAAGTTGTACTTCACTAATAGTAAAGCTAACCGGTGTTGCATCAAGAATATAGCCAACCGGTGCTTTTGTCTCCACAAGTTGATAATCTCCAAGCGCAAGGTCTGTGATGTTTAACTTACCAGTCCCGTCCGTGATTAAATTCGAGCGTAAAGTATTACCAGCTTTATCTTGTAATTCAAATTCCGCCCCTGCTAAAGTTGCTTTTGTTTCACTATCTTCTTTTACGAGTGAAACAGAGCCTTTAACTGCCTTATTTTCTTTTGAAACAAATATAGCTTGGTGGGTAGCATCAATTGTAAATTCTACTGGTGACGCGTCTAATACGTATCCCGCTGGCGCTTTTGTTTCGATTAATTGATATGTGTCATACTTCAAGCTTGTGATAGCTAGTTTCCCATCGGTACCAGTTGCAATATTTTCTTGCAGTACTGTTCCTGCTGAGTTGACTAATTTAAATTCGGCGCCTGCTAGAGGGGTTCTCTCCGCAGTATCATCCGTTTTAGTTAATTCAACAGAGCCAGTTGTTCCTTCTCCGCCGCCGCTACCGCCAGATGTCGGGGTCGCCACTTCGATTTCTTGGGTAACATAGTTATCGCCAGTTAGTTGGCCTTTATTTGTATAACTAGGAGATGCTCCATTGTCAGTGGAGGTAGTATAGTAAGAAATTTTTACAGAATCTGTTAAGTTCCCTAGGTTTACTTTAAAACCATCTGTTGTTTGAATAATGTCAGAGGACGGGACTGTAGCTCCTGGAGTGAAATTATCATCAGAATCAAACTCGCCGTGTACTGCTTTGATAGAATTAAAATCAATTACTTGTTTAGGTCCCACAAAATCTTCATAAACAGCATTTTGAATGTTTTCTTTGGCATAGTTAACGCGAACTACCCACTGAATAAGCTCTGGGTTTTTGGCATTTGCCCAGCCATATTTGTATAAGGTTTCTGTTGGGTCAATTTGATTTTGCCCACCGACTTCCACGTTAATAGTTTCTATAGTACCATTTAGAGGAAATTCTAATGGGACTGTTTCGTTTCCTTCTACTAATGATTTATCCCAGTTACTCCAAAAATCAAGGTAACCGCTGACATCAGAATTTTTTTCCACAAAGTCTGTAAAAGTAATTACTACCTTGCCCGTGCTTTTAGTTGCGACTACATTGCCTACTACATTGTCGTTATGATCTTTCAACGAAAATTCTAAATCTGTTACGATTTTTAGCTCTGGAGGTAATACAAATTGCATTGTATCGCCCTCCTTCACATTATTTGAATTAGGGATTGCCCAAGTATAATGAACTTGAACACTATCATAATAACCAAAATCAGTTTGCGGATTACCATCTGCATCTAATAATTCAACTGATTGCAAAAAATTAGAACCATAATCAGTTGCTGCTTTAACAAAGTTAGTTTGAAATAAAACATTAGCAAATAAGATAACGCTCAGAAATGCTAAAGCTATTTTCCTTAGATTACGTTTTAAAATGACACGCTCTTTCATAAAAACCATCCTTTTCAAATTAATCCTAATATAATGTTCTTACTAATTTATTGTGAGTATACCGTATAATTTAGCGTAATTGACATTTTTCCCGAAAAATCCTTTTTAAATTGCGAACATTTTGTGAATGTTTATAATCATTATTAATTCAAAAAGGAGCCTAGATAAAAATATCTAGGCTCCTTTTTTTATCTTCGTTTTATAAGATAATAACTTGCTGACAAGGCAATTAGAATAATTCCTAATCCCACTGAATTTTGTGTATCACCTGTTTGTGGTAATTTTTCAGCTGTAGATATTTCAGATGAATTTTGGCTTTTTTCTGGTAGTGTTGGTTTTTCTGATAATGTTGGTTTTTCTGGTTTTTCAGGAACAACTGGAACGTCTGGTTCATTTGGCACTAGTGGTGTTGGAGGGGGTGTAGTTTCTGCCTTGTTTTCTTTGATTACTTTAACGATCTCATCAGTTTCTCCAGAGATAATTTCAAATACAACGGGCTTAGCATCTAGCTCGTAACCAATTGGCGCCTTCGTTTCCACTAACTGGTATGTTCCTGGTATTAAATCCGTCACTTTTAACACACCATTCTCATCAGTTGTTAAGCCTGTTTGCAAAGTCTTCCCGTCTTTATCTTGTAACTCGAATGTTGCTCCTGCCAGTGTTGCTTTTGTCGCGGCATCTACTTTAGTGAGCTCTACCGCTCCTACTTCCAATGTATTTTCTTTTGTTACTGTAATATCTTTATTATTTTCTCCGATTGTGAATTCTACTGGTGTACTATCCAGTTTATAGCCTGTCGGGGCTTTTGTTTCGATTAATTGGTAAGTAGCGAATTTTAGATTAGAAACGTTTAATTGGCCGCTTGCATCTGTTGTGATATTTTCTTGTAAAATAGTACCATTTGCATCGACTAATTTAAATTCTGCCCCTTCAAGAGTTACTTTCGTTTTGGCATCTTGTTTTGTTAGCGTAACCGAACCTGTTGTGCCGTCTGCTCCACCTCCACCACCGGATGCTGGAGTCCAAGTAGACGTTTGTTTAGTTACAAAGTCCGTTCCTGCTAACTTGGCAGTATTATCATATTGAGTAGAGTTCCCGCCATCTGTAGCAGTTGTTGTATATGAAATTTGTACCGAATCCGTTAAATTTCCTAGTGTTACGCTAAAACCATCACTTGTCTTAGAAAAATTGGTATTTGAAATTTGCTCGCCTGCTGTGAATATGCGGTCTGATGAATATGTTCCGTGAAATGCTTTGATAGAGTCAAAATTCAATGTCTGCTTTGCACCAATAATATCAGTAAAAACGGCATTTGGAATATTACTTTGAGCATAGTTTACGCGGACAACCCAATGAATTAAACTTGGATTATTAGCATCAACCCACCCATATTTGAAAATAGTTTCAGTTGGACTAACTGGTGTTTTTTCGCCAACATTAACATCTACATTAATCGTACCGTTCTCAAGAGGAAATTCTAAATTAATTTTTTCGTTCCCAGTAATTACTTTTTGATTAAATGTAGTCCAAAAATCAAGTTCACCTTTAATATCTGAATGTTTTTCGACATAATCACTAAATACAACAGTCACTTGATTTGTTGCTCGTTTTACAGTTGCGGTTCCGACCGTTTGGCCTTTGCTGTCTTTTACATCAAAAGCAAGATCTGTCGCTAATGACAGTTGGCTTGGTAATGCGAAATCCATTGAGTCGCCTGCTTTTACATTCGTTGAGTTAGGAATTGACCAAGTATAGCGTACATTCATATTATCGTAATAGCCAAAATCCGTTTGAGGCATACCGTCTTTATCTAAAAGCTCTACTGTATTTAAAAATTCAGAGCCGTAACTCGTTGCTGCTTTTACAATGGTCGTCTGGAAAATCGTGCTAGCTATAATTAAAACACTTAGGAATGCTAGCCCAATACTTTTTAAAAGATTTCCGTTTTTACTCATTACAAATTCATCCTTTACAATTGAAGTTTTGTTATTATCACATATCATATGACAATAGAGTAACTCCAATCTACCTCACTTCCCGGAAGTATCGCACTATAATTAACAACTATATGGAGATTTAGTGACAATGTAAGAATACAATTTGTAATGCTGTCTTTAATTGAACAAAAAAGCCGAAACTCCCTGAGAGAAAGTTTCGGCTTTAGTTTATGAAAAAGCACATTTCATAGCAAGTTCCGTCATTGCAACCATTGCTTGGTACGCTTCTAAAATATTTTCTGCTTCGAATATAACAGTAGTTTCTTCAATGATTTTAGTTTTTGGCACAAGCGCTGCCCACTCCGCTTGACCGTAATTACAGAACTCTATTTTTAATACTGTTTTTTCTGGTGGTACCAGTACAGCGGCTTCTTTATGTTTTAACGAAAGCGCCACTTTTTCGCGGATGATTTTCTCTGCTTTTGACTTAGAGAGAGCTACTGCGGACGAACGAGATACCGCTTCTTTTACAACAGCTGTCTCAATTCCAGGTATGAGCTCTTTCGCCTCTCGGGCAATATAATCATCGCCAGAAACGAGAATAACCGGGACTCCGTAAGCTCCCGCAACATATGCATTTAAGCCAAATTCGCCAATTACCATGTCATTAATATAAAAATTACGAACGCCTGAGGTCATCGAGTGGCTCATTACGCCTGGTTGGCCAGCGCGCGAATGATAACCGATAAAAATAGCCGCATCCGCGCTTGAATCTAACCCTTGCACCATCGAAAAAGGTTTTACGTCACCAGTAATGAGTCTTGCTTCTTCGTGTAAATTTTCTATCAATATATTATTCATTTTTGAATGACTATCATTCACAATAATATCATCATATCCAGCTTTTAATGCTTCTTCTACTACCCAATTTGTTTCTTCTGTCATTATTTTTTGTCCTCTAGTATAATTTCGCATACTAGAATCAACAAAAGTATCATCAGGAAGGCCATTTATCCCTTCCATATCTACGGAAATCCAAAGTTTCATTTTGCTCTCTCCTTTTATTCTACGTAAGCACCTTTATAGGAAAAGCTTGTTCCAAAATTATGGTGAACGATTCCTTTTACAGTATCTTTTTTCAAGTTACATACGGCGGTTTGATAGAGCGGAATCATTGCTGCATCGGTTTCTATTAGTAATTTTTCAGCATCAATAAAGGTTTCCCAGCGTTCTTCTGGTTTAGTTGTGAGTGTTGTTGAAGTTGCGTTAATCATTTTATCGTAGTCGACGCTTGAATATCCGCTCGCATTATATGTGTTTCCCGTTGTGTAGTTTCCTAGGAATGTAAGTGGGTCTTGGAAATCGGGACCCCAGTTTGATAAAACGATTTCGTATTTTTGCTCACGTGTTAATTGCAATAAGTTCTTTTTAGGGACTGTTTTTAAGTTTACTTTTAAGCCTGGCAATGTGGATTCTAGTTGACTTTGTAAGTATTCGCCGACTTTTTTGCTTGATTCTAAATCAGAGTTTAAGAGTTCCACGGTAACTTCACCGCCACCGAGTTCTTGTTTTGCTTTATCAAAATAGCTTTTCGCCTCAGCTTTATCTTGCTTCATGTAGTCTCCACTTTCTTTCCGGAAATCTTCGCCAGTTTCTGGATTAGTGACAAATTTTTCTGGAACATAGCCATAAATTGCTTTTGAGCCATCAGCCAAGATTTTCTTCGTAAGTGATTCTTTATCTACTGCAAGGGAAAGTGCTTTTCTTAAGTTTTCGTTAGCTAGTGGCGTTTTCTTACCATCCAGTTCTTGATTTAGTTTTAGGTGTGTTACGTATGCGTCTAGCTCAGAGTGATAGTCTTTGTCATTGCTTTTTTGGGAAGCATAGTCACCAGAAAGCGTTGCTACATCAAGCTTCCCTGTATCATATAGATTTACTGCGGTGTTCGGAGCTTTTACTACGCTTACTTCGATTTTGTCGGATTTTACATTCTTTTTATCCCAGTACTCAGGATTTTTTTCTAGAGTCCAAGCTTTTTCTGTATTCGTCCAGCCTTTCATTGTAAAAGGACCGTTGTAAATCATGTTTTCACTGCTTTGTGCGTATTTATCGCCTTGCTCTTTTACGTAATCTTCATTTTGAGGATAAAAGGAATTGAATGCTAAGAGTGAGGTGAAATATGGCACTGGTTGTTCTAATTGAATTTCAATGGTGTAGTCATCAAGGGCTTTAAAACCTAGTTCATCTACGCTTTTCTTACCATTTATAACATCTGTTCCATTTTTAACGGTGCCATCAAGTAAGAAAGAATACTGAGCTGCTGTGTCCGGGTTTGCTAGTTTTTTCCAAGCAAAAATGAAGTCATTCGCGGTTACTTTCGTGCCATTTGACCATTTGGCATCGTCGCGCAGTTTGATTGTATATGTTTTTTGGTCCTCACTTAACTTCGGCATATCTTTTGCAATTGCCGGAACTGCTTGATCTTTGCCATTTAATGTATAAAGACCTTCAAAGACTTGACCTTGTTCAGTGAAACTTGGAACGTCCTGCGATAAAGTCGAGTCCATAGAAGAAACTTCAGCGTTTTCCATGATTTTTAGTATCTTTTTACCTTCTGATTTGCTTACTTCGTCTTTATTTCCTCCGCATGCCATTAAAAAGGTTGAGATAGATAGAATCATAATACAAACTAATGCTAATCTTTTTTTCATTTTAGTTCCCCCTATTTTGGTTTATGTCATCTCAGAAAACAATTGTTGACCGACTGTCTGCATCCAAGCTGTCGCATTCGCTTCTAACCCTGTGTTATTCGTTAGTGCGGCTGCAAATCTGGTCTTTCCTTTATACTCAAAAACGGCAACATCATGCTGGATATTTTTTAGTTCCCCCGTTTTATTTAACATTTGAAGCCCTGAAATTCCAGCTTCTTCTAACGTGCCCGCTAGGTTGGAACGAAATTGTTGATTTAGTAGCGGACGCCGGATAGTTTCTTTTAAGTCTGGATAAGCTTCACTAAACTTCATTATTTTTTGTAAAATGGTCACGGCTGCCTTAGCGCTGATTTTATTTTGCTTTACGGTCGTGAAATCCATCATTTGCCGTTCTAGCTGAATTCCATCTTCCCAGTTGTTTTCGCGTAACCACGATTGTAGTTTGGCGATAGTTGCTAGCTCGATTAATTGGTTGGTAGCTGTATTGTCCGAAACAGCTATCATTAAATGCAATAATTCTTCCAGTGTCCAAATTCTTTTTTGCGGAAGAATTTGGATGATTCCCGCTCCAGCTACTACTTTTTCGCTTGGAATTTGGAAATCAGTTTGTAAGTCTAACTCTTTTTTGGCAATTTTTTCGAAAAAATATAAATAAATCGGTAATTTGATGACACTTGCAGCTGTAAAAAGCTGGTTTTCATTTTCTGCAAAAAGCACCTTTTCCCCATCTGATATAAAAAGCGCTTTTGAATCAATTATGTTGAAATCTTGATTAATTTCTTGATAATTAGTCAGTTTCATCCACCCCCTTTATCGATGTCTTGAGGTAACACAAAGTTCTGGTTCGTACTTACTGCCTGCGATTTTAGTTAAAATTACTTTCGATCCTGGTGTTTGCGAATGGATCATTTCGTCATTTCCGATGTAAACTCCCACGTGATGGACTTCTCCTTTTCCTTCCTCATAGGCGAAAAACAGTAAATCACCTGGCTCTGCGTTTGCGTAATCAATTTTTTCTCCTGTGAAAGATTGCTCTGTGGCATCGCGGCCGATATATTTCCCACATGTCCGGTAAAGAGTAAACGCAAACCCTGAACAGTCAAAACCGGCACTACTAATTCCCGCCCAAACGTATGGTAAATCAAGGAATTGCATCGCCATTTGCACGACATTGACGCCGATGTTGTCGCCTTGTTTATGTTGTAAGCCTACTTCAGTTTGTAAAATGCTTGCTAGCCCATGAGGAGTTTCAATCGTATAACTATCCTCAGTTTCAGCGATTTTGGTGAAAAGTGTGCCAAATGAAACAGTGCGCTTATCACCATTTTCGTATGTAATTTCTGCCTTTGGTACGACAACTGCGATTTTCTCACCATTATCATTCGCTTTATCTGTATCTTCTAAGTCAGAAAGAAGCATCCAACCCGGATAACCACGCTCATCTTGAAAACTTTGTTGGGAAGGAACTACTACTTTTGCCCAGTTGCCCTCGATTTTGTCGACAATTACTAAGTCGTTATAAAGTAAATCTGAGTCAACAAGGCTATCCTCATATAATTTCATCGCATCTTCTTTCTTAATTTGAACCAAGTCAGTTTCTTTTCTTGCCTCTAAAATATTGGCCAAAACCGGGTTCATTTCATTTTTCCTCCAAAGAAATGCATTACTTTGACTAACTAATTTGTTCATATTATCCCTACTTTCTTTAATAAGCTGGAATGCCAATCCCATCTTCTTCTGTTAACAGCACTTGTCCGCGTCCAATTTCAAGGCCTATATCAGCTAAGTTTTTACCACGTAAATCCCACATAAATGGCACGTCCAAATCATAAAATTTCACCTGTTTAGACGCAGTGGCAAAATGGGCGGCAGCTGATAAACTTGCATATCCTTCAATCATCGTTCCAATCATACAATCCACATTATAACTGCTCGCTAAATCATGTATCGCTTGCGCTTCTTTGATTCCTGCACTTTTCATCAATTTAATATTAAGCAAATTACAACATTTTTCATCTAAAAGTCGTTTAGCATCGTGAAAGCCAAATAAACTTTCATCAGCCATGATTGGAATACTAGTGTTCGCAGTCACTTTTGTCATACCGGTAAAATCCCAACTTTTTACTGGTTGTTCGATGAAGTCAATCGGAATATCTTGCCACTCATTTAGAATTTGAATGGCTTCATCCGAAGTCCATCCTTGATTTGCATCAATTCTAAAAGGAATTTTCCCACCTAACGCGTCATTCATTTGCCTGATTTTTGCTACTTCTATTTCAACTGGATCAAGACCTAATTTAACTTTAAGGGACTGAAATCCTTCTGCTACTTTGGTTTCTGCATCTTGGACCATTTTTTCTGGTGTCCCAATACTAATGGTATAATCTGTTTCAAGCGCCGGGGATCCACCACCGAGGAATTCATACAGCGGCTTTGAATGGGCTTTTGCTAGTGCATCATGTAAAGCAATATCAATGGCGGCTTTCGGACTGGAGTTATGTACTAATAAAGATTTCATTTCATCTAAAATCGTAAGTTCTTCGTCTAGTTCGCGATGAATTAAAAAAGGACCGAAAATATCATTTATTGCACTCAAAATGCTGACTTCCGTATCCCCTGTTATTACATGCGTTGGAGCAGCTTCTCCAATACCTATAATCCCGTTATCAAAATGAATATAAACTCGTACCACGTTCACATGACTAACTTCCCTAAGCGCCGTCTTAAAAGTAGCACTTAACTGAATCGGTAAAATGTGTGTTTTAATTTTTGTGATTTTCAAGCACATTCACTCCTTTTTATTTAAATGTCAAACTATTCCTAAAACAATAACAAAGGAACGTTTTTTTGGCAAGATAGCCTCGATAGGAAAACTTCCATCAATTAATGGTTTTCCGCCAACCTTACCAAAAAAGCTTTCACAGTATGTTAGTTTTGTATCTTCTATTTTCGCTCATTAAATAAAGCGCTGTCAATATTTATACCTCTAAAGAAAAACTCACATGGAATGTTTTTCTTTTAACGGTCGAGAACGAGCATTTGAATTGCGTTAGCGACCCCATCTTCGTTATTTGTTGTTGTGGTATAATTAGCAATTTCTTTAATATGCTCAGTTGCATTTCCCATTGCTACACCCATCCCAGCATATTCTATCATCGTAATATCGTTTTCTTGATCACCGATACTCATTACTTCTGCTTGAGAAATGCCAAGTTTGTTCACGAGAAGTTCTAGTGCAGAACCTTTATTAACCCCTTTTTGCAAGAATTCTAGGTTGTAAGGAACACTTCGAACTACATAAAAGTTCTCTTTAATTGTCTCTGGTAAGTTTTTAATAACATCCGTGATTTTTTCTGGCGTATCTAATAACATCACTTTGGAGACATGAATCGACTCAGGCGCTTCTTCTACAGGCAAATGATAGAGTGGCGTTTGAAGCAATAAAGCATCCTGGCAAGTTATTTCTGTGATTTTCCGACTTGGTACATACATGTTTTTTCCGTCAAAATACGTTACATTAACATCTTGTGCATGACAAAATGTATAAATTTCCTCTAGTTCTGTCTTATTTAAAGTAATATCTGCTAATGATTCTTCCGTCGCTGTTTCTAGGATAACTGCCCCATTAAAGGTAATCGCATAATCACCAATATCTAAAAGATCTAGTTCAATTAGGCTTTTCTTGATTCCAGCAAGAGGACGTCCTGTACAAAGCACTACTTTGACCCCTTTTTGTTTTGCAGCTTTAATCGACTCGCGTACAGCTGGGGTAATTACGTGCGCATCGTTTAATAGCGTTCCGTCAATGTCTATCGCAATAATTTTATACATAATTTCCTCCTAAATCGACTCATTACATCCATTCTACTAGAAAATCAGTTGTTCCGCCAAAATTCGTTTACTTCTCGCTCGATTTGCAGCGTATTTTTCACTGCCCTGGCATGGTTCCAATGAGCTGGAAACAAGGCTTTATACCGTTCTGTTGCAAAACGTTCTTCTATCAATAAGACAACGCCTTGATCTTTTTCGCCGCGAATAACACGTCCTACCGCTTGAAGGACTTTGTTCATACCGGGAATCTGATAAGCATAATCAAATCCGCGCCCGATTGTTTCATTATAATAATCTTTAATTAAATCCGATTCCACATTCATCTGCGCAAGCCCCACGCCTACGATTGCCGTTCCGATTAAGCGTTCCCCTCGAAGATCAACGCCTTCAGAAAAAACTCCTCCTAATACACAAAAACCAACGAACGTCTCTTCACGCCCCGTTTCAAAAGCTGCTAGAAATTCCTCGCGCTCTGCTTCGTTCATAAAAGATTGTTGTTTTCGCACTCGTACTTTAGGATATTTTTCGCTAAACAATTCAAATGCTGTTTCTAAATATTGGAATGATGGAAAGAAAAACAAATAATTGCCTTTTTTCCCGGAAAGCATCGCATAAAGTGCATCAATAACTGATTCCAAACTGTTTTCACGCCTTTGATACTTTGTACTAATATAATCCGCTACCATTAAATGCATATTGTTCTGTTTAAACGGAGACGCAAACGTAAGACGACTTGTATCATTATTTCCGCCAAGTAAATTCGTATAGTAATCAATCGGTCTAAGCGTCGCCGAAAAAAGTACTGAACTAGCACCTAATTTCAATTTCTCAGATAGTAAAAACGCTGGGTCTAAACATAACTGTTTTATCAGTACATCGGACCGGTTTCGCGTAATTTGAGTGACATAGCGCTTATCGTATAGCTCAGCAATCTTTAAATACCTTAAACTTTCAAAATAAAGCTCCAGTACATCTGCTTGAGCTTTTGCCTCTGTATTTTTTGGCAACCAGTCTTTTGCTACATAACTAAACTTCAAAACCGCTTCGTTCCAATCGGTCAAGGCTTCTTTTTTAACGTAGATCGTTTTATTTTCTTCGGCTAGTTGTTTATTTAGGGAAATCATTATTTTATTCATTGCTGTTACTGAATTTAGTAATTTTTTATCAGTTTTTTTGTCTAATTCACGTTTTACTTGCATAATGTTTGATTTATTTAATGTCGCCGAGAACATCGAACGAGCTCGGTCCACCAAATTATGAACTTCATCCACTAAAAAAGTATATCTACCAGGTCCATCCGCAAAAAAACGTTTCAAATAAACGACCGGGTCAAATAAATAGTTATAATCACAAATAATCACATCACAAAAAAGCGCCACATCAAGCGACAACTCAAACGGGCATAAAGTATATTTCCGGGCGAATTCTTCGACGACCGACCGAGTTATAGTTTCTTGTGTTTGTAGCATATCGAACAACGCTTCATTCAAGCGGTCATAATAGCCACGCGCAAATTGACAGTGTTCTGGATCACATTTTCTTTCATCTAAAAAGCAAATCTTATCTTTCGCGGTAATTGTAACACTCCTTGCCGCTAGTCCTTTACGACGCATTTCATCTAATGCATCTTCGGCAACCTGTCTCGTAATTGTTTTTGCAGTAAAATAAAAAAGCTTGTCTGCCATTCCCTCACCCATTGCTTTTACGCCGGGAAATAGTGTTGACATCGTTTTTCCAATACCCGTAGGCGCTTCACAAAATAGCTTTTCATCATCTATCACTGTACGATAAACGGCAATCGCTAGCTCTCTTTGACCACGTCTATAGCTATCATATGGAAAAGTTAATTCTTGAATAGATTTATTTCGCTTCATTTCCCAAGCTGCAGACATTTTTGCCCAAATAGCATATTTTGAAAGCAAATCGTCCACAAAAGTACTCATTTCCTTACGATCCATGACTCGCGAGAATTGTTTCACTTCTTTATCGGATACTTGATAATATGTTAATTGGAGCGTGACTTCCGCTAAATCTGACTTCTCCGCTAACATGAATCCATAGCAAATAAGCTGAGCCCAGTGTAATGGTCGAAAATCTTCGGTAATTTCATCCATTCCTACCTCGGTAGTTTTAATCTCATCTATCATTTCTCCATTAATAATGCCATCCGCTCTGCCTTCAAGTGTAAATGCGATATCATCTATTACTCGTTCCAGCTTTAATCGCACCTCAGCTTCGTATTCTTCCCCTGCTTCTTTTTGGAGTAATTGATGAATTTTTGTCCCTTCCAAGGCACGGTCCATACCAGTCATTCGGCTGTCAATACTGCCGCTTTTTAAGACAAATTCTACTAAGCGCCTCACTGAGATTTGTACCTTTTTCATCAATAATCCTCCTCTATTTTCCAGTAGAATTATAACACAGAACCTACGTTCGCATCAATTTTAAATTTATTCTCCTAAAAGTCCAAAAATAGTCAATACCATCAATTAAATAACACTTTTTTGTAGTTATTAGCTTTATAAGACTTAAATAATTCACATTTTAGAAACATTTCCCCTTGAAATACTACTTTACTCCATACAATAAGATATTTTGTTTCTGATACAATTATTTATACACAAGTAAAGACATAAAAAAGATTGGAGTAATCATCGTGCCTAAGTCATTGTATAATTACCACGAATTCATTCATCTGTCTCATAAAGGAAAAATATCCTTTGAAAAAATAGAAGTTCAAAAAAATACCATTTTATTAAATAAAAAAACAGATTTAGAAAACTATATTTATCTTGTTGTTGAAGGTTATGTGGCTTTATTTTTAAATGATGGAAAAGAACAATCTAAAATTTATTCTATTCAAGGTGAAGGTGCTTTTTTAAATTATTTTACGTTACTAGATCAAGATCAAAGCATTAATCGCTTTCAATATAAAACGCTCTCCAAATGTTTCTTATATAGATACTCAAAACTTGATATAGAATACTTTCTATCTATGTTCCCAGAAAATTTTGGTTTTCAATTTTTCATCATGAAAAACCAGGCTACTCATATTTACTTTAAAAGTTTAATGGCGAGTAGCCCGGCTTCTGAAAAACTTATGCTCACTTTTTCCAATCTTGCTCTACTTCATGGTACTCCGACTGAGGATGGTAAAGTTACCTTACCTCCCGAAATTAAAACAAGTCATCTACTTTCGTATAGCAACCTATCAAAAAGCTGTTTTTATAAAGATTTACAATATTTGAAAGCAACTAATCAAATCGAAAAACAAGATAAATCTTGGGTAATCTATAATAAAGAGCTAAATCTAATGTTGCAAAATGGGCAAACATATATATAAATCACTTTCGCGCTATTTTTAATACAACAGTTGCTATCATGAAGAGAATGATAAACATGAGAGTAATGGTAGCTCCTGGTGGGGTACCTAATTGATAAGATGATGCTAGGCCTGAAAACATTCCTATTATCCCAATTAAGATTGCGCTAACGACACACATAAGAAAGCCTTTTGCAATTCGCATACCAATAGCAGCTGGAAGAATAATAAGTGCAGATACGAGTAACGCTCCAGCTATAGGCATAATAACCGCAATTGCAATACCAGTAACAACGCTAAACAAAAGAGAAATCAAACGTACAGGAACACCTTCTGCAACTGCGACATCTTCGCTAAAAGTAAGTACAAACATAAACCGCTTAAATACTAGAAACAGTATAACAATAAGAATCCCTAAAATTACTAATAATTGTACTTGTGCTTTGCTGATAGTCACGATGGAACCAAATAAATATTGCTGTACACTCGTTGTAATTCCACCTTGATCCAAACTCATCAATACTAACGCCACAGCAAGCCCTCCAGCCATAAGGATTGCAATTGATAACTCCGAGTAGGTTGCATAAACTCCGCGCAAATATTCTATCCCAAGTGCTGCAATTACCACCACAATAAGCGTCGTCACACTAGGATTCACATTTAAAACTAACCCAAAAGCAACTCCCGCAAGCGACACATGCGAAAGCGTATCCGCCATAAGTGACTGTCTTCGTATAATTAGGAAAACTCCTAAAAGAGAAGCAATAATAGCAATAATCATTGAAGCTTGGAAGGCTCTTTGCATAAATCCATAGAGAAACATTTCCATGACACATCCTCCTTTCTAACGAGGCGAATATGTTTATCCACATAATCTTCCATTTCTTCACTATCATGTGTTACCATCAAAATCGCTTTACCATGTATTTGCGCCTCATGCTTTAGTAAATCATAAAACCGAATTTTGCTTTGTTTATCCATTGCGGTTTGCGGTTCATCCAAAATCAATATATCTGGATCGGTTGCAAACATTCGCGCTAGGCAAATCCGCTGTTTTTGACCTCCAGATAACTCACCGATACGTTTATGACGATAATCCCACATTTCGACAGATTTTAATGCTTTTTCAACATGCGCATGGTCTTTTTCCGTCAGCCGTTTGAACCACTTACCATTTGGAAAGCGACCTGACCTTACTAATTCGAGGACCGTACTAGGAAATCCAGCATTAAATGAAGCTATTTGTTGTGGTACATAACCTGTCAAAAGCCTCCCACCATCTGCATTCTTTTTAGCAAAAGTAACTGAACCTTTATCAGGTTGTAAAATCCCCAAAATAATACGGAGCAGTGTTGATTTAGCTGCTCCGTTTTCTCCTGTTAGTATGATAAATTCTCCTGCACTGACTTGAAATGAAATATTTTCAAGTACTGGCTCAGATTCGTATTTAAAACCAATATTGGCTATATCAATATATTTCATTTTTATCGCTTCCTTATTTAATTGTTTTTTGCAAGGCTTGTAAGTTTTGTTCCATATAAGCGATGTAATCCATGCCCTTTTTCTGTTCTTTATCGGTAATACCTTCGATTGGGCTTAGTACTTCTAATTTTGCACCTGTTTCGTTTGCAAGCGTTTCTGCTACTTTTGGTGATGCTACTTCTTCAAAGTAAATAGTGCTGATATTGTTTTCTTTTACATATTTTTGTAATTCTGCTAAGCGCGCTGGGCTTGGTTCTTGGTCAGGTGAAAGGCCGGCGATTGCTACTTGATGCAAATCATATTCGTTTGCTAAATATTGGAATGCGGCATGTTGAGTTACGAAATCGCGTTGTTTCGCCCCTTCAAAAGCTGTTTTAAATTTATTGTCGAGTGTTTTTAATTTTTCCGTATATTTTTCTGCATTCTTTTTATATGTATCTGCATTTGTTTTATCTGCTTTGCTTAAACCGCTCTGGATGTTTTTCACTTCTTTTTCAGCAAGGGCAGGACTTAACCATACGTGCGGATCGTGTTCATGATGGTGACCTTCTTCGCCGTGGTCATGGTCGTGCTCTTCTTCTTCGCTACCTTCTAATAGTTTAATTCCTTTACTAGCATCAATTATCGTTAATTTTTTCGAATCAAGACTTTTAAGTACGCTTGGTACCCAGGTTTCCATGTCTTCACTGTTATAAATAAAAACATCGGCTGCCTCAATTTTGGCAATATCTTTGGCACTCGGCTCGTAATCATGCGGTTCTGTTCCGGCATCAATTAACATGTCAATCGAAGCGTTATCCCCTGCTACATTTTTAGTAAAATCATACATTGGATAAAATGTTGTCACTACCTTGAGCTTATCCCCACTTGCTTTATCAGTACTCGCGCCACATCCTGCCAAAACTAAAACGAACGCTAAGACTGTTACAACTAAAAACGACCATTTCTTCATATTATCTCTCCTTTTTCGTAATGATTACGATTTAAAACTCAGGGTCACGCTATGTATATTTGATTACGCATCGTAAAACGTAATCATTCTTATTTGTACAAAATATCTTATCATGGGATTTTTTTTGCGTCAAGCAGTTTTTTCAAGAAACCATTAACTTGACTTATCTTATCGGAATACTTATAATAACGATAAATACACAGATAGAAGGGGAGAAAAACATGCATTTTTTTAAAAAAACATTGCCTATTTTTGCCATTTTGACAGTACTTTTACTTACAGCTTGCGGAAATGACAATGATAAATCTGCGACAAAAACTTTCCCGGACAAAATTAAATTTCTTGAAACCAGTGAATTACTGACTTTAAATACGACAGCTGAGGAAGACTTTGCTAGCTTCACCGCACAAAACCAAGTCTTCGAGGGATTATACACACTTGATCAAAAAGATAACTTTGTTCCTGGGGTTGCTGATGGAATGCCAGAAATCAGCGCTGACCAAACGAAATATACCATTAAATTAAAGAAAAACGCGAAATGGTCCGATGGTTCACAAGTAACCGCCGATGATTTCGTCTATGCGTGGCGCCGTGCCGTTGATCCAAAAACCGCACCAGGATATTCCGCGCTCTTCAAAGATTCGATAAAAAACGCTACTGAAATCAATGAAGGCAAACTACCTGTAACTGATCTTGGTGTCGTTGCAACTAATCCAACAACACTTGAAATCACACTTAAAAAACCAGTTCCCTACTTCATTTCACTTCTTTCTTTTGAAACATTTTTCCCACAAAAAGAAAGCTATGTGAAAAAACAAGGCGACAAATACGGGACAGATAGTGCGCATACTTTGTACAATGGTCCTTTTGTCATGAAGGATTGGGGCGGCAACATTACGAATAAATGGACTTACGCGAAAAACGACCAATATTGGGACAAAGACAATGTCAAAGTAAATGAAATTGATGTGCAAGTTGCGAAAGATATTAACGCCGGCGTGAACCTTTATAATACAAACGAGGCTGACCGCGTGCCACTTTCAGGCGATTTTGCGAAACAATACAAAGACAAGAAAGATTTCCAAACGGAAAAAGATGCGCTCATCAGTTACTTGCGCATGAATCAAAAACGCGACGATAAAGCGACTCCGCTTGCGAACAATTCCTTACGTCACGCGCTTAATTTAGCTGTTGATAAAAAACAATTAACAGACCGGATTCTCGGTGACGGTTCCTTCCCAGCGAACGGACTGCTTCCAAAAGATTTCGTTCAAAATCCAACAACGGGCGCTGATTTCCGCACAGATAGTGGCGACCATTTAGTTTATAACAAAGAAGAAGCTTTAAAATATTGGAAACAAGCACAAAAAGAACTTGGAACCGACAAAGTAACAATTGAACTGCTCGGCGATGACCAAGAAACAACGAAAACCATTTTCGCATATTTGAAAGCGCAGTTTGAAGATAATTTGCCAGGTGTGACGATTAAAGTGAAAAACATGCCTGCAAAGAGCGCTACACAGCTAACTTCTGACGGTAATTACGACTTATCACTGGCTGCTTGGATGCCTGACTTTAAAGATCCATGGACGTATAGCAGTTTATTCTTATCCGATTACTTTAATAACCATATGAGTTACAACAGTCCTGCTTATGATAAACTTGTAAAATCAACCGACACAACGCTTGCGACGAAACCAGAAGAACGTTGGAATGCGTTCGTAGCTTCTGAGAAAGTTCTGCTTGATGACGATGCGGCAATCTTACCACTTTATCAACATCAAACAGCAGTGTTGCAACGTACGGATATTACGGGCGTGCAGAAACATGCTTTTGGTTCGCCTTATAGTTATAAGTTTATTCGGGTGGAGAAGTAATTCGCCAGTTTGGAAGAAACCCAGCAATTTTAAAAATTGCTGGGTTTTTGTTGTATAAAGTTATATCAATTTCCTCAGCATCCATCCCAAAATAGTGACGAATAACAAGGCTGTTCACCATCTACTTCTCTTCATATCTCAGAACATCTTTTATATTCCTCAGTAAAAAAGTAAAGTCTTCAAGCAAACATTCTATTCGAGTAAGCCCTTTATCCACTCCATTTTCTTCGCTAATTGCGTCAATTATTAAGACTTTATGGGCAGAACTAGAAATCAAATATTGATTTCCTTCTATCAAGATTTTTGGACATCATAACAACATCTTCAGGATTATGCTTAACTCCACTAGTTGTCAATTCATCTAACAAATTTTAGTCAGTTACTAGCTAAATCCTAGCTCTTATTAAAATTATAACGCTAAAATTTTTTCAGCTATTTCATCTTCATTATTTTTAAATAATAAATTTTCTCCAAATGAATCCATGAAAATTTTTCTTATCCCTTTAGCTAGTACATTCACATCAATTTTAGGGTTTTCTATCACAATACTAATTATTTTGTTGATTTCCTGGCTATATTCATCTTTTGGAGCTAAGGGAAACAGCTCTATTGGATCCCAATCATTTATTATTTTTTCTACTTTTTCATATATAATGACACCCTACTTTCCATACAATTTTTCTATTATTTTTTCCATTCCTTTATCAAAATCTTTTTTACCCCAAGCAGTAACTAATTTACCTATTTTCCCAAAGTCCGTTCCAACTTCAACGCCATTATTTTTCTTCCTTCTATTTAACCAAGCTTTAGGAATCTTAATCTTCTTCCCTTTATAACCTCCAACAGTATAACGGAAAACAAGACCACTTATAATACCAAACCTTTGCGCTTTACTTATCTCGTGCCCAGTAACCGGGTCTATTCCTTCTTTCACCGATTGAATAACTGCCTGCAACAACTCGGCTTCTTTCTGTGCTTCATTGCTTTCATATGGTAATTCCCCATTAAGCACGGCGGCATTGTACGCGTTCGTTGCTTCTATGTCTACTATACCATTTTTCATTAACACCCACATTTGACCACGGTATGTTTTTTGATATTCGTCAAAATTGAATGTTTTTTCGTTGTTTTTTAGCGCTTTTCCTAAGGCGTTTTGCATCCGAGGCTATGAGGAAAGTTTTGAAAGTGAAGTAAATAAAGAATATATATACTGCTATATAGAGAATGATTGGAATGAGTTAACTTTAAATGTCAAAAATATTGAATAAAACAAAGGACACCTTTATATATTCTAAAGATGCCCTCTGTTTTATTAAGAATACTCTATAAAAATTTCGCTATCTAAGTTATCTTTTAATAGCTTAATTAGTTTCATCATAATCTCTTGTGTAACATTATCCAATACTTTTATGTCGATTGTTTCAAATTGTTCTAAGATTTTTTTATTATCTGGAATCACCCATGGGCTTTCATCATACCATCCCTCATCCAGATGGTAATAATATACCAATGAAACCCATCTATCATCAACTGGACTAAGTTCATTCATAATTTTGTCAAAGTAGCCTTCCCACATTTCTATACCTGTTTTTTCACCATTTATATAAGTATAAAAGTCAATTTCTGGATATCCTTCGAAACCTTAATAAAAATTATCCATATTTTATCTTCCGCCATTCCTTATTATTCCCAATGTCCACCTGTTAACATTTAGGATTAAACAACTACTCTACTTCTCGCATTTCTTTTATTCAAATGAAATTTGTACTGTATTTTCATTTGTACTCTGTTTTACCTGTTGAATAATTTCTTGCACTTCAGATTCAGAAAGCTTTTTATTTTCATATGGAGGTTCCCAATTCTTCATAGAATCTTTAAATACAACAAATTTACCTCCAACTAACATTTCTCCATCTGCTTTCACTACATATCCATTCTCTAAATCAAATTTCACATGTGAACTATTACCTGTAATTTTCATTTCACTTACTTCCTTTCAAAAATTATTTTTTCAAGTCCTGTTTTAGGATCAATCGTTGTTATTTTCGTTACGTTAGGATTATTTTTTAATCTAGGTAACTCAACATTTTCCCAAATATTTCCTTTTCTCAAATCCGAACCAACTACTGCACGAACTTCACCAGAAACTTGTTCTGCATAAGAACCAGAAGCCAAATCCCATGCTTTCATTGACTCAGGATTATTAAAATCCCAGTCTGGCATTTCAATATTTTTATTTCCTATTGTTGATTCTAAAGTAACGCCACCTTTACTTTTAGCTATATCAGCCCCACTGGCTTTCTTGGGAGGGAAAGTTTATTGTTTTTATGTACGAAATTTATTATCCTTTCTGTTGCTAAAAAGTTTTAAATATATATTTCAAAAATGGTCAGAGATAATGAATTCATTATCTCTGACCATTTAATGACAATACTAGCTCTTTAGAATCTAAAATTATAATACTTCGTAGAATAAGGTTGCACCATGTTCAATCATACCTATAGCCTGTTTATCATCTGCAAATTCCATGCTCTTCATTGCATTAAAATACTGACTTAAAAAATTCTCAAAAGCTGAATAATCTTCTCTTCTTACAAAAAGTTTAGGAGAAATATTATCTGTAATTTCTTTTGGTAGCTTATTTCCAAAAGGAAAACCTATGATTTCTGTATCATTTTTACTAATTTCTGTTGAAATTTCATAATAATGTAACTCATATTTCAACCCACTATTTACACAAATTAGAAAAGGAGTAATCAACAATTCTAAAACTGTTTGATTTTCTTTTGAAAATAAAACCAAATTTTTAATGTTTTCTTGTGATATATAAATACTGTCATTTTCACTAAAATTATTTGGTAAGATTTCTACTTTTTCAATGATCTCTTGTTCTTCCAATTTATTATTCTCCTCCTTTAGGTTTATAAGGATCGGCTATTCCAGCATCAGGCACCCAGTTTTTATCAAACTTATCACTGATTTGAACAATTTCCTTTGTTTTGTCATCAATAATTACATATGAACCATCTTTGTCATAAAATACGGTGGCATCATTTCCAGTAGCTTTATTGACACTCTTTCTTGTTGTATGCGGATGGTCAACTACACTTTTTACTGATTCTTCACTCCAACCACGTTTTTTCATCTGATTATTTACTTTTTTTGTAGATTTAACAGAACTTCCAAATTTTATATTATCAGATTTTATATAACCTTCTCTGGCTTTCTTTCTTCTATTTAACCAATCTTTTGGAATCTTGAACTTCTTCCCTTTATAACCTCCAACAGTATAATGGAAAACAAGACCACTTATAATACCAAACCCTTGCGCTTTACTTATCTTTTGTCCAGTAACCGGGTCAATTCCTTCTTTCACCGATTGAACAACCGCCTGCAACAACTCGGCTTCTTCTTGCGCTTCATTGCTTTCATGCGGTAGTTCCCCATTAAGCACGGCGGCATTGTACGCGTTCGTTGCTTCTATGTCTACTATACCATTTTTCATTAATACCCACATTTGACCACGGTATGTTTTTTGATATTCGTCAAAATTGAATGTTGCTTCGTTGTTTTTTAGCGCTTTTTCTAAGGCGTTTTGCATCCGGGTTACGGTGGTGAAATTTAGTTTGCTCATATCATAGGTGCCGGTTTTACTGTTAAATTGGATATTCGACTGGAGTTCGCGAATATTCTGCTGAATTCCTTGGACTAAATCGGTTAAATTATCAAAAAAACTGCCATGACTCTGTTCAAATGCCAAGTATTTTTCTAAGATATTTTCTTGTTTGTAGGCGATACTCAGCTGGGAACGATAGCTCTGCATCTGCCCTTCTGTTCCCGTATTCATTCGCTGGGCTAGTGCTTCTTTTTTCGCTTCGATACGATCAATCATTTTCCCGAGTTCGTATAAGCCGTCCGCATCAATTCTCGCATCAGCAGAACCATCCACTTGGGCGTGAAAATCGGCTATATATTGCGCTAATCGTTCTTCGCTTTCGTTCATTGCTTCGATTATCGCATCACATAATGGAAAATAGGTCATTTGGTAGTAATTTTTCGATGCATCAATCGCTTTTCCTTTTAAACTGCCGTCTTCGGTATAGTTTTCTACGGCGTTTTTGATGTCTTTAATGCTTTTTCTCGCTGTTTCATTGGCTGTATGTAGTTGGTGCGCAAAGGTTTGTATTTCTCCGATGTCAATTCGGCTCACTGTAACAACTCCTTTTGTAAATCTTGTTGTTGATTTTCTAATTGGTAGATGTTTTTTTGGCAAGCGGTGATTTTTTGTTGGCATTCCTCTTCATTTGCTTGGATTTTTTTATGCCACTTCTGTTTTTCTTCTTCCTGTAAATCCGCCAAATAGTAGCCGAAACTTCTTGATTCTGCGCCTTGCCAAACTTCGCGCAGAAGCTCCAGCGACTCCCGTTCTTCTTGATGGACACGTGCAAAATCTTCCGCTAACCACTCTTGTTCATTTTGTTGTCGTTGTAAATCTTGCAAAAAATCTTCGGCCGCGGATTGTTCTTTTTTCAGCAGTTGCAGTTGTGTCTCCATTTGCTGGCTCTTTGCATCCATTTATTTACCCCCCAATCCCATGCTCCGTTCAAGCTCTTGGTCTTTGCGAGTAAATGATGCGCCTAATTCTTTCAATCTTTTGGCATCCGTTCCTACCACACCCTGAAAATTGTCCACCGCGTCTACCAAATCAAACAATGCTGTTCGAAAATGGTTGATGGAATTGGCTTGACTGTAAGCCATATTGCCACCTTTCATTGGTAAATATTCGGTTGATTTACCTTTTGATTCTAACTTTGTCGCGTGTTTTTTTAATGTTGCTTCTTTAACTTTTATTTCACTCATTTCTGCGCCTCATCTCTGTCTATAATAATGAAACCTTATCCTTTAATTATAGCACCGCACGCATTCTCGTTTTGTGAGCGTTTTGTGAATTTATGCCTTGGAAATTGGCTAAAACACGTTTTTTACGTTTCTATTTTAAGTACCTTTTCTTTAAAAAACAAAAAAACACTTTGACTGAAAAAATCAAAGTGTTTTTACATTTAATATCTACGTGATAACCCTTTTCTCAGCACATCGCCAAGGACGTTGAAGGAAAGGATGGTCATTAAAATTAGTAATCCTGGGAAAAGCGCCAAGTAAGTTGCTTCGCCGACGTAGCCTTGCGCATTGTTCAGCATGCTGCCCCACGAAGCGTTAGGTTGTTGAACGCCGAGGCCAAGGAAACTTAGTGCCGACTCGGTTAAAATCGCTGTAGCGACGTTTAATGAAGCTGCAACGACGATGGATGGCATCGCGTTTGGAATAATATGCTTGAACATAATGTGGAAAAATCCGCCACCCGAAGACTTGGAGTACAAAATAAATTCACGTTCTTTTAGTGTCAGGGTTTCTGCTCGGACTATCCGCGCCACTTCCATCCAAGAAAGCAATCCAATAATGATGATAATGTTTGAAATTCCTGGTTTTAAGTACGCATTTAAAATCATTAGTAGGAAAAATGACGGAATTGACATGAAAATATCTAGAAAACGCATCACCATATTGTCAATGAAGCCACCAAAGTAGCCACTAACGGTCCCCGCGAGTGTTCCAACGACAACGGCAATCATCATCGCAAACACGCCAACAAGTAGCGAGACCCGGCCGCCGTACAAGACGCGCGTCAAGTAATCCCGACCATGGTCATCCGTCCCAAACCAATGCGACGAATTTGGCGGCATCAGTTTGTCCTGAACGGAAAGAGCATTAGGGTCATAAGGCGAAAGGAACGCGAAAATACAAGCCACCGTAATAAGTATCAGCACACTCGTCGCAAAAACAGCGCGGCGGTCAGCCAGCATAAAACGCCAAAAACTCCGCTCTCGTGTTGCGTGAACAACTTCTGCATCCCGCTCGAAATCCTGCATTGTTTTTTTCGAAAAATCTAATCGCATCATGAACTCCTCACCCCATTTCCCTAATCCGCGGATCGACAATCATATAAGCTAAATCGGCCAACAAGTTTCCGATAATTAATAACAGCGCTGAAAATAGCGTAATCGCCATAATAACCGGATAATCTAATTGGAAAATCGCATTAATCCCAAGCGACCCCATACCCGGCCATGAAAAAATACTTTCGGTAATAAAAGCGCCTGTAATGACTTGCGGAAGTGACATCCCAAGCAAAGTTATGACTGGCAACAAGGAATTTTTCAAGACATGATGCCCCATAATTTGCACTTTGGATAGACCTTTCGCATAACCAAATAAAACATATTCTTCCTTTAATTGGTTAATCGTATTCGAACGGACGTAGCGATAATATGCCGCGCACCCTTGGAAAGTCAGCGTTATAACTGGCAAAATCGCATGTTCCGCCATATCCCAAAAAGAGTCAACCCCAATCGTTCGCATCCCTAGACTTGGCAGCCACCCTAATTGAATCGAAAATACATCTATTAAAATCATCCCAAACCAAAAAATCGGAATCGAAATCCCAATATATGAAATCCCGTTTAACAGTTTATCAATCCACGTATTTTCATAATTCGCCGCAACTAAACCAAGTGGAATCGATAATAATAGCGTCAGAACAAGCGAAGTTCCCACCAAACCAAGTGTCGCCGGAATTCTCTCTAAAATTTGTTGCAAAACTGGTTGGCTGTTCACAATCGAATAACCAAGATTCCCTTGCAACAAGTTTCCAAGCCAAATAAAATATTGTACATAAATCGGTTGATCCAGCCCTAAGCTCTGTCTAATCCGCTCTACATCGTCAGGATTCATATCAGGCGTAACAAAAGAGTTCACGGGATCCCCGGGCGCTAATTTTATAAGTGCAAACGAAATAATCGAGATAATAAATAGCATCGGAATAATTTGCAATACGCGTTTTATGATTGTTTTTAGCATAATTTATCTCCTATCTAAAACACTAAAAATGACAAGTAAAAACCTGAACCTGCCAAAAACAAGCATGGCAGGCCAGATTTTTTACGAATGATTTTTAATTATTATTCCGTTAAATATAGTTTAGAAAGATCACGGAACATTGTAACTGGTTGTGGTGTTGCAGCTTTTTGGCCACCGTAACGGCTATCAAGAGCTAGCACTGCATTATCATAAGAAATTGGATAAATTACAGCATCATCAGCAATGGTGTTTTGGATTTTTTCATAGATTTCTTGACGTTCTTTATCGTCCGCAGTTACAGCACCTTTTTCCCAAAGTGCATCCAGATCTTTGTTGTGGTAGTTAGCGTAGTTGTATGGCTCATCGCTTTTAAATAGAGATTTATATGCATCAGGATCGTTCCCCATGATATAGCCATTTAGTGCGATAGAGTAGTCTGCGTTTTTGCGGTCAAGTGTGATGTTGCTTAGTGCATTTGGATCTGTTGGTTTCAAGTCAAGTGTCACGCCGATTTCTTTGTATTGTTGTTGCAGGTAAAGCGCGATACTTTCTTGTGATTTACTGTTGTTTAAATAGTAAACAGTTAGTTTTTGGCTTGTATCAAAACCACTTTCTTTTACTAATTTTTTCGCTTTGGCAATGTCTTGGTCGTATGTTTCTACTTTATCCGTGAAGTATTTCGTATTTTCTGTTAGGAACGAGGAAGCTGGTTTTGCGTATTCATCTGAACCGTATGCTGCATCAATGATTTCTTCACGGTCAAGCGCATAAGAAAGGGCTTGGCGAAGTTCTTTTGATTTAAGCGCTGGTTGGTTTTCGTTGAATGTCGCATAGCTTAAGCGATTTTCCGGGTAAGTGATAATGTTTACCGCGCTCGCTTTTTCTACTTTTTTTCTATCGGAAGGTTGAATGGATTTTAAGTTAATTTCGCCATTTTGCAAGGCTAAATTAGCTGCGTTTTGATCTTTTGTGATACGGAAAGTAACTTTATCCAATTTTGGTTTACCGTCAAAGTAGTCGTTGAATCGTTCTAGGGAAACATATTCGCCCGTTTTGTATTCAACAAATTTGTACGGACCTGAGCCGATTGGATTTTTGTTTTTATCACTTTTCTCGATATTTTCTACCCCTTCAAAAATGTGTTTTGGAATTGGGAAGAACGTTTTAATTGTATTTTCAAAGGCTGGAGCAACAGTTGGTAAAGTGAATTTCACCGTTGTGTCGTCTACTGCTTCTACTTTTACAGGTTTATCATCAAAAACAAAGTTGCCGCGGTTCGGGCTGTTTTGTTTTGTGTCTAAAATAGAATTTACAGTAAATACTACATCGTCTGCAGTTAAAGGCTTACCGTCATGCCAAGTTAAACCATCTTTTAGTTTCACAGTGTAAGTTAAGTTGTCATCTGAAATATCTAAGCTTTTTGCAAGTGCCGGTTTCCCGTCAACTTCCCAAAATAGCGGTGCGTATACAGCTTGTTGAATCGTTAATGTTACTCGGTCAGAAGCATAGTTAGGATTGATAACTTCTGGATCTCCTGTAACGCCGATAATTAGAGAGCCGCCGTCTTTCGCTTTGCCTGAACCGTTTGCTTTGTCTGAACTAGCGCCAGAACCACCGCAAGCCGTTAACACCAAGGCAAAAACCGAGATAACCGCTACTAATAAAAATTTCTTCATCTAACAAAAACTCCCCTCTTTAAGCGCTAAAAAATAACGCTTCTTCTGTTTTTTGGTCAGAATCGAAGCGCCTCATTAAAAGCTACTACTTATCTGCCAGAATATTACTTCTGATTGGAATTAGCATAGAACTTGCGCTCCGCTGCCGGGTTTCACTGGGCCGATTCCCTCCACCACTCTTGATAAGAAAACGTAATACTATTATTCCTATAAGTTTACTGTGAATTAAAGATACACTGAAAAGAACCAGATGTCAAGAAGAGAAAACTGGATTTTTAAAAATTAATTCATAAAAATAGACTAGGAATAAAACCTAGTCTACTCTTCTTATTTTGAAGCTTGTACTACTTGATATTCTGGCTTCTTGGAAAACTCAGCTTTAGCAAACGGGCAAAGCGGAATAATTTTCTTTCCTTCTGTTTTCGCTTTTTCAACAGCATGTTTCACAAGTTCTTGCGCTATCCCTTGGCCACGTGCAGCATCATCTACACCTGTGTGGTCAATAATAAACATATCTTCCCCAGTTGGAACAAAAGTCACTTCGCCAACTTCTACTCCTTCATCATTTACCGCATAAATTCTATTTTCACCATTTTTATATTGCATTTGATATCCTCCTATTTCTCTATATATTGAAGCGCTCCACTAGGGCAAGTATGAATCACACGCTTTGCCTCTTCTTTTGATACATTATCTGGCACAATCCAAGGCTTTCTATCTAAATTAAAAAGTTCTGCATTACCCTTTACACAATTACCTGAATGCGCGCAAACATTTGTATTAAAATAAATATCTATGTCCGCCCCGCGATACTTACGATAGCCTTGTTCTAATAATGTTTCTTCATCCATCTGATTACCTCCTTCGCGAAAGTTTACCTATCATTATTATATTCCACTCATCTATTAAAAGAA
This sequence comes from Listeria farberi, assembly GCF_014229245.1. GTDB lineage: Bacteria > Bacillota > Bacilli > Lactobacillales > Listeriaceae > Listeria > Listeria farberi. Next base: position 67,685 of record NZ_JAARZJ010000010.1, on the reverse strand, counting down.
AACGTTATGAAAAAGCACTTCCAATCATTGACTTTCTAATCAGATATTGAAATAATAAAGATATTTTATAAATTCATTTAAAAATAGAAGAAGGAGTGGAAATAATGGCATTTTATTTTGAAGAACCGTCCCGCACATTTAGTGAATTTTTACTTGTTCCAGGCTACTCATCCGCTGAATGTGTTCCAACTAATGTTAGCTTAAAAACACCAATCGTAAAGTTTAAAAAGGGTGAAGAATCTGCAATCACAATGAACATTCCGCTTGTTTCCGCAATTATGCAAGCTGTTTCTGACGATAATATGGGTATTGCTCTTGCTACAGAAGGTGGCGTATCATTCATCTTCGGCTCCCAGTCCATCGAAAGTGAAGCAGCCATGGTTTCCCGCGTGAAAAATCATAAGGCTGGATTCGTTATTAGTGATTCTAATATTAGCCCAGATAAAACCCTCCAAGATATTCTTGATTTAAAAGAAAAAACTGGTCATTCCACAGTTGCAGTTACAGAAGATGGCACAGCGCACGGTAAATTACTAGGTATCGTGACAAGTCGCGACTACCGCGTAACGCGCATGAGCCCAGACGAAAAAGTGGCTGATTTCATGACTCCTTTTGAAAAATTAGTTACTGCTGAAAAATCGACCACTTTAAAAGAAGCTAACAACATTATTTGGGACAACAAATTAAATGCCCTGCCACTTGTAGACGATAACGAACACTTGGTTCACATGGTGTTTCGCAAAGACTATGACTCTAATAAAGAAAATAAATTAGAACTGCTTGATTCCTCGAAACGTTACGTTGTTGGGGCTGGTATTAATACGCGCGACTACGAAGAACGCGTTCCCGCATTAGTAGAAGCAGGAGCAGATATTCTGTGTATTGATTCCTCTGAAGGTTACTCCGAGTGGCAAAAACGCACACTTGACTACGTTCGCGGTAAATACGGGGATACGGTTAAAATTGGTGCAGGAAATGTCGTTGATCGTGATGGTTTCCGTTATCTTGCTGATGCTGGCGCAGATTTTGTCAAAGTTGGTGTGGGTGGTGGTTCAATCTGTATTACGCGCGAACAAAAAGGCATCGGCCGCGGACAGGCAACTGCGCTAATTGATGTTGCTAAAGCCCGCGATGAATATTTTGAAGAAACAGGTGTTTACATCCCGATTTGTTCTGATGGCGGAATTGTTTATGACTACCATATGACGCTAGCACTCGCAATGGGAGCTGACTTCATCATGCTTGGTCGTTACTTCTCCCGTTTTGACGAAAGCCCTACTAATAAAGTGAATTTAAACGGCACATATATGAAAGAATATTGGGGCGAAGGGGCTAACCGCGCGCGTAACTGGCAACGTTATGACCTTGGCGGCGACAAGAAATTATCTTTTGAAGAAGGCGTAGATTCTTATGTTCCTTACGCTGGATCATTGAAAGACAATGTCGCAATCAGCCTTAGTAAAGTCCGTTCTACCATGTGTAATTGCGGTGCGCTTAATATCCCAGAATTACAGCAAAAAGCAAAAATCACCCTTGTATCTTCTACTTCTATCGTAGAAGGCGGCGCACATGACGTTGTTGTAAAAGATGCTTCAAACAATTTAATCAAATAAAATTGGTTGGTGTGAATTTGGTAAATTACCATTCTCACACCAACCAATTTTTTATTTATATACTCTTCTACACAAAAGAATATTTTTCTTTAATATCTTCCATCGGTAATGGTCGACTAAAATAATAACCTTGAAAATAGTCTACTTTCATTTCCTTTAATTTTTCCACTTGTTCCATATCTTCCACACCTTCTGTAACCACTTTTCCGCCTAAATCATGGCACAAATTGACAATCGCGCGAATAATAATTTGCTGTTTTCGATCTGTTTTTAAAAGCGCGATAAATGACATATCTGTTTTCACAATATCAATCGGCAAGCTGCGCAAATACGCAAGCGAACTATAACCTTTTCCAAAATCATCCATACTCACTTTGACGCCAAGGTTTTTTATTTTTCGTAAGTTTTTATCCGCGATAGCAAGTTCCGTTATTTCACCCCGTTCGATAATCTCTATTTCTAGGCATTCCGGATACTTTAAATTTTCTTTCACATAATCATGTAAAAAAGTCATATACGTACTGCTCGCTACATAATGCGCCGGAATATTAATCGAAATTGAAAAGCGTCCACCTAACTGGTTAATTTGTTTTATCGCTGTTTCAGCGACAAAATCTTGCATTTCCCGTGTTGCATTTAAAAGGACAATATCATCAAAGAAATCAATTGGAGCTAGAATAGTCGTCGCAGTTTTTAGTCGAATCAAACCTTCAAAACCGATAATTTTATTTGTTTTCGCGTCTACTTTTGGTTGATAATACAGCAAGTAACTATTTCTCCTAATCGCATCCCATATTTCCGTACTCGAGATATCCATCTTAACCCTCCTTTTTCTCTAGTTTACCCTTTTTTCCGTCGAAATGAAAATATAGCCAAATATTATCACTACATTTACACAAAATCCATATTTCCTATTGCTAGGGTGATTCCTCTTTGCTACAATTATAGCTAGACACCCATGAGTTAGCGCTTACAAATTGCCACTGGCGAAAAAAGGGAGAGTGTGAAAGTGAACAAATTTTTCAAGAAAACTACACATGTTTTACTCGTAGCAGGGCTCACAATCGGACTTACAGCACCATTCACCGGGACAACAGCACAAGCAGCAGCAGATACTGTTCCTATCCAGATTTTGGGAATAAACGATTTCCACGGAGCGCTTGAAACAGCCTCTAAAGATGCATCGGGCTCACCAATTGGCGGAGCAGATTACTTAGCTACCAATTTGGATAATGCCACTAACTCATTTTTACAGGCAAATCCTGGGGCAACAACTGACAATGCTATCCGTGTTCAAGCAGGCGACATGGTCGGCGCAAGTCCAGCAGTATCAGGTTTACTTCAAGACGAGCCAACGATGAAAGTTCTCCAAAAAATGAATTTCGAAGTCGGCACATTAGGTAACCATGAGTTTGATGAAGGATTACCTGAATACAAACGAATTTTGGACGGAGTTTCTACAAACAAATTCGGACCAATCGTAGAAGCTTATCCACGCGTTAAAAGTGACATGAAAATCGTCGCAGCTAACGTGGTCAACAAAGGAACAAACACAGTCGCAGAAGGCTTTTTACCATATTATGTAAAAGAAATTGATGGTGTCAAAGTTGGCTTCATCGGTATCGTTACAACAGAAATTCCTAATTTAGTTCTTGCAAATCATATTAAAGACTACGATTTCCTTGATGAAGCAGAAACAATCGTTAAATACTCTGCTGAACTAAGAAATCAAGGCGTTAACGCAATCGTTGTTTTATCCCACGTTCCAGCACTTTCCACCGGAAACCCAAACACTGGAACAAAACAAGATGTAGCCGGGGAAGCTGCTAATATGATTACCAAAGCAAATGAATTAGACCCAAATAACTCGGTCGATTTAGTCCTTGCAGGGCACAATCACCAATACACAAACGGATTAGTTGGAAAAACTCGTATTGTTCAAAGTTACAACAATGGTAAAGCTTTTTCAGATGTAACTGGCGAACTTGATAAAACAACCGGCGATTTCGTTACACCACCTGACGCTAAAATTACATACAACACGAGAAGCGTCACACCAAATGCCGATATTACCACTGTAACCGAAGATGCGAAAAGCCGCATTGAAGGTGTTATCAACGAAACTATCGGACTAGCAAATAAAGACGTTATTTCTCGTGATACAAATCCAGATAACAAAGCAATTGATGATAAAGAATCCGAGCTCGGTAACATGATTACGGATGCACAACGTTACATGGCAAATAAAGCCGGCGCCGATGTCGATTTTGCTATGACTAACAATGGCGGAATCCGTTCTGATCTTACTACTCGTCTTGCAAACGGCCAAAACGAAATCACATGGGGTGCGGCTCAAGCTGTTCAACCATTTGGTAACATTTTGCAAGTAGTGGAAATGACTGGCGCTGATATTTTGGAAGCTCTAAACCAACAATATTTAAGCAACCAAACTTATTTCCTACAAATTTCTGGATTAAAATATACTTTCACTGATACAGATGATTTAGATCACGCGTATAAAGTGGCAAGTGTTACAACAGAAGATGGAACTCCTTTAAAAGCTGACCAAAAATACAAAGTCGTAATCAATGACTTCCTATTTGGCGGTGGCGATGGATTCTCTGCCTTCAAAAAAGCAAACCTAGTAACTGCAATCGATCCAGATACAGAAACATTCATCAACTATATTAAAGAACAAAAAGCTGCCGGAAAAGTCATTACAGCTCAAAAAGAAGGACGTAAAGTCTACAAATCCCAAGCTGAAATCGACAAAGAAACCGAAGACGCAGCTATCAAAGCAATCAAAGACGCAACAAAAATCAATAAATTAGCTGAAAAAGATAAAAATCTAACTGGAACTACTTTGCCTGGCGCAACTGTCTCCGTTCAAAAAGCAACTGCTAATGCAAAAATGGCACTCGCTGCCGGACCTAACGCAACAGCTGACGCAAACGGTAAGTTTTCCGTAGATGTTACTTCTTTAAACCTCAAAAAGGGTGACCAAGTAACAACAACAATCACTGACACAAACGGCTACAGCACCACTTTCCAAGCAACGGTTCAAGAAGCAGCTTCAACTACCCCTCCAGATAATGGAAACGGTAATGGTGGAACGGACAATGGCAACGGAAATAACGGCGAAACAGATGGAAATAGTGGCACAGATAACAGTAATGGCTCCGGAAATACTGGCGGAACTACAACTACCGAAGACCCAACAACCTCTACACCAAATACATCTAACACAGGGACACCTTCCAACACTTCCCTACCAACCACTGGTGATACAGCAGGACTTGCAACTGTGTTTGGAGCTATTTTAACAGCTACCGCGCTTTATACTTTGCGTAAAAGAAGTTAATAAAGAAAAAACCCACTAATAGCTCCTTTATTAGTGGGTTTCCTTTATATTAACGTAAATTGTAACCTTCTACAGATAGAATAATCGAATTAGCATAAGGATCAACTAGAGCATCCCAGCCTGTAGGTTTCATTCTCCGTGCTCTTGCATTAGCGACACGCATTTTAGAAGTTGTAAATTCAACAATAAAGTAATAGATAGTAGCAAACCCATCTCCTTGTAAGACAATATTAGAAAGATCAACTCGCGGATAATCTTCTAATTTTTTCACATGAAAACTCTCTTGACGTCGAACACCGTCACCGTGCATCCATGACACTACAATATACTCAAAATTAGCTATATCTCTTGGTAAATATACTGTACTAGTATCATTTCCTTTTAACTGGCCTTCAAATAGAGTTGCTGATGCAGGTCTTTTTCGACTAAACTTATTTGTAAAATCATCACTATTATTTAAATTTGTTATTGTATATAATTTATTACGTCTTCGAACCGTCTTCCCATCACCACTATTTCCACCAGTAAAGACTGTTTGTACTAAAACCGGTTCCCCCGTTTTGCTTACAAAAAAGTCCATACCTTCTGGCTCGCGGTATTTGTTAAAGGGCTCACCCAGCTCATCATCACTACCCCACGAAATCCATTGCTTGTCATACAAACTACCGTCAATGAGGGAATGCGTGTACAAGTAACATTTACTTACAGGATCAAGCGCTGTACCTCCTGGACCAATCGCAATATAAACTTTATCACCAAAACCAGCAAATCCTTGTAAATAGCCATAGGTTTTATTTCCTACGTCAAACTTAATCGAGCTATCTGTAGCACCTTGCTCAAATTCCGCAAGTGAAAATTTCATCACTGTAGCTGTATTATCTGCTAATAAGGTAAAAACAAATACATCATCATTTGAAATACTAATATTTAATGATTTTTTTTGTTTAAAATCTCCTAATTTCTTAGCTTTAGAAGAGTTTTCAGTGATGGATGTGTCCTTCTCAAATTCAAATTTATATACAACTTTATCTCCACTAGAAGTATGAATCGGTGCATAAATATAGTCTTTTCCATTGATAGTTTTTACACCATATGCAGAATTATGAGTACCTCCGACTAGTAACATTTTCCCCATAACTTCACCATTATTATCAATTTGATAAATAGTAGCATCATTTGGCTCTACCCGTGCTGTTTGAGAAACTCCGTACACATAAGAATCACTAATCATAATAAACTGAAACGGCTCCCAGCAATTTACAAGTGTTGCCAAATTGTCCTGCGCTTTTTTAATATCAAATTCTTTTACTAATTCATTCATTTAATATTCCTCCTACAATTTTATTTCTTTATTTGAAAATCCACTTCACTCCTGCAACAATTCCCACACAATAATCCTTTTGATATTCCTTTGATTTCAAAATTTTTATGTGCTATCACAGAAATCTACATCAATCCATATTTTTGTCATGATCATCCTCCTTGTTTCCAGATTTCGCATCAAAAATCAAAATTAAATTTTTCAATACTTCCGGGACCTTCATTCCCATTCGAACGAAATTTTCCAATATAGAAATCAGCTCATTCGCCAAATAGAAAAAGATAACCGCATCCCGCGTCGTATTATGCGTTCCCAGAATCAAATCTATTTGATGCGCAATAGCCACTAAAATCAAGATAGCGATTTTTTTCGCGATTCCTTTGAAACCCATTTTGCTGCTAAGTTCACCAAGATACCCTGAAGCGAGTAGCCCGGAAATATAGTCAGCTACAATAAAGCACACCAGCACTTTTACCAATAAATCCACTTCCCCAAACAAGTATCCAAACACCGCGCCAAAACCTAAAATCCCAATTTTTAGTATGACTTCCATGGAAAACCTCCTTTTTAATTACATAACTGTTAATAGGCGTAATGCCCAAGCCCCATAATTCGAGTTATCAAAATGTCCCGAAACACCTGTTGTTGATACATACAAGTACTTTCTATCACCATATGTTGTTGAAGGCATCTGAATCAAAATACCTCTCCCTGCAATCTCTGCTAACTGAGCTTTTGATAGGAATACAGAATGATAATAATAGTCTTGTGGTGTATTATTTACAGGATCATATCGACTAAATAGTAATGTAATTCCAAATTTCAATTTAGAGGCGTCCCATTTAAATGATTGTCCAGCCCCCATTAGATTAGCCCCTTTGAAAATAACAGTTCCTTCACCAATAGTATCCACATAATTTTTGGCACTATTCAAAGCTGTATTCGCCTTTTGTTCCGCACCTGAAATAGTTTCTTTATCATTCCATGTCGCCTTTTCTTCATCTGTAACACTCACAAGCCCTTTAACAGCCTCGGCGTGTGTTTCTGGATAGAATTGCTCTAACGTTCCATGTTCGTTTTTCTCTGACATTTTTACAATTTTAGTCATTCTATAACCTCCTTAATAGTTTCCAGTGCGATTATTGGCATCGCATCTATTTTTTCTTTATCTTCTTTTGATAAAAAGCCACTTTCACTAGTTGATGCTTCTGGATGAGTATGGTTTATTTCCGCCGCCTCTACATCAACTGCAAATAAGTCGACAATTCCTGTTTTACCGTTTACACTTGTTACGCCTGCTTCCGGAGATACTAATTGATCTATTTTTTGTTTATCAAAAGAACTCATAAATCCATCTGTTGTGTATGTTGCGACTTCATGTTCATGGATTTTCTTAGCAGCATGTAGGTCTTCTGCTTCTAGTAATACTCTGCCAGCCTTTCCATTGACGCTAACGACACCGGTTGGAATCTGACCAGAAACATATTCTGTCAGTCCAACAATTCCCGCTACATGTGTCTCTGGATAAAATTGTTCTTTAGAATTATCGTCTTTTGTTTGTAGCATTCGTTTAATTTCAGTCATTCTTCACTCCTCCTTTACGCACCAGCTGACTCCATTTGGTAACGTTCATTCGTCCCTAACTTTGCAAAAACTAAACTTGTTAAACTTTCTGAAAAGCTCGTTTCACTAGTCTTTTCAAGAACAATATCTGCATTCTCATTGAAGCTTGATATATTTAAAAAACAAACTGTTTGGGCTTCAGTAATTGATTTGCTGGTCAATAAACCAATATCTTGTTTATCCATGCTTATAACATTATCCACATCAAAATGTGCCGTGCTTTTCTTGCTAAAAATTTGCTGTTCTAGATTTAGACGTTCTCTTAAAACCGGATACCTAGTGCCAAATGCATCAGATCTGGCATCAACAACTTCACTTAGCTGTTCTGTTCCGCTAATCAGCTCGTTAACTCTTGCATTCACTGCTTTATCAACTGTTTCAATTTTGGCATTTAAGGTAGCATCTGCTTTGTTCACGTAGGTATAAATCTTATCTATTCCCGAAGAAATAAAGTTAGACCAATCCATTAATTTTTGCCAGTTGTCATTTGTTTTATTTCTAAATTCACGACCTTGAAGAAGCATTTCCCATTTCCACAAATCCAACTTCATACGCAACCTCCTCTCTATTCCAATTTCGTCGTCTTTAGCTCACCTGTATTTGTCACTATTATTTTGAAATTAGAACCATTTTCCGAAACTAAAATTGAATCTTGTTTTTTATTCCAATTTGAAATATCGCTTGCAGTCACATTATTTTTTTCTGCATTCGCTTCAATTCCATTTAATTTGACTTTATCATTTGGAGTCATTAATCCAGAAGCGTTTGTTGAAACTTCATTAAGACCTTCGACAGCAGTTACATGTGTTTTCGGATAGAAAACTGTTTCATCCACATTTTTCAAAACTCTAATTTCAGTCGCCATCTACAACACCTACTACTTCCGTTAAAATCCGCGAATCATATGCATTCATTGCGATGCTTGAAAACGAATTAATCTTATTTGTATCTACGCTAGCCTTTTTCACTTGATTTGCAATTTGAGTCTGAATTCGGACCATATCACGTCGCGAATTGCTAAAGCCAATTTCTTGAAATTTCTTACTCCACGGATGAGCTGATTTAATTCTCGTAACCTTCACTTCCGTTTCAAATCCCATTGATTCATGAATAAAGTACCAAATATCTCGTTCTGTAACTGCTTCTTCTCCTCTATAAGTAATTGTTAAAGAGGTTTCCGGAACATCCAGAATCTGTTTTTTGGCAAAAACCAATAAGTCGTTATTATTCGTAATTTTATCGTCGGTTTTTGAATTGGCCATTCTTTTTCCATAAATAGAAACGTTAGGCGAAGTATAGGTAACAACCGCCATATATTTATTATCTCCCGTTAGCTTGTCGGCATTTTCTTTTTGTTTGCCATAGCATTTAATCTCTGTTTTTAAATTATCAGTATTTGTATCCACTGAAACATCTTCTGTATTGTATAAATAGCGTAATTGCTTCTCTGTTTTCAAGTACCAACTCGTTTCATCATAAAAATAAAGTTTTTTATTATCAGCAAATAGTATTGCCCCAAATTCTTCCAAACATAAATTCACTAATTCTAATCCATTTTTATTTCCTAAATCCTCTAACTCGACTAATGGAAAACTACCTTGTATTTCATGAGAAAATCCTAGCTCATTGTCTTTTAGCACAAATTCCATTACCGTCTGAATCGAATATTTTTTTCGTCCCGTTTTCACGTTATACTGAACATGATCTTGCACTGTATAACTTATATGCTGGGCAGTTATTTGTTTAGAAATCGTTTTTCCAACGGCTTTAGGAGTACATTTTTTTATGACAAATTGTTGACCTTGATAAGTTAGAATTGCCTCATTTCCAACCAGATTGAATACATCAGCATTCTGTTTTGTTTTATTAACTGTAAATGAAATGGAACGACTCGTGTTTTTTTCATAATCATAAGAAAAAGAGCCATAATCAATATCTGTTAAAATCTCTTCTACTTCTTTATCCATACTTTGAATAATCAAATAATCCATACTTATCACCTACCGATAAATGAACGGAAAATTAAAAGCAATAGTTATATCCGTTACACCTTTAATTTCAAATTCATTCCATCCTTTTTCAAGGGTAATAATGCCGTGATTTGTGTCTTTTCCAACGCGACGATTATTTACAAGCGGATAGATATTATTTAACAGCAAAACATCCGTCTTTTTGAGTTCATTACGATATTGAAATGAATCACCGGTTGTTAAATTATTAATAGTCGGGATTCCATTTGCCGTCATAGCTATGTCTAGCTCATGTCGCATCAACGGATTAACCCGATCACTTCCTGCATTATAAACACGAAATGTATTCTCTTTAAAAACATAAAACAAATCATCTCGGTTAGATAAATTCATGCCCATTTGCCATAAATCCACTTCAAAAGTCATTGGGTCTAGGCTTGTACCACGAGATTCTGCATAGCCCTTAAAAACATCAAACTCTAAATTGAGAAGCCCGACCCGATCTGATTCACGACTAAAATCAAATGGTTTTGGATGCACTTCATACCGAATTCCCGGCATTTGATCACTCCAAATATAATAACTATCTCGCTGAAATAAGAACTCATAAATTTCTCTAACTGCTAAATGGTAATCCGGTATATCAAGTGCCTGTAAATTGCATTTTGCTGAAAAAATAAAGGGTTTAAATTGGATAGTACCTGGAATAACTCCGTCCGTTCCAGAAATCTCAGCAGTTTCCATACTTAATTGCGGACTTTGCCTCGCTACTTCTTGAACGGAAAGTCCAGGAAATGTTTCACTAAGCGAATGAATTTTTCCATTTAGTTCTAAAAATAAGTCACTCATGAATAAGCCGCACCTCCCATTGTATAATTGTATTGATCAAACAAGTTTGCCTGGTTACGACTAACTACTTCAGATACAACTTTATCGTCCATTTTAATAACTGGATTTTTTTGTAGTAAGCGTTCTAGAAGGTTTTCTACTCTAGCTAAATCAGTGCCTTGGTTTGTAAAGAGCATTGATTTATTACCACGCGCACTTTCTCTTGCGTATTTCATCGTTGCATCGTGCGGAATTACTTGAGAACCAGATGGTAAAACAACCATTTCACCACGCCCGCCTTCATTCATTCGAGCAAAGCCACCCTGGAAGTTTGTCGTTCCGGAGATTAATTGTGGTATTTTACCAATTTCAACGCCTGGAATCTTATTAATTAAACCAATCGCTGAATTAATCCCTCGAATTACCACATTTACAAAACCTTTGACATTATCTACTACAGTTTGAATTGCGCTTGAAACACCATCGAAAATATTTCCTACAAAATCAGTTAAACCACCCCAAGCACTTTTAATTCCCTCAAAGACACCTGTGATAATGCGCTTCACTCCGTTAAACACTGATGAAACTGTAGTAGAAATACCTGTAATGACTGATTTAATTCCATTAATAATTCCAGAAATCGTCGACATAATGGCATTCCAAATTTTGGATGCAACAGTAAATACCATTTGGAAAGCAGCTCCAATAATTGTTACGATAATCGTAAAGATATTTGTAATAAAGCCAATAATTGGTTGCACAATCCCGATAACCGCCGTAATAACACTCGCAATAAAGCTAATAATTTTCCCAATAACGCTTGCAATTGTCGTTGCAATAATAACTACATAGCTAATAATCGTCGTGATAATCGAAACAATAACGCCAATAATCGTCATTACAATCGGCATAATTTTACTTATATAAGAAATAATCGTTACAACAATTTGTACAACCACTGTCGCGATTTGCATAATTATCGGAATTAGAAATTGAATAACGCTCATAATACCTTGAATTACTGTCATAATGCTTGGTAACAGCGCTGAAACAAGCGACATAACAACTTGAACAATCTGCATAATAACTGGCATAAGCATTGAAATCAGCATATTAATAAAAGGCATTAATTGAGCTAACAACTGGGCAAAAAAGCTAATAAACTGCATAACCATAGGCATTAATGCTCCACCAATTTGCATGACTGCTGTGACAATTTGCATAATAATCGGCATTAGACTAGCTACAAGTTGACCGAACAACTGCGCAACCTGAGTTACGACTGACATCACGGTATTTCGGAACGATTCATTTGTCGTCATCAAGTACGTAAAAGCAGCAACTAGCGCTACAATCCCGATAATTACTAACCCCATTGGAGAAGTCAGTTTACTCATAATCCCTCCAACGCCACCAATAGAAGACATTAACCCACCTAAATGAGTCTTCAATTCCAAAAAGCCACTAGCTAGATTTGTAATTCCTTGAACCCCACCAGATACTCCACTAAGCATAGTACTCATGCCACCAATTCCTGTCGCTAAACTTGAAAATAATGTACCATTTTGGACACTTGATCCTAAATTTTTAAACGCATCCGTGATTCCACTAACTGAGCCAATTGCTGTACCAAATCCTGATGTAATCGCTTCACTACTAGAACCAAGTTGTCCAAACGCTGAACTAATAGTCCCGAGGCCCGACTGTAAACCGCTTAAAGACTCAGAAATTTTTGATCCAGGATCGGCATTTCCAACATCTTCAATGGTCATTTTAAGCTCTGAAAATCGTTGTTCAACCATAGTTGCCATTTCATCTAATCTACCAACTTGCGCTGTTAGGACGCTCTCATTCAGTTCAAATGTAATACTTTTAGACTCCGCCATTCACTTTCCCCCTTTCTTCTTTATTTTTAGGTCTTCGCAACCCGTTTGCACCATAAATCCGGTCAATCCACGCTTTACCTTCCTTCGCTTCATTCTCGGAAATTGCTTGAAGTGCATTTACTGTATAATTAACATCGGCTTTCTTCTGACGTTTTTTATGCAAGTCGATAAAACGTGAATTTCGTTTTCGATTGAGATTTTGTTCCGCATTTAAAACTGCATTTCGAAGCATAGTAGATTCAAAAATCACCTTGTTTTCCCATTCTTTCATGATGAAATTTTTCTCCACTTCAGTAAGTTCTTCAAAATCATGCTTGGACATCTGAAAATTAACTACAAAAAAAGCGAATTGTTTTTCCAAATCAAAATCATGGTTCATTTCACTATCCACTTCTTCGTCCTCAGCACCAAAATACTCAAATTCAATCTGTTTTAACGGAACAAAAAACCCATATCCTCTTGCAATTTCTCAATAACAGCTACATTAAGCGAAATTAAGCCTTGTTCTTCTACTAATTTGTCGAAAATCTCCAAAGCTTCTTTTTGTTTTACAGGTACTAAGCCTTTTTCTTCCACAAGTCCTGAAACAAATAGCGTTTCGATCACTTGATAGCTCAAAATCCCTTTATTCGCAGTCAAAGCTGCAACTAAACTAATCCCTGATGTTAATTCCACCGTTTTAACTTTTTGTTTATTAAATCGTAAAATATAAGTTGTATCATTCACTTCAAACATTTATTTTCCTCCTAAGGGAAAGCCACTTATTTCAGTGGCTTTCTATTTTATTCTGCTGGTGCTACAGGTGTTTCGCCGGGCATTTGGTCGCCGCCCTCAGTAATAGTCAAATCAACAAGCGCTCCCATTCCGTCTAGTTTTACAGAGTAAGTCATCGCTTCATCAAAAGGCGCTTCAAAACTATAGTCAGCTACGATTGCCAAACCACCGAAAAGACCTTTTTTAGATGCTTGATTAATGATTTTCACACAAACCGGGCTATCACTTTCGAAATATTTCGCTAATTCTTTGTGAGACTCTGCATCAGCAACATATAACCCGTCATTTTCAATTGACCATTCTTTCATACCGCCAATTTTGGATTTCCATCCGCCAACTGTATCTTTAGATGTAATTTCAATGCTATCTTTAGAACGGTTTACAGTTAGACCTTGTTGGCCCGCAACCGCCAATAGTTTATCCCCCGCTGCGTTAAAAACTGCTAAAATAACATCTTTCCCCGCGACCGCTTTAGCAGCTCCCGGTGTATAATCACAATATAAATTCTCTTCAAATGCCATTAATATTTCCCCCTAAATTTTTACTTTTAATTCACGACAAATACTTACTTCAAAACTGGTTTTTGCGTGAATTAACGTATTTTCTTTGACTAAATTTTGTTTTCCGAAATGACGAACTGCAATTAATTTGTATCCTTCAGGCAAAGTGAAGCCTGTTTGGATAAGCGTATCAATTTTTTCGACTCCTGCTAAGTCCTGCTCGTTTGTATAATGATGGATTGCAAAACGGTATTTTTCTTTCCAGGCAGTTTGGCTTTCTTCTTCCTCTTGATCAATCATCTCCATCATAGTTGTAGGCAATTCCACTTGGTCACGCATTACGATAGAAACATCTAGTCCACCTTTTTCCTGGAGCATTGTTCTCACTGCTTCCAAAACTCTCATGAAGCTCAAACTCTTCACCAAGCGTTCACTCCTTTAAAAAGAAAAGTAAAGTTCGGTCGAGACCACATTTGATAATTTATTCCTCCGAACTTTACTTTCCAAAATAGAATATTTGTTTATCTCAACGGATGAAAAATCCAATCATAAAAACAAATTTCTTGTAAAACATCATTTATTATCAGAAAATCGGTGCACCTTCATTCTGATGCAGCTTTTATTGTCATCCGCTTACTGGACAATTTGCTTACTTTTATATTAACGGGAAAAAGACGTTTCAAAATATCACGAAAGTATCATCATTTCCTTACTAAAATTCCCATTATCGTCGCAAGTTCTATTACTGCTCGTTTTTTTATCCGTTTAAACTGGGCAATTTCATATGGTAAATCCATCATTATCGCCACATCCTGTTTTCGTTCCACATAACACTCCATCAAAATAGTGCGATATAGCTCATCCATCTGGTTTAACATTTCTGTATATTTCTCCACCAACCATCGTGCTTCGAAGATGATTTCTTTATTATATCTAGCAGAAAAACCTACTCGCTCAAACTGCGGCTCTTCCAAAAAACCATCTCTAAGCACGTGTGGCTTTTTTGATAACCCGGTAATCATCCGAAACCGCTCAAAATCTACAAAAAATCGTTTTACTTCATGGACAGTTTTTATATAATTAATATCCTTATTTTCTGGTAAAACTAAAACTTGCATTTTATCACTCCTTAATTATGGGCTTCATTAATTACAAAAGCTTCGTACTGACATTCAATAACAGCATCAGGCAAAGCGCCTATTTCATCTTTTGATTTGCCTAGATGAAAAGCTAATACATCAATCATTTCTTGCTGAACCGATTGCGACTTTTTTCTATTTAAACCTTTTTTTCGCTTCCATTCTGCAAGTGACGATCTCGATATCCCGATTAACTTACTAATTTGTAAATCTGTTTTGGTCCTTTTGTATTCTCGATACTCACTAGGTGTTAAAATAAGTAGTTTTTGTTCCGCCGTTAAAAGCCCTTTTTCTCTATCCCCTAGTGCTTCAAAAAACTCCAACTCTTCTATCAAACGCTTTCGAATAAATCGATTTTCTTCTTGTTCCAGTTGAAAAATCAGTTGGATTTGCTTTTCTTTTAAAAGTTTTCTATCCATCCATTTCCACTTCCATCTCATAAATTAATATAGTAGCTTTGTCACCAATTCGGTGCCATCGGTACAAAATCAGCCGCATTTATTTTCTAGCTCTACACATATTATAGCACCAATTTGGTTACAGGTAAACTTTATCCGACAAATATGTTCGAAAAAGTTCCATTTTGGTGCTAAAAATGCTATACTGAAGCCATAAACCTGTGGAGGACAATTATTATGGAGTTAAATAAATTTGTAGGAAATAAAATAAAACAATATCGTGAGGAGCGAGGCCTAAATCAAGAAGCATTAGCAGAAAAGCTTCATACGACGCGCCAAACTATTAGTCGTTATGAAAATGGCGATCGTAAAGCCAATCAAGATGTTTTATTTGAACTTGCAAAAATCTTCAATAAACGATTAGATGACTTTTTTCCTGAAAGAAATTTACCACCTGTTGACGAGCGCTCGATGACGATTGCGGCCCATATTGATGACGATGTTACAGAGGAAGAAATGCGAGATATTTTAGCTTATATAGAGATGAAGAAAAAACTCCATCGCGGGATGTGATTTTATTGTACGAAAAATTGGTAAACAAATACCAAGATGAGGTAACCATAAGAGAAGAAAAAATGCCTTACAAATTACCAGGCTTATATTTGAATGGGATGATTTTTATAAGCAAAGACAAATCCTCCATTGAAAAAGGTTGCATTTTAGTGGAAGAATTAATGCATTATAAGTACACAGTAGGAAATATTACAAAACAAGAAAGCCTTTCAGATAAAAAACAAGAACTGTTTGCTCGTCGGAAAGGTTATGAAGAATTAATTCCTCTTGAAGATATTATCACTTGTTTTTATCTTGGTTTAAGAGAGTATTTTGAGGTTGCTGAATTTTTAGAAGTAACCGAGGAATTTTTACGACACACTGTTTCTCATTATGCGGAAAAATACGGGCCGATGTATGATTGCGGAGAATATCTAATCAATTTTGGCAACTCTATTGATGTTTATAAAAAATTTTAAAAAAAGACTCTTCTGCTAGAGTCTTTTTTAAATACAATTCCACAAAAATATAACGATTGAGTGTCGTTTTTTTGTCTAAATTGTGACGATATTTTTGATTCAGTATCTTTTTTACAAAAATAGAAGTACAGTTGTTACGTAGGAGATAAAAATTTCATTTGTATAGGAGTTTTAATGATGTTCCACACTACTGATTTTTCTGATATTTTTTCAAGCGATTTTTCTAGTAAGGTTTCTTTCAAAAAAGGAGATATTATTCATTTATTTAAAGATAGCCAAAAAAAGCCGCCTCAAATCGGTCTTATTTTGGAAGGCACTGCTGTTTTAGAGGGCCCCACCAAAGAAGGACGCTGGATGGTAAATGCACTTATTTCTGAAAAAGGAATCTTTGGAATGGAAAGTTTACTCGAAACGAAAAAGGCTCCAGAACCTATTGAATATCGTGTACGTGCAGTAGAAGATGGAAACACACTATTCATTGATCGAGAATTTTTTCTTAATTACTTATATGCAAACCCACAATTCTTCCATCTTGTTCTTGATGATGTAATTGTTAGATATTTATTCACTGCAAAAAATTATAAAAATATTAACCAACCACCAATAATCAAAGTGACTCGTATTTTTGTGGAAATTATTGAACTACTGAATCTTCATCAAACAGAAGGAACGATTACTTTACCTTCATATATCACGCAAACATTTTTAGCTGATTATTGCCGTTCTAGTCGAGCTAGAATTACTGAAGCATTAGAAGCGTTACGTAAAAACGGACTATTAATATCTAAAAAACCGGTTACTATTCACTCACATGAAAAACTTCTTGATCAAATAGATATTTTTCAAACAGGGAATGGTTTATTAACTAAGTAACCTTGAAAAATGGAGACACCATGGCTTTCTAAGATTGCCATGGTTTCTTTTGTTTCAATACCCTCGACCACAAAATCGAGATTATTTTTATACGCAAAATTTGCCCAAGCTTTAATGAATAACAGTAAATCCTCTAAATCAATTTTTTTAAAATGAATCAAAGAGAACTTAATTTCTATTATGTAAGGAAGATAACTAAGTACGCGCTCTAAACTGTTGAGTCCACAGCTAACATCATCTATTGCAACATGAAACCCTAATCCATGAATTATTTTAATTTTATTTAAAATAAAAGCATCCTTATCATTAGCATTTAAATGTCTCTTATGAGCAGGCACATCAAAAATATCTTCTGTCATTTCTATAGTAATGCGATGACTCTCACTTTTTAGTTTATCTAATAAATGTAGTGTTTCCATATAAAAAAGTTGTTGTGGTGCTATATTTATTGCAAACCGATCACTTGGATATTTTTTTAGGACTTCCAAAAAAGCGGCACAAAACCATTCACAAAAGGTAAGGTATAATTCTTCGTCCGCAAGTACACCTTCTAACTCTGACAAAGGAAATCTAGGAACTTCACTATCGTCGCGTAAAAGTATTTCGTATTCTACAATATTACCTTGAAGAATATCTAGCTTTGGTTGAATAAAAAGTTGAAATTTCATTGCGTCCTATCACCTTCCCTTTTCTCTTTTCTATTCTAATACATTTTTAGTACTAATCGCAAAATTTAATCCAAAAAAAACAGGCATTTCGAAAATACCTGCTAATTTTTCTTCTATCATTCAGTATTTTTAAAATTAACTCGATTGGCGCCAATTTTCCGATGGCGGGAACCCATAATATTTTTTGAAAAGTTTACTAAAATAATAGGCATCATTATAGCCGACCATATTAGCGGCTTGCTTCACTGTAATGTCTTTATTTTTCAGCAACTCTTCAGCACGCGTAAGGCGAATTTTGATTAGGTAATTAATTGGCGACTCGCCGGTTTCTTCTTTAAAAACTTTGGAAATATAGGCTGGGCTAATGTACATCGTTTGCGAGAGCGTCGAAAGCGAGACATCTTCTGTGTGATGTTTTTCCATGTAATGAATAATTTCATTAACAAGAATTTGTTTTTGCTGCTCATCTGTGGATAATTTAATGCCATTATTTTCAAGTTGCTCTGGCGTAGCTTCGCGCAATACATGAATAATTAATTGCATAACAAAAGCCTTCAAAATCAAGTCATATCCGGGTTTTTCAGCGTCTTTTTCTTCTATAATTTGCTTAGAAATAGATAAAATGGCAGATTCATTTTCTTTTTTTCGTAAAAAGGCTTTTTTAAACGGGAAAGTGTTTCGAGAATATCCTTCTAGTGCAAAGTTTCGAAAACCAATGTGAAGCTGGGCATTTGTCATACCTGGTTCGGTTATATCGTAGTGGTTTACACCTGGGTTAAAAATCAGCATATCACCTTTTTCTAACGTGACTCGCTCCCCTTCAATATCATAAATAACTTCTCCTTCATAAATAATCGAGATTTCTAAAAAATCATGATGATGATTTTCACCCACTCGAACTTCATTGGTATAACAATTAGCAATATACAAAATTTGCGGATTAAATGTGGTCGTATTTATTTTCAGCATCACTTCACCTCCTAACTATAACGCTTACATTCATCTTTTAATTATATAACATTGTCCATGCTTACAGCGAATATAAACCATTCTTTTTCGAAATTAGGAGTGTAAACTAAATGGATATATGAATATTAAAGGATGTGAAAAAATGGAGAGTATGAAATGGATTTGGTTGTATGTCCGAAAATATCGGTTACTTATGATTGGTGTATTTATTCTAATTTTTATCGCTTCTGGTATTAGTATTATTTATCCTTTACTAGGCGGAAAAGTGATTGATGATGTTGTCTATCAAAATAAAACTAATTTGCTTATCCCACTACTTTTAATCATGATAGTCTCGACCATTATTCGAACTATTTGTCGTTATTCTTATCAGATTATGTGCGAGCGAATTGGCCAAAATTCCCTTTTTCAGATTCGGGAAGATTTGTATAAAAAATTGCAGTCACTTGATTTTGATTTTTTCAATAATACGCGTGTTGGAGATATTATGGCGCGAATGACAGGTGATACCGATGCGATCCGTCATTTTGTTTCATGGGTATCTTACAATATTTTAGAAAATGTGTTTTTATTTAGTTTTGCGATTATTATTATGGCTACGATTGACTGGAAACTCACGCTTGCACTCGTTATTTTAACGCCTCTTATTGCCATTTTAACAATGAAAATGTCAAGTAAAGCGCAACCCGTTTTTTATGAAATTCGAGAAAGTTTTTCCAGGCTTAATTCGATGGTGGAAGAAAATATTAGTGGGAATCGTGTCGTAAAGGCCTTCGCACGAGAAGATTTTGAAATGAAGAAATTCCATGAACATAACGAAGACTTCAAAAAACGCAATTTAGATTCTGCCGATGTTTCCAGAACCTATTTACCCGTGCTCGATTCGCTCGCGGGGATGCTTGTTGTTATCACGCTTATTTTCGGTGGTTATCTAGTGATTAAAGGACAAATGACGCTTGGGGATTTAGTTGCTTTCAATGGATTCCTTTGGATGCTAAACGGACCAATGCGGATGAGTGGCTGGCTAATTAATGACGTTCAACGCTTTATCGCTTCTTCGTTTAAAATTCAAGATATGATGGCGACGGATGCTAAAATTCCTATCCATGCCGAAAAGCCTGCTCCAACACTCCAAGGTCATGTTGAATTTAAAAATGTAAGTTTTCATTTTGAAGATGACCCAAACACCGACGTGCTCAAAAATATTTCGCTAAAAGCTTCCCCTGGCCAAACAATTGCTATTCTGGGCGAAACTGGTGCCGGGAAATCAACGCTTGTCAACTTGATTTGTCGATTTTACGATCCGACTGCCGGTGAAATTTTAATTGATGGTGTTGACGCGCGAAAATGGCATGTGCGTGAACTTCGAAATCACATTGCTACAGTGATGCAAGATATTTTCCTGTTTTCCGATACGATTGAAGGAAATATTGCATTTGGCGCTCCGGATGCAACGATGGAAGATGTCCGGAAAATGGCGCGAATTGCTGATGCCGACCACTTCATTGAAACAATGCCCGAAAGTTATGACACGATTGTCGGCGAACGCGGGGTTGGTCTTTCTGGCGGGCAAAAACAGCGGATATCATTAGCTCGTGCTCTTTTAAAAAATCCATCCATTTTGATTTTGGATGATACCACTTCCGCTGTCGATATGGAAACCGAAGTGAAAATCCAAGGTGAACTTAAAAAAATCACAGAAAATACGACAACCTTTATTATCGCGCACCGAATTTCTTCTGTAAAAGAAGCGGATGAAATTTTAATTTTAAACCATGGTGAAATCATCGAACGCGGTACACACACCAGTTTGCTAGCAGACAAAGGTTACTATTTTGATATTTACAATAAACAACTTGGGACGGAGGCGAATGTGAATGGCTAGAAATAAATTTGATGTTGATGAAGAATTAGAAACAGCCTTCAGCGCCGCACATTTAAAACGTATTCTCGTTTACGTAAAACCATATCAAAAATCTATCTATATCACGCTCTTTGTCATCTTATTAGCAAATGTAGCGACAATGATTGGCCCGTATTTAACCAAAATAGTCATAGATGATACGATTCCAAATAAAAACATGACACAACTATTCTGGATTGCGATTATTTTCATAGTTTCTGTCGTTGTAACCGGACTTTGTATGCGATACCGCATTAGGTCAATTACGCTGATTGGACAAGATATTTTAAAGGATATGAGAACGGCGATTTTCGGTCATTTACAAAAGTTACCTTTTTCTTATTTTGATAGCCGTCCGCATGGAAAAATCTTGATTCGGGTTGTTAATTACATCAATATGCTCAGTGATTTGTTGTCCAATGGGCTCATTAATCTGATTTCCGATATTTTAAGTGTAATTGTGACACTTGGTTTTATGCTGATGATTGATCCCGTTTTAACGCTGTATAGTTTAGCGCTAATTCCAGTTCTTTTCGTGATTGTCATGGTTATTAAAACGGCTCAGCGTAAAGCGTATCAGGTTCTTAGCAATAAACAATCTAACATGAACGCTTATATCCACGAGAGCATTGCTGGGATTAAAGTGACGCAAAGTTTTTCGCGGGAAGAAGAGAACTTTGAGATTTTCACCGAAGTTAGTAATGAATATCGTCGTTCTTGGATGAAAGCCGTGAAAATTCAGTTCTTGCTTTGGCCGGGTGTACAAAACATTGCTGTAATGACAACTTGCCTAATTTACTTCGTTGGGATCAAAGGCTACGGTGTGGACGTTTCTACCGGGACACTGATTGCTTTCACTGGTTACGTTGGGAATTTTTGGAATCCTGTTATTAATATTGGTAACTTCTACAATTCGCTTATTACTGCTACTACTTATTTAGAGCGGATTTTCGAAACAATGGATGTCGAGCCCGATATCAAGGATGTGCCAAATGCGAAAAAAATGCCACCAATCGTTGGAAATGTTGACTTTAAAGATGTTTATTTCCGTTACGAGGAAGGCGTGGACATTTTAAAAGGAATTAATTTTCATGTGGATGCAGGAGAATCAATTGCACTCGTTGGTCCGACTGGCGCTGGAAAAACGACTATAATTAATTTGCTCAGCCGTTTTTACAATATTAATTCTGGAGAGATTTTAGTGGATGGACAAAATGTTGAAGAAGTCACGCTTAGATCGCTTAGGTCACAAATGGGCGTCATGCTCCAAGATACCTTTATATTCTCAGGAACGATTATCGAAAATATTCGTTACGGGAAGCTAGATGCCACCGAAGAAGAAATTATCACGGCTGCCAAAGTCGTTCGCGCTCATGATTTCATTTCTGGATTAAAAGATGGCTATTATACGGAGGTAAAAGAACGGGGAAGCACTCTTTCTGCGGGGCAGCGGCAACTGATTTCCTTTGCCAGAGCACTTCTAGCTGATCCAAAAATCCTCATTCTCGATGAAGCCACTTCAAGTATTGATACACAAACAGAAATCTTACTCCAAGAAGGACTTGAGCGACTACTGGAAGGCCGAACTTCCTTCATTATCGCGCACAGGCTTTCGACAATCAAAAACAGTTCGCGCATCTTCTACATTGATAATGGACGCATTCAAGAAGCTGGCAGTCACGAAGAACTGATGGCGCAACATGGTTATTACTATAATTTGTATCAATCTCAGTTTGATATGTTGCAAGCTTTATAGAAAAAAGGTAACTAGAGATTCTAGTTACCTTTTGCTTTGCGCATCCATTTGTAAAGAGAGATTATACAATTATATTTTCGAGCCATATTATTGTAACCCATAATAAGGGTTGGATATATGATTTCCAACTTCAGCAATAGCTTCTTGGATTTCTTCTAAAATCCCCAATTCAATATCACTATTGTTTTCAATAGATACCTTTGCTTCATTAAAGCTTTTTTCCAAACCAAAATTAACAATTAATGATAGCATAATATCTACATCGTTATAATTATTTATATTCCCCATACTAGTTATCAGTTCATCTAAAATTCCACGCAAAGATTCTTTTAAAATTTCATATGTCATAATTTGACGTTCCATAAGTTCAGTCATAATCTCTAAAAAAACATTTTTACTCATAGCCCCATTTTTAAAATCTGAAATAGTTGAATCTGTCAGACTGTAAACTTTCTCTTCAGCTATTCTTTCAGGTAATTCTTTAATATCTTATATTTTCATTCTTCATTCCTTCTTTATTGGGATATGAACTTCATTTATCATATCTAAAAGAAATTCCCCAAAACTATCATACAAAACTTCATTTTGTTGTGATTTTTCAGGAAAGCCAGGATAGTATGAATTAACTTTAGGTTCATTGTGACTGTCAAAGCTTTACTATTCGATGCCAATCGGATAGTAAAGTGCCTTTTTTATTTTTTTAGTTGTGTTCCTTTAACTTCTGTAACTTCAATTGTTTCATTATTTTTATTTACAAATTCTACTTCATAGATTTCATTTTCTGAATCTAATATCATCAAGATTACACCTTTGGTTCCTATGCTAACTTTTTCATTTAAGTCTACAGAACTACATATAATGTCATATTCTTTAAACATCCATATTCACCTACTTTTTAGTCGGAATTGATGTCACTAACCTAACAATTCCGTCATTATTTTTTATCCATACAAATTCCACATCAATAATTTTTCCATTGACGCCTTTGATTGGAATAATCTGACTATATTTTGTCCCATATTCTGTTACTGCCGTTTGAACTGCTTTTGATTTATCAAAGATAATTTGGCTACTTAATTGCTGACTATTATTTTTATTGAAGCCAAGTGCTTTTTCAAACCATTTTGCTTTTGATCCGCCGATAGGGTGTTTTTTGTTTAAAAGGTAACCATCTAATTTAGAATTAATACTTTCTTGTGTTAGCTTAGAACTTCCAGCTATGCGCTCAGAAATTTTTCCAACTTCTGGTTCTTTTACTTTCTTTGTTATTATTGTTTTATTCCTAGCCGCCGCAATCCCAAATCCTAAACTTAATGCCATGTCCGTTAATCCAGCATCATCCATCGCATCTTTCATGCTGGCAACATACGCAGACGATTTTAAGATGCCAGCACTGGCACCGGATATTTTTTGACCACTTAAGTAATTGACACCATCTTTCCAACTGTCATTTACTCTCCGTTCGAGTTCTTCCCCGGAAAGTTCTGTGTAAGAAATAGCCGGTAATTCCTGACCATGTTTGTCTAAGAACGCTTGTAATTCCTTGTTCTCTACCCGTTTTCCATCTTTTTCAAGTAACCACATCGTCACGGTTTCACCTTGGCCATTCACATATGTAAAGGCTAACACGGTGTAACCTTCCAAACCATCCGGAAATGGATCATTGTCATTTTCTTTTCGTGCGTTATCCAGTGCTTTTTTCATGAGTAACAAGCTGTTTGCCGTACTTTTCGGCACAGCATAAGTGCCTGTTTTGTCGTTAAAAGTCACGTGATGCAGCAATTCTTGCACCGCGCGCCCGGTTGCTTGAATGAGTTCGGCTAATGCACTAAAAAACTGACCATGGCTTTGTTCAAAAGCTAAATATCTTTCTAGGATGTTCTCTTGTTCGATGGCTTTCAGCAATTGGGTATGAACGCTTCTTGCTTTCACTGCATAGACTTGTTGCATATCTGGTTTGGTGTTCGGCGCCGTCAATTGCCGGTGTAAACCTTCTTCTTTTCGCTGTAACTGGCTAACCTTGGCCATCGCTTCTTGTAAGATTTCGGCATCAATTCTGGCAGAAGGCGAACTATCCACTTGGCTCCCGAACTCGCGAATATATTGCGCTAGTCGCTCTTCGCTTTCATCCAATGCTTCGATGATGCTCTGGCAAATACTTGTATAGGTACTCGTAAAATACCGTTTAGAGGTACTAACCGCTTCTCCTTTTAAACTATTGTCCTGGGCGTAATCCATCGCTGCTTCTTTAATCTTTCTAATCATCGCTTTGGCTTCCGCATTACTACTTCGCAAACCGTGGAGAAAGTCATTCAATTCGGCAATATCAATCCGGCTCACTTGCTCCACTCCTTTTGCAAAGTAGCTTGTTTTGTTTCTAGTGTGTGGAGCCTGGCCTTATTTTCTTGTAATTCCGTGTCTAAATCGGTTCTTTTATCTTGGAGATCCTTCCTCCAAGCCCCGGATTCTTCCTGCTGCTGCTCTTCTAAATAACGATGAAAACCACTGGCTTCTTCTCCTTGCCAGCCACTGCGTAAAAGGTCGAGTAAAGCCAGTTTTTCTTGTTCTAAGCGGTTACTGTCCTCTTCAAGCCAGTCTTGTTCGTTTTGTTTTCTTCTCGTTTGGTCGACATTCGTTTCTGCCGTTATTTTCGCTTTTTTAATTTGTAGGAGTTGTTGTTCTAGCTGACTGTGGGCGCTATCCAATTATCGCACCTCCAACTGATTGATTTTTTGTCCCATCAATTGGTCTTGTTTAGCGTAAGCAATACCCATTTTCTTTAAGCGACTCGCATCTTGCTTGGTCACGCGTTGAAAATCTTCCACTACATCCACCAACTCAATCAATGCCGATCGCAATTGATCTATCGAATTGGCTCTGGAGTATGCCATGTTCCCGTTTTTTAAGGGTAAATAACTCCCCGAACTTTTACTTGCCAATTTGCTTGCGTGTTGTTGGAAGGTCCTTTCATTGACTTTTATTTCTCTCATCTGTTTGCTTCCTTTCTATGTATAATCCCTCCCCCTCATTATAGCACCGGTAGCGTGTTTCTTTTGTGAGCATTTTGTGAAACAATTCATTGAAAAATAGCTTTAAACCAGCTTTTTAAGTGGAAAATTTAACATTTCATGTTCAATAGATTTTATGCTATATACTATTTCAATATGAAAACTGCAGTTCAATTATATAATCTACGTTGACCAAATTTCTTTACAAGAAACCGTTTCTTCGACATTATCCGTAAAATCATATGCAGTTTCACATTGAGTAAATTTTATAAACCGATTCGCTTTAATTAATTGTAATACGTTTGGCTAGTTATTCAAATAAAAACAGAGATTCTCCAAAAAGAATCTCTGTTTTTGTCTATTAATTTATTAACAACCAAGGGCCCCACTGCTCAGCTCCTGGCTCATTTCCTTGAGTCCACCACTGTGCTTCGTATGTTTTCCCTTTGTAAGAAACCCTATCTCCCTTATTATAAGTTTTTGCAGCGTCCCATGCTGGAGTTGCTGGTGGTGTTGCCGCGTCAAGCGTTGTCACTGTTAAGGCAGAGCTTGCTGCCAAGAAGTTCCCCGCCGCATCATATGCTTTTACTGTATAATTGTACGCTGTTTTTGCAGTTAAGCCACTATCTGTAAAAGTAGTTCCTGAAACAGAGCCAACTTCGGTTCCATTCCGGTACACTTTATATCCAGCCACCGCTTTATTATCTGTTGAAGCTGTCCACGTTAGAGTAGCAGTTGTGTCTGTTACATTAGAAGATGTGAGTGATTTTGGCACTGTTGGCGCTTCTGTATCACTTGGATCAGGTACAACAGTTCCCCCGCCAAAAATAGTTTGTTTCCCAAATTCGACACTCGATTTTACCATTCGTTGTGTTAAATCAATTTTAGAAATATTATTTACATCCACACTAGATACACTCGATTTTAAGCGGAAAGTATAAGATGCGCCTTGTGGAATTTGCTGTGCATCATATACAGAAGCTAAATCAACTACTGTATTGCCACCTGAAGTAGTAACTGTCCCTGCTTTATAATCTCCAGCCGTTAGCGTTTCGCCCGCTTTTACTGGAATATAAAACTTGGGTAATTTTACCGTTTCAAAAGATAGCTCAGTTGATTTCAGGACCTCATTTGTTTCATCCGCTTTTTCATTATTCGTAATTGTAATTTCGTACCCGACGCCATTTTCACTATAAGGTTTTACGGTTGCTACCACATTTATATTTGCATATGTGATCGCGTTTTGCGGGATGGCACTTGTACCGAACAATCCGGTTTTAATAGCCTTCGTAAGTTCATCGCGCTTGGTTGAAGTCGTTGTTTTATCTTGTGACTGCATCCAAGAAATCATCCCACCAAGATTATTATCTTTTACATACTGTGCCTTATAGCTAATCGAACGTGGATTGTCGTATGTGTAAAACTCCCCAGTTTCCTTACTATAAAGATACGGCGCTTTGGCAGTATCATCCCAATATTCTTTCAAAGTTGGTGTCTTGGCTTTTAGTGCATCAATACTTCTGTATGCCCAAACCCCGCCAGCCCGGCCCCCGTCGCCAGTTTTAATTGGGTTTTCGTTGTTTGCCCCATAAGTAAGCGAGCCATCCGCATCTTTATTCGTTTTTTCAGCAGCTTGGAAAAGTCCAGGTAATGCTGTATCCGTTCCTTCAGCTACTTTATTCCAGCCCCTAGTATAAAATGCTGCCCCAACAACAATTTTATTTGAAACTGCTCCCTTTTCTTTTAAGTATTTAACGGTTTGGTCGACAGAAAAACCACTATCGTAATTTGGATCTTTCGGATTACCGTAAAGTGCTGTATGATGCGCACTATTCGGTGTCCAAGCACCGTTTAAGTCATAAGTCATCACATTGGCAAAATCAACTACTTTAAATAAATTCGCTACATCTACTCCATTTTCTAACGAAGATTTTGCAGCTGGTAAAGCAACTGATAATTCGTATTTCTTATTGATATCAACGCCTTGTTTATCCAAAGCAGTTCTTAAATCTTGTAAAAGTGTAATAAAGTTTTGCTTATCCGCAGGTTTTGCATTTGGTGTACCTTCATCGTTTTTATTATCAACAAGGTCAGCATCCCGTACCGAAGCAGGATATTCCCAGTCCAAATCAACAAAATCCATATTAGTATATTTCACAAACTTCATCACATTTTTCACAAAGTTAGCTCGTTTTGTCGGATCCGCTGCCACTGTCGAAAAATCTCCCGACTTAGACCAGCCTCCAACCGAAACTCCTATTTTCAAATTTGGATTTTGAGCGCGTAGATCTTGAATCGCATTCAAAACACCAGCATTCGCTCCGCCCCACTGAACTCCCTCTTGTCCAACAGGTGCTCCAACAGCAGCATCTTTATCTGTGAAAACTAAATCCCCATTACTATTAAAATCCAGAAAAGCAAAATTTAAATGTGTTAATTGATCAGCTGGAATATCTTTCGGATAAAAATTCCCTTCTCCTCCCCAAATCGACCAATCACCGTAATACATAACATTTCGATACTGTGGTACATTTTCAGCCGCTTTCGCCCGTTTTGGCTGTGCACCAATTGATACAACCACTAATGATAAAACTAACAACACAACAGAAGTAATACTAAAAAGCTTTTTCATCTTCTTATTCATCTCTTCACCCCGACTTTTGATTTATAAACCTCATTTCGGCAGTTCTAAGTTTGTCTCTCTGTACCCCTTTTTGTGTGGTTGTCAGAATGTTACTTTTCTCTAATTTCCCTCCTTTAATTAAAGATTCATCCTGAGCAGTTATATAACATGCAATAATCATGCCAAAAGAAAGCGTTATCATTCAACGCTTTAGGGTTGTTTATTAAATACACAGATAGAATAAAAACTTACACAGATAAAAAATAGTACAAGCACATAGCTTATACTATCGAATAATTATTTTTTGATTTTCACAAATTCAAACCAATGCTTTCGTGAATAAAAAATGGATACCAAGAAAAGACCGAGTCCTATTAATGTAGAAGCAAAACTAGTCATAACTAAACCGTAAAAAAGAAACGGGAACATGGAATAATTTAATATTAGTGCTTTACGATTAATTCGCACAATTACGTCATTACTATTTTCCAAGATCTCTTCCTTACTCCCATATAACCAATCAGTCGCTCTAACCTTTGTTTTTTCCATCTTAGGCATAAAAAAATGGGACTGGTGGTTATCGAGTTTTACAATTTCTTCATTTTCAATTCTAATGTTTACTGGAGTAATACCGCCGCCAATACCTGTTTTACGAGTTATTTTGATCGTCATAGTTGCTTCTCCTCCTTGGCTTTATGTTGCTTTTATTATACCAAGAAGAACAAAAAGGAACAAGGAAATATCGGCTATTCCTTGTTCCCCTCTTTATGCGAAAGTCGTTACATCCGTAATTGGTAAACGATAAGACTCGTAGCCGGAATTTTTAGCTTTTCCGATAGAAACGAGCATAACTGGGACGTAGCGTTCTGGATCCATGTTAAACGCTTCTGCCACTTCTTTACGCTCAAAACCACCAATTGGGTTTGTATCATAACCATGCGCACGTGCAACCAACATTAATTGCATCGCCACTAGACCACCATCAATTAATACAACCCTTTCTGCTTCTGAACGAGGAATCGTTTCAAAATACTGGCTTAATTTTGCCATTTGCTGTTCTTTTACTTCGGCTGGCATTAAACCACGATTCACAGCTTCTCCATAAATTTTTTCGCCATTTTCAAAGTTTTGTAAGTCACCGAAAATTAAGATCATCGCGGAAGAAGTTTCGTTTTGGCGTGTGTTAAAGCGCACTAACGAACTTAATTTTTCTTTACCAGTATCACTTTCTACAACTACAAAGCGCCACGGCTGCATATTTACAGATGATGGAGCCGTTACCGCATCCTCTAAAATAGCTTTCATTTCTTCTTGGCTAATTTTCACCGTTTCATCATATTCTCGAATCGAACGACGATTTTTCATTAAATCTTCAAAATCATTATTTAAATAAGTCATCTCTTTCTCCTCCTTAGCGCGCAAGTGGCGTTAACACCGAAACTTCAAGTGGTCTTGCAACAAAATTAGCAGCGGCACTCTGAAATTTTTTGAAATGCTCGCTTTCATTGTGTTGTTGAATAGCATCCATATCTGCCCATTTTTCCAGCATATAAAAAACTGTCTCATTCTCCGTAGATTGCACTAATTCATAGCCATGATTTCCTGTTTCTGCTTGTGATGCGACAATAACTTCCTTGGCTGCCTGCAAAAAAGCTTCTATTTGTTCTTTTTTTATCGTCATTTTTGCTTCAATATGCAACATTTGCCAACAACTTCTTTCGGATTTTATAGTTCGATTTTTTTCGAACTATCATAATATAACATATCAGCAAGTTACGCGCAATTAAAATGTAAGTTATGATATGATAATCATATGAAAAAGTTAAATGAGCTATCAAAATCAGATTTATTATTAATTTTTCAAGCCTTAAGTGACCCAATTCGACTTGATATTTTCTTATGTTTACTTAAAAACAAAGAGAAACGCTTCTCTGGAACTACTTACAATATTTCCAAATCCACCATGTCACATCACATCAAACTACTTAAAGAAGCGGGACTGATTAACTTAAGGAAAGAAGGGACAACACATATTTATTCGGTGAGGGAAGAAATTGTCAATCAAATAGGCGATTTCTTTATAAAAAAACAAACAACAACCGATGAGTAATATCGATTGTTGTTTGTTTTTTATACATGACTTAATTAATAGTTTGTCTTCTCTACTTAATTTCTGGTTTAAATGGCTTTCGACCGCTAACATGTATTTGTTGTCTTTCTCCATTATCATTAACAAACATAGCAGTCGCACTAGAATGTTCTAACGAATAAGCCTCATTAAAAAATTCTTCTGCCTTCTCCTGTTCTTCTAGTCGTTCATAACAACAGCCGAAAAGATATACTACATCAACGTAATCATCTTGATAGTGCCAGCTATTAATCTCGTTTAATGTTTCAATAGCTGTATCGTATTGTTCTAAATAAAACTGAAAGAGTCCTTTTTTATAACGATATTTTTCTTCTTCTTCAATTTCTAGGATTCTTTCACAATAATTAATAGCCGTATTATAATCTTTAGCACCTTCCGCCGCATTTACCAAATTGTGTAGAAAAATATTATATTGTTTAAAAGTTTGGGGAATGACACTTTCCATCGCTAACACTTCTTCGTATCTCTCTAATCCATTTAATGCAGCTACGTAATTAATTACAGCTAAATAATAAATATTAGAATCTTTATTTATCTGTTTGAACAACTCTAAGGCCTTCTCATATTTTTTTAAATGAACATAACACATTATACTATCATTAAGAACGTTTTCTGAGATTGCTACACTCGGCGGTACTTTTTCTAAACTAATCATTGCTTTAGAAAAATCACCTTGTTGAAAATAGCTTACTGCGATTTCATATTCTTTTTGCGCTTCGTATTCCGCTTCAAATTTTTTCGCAAGTAAATTGTTACCATTTCGATTATAAAGAAGCATCAGTGTGTATAAAGCTTTTTGCATCCATTTATCCTTGCTTAGTTGGACACGATACTTTGTGCCAGTAAAATTGGCAAATCGTAGTAGTAATTTTTCCGCTTTATCATAGTCTTCCAAATTATAATACGCTATACCACGCCATACATCCAAAAACTCATGGTCAGGCATTAATTGTTCTAGTATTTTACACAGTTCAATGACTAGTTCATTTTCATCAGAGCGATTCGCAGCTACAGCTGCATTCCAAAATAACAATACATTATCATCAATAACTTCTGGTTGTTTCAAACTGCGAAAAAGCCGTACTGATTGACTCGCATATCCTGTTTCGAGAAGTGCTTGCATTTGATTTGTTGCTGCAATATAGTACGTTGGATAGACTTCTTTAATCTTTGGGAAGATTTCTTTTGAAGCCTCATAATCATTCACATCGTTAAGTGCACACATGATATTAGCTAGTGTTTCATTATAATATTTAGATTTTTTGGGAACTTCATTAAATGCTTCTAAAGCTTTTCTCGGCCTATTGTTACTTAAATAATATAAGCCTTCTTCAAATTTCTTTCTTCCTTTAGAATTAAACATCCTAATTACCTCCGCCTAATTGAACTTAATATCCCCATCAATAATGTCTTTTATTATATCCTCTGTCATCATTGCATCTTCATCAAAATTGGATACTTTAGCTAAATTATCTGCGGAAATCGTCTGTGCTAACCCTAAACTTTTTATTAGTTTATCCGTTCCTAACTCTTCGTCATCCACATAACCATTTATACCAATAGCATTTGCATTAACTTTATTTATTTTTAATTGGCCCTCGCGAACTGCTGTTAAAACACAAGGCGTTTTTAATTCCCCGGTAATCCCCAAATTAATAATAGAATTACTAATAAAGAACCCTGTTGTTACTGTACAATCTCCGGTAATTATTATATTTTGTTCTTCATCATCATTTAATATATCTACACTTTTTGCTATAACGTTACCTTCTACATAAAAATGTGTATTAATATGAGCATCTTTTGATACAGTAAGATTCCCTAAAATAATAATCAGTCCAATTTCTTCTTCGGAAAGCTCTTCATCACCTGCAAAAATATCATCTGGATATGAAGAAAAGTCGCCTACAATATTAACATCTCCTTGATGAAACAACACTTTTCCAAGTTCTTCAATTTCCTCTTCATCTTTTGAATTTAAGAATTTAAGCGCTGGATGATTCGTGCCGAGTTTAGTGATACAAGCTTCCAAATCTAGTAACTTAGCCTGCTGCCCGAAATCTTGTAAATCAAACTTCACCCCGCTTAAAGGATTGTCGGCTAAACTTTCCATTTTGGTCAATTCTCGCTCATAAGCTTTTTGACGTTCCTTAAAGTAAGGATCAAAAAATACAGTATGATCATAACTCGCAGCATCTTCTTTTGCCCAAAACTGGTTTGCTTGTTGTAAATCAAAACTAGCATGACCAAATTTTTCTTTTGTTAATGCTTCACCATCAAGACCTAAAGAATAAGCAGCTTGATAATAAGCAAATACATCTTGGAAATAGCGACGATCTTGTACTAATCGTTGACCTGCTTCTGAAAAATTATTTATCTCTACTTCAGTTGGTTTCATATACTGACTGTATAATATTACCAAATTGTTATCATGTTTCATTCGCTCTGTCCAAGCGAGTGTTATTTCTCCCCACTGCTCGTTACTAACACCATAAGACTTAATAACTTTATCGCCATCTTCTCCAGACGCCATACGGAAGGATCCTTCTGCAAAAGCTTTCATATCAATCCCGTGAATACTTTCATAGTTATTGTCTTCAGTTACTGTACGATACGTTTTCACTCCTTGTAACTTCGCCGAATACTCTGTTGTAAAATATTCTCGTTCTGCATTAGTTAATTCTGGTAAAATCTCGTTCAGCAAACGTTGACCAAAATCTTGTTTTAGTGAAATTAAATCTTCCTCTGTTTCTATGTCACCTTCGTTTTCTGGGTCATTCAAGTACGCCTGTACGCGTCTTTCTAAAATATTTTCAAATACTTTTACTTGTTCACGGTTAAAATACGGAATTTCTGTCTTTTCGTCTCCTGTATTATTCCTCACTAATTGTCCAAGTTCCTCTATTTCTAATGCTTCTCCTGTTTTCTTTGGACTGATGAAAACCTTAACTGTATCTTCTTGTACATCTCTTACTTCTTTTTTTCCAAATAATTTTTTAAACATTTACTTTACTCCTTCTGTAATATTTTATAGTAAAAATGATTCATACTTCGCTAACTTATATAATTTTAACACTTCATTTTTCACATTTTAAAAAAAGGATATAACTGCTATTTATTTGCTTTTAAGTATTTTATTTAGTTGAATTTACCAAAAAAAAAGCAAACAAAAAAGTCTGCTCATGTTAAGAGCAGGCTTTTAGAAGATATTATTTTCTAAGTATTTTCTCCATTTTCTTTCCTTTAGCAAGTTCATCGACCAATTTGTCTAAATAACGAATTTGTTGCATAAGTTTATCTTCAATTTCTTCCACTCGGTAGCCACATATAACACCAGTAATTAAAGAGGCATTAGGATTCATTTTTGGTGCTTGTTCAAAAAATGTCTCAAAGTCAATTTCTTGGTCAATGGCTTGTTTTAAAGAAGCTTGATCGTATCCTGTTAGCCAAAAAATAATTTCGTCCACTTCTTCTTTTGTGCGATCTTTTTTCTCCACTTTTTGTATGTAAAGAGGGTATACACTAGCGAATGACATTGTGTAGATTCTTGGTTTTTTCATTTTGTATCCTCCTCCAATTCAATTTTACTTTCATTACCTATTGTAACAAAATACAATTTTTGTTCAAAAAAAAAGCCTTAATAGACAAAAATTTGTCCACTAAAGCTTATAGTATTAATTATTTAGCTTGCTTGTTTTTCTTCTTGCTAAATATCGACCGAAACGAGCGCTTCATAACATCAAAGAAACTTAGCGAGCTCACCATATTGGCTGGGTCGACATAAACTCTTATTTTACGTAAAACTTCTTTAGGCTTTTTAGAAGCAAATGTGTATGTGCCGTTACGCTTTGTTTTAATGGCGTAGCGAGGAATCCACTTGCCTTTTAACATAACAGATACAATAACTTGATCTACTTCTTCCCAAGGAATTTGGACGAATTTACGCACATCGCGTGAGTTAAAAAATTCAAAACCTTTGTCGCCAATCATAATTTTACCGTAATCTGTAAGTCCAGTATACGCGGTGGCATCTATTGTTAAGTCTACCTTTGTATTAATCGATTGAACCAACTGTTTTCGCTCCATTTCTTTTCGCTTGTTTTGTTTATTATAACGCATTCGTTTACTCATGTCATACACTTAAAATCAAAAGAGGCCAGTGATTGCTTCGCCAGCCTCTTTTTGATCAGCTTATTTTTACAGAAGCCCGATTAAATGACCAACTATACCGACTACGAATAGACCTAGAATGATGATAATTGGGCTGATTTTTTTCTTAAGTAACCACATACATAAGAATGTAAGAGCTACTGCTGCAAGTCCTGGGATTAAATTATCCAAGTTGTTTTGCAAAGTTGTTACTTTAATTTCGGAAAGAGCTAAACCTGCTTGTTGCTGTTCTAAAGCCGTTTTAATACCTTGAGCGCCTTGTGGAAGATGACTCCAATCAATATACGCACCTTCATCAAGTTTAACTTTCGAGATAATTGGCGCAAACTGGATATTTACCCATCTCTGCACCAAGGCGGCGAGGACGAACATCCCGAGTATCGAAGCACCTTTTGTAATGTCTTGCAGCAAGCCACCAGAAAGGTCATCAGTAATTTTAGAACCAGCTTTATAGCCGAATTCTTGTGTATACCACATGAAGCCCCAACGAATTACGTTCCAAGCAACAAAGAATAAGATAGGTCCAAGAATGTTTCCACTCAAGGCAAGAGAAGCACCTAATGCTCCTAACATTGGACGAATTGTAAACCAGAATACTGGGTCACCAACACCAGCTAGAGGTCCCATCATACCAACTTTAACCCCTTGAATTGCTACATCATCAACTTCTGCACCATTTGCACGTTCTTCTTCAAGTGCAAGTGTTACCCCAAGAATTGGAGATGCAATATATGGATGTGTATTAAAGAATTCTAAATGACGTTTTAACGCAGATGAACGGTCTTCTTTTGTTTTATATAATTTTTTAATAGCGGGAATCATAGAGAATGCCCAGCCACCATTTTGCATACGTTCGTAGTTCCATGAACCTTGAATGAACGTAGAGCGCCATGCTACGCGTAGACGGTCTCTCTTTGATAATTCGATTTTTTCTGCCATTCTATTCTCCTCCTTTTTTTATTAATAGTCGTTTAATATATCGCCGAGTGGATCGCGTGAGTTTCCGCCTCCACCGCCATTTGAATTACCGCCACCCATTTTAGATAGGTTAAGGTAAATAAGAGCAAGTGCAACACCTAGAGCACCAATTGCGATAAGTGTTAATTGAGAAATTGCGGCAACTACGAAACCGATTACGAAGAACGGCCATACTTCTTTAGTAG
Organism: Listeria farberi; assembly: GCF_014229245.1. GTDB lineage: Bacteria > Bacillota > Bacilli > Lactobacillales > Listeriaceae > Listeria > Listeria farberi. The sequence goes on along the minus strand of NZ_JAARZJ010000010.1, from coordinate 31,959 downwards.
CCATCATGTTAATAACAAGCGCATAACCAACGGCAACTACCATTCCTCCGCCGATAGCCATACCATCTGTTAACCAAGCTGGCATTGCTTCTAAGAAAGATTGAACGCTGTCTGCTGGAATGAATAAAAGTGCTGCTGCAGGGATTGCGATACGAATACCTTGCATACAAATTGCTGAAATATGTAACCACTCTACGGTGCGTATATTCCCTTTTTCAGCGGCTCTGTCCATCAAGTGAACGATTGGAACTGCCAATGTACGAACGATCATTGTTAAGAAAAGACCTGCTACTGCAAGTGGAATTGCAATCGCGATTGCGGACGGAATACCTGCTACTCCTTGTCCACCTAATACTAATATAATTGCTGAAGCTACTGAGGCAAGCGCGGCATCTGGTGCTACGGCTGCTCCGATGTTTGCCCATCCAAGTGCGATCATTTGTAGAGTTCCGCCAAGGATGATACATGCTGTTAAGTTACCTGTTACGAGACCAATTAATGTACATGCGATTAATGGCTGATGGAACTGAAATTCATCTAGAATTCCTTCGATACCTGCTAAAAATGCAATAAGTACTACTAAAATTATTGATATGACAGACATAATAAACCTCCTATTTTAATTTTTTATTGTGTCTTTAGTTCATTTTTTGCTTTTTTGATGATTTCTTCCATGTTAGCGCTTGAGTCATTAGGGACTTTACGCACATCGAATTTAACACCTTTTTCTTTTAATTTTTCAAAGGTTGCAACATCATCTTTCCCCATGGAAAGTACTTTACTAACAACAACTTTACCTACAGAGTGAGCCATGGAACCAACGTTTACTTGTTCGATTTCTACGCCACCTTCAATTGCGCGTAAAACATCTTGAGGATTTTCGAATAATAAAAGTGCTTTTGTATTGCCGAAACGTGGATCTTTTGAAATCTCAATCATTTTTTGGACTGGGATAACGTTAGCTTTTACTCCTGGTGGTGCTGCTTGTTCGATTAATTTTTTACGAAGTTCGTCTTTTGCAACTGCATCCGAAACAACAATAATTCTTGTTGGGTGTGTTGCTTTAGTCCATGCAGTGGCTACTTGACCATGCAATAGACGAGAATCAACACGAGTTAAAACGAATTCGATTTTGCCGTTACCAACTGCAGCGATTTCTGCTTGTGGCTGTTCAGTAGCTATTACTTGCGGCTGTAGTTCTTCCGGTTTAACACGAACACCTTCTTGAGCTGGCGCAAGAATATTTGCTGCGATTTCGTGTGCGCTTTCCATTGTAAAACGTGATGAGAAAGCTTCAATCAACATTGGCAGATTAAGTCCTGCTACGATAGCCCACTTATCTTTATGTAATTCATAAAGACCGTTTGCTTGATTGAATGGTGTGCCTCCCCAAAGATCCACTAAGAATAAAACTTCATCTTGGCTATCGAAAGTTGCTATTGCAGCTTCCATTTTAGCTTTGATATCTTCAGGACCTTCGCTTGGCATCAAAGTGATTGCTTTAACGTTTTCTTGCTCGCCGAAAATCATTGTTCCGGACTGCAAAATACCTTCAGCAAATTCACCGTGAGTTGCGAGGATAATTCCTACCATCTTTTTCCCTCCTAATATAATTTCATTTATTTTGCTACCCGCTCTATTATTTGCAAGTTTTGTGCCAATTTGTTGTATCGCAAAAAAAGCTCTCAGCCGCAACGTTTTTAAAAAATACTTTTTATAGTGTATCACTGATTGATACAGAAAATTTATTTTAAAAATGAAGTGTATTCAAATTTATATTATGTATATTAAAAAATGCATAATAATTTTATTCTTCTTTAAAAGTAATGTAAAAAACCCACGAAAATTTAAGTTTTCGCGGGTTTTCTGGAATATTATTTAAGCACAATTTGATTGATATGTTTGTGTTAATCGCCAAGGAGTCCCTTTAGTATCGAGGTTTCCTCTAGAGACTAAATCATTCACAATCATTGATACGGTGGAGATAGAACATTTTGCGAATCGTGCTAATATATATATTTTTAACCATTTTGGAAATTCAGGATTTTTTTCTGAATCTAGTTGATAGTGCTCAATAATTTTTGCCAAAATCATTTCTACACGTTCTTCGGCAGTGACTGAAATTAGTTTCCTTTGCCAATCTAAACCTTTTTCGAGATCTTCAGCTATTTGTAAGAAGAAAGTAGGAAGCAAATTTTGGTCCTCTAATTTTTCAAAAAGTTCTTCTCTTGGAATGGTACTATAAGAAGTATTTTCTAATGCAGTGAGGGAAAAACCACCTTTTGTAGTAAAAATTATTCGTTTATCAATAAAAACACGATTAAAGTCAGATCGTCCTTCTTCGCTTTCTTGAACTAATAAACCTTCTTCCATAATGATTACTTGTTCATGGTTCATTATTATTTCCCCGCCTACATCTAATTTTTGACGTTTAAGGCTAAAGTTTTTTACAATCCATGAATAAATCAACGAATCTTCTTTGACTAATTGATGGAATTCTAAAAAAGTCATTTTTAATTTACTTCCTTTCGGCCAATATACTTGTTAGTTACTTAATAACTTAAAGTATAGTACAACTTTATGAGAAACTGTTAAAGGAATTCTATCAAAATGCTCATTTAGCAAAGTTTTTTTGTTACTTTAATAATTTTACATACACTCGTTGCCAAATAACTACTAAACCACTTGCTACAAATAGACTAATAATAGCCAAATACATTCTTGCAACAAACGCTAGCCCAAAAGGAAAATCGGCTATATGGAAAATAGATAGATGCATATACTTCAGTCCAAAATAGCCTAGAAAATAAATTGCCGTGATACATAAGAATCCTAGAAGTTGTCGCAATTCCTGTTTCTGCTTTTTGGGTATGCGTATTTTTTTCCAATAAGCAACCAGTTGGAATAACCAACTACTCCAGAAAATAAATACAGTAAATTGGAAAGGAATCGCAGGTATTTGAACGATTATAAGACTGATTAAAAGACTCGCCACAATAACCACGAGCAATGACGTCACCTCAGCATTCAACTGATAACGAGTATGCCATAATTGATACCGTCTAATTCGTTTTAGTGGAACTTTTTCTTGTGAGAGGAAATGACGAATTCCGCCTAACAGCACTAGAACCAACAGGAAAAATCCAATCAAAAAACTAATAATTAACAGAAGGGTATTAAAGAACTCGCTTGTCATCAGTCCGCCTGCTCTCTGTTTGTTTTCGTTTCTGAAGCCTTTCAAAAATCCGCTCAGCTTGCGTAGCATCGGCTGAGGCAAATTGTGCCATTATATTTGCTTCATTTTGTACTAAGTGCAAATAACCAAGTGCCACAAAGATTGGTTCGGATGCCGAAGTATCCAAAATGCTGATTTCACTATAGTCGAAAAAACTTAAGCAATCAATATGTTCTTCCAATACAGTTTGCTGCCCTTCTTTTGTATTGATAACAAAACCCTCTACTTCTCCTTCAAAAAACTGCCCCATAGGCGAGACGATTTTAAGTTTCATATTCTTCTCCTCCTATTTCAAGTCTTTGTAAGATCCGATAAACAAGAAGTCTCGTTCTGAACGTTCATCATAATCACCATTTAAAATACGTTCTACACTTTCTAACAGATCTTCTATTTCTACAAAGATGCCTTCTGTTCCAGTGAATTTTTCCGAAACATAGAATGGTTGTGATAAGAAATTACGGATTTTCCTAGCACGATGTACAAGCTTCCTATCGTCCTCACTTAACTCCGCCATTCCTAATACATTAATAATTTCTTGTAATTCCATATAGCGTTGCAAAATAAATTTCACTTGTACCGCTAATTCATAGTGTCGTTCCCCAACAAAAGTTGGATTCAGTGCTCTAGAAAAAGATTGCAGTGGATTTACTGCTGGGAAAATACCCAAAGCGGCAATCGAACGTTCTAATACAATCGTTGAATCCAAATGACTGAATGTAGCTACAGCTGAAGGATCATCGATATCATCTGCTGGCAAGAATACACATTGAATCGAAGTGATAGAGCCATTTTTTGTAGACGCGATGCGGTCTTGAAAATCGCCAACCTCTTTCGAAAGCGTGGATTGATACCCACCAGTAATAGGAATTTTCCCTTGCAAGGAAGATACTTCAGAACCTGCTTGAATAAAACGAAAGACGTTATCAATAAACAAAAGTACATCTTTTTTCTCTTCGTCACGTAAATATTCTGCAATCGTTAGGCCCGTTAATGCTACGCGCATCCGTACACCTGGAGATTCGTTCATTTGACCAAGTACTACAGTAGTTTGTGGTAAAACGCCGCTTGCTTCTAATTCTTTATATAACCCGATACCTTCTCGCACACGTTCCCCAACACCAGTAAACACAGAGTTTCCGCCTTGCATACTGATATTATTAATCAGTTCTTGCATTAACACCGATTTCCCAACCCCGGCTCCACCAAATAGTCCTGTTTTGCCTCCTTTTAAAATTGGGCAAATAAGGTCTATTACTTTGACTCCAGTATAGAGAATTTCTTTACTCGTATCTAAATCACGAAGTAATGGCTGTTCCCGGAAAATGGGCCACTTCACTTCAGCTTCTGGTTCTGGTTTCCCATCGATTGCTTTTCCGTATACATTTAGCATTCTACCTTGCACGGTTTCGCCTACGGGGACTTCGATTGGATGACCTAGATTAACCACTTCTGTTCCTCTAGCCAGCCCGCTCACTTCTCCGATAGCGATAGCAGAAATTGTATTAATTCCTGTGTGTTGAACAACTTCAGCAAGATAGGTTCCTTGGTGGGTATGGTACTCAAGTGCAAAGCCAATTTCAGGCAGTTCACTCTCATTAAATTCGATTTTTAAAACAAAACCACTAATACTAATAATGGTCCCTGTGTGTTTTTTCATTTACTCTTCTTCCTTCCTGATTGTCTGCGCACCGCTGATGATGTCTAGTAGCTCGCCCGTTTTCTGTTGTAGCGTCCGCTTTCTGGCATTAAAAATGGCTTCTTCTAACTGTTTTTGAATATTGTCTTTTGCTTGCTTCATGGCAATTCGGCGCATACAATACTCACTAGCGACCGAATAACGGAACATACTATATAGCAGACCACATAAATAGTTTTCTAATAATAACTGCTCAACCTGTTCCTCTTCCGTTTCAAAATCTAGTACATAATCTACTTCAATTGGTAGATTATCCGACTCTTCCGGAATTTCAGGATAAATTTTTTCACACATTGCTTCTGAATGGACGGCATTAAAGTATTTGGTAAAAATTACATACAATGCATCTATTTCTTCCGAGTTAATCTGATCAACAAAATCAGCGGTAACAGCAGTGGTTGTTTCTAAATCAATATTTTCAAGGGAAAACTGTAAATATGCTGTGATGTTTTGACCAAGTCTCGTTAAGTAGCGATGGCCTTGTTCCCCCACAACTACCCAATTTATCGTTACTTGATCTCCAAGTGTAGCTATTAGCTGATCAATCTCAGCAAAAACCTCACTATTATAAGCACCACAAAGGCCACGCTCTGAAGTTATGGCAATTGCAGTAATCTTTTTCTCTTCTTTTACGTTATTATTGCCAGGATGCATCGTTTTTCGCACCCATCGCAAACTTTTTAAAATTGTTTCGTAATAACTAACTGCTGCTTCGGCTTTTTCTCGTAAAGTGGATAGTTTACCGAGCGTTGCCAATTCTGTGACGTGGACTATTTTGTATGTTGAGTTTAGTGCTTTAATGGTTTTTCGGGCTTGGTCTATACTACTCAACTAAAAAGCCTCCCCACTTCCTGAATAATCTCTTCTAACATTTTAGTGTGCGCTTCATTTAACTCGCTAATGGAATTAATATCACTAGAAAACGCGGTAAAATCTTGATGCGCATGAGCTTTTTCTAATAGTAAACCTTTGAAAGAAGCAATTTTATTAGGTGCCACTTTGCTAAGGTAATCATTTTGGAAAGCATATAAAAGAACAATTAGCTCAGTAACGGATAATGGACTAAGAATTTGTTGCTTAAATAATTCTGTTAGTATACGACCATCCGAGACCATTTTCATACTACCATCATCCAGTGCATTACCAAAATCAAGTAATTCTTTTAATTCCTCATATTGAGAAAGAATAAGAGTTAAATTTTTACTAAGCTTACGGATGACGGGATGTTGCGCGTCGCCACCGATTCTTGAAACCGATACACCAACATCTACTGCCGGCTTTTGACCACGATTAAATAAGTCAGATTTCAAAAACAGCTGCCCATCAGTAATCGAGATAACGTTTGTAGGGATATACGCTGTCACATCATCGGATAATGTTTCAATCATTGGTAGAGCGGTAATAGAGCCGCCACCATGTTCCTCATTCATTTGAACAGCTCTTTCTAAAAGACTGGAGTGGATATAAAAACTATCTCCTGGATAAGCTTCTCTTCCTGGGGGACGGTTAAAAAGTAATGTAATTGCTCGATAAGCATCCGCATGTTTTGTTAAATCATCTAGAATAATTAAAACATCTTTTCCTTGGTCACGTAATGCTTCTGCAACTGCCATTCCTGCATACGGGGTTAGATATTGCGCTGTAAGTGAGTCACTAGCTGCTGTGGCTACTACAGTAGTATATTCCATCGCTCCGTGATTTCGTAGCGTTTCAATGACTTCTGCAATATATGCTGCTTTTAAACCAATAGCTACGTAGATACAATGAACGTTTTGATCATGTTGATTAATAATGGTATCTACTGCAATTTGGGTTTTTCCTGATTGGCGGTTACCGAGGATTAATTGTCGTTGTCCTCGACCGATGGGTGTGATGGAATCAATAACTGCTAATCCTGTATTAAGCGGACGAGTCACACTATCAATCGTCATAATCGCTGGTGTTACACAAAAAAGTGGCGAGCTAGCGGTTGGTTTTTCTTCACTTTCTTCATAAAGCATTTTCCCAGTTGTATCAATAATACGACCAGTCATATCCTCAAAAAGAGCCACTTCGATAAAATTACCAGAGACTGAAACGCTCATCCCTTCCAAAATATCGTTCGTTTTATCAATTAAACCTATACCAACAAATTCTTCGTTTAGTTCAAGAATGACACCTCGATGTTTGTTATCAATCATAACTGCTTGATGCAGTGATGCGTTTTCTAACCCTGAGCTGAAAATAACTCCATCAGAAATTTTTTCCACTCGGCCATTCTCTTTCAAATATTCCAAGTCTACATGGGTTTCGTATTTGTTCATATCAAAATGAATTGTTTTCAAAGTTTCACTTCCGCTTCCATTTTTTCTGTTGATCGCTTAATTAGTTCCTGATAGCTCATATCAATCGCTTTCGAACCGTACTGAACAATAACTCCGCCAATTAATTCTTTTTCTACCTGATACTTTGTCTTATAAGTTTTGTGTGCTGGTTGCCATAGCTTCTCAAAATGATTGGCTGACTCTTGACTAGCAACTCTAATACTAATAAGACCTGTGTAAAATTGAATATTGTACACTTCCAAAAAGTTTCGATACAGGCTTCGCGTTTGGCGATAAGAGTAATGCGTCATCATGTAAAAAAGAAATTGAATAAATTCCGCATCTAACTCATCTAAGGTACCCTCTTCTTTCATTACTTTTAGCTTTTGTTCTGGAGAGAGGTAACTACTTTGATAAATTTGTTTTACATGCAGTTTACTCGCACGATCATTGTATTTCTGAAATGATTGAGTAAATAAATGTAATTGCTCAGGGGTATACATTTCAAATAATTGTAAGATTATTTTATACGGTAGCGCACAACGAATCTTTTCTGTTCGAACTAACGCATCAAATTCGCGAATAGCTTCCGTAAATAATTTTGCTTCATCTTCTTCTGACTGAATAAAAACTTGTTGAAAAATTTCATTCATGTAGCTACTTAGCGATTTATACGGCGCATGTGGCGTTGTCTCAACAAGTGGAACTTCCACTATTTGTTTAGGTTGTGTATTTTCCCATTCATGCAATTTTTGTTCATATTGCTTATTTTGAGCAATTAGCTGATCAATTTCTTCTAAAAACATTACTTCTTTTTGCTCTGATTCTAAAGCTAATTGTCGATTTTTTTGTTCTTCTAGGGTAGTAGCCACCTTTTGTCGCTTTAAACGACGCAAAAGGCTTTCCTTTTCAAGGGACTGATCTTGGCTCACTTCATAAAAGAAACTCGTCAAGATATTTTCTAATTTTCGTAAGGTGAAATGCAGTAAATATAAGAAGCCTACTGCGAAAACACTATATAGAATTATTGTTTGAATCATTTTTTCCATGCTCTCACCCATCATATAAACGGATTAACCCAAAGCAAGATGACTGCGATTGCCAGTGCAAATAGCATTAATGCAACAATCATAAGAAGTCCCAAGAAGAGACCTCCCATGACTTCTTTCTTTGCATTCGGGTTTTTTCCGATAATTTCTGTTGCTCTACTAACTGCAATTCCTTGTCCAATTGCTGCTCCTAAAGTCGCAAGCCCAATTGCCAGTGCTGCACCAATTACGCTACATGCAACTACTAAATCCATATTTATTTCCTACCTTCTGTATAAGTTTGTTGTATTCTTTGTGGTTCATTTGTTTTATTCTGGATAAACATAAAGTTGTAACGCACCTTCTGCATCATATACTGCCACGCGGTAATCAAAGCTTTCTTTCGCTAACTTCGAAATAGTTTCAGTATATTCCACTAGCCCAGTTTCATCCGCTGTAATTTGCTTCGTGTTCCAAGTAGTCCAGTCATCACTATCTACTCCAACAGCTTTTCTTTCTAAGGCTAACTGGTAATTTTCTCCAGCTTCGCGTTGCATAGAAAAGGTCATATCATATGTGGCATTTTGTGGTGCTAAAACATCTTCCACTTTCGCGGTTAAATCATTTTTATTAGTGTCTTTCTCTGCCACGACCTCTTTTGATTGCTCTTCTGTATCCACTGCGTTCATTTCTTCTGTTTGAAATGGTGTAAGAGCGATTGTTAATTTAGCTTGTTTGGTGTATTCAATTTCTTGTTTAATTGGATATTCAAACGTTTTGTTTTCTTTGGTTTCTTTGTTAGTTGTTTCAAGCACTAGTTTCGCTTTTAAGTGGACAGAGTCATTCTCTGTCACTGGGACAAGATGAATGTTGCCTTTTTCTTGATTAACAATTTGGTAATCTACCTCTGTTTTATCTTCTTCGTTTACTAGTTCAATTTTCGCTTGATTTAAAGTGTAATCCGCAGAACTCCAGTCATACTGTACTTGTAACGTTTTATTAACAGATTGGCTAGCTCGTAGATTTTTTAAGACTGTAGCTTGCATGGTGTAATATTTCTCGGAGCTGTTTAGTTCAATTGTTTCACCATTTTTCATTTCAATAATCGTTTGGAACTGGTAAGCCGTTTTAGGAGTTAGCCCGGTGACATTAAGCGTTTCACCGTTGCCATTTAAGAAATTTGCACTAACATTCATGTAGAAAGAATCTCCATCTGCTTTTGTTACTTTCACACGTGCTCGCTTCACATCATCAATTTGGGCATCAAGTGCAATATTTACTTTCATCGTAGTACTTGTAACACTTTGCATTTGATAAATCGCTGCAACTGTTTGTGTTGTAAAGGAGTCACTTTGCATTTTGACTTCTTGAATTCCTTTATCCGTCCCTAAATCATACTGATACGTAAATTCAAGGTGATACTTCCCATTTGGTGAGAGACCTTTAAGTGTTGCTTCCGTATCTACTGCCGATACATATTCTGTACTTACAGTTTTTCCGGTTTTTTCATCTACTGCACTGATTTTAGTCACACCAATCAAGGTGTTATTCGGATCGGCGTAGCTATAGCTGACCTTCGCACTTGTCACTCCAGGTGCAATATAACCAATTCTTAGCACCGGAATGTTTCGTTCTAATTTCTTATTCAAGTCTTCTATTTTGCGTAAAACTGCTTCATAGTCGTCTATCTCATCCAAGCCTGGTTGATTGGTTCCGGTGTTCGTATTATTTCCTGAATTACTTGAACCATTATCTTTTGTTTCATTCCCAGCGCTTGATTGTGATTCTGAGCTACCTTTTCCAACATTTAAGTCATTGCCGTATTTTCTAGTTGCATTCAACTGATTCCCAGCATTTTTGGATGACTCGTTATTTCCATTTTCTGCTTTCGTAGTATTACTTGCCGTTTTATTGGCTTCTTCTTTTTCAGCCGCAGCAATTTTTTTCTGTTCTTCTTTTTCCTGGTCTTCTTTTTTCTGGTCTTCTTTTTTCTGGTCTTCTTTTTTCTGGTCTTCTTTTTTCTGGTCTTCTTTTTTCTGGTCTTCTTTTACGACGATTTTTTCATTATCTGTACCACCGAAACTAGCTAAATCTATTTTCCGTTCATCAATGGTGTACGTTTCATTACTAGCATCTAAGACAGTTTTATCATCGATTTTCAAAGTCATATGACCTAGATAGCGACTTTTCTTTTTATTTTCGTAAATTGTCACACTACCTGTTTTATCAATTAAAAGTAAGGGTTTCGAAACTTTTTTAATTTCTTCCCCTCCAAGATAAAGGGTCGCATCCGCGTTTAAAAAATATTGGCGATTTGCTAATTTAACTACACTATTTTCAGCAATTTTCGAGTTCTTATATTGATAAGAATCGTTTGCCGGTTGATATACTTGTCTTCCTTTCAGCTTATTGCTAACGCCATTTGTATCAATGACCGGAACACTTTTTGTAAACATTAAAGAGTCTTTATTTAGATAAAGAATCGTACTCTCCATAATTTCACTTCGAGTATCTTCTTTATCGTTTTTTGCGATTAATTCATCACTATTCCAACTGCGATAAAGTGTATTGCCTTTTTGAAATTGCAAAGTCTCTTGTTCGTTATTTAGAACCACTCCATCATCAGGGAGGGAGACAAGATTAGATCTTGCCTCCTTAAAAGATCCCCATAAGACTACAGCAATAATAATTAGCGGAACAGCTGCAACGATTATCCCTATTTTCCATGTAGGTTTCATTTGCTTTCCTCCAATTCAATAATTCCAAAAGTCTTCCCTGATTTTGTTTCTTCCACAGTTACTTTAGAGTCTTCATAATTTGCATCTATTTGCTTACCATTGTCTAACTCTTCTTTTTTCACGGTATACGTCTCTGTGAAGTCCTTACCTAACCATGTTTGAATTGTTTCCCATGCAGTTAATTCTTTTGGTTCTACAGTAACAGTTAAGTCTGTCTTTGCATCAGCAGTGTTATTGCTCATTAATGTAAAGTTATTATCTTCCACAACGGCTTTGACATTATTTTCTTCGTTATCCCCTTGGTATAGCGCGATTGGCTCTTTCTCTGGGTTTAACACTGTTACTGTATAATTAGTAGTTGGGTCCATGGCTAATGATACCGTTTCTGTTAAATCTTTTGCTGGAACTTCTTCGGTATCTACCACTTTGCCGTTATCATCCTTCAACTCATACGTGTAGTTTCCTTTTATTGTTGTATCCGCTTTTTCTGTGTCTAATTGGACTGCTACGGATTTATTTGTTGCACGTACGCTCTTAAATGATTTTAATCCAGCGGCAATATCTTCTTGTAGCGTAATAAAGTTAGATGTTTTCTCATACGTTTTAACTTCATTAGTTGGTGTACGATAAGTGATAATCATTTTACCTAAGAAGCTTTGATTTTGTTTCTTCCCTGCCACACTGAAATCTGCACTAATTGTTGCTGGGTAAGAACTTGGTAACACAATATTTTTAGTTTCTAATAATTGCGTACGCTCATTATTACCACCATAGTCAAGTAACTCATAGAACTCCATCTTGATATTTTCGATAGTAGTTGATCCTGGTCTTACTTCTTTAGCTTGTAATTTAACTGCTTTTGCTCCAGCATCAAGTTGAATCGTTAGAGAGTTCGATGTGACATATTCATCATCTGTTGTGAAGCTGAAACTTCTGCTCCATCCTCGTACTAATCCACCATCTAAATTGTCATACTGTGTAGAAATTGTCAGCGTATATCCTGTCGCTGGCTCTAAATCTGTAAAAGTATTCATCCAGCTGGCTGTATTACCACCATTAAAAGTACCTTTCTTAACTTCTGATTTGTCTGTTGTTTTTGTTAAGACATATTGGAAGTTTTTATTCGGTCCACCAACTAAATAACTTTGTGGATCATTATAAGAGAATTTAAGAGTTGCTTCTCTTGTCGAAACGTTTTCTAGTGTAATTGGAGTTGCAAAGCTACTTGGTGGTGCAATATAAAGAGATTTTGCATCACTCAAGAAACTAGGTGCCTTCGCTAAACTTGTTTTCATGTATGCAGCAATAACATACGTTTTACCAGAAACAAAGTTTTGACCACCAGAACCATTATATATGGAGAATTCTGGTTTTTTCGTCGTATTATCAAATGTAACGACAGGCGTTTTACTTCCCAATTCTTGTTCTAAGGCTACTAAATTAGACAAACTAGAAGAAATAGTTGAAGCATCATATAAACGATATTCAATATTTGTTAAAACGCTACTCTCATCGACAAAATCAACATTACCCTTAATGCTACGCTGACCAAATGAAGGATCCCAAAGATAACTTGTTGACTTCATGCTTGGTAAGCTCTTTTCTGTCTTAATATTTTCTGAATAGTAGACTTTATCTTTTTCACCAGTTCCATCTAGCAGATCATATTTACCTTCTACTTTAACGACGTAATCTGTATCTGGCGAAAGGTCTGTAACGGAAACGTCACGTGTTGGCAAACCGTCTACTCGCACTGATTTGACTAGTGTTTCTCCATCAGCTTCGTACACATTTACATACAGTTCATTTCTGTTATCTGTTTTAACAGTTGTATTGTCTTTATCTTCACCAATAACATCTAATTTGACGCGTTTATCATAGACGCCGATATTTTCTGCTGAAATATTTGGTACTTCCAGTGTTTTTATAGAAACAGACTTCGCAATCTGTGCTGTTTTTGCTTGTGTAGAATATAAATCAATTTTTGAACCTGCTTCTTCATCAGGTACAAGTCCTACTGCAAAATCAACATAGCGGCCGTTTAATTCTGGCACATAGCTACCATCAGCTTGACGGATTAGTTTAAATGAATCCGGGCTTTCGCTATTACTAATCAAAATACCATTTCGATATGCTATATACTGGTCTGTCCAAATGTTTTTAAATTTAACTCCAGTAATGTTACCAGATGAATCAGTACCTTCTTTTGTTATTTCGAAAACATCTGCCCCGTTAACAGTTTTTGTTGTTGAGACTGTTCCACTTGATGAACTAACAAATGAAGAACCATTTCCAATGGATACATAATAGTTATTACTTAAACTTTCGTTATCCATTTGATTTTCAGCATAATTCATCTTCATATCAAGAGTTAATTGATAGGAATTGTCAAACCAGATATTACCTAATGGCAGTTCTAAAGTTTGAGGCTCAAACTGATTAGTGCCAGATTTTGTTACGGAATAATCTGGTTTAGAGCTTGAAGCATCTTTTAAATCATAGCTGGTTCTCATTACTGTATTTGTTGCAACGGAATCTGGTTCAGGTGTAAGAATCATTGTTCTTCCAGTTGCATCCATAGCAATTTGAGCTCCAACTTGTGGTGCACTAGTATTTAATGCTGTCAATTTCTTCGTCATAAAGTCATCTGAAATTGCTGAGCTTCCACTTGTGATAATATAATCACCTGATGTTTTAAGGGTTGTGGCACCAGTGCTAGAAAGTGGTAATGTCACGGTATTTTTACCTCTTTGAAGTTGCGCCTCTCCACCAGTCGAACTAGTAATTTTAAGTGTCCCTAACACAATGGATTCTTCCGCATCTTCTACATAGACATTTAATTTCACGTCGCTTGCTGTACGACTTAAAATCTCGTACTCAACATTTGGTTTTTCTTTTTTGATTTGGATGGTATCGGAACTAATTTGAATATGATGATCTTCGTAGTTATCGTTCCAAACAACATCTGCTTTTATTACATAAGAATACCCGCGACCTAAAAGCTTATTCGTTAAATCAAAGTATGCATATTTTTCAAAATCTGCAGCAGTTGAAACTTCTTGTTCTACAAGAGCTGTATCTAAATCATCTGCTTTATAAATACTGTAGGTGATAGAACTAACGGCATTGTACTTATCAACTAGTGGTCCTTCTGTTGCTTCAATCCCAGCTAATCCGCCTACTTTCATTTGATCCGCTTGATAATCTAGTAATACTTTGTCAGCTTCTGGAGTTTCTTTCTTCGTTTTGAAAATAAACTGACCGATAATCGGAACATTATTCATTCCACTATCATAGCCATCTTCTACCTTCACGATATACTCTTTATTGATACTTAAATCTTCAAAGAGATAGCTCTTTCCTTCTTCACTCATTAATTTCTCAAAATCACCTTGCAACGCAATTGTTTTAACAAGTGTATTGGTTTTGTTTTCATAAATTTTTAAATTAGCTTCATTTAAATTCACAGCAGCATCTGAGAGTTTAACATTAATTTTTGCTTTATTTGTATCAACAGATTCCAGTGAGAATGTTGCATTAACATTAGTAATTTCAGTTGTTCGGAACACAGAAGACTGCCCAATGAGTTGGTCAACCATAATGCCCGCACCATCGTCCAAATTATATGAACCTGTCATTACTACCACATAGTATGATTCACTTTCTAAACCGTCGAATTCTAGTAAGTTCGTGATGTCACTTTTCTTCATTAAATCTACGGTCGAGATAGGATTACCACTATACATTCCTTGTGCATCTGACTTATAAATTTTTAACGTTGGATGCGTTAGGTTATCAAAAAGAAGTGTACTATCTGCATCAAAAACTTCATAATTGATTGTCAGCTTATCTTGTTCAGCTTTTTTAAGGGAGAACTCTACTGTCGGTTTAGTTTTTTTACCAACAACTACACTATTTGATGCCGGAGAAGCGAAAGTAAAGTCTGATTGACCGTTATTACCTGAAATATAGGCAACGAAAATATAATTCCCATCACTCATATCTACAGTTCGTCCAACTTTCACAGCTGTTTTCTTCTGACTAGCATCTACTACTGAATATGCATATTCTTTCGCATTTTCACCATTTGCTTTGTAATCATCTTCTAAATAAGCTACATAACGAATACTTGTTATAGAATCGTCTTTATCTACCAGATTAACTGGTGATGCGACAAATTCGCCTTTTTCAGTACTGTATTCAAGGTTTAATCCTTCCATCGTTGGTTTAGCTTTTAATGTGGAAGAAATAAAGTACCAGCTTTCATCCGTTACATTTTTACCATCAACAATCAATTCTTCCATTTCGACAATGTATTCTTTATCACTGCTTAATGAATTGAAAGTTACTTCTACTTGACCATTTTTAGTTAGTTTGTTTGCATCTACTGTAACTTTTTGTGAAGTAGTGACATTACTGTTATTTTCTTTGATTTTTAATACTAACTTATCTATATGACCGTATAGTTCAGTTGCAGTTAATTCTGCTTTCATATAGTCTTCGCCACGTTCAGTCACTTTAGGTGTAATCACAACTGGTTTTGCTTCGACTGTTTGGCGGAAGAAAATTGTTTCCTGATTAGTATTACTTGCTGATTTATAAGCTCCTTGAACGACTACTTGATATGTTTCTCCATATTTCAAGTTATTGAAAATGAAATTTTGATTTGCTTGAATGGAATCAAGTTTCTCTTTTTTCACCACATTATTTTTACTGTCGTAAAGAACTGCCTCCAAAGATTGTAGTCGTTTCGAAGAATCTGTTAGTTTTAGTTTTGCAGAAGCTTCTTGACCTTTGACTGTTAAATCAACATCCACAATCGGCACTTGGAAAGTATTGATACTCTCCGCTTCGTTTAATCTTTTGATGATTTCATTAGTTTTACTAACATCGCCTTCGCTTGGCTTACTACTATCTGTGCCGCCGGATTTAGTTCCATTTTTACTAGAATTATTTCCATTAGCACCACTACTACCAGCTGTATTGTTTGTTTCTCCATTACCGCTGTTTCCTGAAGTTCCTTGCGTTTCATTGTTTCCATTCTCGGCTTGACCAGCATTTTGGTTTGCTTGTTGCCCAGAATCTTTAGTAGTTTGTTTTTCTGTTTCTTTCTCTGTATTGTCTTTTGTTGTATCTTTTGTTGTGTCTTTCGTTGCTTCTTCTGCAGTTTCTTTAGTTGTTTTCAACTTTCTTTTTTCTGCATTATCATCTATTTCAACCTTGATAGATTGAATATCAATATCTGCTTCTTTATCTGATTGGCTAACTAACATTTCATTTTTTAAATCAAAACGGTAATGGTTATTTTCCATTTCAATATAAGCATCATCGCTACCTAATTCTTCAATGGTTTTATCTCCCATTAACATAACTTTTTTATTTTCATCTATAGAAACAAGTACGTTTTTAGGTAACTTTTTGTTAAGGCCTTGCTTATTTTTTAGGTAAGCATTGTCCAAAATGATATATCTTCCTTCCGCAAGTTTTACCACGGTACCTTTTGGAAGTTGTGCCAATGTTTTACCATCGTCACTTTTTGCTTTATAAGTTCCTTTATTTTCTGTGACAGAAGTTTTGGATGGTAGTTCAATCAGGTCTGAAGCGCTTTTAACAGCTACACTTTTACCTAGAAACTGGATTCGCCCATCTTTTAAAAATAATGTTCTTGCCAAATTTATTGGCTTCATTTCTTTCTTGTCAGTAATTGTTTTTTCGTTATTTATCCATGTGTCATTATACTTTGCCTCTGACGAAAAATTAACTATTTTTCCTTTAGGACTATAAGTAAAGCCTTCTGTTTCAATAGCATAAGCATCGTCTCTCATTAGAAAAAAGGCTGACACAATAGCACTAACTGCAAGTACCGAAACAATAACTACGACTAAAATATTCTTCTTCAAGTCTTACTTCCACCTCTTTTAGTTGATTTTTTGTGCCTGGAAAAGTACTTGAGTCATTTCTTCAAGCCTTGTACCATTAAAAAGCATTGCTTATTTGTTTTCTTTTATTAGTATTAATTTTCTGTGGCTCATTATCAAAAATTTCTATCTTACCTTCCTTGCTTTTCAGTTTCCAAGGGGAGGATTTAATATCTAGTATCCCTTCCATATGCAATTCATTTACAGTTGAAGAAATAGTAGAGATGGAACAATTCGCTAATTTTGCTAAAATATTTATTTGTAGCCATTCGGGAAAAACCGGAACCTTACTATTGGATTTATGGTTTTCAAGTAAAAAATTAAGTGTCGATATAATTTTATTTTTTGATTTTTCTGTGCCAAGTAATGCTTGTCTTCGCATGTCTTCCTCGTTTTTTTCTGCAATTTGCAAGAAAAAATTTGATAAAATTTGATCTTTTTCCAATTTCCCGAAAGCAGTTTCAGCATCAATAAAACAAATTTCAGAAGCTTCGAAAGCCTTTAATACCACTGGATTTCTAGTAGGGAAAATTAAACTTTTTGGAAAAAAACATCGTGCTATTCCTTTTTTATTTCCATTGATTTCCTCAAATACCACTCCACTTTTCACCAACAAAATATGTTCCCTATCAACAGTGGTACTTTCCCATGCCTTTAACTTTTTACGAACATAAGAAAAATTATTTAACAGATATGCATATATGATTGCATCTCTCTGCATATAATCGTGGTAATCGATATACTTCATAGTTGCTACCATCCTTTCTGAATTTCCATCACATTTCTTATTATCTAGCAAAAGTAATTTAATTCGTACACTCATTTACAACTGATTTACGTGATTTATACTATTTCTCGCCATTTTTTCGTAACATTTTCTGCTTGATTAGTACTAAAAAAAAACATGAATAGCTATTTATGAACATTTGATAAGGTTTTCAAAAAAATACTTTTTTAATTTCTACTTCAAATTAACGAAAATTCACTGCTTCATTAAAGAGCATTTTTAAGGTTATTTTTATTAATACAAAACAAAAATAGCCAGTTTATGTACATTTATATAAATGTCTAGCTTTTTATTATCTATTAATTTGTTTAAATTATGTCAAAAATAAATCACTTATTTGCTCATAAAAAACACCAATGACTTTACCAGTCATTGGTGCTAGATTTTTTACAATACATATAGATAAAAAATTATTGTTGCTGATTAGGTTGCTCCGTAGTTTTCGATGCAATAAAATATTCGCCATGCTCTTTAAACAAAATAGTCATTGGGAATTCATCTCCATTTTTTGCTTTATAAATTTCTGTTCCTTCACTTAAATAATTAGAGGTGAAATCTTCATCTGGTATTTGGTAATGGCGAATTCTATGCTCTATCTCGCCAATTTTCTCTAAAGCATCTTCTTGCTTTGCAGGTTCATACGTCACTATATATAGAATCCCGTCCACTTGCATCATTTCTACAAGATTATCTCTATATAACAACCACTTTATTCCGAAAACCACTGCACAAATAACTATTACTGACAATATTACTATCAACCATTTTTTTATCTTCATTTAAAGCTCTCTTTTCTATGTTGTATTTTTTATGTTTTTATAAATAAAGGATATAACATGCGGACGAAGTGTACAACTAAAATGACGTTTGATTGAAAAAATAGAAAACCTATTAAAATTATAAAATAATTGGTATAGTATACCTACACAATAATCAGTGGAATTTAAGCGCTTTCACCGCATACAAATTGGCCATAAAACCTCATATAAGGAAACCAAAAGCGGAGAAAAAATAATTTGAAGAGGTGCAAAACATGTTTAATGAAAATGAACTATATCCATTGCTACTAAGTAATAACTTTTCTAAGATTGACGATTTTCTAAATAAATATGGCCTAAATGGTGTGGATCGAGACAGCCGGTCGTTATTAATGTCAGCAGTCGTAGAAGGAAAAATGAGTATTATCGCATATTTGATTGAAAAAGGTAGCGATTTGAATTTACATGATAAAAATGGATTGACTGCTTTACATTTAGCTTCAATAAATGACCATGCGGAAATAGTTGAGTACTTGATTTCAAAGGGAGCAATTATTGATGCTAAAGATAATAATGGAAATACAGCATTATGGCGTGCAGCAATGGAGTTACCTAAAGAAGCTAAATCAATAGCTATTTTACTGGAAAATGGAGCTGATGTCACAAAGCAAAATAAATACCACATATCTCCCGAAGACTTATTGTCTGATGAATAATCTTGACATAATAAAAACCCCAACAATTATTGAACTGTTGAGGTTTTCCAATATGGGTTGTGAGGGTTTCGAACCCCCGACCCGCTGATTAAGAGTTGGTTTTGTGTTAAGCAGTTACACGCATTTATGAGATAAAAACGGCTATGTTACGCGGTTTATATCTTTTAGAAAGCTGTTACAAGAAGCTACAAGTATTTATATGTTGTTTTGGTCTGCCCCATTTATGCCCCGCAAATAATCTTTATAAATACTTTCTATATTAATGTCAATTATTCGTTCGTCAAATCGCTGTAGTTGAACTATATTTCTTTCGTGGTCCAAATAAACAGGAACTACATACTTATAGCGTACATGATGATTGTTCTTTAAAAACAGTACTTCTATTGACCAATTTCTTTTTAACGCATCTGCTAACACTATTGAGTGTTCTAAAATATCATCAATTAAATTATACATGTTCTTCACCTCTTAAAAACATTACACGAACAAACGTTCTTAAAATCAAGTAGTACTAAAATATAGTCTGTTTTCCTGCTCGTATCATCTTAATAACCCAAGGTATAGATAGAATAAAACTATTTATTACAAATGTCATAAGTAGTACTCTAATATGCATTTGTATATTTATTACTGTAGTTTGAACCAGTAAAACAGAGAATATTACTAGAAAATGAATAGATTCTATAAAAATGAATTTTTCATTTTAAAATAGTATCCTACCGATTCACGCTCCATTTACTCTTACAAATTCCACCTTACTGTTCAAACGTAATTTTTCACGGAAAATTTAATTATCATTACTCTTGACTCGCATCAAAATCAGAATTCAAATTATTGTCTTCTGTCAAAATTTGATTATCTACCGCATTTTTATATTGTTGGACTTCTTCTGTTTTAGCAAGCTCTTTTTGGGTATCAATATTTTGCGTTTTTTCATCAAAAGAAATAGTCGAGTTGGCGCCAGATACTAGCAATGAACCATCATCTTGTGTATATGCATTGAATATATATACTTTTCCAATTTCCGGAAGTAGATCATCTTCAAAAATATCATACGCAGAACCATCTTCTCGAATACCACCTTGTTTTGCTAAAGTAATTTCGTTATTGGTTACTAATTCATTTTTCAAATTGTATAGAACCTTAATTTTATAATTTGTAAATGCTTCTCCTACATATTTAACCGAACCATCTTCTTGCTCTAATGGTGCTTTATCTTTATATGTTGTTCCAGTATTTTCTGTTACTTTACCGACAAACACATAATCAGAACCACCGACTACTGCATTAGGATTATCGACATCTAGATTATAATCTGCATGAATTGCATATACTGGAACTTCTTTCTCCTTCGCTTCTTTGTTATCTAACTTTGTGTTCAATGCTAAAAAACAAGCAAAACCCAAAATACTGATTACTAAAATGATTATCCCAGCTGTTGTTTTTTTCATTTATGTACTCCTCTAATATTTTTTATATGCTGCATCATAAGATTTTTTATCATTTGTTGAAAGCGTGGTTTTTGATGTGCTGTACATATACATTATGTCTGATGAAGTATTATGAGCCAATCGCAAACAATGACCTAATTCATGTGTTGCCACATTCTTTTTCCCCGCAGCATTTTTTTTATCCATATTTTTCTTATTAAAAGTAATTTTCCCACTACTATATGTAGTAGCATTCACATAGTTATTTGCAGAAGTATCGTTACAAAATACATCCTCCAAAACTTTAGGAGAATCTGGTCTTATGACACCTTTTTTGTAACTATTCCATGTAGCTGCGCCAGACTTAATATAAGACATATATTTAGAATTACCATCGTAGTCCAAATGTTTCCCAGAATCAACTAAATCCCAACTATTAATTTTAGCTGCAGCATGTACTTTTATGTCTGGAATTACTATTACACTCAAACAAACACATATTAAAAAGAATAAACAAGTTTTCTTCAATTTTTCTACCTCTCTTTGCTGTAATATTTTTTGATAAGAAAAAAAACAATACTTACTACTACGAAAATTAACAAAAAGCTTCCTAGTAAATTAAACCAATTAATACTTATACCTTCGTTTCCCATAAAAAACGTTCCTGTAAAACTACTTTTCTCATCTGTCATACTAGTTACATTTAGCCATCTTAAAGGGGCACCATAAAAGTACTCATAAAAGCTTACCTTGTCGCCATCTGCTACCCCAAATCTTGGGGGAACTATAAATAACATAACAATTAATAAAATACCAGAAACAAACATTCGATTAACTACCCATTGTATTTTTTTCATGCTATTCCTCCCTTTTATATTTATCGCAAAACTATGCTTTGACAATATAACATAACAAGCCAATGTATAACCAAAAATGTAATGAAATGTCCGATTCTTGTCATGAACGACTAAAAACGAGACTTATTTAGATTTATTCTTACACAATTTGTGTAATATTGTGTATCTAATCACAAAATATTGCTCAAGATGAGTTATTATTCATTATTTATGCATTTCAATTTCTTTTTGACACAAAAAATACATATCCACTTATAATACAAGCTTGTTTTTATATAAAAACACCTTATTTATTTAAATATTTATCATATTTCATAATATCCTAGTGAATAAAAACAGTATAATTATTCAATAAGTCTAAAAATTATTGACTCTTAATAAATCTGTGTAATAATAATCTAATAGGTGCTTTTTGTACCTAGTAATTTCATTCAACTATTAGCGGTTTTATATTACTGCAACCTTGAACTCTTTGTTCAGGGTGTTTTTTTGCATAAAAAAGCCCTAACGGCGAGGTTAGGGTGGTTTAGTCATTATACTCAGTAGGTGTCATTTCTGTGCTTGCAAAATCAATAAACGGAATATGATAAGTTGGGTACTCCGATGAATCAGTTATACTAGAAACCATCGGTCTTATATAAGCAAGTAACAACGCAGGAGCATTTACTGTTAACAAAGTATTTATGGTTTCTTCATCAATACCTTCCTGCCATAAAAATTTACTTTCCATTATTAATTTAAGCTCGAATGGAAACGAATCTCCTTTTTCACCTATAATTATAGTAAGACGCACTAAAGCTTCATTCAATTTGTCATCTTCACGTTTTACCATTATACTACCGTTTGCAGATTCCATATCTGTGTCCATTTTTTCTTTTATAAAATCATCATTAACTTTAAAGTACATATCAGTTAAAACAGGATTTTCAAATCGAAAAATACTATTTTTTAGTTTCATTGTTTCACCTCTCTGTTATGCTGCGCCTTGTAAAGTTTTCAGATCAACTTTATTTACTTTACTACGTTTATACACATCTTCACTTTTATCACCTTCTAGTACTGCTTTGGCAAAATCTACATTTTTAAGATTAAGTTGCGTTAGGATATAAGAGTCTTCATGGTTTATATAATTTTCAGAATCACTGGAAAGTTCCCTTGAGCTAATACTCATACTATTATTTATATATTGGTATTCCTCTTTAAGTTCTAATTGATAACCAGCCGAGATGAAAATGGTAATGGCTTCCTCTGGTGTAAGCCATTCTTTTACATTAACAATATTTTCATCTAATACAATACTTCTATCCTCAAATATTCCCATAATTTATTCCTCCTTACTTTCTACAATTGAAGTTCTCTACAAAGCGAACTTTATTGTTTTTTATAGCTTTTGCCTTTCTTAAACTCAATTTATAATTATAGGCGAATTCACACTATAATTTCACAAATAAAAAACCGCTTAAACTCTTTGTTTAGGCGGTTTTCCAATATGGGTTGTGAGGGGTTCGAACCCCCGACCCGCTGATTAAGAGTTTTCTTCCCCAATAATAAACAATGAATCAAAAACGTTAGAAATCGCTATATATCAACGTTTTTATTTTTATTCACACAACATAAAGTAATCAAAAACAGCTGAAAGTTGCAGCTCTATGGTCTCCTTATGGTCTCCTTTCAGCAATGTTTTCATGTGATAAAACAAAGATAAGTTATTACTTTTTTCTCTCTATATAAGAGTAAAATTTTTTCTAAAAAAAGCAACAGCATATCATTAATTCTTACTTTTTCATTGTTTTTGATAAAAAGGCATCCACCATATGAATGATTTCCTTTTGTCTAAAAAAAGGTATTTCTAGATATGGGACTTGATGTTCTTCACACCATATTCGTTTAAGTTCCATATTTTTGAGAATGTTTTTAAATCTTTGAATGGATGCACCTCTTTTATAATAATGATGTGTTCCGTGATATTCAATAAAGCACCATTGGTTGTCATTTTGAAACGACACGTCTACTTGTAATCCTCTACTATAACCATTCTTTAGGCCTTTGAAACAGCGCTCTCGATAAAACTTAATACCATTATTTGTTAAATGCTGACAGATGAGCTGAACCTGCCAACTTGGCTGAGAGCTGACCAAAGGAAATATCTTATATAATTGTTCCGCTTTTGTATCATATGAAAGAGCTACAACAAATACTTTTTTTCTTTGATCATCTATTTTAATCATTGTAAACGTATCAACATGTACTCTTTCCATATCTCTATAAAGCAGGTACCACTTATACACTTTTTCTTGGATATTCCCTCTTTGTAGAAATGATATATGAATTACATTATAATTCTCTTTAACAAAAACCAATTCATTCATACAATCACTACTCCTCTCAAAATTATAGAAGGACTCTATTCCAACCAATTAAAATAACTTTTTAATTTCTAGCTATAAAAAGTAACAGAAAAAACCTTTTACTAGAGATCATTTTAATGTTTTGAATTCTAAAAAATTCAAACTAGTATATATAAACATACAGTGACAAAACAGTGAATTCATAAATAACTATTCGTTAGATTCATAAGACCATTGTAACCTATTAATATTTATCGTTTTCTTTATCAAAATAGAGTCATTTGTATCACAATTCTTATCAATCAACTTGGTTTCGATTTCAATGAACAATTCATCCCTAAAATCTTCCAACTTATTGATAGACAAAATGTTCCAAACTACTTCCATTAGACTTTCCAGAGGACTATTTCATTTCTTCACATAGTATCTATTAAAGCTTAGTTTGAGCATGATTTCCTAGAAAGTTCAGAAGATGTAAGTGAAATTTGTTATAAGTCTCTTATTAGCAAATTTTTTTAGCTTCAACATTATTTTACTAAGCGTTTGGATATCCAATGCGCAAATACCACATTCAAAAAAATAGCAAACATCATTAGTGGCAGCCCCATTAAAATAAATCCCCATTGTAAATTTTGTTCTCTTACAATAATTATAGCTCCGTAGATAATAAAAATACTTGTTACTATCCCGGTTCCAGTAGCTGGAATATACTTTCTGATATAAATAGATTGAAATAAATGCATAACTGCATGGACACAGTATCCAAACATTAGGCATACATAAAATGAATACCATTGATATATACTAGTTAAAACTGCAAGGAAAACTAAAATAATGAATTCTTCCAACACAGCAAACGCAAATTGAGAAACAGAACCTCCTAAAGAATCCCCCAGTCTAGACATAAGTTTTTCTGGAACCTTAGCTCCGATAATTTCTTTATTTTTATTGAACCAACTATGCCCATAAATAATTTCCTCAAAATCATGGATTATAAATAATGACGGAAATAAGAACACCCACATTATTGTTGCCATATCAACTTCACCTTTCCTAATTAATTTATTCAGATATCATCTGATAACAACTGTAATTGTATCATGACTGGTTTTTATTTCGTTATTTCTAAACTTTGTTCCTTCATATAATAAACCTTCTTTTAACAAAAGGGAGACATTCCACTGGATCCAAAGCAAATAAACAATTTCATCTTCTATTGCCTGAGTAGCTATAACAGAGAGCTTCTATCCATTCTGAAATAATATTCCAAAAAAACCTGTTTTAAACGCCATTCGAAAACAAGTTTCTTCTTTCTGATCCAGATGATAAAAACATTTAAAAAGATACTTTTCTTTATCTTCAGGGCATCCAGCTCTAAACTATTAATATTCTCACGTAATTTAGATTCAACAAAATCCAATGTTTCAATTATTATAGAAAAGAGAGTCCTCATGTTTAATCCATTTTTCTCAATCATAGCCTGTTTCTAACACTATATTTAACCATGCACTATAACTCCTGAATAAAAGTATTTCTGCTCGCCTTTAAAATCATAGCTTCAATAGTTAACATATCATATTAACTTTTACTATTCTAGATATCACTTTTTCTTTGATTTTTTTAAATTCTTCTGAATTTGAAAACCTTTCATTTCAAGATATTTTTCCTAATATTGCATTAAAAACGGCTGAAAAAATTTTGCTGTATAATCTAAATAATTTAAAATAGTGGTATTACATAGTGTTTATCTCTTTTCATCCCTAGAATTACTGGTGGTTGAACAACTCGTGCCATTTCCCAGTTTCAACGATGGTATAGCCAGCTTCTATAATACTTTCTTCTTGTGTTTCGTAATGAGATAAATCATTTATGTGAACAGGAACAACAACAGAAGGAGTAAGAATTTCCACAAATTTATGAAGCATTGGAATATCCATTGTCAACGGACCACCTCTTTTATTAGCTTGTACATTCCCTAAATTCGCAATCAATAGGTCCACTTTTTCTGGAAGTGTTTGGATAATATTTCTATGAAAAACTGTATCTGATGTAAAATAAATTTTTTTCACCTCAGCCCCCTCGATAACTGTCAAATAATACCCATTGACTTTTCCAATCCATTTTCGCATAAAAAAAGAACTTGCATGATAAGCAGGAATAGCTTGAATCTCAACAACTATATTCCCTTTAGCAAAAACATACGTTTCTTTCCAACTTATTTCTTTACTATTAATATCTGCTAAAAAAGCGCTGGAATCTTTATTACTAAGAACTACGGACTTTTGAGCAATTTTTTCTTTTCCAAGTTTATCTATATGATCCTCATGAAAATGACTTATTAACCATACATCTACATCCTCAAAAGTTTCTTTATCAAAACGCGGACTTTTCAACCGTTCTGATTCAAATGTTTTAAATTTTAATTTCGTTCCCTTTTCAAAAAGCGCTGGATCAATGGCGATTTTCAACTGACTATTTATACGTAGTACGCAAGTTGCTATCCCGACATGAAACAATTCTATTTTCATACTCATTTAACTCCCATCTTTAGGATTTCCGTAATATACCTTTGTCTATATTATTATCTATTTCCCGTCTTAGGATAAACGCTAAAAACAGTAAATACTCCTTAATTAAGAGCTCTACATTTTTTTAGATATTTTGACATACACATTTCCAACATTAATTGTTTGTTACTCAGCTAACACCTTTAAGATTAAATACACGTCTTAACTTCAAGGCAACTGCACGATGAATTTCTGCTAATATAAAAGATATACAAAATGTAATTACCGCAATACCTGGTAGCATAATAAGTAAATGGTTTTGGATCAATATTAACTTACTCAACCAATCAATTAGTATAAGTAAAACAGCATTATGAATAAAATATATAAAGAAAACATTGGGTGTTATCTTATCTACCACTACATCTAACCAATTAGTTTGTATCTTGACTTTATAAAAGAACATAAAGATCGAAAATGAACTTATCGCTACAAAAACAGATAAGTAATTATAAAAATACTTAATCATCGTAGTAAATCTAAATTTACCTCTCTTTTCAATGATAATTTTCCTCTTTTTTCGTATAATATATTTTGTAATAGTATAGTGCTCTCCCATCATAAGAATCTGATTAAAATCCATTTTCATTCAATTTATTGCATCCTATTTCTATCCAGTATTTGATTATCCCTACTTACTCCCTTCTACAATAGCAGAATCTATTTCCAATTCACTTGTTCATGTTGTCATAAATTCGGATAGTCCCTTCTCTTCTAGTACACTAAATAATGCAGATTCACGGAAAGCTATGGATATATTTTCTGTTTTTCGATTTATATCTTTTTTTTAAATTCAAATTTACTGTTCCTCCTTAAAACTTCTATGTCCTATAAATTATCTTGTATTCCACCTCTAGAAATGTACTTTTTATGTAGCATTCCGGACTTTTGAAACTATCTAAAACAAAATATATTTCATAATAAAAACTACTATCAACATAACTAATAGTAAGTAGTCTCTTTGCTCCATTAACTTGACTTGTAGAAAAATAAATACTATATGTAAGTCCTGTAAAAAAGCTTGTCTAAGATTAATTTATAAAGTTCTAATAAAAAATCCACAACCTGTCATCAGCCTGTTATTAAATTGCAACACATTCTCTATGTGAGGGTTATAATGAGAGTAAGGATGGTGATAAAATGAATGTAGTAACATCAGTAAATTTTAAAAAAGACATGTTTAAGTTTCTAGAAGAAGTAGCCAGTTCTAACAAAGTAATAGAAATAACTATGAACAATAAACAAGGGTTACATGATGACGTTATTCTTGTCTCTAAACGAGAGTGGACTTCTATGCAAGAAGAACTTTATTTACAAAGAACTGGCACACTAAATTACATTTCTAGCTTAATGGAAAATTCAACCAAAGATGACTTTGAGGAAATATAAACTGACTTCTATATAGAAAGATTTCAACATACAAGCCGAAATCCCTTCCTTTTGACTTCTTTTTTCATTGTTCTTAAAGTTGATTGCTCAGCTGGCTTCTCCATCTGTGTAGAGAAGAAAATACGCAAACTGTATTCATTTTGCCGGTCTATTGGCAAATTACTAAACGAGTTCCATTGAATTCAAAACTTTTACGTGATTATGCCAGCTCCAGCTATATGAGAAAGTCATCGGTTTATATTGTGTTGAGAACTTGCCGGAAAAAGGATGCTTTTCACTCAAAAAGATAGATGCTGTTAATGATTTCTCATTTTTATGTGTTGTTTATATTTTATAGCCTTGCTCCGGTTCATGTGTTTTTTTGGGGTACATCGTTAGGTATGAGGCTGTTAAGATATTATCATTTATTCACGAAAAAATAGAAGAGTTTGCTTTTTGTAACATGGTATAATAAAAAAGAAAGACCTCCGCGAACATGGCTCCCTTTGCAAATTCACCATGTAGTGGTGGTATCTTAAGTGTACATGAATGATTTTCTCGCGGCAGTATCAGCTCATGTGGAGATTGTTTTTCCGTTTTTATTATCAAGAGAATTATAACAATAAGAGCGTCAAATAGGCGTACCTCATGTCTAATAAAAGAAAAACACCTTTCCGTTTACTACTGGAAAAGTGTTTTTCTTTTATTTTTAACTTCTTTACTTATAACAAATAGCTTTCCTATATCTAATCTCTAAAATTAGGATAAAAATACATGTTGTTCCAAAAGCTTCTCTCTTTTAAAACAAGAATCACTCTATTTCTTCTCACTTTTTCCGCCATATATAATAACTTCCTAAAATAACTAATAAGCTCCCAATCACTGGATTAACTACATTATTTTTATCCCCCGTGCTCGGTAAACGCCCATCTTTACCACTTATAATAGAAGATACTTGATGTCCGTTTGCTTTTTCCTTGGACGGTTTACTTGGGGTGACTTTACTTTCTTCTCTCTTAATTTTAAAATAGGCTACTTGATTATTTTTATTTGTCACAACATATTTACCTGGATATTTGATTCCATTAGAACTTATATTTTTAATAACGGCTCCTTTTGGCAACCAAACATGCATTCTTCCATCTTTTCCTGTGACTAAGTGGGAGGTATTATACGAATAGGCCGAACCGTTTCCTTTGGTAAAGGTCACTGAAACTTTTTTCCCAGGAGTTGAATTACCTTCTAAAATAACAGTGATTTGTTTTAACCCATCCCCATCTGCATTTTTAGGGGGTAAATTAAATACATTACTTCCAGAAGGAACTTCTCCATAACTTCCTCCCTCAATTACTAACGAAGGTGTTTTGGTATCTCCTTTTGTAGAAGTTGTCCCATCAATAACATGGATGCCTTGACCAGAATCAATCGCTGGAGAACCTGATGCCGTGTTATTTCCACCTGTAATTGTTCCATTACCATCTACATGGATACCTGTTCCACCATCATTCCCACCAATTCCTGAAGCATTCCCAGTTCCTAAAGTGATATCCCCGTCAGAATCAATACCATTCCCTCCTGCATTTGGCGACTCTCCCCCTTGACCTGTTATAATACTGGAATCATTCGTGGAATTCCCACCATTTTCAATATCCCCATCAGAGTGAATACCGTCTCCTGCATCTTTTCCACTACCACCAGTACCAGTGATTGTAGATCCATCCGAATTAGTTATATCTCCACTTGAATGAATGCCGTCTCCACCATCACTACTGTTAGTGTTATCTGGATTTCCTGCATCCCCACCATTACCAGTAATAGTCCCATTACCAGTATTATCAATAGGTCCTACATCTATTCCCGAACCACCACTTCCATTCGGAGTAGTATTACTAGAACTAGTGCCTCCATCTCCACCTGTACCTGCTACAGTGCAATCATTATTAGTAATCAATCCAGTCCCTATTGTAATCCCATTTCCGCCAGAACCTGAAGGAGCTCCGCCTTTCCCACCAATCCCTTTAATAACCGATCCATTCTGCGAAGATAATGCCGTAGAATTTCCTTGTGTATTATCTATACTAAGACCATCTCCTGCATTGGTAGTACTACCCAATCCACCTGTTCCAACTATTTGAGAATTATTAGATTGAATAATTCCACCAACTTTTATTCCCGTCCCTGATACTCCACTGCCTTGATTGTTTCCGCCAGAACCTATTACAGCTGCGCCTCCAGTTGCAGTAATATCTTTCCCAACGAGAATACCTATTCCACCTTCTCCTGGTCCATTTCCCTGTCCACCAGCACCAGTTACTCGTGCACCATTGGATACGCTCAACGATTGATCGGTTTGAATACCATTTCCACCAGAACCAGTTGTCCCACCATCTCCACCTGTACCACTCAGATTTGCGCCAGTAATAACGTTGGAATTCCCTGATGTTGTTTGTATTCCATCTCCCCCACTCCCAGCGCCGGCGCCATTACCGCCTTCTCCTAAAATCTCAGCTCCACCAGTATTCGCAATTAAATTTGTTTCTATTCCTACTCCACCTGTACCAGAGGTAGTTGCGTCTCCACCTGTACCAAGAATCGTACCACCATTATCTGAATGGATACTATCATTAGCATTAGTATTTGCTGGATACCCTGAACCGAGCGATCTAGCTGCAGCTAAACCTGTGCCACCTTCTGTAGCCCCATTTCCACCTGTACCAGCTATATTCCCTCCACTCGTGATATCAATAGATTTCGAAGTTAATACTCCTGCGCCACCTATTCCCGTTAACCCTGTACCTCCGATACCATTTAGATGTGCGCTATTTTCTACAATGATTGTATCTTGAGGTGAAGAAGCACTTCCCGAAGGATAATCTGCTGCAACTACTCCTGCTCCACCATTAACACCTGTATTACCTCGAGCAGTTACTATCCCTAATTTTACATTTATCTTACCTAAGCTAAAAATACCGTTTCCACCATCATTTTGTTGAGAGGAACCGCCTGTAGCATTGATAGTAGGTTGTCCATTTTGAGCAACTATAAAATCACCTAAGGTCTCTATTCCATTTCCACCAGGACTATTATTCGTGGAATTCGAGCCTGTAGCTGTAATATTAGTGTTATTAATTGTAACTGACCCATTAGATGTAATACCAGCATGACCGGTTCCATCATTTCCCGTGGTCGCTATCGCTTTCAATCCCCCTCCTGAAATGGTTAAAGACGCGTTAGAATTAACATAAATACCAGCTCTCCCACCACTTCCGTTAGTAGGTACTCCAGGAGGAATATTGTTATTATTACCTTGAAAAACAGCGATTCCTGATAAAATATTTATATGTACGTTATCAGAGCCGTCTCCACCATTAATGGTTAACCCAACATAATTTTGCCCTCCTTGAACATTAATAGTAAGGTTATCTCCACTACCACTAACAGAAATCCCGGAAACATTACCTGTATTACTACCATTCCAAACAATTGAATCCCCCACATACACTGACATCACATTCACATCTGCTAATACTTTGTTATTTACGCTAAAAAAAATCAATAGGATACTTACCAGACAAAGTATAGTTTTATATCCATACTTTTTCATTCTCTAAACCCTCCTCTATTCTATATATTATATTCTATTGCATTAACAACCTAAATCGATTTAATAACTTCTTTTTTATAGCTTATTATTCCCTTTATTAGCTCTCTTAATCCTAAATGATAAACTTTTCTGTATATTTACAAATTATCATTACATCTATTGAGCAATAGGAACTAGCATAAATATTTGTTGTATACTTTTCCAAACCCAAGAGGTCAAGATTACAGTATAATTTAAGCAAACTAAAGTGCCAGATTCATGAGCATCTAGATCATTCATTCTATTCTTTGATAATAGAAGACTTTACTAGCACATAGCCGTCTGGTTTAAATATTTTAAGTATATTTACAAATTCATTCCTCTACTAATAACTATATTCTTTTCTCTCATCTGTTTTCTACTCTTTAAAAATAAACAGAAGAATCAACAAGTCCCACCTTCATCTCTGAATAGTTCCCTGCTGATTCTCTGTTATTATATTACTTCGTTACGCTTTCTTTTTTCTTCTTGCCCATAACCATACTCCGGATAGGTACGCTAATAATCCTGCACCTATTCCTTGTAGAGACAACATACTCTTATCTCCTGTTTTTGCTAACTTCCCAT